>NZ_JBEGHY010000013.1:0-524 GCF_040676435.1 Paenibacillus sp. LPE1-1-1.1
ATCCAGGTATTGCGCAATAACGTGACAGGACTTGCCAAAGCAGCTAAAGCTTTCAAAGTGCCAACCGTTCTGACTACTGTTGCCGCAGAGTCGTTCAGCGGACCGATTTTTCCGGAAATCCAAGCGGTTTTCCCAGAGCAGCAGCCAATTGACCGCACAACGATGAATGCTTGGGAAGATCAACAAGTTGTTGATAAAGTGAACAGCTATGGTAATAAAAAGCTTGTCGTTTCTGGTCTATGGACAGAGGTTTGCGACTTATCAGCTGTGCTTTCCGCGATCGATCAAGGATATGAAGTATACATCGTAACCGATACTTCAGGCGGAGTCACAAAAGAAGCGCACGATATGGCCATTGAGCGCATGATTCAAGCGGGCGCCGCACCCATTACTTGGGAACAGTACCTACTGGAACTGCAACGCGACTGGGCACGTTCCGAAACGTACAAAGCGACAACAGATATTGCTAAAGAACACGGCGGCGCATACGGTCTAGGTATTATTTACTCGCAAGAAATGTTCGG
>NZ_JBEGHY010000014.1:0-476 GCF_040676435.1 Paenibacillus sp. LPE1-1-1.1
CAGATATCCCTCGCAGCACTTTTTATTACTTGGTGAAACAGTTTGACAAGCCCGATACAGACGCAGAACTGAAGCTCCTTATTCAATCCATTTATGATGAGCATGAAGGTCGTTACGGCTATCGTCGTATCCGTGATGAGCTGTTTAATCGGGATTATCCAGTTAATCATAAAAAAGTGCAGCGTATCATGAAAGAATTAGGGTTGAAATCAGTGGTTCGTATGAAGAAATATCGTTCCTATAAAGGAACAGTAGGTAAAATTGCTCCTAACGTACTCGAACGTAATTTTCAAGCGGAAAAACCAAATGAGAAGTGGGTTACCGATATTACAGAATTTAAGCTGTTTGGTGAAAAGCTGTATTTATCACCTGTGCTGGACTTGTTTAACGGTGAAATTATCACCTACACAGTAGGGTCTCGTCCTACATACTCCTTAGTCTCTGAAATGCTGAATCAGGCCTTTAAACGCTTATCC
>NZ_JBEGHY010000015.1:0-451 GCF_040676435.1 Paenibacillus sp. LPE1-1-1.1
AACAGTACCTACTGGAACTGCAACGCGACTGGGCACGTTCCGAAACGTACAAAGCGACAACAGATATTGCTAAAGAACACGGCGGCGCATACGGTCTAGGTATTATTTACTCGCAAGAAATGTTCGGCGGTAGTGAGGGACATTAAAAATTTTAAGCTGCAGTCAAAAAAACTGGCTGCAAGAAGCTTGTTATGGCTGCAAAATGGGACTGATTATGCCTTAGCACACTGTTCTAGTATATCAATATAAAGGGAGCTGACAATTATGAAAACATTACTTACAAGACGCGTAACAACTCTAGCACTTTTAACTGCTATCGTATCGGCAAGCGCATTCGGATCGAATCTCGTTACAAAGGCAGAATCAGTTAATGCTAGTTCACATGTCATTCAAGCAAAGGCGGTTCCGTCTTCAAGATTGCTGACGCCAACGAACCATACCTTGCTCATGA
>NZ_JBEGHY010000016.1:0-446 GCF_040676435.1 Paenibacillus sp. LPE1-1-1.1
AAGGGAGCTAGCCGTCGAAGGTGGGGTAGATGATTGGGGTGAAGTCGTAACAAGGTAGCCGTATCGGAAGGTGCGGCTGGATCACCTCCTTTCTAAGGAAATACCCGGACCCGATGAGGTTCGGATATAAGTTATCGGTATATGGCGCTTTGAGCGCAAGACGTGAAAACCATTTGTTCAGCTTTGATGGAATTTGTATGGGGCCATAGCTCAGCTGGGAGAGCGCCTGCCTTGCAAGCAGGAGGTCAGCGGTTCGATCCCGCTTGGCTCCACCAACAACTTTTATCAAATTGCACCTTGAAAACTGGATAACGAAAGAAAAAGAATTGCTGAAACATCCTTTAGTTGTTTTTATTAGAAGCGAAGGTGAGCGATCACCCGAGCATATGGTTAAGCTAGTAAGAGCGCACGGAGGATGCCTAGGCACCAGGAGCCGAAGAAGGACG
>NZ_JBEGHY010000017.1:0-442 GCF_040676435.1 Paenibacillus sp. LPE1-1-1.1
TATCCGAACCTCATCGGGTCCGGGTATTTCCTTAGAAAGGAGGTGATCCAGCCGCACCTTCCGATACGGCTACCTTGTTACGACTTCACCCCAATCATCTACCCCACCTTCGACGGCTAGCTCCCTTGCGGGTTACCCCACCGGCTTCGGGTGTTGTAAACTCTCGTGGTGTGACGGGCGGTGTGTACAAGACCCGGGAACGTATTCACCGCGGCATGCTGATCCGCGATTACTAGCAATTCCGACTTCATGCAGGCGAGTTGCAGCCTGCAATCCGAACTGAGACCGACTTTGATAGGATTGGCTCCACCTCGCGGTTTCGCTTCCCGTTGTATCGGCCATTGTAGTACGTGTGTAGCCCAGGTCATAAGGGGCATGATGATTTGACGTCATCCCCACCTTCCTCCGGTTTGTCACCGGCAGTCATCCTAGAGTGCCCACC
>NZ_JBEGHY010000018.1:0-350 GCF_040676435.1 Paenibacillus sp. LPE1-1-1.1
GTCATCCGTTTGGTGGCGATGGCGGAGGGGAACCACGCGTTCCCATACCGAACACGACCGTTAAGCCCTCCAGCGCCAATGGTACTTAGACCGCAGGGTCTTGGGAGAGTAGGACGTCGCCAAGCGGATTATCTCACATAAGAAATTACCAACATTTAGTTGTTGATTGTAACGAAAAAATGTGATAATCTATGATTCCTGTCGCATAAAACGACAAGGAAATTTGCACCTTGAAAACTGGATAACGAAAGAAAAGAATTGCTGAAACATCCTTTAGTTGTTTTTATTAGAAGCGAAGGTGAGCGATCACCCGAGCATATGGTTAAGCTAGTAAGAGCGCACGGAGGATG
>NZ_JBEGHY010000019.1:0-310 GCF_040676435.1 Paenibacillus sp. LPE1-1-1.1
CGACGATAGCCGTAACGACCTTCATGCTCATCATAAATGGATTGAATAAGGAGCTTCAGTTCTGCGTCTGTATCGGGCTTGTCAAACTGTTTCACCAAGTAATAAAAAGTGCTGCGAGGGATATCTGTGAGCTTTAATAATGCAATCACCGGAAATTCAAGCCTTAATTCATAGACTACTTGGGCTTTGTCTTGTTTGGTGATTTTTCCTTGTTTTGAACTAAGGCATTCAACTTTTTTAAGTAGGCGTTTTCCATGCGCAAACGTTCTAATTCAGCCTGTAAGGCTTCAACTGATCCCTCGGCAGGTTC
>NZ_JBEGHY010000020.1:0-294 GCF_040676435.1 Paenibacillus sp. LPE1-1-1.1
GCGCATTCGGATCGAATCTCGTTACAAAGGCAGAATCAGTTAATGCTAGTTCACATGTCATTCAAGCAAAGGCGGTTCCGTCTTCAAGATTGCTGACGCCAACGAACCATACCTTGCTCATGATCGACCACCAACCGCAAATGGCATTTGGTACATCATCGATTGATATCCAGGTATTGCGCAATAACGTGACAGGACTTGCCAAAGCAGCTAAAGCTTTCAAAGTGCCAACCGTTCTGACTACTGTTGCCGCAGAGTCGTTCAGCGGACCGATTTTTCCGGAAATCCAAGCGG
>NZ_JBEGHY010000021.1:0-279 GCF_040676435.1 Paenibacillus sp. LPE1-1-1.1
GTCATCCGTTTGGTGGCGATGGCGGAGGGGAACCACGCGTTCCCATACCGAACACGACCGTTAAGCCCTCCAGCGCCAATGGTACTTAGACCGCAGGGTCTTGGGAGAGTAGGACGTCGCCAAGCGGGTTATGCCATACAAATAAGTTGCCAACTTTTAGTGGTTGATCGTAACGAAGGCGTATGATAATCTAATATTCCTGCCGCGAGAGTGGTTAGGAACCAAATTGCACCTTGAAAACTGGATAACGAAAGAAAAGAATTGCTGAAACATCCTTTA
>NZ_JBEGHY010000022.1:0-275 GCF_040676435.1 Paenibacillus sp. LPE1-1-1.1
GTCAGGAAATAAAGGGGTTAAAAGCATTGCGAGATCCTTAGGAATCAATCATGAAGTTTTGCGTATGTGGATTAAGCAATACGAATATCACGGCGTAAAAGCTTTTGAAAAAAGCTATACAGCGTACACCATCCCATTTAAACTAGATGTACTCAACCATATGAACGAGAATGGGACGTCTCCAAACGAAGCAGCTGTCATTTTCAATATCTCTTCTCCAGGGATTATTCGAAAATGGCGCAGTCAATTCAATGAACACGGAATCGACGCCCTAA
>NZ_JBEGHY010000023.1:0-1351604 GCF_040676435.1 Paenibacillus sp. LPE1-1-1.1
CGACGATAGCCGTAACGACCTTCATGCTCATCATAAATGGATTGAATAAGGAGCTTCAGTTCTGCGTCTGTATCGGGCTTGTCAAACTGTTTCACCAAGTAATAAAAAGTGCTGCGAGGGATATCTGCGAGCTTTAATAATGCAATCACCGGAAATTCAAGCCTTAATTCATAGACTACTTGCGCTTTGTCTTGTTTGGTGATTTTTCCTTGTTTTGAACTAAGGCATTCAACTTTTTTAAGTAGGCGTTTTCCATGCGCAAACGTTCTAATTCAGCCTGTAAGGCTTCAACTGATCCCTCGGCAGGTTCTTGCTTTTTGAAGCCTTTTTTATCTTTATCCGTCATACAGCGACGCCCCTTTATGTTTGGTTTTAGGGCGTCGATTCCGTGTTCATTGAATTGACTGCGCCATTTTCGAATAATCCCTGGAGAAGAGATATTGAAAATGACAGCTGCTTCGTTTGGAGACGTCCCATTCTCGTTCATATGGTTGAGTACGTCTAGTTTAAATGGGATGGCGTACGCTGTATAGCTTTTTTCAAAAGCTTTTACGCCGTGATATTCGTATTGCTTAATCCACATACGCAAAACTTCATGATTGATTCCTAAGGATCTCGCAATGCTTTTAACCCCTTTATTTCCTGACAGATATTGATGAATAGCTTCTTTCTTCAATGCTAAATTGAATTTTGACAAAAAAACTGCACCTCCAGATTGTTAGATGGTGTCTAACAATTGGGGTGCAGTTCACGATCGGCTGCTTTTTTAAGTTTTGACACCCTGACACACATGTGACCCGCCCCGCACGCCAACGGTCATTTTGCCAAAATGTGAATATAGTGTGTTAACCAGTTAAAGGGGGTTTTGCCATGGGTGCGAGGGTTAAGTATAGGTCGTCTGACGTTGATTTGTTGGCGCGGCTTATGAGGGGCGAGGCACAGGCGGAAGGCGAAAAGGGTATGTTAACGGTTGGCGCTGTCGTGATTAATCGGGCCGTAGTCAGGTGTTCGGACTTCAAGAACGTCAACAATATTAATGATGTTATTTATCATTATATGAATGGCGATGCCATGTTCGACGCCATATTAGAACCCGATTTTTATCTGAAGACACGGGAACGAGAGCGGCGGCTAGCTGAACAGACCATAAAAGGCTGGCGAGAATGGCCTTCAAAATACTCTCTGTGGTATTTCAATCCGTGGGGGCCAACATCTCAAGCTTGCCCCGCAATGTGGTACGGTCAACCGCTCGCGGGTACTTGGAAAAATCATTGTTTTTACCAACCAACAAGCACGGAATGCGCGGAAATTTACCGATAAAAAACTTTATAGGGGCGAATGCCATAAGGCATTCAATGGCAGATAAAAACACTTTGGTATGTCATCGACTACGAAAAGTTGCCTTAAAAGAAGCACAGCCTCTTCTTGATAAGAGTCCTCACCTGACTGTGAAAAAATAGGTGATCAATTAAAAGTAGTTGCAAATCCAAACTTTAAATAATCAAGGGTGAGCTATTATCAAATTTCAAGTAGTATCGGAAGAAGATTAAGCTAACGGGGAACGATAGTTGAAGACTAAAAGGGCTGCGTCGTGGCTGCCCTTCGTCGTTACGCTAACGGGTAACGATAGTTCAACTCTACTAGAGCGTAATAAGTGCGATAATTGATTGTATAAAGAGAGAGCATGTAAGACAAGTTGTAGTATCAGTGGAAGGGAGACCCAAATGTTCAAATTAAAAGATATAATCATTGGTGTAATAATTTCAGCTTTAGCACCATTATTGCTCATAGCATTTTTTAAGTACAATTCATCCACTGAAGTTGTCAATTCTGATGGGTCAGTTACCATGACTGCACAGTGGATTAGCTTCACGTTTACATCCTACTTGTTTACAGTGGTATGTATTTTTATCATATACATGACTATAAGATCGATAACTATAGTGTTGAGAAAGAAAAGATAATTTATCAACGCTACGCTAATTAGGTAGTGAATAACAGGCAATAGGGGAGTGTGTTTTTATTATGAAAGAGTTAGTTTGGGAAGTAATAATCCATTGTAAGAAATGCAATACTGACACAAAGTTAATTGACCCACCGGAGTTATCCTCAGAGAACGGTTGGATAAAAAAGAAAGCAAAAACTATATCTGATTTACCACCAATTGAATTACTCGTGAAACCAAACTTCTCCTGTTCTAAATGCGACTCAATAGAAATCAAAAGTCATATTGAATTGATTGAACAAAATTAACGGAAAGCACGCAGCAAGGAACATCCTCTTTTCCTTGTGGCTAATAGTCAAAAATTACTGTACAAGCCATTCAGCTAACGGGACACGATAGTTCAACATCGAGAGGGCTGCCACGTGGCAGCCCTTCGCTCAACTAACGGGCAGTATAGTTCCAATATGTGGTATTATCATTCTAGGTGCTGAAAACAAAAAAAATGGGGTGATTAGCTGAATAGGTATGGTATTTACTTGTTCTTTTCTGCAGGCTGTATCGTTCTTCCCATAGTATTTTTAATTTATGGTTATTGGGATGCATCTCAACCAAAGGTGGGTCCTGTTGGGGATGGTAATCTGAATCCGACCTTCATACAAATCTTTCCCCTGATTTGTATACTGGTTACTGGCGTCATTAATACACCACTGGCTATCTATCAGTATAGAAAACATAAAAAATCCAAGTTAACTTAAAATATAGCCAGTCATTACGCTAACGCAGAACAACAGTACAATTATTAGGAGGGTGATGGTAAATAGATAAGGATTTAAAAAAGAAATTATCCGAAGAGTATGTGAGGGATTTCCTGGAGCTAAGAGTAATTATTAATAAACTAGACCCTCTTGGCTTAATCCGAGGGGGAGCTCCAGAAAATGAACATGATAATGTAACACAGAAGCTTATTCGGTGCTTGTACGACCATAAATTAGAGATGTAAGAGATTTATTGATTGATTGTTATGATGAATACGGATTCAACTGAAGGAACATTCAGGAAGAATTTAAAGATAGTTTTAACAAGAAAATTGAGGGCATATACAATTTAATTGAAGATTGGTATCTCAATAAATATAAAAAAGAACGCTGAGCTAACACAGTACTTAAGTTCAAAAAAAGGAGCAGGAGCCCGGCTCCTGCTCCTTTTTATAAAATAAGACAATAAATTATTCTATAAACTCATTGCATCGAACTCTAGAATGCGATATATTGCATATACACGCAATATTAAAGAGGAGATTGCTTATGCCAGTACCCCACAATTTTTCTTCACCAACTCGAATATCAGCTAAAGAACGAGCATTAACTCAAATCCAAAGATGGATCATTGAGGGTACACTCGTACCGGGCGAGAAATTAATTGATGCTGAACTAGCGGAGTCTTTGGCTGTTAGTAGAACTCCAATCAGGGAGGCTTTTCAGCTTTTGGAAATGCAAGGACTTGTCTCGATGTTTCCTGGTAAAGAAACGAGAGTAACGAGCATAGAAAAAGAAGATATTCTTAAGATGTACCCAACGCTCGCTGCGCTCTATTCTTTGGCTGCTGAATATGCAGCAAAACTCATTTCACTGGAACAGATCGAGGTCTTGAAAGAAATAAATAAGCAATTCGCCCAAGCCATCCAGAGTGGACAGACTTACCAAGCTATGGAACTTGATGAGCAGTTTCATAATTTAATTGTAGATGTATCGGATAACGCGTACATCGCATCATTTAGTACATCACTGCAAATTCATATAAGAAGGTTTAAATATGTCTTTCTTAAGCAACCAGTCACAGGAACACTTACCTCTGTGGAAGAGCACGGATCTATCATATTAGCTTTGGAGCAGAAAGACACTGAAAAAGCCTCAGCACATATGAAACAAAACTTAATAAGACCTATGCATGAACTGTATGCCCTAATCTAATAGTGAAAGGATGAATGAGTATGTCTGGTCATAAAGATTTAAGAATTCGGAGCAAAGTTATAAGTGAGGGAGTTAATCGCGTCCCTAATCGCGCTATGCTGAGGGCTGTCGGTTTTAAAGACGAGGATTTCAAGAAGCCGATGATTGGCGTGGCGAGTACGTGGAGTGAAGTAACCCCATGCAACATGCATATTGATTCCTTAGCGCTTGCAGCGAAAAAGGGAATTCAGCTTCATGGCGGTGCTCCTCTGATTTTTAACACCATTACGGTTTCAGATGGAATTTCGATGGGGCATGACGGGATGTTGTACTCACTACCAAGCCGTGAAGCTATAGCAGACTCCATTGAGATTGTTACGAACGCAGAGCGTTTCGATGCGCTTGTTGCTGTAGGCGGATGCGATAAAAATACACCAGCGTGTTTAATGGCTATCGGCCGACTGAATTTGCCAGCGGTATATGTATATGGCGGAACAATTCAACCTGGGAAGTTAGACGGTAAAGACGTAGATATTGTCAGTGCTTTTGAAGCAGTAGGGCTGTATCATGATGGTAAAATAAGTGATGAGGAGCTTCACAAGGTTGAGTGCAACGCTTGCCCTGGGGCCGGAGCTTGCGGAGGAATGTATACAGCTAACACAATGGCATCTGCTGCAGAAGCATTAGGCATGAGTCTTCCTGGTTCATCCTCTACCTCAGCGATATCACCTCAAAAAGCATTGGAATGCGAAGAAGCAGGTGAGCGAGTACTTGAACTACTTGAGAAGGGAATTTATCCGCGCGATATTATGACAAAGAAAGCATTTGAGAATGCGATTACACTTGTAATGGCATTGGGGGGCTCTACCAATGCCTTCCTGCACCTAATTGCGATTGCACACTCTGTCCAAGTAGAGTTAACCTATGATGATTTCGAACGCATTCGTGTAAAAGTGCCACACATTGCAGATCTTAAGCCAAGCGGAAAGTATGTCATGCAGGATCTAAGTGATATTGGTGGGGTTCCCGGCGTGATGAAGCTTCTTCTTGAGCAAGGTCTTCTCCATGGTGATTGTATGACGATTACCGGTAAAACTTTAGCAGAAAATTTGGCAGCATCAGAACCGTTGCTTGAAAATCAAGACATTATTCGCCCGTTTAATAATCCCTTAAAGACGAGTGGGCCGTTAGTCGTTCTAAAGGGCAATCTGGCTCCAGAAGGCGCAATTGCCAAAATGTCAGGGATGAAAAAGTCTCGTTTCACTGGTCCTGCACGTGTATATGATAGCGAGGTAGCGGCTACTGAGGCAATATTACAAAACCAGATCCGCAAAGGAGATGTGTTAGTTATTCGGTATTGCGGACCGAAGGGCGGACCAGGCATGCCAGAAATGCTTTCAGTTACCGCTTTAATCGTCGGGAAAGGGTTTGGTGGAGAAGTTGCTCTCATAACTGATGGTAGATTTTCAGGTGGCTCACATGGTTTTGTAGTTGGTCATGTTGCACCAGAAGCACAAGTAGGTGGACCAATAGCTCTTCTGCAAGAGGGTGACATCATTACCATTGATAGTGAAACGCAAGAAATTTGCTTTGAAATTTCGGAAGTAGAGTTAGCGAAACGAAAGAATGAATGGGTTCAACCACAATTGAAATTTACTACAGGTGTTCTTAGTAAATACGCGAGATTAGTTTCATCTGCTTCCAAAGGGGCCGTTACAGATTTATTTTAGTAGGTTGTAAACTCAGTTATGACGAATCAATGATTGAGAAGCGTCATTAAGCTAACGGAGAACTATAGCTTAATAAACACCAGAACGAGGCTGCCGGCATAAAACGGCAGCCTCGTTGAGCTAACGGGCAGATTTCGCTAACTGGAGTGGAATGTTGTTATTCCACTCTCAATATTATATAATGAGTAAAAATTCATTCATTGAAAAGGGGCGAATTGTTTGCCGCGTAGCAAGGAACAGTTTGAAGAAATGCGCATTGCCACTAGGGAAAAAATCCATTCAGCTGCGATGCAATTATTTGTTCATCAAGGTTTCGGCTCGACGAATGTTCAAGATATCGCGGATACCGCTGGCATTAGTATTGGGCTGCTGTATCGTCATTACAAAACAAAGGATCAGTTATTTAATGAATTGGTTGCCTACGCGGTTGAAGGATTGAAACGTAATATTACTTTCTTTGAATCCGATCAATCCCCTAATAAGTTAATGGCACAGTTTATCTACGAAGTCTACACTGACATGATCAATGGGGAGGAACTAGCCCATCTACTGATCCTTATTAATCAATCGCTATTAGCTGGAGCTGCCACAGCCTCAAAACATTATGAAGAGATCCTCCACGTAAATGCCAGGCTGCTTGATTCTACGGCACAGCTCATTCGCAAGGGTCAGCAGCTAGGGGAATTTTACTCGGGTGATGCGCAGGAAATGGCTGTCCTTTTTTATGCATCGATTCAGGGTTTGGCTCAGATGAAAGTATTACTAAAGAGCAACTTTACCATGCCCTCACCATCTATCCTCACCGCATTTCTATTGAAGGAAAGGAAGTGACCATGTCATGATTAACGTGGTTAGAGCCGATCAAGCTGAATTTGATGTGAGGCGAGGAATATCTGAAATATTCGCAGAGGGATTCACACAGTGGCTTGGGTTTTTCTCTAAAGATCCGAAAAGGATTGCTGCAGCGTTCGCCCATATATTCATTTTGGACCAATTTTATGTGGCTTTATACAAGGGGCAAGTGGTCGGAATGGCTGCTTGTACGGATGGAACTTCACTTTCGGTTAAACTGGATAAAAAGGAACTTCGCAAACATTTAGGCTTTTATAGAGGCACTATGGCCGGTATTTTCTTGAAAAAAGAATTTGAAACTCCCTTCGTTCATCCTTCACCTGGTGTTGGCTCCATTGAATTTGTAGGGACGGCCGCCGAATGCAGGGGGCAAGGCGTTGCTTCGCAAATGATTCGTCATATCCTTGAGCATACACCATATGAGGTTTATTTGATTGAAGAAGTCGCCGATACCAATATTCCAGCCATGAAACTCTATTATAAATTAGGTTTTGAAGAATACAAACGCAGGCAAATACCAATTAAACGGGCAAAGAAAATCGGGATCAATTATCTTGTATCGTTGAGATATTCGAAATAATGCGGTTTAGAAAAGTTATTACGCTGAACAATGAATTCTAGGCTTCTAAAATGAAGGATACTCATTAAGCTATCGGGACACGATAGTTGAACAATCAAGGAGCAGTTTGCAACGGCAGCTGCTCCATTTCTTTGTTAAGCTAACGGGCATTATTCTAGAGAACAGGCCGGGAAGAAAGGTTATTTGGATAACAATGTCGAAATGTAATTTGGGAGTTCCTAGAAGTGGAGGAGTTATTATGAATAAAAGTAATTCGGTTATCATAGGTTTTTCGATTCTATTAGGTTTTATAATTTTAGGTTGTTTTGTAATGTTGACCTTTGGAGGGAAAAGTTCCACAGTGACAACTGAAACAAATGCAGGAAGGTATGAAATGATTACAGCGAATAAAAATAATATCATTATATTTGATAAACAAAGCGGTGAATATTGGAGAAAGTTTATTCCTGACAATGAAGGTCCCCAACAATGGATGAAAGAGCCATCGCCAGTTTCGAATACTAAGTAAGAACCACCAAAACTTATTGAACTAACGGGAAACGATAGTTCAATGAAACAGCGACAGTCTAGAACTGTAAGATATCGTCCACGGCTGTCGCTGATTCTTTTAGGGATAAGTCTAATACTTTATTTCTCTTGCTAAATGGTAAGATGGCTACGTAACACAGGCTTCAAACTCTAAAACTGTCAATGTTATCGGGGAGACCAACGGATATCAAGGGATCTCTAGTGATTGTTAAATTACTTTAAAGCAGAAGGCAATTTAACTCCTATCAGTTTGTCAGGCGTCTGTACGATGAGGAATCCATCTTCTTTAAGTATACTATCATATTGACGCGCGCCTGTTTTCACCCGGAACAGCGGTTTGCCTGAATCAAAATCGATCGCGTGCAGGATTCCATCGGTTTGAGCGATATAGACACCTTTTCCATAGATCACAGTCTTTGCGGACGGGTTATCCCCAGTCCAGCTCATGTATTGTCCGTTTACCGATTTCATACTGAAAAGCATACCATTCTGCGAATTACCGAACAAAATACGACCGCGGTGAACTTTATAAAAAGGGTATGAGCCATGATCATAACTTGGCTCACTATAAGTCTGTAGAGGTTTGCCTTCCGGTTTATAATTTTTAAAATCGTATCTCGCTATAATGCCATTCTGATGGATATAAAAATCATTTCCATCCAAGTAGGTTGGTACATTGGCATTATATTCAACGCCCGAATCTGCGTTTACATTCCAGCGGTAAACACGACTGCCTTTTACTTCACCCGTTTTCACATTAATGACGGTAACTGTAATGCTGCGTTCGGCATCTTCAACTATCGGTTGATTATTATGTTTAATGGAGTACGCCAGTCCGCCTTCGATCTTGAACGGGACGTCCTGGTTGGTCTTACCCCAAAGCTTCTTTCCCGTTTTCTTATCAATGGCATTAAGTTGTTGAGTGGTATGTGTTGCTTCATGCATTGTGATGGTGCGTAATACGATATCTCCTGCGTCCTTGATTCCTGAACTGGTGTAATATGCTTCTTGTGGCTCGGTGGTTTCTTGGGACCCGGTGTTTACCCAAAGCTGCTTTCCAGTCTTCACATGGACTGCAAAGGTATAATTGTCTATCAGGACATACAACGTATCGCCGAAAACTTCAATGGCGTTTGGTTTTTCAATCTTGACGCTTGACTGCCACAGCTTCTTCCCGCTTGAAGCAGAAAGGGCAAAGAGGCTCCCGTCACTTAAAGTCCCGTAAATATTTCCTCCCTGATAGACAAACATGGAATTCACAGCATCATTAGAAGTCCAAATCGTTTTTCCTGTCTGAGCATTCAAAGCGATCAACTTCCTATCTCTTAACGTGAAAATTCTACCCTCACCTGTCATTGTATAGTTAGAAGTAATATATTCCTCCCAATTATCGACTTTTGTGGACCAAGTTGGCTGGACAACCGGTGTCTGAATCCCTGGGTTTCCTAAACCGAAGGATATAACAGGTTTCTCGGCATACACTTGGCTAATTCCAATATTGTCCGCTGTCTGTCCTATTTGAATGGCAACGAGCAAGGCAGAAGCTGTAAGTATGGTTCGAAGCATCAATTTTCTTCGCATGGATGATCCCCTTTAGTTTCCATATATTAACTTTACCTTATAATAAACGTATTGTCTCAGAAAATGTTGCGACGATTCATACGGAATTCTCGATAACTTGAAATCTTCAGTATTCTGAACCTAAAAACCATGAATCCCCTTATATAGAGGCATAAAAAGTCATAGTGCAAAGAAAACAAGCTGCCAATATTATCGGCAACCTGTTCAACTAACGGGCAGGTTAGTGGAGTAAATCGTGATACAATATTGTTGTGGTAATTGCTCAAAGTGAGGTGTCTAAACAATGGGACTGCTAAATAAAATTGAAGTCGTACCGATGAAGAGTGAGTACTGTAAAGTTGAACATCACACTATCGTCATTGATGGTACGCCTCTGGATTTATTGCTTCACAATTATTATCCTTCAAGTAACCTTCTGGGCATGATCCCAACAATTATTGATTGGGTCTACGACTCGAAAGAGAAAGAATGTATTCAAGGAAGGTTCAATTCAGCAAGCAAAGAGGTTGTTTTGCCAGTACTAATGTGCCCAGATGATTGCGATTTGTCATGTACAGTAATTGTTGCAAATGTAATTAAAGCAGATGGGTATATTATCTGGAACCAAGTCGGTATTGATATGATTACAAGGGAAGATATGCTTCTGGGATGCGAAGGGATTGGTTCGAAAGTTGATTGGCTTGATAAGATCCCTCCAATGACTTTTGAGGAAGAACAATATAGCTCTCAACTCAGCAAAATTTACGATTAAGCTAACTGGGAACGTTAGTTCAATGAATGACTCTATACAAACGATGAGGGAGCTGCCGCGGCAGCTCTTTTTTACATCTTCACGAAATAAGGGTTTTTGTACAGATGTAGCTGATGGGCGTGAAGCTAATGGGCAGTATGACGCAATATTGTTCTACATAGGACAAGTTTAAAATAAAATATTAAAAACAAAACAAGGGCGTGTCATTAGTGCAAAGAGTCATTACTGTACTCATTGTATTGTCATTACTGGTGATGGTTGGTTTTAGTGAGACTTCGGAAATTCCTGTATTGGATGAAGTGCAAATAGAAATTGGGAAGGATGCTGCTTTCCAAAGTGAAGTCTTACCCATCGTCGAAGGTGCTATATCAAAAGAATATCCAAGAATAGAAAAGTTCAACGAAGATGCGACATTGTATTTCGATCGAAACCAAGTTGTATTCTTAATTGATAAGGAGAATAGCAAGACTAATAATATTAAGAAGGAACTACAGGAAAAGCTTGGTGAAAAGGTGAAATTTAAGAAAGCCAAGCACAATCCTAAAGAGTTTACAGCGAAACAAGAGGAAATTGTTAATTTTATAGGTGAAATGAATATTGCGTCTAGTGCAGGTTACAATCATCAAACTGAAGTAATTGATGTAAAGGCACCTCTTAATGATGAGCAAGTTCAAGCTTTAAAAGATAAATTTGGTGCAGATAACTTAAATATTGAAATTACAGAAGGAGCGCCTGCCATTCCCTGGTAGCGGAAAATAAAAACGAAGAGGGAGCTGCTACGGCAGCTCCTTTTTGACATCTTCACAAAATGAGATGTTTTGTACATATGTATCTGATAGGAGTTAAGCTAAAGGGCAGGTTAGTTACAATGATTATGTCATAGAGTGTAATTTAATTGTTGAGAAGATAGAAACCTCTAGTTATTATTAAATCAAGGAATTATCTACATATTCCCTAATACCTATCATATTCTGAGGAGCAACCCGAATGAGCGAATTTAGTCAAAGCTATCATTTGTTGGGTAGCAAAGAAAAAGCAATTGAACTCATCAACCATGCAGGTGAACAGGGTTTTGTATTTGAAGATGACAATCGGTGGACTACGTTCGTGATCTTGGGAGATGAATTTAAACCATCAGACTCTATTGTTGAATCCAATAAAGATTTGCTTGTCCATTATGTGTACGCCGAGGACCACGGTTGGAGTCTGTCCATTTTCAAGCAGTCTGCTCTTATTTTTAAATTTGACTGTTCCTGGGAACAAACGAATATCGAGGATTTTGGTTTCGATGAAGAGGAGTTAGCTGAGATGTTTGGTGATGGGGAAGTAAGTGCTCCTTCCGAAGAAATTTTCGACCTGGATGTTGTCAAAAAACTAGTCGAAGAGGCTGGTAATGTTTCATCTGACTTGGAAGCACTATTTACGAAAGATCACGAAGTTATCTTTGCTATGGAGAGCCCATGTGCTTATCAGATTGCTGAGAAGCTTGGTATTTTCAATTATGCTTGGATTTCTGCTGATTCTCTCGATAGGGACGATGGTTTCTACAAAAATGTAATTAAAGTTTAAAGTCCGGCAGGAAGCTTTCGCGTTCAACTAACGGGAACGATAGCGCAATTAAGTCAGAGGGGGATTGCCGCATGCTGCCTTTATCATTTACAACCGAAGAGGCGATCGATTTTGCCAAGCACGGCTGCATCGAAGAGTGGGTACATCTTTTTCTGAAGACGGCGGGGGGCAACGAGCCGTTTTCTGAAGGGCTTAAGCTACAGCCGAGATTTTGGGCGGGGCCTGTGCGTTTACCGCTTCATGAGCTTATCCGCTGTTGCGGACCGGAAGTGGAGATGGAATATTGTGTTTCGCAGGACAGCTGGGACCTGCACGTAGCAAAGCTGATGGAGATTTATCGCAAAGACTGGTCATACCCGCCGTTGATCGTGCAACTCGTGGGCGGACAGCTGTCGATTCGTGATGGCAATCATCGTCACGAAGCTATGCGGCGTCTGAATTTCACGGAATGCTGGGTCGTTCTGTGGGCCAGCGACAGTCAGGAGAACTTGGCTCATTATGCTGAGATCTAGCCTGTACAAAAAAGGCCGCCGAGATATTGAACTGCAATTTTCCTTCCCCGATGATAAAGAGTTTTTATTAGATTACATAAATTATAAATCATTCAACTAACGGGACACGATAGTTCAATAGAAACACGGAAGCAGCCGACCACAATGGTCGGCTGCTTCATTACGCTAACGGGCAGATTACGTTAATGCTGTCGGCAAAATTATTATTTCGTTTGTTTTACAGGAATTCTAACGGGACACGATAGTTCTAACAACGCAGCGCGCCGGCGAAAGTCCGCAAACATAAACAAGCCCCCGATGGTCGCAACCAGCTAAAGGCATGAAACAAACCGTCCGATACCAAGCCAATTTCCGTCGTCGATTATCGTAAAAGTGATGCCCGTGCAGCAGCTGGTGAAACAAAGCTTCATCGATGAATCCGACGAAACCGAGCCCGAATAGAAAACCTTACCCTACGTTACGGCCAAGGCTAAGGCCAGGAAAAATA
Organism: Paenibacillus sp. LPE1-1-1.1; assembly: GCF_040676435.1. NCBI lineage: Bacteria > Bacillati > Bacillota > Bacilli > Caryophanales > Paenibacillaceae > Paenibacillus > Paenibacillus sp. LPE1-1-1.1. The sequence continues at coordinate 12,485 of NZ_JBEGHY010000023.1, forward strand.
GCGCGTCTTTGCGCTTGAACTACCATACACTCTCCTTCTTAAACATTGTCCTGTCACTTCACCCAAAATAAAGCGATTATAGTCAGGAGCACCTCGCAAAGCTCCTTCGTTTCGCCAATTCAAAAGACTTAGAGGAAACGCGATGACAGTTCCCTTTTGGTGCCTATCGCACCGAAAAGGAACAATAATACGGAAAAGTGCGTACTTCCCAAAAACCGGCAGCGTTGTTAATCTAGTAAAAACGAAAGAGAGGTGTATAAGGATGTCAACCTATCAATTAAAGACGGGGGAGTACAGCCTAAGCTGGGGAACTCCGCTTGCGCTGAACATTGCGAATCCGCAACAAGATGCTTTGACCCGTCAACCTGAGGGAGAATGGGACTGGGAGCTGCCCGAGGGAGTATACCGAGCGCGCGAAATTGTATGGGAGCTGGGGATGCTGCTGGATTCGGTGATCGAGCACCTACGAGGAACGTCGGGCTATGAGCCTTTGCTGGAGAATGTCAGGAACAGTCTGGCGCTCTCCGGGAGGGAAGCGGTATTGCAGTTGGATGCGCTTGCGCTCGAAGATACGGCGAGACTCGAGCTGGCAGAGCAAGCCCGCAAAATCGGGGAAGCCATTGCCCGGTGGGCAAGCGAACGCGGGGAGGAGGAGACGCCGATCAGCAGGGAGGTGCTGGGGGCCATTCGGTTCCGGAGCCGCTGCGACCATCATTTGTGGACGCTTCTCGTCACGGATATACTGACCGGTCCGCATGGGGGACCTACGGTGATGCAGCTGTTCAATGAATATCTTCATCAGCTGGTGCTCTTACGTGATTTCCTCATTCCTTTCGAGAATTGGGAGGAGGTACCGATCGAGATCAAGCATGGGGAAACGGGAAAAGGCCTTCGTTTCACCGAACAGGCCCGCACCGCTTTCCTATCGGAATTTCTCATCGGTAAGCCATCACACCAATCGGTGCTCCACTATGCGCAAAGCGGCTTAGCCCCTGCGTTATCGGCCGCAGGTTACGGCTTTCAGTACCATTATGGCACAATACTGCCGGCAAGCTTGAACGGGCATCCGGCTACAGCGCGAAGGTATCTGCTCCGTTGGTATCCGGTCAGAACGGTTCCGTTCGTTGAAGGAGAGACCGCGGCGGCAGTTTTCGACTACGCCTACGCGGATTACTATTCTGCTTCAAGGAGCCAGGTGGATGACAGTACTGTGAAAGACAATAACGTAGTCGGCATTGCTTCAGTTGAATGGGCGTTAGAGCAAGCGCGCGAAGCCGAACTGCTGGTCAGCCCTATAGAAGATGCGAAAGATCGGATACGAATCCGGTACCGGTTCCGTATTGCCGCTGCCGATTATGATGTGGACCTCGGGCAAATTTTCAGAGGGCATCGATATCTGTACCTCCCTGAATCTAAGCCTGATCATGACCCATCAAGCCAGCTGGATCTGGAGAACGTCACGCGCCATTCGGCTGCGAAGATTTTGGAGCTACCCGGTCTGGCAACGGCCGACTCCGGGTATCATCTGATCGACACGGCAAGAAACCCGCTTGTGTTATGGGCGCTGCTTGGAAAATTGTATCCGGAGAATGTCATCGTTCTGGAAGAGGATGGGGAAGAGGCGCTTCATAGGGCAGCGGGTTCGGGCAAAGGCTTCGGCGCAAAAATTCTGATCACATAGCCGAGACTCAAGCTCGCTGATCATCGGTCTTGGCAGCGGACTGGAAGCTCTCCATGTAATCCGCACCGAAATCGCACAGCGTCTTCAGCATCGGAACAAGGCGGCTTCCGAATTCCGATAAGTAATATTCGACCTTTGGAGGCGCGACCGCGTAGACTTTGCGGACGATCAGGCCGTCTTGCTCTAAATCTCTCAATTGCGCTGTCAGCATCTTTTGGGTGGCGCCGGGCATTAGCTTCTGTAGTTCGTTGAAGCGAAAGGTGTTTTCGGACAAATAGCTGAGGATGAGAATCTTCCATTTCCCGCTGATCAGGTCCAACGTAATTTCGGATGCGCACCGGTACCGGGAATTCCTAAAGTTAATCATCGCTAACCTCCGTCTGCTCATAAATACAGGTAATAGTATTGGAATAATATGAATTATATCAAATGCCTATTGCGGCATCAAGGATGGATTGTCATGACGGAAGACCGGCTTCAGCGGGTGATGGAGATTATTTCAGACTCGCTCGTCCCGTTGCTAAGAGGGACGCTCAATTATACGATCCCTCTGTCTTTAATTTCCTTTTTCCTTGGGCTGATCCTAGCTCTATTAGTCGCGCTGGCTAGCCTATCGCCTAATCGTTTTTTAAGCAAGCTTGCAAGATCCTATGTATGGATCATCAGGTGTACGCCGATTCTCGTTCAGCTTTTCATTATTTTCTACGGGCTTCCCCACTATGGCATCCTGCTATCGCCTTTCGTGAGCGTATTGATCAGCTTAACGCTATCCGAAGGGGCCTATACGTCGGAAATCATCCGTGCCTCCATCCTGTCCCTCCCTGAGGGACAATGGAGAGCCGGCTATGCACTCGGAATGTCGAGGAGACAGGTGCTAGTGAAAGTGATCCTGCCGCAAGCGCTCCGGGTCTGCATCCCGCCGTTCGGCAACCAGTTTATTACGCTGGTGAAGACGACCTCGCTCGCCGCGCTCGTCACGCTTCCGGACTTGTTCGGCGCGGCGAAACTGATCGCGGCGTCGACCTTCGAGCCGATGCTTCTCTATCTACTGGCCGGTGTCTATTATCTCGTCATCTGCTCGTTATTAACGGTCGGGCAGAGCCGGTTAGAGAGGAGGTGGGAGTATGCGAAATGATCCGACGGGGAGAGGCGAGCCGAATGTGCTTTCGATTAGTGGGCTGTATAAACGTTTCGGTCCAGTGGAGGTGCTTCGGAATGTCGGGCTCGACATCCGCAAAGGAACGACTACGATCATCATCGGTCCATCTGGCTCCGGGAAATCGACGCTATTGAATTGTATCAATCTGCTGGAACTTCCAAACGAAGGCACGATCACGCTTAATGGGATGTCTATGACCTTCAGCGCCGATAAGAAGCCCGGCCCGCGCGCGGTGCAAAGCTTCCGCCAGCAAACCGGCATGGTTTTCCAGGGCAATCACTTGTTCCCGCATCTGACGGCACTAGAGAATGTGATGCTCGGACCTGTCGTGGTAAAAAGGCAGAATAAGCCTGATGCGAAGTGGCACGCAGCGGCTCTCTTGGACAAGGTTGGGCTAGGCGAACTTGCGGAACGTTATCCGCATCAGCTGTCCGGCGGCCAGCAGCAGCGGGTCGGCATTGCCAGAGCGATGTCGATGGAGCCGACGATACTGTTGTTCGATGAACCGACCTCGGCGCTTGACCCTGAGCTTGTGCTGGAAGTGCTGGAGGTGATGAAGGCATTGACCCGGGAGGGGATGACGCTCGTCATCGTCACGCATGAACTGGATTTCGCGAGCCGCGTGGCCGATCAGGTGATCTTCATGGACCAAGGCCGGATCGTGGAGTACGGGACGCCGGGCGAGGTGATTGTGCAGCCGCGTCACGAGCGGATTCAAGCTTTCGTCAGACGGCTGTCTCCTCACGCTCGAATGGATCATACAGAATCATCATTATAATAATGGAGGTTTCAGTTTAATATGAGAAGGCTTGGATTAGGTATCATAAGTTTAATCGCTTTGAGCTTGACCGCATGCGGGAATGGCGGTGCGGCCAACGAAGGGACGGATTCGCTCGCAAAGCTGAAGAGCGAAGGCGAGATCATCGTCGCGACGACGGGAACGTATCCGCCATATTCCTTCCACGACAGCAGCGGGCTAACCGGCTTCGATATCGACATATCCGATGAGATCGCCAAGCGGCTGGGCATTAAGGCAAAATACGCCGAGGTCGAATTCGCCGGCATGTTTTCGGGTATCGATGGTGGGCGCTTCGACACGATTCCGCAGCTATCTATTACGGAGGAGCGCAAGCAAAAATATGACTTCAGCGATCCGTATCAATTCTCCAATCTGACTCTCATCGTCCTGGAAGAGAACGAGGACATCCGCAGCTTCGAGGACCTGGCTGGCAAAAAAACGAACGGAATTGCGGAGTCCGTCCAAGGAGCATTGGCGCTCAAATACGGGGCCACGCTGGTGCCGGAGAACGGCGATTCCGTGGAGCTCTTAACTTCCAAGCGGGTAGATGCGCTGATCTATAATAATTTGTATTTTCTGGATCTGCGCAAGAATAGGCACGATCTTAAAATCAAAGTAGTCGATCAATCCGAAGAGATTGAAACGGCGGCGTTCCTGTTCACCAAAGGGCAGGAGGCAACTGTGCAGGCCTATAACGAAGCGCTCAGGGCAATGCATGAAGACGGGACTTATGCGCAGATCTCCAAGAAATGGTTCGGCAAGGATATTTCGGAAGGAATTGAGATTTCCGTTCTCAAATAATGTTGCTACTGTAAAGTAGTGCAGAGCACTAAAAATCGAATAGTATTCAATAACAAGCTGTTTTCATAGACGGCTTGTTTTGCTTTGCTTCGTGAATATTCGCCGGGACCAATAATCGACAACAATCAGGGTGATTGTTAAAAACCATATAATATAAACGGAATAGTAAGTATTTGGGTGGCGATAACCTGAAAAGGTCAGCGGATCGCGAGCGATCCTGATAATCAAGAGGGGCTGGACCGGATCTAGAACGATAACGGCAAAGGCACTTCGGTCAGCCGGCTGAAGCAGAAGCTGCTTACTTACCCACGTTGCATCGATCGCGATCGTGTATGCATACGGGTAACGATAGCTGAATCATGATGTTTTGGATAATGTTAAAAAAAGTGATTTTGGTAAAGGTTGGAACGTTTTTTTTGAAGATTATACAGGTAACGATATTTGGTTAAAAACATCCTCTTCGAAATATAAAATTGGACAAAAAGTACGTTATTGGGTCGAAGGCGGGGTTGATGAATCTTTTCCTGCACAGGCAAGCGCTAAAGAAATAGAGATAATTAAAGAACAAGGGCAGTATTGACTTTAGATTTTTTTGTATAATGGTACTGAACTAACGAGGAACGATAGTTGAAATACAAGCTAATTAGAGGAGTCGGGCATGAACTATTTGAAGCGGAATGTATGGATAGAAGCTGAAGTATGGGCCGAAGGCTCATGGAATTGTAACGATTGTAATTCCGATGTTATTATTGTCTTTCCGGATCGCTCCAAATGGATTGCAAGCTTTTTTACTTACCAAAATATCGAGACATTAAGGCAAAAGAATATACAAACCGGTGAATGCATGAACGGTTTGTATTTTTGGTCCAGTGACATGGTGTTAATAGACGTTATTAGCAGGGAAAGAATTGAACAAATTATCGACCATTTAATTAAACACGATAACTTTCAATCGGTCTTTAATCGGTACCCTGATGTAGATGAGGAAGAAGATGAGTACTATGCTGTTGGATTTTTTACTACTGAAGACTTGTCGCGCTAACGGGACACTATAGCTTAATAATCAGAGCGAGGCTGCCGGAATAAAACGGCAGCCTCGTTGAACTAACGGTTAACTATAGTGGAGGAGCTTGCCTGGGTGCAGCTCCTCTTTTTATTGAAGTAACGGGCAGGATAATGTAATTAATTGTAGAATAATATGGTAAAACCTCAGAATGGAAAGAGGATCTCGCTATGCAAAGTATGAACAATCAACATCTGCAGGCCGCTAATAACGTATACATTGAAGGAATTCAGTACACAGAGATCCCTGTTTTCGATTTGGAAAAGGCAGTTGATTGGTATTGTGGAAAACTGGGTGCAAAACTAGGACTACTTAACGATGAGCTTGCTTTTGTAGATTTCTCTTTGGGTCCTAGTTTATTTTTAGTCAAGACAAATGATGATACTACAGCCACATTCAAGGTAAATGGTCAAGACCATTACACAATCGGATTTCGTGTTAAGGACATTAAAGGATTTCATAATTTTCTATTACAACTCGATACGAAAGTAAGTCCTATCGTTATTGAAGGACATGGAAGTTTCTTTACGTTTTACGATCCTTTTGGAAATATGTTTGACGTTTTTCAACCGCCACAATAAATCCGTAAGCATCCCTAAGGTTCTTTCTTACCTTAAACTAACAGGATCCATTTGCTTTATTGAAGTAACGGGCAACGATAGTTCAACAAGAGCAGTTTGCTACGGCAGCTGCTCTTTTCTTCATTAAGCTAACGGGCAGGATAGCTCCAGTATTCAGGTCCTGGCGTGAGGTATTGCGAATTATTTCTAAAGTATAGATAAGGGTTAATTTATTGGTTATTGAATTATTAGTACGATCGTGCTGAATTTTTATCCATGAGTACTAAATCCTGCCTATTTATTCGGATTGAGGCTGTCCGCTTCATTGCATATAATGAAGGTACAACCCTTCGGGGAGATAGTTAAGGGAGGCCGCGATGAACGAGACCGCATTTGACGAACCATTATTTGCAAGCTTGAAGCCGGGCTTAACCTCGTTCTGTTACCGAATGCTAGGCTCCATGGACGATGCGGACGATGCCGTTCAGGAGACGAGTATTCGGGTCTGGCAGAGCTGGGGCATGTTCAGACAGGATTCCTCGTTCAAAACTTGGGTCTATCGGATTGCCTCCAACCTGTGCTTGGACAAGCTGAGACAATCCAAACGCCGCGCGCTTCCCGTTGACCTGTTCGACCCGGCCGTCGCCATCGTCGAGCCGCGCGACACGCTGCCGGACTCTGCCTGGATCTGGCCGTCTCCCGACTTTGGGGGCAATCCGGAGGATCTGCTCGTACGCAGAGATACCCTTCAACTGTGCTTCATCGCTCTCCTGCAGACCTTGCCTCCGCGGCAGCGCGCGGTACTCATTTTGAAGGATGTATTTGAATGGTCCTCCAAGCAGATCGCGGAAACGTTGGCGATGTCGCCGGCAGCGGTGAACAGCGCCTTGCAAAGAGCCCGAGAGACGATGGACCGGGCGCAGCTTCGCTCGGATGAACTCAGCAGCATGGACGTTCAACCGGAGCAGCAGCTGCTGTCCCGGTATGTGGAGGCCTTCGAGCAATTCGATATTGTTGCGCTCGTCGCGTTGTTCCACGAGGAAGGCTGCATGTCGATGCCGCCCTTCGAGATGTGGATCCGCGGCAAGGAAGATTTGTCCGCCTTCTATTCGCTTACTCGCTGGCATTGCGAAGGTTCGCGATTTGTGCCCATTACGGTGAATGGCGGTTATCCGGCGTTGGCCCAGTATATGCCGGGCAAAGAGGGCTCTGGCCTGGTACCCTGGGGCATCCACGTCATCGAAACCAAAGAAAATCAAATCCTGCACGTTCAAAACTTCATTCATACGCCATTATTTTCGCGATTTGGGCTGCCTGAGCGAATTGACCAATGAATTTCGTCATTGGCTTACGTCTATATCATTGAGAATAACCAAACGACGAATATCATGAGAGAGGTGTCTATTTAAAATGGAAACGAGTAAACCGACGAAAGTAACCGTGCAAGCCGTCATTCAAGCCCCTGTCGAGAAGGTATGGCGCTATTGGACCGAGCCGGATCACATCACGAAGTGGAATCAAGCGTCCGAGGACTGGCATGCGCCGAGAGCCGAAAACGATCTGCGGGTCGGCGGCAAGTTTCTGACACGGATGGAAGCGAAGGATGGCAGCATGGGCTTTGATTTTGGCGGCGTCTACGATGTCGTGAATCGGCATGAGGCGATCGGCTACACCATGGAAGACGGAAGAAGAGTGGATATTGCTTTTGTCTATCAAGGGAAAGAGACGAAGGTCATTGAAACGTTCGACGCGGAAAGCTCCAATCCCGTCGAGTTCCAGCAAGCAGGCTGGCAAGCGATCGTGGACAATTTCAAAGCCTTTACCGAACAAAACTAATCATCGCGAAGAAGACGCCGGGGAAGATGCCCGGCGTCTTTCTTTTTGAACCCTAGTAGGAGCGTGCTCTCCGTTTGCCTTAACCTTGTGCCGCATCCATGTTTATGTAGTTAATGGCCCACAGATGACCGTCCAAGTCCACGAAGCCCCAATGATACATGGACCCATGATCTTCAGGTTCAGCGTGCAATTTCCCGCCTAAGGAGACCGCGGTATTCACGATTTCATCGACCTTTTCCCGGCTCTCGAAGGCCAATGCGATCGTCATCTGCGCATACTTGCTCGTATCGACGGATTCCTTCTCCGTGAGCGTATTAAAGAATGCTTGATTGATCAGCATGACCTGCAGGTTGTCGCCGATCACGATGGCTACCGAATTCTCGTTCTCGGGGAATTGCTGGTTGAGCTCGAATCCGAGTCCGGTGAAGAACGCTTTCGATTGTTCCACATTTTTTACAGGCAGGTTGAAGCTCGTGAATGCGGACGTTAATGCCATTTTCAAAACACCTCTTCGTCAAATTAGTTTGTGTTCATTTATGCCTTCGTTTATATAGACGACAGTCGATCCGGGAATTCATCGGTCTCATGGATTCCGAAGCGTAAATTTTGAAAAATAACTAAAAAGGAATTCGTCTGAATATATGACAATTAAAGGGTGGGTATCGAGTGACGATTACGTTATCGGGAAACGATAGTTGAATAACAAAAGGGCTGCCTGGTGGCAGCCCTTCGTCGTTAAGTTCAGATTTTATCAAACTTTATTTTAAAAATACTTGGTCTCCTTAACGAAAAATCAAGGGTATGTAGCTTTAAAATTATCAAACTTTATTATAAAGCTACAACAGGCGGGGATTTAGATGAGACTTATGTTGGGTTATCAAGTAAACAACTCAAATCAGCAACTGAATATGCAGAGGTTTCAATATTAAGATAAATGTTAAACTTGTTCGTGATGCATTGTTAATGGGGGTAATAAGATGGTTTATATGGTTGGTGTCTACAAAAACATTAAAAACGGTTCAATCATGTTGAATGCTATGGCAAATAGTGAGATAGGGGCTGCTACCGCTACAGATACATTTAAAATGTTCCAACGTCCGATGGAGTCAGTTGAATTGGGAAGTGCTCTATTTAAATTGCTGAATGTATGTATTGAGCGACCTAATTGGACACCAGATATGGGGGGAAAGATACACTCTCTACTCGGTTACAGTTCATATTCAAAATTTATCAAAGAGCATTTACTTGTATCAGCAGAATTGGCAGACAATAAAAAATCATTAATTCTGAATTCAACAAATCATCAAGGTCAAGGCTATGTTGGGAACGATTTTCAAATAATTTTGTCATTATTAGATGAATCTAAAAAAATTGGAGATAGTCTAATGAAAGCTCTTGAAAAATCAAAATAAAATAACCAATGCGAGTGAGCATCTGGTTACTTCTTTGTCTCAGCTTGATTACGCTAACGGGAAACGATAGCTGAATAAATAAAGACACCGCGGCAGCCGGCCAAACGATCGATCGGATGCCTTTTCCACGCTAACGGGCAGGATAATACAGCAATGTCTAGTAGGAATAGAGAGAAATAACATCGAATCTATACATCCATTAGCCATATTTTGAGGGCGATTGTTCAAAAATTACACGAAGGGGTGCATGTCTTGATTGACAGTTTAGTTGAACTCACGCTTGATGCATTTAAAAAGAGATTAAATGAGGATAATTCGTTACTGGTTCAGCGGGAATGGGGTTACACTGAAAATCTAGTCTGTTATTTCTTCCCCGCTGCGACTATTGAAGAAATCGAGGAATTTCAAAATGAACACAACATCAAGTTTCCTATAGACTTTAAGTTGTTTCTCATGCTCCATAACGGAGTACAGCTCTTTTGCCATCCTAAATATGGTGATGGATTTGAAATATTCGGATTAAATGAGATTTATCAGCACTATATCGAGTACAACTATAAAGATTTGATACCCGATGGATGGTTTCCAATAGGAAGCGATAATGGTGATATGCTCTTCATCAATTCAAAAGATTATAAGGATAACCAAAGAGAAAACAGCTATCTATATTGGAGTAATAAGTTGTTTGTTGATAATGCGAAGGAAATTGGATTAAATTTCGAAAGATGGTTCGAAAGATTCTTAATGTACAATGGAGACTTATTCTGGGTTTGGGGAAAGGAAAAAACCTATCATTACTACGGAAGGCTAAAACAGCACCTTATAAATATTGAAAAATATCATAAATAAATTATCCGTCATTAAGCTAACGGGACACGATAGTTAAATACCAGAAGGGCTGCTTCATAGCAGCCCTTCGCTCAGTTAACGGGCAGGTTTGCTGAACAATACATCCTTCCAAAAAGAGGGGATAGTTTGTTTTTGTAGAAAGAACAGGGGAATAAACTTCTCTAGGAGGTCGTTGGATGACTATAAGAATCGTTGAAAGAGAAAACTTCCGGATCATAGGAATGAAGGTTGAAACCCTGTTGAAAGACACTAGGGAGCAGCAGATAATCCCGAAGCTACAGCAATCGTTTAATGAAAAAATAGAAGAAGTGAGCGGTGCTGTCGATCTCCCAATTACCTATGGCCTTTTCATCGACCCGCCAAATTATAACCCGGATATTGATCTGTTTACATGGATAGCAGGTGTAAAAGTTAGTCCTGACGCAGAGCTCCCAGTAGATATGATTTTATACGAACTTCCTAAAGCGACCTACGCTGTTTTGGAATATAAAGGGGACATCGACAGAGCTGGTGACGCTTATGGAGAGTTATTTGAATGGATAAATAATTCAGAGTATGAACAAGCAGGAACTTATGGGTTCGAGTTGTATTCCAAGGTTCATTCACCGTTAGAACGAGGAAATGCCGATTTTTTGTTGCATTTCCCGATAAAACACAAAATATGTAGTTGAATAGGATTGTTCAACTAACGGGTAACGATAGCTGAATCAAGACACGCAGCAGCCGGCCATCACGATCGGCTGCTTTTTCCGTTAAAGTAACGGGAGTTAACGCTATCTTGTGAAGGATATTTATGGGGAATACCGAATGGTTTAACGAAACCAATAACAATTAAAAAAGTGAGGAAGAAAATGAATATAGTTCTTGTAGGTATGTCTGGTGCTGGTAAAAGCACTATAGGCGTGTTGCTTGCAAAAGCCTTAGGAATGGATTACGTGGATACGGATATTGTCATTCAGCAACATGAGGGTAGGTTGTTACAAGAGATAATTGATAATGATGGTATCGAAAAATTTATGCAGATCGAAGAAAAAACTGTGTCTGAATTGCAACTAAAACATTGCATTATATCTACAGGTGGAAGCGTTATATATTCAGAAAAGGCCATGAAAGTCCTTAAACGGGATGGTCAGGTCATTTATTTACATGTCCCATATGAAGAGATTAAGAGGAGACTAATAAACGTAACAACAAGAGGCATTGTTATGAAGAAAGGCAATAGTCTTAAGGACGTTTACGAGGAAAGATATCCTCTATACAGTAAGTACAGTGATAAAACCCTTAATTGCTTAAATAAGGATATAGAACAATGTGTAGGTGAAATTATAGAACTAATACAAGAAAGTCATGGCGATCATTGAGCTAACGGGAAACGATAGTTCAATAAAAACACGGAAGCAGCCGACTACAATGATCGGCTGCTTCATTACGCTAACGGGCAGGATAGTTTAATCGTTTCTCGAATATTTTATCAGTTGGATAATTTAATGAACGTTGTGAATATAACGTTGTCTGAATGATACGCAAGTCTTATATGTGAGGGTGAATTCGTATGAAGCAAGGACTTATTGTGTTTTTGAACGGAACTTCAAGTTCAGGAAAGACTAGTATTTCTATGGAACTAAAAAATCAGAAAGAGATTCCTTTTCATCATTTATCCATAGATGATTTTTTTCGTAATTACTTTGATTGTATTAATAATAAATTTCCAGATACTGAACCTACAAAAGAAGTAGATAATATCGGACAAATAATTTTTGATCCCATAGTCTCAGTGTACTATGCAACAATTAAATTGTTTTCAGAAATGGGTTTGAATGTAATCGTCGATACCGTAATCGACAATGACAAGCGGTTTAATGATTATCTTGATGTACTTTTTGATTATCCTACATTATTTGTAGGTATAATAGGCTCGAAAGAAGAACTCACAAGAAGAGAGCAAATCAGAGAAGATCGAGAGATTGGACTAGCAAATTCCCAGTACGACAAAATATATTCTTTTAATGAATATGACCTTGAAGTAAATACTGAAGAGTTGAGACCAACAGAGTGTGCCGAAAAAATATTAAGTTTTATTAAGTCCGATCAGGATTACTCTGCATTTAAAAAATTAAGTAAAAGAGAGATTAGTGTTTCATAGTAAAGCGAATCCATCAGATAACAACATATTCAAGCATTGGGGCTATTCACCCTCGGTCCTTAAGCTAACGGGTAACTATAGCTCAATAACCCATGAATAGACTGCCGCGAAAAAACGCGACTCAAAACTGTTATTTAAGCAGTTTGGTCGCGTTTTTTATTTAAGTAAAGTTGTGTCGTGAACTAAAGCAGTTTTGTGTCAGTGTACACAAGGAGTCGCTTTAAAAAGGGTGGCTTTTCTTGTTTCATTTGATACGTAACAGAATATACATTCTGTTACGTATCAGTTAAACCCTTATTTTCACAAATAGGATAGTGGTCTTAAGTTACCAAAACGAGGCTGCAAGAATAAAACGGCAGCCTCGTTGAACTCCCTCAGTACGATATGATTTTCTCACGAATGCTCGCTTATTCGCAGGATTTCGCCCCGTTGGTAAAGGGTGAAAGATAAGAAGGGGGACTCCGTCTAGACTTCGGCAACATGAAGGCAAACGGGAATAGAGGGGGAACACAGCCACCCTAAATAATTCCATTTTCTGCACGCTTTCTCCACGCCGCCCCTGGTGGTTATCACTCCCATGTCTCAACGGGTCTATGCCCTCTCATTCCTTCGTTACGCCTGTCCAAGGGGTGGAGGCCGGTCTTGCTAACGGTACGGGTCTGCGCCCTTTGGTTCAATGTATCCGGTACTCCGTGCTTTCTTTGAAATCCTGCGAATAAGCCAAAACTCGTACAACGAAACGGTAAAATAAGTTAAGCTGCTAACTGAATAGGCAACGTTTTAGGAGGGTTATAGGCTTCGCCGCTGCGAGCCATTCCAACTAAGATTCTGGCTAATTTTCCACACAGCTTCATAATGGACCTCATTTTCTTCATCTTCTTTACCTGTACATTGTAGGCATGCATGGCCTTGAACTCTGGATTGTTCGCGACTAAACTCATGGTCATCATGAAGATGAAACGTCGGAGACGAGAACGTCCACGTTTGCTAATCTTCATCTGTCCGGTCCATTTCCCTGAGCTTGCTTCTGCAAGGTTGAGACCAGCATGACGCAGTAAGGCATTACCATGAACAAAACCACTTAAATCCTCCGTCTCACCTAGAATACCGGCTAACGAAATCTCACTAATCCCTTTGACAGCAAGCATGGACCCCGCAAATGGAATGCGTTCCAAAACGGCGATAATCTCCGTTTCTACCGTTTGCAATTGCAGGCAAGCAAGGTCGTACTCATCGAGCAACTGCTTCAAGTGGAGCTTGTAGGCATGTGTGGCTTGCTTAGAACCCACAGATCTGCAAGCCAATGAGATAAGAGCTCGAGCTTTTCGATCACCAGAATGCCGTTTCATAAGCGATTTCCAGCCCCGTAAGATATCTTGAGGCTGTAATTTACACAATTCTTTGGGCGTTGGGAAAAGACGAAGTGGCCAATGAACCGATACACATGATGTTTTTAAAAACTTGTCGCAACTCAGGAAAAACAACGTCGACCCAGCGGTGAATTTGGTTCTTCGCACTAACGAGTCTCGTTACGACAGAGTCGCGGTTTGAGAGAAAGACACGTAGTTCTTCAAATGCTTCTGGTGTGTTGCGAGCGAAGGAGTAGTAGCCGTTTTTGACCATGTCTGCGATGACGAGAGCATCCTTTTTGTCACTCTTGGATGGCGTATTGTCGCGGTTTTCCTTATTCTTTTTCACGAGATGTGGATTGACTAGAACAACTTCAAACTGTCGATATGAGAGCCATTTGGATAGATTAAGCCAGTAATGTCCGGTAGGCTCCATTCCAACAATGGCTGCCGTTAAAGCGTGAGTGGTTTGCAGCGACTGGATCCATCGAAGAAGGCTGTTAAAACCCTCTTCATCATTTGAGAAGGATAGGGGATTACCGACCATGATTCCTCGAAAATTAACAGCACGAGCGACATGGGTTTGCTGCGCGATGTCGATGCCGACGACCAGATGTTGAGGGGTAATTTTTTCTATGAGTTGATTTTGTCTCGCTTGCGATTTAAACTTCATAGTAGAGCGTCCTCCTGGATGATGGAATTTTTAGGGCTATGACCCGTTGCGTACTTCCATCGTACCGAGGCGCTCGTTTTTTTGCAAAGCGGAAATTTAACGCTCTACAGGAATGCTAACGGGGAACGATAGTACAATAAACCGCCTTCTTTTATTAGTCATAAATCAACATTGGGATTTAACATATCCTTATTTTATAGAGACATAAACCAATCACGTAACCGGGAGCGGTAAAATCCATAGATTAAGCAGCTGTCGCAGTTCTTTTGCGCCAGCTGCTTTTTAATTGTCAATTCTTTGTCTCCTTTCGAATAGGAATAAACATGTACCTATTGTGAGGGGTGAGCGCATGTATTCAGCAGAAATTAGCCGTTCGAATCCGTCGTGTATCTTGTTTATTATCGACCAATCCGGATCGATGTCTGATCCGTTCGGGGCAAGCACTAAGTCCGAGAGCGTTTCGGACGCCATCAATCGGTTATTGCAAAATCTCGTTATCAAGTGCGCGAAGTCAGAAGGGATACGTGATTACTATCATGTTGGCGTAATTGGCTATGGCGCCGGTGTCGGTCCGGCGTTCGGAGGTGTTTTAGCGGGGAAAGAAGTGGTTCCGATTAGCGAAATTGCCGATAACCCATCAAAGCTGGATAAGCGGTTGAAAAAAGTGCCGGATGGGGCAGGAGGGCTGGTTGATCAACTCGTCAAGTTTCCGGTCTGGTTTGAGCCCGTAGCAAACGGAGGCACGCCGATGTGCGAAGCAATGAGAACGGCTCATACCGTTTTGACTCATTGGATCAGTGAGTACACGCATTGTTTTCCGCCGGTTGTCATTCATATCACGGACGGGGAGTCGACCGACGGCGATCCGACACTTGAAATGGAACAGCTAAGAGCGCTATCGACGGATGACGGAAATGTATTGCTATTCAACCTGCACATTTCCGATAGTCCGAGCGCGGTGGAGCTCCGCTTTCCGGAAACCGCGGATGCACTGCCCGACGCGTATTCCAGGGTGCTTTACGAAGGCTCAAGTCCGCTGACGTCTTTTATGATCCGAGTCGCCAATCAGGAATACGACTTGAATCTTTCTGATGGAGCGAGAGGTTTTGTGCTCAATGCGGATTTAACTCTCGTAATCCAGGCGCTTGATATCGGAACGCGTCCGGCCAATCTGCGGTAGGGCTTTAGTTATGCGAATCGAAAGCGAATGTTATTTATTGCCGAAGGCAGGAAATCGCAGCGATGAATACGAAGATGCCTCCCATAACAGCACACATGTTCACAAGGAGACGACAATTTGTAGATTCGCCATAGCCG
The DNA here is from genome assembly GCF_040676435.1 of Paenibacillus sp. LPE1-1-1.1. NCBI lineage: Bacteria > Bacillati > Bacillota > Bacilli > Caryophanales > Paenibacillaceae > Paenibacillus > Paenibacillus sp. LPE1-1-1.1. The sequence continues at coordinate 28,127 of NZ_JBEGHY010000023.1, forward strand.
ATGGGGCTAGTGAGTCCTCATATGCTGAACTGTGGGCGAATTTGCTCGCAAGCGGTTATTGCTTTGGAAGATTCGGCGGTATGCAGATCGATAGATCAGTCTCCCCATTGTCGAAAGCCTGGCAGAAAAAAACCAACGGCAAAAGTCTCCCATGGTATGCGCAAGAGAAGCTCAGCAGCGGGGCGTTTTCCACATTAGCGGGGATCACGTTTCGATTTGCGATGGATGCCGAATCCGCGGCATTTGACGCGATCGCGGTCGGCGACAGCTGTATTTTTCATGTTCGAGGGGATACGATGATCGCCTCATTTCCTTTAAGCACAGCCGATGATTTTCAACGTCGACCGGTTCTCATCTCGAGTAACGCGGCCAATAACGTCCAGATTAAAGCGTTTGTTCACAAATGGAGCGGTACCGCCGAAGCGGGAGATGCGTTCTGGTTGATGACCGATGCCCTAGCCTGTTGGCTATTGACTCGTTACAAGGAAGATCGCAGCGTGATAAGGCTAATACATAAGCTAGCCGGCGAGCGTGACTTTAACCATCTCGTGCATGAAGAAAGACGGCGGCCTCACCGTGAAGGCTATTTCTATCTAAGGAACGATGACGTTACGTTCATTCGTCTAAAACTGGTTAAAGGGACGTGAGGCGATGTTCTGGCCCACTCCGCAGGATTATAGGGAAGCAATCCAAAATCCGCGTATCTGTTTCAAGGACCAGGATCTGCAGGCCGGCCACCCTGAATTGGATAAGCTCGGCCTGCCCCGTCCGATATCGGGAAGCTTCGCCAGCGTATACAAACTGAAGTGCGGTGAGCAAGAATGGGCGGTCAGGTGCTTCACTAACAATGTAAAGGATCAGAAGATCCGTTACGATGCCATCAGCTTGCATTTACGCTCCAATCCTCTTCCTTATCTCGTCCCATTCGAATATCTTTCCGAAGGCATCAACATTAACGGTCAGTGGTTTCCGATCGTGAAAATGCAGTGGGTGGAAGGAGAGTCGCTGCTCGATTACATGGGGCGGAATATGCATCGTGCCGACCTGCTGCAAGAACTCTCCGATAAATGGATAATAATGACCCGCGAGCTGTGCGCGGCCAATATTGGGCATGGCGACTTGCAGCATGGAAATATATTGATCAACAAGAATGAAATCATTCTGATCGACTACGACGGGATGTATGTCCCCGCTTTAAACGGCATGCCAAGCAACGAGCTCGGTCATCGAAACTATCAACACCCGGGAAGGAATGAAGGGCATTTCGGCCCCTATATCGATCACTTTTCGGCATGGGTAGTTTGGATATCGATCGCAGCTGTTTGTGCCGATCCCTCATTATGGCATTCGCTTGAAGCGGGAGAGCCGGAGGAAAGCCTTCTTTTTCGACGGAATGACTTTGTTAGTCCAGATGCATCACGGGCGTTCGAATTGCTGGCGCTTGTTGAAGAAGAAGCGGTACGAAAGGCAGCAAACTCCCTTCGCGCATTCGCGACAGTGGAAGTGCCGGAGGTGCCTAGACTCCCCGATCCCGATTCGGAGGAGAAGGCTATGCAGCCTTCAAGCGTCCATTTCTCGGCCTTCTCTAAAAATACGGCATTTAGAACTTCACTAACCGTCTTGTATGATCGGCTCTTAAAGCGGAAGCCGCGGAAGGCTGTCGCCATATCACCGCCAGAAACTTTGTATTCTGGTGGAGCGTCGTGGATCTTGGACCATATTACGTTGGAAGCGACGCCGCACAAGAAGCGATCAACGTATTTGTTCTTGCAGGAAAGCTTCGTTTCCTACCTGATTTTACTCGCAGCAGCGTCAGCCGCGGCTACTTTGTACAGCAGTGCCCCGGTCGCAGCGCTACTCTTCTGTTCGATTATAGGTTTTGGAACGGAAATGGCCTTTTTAAGCTGGCGTTATGGGAAGGTTCCCGCCGTCCAGGAAAAGAGAGCCACGTACGAAAACATAAAGAGGCTGGAGCTTGCCCTATCCGAATTGAGAAGTGAACTGAACGAATTGAACGATATCAAACAAAATTTTAGTCAAATTGAAGAGGAATTGATATACGATTGCGTACAAAGGCTCGAAGAAGCGGTTTCTCGGAAAGGGCATGCAACGGAAGCGGTGGAGAAGGAGCTTCATATTCATTTAAGCGGGTTAGTTGGCGAAAGACGGACCATTGACCAAGAGGAAAAAACGGAGCTGTCCTGCAAACTGGCCTCGTTCCAAAAAACATGGGTGGAAGAGCAAATAATCAAACATAAGATTAGCCAGGATAAAATTCCAGATATCGACGATGAGATGAAACGCCGTTTAAGAACGAACGGCATTCGTACGCCGGCCGATTTTATGGACATTACGATCAATCAGTCCTATGGCCGCAAACAAATCGATAGGGCGTATTTGATTTTAAAAAACGGCGGTTCGGTTCATGTAGGCATGAGCCGATCTCAAGCGAAGGCGCTGGTCGACTGGAAAAGAAAAATCGAACGCAGGTATCGAACTAAAATTCCTGCAGTCCTTCCTCGCAGTGAAATCTCCGCCATAGCGTTAAAGTATAAGGATCGGAAGTCAAAATTAACCGATGCGGAACAAACGTATAAAACCGTAGCACAGGAAAGGTTAAATGTGATCAAGCAGGCCCACCATCCTGAGCTGGATTCCTTAACGAAGGAAGTGGAGGCTGCCAGAATCCGGCTTGAGAACGAGCTTCATCACTTTGATATGCAGATCGATGAACGAAGTAAACGCCATTCAGACAAACTCGAGGAATATCGCGATCTAAACAAACGAATGGAATCGTACATGGATGTTCATTTTGTAAGGTACGTAAAGCAAGTATTCCTGTTTCGAGGGTAAACTACCATCATCCTAAGAAAGCATCCCCTTCCGGTAGCCGGGAGGGGATTGTTCGGTCGCTGCCAAAATAAACGACGAATAAGATAAGCAAACGAAAGAGGCTGGTAGATGGATGGATTAGATCAGTACCTAATGATGTGCAAAAAAAATGACTGAAAAACAAATCGCTACACATAATGACCGACTTGCATTTATACCAGAAGGTACAATTAGCCAACAAAAAAGACCGATTCTTATTATTAAAAGTTATGAGAAGTTTAATTGAGAATAATTTCAAGAATCTAAAGTCGTTGAACTAACGAGAAACGATAGTTCAATAAAACACATGGATGAGCAGGCGCTGCAGTGGCCTGCTCATTTTATTAAGCTAACGGGCAGTTTAGTTTAATAAGGGGTAGTACCAGCGTAGCTGTCACCAGGGGCAAAGTAGATGGAATTATTTTTCCATATCTAATACTGTCCTTCTCTCAATTCAATGATTCGGTACCCTCCCCGTATCGAAAGTGGTATCGTTTGGGTCTTGTCTGAAAATCTTTAAAGTCCTTCATTAAAGTTAAGAGATTCTTTCCCGTTCGCGGGTCTGGTTTTCCGACTAAAAAACCGAGAGCCGCACCAATCGGTATGGCCAGAAAAGCGGTGAGGTGATGACTCGCTATAAAGACGATCCCGGATATCAGAAGGCCCGTTACGGTACCAAGCAGCAGGAAGATAAGTTCTCTCCAGCCGAAACTAGGGAAAAATTCAAACCGGCTTTTTACATTTTTCGGTACGATAAAATTGGCCACGGCTCACTCACCTCCCCCGAATAAAAGCTCTACTCATTACCATGCGCGTGATCGATCGCGTAGCCCCTGTTGCAGCCCGCCCGACTCCTGAAGAATACATATACTGTTTCAAGATGGTTGGTGACGTATAAGTGACCCATATGGCCGCACAAAACATCAGCAAGTTACCAATGACATACCCATCTGTTTTAAACATCAGCGCGTAGAAGCTTACTTTGAGCATAAATAACTGGATACCGTGCGATAAGGATATGCTCAGCAGTTCTCTCCACCACGACTGAAACATTTGACTATCCGGATCTGTGAGGCCAAGGGCCATGAAGGAACCACTCACCGCAGTCATCACCAGTTGCGCCGCACGAACAACGGTCTGGAGAACGACCATGATTAAAAAAACAAGCGCAACTATAATTAATAGACAGTAGAACAATTCATATTTGCCGATTTCTACAAGTGACTTAAAGATCGATTGAATTTCTTGTGAACCGTCATTCACATCCAACCCGGGCAAATACGCCACGTCATGGGATAAGGCGGTTCCAAACTTAGTGGTTTCCATTCATTTCGAAACCTTTCGAACGTCGATTAAGATGGACTTTTCCAGTCCGGTCCCGGATTGTCCTACATGCGGTCAAGGCGAGGGGGTGGATCCCATTTTTCAGTTTTTTCGTGCCTTGGAAAAGGGGGATAACATTTCAATCTGCAGAGGAGGTGATTTCCATGAAAAAAGTTAAAATTAAACCGGTCAAACCGGTAAAAACAACAGGGTTGGCTTTTAACTGACTTGCCTCTTGTGAATGCAAATAGAAGGCGTGCAGAATACGGATAGGGATGAAAGCTTGAGAAATCAAGCTTTTCAGAATGTCGAGAAACCCACGCTTTTTCCGAAGCGATGGGTTTCTCTACATTCTGAGCACCACCATTTTAGGTGGTGCTATTATTTTTTTCCTTTAGAACGATTCGGAAAGATCTGCAAGATTACGCTAACGGTAATTATAGCTTATGAACAGACCCGAAAATCGTCTTAACATCAGAAGATGGCATATTGGTTTAATTTCACCACGACTTAGCCTCGTTTCCGTCATTTGTGCAATGCCGTAGAAGCAAGAATAGGAAAAGGCGCCCGCACCGGGCGCCTTTTGTCATGAGAAGAACGATTGTTGAAAATAAGTTTTGGTTGAGATCTCATAAAATTTATACTATTATTAATTTGTTGATAAATACATTAATTTTTTAAAAAAATGTAAGCGTTTTATCAACTCTAATTCGATTTAAATAGTGGGAGGTGGGGAGAATCATTGTAAACCAGCAATAAGAATACGCTTGCATATCAAAGGTGATTGTGAGAGGAGAAGCATTGAATGAGTAAACGTTCATCCATTAGATTCGTTCTTTTATTGTTAACATTTATATTAATATTACCGAATGTCGTGCTCGCTGAGGGCACAGCCGTAACGGACAGCCAGCCAAGCGATAATAGCAACAAACCTCACCTTGACGAGCAGGGTGAAGCTCCGGCATTTACAAACGTTTCTGTTCACGACCCTTCGATCGTGAAAGACGGCGATACGTATTACGTGTTCGGTTCTCATATCGAAGCTGCAAAGTCGACGGATTTGCAAAATTGGACTCGTTTCACGAATGGATACACGACACCAGGCAATGTCTTGTATGGTGATTTATCCGCAAATCTGGCAGGTTCCTTTGCATGGGCCGGAGAGAACGATTCCGATAGCAAGGGCGGGTATTCCGTTTGGGCTCCCGATGTTTTCTGGAACAAAGACTATATCAATAAGGACGGAACAACCGGTGCCTATATGATGTATTACAGCGCATCATCCACGTATATTCGTTCGGCAATCGGTTTTGCGGTAGCAAAGAACATAGAAGGGCCGTATACGTATGGGGATACCGTCATTTATTCCGGGTTTACCCGGGATGAAGCGTACGATAACAACAGCGTAATCAATAAGAAATGGACGAATACGAATATTCAGGCGCTTATCGATAACGGCACGTTAACGGGAACAAGGCCGGAGTGGTTCAATGCAAACGGATCATATAACAACTATATTTATCCGAATGCTATCGATTCGACTCTGTTTTATGACGAGAACGGGAAACTGTGGATGACATACGGTTCATGGTCCGGCGGCATTTTTCTGCTTGAAATCGATAAATCGACGGGTAAAGCAATCTATCCGGACGAGGACGGCACGACGTCCGACGGCAGACTGATCGACCGATATTTTGGAACGAAAATTGCAGGCGGCTATTATAGATCGGGCGAAGGTCCGTATATTGTGTATGACAAGAACACGGACTATTACTACTTGTATGTAACCTATGGGTGGTTAGGGGCAGACGGCGGTTACAATATGCGACAGTTCCGTTCAAGAAATCCGGAGGGCCCTTATGTAGACGCCCAAGGCAAAAATGCCGTTTTACCGGGCGCTACGGATAATGCTCCCTATGGCAACAAGCTGATCGGCAACTATTTATTTGATCGAAAAATCGGGGATGCCGGAACGGGTATCGGCGTTGGATACGTTTCTCCGGGTCATAATTCCGTATACTATGACGCGGATACCGGCAAGCAATTCCTGGTTTTCCATACAAGGTTTCCGCAAACAGGCGAATTCCACGAGGTTCGGGTTCACCAGATGTTTATGAATAAAGACGGCTGGCCAGTGGTTGCTCCTTATCGTTACACAGGTGAAACCCTTGATACATCCAGGATTTGATCGGGGAATACAAATTCATTAACCATGGGAAAAGCTATTCCGGAGCGATCGAGAGCTCGGTTCTTATTCGGTTAAACGAAGACTATACCATTTCCGGCGATGTGAAGGGCAGTTGGGCGAGGACAAGCTACAATCAGGCGAAAATCATCGTGGATGGAGTCGCATATAACGGCGTATTCGTTCGTCTTTGGGATCCGGCTTCGGAACTTTATGTGATGACGTTCACTGCGATGTCGAATGAAGGAATCTCCGTCTGGGGAAGCAAACTTCCCGATAAAACCGATCAGGAAATCGTCACGGATGTTGTGAACGATCTGGACCTCGGCGAAACGGCGAACGTCATTTCCAATTTAACGCTTCCGGCTGAAGGGACCAGGCACGCACAAATTACTTGGCAGACTTCGGATTCCGGCGTTGTAACGGAAACAGGCGTCATCAGCCGGCCGGATTCCGGTTCGGACAGCGCGACGACTACGTTAACCGCAACCATCGCAAAAGGTGACGTAACGGCAACAAAAAGCTTTACAATCACGGTATTGCCTTACCAAGCAGCCGGTTTGGCCGCTCATTACGCGTTCGAAGATAACTTGAGCGATGCGACTGCTAATTTCGGCGCAGGTACGTTAACCGGCAATCGCATCAATATTACCGGCGGCAGCATGACGTATGGCGAGGGCAAGAGCGGCAAAGCCACGGCATTCGATGGAGCATCCGGCGTACGCTTGCCCGATGGGCTCATCGCTAGCAATACGTACTCTGTCTCGCTTTGGTTAAAGCCGGAGCAGTTAACGATGTTTACGACGGCTTTCTTTGGCGCGAGAGACAGCAGCAACTGGGTAAGCCTCGTTCCAAACGGTCCGGCCGGCGGGAATACGATGGTTTGGTCAGGCAGCTCATGGTACGATGCGGTTACAGGCATGACCATCCCTATCGGGGCATGGAGCCACTTGGCGTTTACCGTCGATAACGGCACGATCCATGTTTATGTGAACGGCGAAGAGAAGTTTACAGGCACGAACTTCCCGAACATCTTCATGACTGCCGATGCAAGCTTCAGCCTAGGCGTGAACTGGTGGGATACGCCGTTCAAGGGACTGATGGATGAATTACGCATTTATGAAGGCGCGCTTTCACCGGCGGAAGTTGCAAGCTTGGCAGGAATAAAAGAATAACGGCCTCTTGGAGTGAAAAATTAGGAACAATCATACGATTTCCGTGTGATTGTTCCTTTTTTTTGTGAAATCAACGGGATTGGTTCAACGCCATTTCTTGATCTTTATTGCCTTTTGTAACCGGCTTCCGGTCAGAAGCGGATTTCGGGTGATGATCAACAAGTAGCTGAATGACTATTACAGATTAACTCAGACGAGTATACCTTAAGTATGGTAGCATTAAGCGCAGCAACTTGTACTAAAGATGATTTAGTGTATTCAACGAATTGGAGGTAATATTAAGTGTTGAATGAGGACAGAGAACATAATCTTAGAGTGTGGCTTGGTGAACTGAAGGATGAGCTTATTACGTTGGAACAAAACCGTAAGACTTATAAAGAGGCAATTAATCTCTTTGATTTACGTATTGATTTTTTATACGCCAGTGCTGAGCACATGGATTACTTGGCTAAGAAAAGCATTTATGAGCAGTTCGTTGAGCCTATAAAAGGGAAACGGGATGATTCAAGGAAAATGTTGGATGATTTTGAAGAAGAGAATTTCGAGCGTATTAAAGCCCTAAAAGAGTTGATTGCGAGGCTTGAAAAAGAGACCGTAGACAGCAAAAGGGACTCGATAGTTGAATAACACACATGGATGAGCAGGCGCTACGGTGGCCTGCTCATTTTATTAAGCTAACGGGCAGCTTAGCGCAACTTTCCATTATTTGGTTTCGTATAAGAAGTGATACGGACGAGACGAACGACTATAGAGTGAAGAGCGAGAAAACTTTAAGGAGTGAACAAATGTGAGGATGAATTCTAAAGGACTCAGAATATTGATTGGTGTTGTTTTTATCATTTGTGTAGGAGTGGGAGGTACAATGGTATTCCAAAGCACAGATGCTAAAAGTGCGACTAATCAAAGCCATATAAATCCTCAAAACGATTCTAAAAATGAACATGGACAGACATACGGTTCTGCGGAAGAAGCCATTCTCGATGAAATGCTACCTGACTTGATTCATGTAGGAAGTGTGGATGGCATTGCAGGATATGTGTTGAAAAAAGATTATCTAGCAGAACTTGGCCATGATGTCCCGCTATATGATGTTGGTGGGAAAACCATAATTGGTTCTTTTCATATTAGCGGCGCTAAGAATATAGACTTCTATCCTAAAAATAAAAACGGACAGACATACGGTTCTGACGTAGATGCTACTTCTCCAGAAACGAGACCTGAATTAATCAGTGCTATAGGTGTGGATGGCATAGATGGATATGTTCTGAAAAAAGACTTAGACGGTGAGCTACCAAAATCACCCGAGGAAGCCATTGCGATACAGAACAGTAGATCACCAGGTGGTCGTGATATTCCGCTGTATGACGTTGATGGTGAAACCGTAATTGGCGTGTTTCACATTGGAGGAAAGTAACAAAAAAGTATGTTCAAGTGTTACGCTAACTGGAAAACGTTAGTTCAATGAAGGACTCTATACAAACGATGAAGGAGCTGCCGCGGCAGCTCCTTTTACATCTTCACAAAATAATGATTTTTGTACAGATGTAGCTGATAGGCGTTAAGCTAACGGGCAGGTTAGTTCTAGTAATTAACTCGCTCGTCGGTACAACTTTTCCTCTCAAAACGCGTCTATAGTGCAGTACGAAAACAGCAGGAGGAAGATGGTTTTGAAGAAAGCATTTCTTGTACTTATATTCTGTATTGTTTTTGCTACGGGATGTTCTAACGAAACAGAAAAATCAGGTCCAGTTCTACATCAGGAAACAATTGGGGACCTAGCGTATGAAATCAAGCTAAATAATAACCACTTTGGAATGAATGAAGAAATTGAAGTCTTCACAACCGTGACGAATCTGGGAAAAGAAGCTTTAGCCTATGTTTCTGGGAGCTCTAGTTGTCCTAACAATGCTTTTATTAATATCACTCACCAAGAATCAAATACTATTTTGTCAACAAAACAAGGCGAAGGTGGTTGCACTTCAGATTTAGGCATGTCTATACTGGAGCCTGGTCAAATGGTCGAAGATAAGGGAATTTTCATTTCCAAGTATCACAGCAAATCAGGACTTGAACCAGCACTCTCGGGTACTTACGATGTGAAGGTTTCGTTGCCTCCGGAAGGCATTGAAACTACAGAGGATTATCAATCAAAACTGATAAACCCACGACCAAGTACCAAAACACAGATAATTCTTTCAGACAATAATTGAGCTAACGGGAAACGATAGTTGAACAATCAAGGAGCAGATTGCTGCGGCAGCTGCTCCTTTCTTCGTTAAGCTAACGGGCAGGATAGTTTAACAAATTGCGGAATTAATTCAAATAGCGATTTGTATGGGGGGGTAAAGTTTGATGAAGCTTTCGGATATAGATGCGTTAATTCGAATACATACACGGTCAGATACAGATAGGATTGTAACAATGATTAACCGCGACCCATTTCACTTTTTAAACGGAGTTTCTGTCATAGAGTTCGAACAAAGTTTGGACGAACCAGGTAGAAGAATCCGTGACAATACTTTCGTTGTCGTGATTGGGCAGACGACAGTTGGTTATTTTTCATTGTGCTTCGTTGAACTAAATACGCACATCGCCGTTGATTGTTTCGGAACAGTAGACGTAGATTGGCGTAGGCGTGGGATTGGTACTGTGATATTCAACTTTATATTTAAACGACTTGAAGATATTGCACGACAAGATGCAAAGCCCATTCACTTTAAGCACCGTGCGCTCACACGTATTCCTGGAGAAGCCACTATTGGGGTCAACTTTGGAATGAAAGAGCAAAACACATTGGAGATACTCTGTTTGAATGATATGGATGACCAGGAAGTCTTCCATAAACCATTAGGATATCAATTCCGCACCCCAACACTTGAGGACGCAAACGTTTGGGCTGAAATATATAACGAAGTCTTCCATGATAACAAAAGCTCAGAGAGCGTAATTCATGAATTTCAGGGAGCTAGTTTTTCGAAAAATCTGTACTTCTTATGCACAAATGAATTCGGGAATCCTATAGGTCTTCTCTCTTCGATTCTTAGGGGGACTCATGCTCGAATACCAACCATTGCTGTAAGGCGCGAATGGCAAAAACAAGGTGTTGGGAAATTGTTGTTATCCGAAGTCTTACAACGATTAAAACAATCAGGTGCTAACGATGTTAGGCTAACTGTAGATAGTAAAAACGACGTAGCGAAGTCGTTATATGAAAAATTTGGTTTTCAACAAGAATATAAGAGAATTCACTACATTGCTACGTTTTTGCCTTAGTTGTGTAGCAGATTTTTGGATTCCTCCTGCATTAAGCTAAACGGGTAACGATAGTTCAATAAAAACACAGAAGCAGCCGACCACAATGATAGGCTGCTTCATTACGCTAACGGGCAGTATAGCGCAACTTCGTATAGAAAAATAAGTATTATAGTAATTAATCAATTAAATAAGATTAGGACGTGCTCTAATATGCTCATAATATTTCTAATTGGTTTTATCATGGTCACAATGATGTTCTTTATGATCTTTTATAAATTGATTGAAAAAATAATGAAATTCCACAAGCTATATAATGGGATCCTTTCAGGTACGATTGTATCTGTTATTATGTATCTATGGATGATGAGCACGATGAAGAACTTACTAACTCCTATGCCATGAGACTCCAAATGATTGAACTAACGGGACACGATAGTTTAATAAAAACACGGAAGCAGCCGACCACAATGATAGGCTGCTTCATTACGCTAACGGGCAGTAGAGTTCAATTAGTGAACAGTGCAAACGCAGAAGTAATGTTAAAATGAGGGAAAAACATAGAGGTGCTATTCATGCTTCCTATTAAAATTCATGAAATCCCCCACGAAATAATTGACTATCTGGATGTTGTGACAGACATTAAATTCCCAAGGCAAGGTCATACATCTGATGTTGGAATAGTTCAAAGCGCAAAGGGGCGCTTTGTTTTAAAACGAACAAAGGGCAAACAGTATTGTTCTTGGTTATCAAAAGAAGTATGCGTCCTTAAATATTTAAATAATACACTGTTACCAACCCCAAAAGTTTACCGATTTGTGGAGCAGACAGACGATAATCAATCATGGGCATTGTTGCAGTTTTTCGAGGGAGAAACCTTAAGGCAAGCATTACTTAAAGAGAAGAATATGAATAAGAAGCATGAAATGATATTCAACTTTGGTGTAGTCTTAGCTGAAATTCATTCAACCCCATGCCCAAAAGAAATAACATGGAATTCTGATTGGTTGGAAGAAATGTTACGGCGGGCAGAGTTTAATCTTAAACATTATTCAGTCGATGGAACGCCTGAATTAATGGAGGAATTAAAAACAAACAAACCTGCGCCAGTAAAAAACACATTAATTCATGGTGATTTTACTATTGATAATGTAATTTTTCATGATGGAAAAGTAACAAGCGTTATTGATTGGAGCGGTGGAGCGTTCGGAGACCCAAGATATGATTTATCTTTAGCAATACGTCCGAAGCCCAATGCTATTGTAACTAATTCGGAGATTAATACTTTCTTTGAAGGATACGGAGAAAAGATATTAGATGAACGAGAATACAAATATTTTGAAGACGGGCTATATGCATTTTTCTAATAACGGGATTCAACTAACGGGCAGTTTAGCGCAACAAAAGATATTTACAAGCCGTATACTTAGTGAGTCAACGAAATGAGATTAGGAGGAAAGAATGAAATATTTCACTAAAGAGTTGTATGAAGAAATGCAGATAAGAGGATATTTGGTTTTCCCTGAAACAAAGAAAGATTGGGAAGACGACATTGCTTGGCATCTATCGGAGGGTTTGAACTTAGAAGAAATGCGTAGGAACAATTTGAAGGATAAAAAAGAAGACTTGCTAAAATATCTCCCGGCGTTCTTTCATCCCTATATTCAAGACGGAACGATTAACTCGCAATTTCCTTCAGATGAACTTAGAAAAATGGCTGACCAATGGCAAATGGAGTATGATGAGCGAACGAAAGCGATCGGGGTTACGTACCGTAACTACTACGACTCCATAAAAGGCTCACTCCCAGGTTATGTTATACAATTGATTGAAAAGTCATTACATGATGCCCAAGTAACTTCGATTGAGATCCCTTCAAAGGACACGTTCATCATGACGTTGGATTGCAGAAGCGGCTATCATTATTTAACGGATGTCAGGCTAACCTTTACGGGAGTTGAGGATGTTCAACCTACAAACTTAAGCGTAGGTAGCGGCTGGCTATATGATGAAGTATACCTCACAGAAACCGGTTTTGAACTTCATGTGTTATTAGATGGTCCATTAATGGAATTCACCATCTCAGCGGAAAACGTTAGTATCGAGATTATATCGTAATTCATGGTTCAGCTAACCGCGAACATTAGTTCAATCAGATTAGGGAGCAGGCGCCGCGACATCTGCTCCTTTTCTTTGTTAAGCTAACGGGGAACGATAGTTCAATAAAAACACGGAAGCAGCCGACCACAATGATCGGCTGCTTCATTACGCTAACGGGCAGAATTGTGCAATAACGGGATAATTAATGGTGTTCACTTTAAAGTAAGTCTATTACAATTGGGCAGTTTAATTTTAGAAAAGAGATTAAAATCCCTCTCTTTTATGTCACATTTGACACATAATTGCGATGGAAACAAAAAGAGGCTCCAACGATTGCGGTAGCCTCATGTGAAATGTTGTCAACCAAACAATAGAAGATAACCTATATAATAGTCATAGAATAAACTACGTATTTGTGGATTTTCATTACCATGAAAGAGGGAGCGTCATAACCAAGGCTCCAATTATAATGGAGATGGGAATCTAGCAGCTTCAAAGTGGGTAGCACTTCCCTCATCAGTAATAGTACCTCCTACTACTCTAGCCTCAAGACGTACGGTAACCTTATCTCCTGCAGTTAAAAACAAGATACCAGAGACACTTAAAACAGGAGTAAGATCAAGGATAAAAAATGAAAAAGTTTCACTATCAACAAGTACATCATTACCGTTTACTTCAATTATTAATGCCGCAGATCGTTCTGAACCATCAGGAATAAATCCAACGCTCGCTAAAATTAAATACACCCCGTCCTGTTTAGGGATGAATGTAGAAGTAAGGGGATCATATTCATCGTTTAAATCAAATATTTCAGATTCATAAGTAACTGGGGTCGGAGCATCAGGTGAAAAAACCTGTTCGTCTTCTTTTTCGGCTCTAAATGCAGATTGTGGGACTGGTCCAGGAGGTCCAGGAGGTCCTGGTGGACCTGGCGGTCCAGGAATTCCGATATGTTTGCCCATCGAGTTCACCCCTAATAATTAATTTGCTCATTCATTTTATTCTTTTACGGATGAAATGAACCAACGGTTGTCTATATTGCGTAAAATGTTTGTCCGTCCATCTCAACCAGTCCTTTTCTTTACATATACTGAAATAGGAAGAATAAGCGGGGGGATTCAGTTGGAACGAACAATGATCGGCATTATGGTAGATGGTAAAAGTTCGAGAAGTACAACATTAAAACTATATGAAAGACATAATCAATTACCGATTCGGTTGATTGCTTTTTCGGCAGATGATATTATGCTGAATAAAATGGCTGTTCGGGGACTTTATCAAGAGGGAAAGCTTCTTAAGGAAAAAGTATTCCCCTTTCCCTGCGTTGTTTACAACCGCAGTTTTCATAAGCATGATAAAATAGCGCAAGTAATGCAGGTGTTATTAGGCGAAAATAAGTTTTTTAATGTGATGACCCGATTGAATAAATGGGAAGTATATAACCTTTTATATCAAACGAATTTAAAGCAATATATTCCGAACACACTTCTTTTTCATAGGGAACAAATTTTAAAACAATTGGATTTGTATCATCAAATTTACGTGAAGCCGATATATGGATCCCAGGGAAATAAAGTATACCGTTTAGCACGAAATGAAGCAGGGGATGTTGTCATATCGCTCCATACTCACTATCCCTCTTACACGCTGAAAAAAAATGACGCAGTCAAAAAAATGGAGCAGCTGATCGGACGTAAAACCTATATAATTCAACAAGGCATCAAGTTTCAACAGCTGCAGGATTCGAATTTTGATATCCGAGCTCTCGTGCAAAAAAATATCGAAGGGAAATGGACTGTGACTGTCATTACGTCTAGGATCGCTTATTCTCATTGCTTTAATACAAGCTTGTGTACTGCTGTTTATAACAGTTCAGAGCTTTTAACTAAATTATATTCAGAGAAACAGAGAGACGAGATTTTACAAACGATTCATTATGTGAGTATTCAAGCAGCTCAGGAAATAGAATATAAATACGGATTAATGGGAGAATTAAGTGTGGATTTTGCTTTGGATCAAGAAAGCAAGCTGTGGATCATTGAGGTGAATGGAAAACCGCAAAAAAGCATTTATACAGGGGTAAAAGGCTTGAAGCATAAGCATTATCTTTACCAGAACCCGCTTGGGTTTGCATACTATCTTTCACAATGAACTTTTCTCATATGGAAGGCATTCGATTGCTGCACTAACGGGAAACAATAGTTGAACAACACACATTGATGAGCAGGCGCTGCGGTGGCCTGCTCATTTTAAGACGGGTAACAATAAATATGGCAGTTGACTCGAGTATCGTTGGTTGAAATCAAGAGGAAAATTACTATAAGGAATGATAATTATGAATCTAATGGAATTAAGAATCCCTGCAGGTTTCGCAATGTATTTTAATAAGTTCTTTGATGTTGAACCTGAACCTGATATAGATACAGAAGACTTTCTAAAGAATTGGGATTACTTCACCGAGGATATTCTTCATATCATCAAATTGGAATATACAAACGGGAAAATGTGTATACCCACAGAGGGAGAAGAATCAATAATAATTGATTTAGGCTGGTACCCAGATTCAAGTCCCGAAGGAGAATACGCTTTACAAATTGTAAAAAATAATGGGTACTGGGATGTGTTAAAAGAAAAACGCACAAAAAATCGGTTTGATATCAAAGAAACACTTGAGGAATGGTTAGAGCTATTGAGTTCCAATCCTGAGTGGCTGAAGAAGTGAAAAATTAGCTTAATTAATGGCTCATTCAACTAACGGGAAACGTTAGTTCAATGAAAGACTCTATACAAACGAAGAAGGAGCTGCCGTGGCAGCTCCTTTTTATATCTTCACATCTTCACAAAATAAAGGGTTTTGTACAGATGTAGCTGATGGGCGTTAAGCTAAAGGCAGGTTAGTTTGGTTATATACATACTAGACCACCAATTTTATGGTAAAATACCCCAAGTAGTTAAGGGGGGATATGAGATGAATATTGAAATAACACTGGTCCCGTATGAAGAGAAGACAGTACTTTACAATCTCCTTCAGCTATATCGTTACGACAGTAGCGAATTTGACGGGCACGTATTAAACAATCATGGGCTGTACTTATACAAATACTTCGATCATCAATGGACAGATGAATATCGACGTCCCTATTTAGTCAAAGTGGATGGGGAAATTGCAGGCTTTGTTTTGATTAGCCTCGATGTTCCAAAAGAATATATGAAACTGAGTACTGCTGAAAAAACAAACACAATAAGTGATTTCTTTATTATGAGGAAATACAGGCGAAAAGGAGTAGGTAGGAAAGTTGCTTACTCACTGTTTGAACAGTACTGTGGTGTATGGGAGGTACGACAAACATTTGCTAATAAGAGCGCTTATGAATTTTGGAGGCAGATAATTTCTAACTATAAACAAGACAACTTTTATCAAGAGAAGATTCTACAAAATGAAAAATGGAACGGACCTGTCTTTGTTTTTGATTCAAGCAGAGTTTGAACTAACTGGGAATGATAGCGCAAACGAACAAAATATTTTGAAGGAGCTTATAGAATGAGTAAAGAAGCGATCATTCAATTGCTTGAGCAAGCGGGGCTTGAACAATATAAGCAGGCAATTGCCTCCTGGATTTATCCGACAGCTCAACTGAATCTCTATTGGAAGCAGCAAGGTTGGCGGTAATCCGGATCTTCCCAAGGACATGGAATGGCCCAGATGGAAAGACTACGAGATGACTTTTATCTCTTAAATTAACTTGGCAGAAATTCCGGCGGAGCTGTCTCTTCCAACAGCCGGTCTACTCTCTTTTTTCTATGCCGTGGAACCGATGTTCAAGGACAAAGACTTTTTCTTCGGAGACCCTCAAACATGCCGTGTCATCTTCACGGAAGCTGGTCGGTTTAATCAAATTTCACGCAGAAATATGCCTGATAATTTAAAAGAATCAGCGAGAATGAGATCTAATCGGATTTCGTTTGAAACAGGGCTGTCTGTTCCGGCACCGGAGTCTTCATTTCTAGAAAGCTTGGGACTTGGTTGGAATGGCAACCAGGAGGACTTTGAAAAATACTGGGGGGGGTTTTTGCCTGGATTTAAGAATCGATGGGAAAAAGAGTGGCATATTAACCGGTTCATGGGTCATCCTGATCAAATTCAAGACGACATGCAGCTTAGTTGCGAGATTGCATATAGGCTACATACTTGGAACGATTTAGAGAACTCAGAGAAACGGAAGCAAATCGTTAACTCGGCTTTGAAGTGGCGCATGCTGCTACAAATCGATTCCGAGGAAGATAAGACAGGTATCATGTGGGGAGACGTAGGGCGAATTTATTATTGGATCCTTGATGATGATCTTGCGGAGTTGCGCTTTGATCGGGTGATTTGCGAGATGCAGTGTACTTAATTATTAGTTTAAAGAGAAAAATTTGTTAAACTATCGGGAAACGATAGCTATCGTTTCTTGTTAGCGGAACAAACAGCAAACCTACATTTTGTCGCTATTATAAGTACTACTTCTTATGATTTGGCTTTTATTTCATAGCATTTACATAAAATTTTGTACATCAGATAAAATATTTTTCAGTCTAGAACTTTATTTTCTTCTGACAGCTGCCTTTTCTCATATTACAGTCTTTAGTCCAGATAAAAATTAAATAAACGATCAAATAAAAACAAAAGAATCTTAACATATTTGAGTGTATTTTAGAAAGATATGGAATTTGGTTTACAAGATTTGGGGGGCGTAATTATGAAACAAAAGAACAACGAAACCATAGGAAGTTGGACGATTTATCGATGGATCCTGCAGCACATTCGTCCATATCGAGTTAAAATGACTTTTATAATCGGTTGTGGATTCATCGCTTCGTTTGGCGAACTGGTTACTCCACTTCTCATTCAACGGCTCATCGATAGTATTGCTCCCAATCAGAACAAACTGGCATATTTTCAAATGCTCGGCCTTATGGCGGCTATTTTTAGCGTTATACTTCTTTGCAACGTTTTAAGAAATTCTCTGCAGAGTAAAGTCAGTGCAAACGCTGCGCGGGATCTTCAATTCGGCGCCTTGCAGCATTTGCGTAAGCTTGGATTTGTCTATTATGAGCAAAATCCAGTGGGAGAAACGCTGTCGCTGATGAATCAGCAAGTACACTCGGCGGAAAGTATAATCCGAAGATTTTTCCCGGAAATTGTACAGCAATTATTATTTCTAACCACCGCAGCAGGACTTTTGCTATATCAATCCGTATTTCTCTCCTTAATCATTGTTCCGTGCTTTCTGGCCTATTACTTATTTGGACCGAAAATTGATCGTAAAGTTTCCGAGGCATCACGCAGGATGGAAGAAGTTAGGATAGACTATGATAAGAAAATTTATGAATCGGTTACCGGAGCGAGAGAATACCGCGCTTTTGGTGCTGAAGAATGGGATATCGACAGAAGCCGCAATAAATTTAAAAAGTTAGAACGAACCGTACTTTCATGGGTTTATTATATCCATCTGAGATGGAGCGTTAGAAGCTTATTGTTTCAGATCGGGTCAATTGCAATTTTTATTACGGGCTATTATTTTATAAAGAAAACATGGATGACCGCAGGACAATTTATTGCATTTCTCCTCATCTACGGCATTTTTATGCAACGCTTGTCGTGGCTTGTGTCTCAATTTATCGAGCAAAACATGCTGCTGCAACAAGTAACCAGACTATATAAACTAGTTAGTACTGTACCATCAATGGAGGAACATCCCTCACCTGTTAAGCAAGGACTTGTCAAGGGCGAATTGTCGTTCGAAAATGTTCATTTTTCCTATCCCGGGCGTTCTTCTTTGCTAAAAGGGATAACGTTGCATATCCGTCCGGGAGAACGTATCGCAATCGTTGGTACAAGCGGGAACGGGAAGTCTACTCTTTTGAAGCTGATGGCCCGTTTCTACGATCCTACGCAAGGCTCAATCCTTCTTGACGGCATTCCACTGACTCAGTTTTCATTTCGTGAACTGCGCGGCAACATAGGCTATGTATTTCAGGATACTTTTTTATTCGGCAGCACGATTCGGGAAAACATCCGCTTCGGAAACCCTGATGCAGCAGATAAACAAATCGAAGAAGCGGCGATTGCGGCTAATGCGCATGGATTTATAACGGAATTGCAGGATGGATACGAGAGTTTAGTCGGAGAAAGAGGCGTAAAGCTGTCCGGAGGACAGAAGCAGCGAATTGCCATCGCTCGTATGTTGATTAAAGACCCACAAATATTGTTGTTGGACGAGGCGACCTCGGCACTTGATAACGTAAGCGAGAATGCTGTTGTTGAAGCGCTCCAGTACCTTCTTGCCGGTCGGACGACTATCGCGGTTGCACATAGATTGAGTACCGTGGTGGATTACGATCGAATTGTCGTACTGGATGAAGGTGTCATTGTCGAGCAGGGCACTTATCACGAGTTGATGGCAAAGCGAAGCTATTTATATCGACTTG
This sequence comes from Paenibacillus sp. LPE1-1-1.1, assembly GCF_040676435.1. Classification (NCBI taxonomy): domain Bacteria; kingdom Bacillati; phylum Bacillota; class Bacilli; order Caryophanales; family Paenibacillaceae; genus Paenibacillus; species Paenibacillus sp. LPE1-1-1.1. The sequence continues at coordinate 47,504 of NZ_JBEGHY010000023.1, forward strand.
CCGAAGGAGAAACGCTTTCGGCAACGAACGCTTTACACGCTTCAAAGTCTGGAGGAGACCCTGTTGTATTATCTTAAATGGATTTGGAAGAATATCGCGAGCATCCGCGGCGGATTTGTACTAGCAATCATTTTTATGGTGCTGGAAACAAGCTCGGGGATTGCGATGACTTACGTACAAAAGTATATCATTGATTATGTAATAATCCAGGGCCAATATCGGCTTTTTCCTATGTATCTATCGCTATTTGCGCTTGCTGTTGTTTCTAGTTCAATTTTTATTACGGCTGCCCCTTATCGATACGTTTACAATGAATTTAAATTGAATAGTATCCTGCTCATGAGGATGTTCAGGAGATTTTTTCGAGTCCCTATGGCGCGTATCCAAAACGAACGTTCCGCACGATATGTTCAATATTTGACAACAGACCTCCTTCATGGCGGCAGTATGATTGGTTATCATACGCCGATCGGCATACAGAGATTACTTCAAGTTTTAGCCTTGATGGTCATCATAGGCTTTCTCAATTGGCATATTATGTTGTCGGTTACGATTTTCAGCACAGCTTATTTTTTAGGCGGACGATATTTTGCGAAACAAATCAAAGCTGTCAATCGGGAGGTTCAAGACAGTCGGACGAAACTTGCTGTCCATTTAGATGAAAGTATTTCCGCATCAAGGGAAATTATTGCTTATCATCGAACCGGTTGGGAAGCCAACGTCTATCATGCCTTGTATAAAGAATATTTTTCATCCGTTTTAAGGGAAACCAAGTCGCGAAACAAACAAATGATGTTCAGCGATCCACTACGTTGGGCAATTACCTTATCTGTACTAGGTTTTGGCGGTTACCAATTGTTTAATGGCCAAGTATCGTTGGGTACCTTTGTGATTGTTTTTCAGTTTACTAATCAGTTAATGGATTCGTACCATAGGCTGTTCCAGTATGTAATGGATTTCTCTGGCATGTTGGCTAATATTGACCGGATGGAGCTTCTGATGAATGAAGAACAAATAAATGCCGGAAGCTTGCCGCTTATGGAGCCTATCCGCAGCATCAAGTTCCAGCAGGTCGACTTCGCCTATAAGGAAGGCGATCGCTCTGTTCTTAAGGGGCTTACCTTCGACATACCTATCGGACGGAAAGTTGCATTCGTTGGCGCGAGTGGCGGTGGAAAATCAACGATCGCTCAGCTTATGGTTCGCTTTTATGAACCGACCGCCGGACAAATCATTGTAAACGGAGAAAGCTTGCGTGAGATTTCTCACAAAGATTGGACTAGCCGCGTTCGAGTTGTGTTTCAAAATCCCTACATGATGGCTGATACGCTGCGGACCAACCTATGCTTCGGCCGGGAACATTTGAGTGAAGACGAAATCGAGAGTGCCTGCCGCTCTGCTCAATTATATGCCGATATTATCAAAATGCCTGGTCAATTAGAAGAAGAGATAGGGGAGAGAGGTGTGCAGCTTTCTGGAGGGCAACTTCAGCGCTTAGCTCTCGCTCGTGCAATATTGGGCGATCCGGAGATCCTTATTCTTGATGAAGCGACTTCTTCACTTGATTTGGAGACCGAACGCTGTCTTCAATCACAGTTGGATCAATTACGCAAGGGTAAAACAACCATCATTATCGCACATCGTCTCTCGACTGTTAAAAACGCTGATCTCATACTTGTCATGGACAAAGGACGGATCGTGGAACACGGCACTCATGATGAGCTGTTATCAGGTGGTACACACTATCCGGCTCTTATAGCTGCGCAGTATTAGGCAGAAATTCCTTGGTGAGCGATGGCAACTTATTAAGCATGAAGAATGGTACAAAGTGAATAGTTCCACAGGGCAGATACCAAGCCAGATACCAGTGCTTCTCCAAGTCTAAAACTGGCATCGATTGATAGCACCTTTCGGTTAGAATTAATTGTTGAAGAGAAAACATCCGTCACAGGTGATTGGAAAGAGGCTAAAGTTAAAATAGTTAAATGGGATGAGATTCCTCTAAAAAAACATCACTTAAACCTGAATCAATTTATAAGGTAACATTAAATACAATAAAGACGAGTTTTTAGGTCCGATTGGTATTTATTTTGATGCTACAACTAAGGAAATCGTTGGTTACGACATAAGAATGTAATTACGAATAGGATTGTACTGCTACGGGTAACGATAGTTGAATAACACTCTGGGATGAGCAGGCGCTGTGGTGGCCTGCTCATTTTATTAAGCTAACGGGCAGGATTGTGCAGCAATGTGCATGAGTTAAAGCGTCACTTATAGGGAATCCTTTCCAAGTATAGGGGGGGTAAACTACGGTTGGGCAGAAAGCACCCCAGGATAGCTTGCTGTATCTAGTAAGAGCGATATTTTGAGGAGAGATAATTTGTATGAAAAAGCTCACAATTTTCTTAATGATACTTTTTGTGATGTCTGGATGCTCAAGTAAAGCAAATAATGTTGCCTCTAATTTAGAAATAAATAATTCAATGTCTAATTTAACTCCATCGTCTATTCCCATACACTATACTTCTGCTTATGATGAGAAGACCTTAAAAGAATTGGGTATTAAATTAAGTTCAACAAATATAGTCCCTAAAATAGGGAAATTGGAAGTTCGTAAAATCACTGAAGATTTATTGCGTCAAACCGCCGTACAACCCAAAGGTGTATATCTTGAGTACGGTCTAATAACGGCTAATGTTGGTATAGGCGCAATATCAGCAGAGGCAAAAGATGCCAACCCAATATTTAAGAATAAAAAATCAATTGTAGATGTACCTGTCTGGGTAATCACATTCAAAGGGCTTCTTCCAGATGATTTTGTGCCAGACAAAAGAGGGAAACAACCTTTGGACATTAGTAGTACCGTAATTGATGCAATTACAGGAAGAGCTTTATTTGGATTTGGAACTGGAAAATGATCAGATTATGGATTCAACTAACGGAGAACGATAGCTCAAAAATGATGTTGCAAACCAGTCCTTTGAGGGGGCTGGTTTTTTAGTTTTAATACCTTAATATTGCGAACCGAGTCGATCCAGCGCATGGATGTATACTAATTTGCCTTTACGAATCATCATTCACATGGCCTGATAGCACGGCCGGTTAAAATCTTTAACACATAATTTATCGACCAATAAATAGCGCTCATTGATTAGCAAATTCTAAACTTCACAAGCTATCTCTCGGGTTTTGTCTATTGCGGAGACCCCTCTGAATCCTCTGTTTTGCATTTCAGTCAGTGTATCCTCATATTATCTTGCCAAAACAACAACTTGTATCGTGGCACGTGCCTGAATTTATTACCAGGAAACAAAACTTACGGACTATTTTTTCTTCCTAGAGATCAATTCAAGACCCTTTTAGGCTTTTTAAATAATCACTTGACCATTTCCTGTTTTTGTTAAATAGTATCTATTCTATTAGTTCTTCAACATTTATAATACATATATCTAGTGGTGGACATATTTTCCTTATGTGGTCTGAATATTACCCATTATTTGCGTTTCTGGAAGTATCAGAGAACAGTCAGGAGATTTTAATGTGGACATAATCAAGGAAATCATGGTGCAGTTTCTCTTCGCGCTTTTGCCATATGTCAGTTTTAATGTTTACTATCGAGATAAAGCACAAAATTATAATAAAAATTTTATCATCGTTACGTGTATGTTATCGCTGTTCTTGGCGATGACATTTTCCCTGAATTTGAAAACAGGATACATTTTTGATGCTCGCCATATCATCATGTTTTTTGGAATTATCTTTGGTGGTTTTCAGACGGGGATTATTCTTTTAGTTGAGTTCATCATGTACCGCTTGTATTTAGGTGGGGAAGGTAAATGGATCGGGATAATGGTATTGACAAGTACATTTATCATGTCTGTCATTTTTAGCCGATTTTATAAACGAGCAAATCGCAGATGGTCGGTATCGATAATGGCAGGAATTATGTTCTCAATTCATTCGGGGCTTTTTCTTTATGGCTACGACCCGGACTACGTTCAAAGCAATTTGTATACCCATTTAATATTTGTTCCGCTCTTTTACTTGATAGGAATATGGATGTTAACTTTCTTATTTGACAAAGCAGTATCCGACAAGAATTTGTTTATTAAGTATACAGAAAATGAAAAAAATGAAGCGATTGGCCATGTTGCAGCTTCGCTTGCTCATGAAGTGCGAAATCCAATTACCGCGGTAAGCGGTTTTTTAAAATTAATTCGTAACGATACTTTGCCTAAGAATAAATTGGACGAGTATATCGATATCAGTCTTAATGAGCTTAAACGTATGGAGGATATTATTTCTAACTACCTTGCCATTGGCAAACCACATGATAAACAGAAGGTACGAACAGATCTTTTATATCAGCTACAAAACACAGTCGATGTGATGATACCGTATGGAAATATGAACAATGTTCAGATTGAGTTAATAAGACCGCAAGCCTCTGTTTGGATTATGGCTGATCCGGATGAGATTAAGCAAGTGATAGTTAATTTCATTAAAAATGCGATAGAAGCATGTTTGGAGGTTTTGGAAGGAAAAGTATCGTTAAGTTTGTCACTTGATGGTAAGAGTGCCATTCTTATCATTAGTGATAACGGAATTGGCATGAATAAAGATCAGGAAAATCGTCTGGGTACCATTTATTTTTCAACTAAATCAAATGGTACAGGCCTAGGGCTTACCTTTTCATTTCAGGTCATACGTGCGTTGGGGGGGACAATATCCATCAATAGTCGACCTCAAAAAGGCACAGAATTTAAAATTACTATCCCCCTTGCATGACGCCTTCTCTTTAGGGTTCTACACGTATGATAGACTGTAAATAGGGTAGCGAAAGACCGTTCAACTAACGGGAAACGATAGCGCAATAACCATCAGGAGAAGGCAGCTAGCTTTGGGATTGAAAAAGATGTTCGCTGTTGCACACATTTCGTTCGGCTTCAGCTACGTCGGCAAGCTCGTAAAATGCCGTGGTGTCTAATTTGGCGAAAATAACCCAAGCCGGAGCTAGGCTTAGGTTTTCGCATTACACATATTGATGATCATCTGTTTTCCGCGATCATCCCCTTTTAGCTCCGAGTCCCTCGACTTTCAGTAACCTTTGATCCAGCACCTCTCTAGTCTTAAACTTAACCATTGGGATAACGGTGGTTTTTACAGGTTTGATACCGATGTAATGCAGAATGTTGCTCTTCATAATAAGGAAGTTGGCCCTCTTTAAAAATAGATAGTAGTACCAGAGTGGAGTATCCATCGTCACGATGAGGCGTGCGGTTTTCCCCTTAAGCAGCGGCTTGGTCAATAAAGAATTAGGTTTGGAGTTGAAGGCGAAGCCTGGTAGAAGCACCCGGTCGAAGAAGCCCTTCATGATCGCCGGCATCGAGCCCCACCAATTAGGATAGACGAATACAAGATGATCTGCCCAGCGGATCGTCTCCTGCGCAGCTACTAAATCAGGCTCTAAATCCGTCCGCTTATGGTAGCCGTACTTCAGATTGGGAGTGAACTCGATCTGTCCGAGATCAATGACACGAACATCCGCTCCACTGCTTTTTGCACCTTTCGTATAGGCTTGTGCTAGCGCGTTGCAATAGCTTTCAGGATTTGGGTGTCCGATGATTACAGCAATTTTATTTTTCATTCTAATCCTCCATGGTATGATATTTATATCGAAATTATACATCCGCAGGCAGGTTGCAAAAAATGACGAAAAACGCGAAAAAGTTGATCATTCGCGCAATGGAAGGAAGAGGTTGAATGAACAGGGACGACGTATCCGTGTCTCTTGTGTTTCCAATAATGAAGTCGATGGCTCTTGGCGGGTACGAGTGGGATTCCTTTTGCGCTTACGCGGGGATGGATGCCGGTTTGCTCCGTAGCTCGGAAACTCGCATCGTTCAGGGTGACTTTGATAGTATTATCATGGCAGCTGCCCAATATACCGGTGATGACATGTTCGGGCTTCATCAGGGCCAGCGGATGAGCCTTTCTGATTTAGGGGTTCTTGGCTATGTCATGCTTCACTCCAAGACTTTGGGAAAAGCGCTAACGGCTTATCAGAAATATAACTTCATCGATTGCAGCGGCTTAAACGTTGACATAGAGGTTCAGGGTGCGGATGTCGTCATTTCCATGTTTCTCAGCAACTCACTGGAAGCTCCCAGCCGGCACTTCATAGAGGGGATGCTGGCCTGTACCTATCAGGCGCTGCTTGCGTTAAGCTGTCGAGCTCTCCCCATTAAAGAGGTTCGATTCATGCATGCCCCGCCTTCGCAGCTCGAAGAGTATGAGGTTGTATTTGGGATTATGCCGCTATTCCATCAGAAAGCCAATTCGTTTCGGTTCAGCAAAGAGATTCTGGATTATTCGATTGTTGGTTCGGATACGCGGCTATTAGAAGTCTTTCAAGCGATGGCCGAGGAGGTTAGAGCAAAGCTTTCCTCAAATTACTCCGGACTGGCGAGCAATCTGAACAAGTGGATCATCGAATGCATGCCGTCCCATTTTCCGAACCTGCAGGAAGCGGCCAAGGAGTTCTTGATGAGCCCTAGAACTTTGCAATCACGGCTAAAGGCGGACAATACTTCGTATAACCGATTGGCCAATGAGGTTCGCAAGGAGCTCGCTATCCGTTATTTGGCACAGCCGGAGTATACGGTCGGAGAGATTGCCTATTTGCTGCATTTCTCCGAGCCTAGTGCGTTCCAGACGGCTTTCCGGAAATGGACGAATTTGACGCCCGGAGAATACCGTCAGCGCGAGCGCGAGGAAGAAAGCTCGGGGCGGTTCTAAGGCATGCGCCGCCGCGACGCACAGCGCCTCGGCCTTTTTTAATATTGAAATATTTCATGATCCGAAAAGATTCTCGCTAAAAGCTGCGTATATCGCGGCTTTTACTATTATTGGACAATACATTCTTGGCGTGTACTTGGGCAATAATTATCACCTTTTTGCGAAACTATGAGGGAGATATCCCAGTTTGCTGTCGAAACATTTTGCTGAGGAAACGGGATTTTCGAAACCAAGCTCGAGTGCAATCGCTGTCATGGTCCACTCGGAATGACCCAGAAGCTGCAAAGCTTTCCAAATTCGAAGTTCTCAAATAGGTTTCTAGAAAAATTCGACAGGATTGCGTTCTCGATACGGGTCGGTTAGTAGCCCGTTTGTCAATGTATCAAGCGTCCGAAGCACTTCACCGGCCAAATCATTCCGGAAGAAAACGCAAAAGGACTCCACATCCTCCTCTTGATCAATGACCAAGTCGTAGAAACCAGGATTCAGTAACAAATATCGATTTTCATCCACGGTATAATAACCCCTATTGGTCCGGTAATGGATACTCCTCCCAAGTACACTCGTGCCTGTACTCAATAACTATCCATGTTATCCTGCACGTTAGCTTAATGAAGCACTGTCAGTTTCATTCTTTATTTTCCTAGTTTATAACTTTATTTTCTCAGTCTAACACTTAATTTTCTTCTGATACCGTGCTTTAATTCTGTATAATTATCCGTTTGAAGTGAGACAATGAAATCGAGAAATTGAAAATAGGAAAAGAGTGGTTAGATATGAATTCAGTCCCTCAGTTATGGAAGGAGCTTAGTGAATCATCGGATTTCGTTTACTACGAACATCAAACGGACACTGCACCTTTTTTCATCGGTTATTTTAAATCTCTCACGGAGCCAAAAGTCTTGCACCAGCATATCATAGGCTGCATGAGCAACAATTCGGACATATCCTTCGAGGATTTGTACCACTTGATCCCCGTAGCTGAAAAAGAAATATCCTTCGATTGGGACTTTATTCATAACAAAATTTTGCGGGGAAATGTCGCCATTCAATATGGTCATCAAAGCCATCATTGTATTTTGGTCAATGCAGCCGCATCCAAGGGTCGCAGCGTAACGATACCCGAAATCGAGTTCACTGTGGAAGGACCGAAAGAAGCCTTTGTTGAATCATTGGACATCAATCTCAACTTGATTCGCAAGCGAGTTCCCTTTCCCGAGTTCCGAATAAAAGAGCTTACTATAGGGAGTATATCCAAGTCGAGAGTTGCGATTTGTTACATAAAGGGAGTAACGAACGAACAATATTTAAATACATGCATTCAGCGCATAGAGGATGTGCAATTCGATCAAGTTACGGATAACACTTTGCTTCAACAGATGATCGAAGATAATTCCAACTCCATCTTTCCACAGACGATCGGGACCGAAAGGCCTGATTACGTTGCCTGGGCCGTATCAGCGGGGCAAATATGCGTTTTGAAGGACGGGTCCCCGACTGCGTTTTTTGCGCCTGTCAGCTTGGGGTCGTTTTTCATTACTTATGAAGATTATTATTTGCCATGGATTATTGCCTCAATATTACGGCTGATTCGCGTGTTCTCCGTACTGTTTTCCGTCTTTGCCTCACCAATATATGTTGCAGTTATGACCTATCACGGTCATGCCATTTCAAATGTTTTTTTGCCCACGATCGTTTCTTCGAGGATCAATGTACCTTTTCCTCCTGTCGTGGAAGTGCTCCTTATGGAGCTTGTCATTGAATTGTTACGGGAAGCGGGCGCCAGATTGCCTACGAAAATCGGACAAACCATTGGTATAGTTGGGGGTATTGTACTCGGTACGGCCGCCGTTGAAGCCGCGCTTACAAGCAACTTTTTATTGATTATTGTGGCGTTATCGGCATTAGCTTCTTTCGCTACACCTATTTTTCGAATGAGCGCTACCATCCGAATTCTTCGTTTTCCATTTATCTTCGCAGCGCAATTATGGGGGTTACTGGGTGTTTTTATCGGCATCCTTGCCTTGGTTGCGCATCTGCTGCGATTAACGTCTCTCGGAATGCCTTACCTGGTTCCTTTTTATCCTTTTCGCACTTCCGACTTATATGATACTGTAATTCGTCCTCCATATTCCAAATTTCATCATAGATTTAGCTATTTCAGATCGCCAAAACCCGTAAGATTCGATAAGGAAAACGCAAACGCTAAAAGAGACATAGACGAATGAATCAGCTTTGGGAGTGATATAAGATGAAGTCAATGGAACATCCACGTTTTACCATATCGCCTTTTCTAGTTTTCGTATTGATTCTAACGATGCAGTTCGGACCCGAGTATATCGCCATGTCGAACAAGCCGATTCAATTGGCTGGCACAGATACTTGGATCTCTGTTATCCTTTGCGGTATCAGTTTCCACATCGTCATTTGGATGATGTATCGAATTCTCAACCGGAATGAGACAGATCTTATTCATATTCATCAACAATTTTTCGGAAAATGGGCGGGCGGTGGTCTAAACTTTATCTTTATTGTTTACTTCCTGCTCACTGCAAGTTATCAAATACGGCTATTCATCGAAATTATACAAGTATGGCTATTTCCTGATCTTGAAACATGGCCGTTGGCTTTGACTTTACTCCTGCTTGTATATTACATCGTTGCAGGAGGTTTTCGAGTTATCGTGGGCATTTGTATGTTAAGTTTACTAAGGAATCTTACATTAATTACTTTGGTTTTTACAGCAGATTATTTTCATTTTAACAATTTATCGCCTATTATGGATCATTCACTGAACGATATCATCAGAGCAAGTAAGGAGTTTACATTTCCCTATTTAGGCGTGGAGACGCTCTTTTTCTGTTACACTTTCATTAAAACACCGAAAAAGTCTCAAAAATGGGCCCATTTGGCTAATTTTGTTATGATACTATATTGTCTTATGGGTATTTTCATTTCTTTGTTATTGTTCAAATCAGAACAATTATCAAATGAAATTTGGGCGCAATTAACCAAATATAAATTTGTTCATTTTCCTTTTATTGAACGATTTGAATTTATCGGCGCTGTTTCACAGATATTATGGGTAATTCCTATCATATGCTTCTGTCTTTGGGCTTCAAGCCGAACGTTTAAATTACTGTTCAATGTAAAACAATTGATAGTCCTGCCGATATTATTAATTCTGGTCTTTACCGCCGTATGTCTGATTCCAGGTCGTAATCTTGTCGAGACTGTTCAAATCATGTTATCTAAGATCGGATTTTACATTATTTATGCGTACATCCCATTTTTATTTATCATCGACATTGTCAGAATGAAAGTGAGAAGAACAGCATGAATCGTTTTTTTTTCTTACTATTGTTCACCTGTTTCCTGTTAACGGGGTGCGTAAAGCAACAAGTTTTGGACAAAGTTACTATTCCTATTGTCTGCGCCTACGACGAAGCGCCAAACGATCAAATCGAATTAACGATCGCGGCGCCCAAGTTTCAAGCTGGTAAACCAGATTCTGTTTCAACTATATTGTACTCAAAGGTTGGCTACACAAGTAGGAATATCTTACAATTAATAAACATGCGATTAAACCGGCCCATTAATCCAGGAAAATTTTCTGTGGCATTATTTGAAAAAAATTTGGCAGCAAAAGGGTTGGCAGACGAATTGGATGTGACTCTTCGTGACGCTCAATCTTCGCGCACGAAGTATATGGCTGTTGTCGATGGAAAAACAAAGGAAATGTTGCAAGCGAATTTCAGTTCAAATGAGGAAAAAGGAATGTTTTTATTTAATTTACTCGATACGAACGTACGGAACGGGCTTGTTCCCAGACAAAATCTTCACGACTTCGAGTACTCCTTTTTGGGCAAAGGAATGGACCCTTTTTTACCTCTCCTTAAATTGCAAAACAATCAAGTAGTGATTACCGGTTTAGCTTTATTTAAGGATGACAAGTATGTAATGTCTCTGAACGAAAAACAGATGCGCGTCATGAAACTTCTTCTGCAAAATGTAAAGCACGGTACTCTTGAAGCAAAGCTGGACAATGGATCTTACATCGCTGTAGTAAATGTCGGTTCAAAAGTCAATTATCGAATCGGGAAAGATGCGAAAAGTCCAAAAGTGACGATTTACATTATGCTAAAAGGTGAAATTCTTGAGTCCATGGGGATTCACTCTCCAAAACAAGAGCAGCAGAGAATAAAAGACCGTTTCGAAAAGGATCTTACCGCAACTGGAATGGATCTCATTCAATTGTTTAAAAAAGAAGGGATCGACCCGCTCGGATTAGGGGATTTTGTTAGGAGTAAAACGCGAAATTGGAATGAAGCGGAATGGAAAAAAGAATATCGAACGTTGAACGTTAGTTTGAATGTGAAGGTGAATCTTACGGAAATGGGAATCAGGAAATAAAGGTCTATTGCACACAGGCGCTATGGCAATATTCATGGTCAACCTAAAGAGAATATTGAAACTGATAAAATAAGAAACCGACTAAACTGGCTTGCTTAGACCATGATAAGACGATCCTATCACCTGAACCACACCGAATATGCGCAACATACATTTTGACCAGTGAACGATCCGATCCACGGTTTCGGGACATTTGCAACGGCTCGGAGACTTGCACAGACACTGCATACTGACCGTATGCCGAATCAATTCCTACTGCCAAAACAACCGCAAGCTCGTTAAGTTCTCTGCGGTTCCAGCATCCGGTCAACAGCATCGTCAGTATCCCCATATATATCAAGAGGAAGAGTGTTGACAGCAAGGACGGGTCCGTCTCATGGCCGTTGTCTCCGATTTGTCTTCCGATTGCCCGAGAACCAGAAGGGAAAACGAAGGATCGCATCACTCTGTTCGTCGCGGTTATATGGGGCAATCGGACTCATATAGGGAATATTAAAGGAACTCAATTTACATAAATGCACGATTAAAATATGACCGACCGTCAGTTCGTATACCCCGAAAGTCGCAGCCATGACCATGAACGCAAATCGGATGATGCGGATCGGAATGGACATAGCGTAGGAGGGAATGACAAAACTCGTAATTCCCGTAATGGCAAACATAATAACCATTGCTGCAGATTTACCCCCGTGCCTAAATTTCTCTTGGATATTATGGACAAAGCGGAAAGTACTTATGCAAATTTTGGAATTAATAAGATGAATTATGTCACACATTTACATCGCCAATTGTCATATTAGTGTCAAAACAAAAACAACAAACAACTGGAGGGAATAAGAGGATTTTCTTCTCCTGATTAAAGAGATTCTCATTTCCGTTGTTTTCACTTTATTGCTGCTATTAGGTATTTGGAGCTTGAACAATCAGAACAGAAAAGGGATGAAGACATATTGAAATCATTTGGAAATTGTCCGGTTTGTCTGGTAGGTATTGTTGAACCGGTTGGTTACGTCGAATTAAAGGAGGGACCGCTGGAATTCAAACTTGGTCAATTTCCACCGACAAACAAAGCGACTATCACCGTCGGGATGTGTAGTCGGGAACCATGTCAGCACGTAGGTATGGGGGCAGTTCCGGAATCCCGTACTCAGGCCAAGATTTTATTGAGGGATCTGATACTATCGCTTGAAAAAAGAACACGGTAAAACAATCCATTCCCGATTTTGACAAGAACATTATCTCATTCCCGACGGAGCTATTCTGTAGGTAAAATGATGAAGATCGCTTAGTCCGTCATTGAGCTCCCATGGAAGAACGCAATTACTTCCATAATCTGTGGTGTCGTGTGAGCGGCATGGATGGGTAACGGAGAACGATAGTTAAATAAGCATCATCTTTCGATGGTGCTTTTCTTATGCTCACTTACGCTAACGGAAACATTAATTGAATGAAATGGTTTTTAAACACTTTATATCTAGCCCCACCACAAATCATATTCTTTGTCGATTTAGGCTATATTACAGAAGATGAAATCAAACGTTTAGGCACTGGTTCAGGGAGGGAATAGCCGAAAATCGAATACTGCAAAACGTGATGTCCTGAAATTGCAATTACTTCAGATTTCCCGCTTTTTACTACCCTGCTACCGGTTGAACTATCATTCTCAAATAGCTATAAAATAAAAACTTGTTTTATGTCACACATGGAAGTCGCCAATTGTCTTATTAGTGTCAAAAAAAAAGCAAAGTAAAGGAGATTAACTAAAATGGCAAAAGTATTGTATATTACAGCTCATCCGCACGATCACCAGAACTCTTATAGTTTAACTGTTGGAAAAGAATTTATAGATGCATATCGGGAAGCTAACCCCAACGATGAAGTACTGCATCTTGATCTCTATCGACTAAACATCCCACAAATTGATGCAGATGTATTTAGCGGATGGGGAAAATTAAGTTCTGGCACTGATTTTAACCAGTTGAACACAGAAGAAAAAGAGAAAGTAAGTCGTCTGGGTGAACTGGTAGACCAATTTGTTGAGGCTGATAAATATGTATTTGTCAATCCAATGTGGAATTTTTCTTTCCCACCAGTTATGAAAGCATACATTGATTCTATATGTGTTGCAGGAAAAACCTTCAAATATGTTGCGGATAAAGGTCCTGTTGGGTTACTTGGCGATAAAAAGGCTGTGCATATTCAAGCAAGTGGTAGCTTTTATGCTCAAGGGGGTCCATTTGCAGACTTTGAAATTGGTCATCGTCACTTAACTATGATTATGAAATTTTTAGGTGTTCCTTCATTTGAAGGCATCTTTATAGAAGGTATGGCTGCAACGCCCGATCAAGCACCAGCAATTAAAGAGAAATCAATTCAACAAGCTCGTGAATTAGCTCGAAAGTTTTAACAAGGACCTCCATAATTAATAAGGCAACCAGTTTTTCTATGGTTGCTTTTTTTGCGTTTCATGTATGGGCTGTGTGTTTTCGACTTCTCACCAATGGGCGGCGCTTCAATAGAGAATGACGCGATTCGCTCAAACCGAGATATTAATAAATCATACCGTCGATGTAAAGCTTAACTTATTGGAGAATGCGGCCAAAGGAGCGATGGAGAAAGTTCTGCTATGGATGACCCGATGCTGCCACGTTGGATTGAAATGGCGCTATCCAATACCTTTACGACAGAGAAGCTTAGCATGAAAAAGTGGATCATGCCAATTGGAGCCAGCAGGAGGTGCGAAGGGGGCAAACTGACATTGCCCCGCGCACGGATCCATCGACGTTTTGGAATATAGTTCCAATAGTGGGAATATGCAGGTCCGCGTTTGTATTGAATACCATAGATGAGACTGTTATACATGCTTACAACAACCTTGTTAGCCATTAATAGTGCGAGGTAAGTCATTCCCGGAATGGTCAAATGGATTTGGATGTGAGAATCGGTACAAATTCTTGTCATTTATCGGAAGAAGAGTTTCTGACGTTCGACTGTAGGAGGACAAGAACATATATCTATAGAGATCCGCGCGTGTGAACGCGGTGGCGAGTGGGCCTGTCGAAACTGCTTTTCTTCGAGAGCGAATGGGACTTACAGAAGAGCAGAGGAGCAATAAGGTTAAGGAACAGGAGCGTCAGATGATCCCACTTGGCCGACGAGGTGAAACAGATGATGTAGCACGATGGATTGTGAACTTGGCCAACTCGGAATCAGGTTGGATCACGGGACAAATCATCGGAGTTGACGGCGGACTCGTAATATCTTGACTTATAGAATGCGAATATTAAAAAGAAAAAGAGATTAATAATTAGAGAAAAAGGCAGCCACTAGTTGAAGTGACCCCTAAAGTTAGACAATATTTTATGCAACCTGTTGGGCATGAGTTCGGTATTGTACCGGGCTCATGCCTTTTAATTTTGACTTGATGAGTTTGTGATTATAGTAATCAATGTATCGTGGCTGTCTTTTCCTCTTCAAAGGGATTTTATGTTGAATAGATTTTCGTCTTTACTGATGAATTCAGAATTATTGAGATTTATGTCACACATTGACCTCACCAATTGTCTTATCAGTGACAAAGCCAAAAAACTGGAGGAATCAATGATGAAAGTATATAATGAATTCCAATCTGCAAATCCGAAAGTATTTATTTTGCCTAGATAATTATTTAATGGAATAGATCATTTCGAATTGTTTAATAATAAGTAGATATAGGTGAGATTTTTCGAATGAAAGAAAGGCGGATATTATGCAAAGTTATACAATTTCAACTAATAACATTGAAGATTTGTATAAAACCTACAAGCCTCATTTATTTTCAATTGCTTACCGTATGCTTGGTTCTAGATCAGATGCAGAGGATATGGTTCAAGATTTGTTTATTAGCATACATGGATATCTAAATGACAATGTGAATAATATCAAATATTACTTAAGCAAAATGATGATCAATCGATGTTTGAATGAATTAAAATCTGTACGAAAAAAAAGAATAAGCTACGTAGGTAATTGGCTTCCAGAACCTACAGTGCAATTCATCGATAATAGTCCGTTAGATAACGTTGAGCGTCATGATACGATTTCTTATGCCTTTCTTATTCTTATGGATAAACTTACGCCATTAGAGCGAGCCGTGTTTATTTTAAAAGAAGTCTTTGCATATGAACATAGTGAAATTGGCGAAATGTTCAACAAATCAGAAGTTAATTGCCGAAAGATCTTTAGTCGTGTCAAGAAAAAAGTGGATTTATCCTCCCCAAAAGATGAAATGCTATCATCGCATCTTCTAGAAGAAAAGGAATTGGTGAATCGGTTCATTTCTGCCATTTCGAATGGTAACATACAACCACTGGTGGACATGTTAACAGAGGATGTCATATTGATTGCCGACGGTGGAGGAAAAGTGTCCGCCGCAACCCATCCTATATATAGCAGAGAACGCGTGCTCGAGATATTGAAGGCCCTTTCATCCAGTCGATTTCCCGAATCAAAGGCACAGCTGGTCGAGGTCAATGATCAACCAGGGATATTGTTAACAAAAGAAGGCACTCCAACCGGGGTTATTTGTTTTGAATGGGTTGTCCAAACGATGACCATTCAACGAATTTACATTATAGTGAACCCAGATAAATTACAATGCTTAAACTGGATTCGATAGAGGCTTGAACAAACAGAACAGAAAGGATGTAGACACCTTGAACTTAAGCAATTGTCCGGTTTGCCTGGTAGGTGTTGTTGAGCCTTTTGGTTACATCGAATTAAAGGAAGGATCGCTGTCGGGATGTGTACTCGGGAACCATGTCAGCATGTAGGAATAGGTGTAACTCGGGAAACCCCTACTCTGGCCAAAAGTTTATTGAGAGATCTGATTTTATCACTGGAAAAAAGATCAAGGTAAAAGCAAGAACGTGATTTCGTACTCGCGAGACGGTCAAAAACGACTAACCAATATCATCATCGTGAAGTTGAGGCCGAGCTGTCATCGGTTCATTTCGCCATATCAAGCCGGATGTTTTCATTAATTTATCAATGGTTCTCTTCTTTTTGTTTATTAGCAGCAGCCTCATTAAAAAACTATCGGATAATAAGAACATTATCCATTACAAGCCGCTTATATGCGGTTTTTTTATATGAGATAAAAACAATTCTCTATCCCGATATGGTCTTTCTAAATGATGGATATCCTTATGACGAAGGTAATCCTTAATTCCTTAATTAGTTGATACATCAGGTAACAATTAATTATGAAAAAGAAAAGTTTGTGGAAGTGGAAAGGAGTGAAGGGAAAATAATAAGAACGAATTATGTCACACATGGAAGTCGCCAATTGTCTTAATAGTGTAAAAAAAAATAGGAGGTACTCAGTTATGACACAACGTATCAATTATATGCAGCAATCACCAGAGCTTTTCAAAAAAATGGTGGAATTCAGCAATGCCGAGAAGGAAAGCGCAATTGAAGAGAAGATCCTCGATCTCGTTCACATCAGGGCTTCACAAATGAATGGGTGCGGATTCTGTCTGGATATGCACGTCAAGCAGGCTAAGATTCATGGTGAGAGCGAGCTTCGCCTCTATCACATTTCGATATGGCGGGAATCGACGATGTTTGTTCCACGCGAACGGGCTGCGCTGGCGTGGACCGAGATCCTGACCAAACTGCCTGAGCAAGGTGTGCCCGACGAATTGTATGACCGTGTTCGCGTGCAGTTGTCTGAAAAAGAAATCTCGGATCTTACCTTCTCGGTCATGGCCATCAATGCTTGGAACCGCATAAACGTCGCTTTCAAGAACGTACCGGGTTCGGCTGACGCGGCGTTTGGATTAACTAAAGCAGGTTTGAGCTAATCAATTGCAAAGTATAGTTCGCATGATCAAGGTCTTAGGGGCACTATATATGGCTATATCACAGAACAACAATCCAAGGCCTTTCATTCTTATCAAGAAATACATCAGAAGCCCCTTTTACGGGCTTTCTTACTAGGAGGTTCAACAACAATGAAGATTGTAGTTATTGGCGGTAGCGGACTTATTGGAACAAAACTCGTGAACAACCTTCGTCAGCTTGGCCATGAGGTAGTGGCAGCATCACCTTCCTTAGGCATTAACGCCGTTACTGGTGAAGGTTTGGCTGAGGCGCTTACTGGCGCAAAAGTTGTCGTCGACGTGGTGAACTCGCCTTCGTTCGAAGACAAGGCAGTTTTGGAGTTCTTCGAGACGTCTACTCGTAATCTCCTTGCTGCTGAAGCAACCGCTGGAGTAAGTTATCATGTTGCGTTGTCGATCGTTGGTACCGAACGCCTTCTCCAAAGTGGTTATTTCCGTGCGAAAATGGCTCAAGAAGAGCTAATCCAGAATTCCAAGATTCCTTATACGATCGTCCGCGCGACGCAGTTCTTCGAATTCGTCGGCGGCATCGCCGATGTGGCTACAGAAGGGGAAACCGTTCGTTTGCCTTCCGCCCTTATGCAGCCTATCGTTTCGGATGATGTTGCAGCAGCGCTGGTCGATTTCACACTTGGGGCGCCAGTGAATAGCATTGTCGAGGTGGCTGGTCCAGACCAGATTCGTATGGACGAATTCGTTCGACAATACTTTAGCGCAACTCAAGACAAACGTCAGGTGTTCACAGACGCCAAAGCGCTCTACTACGGATCCGTAGAGGTGAATGATCAATCTCTTGTTCCAAATGGCGATAGACCCGTGCGCATCGCTACGACACATTTCCAAGATTGGCTCAGCCGCTCTACGTCTCAGGGATAAGTCAGCAAGGCATGGTCGACGCCATAGTTTCAAATGCATGGTATACCGGGCTAACGAATCCCTCTTGAAACACTGAGCAAATGAAAAGGAGATCCGTATATCATTGGATCTCCTTTTTATTTACACCTTGATTCTCGCCACCAACTGATTCATCTGGATAAATAGGATCAAACGACAGTTTTCAGATTGAACCATACTTCAATCAATTTTCTGATCTCGAGTTTGACCGAGTGGTGCCAATGTAGTATATAATTGCCCATTCCGTCATATGGAATGAGTTTCGATATTGTCCCAAGTATTTTTGAATGAGTCAACATTTAAAAAGTAGGGTAGCAGGTTTTCATTCGATTCCCGACATTGCGCTAACAGGTACGATAGTTGAATAAAACAAATGAATGAGCAGGCGCTGCGGTGGCCTGCTCATTTTATTAAGCTTACAGGCACAGGCAGAATTGTGGAATTATTGCAAATGGTAAACGTAAGATATGAATATTATTATTTGCCATATGGCGTTATAGTGCATGCAATTATGTGGAAAATTAAGGGGTGGTAATTTGGAGGTTTTATTAGGATTTTTTGCAAATCTAATTTTGGTTTTCTTCTTATTTTTATTAATTTTTGGGCTTATACAATGCAGGAAAAACCAGTTCATTGCAGGCTTTTACTTCTTTCTTATTATCATAATACTTTGGATCTATGATTTTATTGCACCTTTTACAATAAGTCGATTCGTTGAAGTGAATCGCATTACACTACCGTTGGGAATGACATTTGGAGAGTTGATCACATTACTGACTTTCATTCCTAGAATTATAGAAGTTATTGCCTTTATCTTTCTAGTTGTTGGACTGTATCGAATGTGGAAATCTAATTCATTAAAACCATGAGGCTGATCTAACGGGTACTATAGCTCAATAACCCATGAATAGACTGCTGCGAAAAACGCGACTCAAAACTGTTATTTAAGCAGTTTGGTCGCGTTTCTTATTTAAGTAAAGTTGTGTCGTGAACTAAAACAGTTTTGTGTCAGTGTACACAAGGAGTCACCTTAAAAAGAGTGGCTTTTCTTGTTTTCAATTGAATCGTAACAGAATATTCATTCTGTTACGTTTCAGTTAAACCCTTATTTTCACAAATAGGATAGTGGTCTTAAGTTACCAGAACGGGGCTGCCGGAATAAAACGGTAGCCACGTTGAGCTAACGGGTACGATAGTTCAATAACACATATGGATGAGCAGGCGCTGCAGCGGTGGTCTGCTCATTTTATTTAGCTAAACCAGCTAATATCTTGTCAAGATTTTTCAATAGAAGATGGGGAAGATGATGCTATACTAATTACAGAGCATGCCAAATAACCCTCCAATAATGTGCTGGAAAGTTTTTTATGTGCTTCGTTTATTTTCCAATTACATTAATTCGAAGTACGCTTCTTTTCGTTTAAGCATGGCAAAGATCCAGTGCAGCAACTTGTTTACACAGGCGATCATCGCTACTTTGTGGGGTTTCCCTTCAGCTATTTTCTTGTCGTAAAAAGCTTTGAGTTTCTTACTCCCATTTCGCCTGAGCCCGCAGAGTACGGCCATGTACAAGGCATGCCTGAGTCTGCTGGAGCCACGTTTTGTGATCCGATTAATCGTTGCGGTAAACTTTCCCGAGATATGAGCACTTGGATCTACTCCAACGAAGGCAACGAGTTTTTTGGGGTGATTAAACCGATCGATCTCACCAACTTCAGAGATAATCGTTGCAGCGAGTTTTTCTCCGATGCCGGGGATGGATTGGATTATCTCATATTCTTCAACTTCATTAGCGAGAGCATCTATTTGCTTTTCGAGGGTTGATAGATGCTCTTTATAATGGAGCAGCATGCTAATGTACATATTCATACTAAACAAATGACTTTGATATGGCGCTTTACGAAATGGATTTCGAAGTGCCGCTTCCATAAGGCTCTGAGCCTTTTCCTTTGCCCATTTTTCAGAACGACATGCACAAATGACTGCAATTCTTTCCGTTAATTTAGCTTCTCCAGCACTCAGTACGGCCTCAGAAGTCGGGAATTCCAACAAAGTTTTGAGAGACACCGCAGCGTACAAAGCCCCGTATACGCCTTTAAACTCCGGGAATACCTGATCTAATACCGCTTGGAATTGAAGTTTGATCTGGACAAACTGACCCGTAACCGATTCATGCTGTCTAGTAAGATTGCGGAGGTTTAATAATTGCACGCCTCTCGTCTTATAATGTTCGAAATCTTCTTTGTAATAGAATTCGCATAAGGCATAGGCGTCCATGGCATCCGTTTTTACTTTGCGTAAGCTCGAGGACTTCTTCGCCTGATAAGACAGGATCGGATTGACAACAATGTAGAGGTAGTTCTGTTCTTCTAGAAACTGAGTGATAGGGGCATGGTAATGGCCCGTAGCCTCTAGAATTACCACTGGTTGTTGCCCAGCTATCCTTCAAAAGCTGAAGAAAACCCTGTAATCCCTCGCGTGTGTGAATGATGGTAAAACTCTTACCGTAGGGTAGTCCTTTGTCTAAGAAGGCCTGGCCCTGACTTTCCCTTTTTGCTATATCCAGACCAATTACTGGATTCATTCTCCGAATCTCTCCTAATGACTGTATTTGCCGGCAGCCTCTAGTCCTTCTTGCAGTGTCATAGCTTCGCTTGTTATGCGAGATCGTTGTCTCAACCAGCCTCAAACATGTTTCTACAAGTAGGGGGTGAACAGTTTAGTTCACGGGATCACGGTCCCACGGGCAGTTACGTTCGACCCCGGCTACCGTTTACTAAACCTCTCAAAACAAAAGAGGTCAACCAGAAAAAACTGGCTGACCTTATAATACGAACGGGCAGTTTAATACAACTAATGGTTGCAAAATCAAGTCAACGATTCAACTTGAACTCGATTTACGCTATTGTGTCCCTATGCTAACCTTAGTTTTAGGAGGGATGAGTTAATGATTGATATCAAACGAGTCGGAGAGATCATAGCAACCAACCGCAAAGAGTTAGCTATGACTCAAATACAACTTGGTGATATTTTAAATGTTAGTCATCAGGCTGTTTCAAAGTGGGAAAGAGGTGAGTGTTTACCGGATATCGATATATTGGTACAACTCGCCAAGTTTTTTAATAAGACAGTTGATCAATTATTGGTCCAAGAAGAGAATGGCAATGCAACCACAAAAATGATTCAAAATAATGATTTTAATGACATTTGGGATTCAGTCCTGAAGATAATAAAAAATAAAATATCTCAGCCCAGTTTTGATCAATGGTTTTCTAACACAACAGCAGTTCATATTGGCGACTCACTAATAATTTCAGGGCACGACACATTTGCCACTGACTGGTTATATCGGAGATACTCCTCATTGATTCTAAAAGCTGTAGATCACATTAGAGGGGATCGTGAATTAGAGATAACCTTTCGTTTTTCTGAGGGCTCTAACAATAAAGAGCGCATAACAATAGAACGTTGAACTAACGGAGAACGATAGCTCAATAAAACAGCGGCAGTCTAGGTTGTGCTACAGTAAAGGCTGCTATCCCGTTGGCCAGGATTCAACGGAGAACTATAGTTCGATACCCTCGCCAACAGGCTGGATCGTCCGCCCCCGCCGGCCGATGTTACCCGGCTGCAACAACCGTTGTCCGGAGCGCTATCATATTTACTTATTTTTATTATTTCTCTTACAACTGCTTTACGATGGTCGATTATAGTTTGATAGAATCAAAGACAAATTCAACATGAAAGTGAGGTACAAGATGATGAAAGAAGACAAGCAAAATCGACAGACGAACGAAAGCAAGAATGACGTTACGGATCAGGGAATGGATCGACTCACCTTTTTAAAAAGATCGACCCAGCTCGCCGGAGCTGTAATCGGCTTGTCGCTTGCGGACACACTTCATCCTTTGAAAGCGCTAGCGGAGTCCGGTTCTTCCGCGCGGCAGACAAATTGGAATAAACCAGATCTCGTCTTCCCGGTGATCAGCGATATTCACATCCAGACCTCCAACGACCAAAACCTGAAAAAATTCGCCGAAACGATGGATCAGTTGAACCGGGCAGCCCCGAGGCAAGATGCGTTCATGATGGTGGGAGATTTGACCGATGATGGCGCGATAAAAGAATATGACGACTTGTTGGCCGTCTACAACGCGAAAAAACAAGCCGATGCGGTCTCCTTGTGCGCCATAGGCAACCATGACTACTGGAACGGTTTATCTGTTGCCGATGCTCAAAATCTGTTTCTCGAAAAAACAGGAATGAAATCTATTTATTTTCACAAGGTGATTAAAGGGTATCATTTTATCGTTCTCGGCACGGAAGACGGCACGACAGAAGGAACTTTCACCGTAACGCAAATCGCATGGCTCAGCGAGAAGCTGAAGCTGGCGCACGAAGACGATTCGAAGAAACCGATCTTCGTCTTCCATCACCAACCGATCATCGGCACAATCTATGGCAGCGAATGGGGCTTCACAGTCAACAGAGATCTGTTCTACGATACTTTGAAACCGTACCCGCAAGTCATCTCGTTCTCCGGCCATACGCACTACCCGTTGGACGATCCCAGAATCATTCATCAAAAGGATTTCACGACCATCGGAACTTCTACCGGTGCTTATCTGTGGCTCGATGCCGGAAGAATCCAAGGGGAAGTTCCCGAAGGCGCCGATGTCTTGAACCAAGCCCTCATCGTGGAGGTTCACAACAACAAGGTACTGATCAAACGCCGCGATATCCATAACAATGACTGGACGGGCGAACCATTTGAAATCAGCTTTCCCGCCAATAAACGCAACTTCAAATATACGGACGCTAGAAAGGACAAGCAGGCTCCCTTTTTCAACAGGGACGCGATGCTATCCGTCGTTGACGACAAAACGACTTTAACCGGGCTGACCGTTATGCTGACGCAAGCGAAAGACAATCTGCTCGTCCATGACTATAAAATCGTCGCAAAAAACGCGGGAACAAGGGAAGCTTCCAAGGAATATCTCGCGTTCTCGGAATTTTACAAAGATCCGGTCCCGAATCCCTTGATGCTGAACCTCGACGGACTGCAGCCGAACACGACGTACAAGATCGAGGTCCATGCCCTTGACGCATATGGCAATGAAAGCAGAGAATCTTTAAAGGCTCTGGGTAAAACGCTCGACGGCGTAGTCAAGGATGTAACGATAACTTTGTCGAAAAATGAATTACTTGGCGTACAAGATACGATAGAAGTTACCGTCGAGAACGCTAGAGCACCCCAAAGCGATTGGATCGGGTTATATGAAGTTAATGAAAAGCCGGGAGAATTAGCCTCGATCTGGTGGATGTACACGCAAGTGACGGACGGTACATGCAAATTTACGTATGATCCGAGGTATATCGGTTACCCGGACAGGTACAAAGAGGGTTCGACGTACAAATTCGTTTACTTCTACGGCGGCGGCTACGATGCCGTAGCTTCGACGACCTTCACCATCGGCAGCAAAGCATCATAACGAAAAAGAAAGCCCTCGTTCATTTATTGCGACGTGCACCCCATAGAAGAGACATTGGAAAACCACCTGGTTATTCCGATGAATTCTTAGGGGTGCATTTTTATGGCTATTAAGGGACAGAAGTTTAAGCATTATCCGGAATGGGCTCTAAACAAACTGACGCCGAATGAGCTTGCGGACATCAAGAAGCAGGGTGAATTTCAATTCATAGAAGAGTGCCACCGTTTGTTGAAGGAAGGGAACTACCATCCTTCGCCTGTGCGACGGAAGTACATCCCAAAGAAGGATGGAAAACAAAGGCCGCTAGGCATCCCGACCATTCGGAGATTTGACGCGGTTTCAGAGTTTGAAAAACTTTAGGTAAGTAAGGACTAACTTAGAGACAATTTAACAATAACTTAATAAATGAAAATGGGATGGTTCAGTAGCTATATATGATCCATCCCGTTTTCTATTTTGAGAGAGAATAATTTACTGAATAAGGAACAGGGTGTATAGTGAGAGTGAATATATTATTGATCAAAGTTCAAGTTAGGTTATTATATTATTATTTTATGAAAGCGATTTCAGAATGTATCTCAAACACACAAAGAGGGATCGAAATGTTTAAACTGATGATAGTGGATGACGAATTATTAATGCGTATTGGCATTCGTTCCATGATCGATTGGGAAGCGCACGGATTCCGGATCGCCGCAGAGGCTGCGAACGGCAAGGAAGCAATCGAAATGGCTCACTCGGTGAAGCCAGATTTAATCATTACTGATATCAAGATGCCCGTCATGGACGGACTGCAGTTGATCCGCGAAGCGTCGAAAACTTTCACCGATTGCAAATACGTGATACTGAGCAACTTTGACGAGTTCCGGTACGTGAAGGAAGCGTTGCAGCTTGGCGCAATCGATTACTTGATCAAAAGCGAGATAACGCCGGAAGTTCTAGCCGAACTGCTTGCCGGCATCAGGCGGAAAAGGGAGCTCGGCGGCAGCGGGAGCCAGACCGTGATGTTGACGGCGCACATTTCACAAAGCCTCTCCCATCTGAAGGAAAGCTTGTTCAAAGACCTGATCAGTGGCTTGTTGGGCGAGAAGGAAGCGGCTGCGAAGGTGGAACAATTGCAGGCATGTGTGCGTTCGGAAAATCTGACGGTCATCAAACTTCGCCTCGACGGCTTTGCGAAAGTACGTCAGAAGTATGTGGAGAAAGATGAGAAGCTGTTAAGGTTCTCCGTTCTCAATATTCTGGAGGAAATTATACCGGGCAAGTGGAACAAAGAACTGGTCGTCGAAAGCTCATCCGAATATTTACTTATTGCCAATACCAGGGGAGACGACATGATGAGCGCTCGCTCGGAGATCGCAGAGCTCTGCGGCAGCATTCAGCGAACGATGAAAGATTTTATGAATATGTCCATTACTATCGGCGTAAGCTCCGTCGTTTCGGGATTTCGATTGATGAAAGCAGCATACCGAGAAGCGGATTACGCACTCAGGCGCAGTTTTTTTGCAGGGGGCGGACGTATTATATTCTTTGAAGACACGGAGGACTGTCCGAGTGATGAGATTGCGGAACTTGCGCCTAAAGAGGCGAATGAAGCAAACGCTCTTGCATTGAGCCACGTCCTTGACAGAAACAATGAAGCAAAGCTGACGGAGTTCTTCGACGCTTTTCGGGGCGAATTGGCGGCTAACAGGGCGAATGAACGTATGATCCGCGAGGCATATATTGGGATGACTGAAATTGTAGGCGCACACATGTCCTACATGGTTAGGTCCCGCCTGCAGGTTTCGGACAAACTGCCTTACGAAGCGGTCCTTTCTGCAGAGACGTGGGATGATGTTCATGGTATTGTGCTTGATTATGCGAGGCTTTGCTTGGCGGCAGAAGGTCGATCGGTAGAGCAGAGAAGCTATGCGGATATGGCTGTCGAAATGATACACCGATACTATGCAGAAGATCTCTCCCTCCAGAGCGTAGCCAGTCAAATCAACGTCAATCCGTCTTATCTCAGCCGACTGTTCAAGCAAGAGAAGGGTGAAAATTTTATTTCATGCTTGACCCGCGTCCGGATTGACCGGGCAAAGTCGTTTTTAGAGAGCCGTAAATATAAAGTATACGAAGTGGCGGACAAAGTAGGCTATCATAATTACACATACTTTAGCAAAATTTTCAAGAAGGTCGTCGGAGTCAGCCCGGAAGAATATCGAGGGTAATGAGGCAAGGCACGGCCTTGCAATGGAGACGATGTATGCGGAGAAAAATTACATTTATTAGTATCAAAGCGAAAATGTTGATTATATGCCTGACCGTCGTGATCGTGCCGATTTTCGTTATGACGGTCATTTCTTATGCTTCTTCCCAGCGGCTGCTGGAACAAAAATATACGGAGCTGCTGATGGACATCTCTAATCAGACGAACGTGAGCATCGACGCATATTTGAAAGAAGTAGAGAAAATATCGCTGGTGGCCAGCTTTGGTATGAACAGCAGTGTAAAAGCGACAGCCGAAGACAATTATCCTCTTCAGGAATATTTGCGCGACGATAACGAAGAAAATGAGAATACAGCTTATGGCATGCTGATGAACTATATCATGATGAAAGACCGGGAAATTTCTTTTTATATCTATAACCTAAACGGCGGACAAGATCTGTTCGTCGGTACCGATCTCCCTTACGATTACAGTTATAAGGCGAAGGAAGAAGAATGGTTCAAGTTTTTTCAGGCGTCGAACAGCAAGATGATGACGCTCGATACGCATGTCGACCAACAGACGAAAAGCAAGAAGCTGGCAATTGCTCACGCCAGGAAAATATTGGACATGGACAGCGGAACGTTGCTCGGCATCATGGTTGTGCGAATCGACCTCAGTATCATCGAAGTTGTGAACAGCAGACTTCAGCGAGCGCTGCGTTCGCGGTTCACGATTGTGGACGAGGCGGATAACATTATCTTCAATGCCAATACAGGTCTGATCGGAAAAAAGTTTTCCGAAACCATTCGACCGGATAAGCGCGACCATATCATCGTGGAAAGCCCATTTGACCGGCAACGATGGACGACCTATTTATATATGCCGATGAGCGAGCTGTCGGCGGAAGGGGATATTTTGCGGCAAAACATTTATCTCCTGGCGTTCCTGATGCTCCTATTTCTAGTTATTATTTCGATCTACTTATCAAGCGTCATTACGCGGCCGATCAAAAAGCTGATGACCAACATTCTGCATGTGGAAAAAGGGCAATTCGAGCAGGTTGAAGACATCCATTCACGAGACGAAATCGGATTGTTATCGACAAGGTTCAATCGGATGTCCCGAGAGCTGAAAGGGCTTGTCTCTCAAATCCAGCAGGAAGAAATGAAGAAAGCTGCCGCTGAAATTCGCGCGCTGCAATCCCAGATCAACCCGCATTTCCTTTACAATACGCTGGGATCGGTGAAGTGGATCGCCTCCATGCAGCAAGCGGACACCATTGTGGTCATGACCGAAGCGCTAATTGCCATGTTGCGTTATGCCGCCCGCGGAGAGGGCGCGATGGTGTCCGTACGCGAAGAACTCGATAATTTGCGAAACTATATGACCATTCAAAAGGTTCGTTACTATAACCGGATTCGCATGGATGTCTTTGCAGACGATACGCTGATCGAAAAGCGCATGCCAAAGCTAATTCTCCAGCCGATTGTCGAAAACGCGATTTTTCACGGACTTGCGGAAAAGGAAGAAGACGGCATTGTCACGATTCGCATTGCACGGGGTGAAAATGGGTTTATCATTGACGTCCATGACAACGGAGAAGGCATGGACGAAGAAACGCTTCGGCTCGTAAAGGCCTCTCTCGCGGGAGAGGCGGACAATGGAGAGAGTATCGGCCTGCACAACGTGCAGCGCCGCATACAGCTTCATTACGGAAATAAGTACGGAATTGAGTGCAATAGCGCTCAAGGAGCCGGCACGACGTTTCGCATTTGTTTGCCTGAGGAGGAGAATTCGCAGGAAATGAAGCATCTCGGTGCATAAATAAAGGGGGAGGGCTCGGTGGCGGGAGGAGCAAGGTTTTTGTGGTGGATAGTCGTGGCCGCTGCCGTTCTGTTGGCTGACTGTGCCGCGGACGATTCGGCAGAACGGCCCGATACGGCATTGTCGTCAACATTTGTTGTACTGCGATATACAAGCTTCATGCTGGATTCGTCGGAGACAGCAAGCCATTATTTTGACGCTATCGCCAAATTCGAAGAGATGAATCCGGATATACGCATCGAGGTGGACCATATTCAGAACATCAATTATACGGCGGGATTAAAGATGAGATTGCTCGGGGGCGAGCAAATGGACGTGTTCGACGTTTGGTCGCCCAGTCTGTTCGAGGAAATCCGGCGGCTGGATGATCATGTCTACTTAGACTTGAGCAAAGAGGATTTCTTAAACGATTTTCTTCCGGCATCTTTGGAGCCGGTCACGAAAGTCGGCCATGTATACGGCGTTCCCGGCTTGATGCATACGGACGGCTTTCTCTATAACAAGACGATGTTCCAGAAGCTTGGACTTTCCATCCCTCGAACGTGGGCCGAATTTATTCGATTGTGCGAGAAGCTGAAAGATCAAGGAATTATTCCGATCGCGCTTAATTCCGAATGGTGGGTGCCGCAATTTTTGTTTGGCTCGCTCATGTCTAATGCCGGGGCGGACGAAACCTGGACGGCTATGCTGGAACAGGGCAAGGTGAGAGCGGATCATCCGATGATTATCGAAGCTATGTCGATGACAAAGGAAATAATCGATCGAGGCTTCGTGCCGGAGGGCTGGGAGCAGTTGAAGTATGAACAGTCAAGAGATCTGATTGGCAATGGCAGAGCTGCCATGATTGTTACCGGCACCTGGGATCTGTCGGAGCTGAACGCCAACAATTCCGGACAGGAAATCGACTTTATGATGGTGCCCGGAGTAGAGCGCACCGTACCAAACCTGAATATTGGCTCCTACAAAGTCATTAGCGCGAACAGTGCGCATCCTGAAGAAGCGAAACGATTCCTGGCCTATATGAACGGACAAGAAATGCAAGAAAAGCTGGCGAATCAAGTCATGGCTGTTCCCTCCGTCAGCGGTGCCTTGCTCCATGATCCCATTGTCCGCCGCATCTTCGAATTAGTTACCGGCGAGGAAGCGATGATTTATTGGCCGCATATCGTGTCGACGGAGTCACTTCAGCTGGAAATAATCGACGCTCTGAATGAGTACCTGAGAGGAGCCGATCTGGTCCGCGAATTGGCGAAAATACAGCTTGCGATTGACCGAGCCGGGAATCGTGAAGCTCAACCGAAAACGTAATCAGCTTTCCTGTTCGACTGTAATCCTTCCCGCCCGGGAAGGGTTATTTGTCGTGTGTAAATGAAGGATGCTCATTTTCTTGCACTTTTTTTTGATGCACAGGCATTATTTTTACTTTTGGGCAGTCATCGCGGCAGTCTGGTTTCGACGTGTCAAGAAAGGAGCAGGAACTTGTC
Organism: Paenibacillus sp. LPE1-1-1.1; assembly: GCF_040676435.1. Taxonomy (NCBI): domain Bacteria; kingdom Bacillati; phylum Bacillota; class Bacilli; order Caryophanales; family Paenibacillaceae; genus Paenibacillus; species Paenibacillus sp. LPE1-1-1.1. The sequence continues at coordinate 76,491 of NZ_JBEGHY010000023.1, forward strand.
AATTAAGTTGATAGCTCCAACTCTCATTTTTTTTTACAATAAACTCGTATCAACCAATGGATAAATAGGGGGGATAGTATGAGTAAAAAGTTATTGTCTATCGTGATGGTGCTGACGCTCGTCTTGCTGGCGGCATGCAGCGGAAATACTGGGAATACGGAAAATGATCCGAAGTCGGCGCCAGAACCTGAGCAGTCGGTGAATGCAGAAGGCGAGGTCGATTACGCGTTCGGAGCCTATGCCGAGCCGGTCACCATCCACACGGTAAGAGCTGAATATTCTTCGGCGCAGTTCCCGGAAGGGGACAATATGACCAGTAACGTATGGACTCGCGCTTACAAGGAACGGTTTAATATTGATGTCGTGACAGATTGGGTAACCGACGAATACGATACGAAGCTTAATCTTGCTATTTCGTCTAATCAATTGCCCGACGTGTTCCATGTCAACGCAACGCAGCTGCAGCAGTTGATCGAAGCGGACATGATTATGGATTTGACGGAAGTGCTCGACGCTTATGGTTCCGACCGGTTGAAAGGCTATATGGAGGCCGACAGTGCCAGTTATGAGTCGGGCAAGAAAGATGGCAAGCTGTACGGCATTCCGCAAATGCACTGGGGGTTCATCGACCAGCCCGACTATATCTGGATTCGAAACGATTGGAAAGAAGAGCTGGGCCTTTCGGATCCGAAAACGATGGACGATATCAAGAACATTGCCCTGAAGTTCAAGGAGGCGTATGGCGGCTACGGCATTGCGGTCGATCAGACGCTGGACTACTTGAATCTACTCGCAATCGGCTGGGGAGCTCATCCGGACATGTGGATTCCGGGCAATGACGGCAAACTGGTGTACGGCTCGGTGCAGCCGGAAATGAAAGATGCGCTCGAGGCATGGGCCGAATGGTTCAAGCTGGGCATTATTGATCCGGAATTTCCGATTAAAGATTTCAGCGCCATGAACTCCGGGATTGTATCCGGCAAGTCCGGCATGCAGCCGTATTATCAATGGTGGGGTTATAACCCAGGCGTCGATACCGTAACTAATCAGGGCAAAGACGCGGTGTTCTATCCTTATCTGATTCCGACTGTCGATGGCCAAGTGGCGACGCAATCCGTCTTCTTCGCGAACGGCTCTTACACGGTAGTGAACAAAAAATCGAAACACCCGGAAGCAGCCATTAAGCTTCTTAACTTCTATGCTTACATCCTCGACGAAGGAACCGAAAAGGAAACGCCTGAGACGCTGTCCGCCATGTTGGACAAAGACATCGCGCATGTCACAGGCGCCTTCAAGATCATTAATCCGATGACGGATTATGAACAGTTCGAACGAGTGAGCGAAGCTCTGAAATCGAAAGATACGAGTCAATTTACGACAAGCGGCATGTGGCAAAAATACAATAACAGCGTTGAATTTATGACGAATGCGACACCTGCGGCTACCGGCGACTATCTGCAGCAAGGTTCACAGAAGCCTGCTTACGGCCTTGCCAAGTCCATTCTCGACAATGACCAGTATATAAAGACCGCGATGTGGGGTGCGCCGCCGAAAGAGCTTGCCAAATACGGCTCCACACTGGATGATATTCTGACTGAAGGCTTCACGAAGATCATTATGGGCTCGGAAAGCATCGATTATTTCGATACGCTCGTCAAAAATTGGCATGCAGCCGGCGGTGAGGAAGCGACCGCAGCCGTCAACGCTATGTATGGCCAGCAGTAAGCAATCCGAACAAGCGTATACGGCTGACGCCGTCCTTGGTGGCAAAAGCAAAGTTTCGTGGTGAAATATAGGCTTAAGTATAAGTATGAAACTTTTACCTTCCTATATTTTGAAAACGGGGAGGCGGGGATGCGCTCGCCTCCTTTACGTGAACGGAGGAGCGGGACATGTTAACAAAATTAAAACAGCAACGAGCATTCCACCTTATGCTCATTCCGAGCGTTATTATCGTTTTTATTTACAGTTACCTTCCGCTATATGGAATGATTATAGCGTTTCAGGACTATAATCCTGGTCTCGGCTTTAAATCGCATTGGGTCGGAATGGATAACTTCGAACACGTTTTCAGACAGCCTAATTTTGTGCGAACGATCTGGAACACGATGTATATGTCGGTCTTCAAGCTGATCGGAGGCATCGTCGTACCGGTCATTTTCGCTTTATTGCTGAACGAAGTCGCGCGTGCAGCGCTGAAGAGATCGATTCAGACGCTGGTCTATGTTCCGAATTTCCTATCGTGGGTCATTATGGCGGGTATTATGATCGATATTTTGGGATCGGACGGCATCGTCAATTCTTTGTTCGTCTTTTTGGGAGCGGAGCCTATTTCATTTCTGGGAAGTCCCTCCATGTTTCCTTGGACTATGATCGTGACGGACATTTGGAAAGGCTTTGGTTTCGGCACTGTCATCTACCTGGCGGCCTTGACGAGCATTGACCCGGGACTGTATGAAGCGGCGTTGATTGATGGCGCAAAACGATGGAAGCAGACGCTCTATATTACGCTGCCGCTGCTTATGCCTACGATTATATTGATGACGGTCCTATCGCTCGGCAATATTTTGAATGCAGGCTTCGACCAAATCTTCAACTTATATTCGCCCGTCGTCTATGAGACAGGCGATATCATCGATACTTATGTGTATCGGCTAGGCATTCAACAGGCGCAATATTCGGTAGGCGCTGCCGTCGGATTTTTCAAGTCGATCGTTTCCTGCATTTTAGTTGTCTTATCCTATATACTAGCTTATCGCGTCGCAGGATACCGTATCTTCTAAGGAGGGATGATCGTGGTTCAAGATAACAGCCTGGGGCGGAAGATGTTTCATATCGTTAACTACACGGTGTTGATTTTGGTTTCGCTGATCTGCGTGCTGCCGTTCGTTAACCTGTTGGCCGTCTCGTTCAGCAGCAGCGCCTCGGTATCGGCGGGCGAAGTCATGTTTTGGCCCGTCGACTTCAATACGAAAGCCTATGAGTACGCGCTTAAAGGCGATGAATTTTTTCGGTCAATGTGGGTTTCGCTCCAACGTGTCGTATTAGGTACGCTGGTTAACCTTATTTTGATGGTGCTCGCGGCATATCCGCTTTCGAAGACGAAGGAGAAAGTGTTGGGCCGCGGTATTTACATGGGCTTTTTTGTTTTCACCATGCTGTTCAATGGGGGATTGATTCCTACCTATTTGATCGTGGTTCAGACCGGGTTGATCGACTCCATCTGGTCTTTGATTTTGCCCGGAGCGATCCCCGTCTTCAGCATGATTATACTGATGAACTTCCTCAGAGGGCTGCCGGAAGAAATTGAAGAATCGGCAACAATTGACGGGGCGGGGCCCATTCAAATATTGGTCCAAATCTTGCTGCCGCTTCTGAAGCCGGCGCTGGCCACAGTCGGTCTGTTTAGCATCGTCGGCCATTGGAATTCTTGGTTTGACGGTATTATTTATATGAACGATACGGCGAATTATCCGTTGCAAAGCTATTTGCAGACGCTGCTTCTCAACTTTGAACAAATTATGTTGAGAGCAAGTACCGACTATACTCAGCTGCTGGCGATGATGAACGTACGCACCGGTCGCGCCGCCCAAATGTTTCTCGGGGCGATACCGATTTTGGCGATCTATCCTTTTCTGCAAAAATATTTTACGACTGGCCTCGTTCTTGGCAGCGTCAAAGGCTAAACTTGTACGTTACATGCGTTATGCGTTCATTAAGCCGGTCGCCTAGTAGTAAAGACATGTGAATGGCGCTCTGTTCGCCACTTTCGGCACGGACAAGGAAGGTATAGTTTCAAATTGAGCTGATTGTTTATCCGAAATTACGGCACAGAAATGGTTCAAGCCCAGCTGTTATTACAAGAATATTCGATTGATCTCATGCTTTGCGATTCCGCCTCATGCAACAGTGCAGCTACCTTGTATATTAATTCTTCGGCTACACTAGCTTCTGCTCGGAAACTGGTGCTGAAACTTCCTTCTGCGGGAACTGAAGCTCGTAGAGTTGCTTGTATCTGCCTTGCCCTGCAAGCAGCTCGTCATGCGTGCCGGATTCGAGGATGACGCCGTTATCTAGCACATAGATGGTGTCGGCTTGCTGGATCATCGACAGCCGGTGCGCGATTACGAGGCAGGTACGGCCTTCGAGCAGATGAGTGAGCGCGTCTTGAATCGACTTCTCCGATTCGGTGTCGAGCGAGGACGTTGCCTCATCCAGTATTATGATGGCTGGATTTTTCAAAATCGCGCGAGCGATCGAGATGCGCTGCTTTTCGAATTGTCAAACCGTCAGACTCCAAAAAATAAGTTTTAGACTGAGCCTAGAAATTGAAACAGCGACAGCCAAGGACGAGAAAATAAAGTCCTAGACTGTCGCTGTTTTATTTAACTAACGTTTCCCGTTAATTTAAGTACAATATTTCACAAACTATAACTATTTTTATTCAAACGAGTACATAAGAATGTCGTCACGGTTGGTACAAGCTCATTTACGAGGAAGCTCTGCGGGTTCCGTTCCTCATTCGTCAGCCAGCCCAGATCCCGCAGGGCGCAGTGACCGATGTGTGTCTGAACACTTGCGATATCATGCCCACTCTACTGTCCATACTCGAACTCCCCGTTCCGGATGAGGTCGTGGGAATAGATCTCAGTCCGTTCGCGCTCGGAGGGGATGGGCAGGAGCCAGAGGCGGCATTCCTGCAAGGAAGCGGCGCCACCGCGGATTGGTCAGACGGCCACGAGTGGAGAGCCATGAGAGACAAGCGATACACCTACGCGATTTATCGGACCGACCGGAAAGAGTTGCTGTTCGATCATCAGGCGGATCCGTACCAAATGAATAATTTAGCTGAAGATCCTCAATACAGCGCTATTCTGGACCGTTTCCGCGAGATGCTCGAACGAAAAATGGAGCAGATCGGAGTTAAGTTCGAAAGCTGCACCTGGTACCGGGATCATTGGACGGAAGACCGCCGATTCGTAAGAACGGCGACGCTAGATATGCCAATGAGATAAATGGACACCGATTGCAGGTTATTCACATGTTCATGATGGAAATATGAAAGCAAAGCAGCCCTTCCTCGGAAGGGCTGCTCAGTAAGACAGTCGCGGAAATCGCGGGCTTATTTTATATTAAATAAAGTATATAAATATATATTAATATTATTTATAATTTAAAGCGCTTACATATTTTGTGGTTGAGAAAGGAGCAGCCGGGTTGTTGTCATTTATATCATGTCGATCTAATAAAAGGAGATGACTTATGATGAAGAAATGGTTAGGTCTTTTGTTTGTTGCCGCTTTGGCGCTGACCTTTCCGGCTGGAGGCTTCGCTTATACGAATCCTATCCAGATGCCGGAATCCTGGCATTGGGACAAGGGGGACTTCTATGGGGAGGGTGACCCGTACATTCTGAAATTCAATGGTATTTATTATCTTTATACGAGTACGGTGGACGATAAAGCCGGCGTGAAGGCCTGGTCCTCCGCGGATTTGGTTCATTGGGAATACCGCGGTCTGGTGACAACGGAGCTGGTAACAAAAGCAGCATACGCTCCGGAAGTCATCTATTGGAATGGGCAATTTTATATGTACACCTCACCTGCCGGTCGAGGCCATTATGTATTAAAAAGCGATAGCCCGCTTGGCCCGTTCACCGTCCAGACGGAAAACAAAGGCATGGGGATCGATGGCCACGTATTCATCGACGATGACGGGAAATGGTACTTCTATAGTACGGGTGCGGGCCGTATCAACGTGCGTCCGATGTCCGACCCTTATACGTTCGGAGCCTTGGCCGATACGGGGGCGGAAATGAAGGGTTGGACGGAAGGACCTACGGTAGTGAAGCGTAATGGAAAATACTATATGACCTACACAGGAAACCATATCTGGAGCAAAGCCTACAGAGTGAATTATAGCAGCAGCATAAGTCCTATGACTGGCTTTACGCCGGCCTCCTCACAAAATCCGATCCTAATCAATACGGAAGGAAACCATGTCGGACTCGGGCATAACAGCATTGTGCGCGGTCCCGATCTTGATTCCGATTATATGGTCTATCATAACCATGCCAGTCCGGGACGGAATATGAACCTCGACCGGATCGTATGGAACGGTGATAAAATGATTGTTCTCGGTCCTACGACATCGACACAGACGGACCCGGAGATGCCGGATTTCAGCGACCGTTTTCAAAGGGCGGCTCTAGGCAAGGAGTGGAAGGCTGTTAACGGCGGCAACTGGGGGATTCGAAATGAAGAGTCCTTATACCAGGATAGATTGGGAGATCCGCTGCGTCCATATCTGATTACATCGAAGGAAGAAACGGAAAATCAATATACGGCTGAATTTCACATGAAGCAAGTCGAACAAGGAAAGAGCGCTAACCCGCTGATTGGCGCCGTGTTCTCCTATAAGGATAAAGATAATTATGGCGTTGCGGTATTAAGCCGCAATCATGGCACGTTGGAGACGTTCTTCCGTGTTAATGGAAGGGATATAGGCTGGGAAGCTTCTCCGCTGCCGGAGGACTATGATTTTACGAAGTGGCATGAGATCCGGGTGGAAAAGGGCGGGTCCGACTACCGAATCTATGTAGATGGTATGCTGAAGCAGACTCGAACGATTGATCGACTCGGCAGCGGTAAGGTTGGCTATACGACAACCGATGCACGGGCGGACTTTGGCTATGTCGCCTTTAGCAATGAGGTTGACGGCAGCAGCGCCAACCAAGCATCCAAGCCGATCCCCGGGGAGATCCAGGCTGTTCACTACAATACTGACGGAAAAGATTCGGATGATCGAAGTAATGAGTCGGATAAGAAAAATAAACAGGATCAGCATCGCAGCAAGGATATCATTCCAAATCCAGAGGGCGGTTATTACGTGAAATTAGTTGGAGCCGGTGATTCGCTGCGCTATAACATAACTGTTACGGAGGCCGGCACTTACGATCTTGTTATCAGGTATTCGACGGCTGCCGGCAATGCACGGTTAAAGCTTGCGCTTGACGATTCTGATTTAATGGAAAACATGCAAGTGCCGTCAACAGGAGGTGTCGACCAATGGGGCAATCTCCATATTAAAGGACTTCAGCTTCCGAAGGGACAGCACATACTCAAATTAAAGGCGGATAGAGGTGAATTTAATTTCTCTGCACTGAAGTTTCAACGATCCGCTGATACGAAAACTATTTCCGATGACTTCAATGATGGTAACGATACAGGGTGGAAAAAATTCGATCAGAGTTGGAGGATCAAAACGGATGAGCCTAGCAGCTTTGACGCCTACAAACCGATCCCGGGTATTGTCGAAGCGCCGTATTATAATACCGGCGGGGAAGGCGTTGCCTACCATGATGCAACAGCGGAAAATATCGGCGGGGCACTTCGCGGGGATGCCGTCGATATTCGTACAAACTCCTTCAATGGAATCAATGTCGGTTGGAATCAGACAGGTGAATGGTTGAAATATAACGTCGATGTCAAAGAAGCAGGCTTTTACAATTTCGAGCTTTCCGCAGCTACGACATTCACAGGAACTCAGGCTCGGCTATGGTTGGATGAAGAGACAGACCTGACCGGTATTATCGATATACCGACATCAGGGAATTGGAACGTCTGGCAAACCGCATCGTCGCAGCGCTTTTTCCTGCCCGAAGGCAAACACACGCTCAAGCTGGAAACGGTAAAGGGAGAATTTGATTTTGCGCGATTGAAGTTCACGTCATTCGATATCTATAAGCCGCTGCCCGGTATAATCGAGGCTGTGCATTACAACACTGGGGGTGCGGAGGCCGGGTATCATGACAATACGCAGGAGAATATTGGAGGCAAGTATCGTGCGGATGCCGTTGATATTCGCGTCAATCCGGAGGGTGGCTGGCATGTCGGATGGAACCAGACCGGCGAATGGTTGAAATATAACGTAGATGTTGCTGCAACGGGTACCTATAAGGTGGACGCCCGGATTGCGACGGCGCTTGATGGCGGTAAAATCCGATTATGGCTTGATGACATGACCGACTTGACGGACATCGTCGAGATTCCGAATACCGGCGGATGGGACACTTGGAATGTTGTCCGGCTAGGCGACATCGTACTTCCGCAAGGCAAGCATACGATCAAGGTTGAGATCGTGGAAGGCGAATATGATTTCTCGAAGCTTACCTTCTTTGCGTTTGATAAGCCCAAGTCCGTTCCGGGAACCGTGTATGCTGCGGAGTATAAGACAGGGGGAGAAGGAGACGGCTATCATGACCTCACTCCAGAGAATATCGGTAGTGAGTACCGCGATGATGCTGTCGATATTCGAACGCATCCCGAGGGCGGATTCACGACGGGTTGGAATCAGAGCGGGGAATGGTTGAAGTATAACGTTCATATAGACGAAGCCGGCACATATAAGCTTGATCTAAAGGTAGCGACCGCTCTGGAGGGTGGTAAAGCGCGACTATGGCTTAACGATTCAATAGATCTCACCGGAATAATGGAGGTTCCGAATACCGGCGGTTTCGATGCGTGGTCTACCTTGACTAAAGAGGGAATAACCCTTCCCGAAGGCGATCACACCATTAAAGTTGACATTGTAGAAGGGGAATTCGATTTCTACAGCTTCAGATTCCATAACGATCCGGCCGTTCTCAAGCAAGGCATGTATAAATCCGAAGCGGGAGGATTTGCGAAATCCGTCATTGGTGACGGAGGATGGTCGGACTATACGATTGAGGCGGACATCAAACTAGCCAGCGGTACTTCGGGTCCAGCGAATAGCGGCATCTTAATGCGCGTAAATAATCCTGCGACCGGGAATGATTGGGGTCAAAACAACGGGAACTTCTTGCAAGGCTACTCAGCGTATTTAACTGCGGACGGTGTTCACTTAGCCAAGTTTAATTATAACTTTGAGTACTTGACCGGAACCGCCCTGAGCGATACCGTCGACACCTGGCAGCATATGAAGGTCGTGGTTAGCGGTGCAAATATCAAGATTTATGTCGGTGACATGAATCAGCCGTTGATAGACTATACCGATCGGAGCAGCACGGCGTATACGCACGGCAAGGTGGGGGTTAGAAGCTTCTTTGCGGAAAGTCTTATCGATAACTTTACGGTAAAACCTAACAGCGTGGTTATGAAAGAACATGAGGACCAATTTTGAAGCCGGTGAATATTTGGTTTAGTTAGTATTTAAATGTAAGAACGGCCTGCTTTCCTTTGAGCGGGTGCCTAAGCTTCCGATTGAGATCTATAGTCAATTGAATGCCGGGACGATTCCGATGCTGCAAGAGGAAAAGGCGCATATCCTCAGATGAAAAAATCCAATCTTTCGATATGCAATAGACTCGCCTCACAGGCGAGTCTTTTTATGTGATGATCTTGCTCGATAGGCTTATGCTTGACAAACAAATCACAGGCGAATGCTTAATATCGGATCTCATGCTCATCAACTCTTATGATTTTATTGTGGTAGTAAACAAATACGACACGCGGTACGAGCTTCAGCGCGTCGGCGTCTTCATAGATTCCAAGACTCAAAATGATAACTTTGTCGCCTGGTGCCGAAGAAATCAGAGTTCCTACTTGGACTGAAGTTAGTCGCATGGTAGTTAATAGCAGCGGTGGATTTGGTTTTTGGCACTAACAAGCCGCTTCACGACGAAGTCACGATTAGAGTGAAGCACACGTAGATCCTCGAAGGCTTCGGGGTCGTGCGAGTTTCTGAGTAGTAACCGTTCTTGACCATGTCGGCGATAACGAGTGCATCCTTTCTGTCACTCTTTGAAGGCGTATTGTCGCGATTTTCTTTGTTCTTTTTGACGAGATGAGGATTGACTAAAACGACTTCAAAATGGTGTTCTGTGAGCCACCGAGAGACGTTAAGCCAGTAATGCCCGGATGGTTCCATCCCGACGACGGCTGTGCTTAAATGATGGGTGGTTTGCAGCTTTTGAATCCATAGCAAAAGATTATGAAAGCCCTCCTCGTCATTAGAAAAGGATAAGTAGTCTCCGATGATGATGCCACGAAATTTACAGCGCGCGCAACATGCATCTGCTGGGCGATGTCGATCCCGACAACTAAATGCTGAGAAGTAATTTTTTCAATGAGTTGATTTTGTTTCACTTGCGATTTAAACTTCATAGTAGAGCGTCCTCCTGGATGATGGGATTTCTAGGGCTATGACCCGTTGCGTACTCCCATCGTACCGAGGCGCTTCTTTTTTTGCAAAGCTGATAATTAACGCTCTACAGGAATGTTAACGGGGAACGATAGTTCAATAAAAACACGGAAGCAGCCGACCACAATGATCGGCTGCTTCATTACGCTAACGGGCAATTATCCTCAATACAGAAAGTGTGATAAATGTTAATATTGGGAATATAAAGGGGTTGTAAATATGTTTAAGTTAATATTAGGAGTGGGAGTTTATTTTTTGCAATTTTGCTTATGAGTTATTACTCTGTAGGGATTGGCTTTATAAAGTCTATACAGATGGCATTTATTATCACAATAATACATATTTTAATTCTTTTTATAGATAGGCTCTACAAGAGGGAAACTAATAATGGTGGAGAACGATAATTGAGCAAATTCACGGGAAAGTCTACGGCAACTACTCCCTTTTCATTAAGCTATCGGGTACGTTAGTTCAAAATCAAAAGGTGCAGTTTGCCGTCCGGCAGCTGCTCCATTTTTATTAAGGATAGTTGAATGAAGACAAGAAAGCAGCCGAACTGCTGAATGATCGGCTGCTTTCTCATACCCATACTGTTACCTTAAACCTGTGCAGTGGGACGGATCACAATCTCGTTCACATCAATATCGGCCGGCTGCTCGATTGCGAACGCAATAGCTCGAGCAACAGCATCCGGCGGCATCGCCAATTCGTCCCGAATAGCGGCTAGCCGATCCCTCACTTCCTTATTTGTTACACTTTCCGTGAAATTTGTTCGCACAATACCAGGCGAAATGACCGTTACGCGCAGTTGGTCGCCTGCCTCTTGTCGCAGCCCCTCGGAGATTGCGCGAACAGCGAACTTCGTACCAGAATAGACTGACTGGTTCGGTACCGTTTTATGTCCTGCGGTAGAAGAGGTGTTCACGAAATGTCCAAATCCCTGCTTGCGAAAGACGGGTAGCGCTGCAGCGATACCGTACAGTACGCCCTTCAAGTTGATGTCGATCATCGCCTCCCAGTCTTCGATACGTAATTCATCAAGGGGTGAAATCGGCATAACGCCGGCATTGTTAATGAACACGTCAAGCTTGCCGTACCTTTCGGCAGCTAACGTGACAAGACTGGACAAGTCTTCACGCTGTTGTACATCTGTTCTTGCATAAATGGCTTCACCACACCGATTTACGATGCGCTCCGCCAGTGCCTCAAGACGATCAACTCCGCGCGCTCCAAGCACGATCTTTGCTCCACGCTCGGCAAGCAGGAGTGCGGCTGCTTCGCCAATTCCGCTGCTTGCACCCGTAATGATGATGACTTTGTCTTTGATTCCAGACACGGTCACGTTCTTTTCAAAACTCATATCTGATTCCTTCTTCCATCCAAATTGTCCTTACACTTTGAAGTATAAGAACAATCAATTAATCCCAGGTAGACAAATCTTACGCGTTCTTTGCCTAATCCTGTTCGCCTAGTTACAATAAACTCATGAGAATACACGAAAAAGGATTGGTGATGAAACATGAACCAACTCTTCCCCACGCTGGCCATTTCGACCTATCAACAAGAGTTGGCTCGGCTGATTCAACGCCATACGCCTAGCGATGGCACGTACACTACAGAAATTCCCGAGCTTTGTTTTCGGCGTGCATCCCATGAATCGGAGCCGATGCATACCGTCAATATGCCTTCTCTTTACGTGATCGCCCAAGGTTCCAAAACTGCCACTTTGGTCGGAGAAAGTTACCGGTACGATTCGGCAACCTATATGGTTACTTCCGTTCATTTGCCGGTTATCGGGAGAATTACACATGCCTCGCCGCAGATTCCGTACTTAAGCTTACAATTAACTCTCTGTCCAGATGTCATTCTGGATGTGAACAAGAAATCTAGCCCGGAGGAAAAGGGAGAGACAGGACGGGGTGTTGTGGTCAATTCGTCCACTCCATCCTTGTTAGATGCGATTCTGCGTCTTGTCAATCTATTGGACACACCTGCGGATATTGAGATATTGGCTCCTCTCACCATCCGAGAAATATTTTATAGGGTGATGCAGGGTGAGAAAGGGGCTTTGATCAGGCAGTTTGCCGTGATCGGAAGCTATGCACAAGGCATTTCAAATGCAATACATCTGATCAACCATGATTTTTCTAAGCAGCTCGTCATTGAAGCGTTAGCGAAGGAAGTGAGGATGAGCCCGACATCCTTGCACAAGCATTTCAAAAGAGTAACAGGAATGAGCCCGATTCAGTATCAAAAGATCATTCGATTGCAAACCGCACGCCGATTGATGCTTACAGCAGGTTTGGATGCTGCAACTGCAGGATTTCGCGTTGGTTACGAAAGCCCTTCCCAGTTCAGCCGGGAATACGCTCGCTTATTCGGACGTCCGCCGATGACAGATATCAATCGCCTTCGGAATTCTTTATTTGAACATCAATGAATTCTTTTTTCTATTACATAGAACGTTGAATGCACAATGGGAGTAGGCCACCACGCAGCTTGCTCCCTTTCAGCATTGAAGTAACGGGAAGGGTACTGCGGTATTTGTACAACCAGAACGTGTATGCGCATCCAGCTGACAGGGGATCATACAGCGTGGAGGTGTGTATATATGCCAAACATCAATTCCAATAACAATTCAAACTTTGAGGGAATTTACAACCAATACCGCCAAGAGGGGCAGCAAGTAGCTGCTCAAGAAATTAAAGCGGAACCCGGTAAAGAACAAATTGTAGCCGTTCGAAAGAATGAGGACGGGGACATCATTGCTTTTAAGACGGCATCCGGTAGAGAACTCGATTATGTAACTGCTTTAGACGATGCAAAAAGTGGAAAATTGGCACATGTAGATGTGTTCCACAAATATGGACGCGATATCATTCGCAGTGAACCGGACGGGGTTGACGGGAACAATTTAGATAACCTTCCCACTTTTTGATTTTAATTTATTGGAAAATAAGAAATCCCGTCGAGTAACCGGCGGGATTCGTTTTAAAGTATATCCTCAGGTGAATTTCTCTAGCAACGATGCGAGCTTAGTCAACGTTGATGCAGACGGCTTGAATTATTTTTTCACTATTAGAGTCGACGGCGACCTCAATGACGTTCGGCGCATCGCCCAGATTTGAAACATAACGGACAGTCTACGTCCCGTCTTCTTGACTGACGTTTTTTTTTGATCATAAATCACGTCTTTCAGTCGATCGTATTCCTCCTTGCTGGATTTTGACCTCTCATCACTCCAAAGAAGGTAGTATTCTCCGTCGACAATTGTGAAGATCCTTTCGCCCGATTGGCTCTGGATCCATTTTCATGCTTTAAAGCGATTTCCTCCGCGCGCTTGGCCGAGATGATTCTACGACCGGGCCCTTGGTGAGAAGTCATTAAACTCCCTTAGTACGATATGTTTTTCTCGCGAATGCTCGCTTATTCGCAGGATCTCGCCCGGTTGGTAAGGGCTGAAAGACAAGAAGGGGAATACCCCGTTAGACTTCGGCAATTACATTACTGGTAAGTAATTTAGAGAAGGCTGATGTTTATCCCGATGAATATGAAAAAAATTAATTTAGGATCATGGAAAACCAATTTCAATTTGGATTATACGGATATCTCAACAACGCATCAGATAGATCAGGGCATATCATTATATAACTACGAAGCAACACTATCATCCATTTCCATTTCGCCCGTTTCCGTAACATTAAAAGTAGACAGTACGCATACCAAAGAGATTTCTGAGGCGTCCAGCCGCTCCTCGCGGGAAATAGGGCTAAACGAGTATGAGGACAGTTATCCGATCACCATAAATTACAAAGATGGAACATCGGAGACAACGGCCGTTTTTAAGGGGATCACCTCAGGAGATCTTATAACTAATACCATTACGATCGTGAAACTATTTACCCCAATTATAAATGATAAAGAAATAAAATCTGTCGAATTTTTTGATACTGTCGTTCCGATCGACTAATTCAATGATTGTTTGAAAATTCGCCCCTATAGCGTAGGCGGGTAAAGAACGAGAGAACATAATGAACCTCATGTCATTGCGCTAACCGGACACGATAGTTAAACACCGAAAGGGCTGCCATTGGTAGCCATTCATTACGCTAACGGGCAGATTTATGCAGTGACCTTAACGATCTACTCTCGCATTTAGAAATAACACGCAAGATTTGTCTCTTCTGAAATCCGTGAAGGATGCGAAAAAGGAGCATGGGCTGCTCTGTTTGTAGAGGAACGAGAAGCGTAGAAGCCATAGACTTATAGCAGCATAGAAAAAAATACATCGCTCAAGGGCTCTGGTCCTTGGGCGACATACAGCTTATCACAGCAGATATTTGCTGCAACTGAGGCGTTGGGCTATAGTGCTAATTTCTCAGGACGGGATGTTGAGGTTGGATGAAATCGATGGTGAGGCTGATTTATACGTTGATTTTAAGAGCCTTGGTTCTATACTGCAAAGGGGTACACCCGGTCAGCTTGCGGAACAGGGCATGGAAAAATTTCAGATCGGTATAGCCGATACGTCCAACAATTTCGTTGACGGGCAGGTCCGTCGTCTCCAGCATGACGCAGCTTCTCTGAATGCGGACATGCTGCACATAACGGTTAAAGGTTTGTCCGGTGGCTTGCTTGAACAGCTGCTGCAAATGATTGACACTGATGGAGCTAGAGCTCGCCATGTGCTTTAGGGTGAGCTGCTCATGCGCATGATGATGGATGAATTGGATCATATCCTCCACCTTCTCGCGGTAGCGATTCGTGGTTTGAAGCTTGTCTGCATTGGTTACCTCGGATTGCATGCGGTGTAGTAGAATCAAAATTTGCAGCAGAATCGTTTTGAGCATCGTACGGTGCTCGGAGAATTGCTGGTGAAACTCCAGATAGGCCATCTGGAACATCTGGGAAAGACGGTTATGCTTGTCCTGATAATAGTACCAGCCCTGCTTCAGTTCCTGCGGTGAGTACAGCACCCGGTAGAGCTCAGATTGTGATGGTATCCAGTCCTTCACATCCTGAATCGCTTCGAGCTGAAAAATACAATTGCAAATAACCAGAGGTTCGGTCGATTGCGGGGACGATGGCCGGAAGACGTGAGAGGTTCCGATCGGCAGCAAAAATAAATCCCCTTTTTGAACAGGAATGGTCTGATCCCCAATAAATTGAAAGCCCCTCCCTTCCTCTACCAGGCAGATCTCAATAAAATCATGCGTATGATATTTGACCTTGAACGACTCGGTCTCCCGATTGAGAAAAATGGGGAAATCAGGTTTGAAAAAACGATCTCCAGTCAGCACCTGAACCATTTCGCATCTCCTTGTCTTGGTTTGTTTTATTTATCGTAAGCGCTTTATATGCAAAATATCAAGTAGAAAAAATGATAATGACCTATATCTAGTTTGATATCAACCTATAAAAGTCGATTCATGATCTTTTATACTTTAATCAACGAAGCAGGATGCAGAGAGGAGCGCAAATGTGGGTATTACCGCAAGTCGTTTAAAAATGGTTCATCAGCCCGAACCGCAGCAGAAGGCGGCAGGCGCTGTCGCCTGCATGAGCTGGATGCTGCAATCCGCCGAGTCGGAGCAGCTTCAAAGTGCTTACCATATCCAGGCTGCATCTGCACAAGAGCAGCTGCTTCAGGGTAAGCCGGACCTGTGGGACAGCGGCGTTGTTGCATCGGGGCAATCGCTGCATGTAGAATACCAGGGCCTACTGCCCAGAGCAGGCAAACGATGCTGGTGGAGAGTCAGAGTGTGGGATGAGTCTGGATCGCCATCGGAATGGAGTGAAGCAGCCGTTTGGACGCAAGCGCACCTTGAGCCATCGGAGTGGATTGCGAAATGGATTGGAAGCGTTATTCCGAAAGAGCTGGAGCTGCCTCCGGCAAGCTATCTGCGCAAAGCCTTTCAAACGGAAAGGCATGTAAAAAATGCAACCGCTTACGCAAGTGCATTAGGGCTCTATGAGCTAACAATTAATGGAAAGCGCGCGACCGACGAGCGGTTCGCCCCCGGATGGACGGATTATCATACCAGGGCACAATATCAGGTCTGCGATGTCACACACCTGCTGCATCAAGGGAGCAATGCCATCGGCATTATTTTAGGCACAGGTTGGTACGCGGGTTATCTGGGGATGATGGGACGCCAGGTGTATGGGGAGTCTCCAAGGCTGCTGTTTCAGCTTCATCTGGCGTATGAGGATGGAAGTGAAGAATGGCTGATCTCGGACGACTCTTGGAGAATGAGCAAGGGGCCGATCCTTTACTCTGACATTATCAAAGGGGAGAAGTACGATGCCCGCCTGGCGCAGTCCGGTTGGGATGAGCCTGGTTTTCAGGATGTAGATTGGGAGCAGCCGCACTGCTTTCAGTATTACGAAGGGGAGTTGACACTGCAGCGTGATCCGCCGATCCGGGTGATGGAGCAGATTCGTCCGTTATCTGTCAGGAAGACAGAGCAGGGCAGCTATATATACGACCTTGGGCAAAATATTGCCGGCTGGACACGACTACAAATAAGTGGGTGTTCCGGACAGGAAATTACGGTTCGGCATGCGGAGATGCTGGATGCTGACGGATCGTTGTACCTCGCCAATCTCCGCAAGGCGGTTCAAACGGACATTTATATTTTGCGGGGGGATGGATCCGAGGAGTTGGAACCGCATTTTACCTATCACGGCTTCCGCTATGTGGAAGTCGAAGGTGCAGAGGATGAGCTAACCCTAGACCAACTGCTTGGACTCGCCGCCTACTCGGCTGCTGAAGCATCGGGCTGGGTAGAAACATCGGATGAGATGATTAATCGGCTGTACAGTAATATTGTCTGGGGGCAAAAGGGGAATTTCTTCAGTGTTCCGACAGATTGCCCGCAGCGGGATGAACGACTCGGCTGGACGGGAGACGCGCAAATCTTTGTACGTACGGCCTGCTATAACATGGATGTCGAAGCCTTTTTCAAAAAATATATGGTGGATGTAGCTGATGCGCAGCGGGAAGACGGCGCGTTCCCGGATACGGCACCGGATGCGAACTGGTCATACTTCAAGCAGGTATCGAGCGCGAAGTGGTTCGCACCGGATAATGCGGGCTGGGGAGATGCGGGTGTCATTATTCCGTGGACGTTGTATCTGATGTACGGAGATGCTGCCATTCTAAAACAATATTACGATCGAATGAAGCAATGGGTCGACTACTTGAAGGCTAATAGCAATGATCTGATCCGGCCGGATTATGCGGATCACGCCGACTGGTTGTCGGTGAATGCGGATACGCCAAAAGATGTGTTGGCCACGCAATATTTTGCCTACAGTACTCGGTTGTTTGCTCGGATTGCTGCCCTTGTCGGCAATGAGGCGGATGCGGCTAGCTACGATGAATTATTTGAACAAATAAAGAGGGCTTTTACGAGCCGATTTGTTACAACGGACGGTATCATTGAAGGAGATACCCAGACGGTATATGCGCTGGCATTATATTTTGGCCTGCTGACCGAGGAACAGTGTGAGAAGTCGGCTCGGCGGCTGATACAGCTCATTGAGGAGAATGGCAATCATCTATCGACGGGTTTCCTCGGCGTAGGATATCTTCTTCCTGTATTGTCCGAGATTGGCCAAAATGAGCTTGCCTACACGCTGCTTCATCAGGAAAGCTATCCTTCTTGGCTGTACTCCGTCAAGCATGGGGCTACGACGATCTGGGAGCGGTGGGACGGCTGGACGGAGCACGGCGGCTTCCAAAGCCCAAGCATGAACTCGTTCAACCATTATTCGCTAGGTTCGGTCGGAGAGTGGATGTTCCGTTACATGGCAGGATTGGAACCCGATCCGCAGCAGCCCGGCTTCAAGCACATCCGGTTTCAGCCAAGGCCGGGAGGAACACTGAAATATGTGAAAGCGCATTATGAGAGCGGATACGGCCGCATCGAAGCAAGCTGGGAATATGATGAGCAGCAAGGAATTACGGTCAAGCTCACTCTGCCGCCCAATACGACTGCTTCTGTGATTTTGCCAGAGCCTGCGGTGCGAGCGCAAGGTCAGGCGAAATCGCTTGAAGCGGGCAGCTTGCATTATGAGGTAGGCTCAGGAGCATATACCTTTTACTGCGTGCAGACAGGGAAAAAGGAAGGAAAAGCAGACTATGAGTGAAGCTTTCGATCATTATGAACAGCTGTTAAGAGCTTATATTGGCGAGAAGGCGGATACCATCCTGAAGGCGCCCGCTCATTATCTCAAGCATCCCTTTGTAGATCCCGGCTCCATCTATGACGGCAATCTATGGGACTGGGATTCCTTCTGGGCGGTCTATGCGTTGCTGAATATGGCGGAGGATGAGAGCAGAGACCGTTATATTGCACATGCCAAGGGCAATATTTTTAACTTCCTGGATTATCAGCTTGAGGATGGCTACATTCCGATGATGATTGAGAAGAGCAAGCTGCCCGAGCCTTATTTGATCGGCAAGCGCAAGGAAGGGCATATCATGAATATGCACAAGCCCTTCCTATGCCAGCAGGTTGCAATTATAAGCGGAGCATGCGGGGATTACAGCTGGATCGAGCCGCATCTGGAGCAGCTTGAGCGCTACTTTGATTGCTATGACCGTTTCTATTATCACGAGAATAGCCGTCTGTATGTGTGGGCGGACGATGTGATGATCGGAATGGATAATGATCCGGCAACCTTTGGTCGTCCGCGCTTCTCAACTGCGAATATCTATTTGAACAGCTTTATGGTCAGCGATATGAAAGCCTTTTCATCTATTACTGCTCACCTTGGTCGCTCTGAACTGCAGTCGCGCTTTGATGAGAAGGCAGCCGAGCTCAGTAAGGCCATTCAGGAGGAATGCTGGGATCAGCGGGACAAGTTTTATTATTCGGTTGATGTGGATATTAAAACCCGTGCTTATGATTGGTTCCATACTGGACTAGGGGTGTTCTGGAGAACATTACCTATTAAAATAAGGGTATGGTCTGGTTTCATCCCGCTGTGGGCGGGCATTGCCGATGATAGGCAGGCTGCTCTGCTGGCGGAGCTTCATGCAGCAGATAAAAATACGTTTAACAGCCCGTCCGGAATGGCAACGCTTGCCCAAGATGAGAAAATGTTCGATTGCCGGGCAACGAATAATCCGTCCAACTGGCTTGGCCCGGTCTGGATCGTTGCCAATTACGTGGTCTTCCGCGGCCTAATGAATTATGGATATGTGAAGCAAGCCGAGGAGCTGTGCATGAAGACGGTAACGCTGCTCGGCAGGGATCTGGAGAAAACGGGCGTACTTCATGAGTACTATATTCCAGAAACCGGGGAGCCAGTCATGAACGGCGGATTTTTGAATTGGAACCTGCTTGTACTGAACATGATTGATGAGATGCGCGGCAAACCGCCGATCAGCAGCTTTCTTGGGATTCATTTTCCTTGAAATGAAACCGATAGCAATTATGCAACACCGTTAATGTTTTAGCTTGCTAACTAAAAGGGAGGTTTTTTAAAATGCTCAGAAACAGAATGTTATGGTCTTCGCTGCTCGTCACCCTGATGATTTTCCTCGCTGCATGCGGCAACTCGTCGACTAACAGTCCTTCCGGCAGTAATAAAGGGGAGGAAGCCGCAGAGAAAAACGTAGAATTGCGGATGATGTGGTGGGGATCTCAGGCGCGTCATGAAGCAACACTAAAGGTCATTGAATTGTTTGAGGGCAAAAATCCTAACATTTCGATTAATGCCGAATATTTGGGAGCGGACGGCTACTGGGATAAGCTGAATACCCAAATTGCGGGAGGCAATGCGCCTGATCTCATTCAGCTGGGCAACAATTACCCAGACTATGTATCCCGCGGTACGCTGCTTGAATTGGACCCGTTCATAGGCAATGAAATTAATTTAAGCGATTTTGACGAGGCGATTGCCACAAGCGGCAAGCTGAATGATAAGCAATATGGCATTAATCTTGGCTCCAATGCGCTTGGCATCGTGTATAACACCGAGTTGATCAAAAAAGCAGGCATGGAGCCGCCGAAAGCGGGTCTGAGCTGGGAAGAGCTGGAACAGTACAGCAAAGAGCTTGTAGGCAAGCTTGGCAGCGGCTACTATGCTTTTGCAGACCAATCTGCCTTTACCCATTATGTTGGACATTATGTGCGGCAAAGCGGCAAAGCGCTGTTTGATGGCAGCGACATTTCCTTTGATGAAGCAGACATGACCTCTTGGTTTGAGATGTGGAAGCGTTTCCGTGACGAAGGCATTATTCCTCCAGCAGAGAAATCGGCCGCTTATTTGGAAGTTGCGCCTGACAATTCTATGCTGGTTGAAGGTAAAATCGCGATGGTCGTCATGTGGTCCAATCAGATGAAGGCCTTCCAGGAAGCGATGCAGGATGAGCTGGAGATGATCCCGCTGCCAAGTGGCGGTACTGAGAAGGGCATGTGGATTCAGCCTAGCCAGTTCCTGGGAGTAAGCGCAAAAACCGAGCATGGCAAGGAAGCGGCTGCGTTTATTAACTTCTTCGTCAATGATCCTGAAGCAACAGCGATCTTAAGCAGCGTCAGAGGTATTCCGGGTTCCAAGATCGTTCGTGAAGCTCTGAAAGCGAGTGCAGAGCCCATTGTATTGAAGACGTATAACTATCTGGATGTGGCCGCTGAGCAGTCCCGCGAGATGGACCGTGAAATGCCTAACATTGCCGAGTGGGATGCCGCTTTGAAAAATGCGGCTCAGAAAATATCTTTCGGCACGGCTTCTGCCCAAGAAGCTGCCCAAGAAGCTTTGAAGGCCGCTCAAGCTGCAGCCGCCAAAGCGAAATAAAATTCCAATAGGAGGGACCGCGTTTGAATCAATCAGCTAAATCAAATCGGACTTCAATGTATTTAAAGGGGCTGTGGAAGAAAAATGCGGTCCCCTACCTTTTTCTTCTACCCTGGTTTTTGGGGGTTTTCGCACTAACGATCGGACCGATGATCAGCTCATTGTATCTCTCTTTTACCCAATATGACATGCTGACACCGTCCAAATGGATCGGGACCGAAAACTATGCCCGAATGTTCGATGATCCCCGCTACATGCAATCGTTAAAGGTGACTTTTACTTATGTATTCGTATCCGTTCCGTTCAAGCTGATTTTTGCGCTTGCGGTAGCCATGCTACTGAACAAAGGAATACGTGCACTTCCGCTGTACCGGACGGTCTATTACATTCCGACCCTGCTTGGGGGAAGCGTAGCGATAGCTGTGCTGTGGCGCAAAATGTTTGGCGGCGGCGGCGTGCTGAATGAGTTTTTGCTCAGCGTGTTTGGCATTCAGGCCCCGGACTGGGTATCGAATCCCAAATATGCGATTTATTCGATTATTGCGTTAACCGTATGGCAGTTTGGCTCATCGATGATTATATTTTTGGCGGGCTTAAAGCAGATTCCGATGGAGCTATATGAGGCATCCGAGGTGGATGGGGCAGGCAGATTGCGCCGCTTCTTCAATATTACGATTCCGATGCTCTCGCCGGTTATCTTCTTCAATCTGGTCATCCAGCTCATTACGGCCTTTCAGGCCTTTACTCCAGCCTTTATTATTAGTGGCGGCAAGGGCGGGCCCATTGACTCGACGCTGTTCTATACCCTGTATCTCTATCAGAAGGGCTTTGCGTTCTTCGAGATGGGTTATGCTTCAGCCATGGCGTGGGGACTTCTGGTCATTATTGCGGTATTTACAGCTATTATTTTTGGCACTTCCAAGTATTGGGTTAATTATGCGGACGGGGGGAAATGACGATGAATACAACTTCAAGAGCACAGACCATGGGTACGCACCTCTTCGTCATTTTGCTCGGTCTCGTTATGCTCTACCCGATAATTTGGCTGGTGGTCAGCTCGTTCAAACCAAGCTACCTCATATTTTCGGATTTGTCGATTTGGCCCAAAGAGGTCACGCTGGACAATTATACGAAGGGTTGGTCAGGCGTATCCAAATCCTCCTTCGGCACGTTCATTGGCAATTCCATTATGCTCGGACTGATTTGCGTGGTGGGAAACCTGGTTTCATGCTCGATGGCGGCCTATGCATTTGGCAGGCTGAACTTCTCCTGGAAAAAAGTGTGGTTCGCGCTGATGATGGTGACAATTATGCTGCCTCATCACGTAACGGTCATTCCACAATATGTTTTTTTCTTCAAAATGGGCTGGGTAGACACGTTCGGTCCACTATTTGTACCTAAGCTGCTGGCAACGGAGGCATTCTTTATTTTCCTCATGGTGCAGTTTATTCGCGGCTTGCCGCGTGACCTGGATGAGTCCGCGACGATTGACGGCTGCGGGACGATACAGATTTACTGGCGAATTATTTTGCCGCTTGCTTTTCCAGCGCTGATTACAACTGCCATCTTCACGTTTATCTGGACTTGGGACGATTTCTTCAGCCAATTGCTGTATCTGAACTCACCGGATCATTATACGGTACCGCTTGGTCTGCGCCTGTTTATGGACTCCTCAGGTGAATCGAACTGGGGTCCTATGTTCGCGATGTCAGTGGTCTCGTTGATCCCGGCCCTGATCATTTTCTTCTCCCTGCAGCGATACTTTGTGGAGGGCATTTCTACGACGGGGATTAAAGGGTAAGCAGCGGAAAAGGATTAGTTAAGGCGGCTTGTTAGACAGCAGTAGGCTGGAGAACGCCTACTGCTGTAAACGAATATGGAGGGGGAAATCGCATGACGGTACGGGAAGCAGCAGTGGAGCGGTGGGGGCAATTTGAGCTTTCACTGGCCGGTCCGCAGGAGGGCAACCCTTATGCGGAGCAGGAGCTGAAGGGTTATTTTAGCAAAGACGGGCATGAGGTATCGGTTAGGGGATTCTATGACGGGGGCGGCGTATACCGCATTCGATTCATGCCGGAGCAAGAGGGACGGTGGACTTATAGAACCGTGAGCTCGGCAGTGCAGTTGAATGGACATACGGGAAGCTTTGAATGTATCCCTGCCCAGGCGGGGAATCATGGTCCGGTCCAGGTGAAGGATGAGTACCAGTTTGCCTATGCGGACGGCAGCAGCTATGCGCCTTTTGGTACCACCTGTTATGCGTGGATTCATCTGGACGAGGCTATGCAGCAGCAGACGCTGGCTACTCTGGCAGAAGCGCCGTTTAATAAGCTGCGGATGTGCGTTTTTCCGAAGCATTATGCGTTTAACTCAACCGATCCGGACTGCTATCCGTTTGTGAAGAAAGAAGGCGGCGGCTTTGATCTGGGGCGGTTCGATCCGCGTTTTTTTGCCAAGCTTGAGCAGCGCATATCCGATTTGCAGCAGCTTGGGATTGAGGCGGATTTGATTCTATTCCATCCGTATGACAAAGGGCGTTGGGGCTTTGATGCCATGGAAGCGTCAAGTGATGATTATTATTTACGCTATGTGATTGCCCGCCTGGCTTCTTTCCGCAATGTATGGTGGGCGCTGGCTAATGAATATGATTTTATGGAAGAGAAGCACATGACGGATTGGGACCGCCTGCTGCAGCTGACACAGGAGGAAGATCCTTACGCACATCTGCGTTCTATTCATAATGGCACGAAGATGTATGATCATGCCAGTGTCGTGTTCTATGATCATAAGCAGCCTTGGATTACTCATCTCAGCGTTCAGCATTGGGATGTAACGATGCCGCCGATCTGGCACAGGCAATTCCATAAGCCTATCGTGGTGGATGAATGCTGCTATGAAGGCAATCTGCCGCAGCGCTGGGGCAATGTGACAGGCGAGGAAATGGTGCGCCGTTTCTGGGATATCATCGCCCGTGGCAGCTACTGCACGCATGGAGAAACCTATGCCGATGAGCATGATACTATCTGGTGGGCCAAAGGAGGCAAGCTGCATGGCGACAGCCCGGAGCGAATCCGCTTTCTGCGGACGATTCTGGAGGCAGCGCCGGAAAACTGCAAGCCGATTCCTGAGGTATATGATGTACCGACCATTGGAATTGAAGGGGAGTACTACCTCCAATACTTTGGCATTCACCGTCCAGCATACCGGATCATTGAGCTGCCTGAAGGCAGCAGCTTCAAAGCGGAAATCATCGATACTTGGGAAATGAAGATTACCGAGGTCGAGGGACTGCTAAGCGGAACAAGCCGGTTGGAGCTGCTGGATAAAATTTATCAGGCCGTTAGGCTGACGCGCGTGTCTTAATGTGGCAGCAGCAGCAAGCTGTTAGGTTGGGACTCATTGAACGCTTACTGCAAGAAGGGAGCTTTTTTCAAGCTTCCCTTTCTTGGCGGCCAGTGTTCTTTTTTTGGAACCTAACGGTTATCTCTAAAAATGTGTCAAAGGGTAGTGCTTGCAATCGTTTGCTAAGGAGACGAATAGTAATTTATCGTAGGCATGTTTGTGGTATTGCTCATTGTCATGAATCAGGTGGAAATAGTCCCGTGAAAATGGCGTTTTTCAATTGGTATCCTCAATCGTTTATTCGTTCATTGCAGGATTTAATGAGATTTGACCCTTTGCATAAACGATATCTGCAATAAAATCAGTGCGCTCCGTGGTGAAATTAATAAATCCCGCCATGCTAGTTATCTTTGCCGCATAAAGGGACAAGCTGCCGTCTCGATTAGGCATGAGCGCCATATCCCCATTCATATGCGCATAGTCAAAGGAATTCGCGTGCTTCGTAGCCGGATCAAAATAACCTGCTAGGGAGCGATGAAGGCCGGAGCCCCATGAATAGGTGAAATACAATTCCGCTATCCCGTTGCTGTCCGGATCGAGAGCCACGCTGGTTATGCTAAACCCGCCGAACCACTCCCCAAGCGGATATACATTCCCCTCATATAGCAACTCAAAGTCCTTTTGCAAAGCTAGAAAAGAATCGACATCGTCTTGAGTTCCCACGATTGCCGTATTTTCGGGCATGTCCTCGTTGAGCTTCGAAATTTTATAAATGCTCCATTGCTCTTGAAGACCTGACGAAGCTCGGGGAAAACAACGTCAATCCAACTTCATCTAATCATCCTGTACAGCGACTACATCAATTTTCCGCAAATCATAATCAACCGAACTCTGGTTATGACGGACGAACAAGCGCTGCTCCGTATATTGAAGCTCATAGAGCTAAATGGAGGATTAAAGCTCGGCCAAATAAACCCAAAAAACTCTTCAGTTAAAGTTTAAACAATATGCTAAGGTTATTCGTTTGTATTTAAACACCAGCGGTGTTTTTTAACCTTTGGATAATCCGGAGCCCCGGTTCCCAGGAGATTTTGACATCTCACGGGAATGGGACAATGACCAGCAGGAACCAGCAGGATAACCAGAAACGCTGGATGTGGAGCACTATTTATGGTCCGCACCAAGAGCCAATCGTCTATTGTTACTATTGTCTATCATGATCACACAGAATTTTAAGTACCTGGGCAGCCAGAAATCCTGGCATTAAGAGAAGTGGAAAAGGAGGCTGTGGTTGAAACCTTATCTGCTCTCACTCCCGAATTTTCCCGAGCGCTTGAGTTTACAATCGAGTATGAGCTTCCTCGGATGTTGGCATAGATTAAGCTTATTTCGAGAATGCTACTGGTCTGAATATGGAATAAACGTTATAATATTTTTTATTAAAAGAATGGAAGTTCTATTGTATTAACGGTTTGACCATGTTCAATAAAAACAGAGCAGGTGGAAATTGATGTATACCAACAATGAATTTTTAGATAACTGGCTATCCCTTACAAACATCCAAATGAGCATTAATAACAAGTTGGAGACTGCTTTACAAGAGAACTACAGTTTGTCGTTAAAGGAATTTTATGTTCTTTATTTCCTGTCACAAACTAACGATAAAGAATTAAGATTGCTGCAACTGCAAGAGATGGTCGGTTTGAGTCAAAGCGCTATTTCAAGACTGGTGGGCAGGATGGAAGCGAAAAGCTGTGGTGCCCTGCAGCGGCACGTTTGTGAAGACGATCGCAGAGGAATATATACTCGCATGACGGAGCTAGGAGAAGAAAAATTAAACATGGCTCTGCTTACTTTTAATGAAATTTTCCAGACCGCATTTATGGAGGATGGTCTCCAGCCTGAGCTGCAATCCTTAATCGAAAAATTCAACAGCATGGATAAATAAATCCGCATCACAATAAGAACAGATGCCATAAAGATAAAATAATTGAACTTTGCTCGGAGATGTTGCGCCGAGCTATATTTAATTGTAAAGATAAGCAGATCATTTTCTGCCATTCCTTGTTGACACAGAAAAAAAATTTGTGTTAATATATGCGTGCGCATGCATATAGATGATCAAAAGGAGTTTTTACGATGATTAATTTATTTAGTCCATATAAGTTGAAAGGAATGGAGTTGAAAAACAGGATTATCATGTCTCCGATGTGTCAATATTCGGTTGATAAAAAAGACGGAATCGCGACCGAATGGCATTATTTGCATTATGTAAGTCGTGCTGTTGGAGGAGCCGGGATGATCATGATTGAAATGACCGATGTAGAACCAGACGGACGAATCTCAGATTTCGACTTGGGCTTGTGGTCTGACGAGCAAATTCCTGCATTAAAAAAAATTGTAGACGCCTGCCATGACTACGGTGCAAAAGTGGGAATACAAATTGCACATGCAGGACGCAAAGCGGAAGATGTTCAAGTCCCGGTCGCTCCTTCGGCGATCCCGTTTGACGAAAATTCAAAAATGCCGAGAGCCCTCACAACCAGCGAAGTTAAAAATATGGTGGAGAAATTTCGCAAAGCCGTACAGCGTGCTGTCAAAGCCGGAGTAGATACGATTGAAATTCATGGTGCTCACGGATATCTGATTCATCAATTTCATTCTCCGCTAACGAATAAAAGAGACGATGAGTATGGAAAAGATCTAACCAGATTCGGTCGTGAAGTTATCCAAGCCGCGAAGGCCGAGATGCCTGAAGATATGCCGCTAATCATGCGCATATCCGCTAAAGAATATGTAGAAGGCGGGTACGGGATTAAGGAAAGTGTAGCTTTTGCTAAGGAATATCAAAAAACAGGTATAGACATTTTCGATATATCTTCGGGCGGGGAAGGACCGATTACAGCATGGGGAAGACCTGGTACTCACGCTGCATATCAAGTGCCATTAGCCAAAGAAATGAAGTTGGCACTTGGCGTACCCGTCATCGCGGTAGGAAGACTGGAAGATCCTATTTTGGCCAATGCAGTTATCGGAAATGAAGAAGCGGACCTTGTAGCCGTAGGGAGAGGAATGCTTAAAAACCCATACTGGTCCCTAGAAGCCGAAATCAAACTAAAAAAAGAATCGACTGCTCCAAGACAGTATACGGCGGGTTTTTAACGGCTCATCACGACACACAGCTGCTACGGTAATTTCGAAAGGAGCGCAGGATGATAACGCTACTGTTTATTTTAGCCGGCGCTGTGATCCTGTGGATCCTGCGTCAGTGTTGGCCTATTCATGGCCTTATCGAAGTGAACCAGCTAAACTGTATTGAAGCTAAGGGCAGGAACCGAACCTTGAAACTGCTCGATGTCCGAGATGCCAGCGAATATCTCACTGGCCATATTCCAGATTCGATTAACATATCTACGGGCAGGCTCCCTTACGTCTGGCAACTTAATTTATCGCCAGATGACGATGTCGTGATCCTATCGGATAACGCGCACCAACGTAATAAATCAGCTAGAATTTTACGCAAACATGAATTCCGACACTTGTATGTATGGCATGGAAGCATCACGGACTCGCCAATAACGATTTGTAAGGAATCATAGAATTAATTAATAACCATGATAAAAAAAGGTCTTTCATTTACGCAGGAACAAGAAGAAACAACTTCAAAAGTCATTCGAGCAATGTTCGTAATGTTCGATTTACTGAAGATTGACTTGAATGGAGCAGTTAAAGTTATGCATGCTGCCGAGCTCACTAAAATAAAGAGATTAAAATGCTCAATTCAGCTTTTTCTCTGGATCAAGACAAATGGAAGGAGTCTTTTTTAAAAGATATAACGGACTATAATATTGCCAAACATTTTGCTGATCAGTGGCTTATAAATAATACCAATCTAGATTATACAATATTACAACCCGGAGTTTTAAAAGAAACTCCTGGATCTGGAAAATTAGAAGTCAATATAAATGAGCGATGGTAGAAAGCTTATACCAGAAGCTTTACGGGATTTATAAGAACACCAAGTTTTAAATCTTCCAACTGAACATATAAGACTAAGAAGTCGCGTAATCGCGGCTTTTTTTATTTATATCGATATATGTTTTGTTAATAGTCTATGACAAGAACATTTATCGTTTGCCGGTTTGGGAAAAGATCATGTATTGTTCCCATTCATTGAGGGGAGTTCTTAATCAGCAAACCAACAAAATTACATCAACTGATCGTAAAAACGAAAATAAAGGTCGTAATATTGTATGTGAGCCTCCATATGTTTCCGGTAGAATGAAAACTAGGGGGTGAAACGGCAATTTGCTTATCTAATCCAGGTCGCCGATCAGAAAGATTTCGGATCTCCGGCTTTGTATAGCGGGCGCTCTTTGTCTGATGAATACGATCTCATTCCTTGATGGGGTCCGGAATCGGAATCCCGGACCGACAATGTTTTCGCGTAAGACTATTTCTGGCGAGAGTCAAACATTTCAATCTGAGAAAAAGGTGGATTTTGTTATGGGAAGAAGTTACTACGCAATTATCGAGATAACTGATCATGGTCCTTACGTTACCAAACTGGTACTACCCATGCCGATGAATGTGAAGGCGGAAGCGGTGCAGCCGGAATGCTTTAGTGTATATGTGGAGCGGAAGGACAAGAAAGGTGAGATCCTGAAAATCTCGAGGAACTGGTTAGAGAAGACGGATAAGGAGTTAAGCAAGGGCTACTGCGTGGTGAAAGCCGCTTATCCTTCCTGCCAGTATGGCGTTCGGAAAGAGGAAGGGGAATTCGTAACTCTGGAAATGAAGTATGGACCGCTCGATTCCTTATCCGCTGCAATTGCCTGTCCGAACGTCTTCAACGAGTTTATCATTAGCGATTACCAGATTACCCAGATTGCAGAAATTCCGGCGGATGATGAGAAGCTGACGGGATTGGTATATGACCTGCGTGCAGGCAATACCATGAAACAGGCAGAGAAGTTCCTGCACGGCATTTCCTCCTATGAAGAGGAGCCGTTAAAGTATGGCTACTTCGTGCCGCAGACTGGAAACGGCAGGCGGCCACTCATCATCTGGTTGCACGGAGCTGGAGAGGGCGGAGAGGATCCGACTATCGCTTATACGAGCAACAAGGTAGTGAACCTGGCCAGCGATGCAATCCAAACCAAGTTTGGCGGAGCTTACCTGTTAGTTCCGCAGACACCGACCTTTTGGATGAACGACGGCAGCGGGCAGTACGGCAGGACAGGTCAGTCCAAGTATGGGGAGTCATTGAAGGCTTTGATTGATGAGTTCATTGCCAGGAATGATGCGGCAATCGACACTAACCGGATCTATATCGGAGGCTGCTCAAATGGGGGATTTATGACCATGCGCATGGTGCTGGACTATCCGGATTTCTTCGCTGCCGCTTATCCGGTTTGCGAAGCGTTGTATGATGAGGTCATCAGTGATGCGGATATCGAGACGATTAAGCATGTGCCGATTTGGTTTACCCATTCCAAGGATGATTTGATTGTGAAGTCGGAGGAAACGGTCATACCGACTTATAAGCGCTTGATTAAGGCAGGTGCGGAGAATGTGCATTTCTCATACTTTGATAAAGTTGTGGACATCCATGGCTTGTTTGAGGATGAAAAGGGAGAGCCGTTTATCTATAATGGGCATTTCTCCTGGATATATGCCCTGAACGATGACTGTCACCTGGATTATGACGGGAAGCCGGTCGTGGTGGAGGGTAAAAAAGTATCTCTGATGGATTGGCTTGCTATGCAGAGCAAGTAAACGAGAAACATATCCAATTTAATGGAGAGTAAAGCAATAGAAGAATTAATTATATGAGATGGTATATGCCACTTATAGTTGCAATAGATGTATTTGAAAACCCAAGTCAAAAAAATAAACAATTCTAAATTTGTGTCGAGCGATATATATCTAAACTGAGTTTTTATAAACGATCTTATAAAAGCGCTGCCAATTATGGCAGCGCTTTTATTATTAAACAAGATACGAAATGATATATGTTCCCGAATGAATGATGTCGAGTGTCATGAATATAAAACTGGGATCTTAAGAAAGAGCGTTGTCAATAGAAATGGCAGGATAGGATCGAAGATTGCTCTGATGGGGGGCGCGATATGCAGAGGCGATGGAAAAAATGACCGGCCTCTGAGTGTAATTAGTCTAAAACTTTATTTTCTCTGAACGCTTATTCTATGAGATAAAAGACGCACATGTATGTAACGTTAAAATCTTTTGTATAAACGGTACTTTCCTTTCATTCTGTGTATAATCAATAAGAGTTGTTATATTTTGCAACAGTCATAATTGATTATAAAGCGAGGATACAAAATGAAAATCAAAGTGTTGGCGATTGCCCCATATCTTGGCTTGAAGGGTTTGCTGGAAAGTATATCACAAGAAGAGCCGCGGATCGAGATGGACATTGAAGTAGCCGATCTCCAAAATGCGGTTCCAATCGTCACCGGATCCAAAGGACATCCATATGACATCATCATCAGCCGCGGGGGAACCTCTTCCGTGATAAGAGAACATATTTCCACTCCGGTAGTGGATATTCCCGTCTCAGGATATGACATTTTGCGTGTGCTTACCTTAGTCAAAGATTCCAGCACCAAGGTGGCCATCATTGGCTTCCCCACTATATGCCGCGGGGCAGCGGCCGTTTCGAGCCTGCTCGATTTTGAAATTCCGATCTATTCTATTGAGCATGAAACCGAAGTTCACACCGCGCTGCAAACGGCTTTCGATCATGGCGCAAAAATCGTTCTTGGAGACGCGATTACGGTTCGTACGGCCGAGGAGATGGGGTATAACGGCATCCTTATTACTTCAGGCCGCGAATCCGTGCTCGAGGCACTGTCGGAAGTAAAACGCATCTATGACGCTCTATTGAAGGCCCGAGAAAACGAACGTTTTTTTGAGCATATGCTAGAGCATCACCGTACGGGCGTACTTGCGTTAGATAACCGCGGCGTTATTCGTTATGCCAATCATGCTGCCTCGTTATTATTAGGTTACGATAGTTCGGTCATGTGCGGCATGAATCTTAGCGGCATCGACCCGATTTGGGGTCATTATTTGGAGGAAGCAGCCAAAAGCGATGCAGTCTCTGAAAATCAGCAAAAAATAAAATGGTTTTATAAACGCCAAATGAAGGTTGAATTTGTCGTGCCTGCCATGGCAAAGGAACAAACCTATTTAGTCTATATGTATCCGCTGGAGAACCACGTTAAAAACCCTATTTCAAGCACCTTAGAAGTAACCGGCCGAATTGCTACTTTTGCTCAGGTAATCGGTTCAAGCATAACGATTCAGCAAACTGTCAAACGCGCCAATTTGCTGGCTCAAACGGACAAGCCTATCTGGATTGTCGGGGAAGCCGGTAGCGGGAAATCGTTATTTTCTCAAGCGATCCATTCCGCCAGCGCGCAAAGTGGCGATGCATTATACGTCATTCCATGCGACAAGTTAACGGAATCCGAACAAGAGTCTATTTTATTTGGCAATGAAACGACGCCGGGGCTGCTCTACATGGAATCAGTCGGTACGGTTTGCCTCCAGCAAATCCAGCATACCAGTCAACATTTGCAGCAAAAGCTGCTGGCCGCCATGCAAGGCGGAGCCCATCCGCGCCTTATCTTCACTTCCCTGTTGCCAATAAAAGCTTTGATAAAAAAAGAAGAACTGGCCCCCGATTTTGTGCATTTATTCGCCAATACAAGCTTGCAATTACCGCCGCTTCGTGAGCGTCTGGAGGATATCGGAGAAATAGCCCGCGTCTTAATCGCCAATTACAATTCCCGTCATGGCAAGCAAATTGTCGGTATACGGCAGCCTGTGCTAGAAGACGATCTCATGCAGAAACCATGGCCGGGCAATATACAGCAATTGAAGCTGGTTTTAGAGTGCATTTTATCGGTTACGAATGGAAATTATATTGGCGCCAATGAAGCAGCTGAAGGATGGCTAAAAGTAAGTGAGTCCATACAAACGGAAGCTGACAGCCACAACGTGCTTTTAAACTTGTCGGGCACCTGGGATGAAATCGAAAAGAGAGTTTTATGGGAAATCCTGCAACACGAAGGCATGAATCAATCCAAAACGGCTAACCGATTAGGCATCAATCGCTCCACTCTTTGGCGAAAACTAAAAAATATGTTGCAATATTAAACAATACTGATATTGTTATGCAACATTTAGTCCCTTATAATAATCGTATAAAGCGTTTTTTATTTAAAGTGTTGCAAAATAAAGCAATTGATTCTAGGAAACTTGGATAAATAAATGCGTGAGTTTCTGTCAAAAGCCGTACGTACCTGTTAGGGTTCCATTCTCCGGACCTTTAAACACTCTTATGAAACACAAGAATGAGTTGCAAGGAGATACCACAATTATGAGGCAAATCGCAATTATTGCTGATGATTTAACCGGAGCTTCCGACTCTGGCGTGCAGTTCGCAAGAAAAGGCTTTGAGACCCAGGTCATTTTTAATATAGATCATTTTTCTACAGGCATAAAGGAAATAGAAGTCATTGTTCTCGATACGGATAGCCGGTCAGTTTCCGGGAAAATGGCCTATGAGAAGGCAAAGATAGCTGCGGTTCAAGTCAATCAACTAGGCTTTAAGCATGTATATAAAAAAATGGATTCTACGCTGCGAGGTAACTTAGGCTCAGAAATAGACGCCGTCGCGGATGCCATCCCAGTGGATTTTACAGTTGTAGCGCCTGCATTCCCGAAACTAGGCAGAACAACAAGAAACGGCATCCATTATATGAACAATGTACCGATCGATCAGACTGAAGCAGCAAGAGATCCCAAGTGTCCCGTAACGGAATCCAACTTAGTAAAGCTGCTCGCTTCCCAATCGAAACGGAAAGCGGGACTAATCCCGTTAGAAACCCTTCGTTCAGGCAAAGAAGCCGTTTTGTCCCGAGTAAAAGCTTTACTTCAGAAACAAATCGAAATCATTGTGTTTGATACTGTTTCGGGCGAGGATATGAAACAAATCGCAGCAATCATGGCGGTAAGCGAATATCGGATTCTATGGGCAGGATCGGCAGGTCTCGCAGATTACCTTCCAGAGGCGCTGGCTTTGTTGAGCAGCAGTAAAGCTTCAAATTCGGTTATATCCGTCACCAATAAGCCCGTACTTTTAGTTGCGGGCAGCATTTCTAAGGTAACCCGAAGTCAGGTTGCCGCGTTTAATTTAAGTCCGCAGGTGACAGCCGTGGAGTTTAACACGGTTGTGGCCCTTACCTCCGATGAGGGCTGCTCCAAGGAAATCGAGCGGTGCAAGATGGAGCTCCTGACGGCCATAGCTGCAGGCTCGGATGTGTCTCTTTATGCAAGCTCTTCACCCAAGCATGTCCGATTATCCAAAGCGGCAGGCGCCGTAAGAGGATTTGATTCTACGGAGGTTTCCAACCGGATCGCAGCTATATTGGGTGGAATTGCTTCCGGAATTATTCGAGAGATTGAACTGCAAGGCGTTATTCTAACCGGCGGGGATACGGCTAAGGCCGTATGCAAGCATCTAAGTGTATCCGGCATTCAGCTCATCAGTGAGATTGAACCGGGAATTCCACTTGGAAAACTCGTGGGGAGCACGCCTTTGTGGGTAGTCACGAAAGCCGGTGCTTTCGGCAATGAAAATAGTTTGGTGCATGCTAAAGTGGCTTTGAAGGGAGGACAATCTAATGAATAGACCAATTATAGGCATTACAATGGGGGATGCTGCAGGCGTTGGCCCTGAAATTATATTGAAATCCTTGCATGATTCCCTTGTATATGAATCTTGCAGACCTTTCGTCATCGGCGATTCGAAAATCATGGAAAGAGCCGAAGGCTTTGTCCAAACAGGACTGAAAATCCGTAACATTCAAACCGTATCGGAGGCTCAATTTCAAATCGGCACGGTAGACTGTCTGGATTTGGATTTGGTTCCCGCCGATCTCAAGGTCGGACAAGTGTCTGCCGAGGCTGGGCATGCCTCCTTCAGCTTTTTGAAGAAAGCGATCGAGCTTGCAAATGCCGGCGAGATAGATGCGATCTGCACAGCGCCATTGAACAAAGAAGCACTTCACAAAGGAGGACATATTTATCCGGGTCACACCGAAATTTTGGCCGACTTGACCGGTACAAAGGATTTTTCGATGATGCTGTCCGCACCAAAGCTGAAGGTCATTCACGTCACGACTCACGTTGGCATTATCGATGCCGTTAAGATGATCAATCCGGAACGCGTTTATAAGGTCATTCGCATGGCGCATGAAACGTTGCAAAAGGCAGGCTTTGCCGCTCCGAAAATCGCTGTCTGCGGCATTAATCCACATGCCGGAGAAAATGGGCTGTTTGGTTATGGAGAAGAAGAAGAAAAAATAATTCCCGGCGTCAAACAGGCTCAAGAAGATGGCATTCATGCGGTTGGGCCCCTTCCGGCCGATACCCTGTTCTTCCGTGCGACGCGCGGCGATTTTGATATCGTCGTAGCGATGTACCACGATCAGGGTCATGGTCCTATTAAAGTGCTTGGACTTGAGGCTGGCGTTAACATTACCGTCGGTCTGCCTATTATTCGGACCAGCGTAGACCACGGCACCGCGTTTGATATCGCCGGCAAAGGAATCGCTGACGAGCAAAGCATGAAGGAAGCTATCCGCCAAGCGATTGAGTTAGCTCCTAACCGCGTATTTGATCACCTTCCTTGGAGTAAACAATGCTAACGTTGCGATAAGTTCCACTATCGTTTCGAGGGCTTGATCAAACGGCTATAACGCAGAAAAGTATGAAGAGGAGGAAATGAAATGGCTAAGCGTCCCATACCGGATACTTTGATGCTGGAAGAACGGGCTGCCCATGCTCTGAATGCGATGGTGGGCATTGCGGATAGTGATTACGATTATGTGCCGTTCTTTGCGGCAAATTTAATGGCTAAGCCCGCTTACATGACGCATGGAGATTGGGATTACGGTTCCTCCCACGGCCGGATGATCGACGGGATGATCCTTGCAAGACATATGTCCGGTGAAACATTCGGACAGGAGGTAGAGGAGCGATATCGCTCCAACTTGCTCTCCTTCTTTAAGGAAGACGGAATGAGCTACCGCCAGTTGAACCCGGTATACAAATGGGAGACGAATGCGAATCTGATCGATCAGCGTGCTGTGATCCTGTCACTGACAACCTGGTACATGGAATCGGGAGATCAGAAGGCTAAGGAAGCTGCGGATCGTCATGTTGCGGCACTTAAACGGATCGCGATCAAGGAACGCGACATCTGGTATTATCCGGCTTCTGAATATAAGGAAACGGGATGGCCGTCCAAGAATGCCGTCCAACTCCGGCTTGCTCCGGACCCTGCTTCTTTCTGCGGGAGACTCATTATGCCACTGCTGAAGTACCACGAATTAACGGGGAACCAGGATGCCTTTGAGCTCTGCCAGTACTTCACGGCGCTCATTACGGAAAGAAGTCGTGTATTCCTTGAAGATGGGAGCTTTAATGATTCTCCAGCCTACCGCAGCGGACACTTCCATACCCGGTTGGGTACTTTGGACGCGATTGCCCGTTTCGGTGAGTTCACGCGAAACGCCGCGATGATTAGCTGGGTTAAGAAGAGCTATGATTGGGCGCTAACGAAGTGCACCGCATTCGGCTGGACACCAGGCGACCTTCACGAGCAAGCTTATGAGCACGAAACCTGCTCTTTAGTGGATCTGATCGCGACCGGGATTACGCTCGCCAAAAATGGTTACGTGGAATATTGGGGAACCGTTGAACGGTTTCTCCGGAACCACCTGGCGGAATCTCAACTGCTGGACTTGAATTGGGTAGAGCAATCTACGGACAAGTTGAGGGACATTCACGCAGATCGCTCCTATTACAAGGTTGCGGATCGAACGCGGGGAGCCTTCGCCGGATACTCCGCTCCTAACGACTTCTGCTGTGACGTTAATGAAGGACGCGGCCATACAAACGATTTGCAAATATGCTGTTTAGGCTCGGGAATGCGCGGTTTGTTCATGGGCTGGAGTAATAGTATTACGGAGCAAGAGGGCATGATCAGCGTGAACTTTCTGCTGAATCGGGGTTCGAAGTGGCTCGACGTCGACAGTTACTTGCCGCACGAAGGCAAAGTCGTGCTTCACATCCATCAGGATCTGCCGCGGCTTACCGTCCGAATTCCTGAGTGGGCGGGATTCACCAAAATCAACGTTGCCCGCAAGCGGGGCAATACATTGACGGAAGGCAACGGAAAAGATCCGAGCAGCTGGATTAACAAGTGTTTCCTGTTACTCGGTCCCGCATTTGAAGGAGAAACAATTACGATTACGTTCCCGCTGAGCTTGCGAACAACACAGGAGAATGCAGTTGGTCAAGTATTCGATACACAGTGGCGCGGCGATGATGTTGTAGACATCAGCCCTAAGGGACGGCAAAAGCCACTGTACAGCGGGCGTGAAGTATATGATCATGCGCCGATGCGGATGGGCGATTATCGGAGACTGGATCGTGAACTTGTTTGGTAGAGTGGGAAGCGGCATGAATTTCTGAAGGAAGTTATTCAGGTCTCGAATGAAGTGACCGTGCAGCGGTTTCTCCGTACTGCTTGAGAACATGGGAATCTGCAGAACGGAATTCGTTCCGCAGATTCCTCTTTTTTTTGGACGTGCAGAATGAGACCTCTGGCGTGCTGATACGAGTCGCGTTCAAAAAACAGGCAGAACTTTCGTCATATTATGGGAGGAGAGATTGCAATGAAAAGGACAATTGTAGCGGTCTATACGGGCCAAGGCCTTGCAGATCCGTTAAAAAAGGTATTCAACGAGCTCTTGCCGGACTGCCGACTCGTTAATATCATCGATGACAGCCTGATTTATGACGTCGTACAGGCTGGAGAGGTCACTCCACAGGTGTCCGGGCGGCTGTTGAACTATTATCAGAACGCGGCGGAGCTTGGGGCCGACGTCATTTTGAATACCTGCTCGTCGGTTGGTGAAGTGGTCGATCGAGCAAGGCCATTTGTATCCGTGCCAATCGTGAAGATCGATGAGCAGATGGCTCAGGAAGCAGTAAGGCGCTATTCCCGCATTGGCGTCATTGCGACCTTGCCGACGACGCTGCATCCGACAATGACCTTGCTGCGTTCCCAAGCAGAAGCAACTGGAAAATCCATTGAACTGGTGGATGGTCTGGCGAAGGGAGCATATGACGCGCTGGTCAGCGGCAAGCCGGAGGAGCACGACCGGTTAATCACGGAAACGGCGGCGAGTATCGCCTCTTCGGTGGACGCTATTGTGCTCGCGCAAGGCTCGATGGCAAGGATGGAAGCAGCTCTAAATGAGAAAACCGGCAAGCCGGTATACACCAGCCCGTATTTGGGCGTATTGGCGGTTAAACGGTTATTGGAGGCGCTTGAATAAATCGATAACAGATGGCGAGGTGTTTAAATTGGAAACCAAACGTATAATAGCCACTTATTTGGTCGAAACCCCGTTCACGCTTGAGCAGGCAGCTGCGTCCATCGCAGGGGAGCAATCAACCGGTACGTTCACAGCAGTGCCTGGCGAAACGGCGTCGCTTAAGGATCGTCATGGTGCCCGAATCGAGTGCATCACACCTTTGGAACAGGTTGGGCAGCCTTCACTGCCCGGGGCGGTCGTACCGAAAGGCCATAACGGTATCTATTCACGCGGGGAAGTCGTTGTTTCTTTTCCGCTTCATAATTTCGGACCGTCGATTCCCAACCTGATGGCTTGTGTAGCCGGCAACTTGTATGAGCTGCGCGAGTTATCGGGGTTGAGGCTTCTGGATTTGGAGCTGCCGGATGACTTCGCGGCCTGCTATCCGGGGCCGCGTTTCGGCATCGAAGGGACACGACGGTTAACCGGCGTTTACAATCGACCGATTATCGGTACGATCATCAAGCCGAGTGTAGGTCTAGGTCCGGCGGATTTAGAGTCACTTGTGTATAAGCTGGCGGTATCGGGACTTGATTTTATAAAGGACGATGAATTAAATGCGGATCCGCCTTATTTTCCGCTGCAGGATAAAGTGGTGACGGTCGCGCGGGCGATTGAGCGGGCAGCAGATGTTACGGGCCGTAAGGTGATGTATGCCTTCAATATTACAGGGGACATCGATGCGCTGAAACGCAACCATGATCTCGTGGTCAAGGCAGGAGGCAATTGTGTCATGGTCAGTATGAATAGCGTAGGAATCGCGGGTCTCGCTTATTTGAACACCTTTAGCGAGGTTCCGATTCACGGTCATCGGAATCAGTGGGGGATGCTGACGCGACATGGGCAGCTTGGTATGGACTTCCGGGCATATCAGAAGCTGTGCAGACTCGCGGGTGCTGACCATCTGCATGTCAACGGATTAGGCAGCAAGTTCTATGAAACCGACGATTCTGTCGTGAGTTCTGTGCAAGCCTGTATGCAGCCGTTATTGGGCGGTTATGCGACGATGCCGGTCCTGTCTTCGGGACAATGGGCGGGGACGGCAGCGGTCACGTTTGAACGGACGCGCACGGTTGATGTAATGCATCTCGCTGGAGGCGGTATTCTCGCTCACCCGGACGGCCCTGTCGCTGGCGTCGAGAGCATGAAGCAAGGCTGGGAGGCTGCGATACGCGGTATTTCTGCTGAAGATTATGCGAAGGATCGAGTCGAGCTGCGCCGCGCCTTCGACAAATTTCTACGTAAGGATCATGCGCAATGAACAACTTAGACGCAATGATGCAAAAAAAGGAACGACTGCTTTGCTACTATGGCGATGATTTTACCGGCTCCACAGATGTAATGGAGGCTCTGGCCATGAATGGCGTGGAGACGGTCCTGTTTCTTGAGCCGCCATCAGCGGAGCTTCTAGCTCAACGGTTTCCGAAGGTGGAGTGCTTTGGCATTGCCGGAGTAAGCCGTTCGATGACGCCGGACGAGATGGAGCGCGAGCTGCGGCCGATGCTTGAACGGCTGAAATCCTATGGGACGGCAGTCGTGCATTATAAAATATGCTCGACCTTCGATTCTTCGCCCCGCGCAGGCAGCATTGGCAAGGTGCTGGAGATGGGCCGGGAAATCTATTCTGAGCGCAGGTATGTGCCGATTGTGGCCGGTGTGCCGATCCTTAAGCGCTATACAGTGTTCGGCCATCATTTTGCCGCTGCCGGAGCGGATGGGGAGACGTATCGGCTTGATCGTCATCCCACGATGTCCCGTCATCCCATTACGCCGATACATGAATCGGATCTTCGACTCCTTCTTCGGGAGCAAACCGAATTGCCTGTTGCTTTAATGGAGCTGCCGGCATTGGATGGTGAGGCTGAGAAGGTGGCGGCTAGGCTCGAGCAACGGTTAGAGAATAAGGAGACAGCTGCTGTCCTGTTCGATGTGCTCGATGTCTCGCGCTTGGAGACGACAGGCAGGTTGATTTGGCAGGAAGCGTTAGATCAGCAGATGAGCTTATTTGTAATCGGCTCCTCAGGCGTCGAATACGCGTTGACCGCACATTGGGCAAGTGAGGGGCTCGTTGACCGGGATACTATACAATTACAAGCACCAGGCGAAGCGGATCAATTGTTGGTCGTATCGGGGAGCTGTTCGCCTGTTACGCAATCGCAAATCGAGTGGGCTTTGGGGCAAGGCTATGCCGCCATTAAGGTGCCAGTGCAGGATTGGCTGGAGCCGAAGCGAGCGGAAGAGTCGAGACAGGCGCTTTTGAAGCGGGTACTACCGCTACTGGAAGTAGGCAGGAATGTTATTCTTTATTCCGCTATTGGTCCGGAAGATCCGGCAATCGAAGCGCTTCGGAAGGTATTGAAGGTTCTTGGTCTGGAACCAGCGGATTCCGGTCGTCTTATCGGAATGCAGCTTGGTAAGTTGACCCGGGATATTTTGCAAGCATCCGGCCTGCGCAGAATTTTGATTGCGGGCGGTGACACTTCCGGCTATGTGACCCGTGAACTGGGGATCTATGCAATGTCGTGTATAAGCACCATTGTCCCTGGAGGTCCGCTATGCCGTTGTTATGCAGATGACTCCCGAATGGACGGGCTTCAGCTATCGCTTAAAGGCGGGCAAGTTGGCGGAGCCGATTATTTTGAGCGCGTTAGGCGAGGAGGGTTGGCATGAACAGCACGGTCAAAGCATTGCCGGATTGGAAGAACCTGCAAGTGCTGCAACGGAGCATGCTGCCGCCGCGTGTAACGGCCTTTCCCTATGAGAATCGGCAGTCGGCAATCAGCAATGTGAGGGGGAATTCCCCCCGTTTATTAATTATAAATGGGAGCTGGAAGTTTTGCTATTCGGAGAGTCCGTTGGCCGTTCGCGTCATCAGATGACCTGACTAATAATTGGGCGGAGGGAATGAATGTTAAACGTTAACATTGCAAGACGTCTGCGTTCGGTCGTCGGAGCACCCTATTATAGAGACGATATGGAAGCATTGGTCGCACATTCCTATGATGGTACACCGATGCTGCAGGCTCTGCCTGACGGAGTTATTTACCCCGATTCTACACATCAGATTGCTGAGATTATGACTATATTATCTGAAGAAAAAATACCGCTTGTGACCCGCGGGTCAGGTTCGAACTTATGTGGTGGTACAGTCCCGGTACAGGGCGGAATTGTGATGGTCATGCATCGGATGAACCAGATTATTGATGTCGATTTAGAAAATCTCACTGCGACTGTTCAAACTGGATTAATAACGGCCGAATTTACCGCTCATGTCGAATCATTGGGTTTGTTTTATCCGCCTGATCCCAGCAGTATGCGTATTTCTACAATTGGGGGCAATATCGCGGAATGTTCCGGCGGTCTTCGAGGATTAAAATATGGAACAACAAAAGAATATGTCATTGGTCTTAAAGCGGTATTGCCAAGCGGAAGCATCATCCGTACCGGGGGAAAGCTAATGAAGGATGTAGCTGGCTACGACTTAACCAAATTGTTAGTCGGATCGGAGGGAACGCTTGCGGTTATAACAGAAGCAACGCTTAAGCTCATTCCTCCTCCAAAAGCCAAAAAGACGATGCTCGCGATGTACCGTGATCTCTATGGTGCAGCACGTACGGTGTCCAAAATTATTGAAGATCGAATTATTCCAGCGACGCTAGAGTTTATGGATAATTCGACAATTCGAGTCGTCGATGATTTCGCTAAGCTAGGGCTGCCGCATGATATGGAAGCCATTTTGTTAATTGAACAGGACGGGGATCCTGAGACCGTTGAGCGCGACATCGAGCGGATTAGAGAGATTTGTATGCTTGAGCAGGCTGACCGAGTTGAAGTGGCGGAGAACCGCGAGGAAGCGGAGAAGCTGTTAATGGCTAGGAGGAGCGCATTTACCGCTTTGGCTCGGCTAAGACCCACGACAATACTCGAAGATGCAACAGTTCCTCGGTCCAAAATTGCCGACATGGTGCTTAGGATCAATGAAATTGCGCAGAAATACCAGGTTACAATTGCCACTTTCGGTCATGCAGGTGACGGTAATCTTCATCCTACGGCCATGACAGATGCAAGGGATACGGAAGAGATACATCGAGTAGAATTGGCTTTTGCTGAAATTTTTGAGGCGGCTATCGATTTAGGAGGCACGATAACCGGAGAACATGGCGTGGGAATGGTAAAGGCACCTTATCTCGAATGGAAGGTGGGTATGGCAGGCATGGAAGTTATGCGCGGTATCAAAGAGGTATTTGATCCTCACCATATTCTGAACCCTGGAAAAATATTTGCAAAAGAAACGAAAAAAAGGGTAGTTCTGCAGCATGGCTAACGCTGATGGTATGAACAAGCCTAATATCGAACACAGTAATCCACTGTCACATACACTTCTGAAGAAGATGGATTATGATCAATTAACGAACTGCATGCGCTGCGGGTTCTGTCTTCCGGCTTGTCCAACTTTCCGGGAAACAGGCGTAGAATCAGAATCACCGCGCGGCCGAATTGCGCTTATGAAAGCGGTTGTTGATGGGCTGATGGAGCCGGATGACAGATTTAAGGAACAAATGAATCACTGCCTTGGCTGCAGGGCATGTGAACCGGTCTGTCCTGCGGATGTGAAATACGGACAGCTCATTGAACAAGCTCGAGATGCCATTGAGGACCATAATGACCATAGTCTTCCCGTTAAGGGCCTTCGCAAATTGTTTTTTAACGGCGTTTTTCCGCATCGCAACCGCTTAAAATGGCTGGGGCGTTCCTTGCATTTTTATCAGAAGTCGGGA
Source organism: Paenibacillus sp. LPE1-1-1.1 (assembly GCF_040676435.1). Lineage (NCBI taxonomy): Bacteria > Bacillati > Bacillota > Bacilli > Caryophanales > Paenibacillaceae > Paenibacillus > Paenibacillus sp. LPE1-1-1.1. Next base: position 119,083 of record NZ_JBEGHY010000023.1, read on the forward strand.
TTGCGGCAGGTGGCTAGAGGAACTGGCATGATGCGGTTATTCCCTGCCTACTTGCGAGAGATGGAAGGGATTTTGCCAGAGGCATCCGCTCACGGAGTAGTCGAGCAATTGGGAGATTACTATCCAGCCAAAGGAGAAGCGATAGCAAGAGTAGCTCTATTCAGGGGTTGTATCATGGAGGTTTTGTTTGCGGGAACGAATGTGAATTCAGTGGAACTATTGTCAGAAGCAGGATTCGATGTGCTTATACCAAAGGCGCAAGTTTGCTGTGGGGCGCTGCATGCACATAGCGGAGAGATGGATTCCGCGAGAGAGCTGGCTAAGAAAAATATTGCAGTCTTCAAGGAGACAGGCATTGACTATATCGTTTCGAATGCCGGCGGCTGCGGAGCGTTGCTGATCGAATATGACCATTTGCTTCATAAAGATGAGAACTGGCGTGAGGACTCAAGCTGGTTTGCATCACGTGTGGTCGATATCAGCTATCTAGTGATGGAAAAAGGACGAATCCCATCTTTTACCGAGAGTCTTGTGAATAACAAGGAAGAGAACATTCGAATTACGTATCAAGATTCCTGTCATCTTCGCAATGTAATGAAAAGCTCAGCGGCCCCAAGACAATTGTTGAAGCAGGTAACTAACGTGGAATTCATTGAGATGAAAGAAGCGGATCGCTGCTGCGGTTCTGCAGGTATTTATAATGTTACTCAGCCAGTAATGGCGGGGCAACTATTGGAGCATAAGATGGAGCTTGCTAATCATACACAGGCTCGATATATGCTGACAAGCAATCCTGGTTGTTTACTCCAAATGAAGCTTGGAATTGAGAAGCATAAGCCCGATGAAAAGATGGAAGCTATGCATATCGTCGATTTTTTGCATGAGAGAATGGTTAAGTCCGATTGTTGATGTAAAGTCGTTCATCTATAAGTCACAAGTAATCATAAATTGCAGATTTGGAACGGAAAATTGTCGCTAACGTTACAGATGGTCAATTCGCGTGCAATTTCTATAAAAGAAGCGGCAGTAATGACAGCCCAGCAAAAGTCTTGCTTTTGTATAAGTGTAATTTGATACCTGGAAAAAGCCATCGTAAGACGGAATAAAGCAGTCCATCCTCAACCGAGGGGGGCTGCTTTTGCTCTGTTAGCTTCTCCAATCGTTTTATATTTACAACGAATGCGGTGAGGTAAGCTTGTAACCGAATATAGAGGGGGAGCGGTATGAGAATATAGGGAATTTAAAACGTATGTTATCGATGGCCAGCTGGTGATCTCGGGGCGCTCGAACGGCAAAAGCAATCGCCGATTTCGCAGGAGACGCTAAATTAGTTTCGCAAAAATGATCTAACGTGCATAATGCAATGGCTCTTTAAAAAACCCCCTATAAACACGGTAGATTTAGCCTATAAAAGAAAGCCTGAAACCGTGTAAAGTGGTTGTCAAACGAGCTTCCGGAGAAGCATGCGAACGGGACAACTGCAGAATCGAATTCGATATGTCGGTTGAACCGGGAAAGCTGAGCAGATACAACTTTAATCAAAAATAAGAGATCTGGAAGCGTTTTCGAAAATGAATGACTGGAATAACCGGTCGGCGAGTTTGACCATTACATCGAAAACCGCAAGAATCTCGAAGTCGGGCAGAATGCCAAGGCAGTCGTATAATAGCTGGGCCTCTCACGGCCGAGCGACGGACAGTTAATGAAAGGAGAGGACAAACAAATGGTTTCGAGCTTGGCTCAAATGCGCGTTCGTTTTTCGGAGCCGGATCCGCATTACGGACCGGTGCCGTTCTGGTGGTGGAGCGGCGAAGAAGTGACGGAAGAAAGAATCCGCTGGCAGCTTCAGAAATTCCGTGAGGGAGGCCTTCGTAATATCGGGATTATCCATCTAGCGCCGACCGGTCCGCAATACGGTTCCTGCGGCGATCGTCCCGTCTTCATGAGCAAGGAATGGTGGACGTTGTTCGAGGTCGCATTGCGGGAAGCCGAGCGGCTGGGGATGAGGCTGTGGTTTTACGATCAAATCGGGTTCTCCGGTGCCAACAAGCTTGCGCATCTCGTAGCGGAGAAGCCGGAATATGCCGGATACCAGCTGCGCAGGTACCCTGCATCGGAGGAATTACCGTCTGGCTCAAAGCTTCTGCTCGAGTCGGGCGAATACCGATATGCCGCCGTACGCCAAGGTTTTAACTGGCTGGATCCGCTGGCGTCGGCAGCCCTGCTCGACCGGATGCACGGCGAGCTCGAAAGGCGCTTTCCCGATGACCTGGGCCGAACGATCGCGGGCAGCTTCCAAGACGAGCTTCCGCCGCTGCCTCTCTGGTCACCGGATGTTCCTGTTATTTATGGTGAACGATACGGCGAGGATTTGTTTAAGGCTCTTCCGGCTCTGTTCGACAATATACCCGGCGCGGCCGACGTTCGTCGCCGTGTCTATGCGATCTCGGCGGAGCTTGCCGAACGGGCGTTTTTCATTCCGCTCGGCGATTGGCACCGGAAATACGGCATGCTGATCGGCTGCGATCAAGCCGGCCAGGCACGCAGGGTAGACGTACACGGCGCACAGCGGTTGTATCTCGATTATTTCCGGACGCACCGCTGGTATAACTCGCCCGGAGCGGATATGGATGGAGATTCGAAAGCCCATTCCTCTATCGTCCATCTGAACGGTGGATCCCGCGTATGGCTGGAAGCTTTCCATTCAAGCGGCTGGGGCGGAACGATCGAGGAAACGATGCATTGGCTGGTGCCGTGGCTGCAGTCAGGCGTGACGCTGTTCAGTCCACACGCCGTTTATTATTCCACCCGCGGCGGCTGGTGGGAATGGGCGCCGCCGGATACGGGCTGGCGCCAGCCATACTTTGAGCACTACGGCGTGTTCGCGGACACAGTCAGCCGGGTATGCCGATTGCTGAGCGAAGGGACCCACGTGGCTGACATTGCCGTTCATTATCCTTCTTACGCTGCGGTAGGCTATCTGTCGCTTGACGATGTGAAGCCTCTCGAGCATCCTATGGCCGCTTCCAACCGCGACCCTAATGAGCGAATTACACAGCTGCGGAAGGCGTATTTGAGCATAGCAGGAACCAATCACAGAAAGGTTGCCGAATCGAATACGGGCTCGCTTCGCAATCGGGGGCTTGACTTCGATATCGTGGACGATTCCGCGCTGGAAAGAAGCGACGTCCGGGACGGGAAGCTGGAAATTGCGGGTGAGCAATTCAAGGTACTTGTACTATGCGGGACTACCTTATTGGACGCGCCTGCGCTTTCGAAAGCGCAAGCCATGGCGAAGCAGGGCGGGCTGGTCGTCGGGGTAGATGTTCCGGAGGAAGAGCGCAGCGCACTTCCGGGCGCCGTGTTTGTCAGCTCGGCAGAGGAAGCAGCTGCGCTCATCGAGCTGAAGCTGGAGAAACGGGTGGAAGGACCAGGCTTGTCGCTACATCGGCGCACGAACGATTCGGACATCTTCCTCCTGCTGCCGGAGAATGGCACGCTGCTTCGGATGCACGAGCCTGCGGACAAGTCAGCGCAGCCTCTTCAGGCAGCCGTTTATAGGATTCGAACGGCAGGCGTTCCGGAACTTTGGGATCCGGTAAGCGGCCGGACCGAGTCCGTCGCCTATACGCGTGAAGGCGATTGGATTCGCCTTGAGGCCAGCTTCGACAATTGGCCGGCCGCGTTGATCGTCTGCGCCGGGGCATCCACCGTGAAAACGGGAAGCCGCAAGGCGGAAGAGGTGCAGGCCGCCTTGCGGCTTCCCGCGGGGAGAGCGCGCTTCCCAGCAAATCCGGGCGAATGGACGGCCGGCAGCGGAGAGATTCGGACGTTGGATAATTGGCGCATCCGGATCGAGGCGACGCTGGACAACCGGTACGGCGACTTCGACCTGCACAACGACCAGCGCGGTCTTATGCCTCCCGAGCGGCGCATGATGCTTGTCCGTACGGAGCAGCCGGGCGAAGACGGGGTGGCGGAAGGCTTTTATATGCAGGGGATTTCAGAAGCGGGCTGGGAAGAGCGGCTGTGGAGCGAATCCGCCTACTGGCATGTCCATAAAGGGGAGACCTTCGAGCCGAAAAAGGCGCAGCCTCTCGTCTACAGCACGGTGTTCGGCGATTTGAAATTCCGGTCCTGGGCCGGACGGATGGGCCGCGTGCCGCGAAGATACTTGCATCTTGGCGAGGCGTCTAAGGGCGAGATCGTATGGGCCGTTACGAACGCTGTTGCCCCGAAGGAAGGCCGCTACTGGATGAGGACGGAAAGCAATGCCGAGCTGATAGGCTGGGTGGGCGGGAATGCAATCGAATGGAGCGGAGGTCCCGAGGAAAAAACGGCATGGATTTGGCTGAAGGAAGGCCCCAATACGGTCATGCTGCGCGCGGAAGCCAGATCGAACGGCATGCAGCGTGCCGGAATCGAAATAAATGAATCGGCCGGAGAGCCTCTGCCGAAATGGATTTACACAGAGCTGCCGAACCCCGAATCCTGCTTGCGAATGATGCTGACATCTCCTGCGGATCGCCCGGTAAACCGCGTCCGCGTCGTCTTCGCCGCGCGGGGGAGGGCCGTGCTGCAGGTGAACGGAGTCTCCGTTACCGAGCACGGGGACTTCAATCCGTATATTCGCCAGGGACAGGAAGAAGTCGATATTACCGCCTATTGGCGCGAAGGTATAAACGAAATCAAGTTCCTGCTGCCCGAAGGCAAAGGAGAAGTGTTCGCGGACGGAAGAATCGAGCTGCTGGACCGCGGCATGATCCCGTTTTGCACCGGCCCCGACTGGCTGGATGAACGGGGACATGCGCCGCTTATTCTTCATGCGGGAGTGCTGCAGTTCGCGGAGACGGAGTCGTTATGGATCAATGACCGACCTCATCCGCTTCCCGGCGTGGGCTGGCTAATGCCCGGCTCGGCACCTGCGATGCCGCCTGTCCCGTTTGTTGCCGATTTAGACGCGATTGGCCGGGCGGTCTGGTTCAGGTTCCCTCTCCCTGCCGGAGCGCATCGGCTGTGCCTGGAGACAAAGGGCCGGGCACGCTTATGGATCGGAGGAAAAGAGGTGCCGTTTGCGGGCGGCGGCTCCAACTTCGAACCGCAGAATGCAGGTACGATAGCCGCCGTTCGTATCGAACCGGACGGCGCTCATACGGAAGCCGCCGTCTTGAGTGCGCCTGTGCGGTTCGAGACGGTTCCTCACAAAGGGGAGCTCGGCGACTGGCGGACGGCGCTTCATCTGCCGCACCATAGCGGAGCAGTGGAATACGAGACTAAGTTGGAGCTTAAGGAAGAAAGCGCGGTTGCGCTGGATCTGGGCCATGTCAGAGGGACTGCGGAAGTCTGGGTGGACGGCGCGCCGGTCGGCGTCCGTGTATGGCGCCCTTACCGTTATGCGGTAGGGACGTTGTCGGCAGGCTCTCACAAGCTGCGCATACGGGTAACGAATACGCTCGGCACGCATTACGAGCACGGTCGTCCGACCAGTCTCGTCGGCGCGAATCCGGCCGTTACATATTGGGACAAGACGCCTCGGCCGGAATGGCAGGCTTCTTTTCCGACGGGAGGTCTATATGGTCCCGTACGCGCATCGATAACACAACCTAGGGAGGATAGAATTTGAATCTCGATAACTGGCTAACGCCTTATAAATGGAGCAAACCCGTCCTTATCGGCTCAGGAGAGAAAGGCGCCTTCGATTACCATGCGGTGGATTGCCCTTTCGTGTTCCGCCACAACGGCCGTTTCTACATGATGTACGTCGGCTACGACGGAACCGGTTATCAGACGGCGCTTGCGGTTAGCGACGATCTGCTGAACTTTGAACCCCAATCGACGATTTTGCGCCGGAATGAGGGCTCGGGCTGGGATTCAAGGAACGTGGCGGGAACGTGGATTTTGCGTGATAACGAGATGCGCGGACCGGGCACATTGAAAAAATGGAACGGCAAGTATTGGCTTGCCTATCATTCCTATCCGGGAGATGGATACGAGGAAGGCTCCGCCAAAATCGGTCTGGCTTGGACGGAGGACGAAAATTTGCTCGAATGGCATCGCCTGCCGGATCCGATCCTGACGCCGGAGGGAGGGGAACCGTGGGAAAGAGGGGGGCTCTACAAGGAGTGTCTGCTGGAGCACGAAGGGACATTCTATTTATTTTATAACGCCAAAAACCAAAACCACGGGCGCTGGGTTGAGCAGACCGGGCTTGCCACTTCGACGGATTTGATCCATTGGACGCGGCATAAGGACAATCCGGTTATCCGTGTGACGCCGGATGCGTGGGACAGCGGATTCGTCAGCGATCCATGCGTGCTTCTGGACGGGGACCGCTGGGCCATGTTCTTCTTCGGCTACAACTACAAGAAGGCGCAGGAGGGGATCGCTTATTCTGCCGATCTTTTGAACTGGACGAAGCATCCCGAGCCGATCATCACGGTCGGCAAAGAGGGGGAGCTCGACGAAGTATTCGCACATAAGCCGTCTGTCATAACCCATAACGGCGTTTTATATCACTTCTATACCGCATGCAGAAAGCCGCAGGAAGGTGACCAGACTTGCAATTTTTTTCCCGAATTTCGTACGATAGCCGTCGCGACGTCACGAAAGCTTTGACCGGATTCGCCCAATGCCTTTCGGCATTTCCGATGATGGATAGAGCAATCATGCGGCCGTTTGCAAGCGGTCATAAGGAGGAACATGATGGCAACGATGGAAATTGCGACTTTACGCACAGAGGGAACACATTGTCCGCTAGGCTTGGACATTGACAGACCGAAGTTATCCTGGTCGTTCGGAAGGCCGGACGGTCCCGGAAGCAGCCAGAGCGCATTCCGGATTGTCGTTGCAACCAGCGAAGAACGGCTTAAGACGGGATTGCCGGATGCGTGGGATAGTGGAATCGTGAGTACCGGCGCGCATACTTCCGTCCCTTACGAAGGCGTCGCGATACTGCCGAGGCAGCGGTATTACTGGAATGTGACGGTGTGGGACGAACATGGGAAGCCTTCGACCAGCGGAACGGCGTGGTGGGAAACGGGTATGCTGGCAGGAGACCGTTGGTCGGGACGCTGGATCGGTGCCTCTGCCGTGGCGAGCGGCGAACAGCGACTCGTTCAGCTGCGAAGGTCTTTCACCGTAAAGGGGACGGTTACGCGTGCGCGTGCATACATATCCGGATTAGGCCACTATAAAATGCGTTTGAACGGGGCGAAGGTTGGACAGCGGGAGCTTGAACCGGGATGGACGGACTACGACAAAACCGTGCTTTACTCGGTCTATGACATGACTTCCCAAGTCCGGCAGGGGGAGAACACGGTTGGCGTTCTTCTTGGCAACGGATTTTATCATGTTGCCGGCGGACGCTATACGAAGTTCAAAGACAGCTTCGGCGAGCCGAAATGTCTTGCCGAGATGATCATCGATTATGACGACGGTACGAGAGATACAATCGTCACCGATCGTTCGTGGTCGATGAGTGAAAGTCCCCTCACCTTCTCCTGCATATACGGCGGAGAGGATTATGATGCCGGACTGGAGCAGGAAGGCTGGGACGAGCCCGGCTTCGAGGAGAACGAAAGATGGAGGCGAGCCTGCGAGCTGCAGCCGCCGCAAGGCAAGCTGTCGGCGCAATTGGCGCCTCCCCTTGCGGTAACGCAGCGGTTTTCGGCGTCTAGCGTTTCGATGCCGCGTGAAGGCGTCTATATATACGATCTTGGCCAAAATTTTTCGGGCTGGCCGTTTATCCGCATAAGCGGACCGAAAGGAGCGCGGGTCAAGCTGACGCCAGCGGAGCTTCTAACGGATGAGGGCATGGCCAATCAGAAATATTCGGGATCGCCGTACGAGCTGAACTACGTCTTGAAAGGCGGGAACATGGAAGAGTGGCATCCCCGGTTTACGTACTACGGCTTCCGGTACGTGCAGGTGGAAGGCGCGGTGCCTTACGGTTATGAAAGCGAAGGGGAAGCTGGGCTTCCGGTGCTGCACGGCCTTGAGGGCCAAATGATCTGTCCGGACACGCCCGTGTGCGGCGGCTTCCTGTGCTCGGACCCGATGCTGAACCAGATTCACGAAATAATCGATAGGGCGATCCTCAGCAACATGAAGAGCATTTTCACGGACTGCCCTCACCGCGAGAAGCTGGGCTGGCTGGAGCAGCTTCATCTGATGGGCCCCTCCATCATGTTTAATTTCGATATTGAAGCGCTTTTGGACAAAATCATGCGCGATATGGCCGATGCCCAGCTTCCGAACGGGATGGTGCCGACAACGGCGCCGGAATACGTGGTTTTCAAGGAGCCTTGGCATATGTTCCGCGATGCAGCGGCTTGGGGAGGCTCTTACATTCTGGTAGCCTGGGAAATGCTTCAACGGTATGGCAGCACTGGTTCGATGGAAAGACATTACGAAGGGATGCGCCGCTACATCGATTATTTGACAGGGACCGCTGACGGGTTCATTCTCCGCGCAGGACTTGGAGATTGGTATGACATCGGACCGAAGGGGCCGGGATTTGCTCAAAATACGCCCGTCGAGCTGGCGGAGACGGCCATCTATTTCGGACTGGCCAGCGCGATGCGGCAAATTGCGGCCGTGCTCGGCAAGGAGGAGGACGCTTCCGCTTATGCGCTGCTTGCCGAATCCATCAAAAAGGCATTCAACGCGGCGTTCTACGATTCTACCACCGCACAGTACGCCGAAGGCAGCGATGCCGCCATTGCCATTCCTCTTGCGATCGGCCTTGTGCCAGAAGAGCAGCGAGGCGCGCTCTTGAACCGCCTCGTCCGAAATATTTCGGAGCGGGGATGGCTAACGAACGCAGGCGACGTCGGACACCGTTATGTGCTCTTGACGCTTGCTCGCGGAGGCCGTTCGGACGTCATCTACCGGATGACGAGGAATAGGGATACGCCCGGTTATGGCTATCAGATTGCGCACGGCGCTACGACGCTGACCGAAGCCTGGGACGGACCGACTGTCGGCAAATCGCAAAATCATTTCATGCTAGGCCATCTCGAAGAGTGGATGTACAGCAGCTTGGCTGGTCTGGATTACCGGTACCAGCCAGGGACCGGACGCTTCCTCGTCAAGGTGAAGCCGGCCGTAGTAGGCGATGTTGCATGGGCGGAAGCATGGCAGGAGCTTCGTCCCGGCAGGGCGAGCGTGAGATGGGAGCTCGGACCAGTACGGACGATTGAGGTCAAAGTCGAAATACCCGCGAACAGTGAAGGCCGTATTTACATTCCTGCCGTAGCGGACGCGGAGGTTCGCAAGAGCGGACCGGATGCCGAGTATTTGGGGTACGAAGACAGCTATGCGGTTTATCGCACCGGTCCCGGTCAATATTTTTTTACCGCGGCTTATTGAAGCTGACGGCTGAATGGCCTTGGTCTGCGTACTTTGCCGGACTATGGCTGCCGCGATATTTCTAGCGCATTAGGCGGAGAGGAGCTGTCAAGATATGAGATTGCGATTCAATCAGAAATCGCCGGATTGGGAGAACCCGGACATTTTGCAGATTCATGCCGAGCCGGCGGACGCGCGCGGCATTCCTTTTCCCGACAGGGAGTCGGCGCTTGCGGCCGCGGCTGCTTGCGACAAGAACGCCTCCTCCTACGTCCAAACGTTAATTGGCGAATGGAAGTTCCATTACGCGGAGTGTCCCGAGGATGTGCCGGATCGGTTTTTCGAAGAATGGTTCGCGGGGGAGGATTGGGACCGGATACCGGTTCCTTCGAACTGGCAGCTGTTCGGCTACGGCTCCCCCTTGTACAGCAGCAGCAAATATCCTTTCCCGGTCGATCCGCCGAATATACCGAGGCGAAATCCGACCGGGTCTTACATGCGATCGTTCGACTTGCCGGAGCGATGGGCGGACGGAGACGTTTTTCTTGTGTTCGAAGGCGTAGACTCCGCCTTTCACGTCTGGGTCAACGGGGAGGAAGCAGGCTTCGGTCAAGGCAGCCACAACCGCATGATGTTTAATGTGACGGACCTGATCCGTCCAGGGGTTAACAAGCTTGCCGTTCGCGTCTACCAATGGTCGACCGGCAGTTACTTGGAGGATCAGGACAAATGGCGGCTCAGCGGTATATTTCGTGAAGTCTACCTGTTGTCCTCGCCGGCTCTTGTCCGTGTCCGGGACACGCATATCCAGACCCGCTTATCCGAGTCATACGACAGCGGAGTGCTCGAGCTAGGCATAAGCCTTGAGGCATCCTCTGGCATCACCGGCGAGGGATACCGGATCCGGTACGAACTGCTGGATGCCGATGAGTCGACGGTCGCGGCAAACGAAGCCGATGTTCTGGGTCTGATCGGAAGCTCGCATGAAGCAGACATCCGATTGGAGCTACCCGTGTGCTCTCCCAAGCTTTGGTCGGCGGAAGAACCGTATCTCTACACGCTGCTCGTCATCCTATCAGGAGAGACGGGACAAGCGGCGGAGGTATACCGATACGCGGTAGGCTTCCGGGATATCCGGGTGGAGGGAGGCCGGCTGCTGGTGAACGGCAAACCGATCATCATCCGCGGGGTGAACCGGAACGAATTCGATCCCGAGCATGGTCACGTCACAACGATGGAAGCGATGATCAAGGACATCATGCTGATGAAGCGCCACAATATCAATACGGTACGCTGTTCGCATTATCCGAACGACGAGCGCTGGCTTGACCTGTGCGACCGTTATGGCCTGTTCGTCGTCGACGAAGCGGATTTGGAGACGCATGGCTGCGTATTCCTCGGCGAAATCAGCCGCTGGATCGACAATCCCGCCGAGAAAACAGCCTTCGAAAGCCGACTGGCGAAGGACCCGGCATGGAATGAGGCTTTCATGGACCGTATCGTTCGGCTCGTCGAGCGGGACAAGAACCATCCGTCCGTTATCGTCTGGTCGCTCGGCAACGAATCGGGCTACGGAGAGAACCACGACGCGATGGCTGCCTGGGTACGGGAGAAGGATCCGACTCGGCCGGTCCATTACGAGCGGGCTTACGACGCGCCAGTCGTGGATATTGTCAGCAGCATGTACCCGTCTGTGGATATGCTGATTGCGGAAGGCGAGAAAACGAACGAAACCCGGCCCTATCTGATGGTCGAATTCGGTCATGCAATGGGTAACGCGCTAGGCAACCAGAAGGAATATTGGGATACCGTATATCGATATCCGCGTCTTTGCGGAGGCTTGATATGGGAGTGGGCAGACCTGTCCTTACGGCGGACGAAGGCGGACGGAGGCTTCGAATACGCCTACGGTGGAGATTTCGGCGACCGTCCGAACAGCGGCCATTTCTGCATCGACGGACTGCTCTTTCCGGACCGGTCCGTCAAGCCGGCGCTTCTTGAGTTCAAAAAGGCGATAGAGCCGGTCAAAGTGTTGCCCGCCGATAGGGAACGCTTGCTCCGGATTCGCAACCGGTATGATTGTGTCACGCTGGAGCATTTAGCCGTCCGGTGGACCGTCTACCGGGATGGCGATGCGGTCGAGGAAGGGATACTGCCGCCGCTAGCGATTGCCGCAGGAGAAGAGCGGCTGGTCACCGTTCCTTACCAGACGAAACCGGAGCCGGGATACGGAGAATATTGGCTCCATCTGAGCTGCTCGCTCCGTGAACAGACAGGTTGGGCGCCCGCCGGGCATGAAGTAGCTTGGGCGGATATTCCCATTCAATCCTCAGCGGCTTCCTTACAGCCGTTATCACCTGCGATGATGAGCGCCGTCGCCTTAGAGGAAGGCAGCCGGTTCGTAAAGGTGACCGGAGCAAGGTTCGTTTTAATGTTCGACAAAGTAAGCGGCGTGATGGACCATTGGGAACATGACGGCATTAGCCTGCTGGAGTCGGGACCCCGGATCCAGTTATGGAGGGCGCCGGTCGATAACGATATTCATCTTGTGAAGCGGTGGCGGGAGGCCGGTTATCACGAGCTGGAAGCTCACGTCAGAAGCACCGAGGTTCGTCATGCCGCGGGAGGCCGGGCCGTACAGGTTCGGACGGAGACGATTCTTGGCGTGAACGGTTTGCGGCCAGTGTTCGGGGCTGTTCAGCTGTACACCGTCTACGGCAGCGGAGATGTGACGGTCGAATCCGTGATCGAGCCGCTTAAGGAAGGGCTCCCGCCGCTGCCTAGGGTCGGACTCCGGTTCGTCATGCCCTCCCAGTTCGGGAATATGTCCTGGTTCGGCCTCGGCCCGCATGAATGCTACGCCGACCGCAAAGAAAGCGGCAAGCTGGGCTTGTACGAAGGAACCATCGATGAACAATTCGTTCCGTACATAAAGCCGCAGGAGAACGGCAGCAAGGCCGATGTCCGCTGGGCGAGCATCGCCGCCGCTAATGGAGCCGGACTTCTGGTTTCCGGAACGGGTGCTCCGCTCGGACAGGTCGGTGCGAGGCTGTATTCGACCGAGGCTTTAAGCGCCGCCAGACACCATTCGGATTTGGAGCTGCTCGGCGCGACCGAAGTAAACGTCGATTGGCGACAATCTGGACTCGGCAATCACAGCTGCGGTTATGCGCCGACCCTGCCGGATTATTTGATCCCTGCGGAGCCGGTTTCGTTCTCGATCCGATTGATTCCGATCGCCGCGGGAACGGATCGCGGCGAAAGCGCAAGCCTGCGTTTGCCGCAACGGATCGAGTGGGAACAGAAGAGAGAGGAGCCGGTTTAATGAACGGATTATCAAACAAAATATTGTACGGCGGGGATTACAATCCCGAGCAATGGCCGCGGGACGTATGGAAAGAGGATATGCGGCTGTTCAATCTCGCCGGAATCGATATCGCCACGGTCAACGTCTTCTCCTGGGCACGGAACCAGCCGGACGAGAAGACGTACCGTTTCGAATGGCTGGACGACGTTATGGATATGCTGCACACGAACGGAGTACGCGCTTGCCTCGGGACTGGCACCGCGGCCCATCCCGCCTGGATGGCGCACACGTTTCCGGACATGTTGACCGTAGACTCGCAGGGCCGCAAGAAAAAGTACGGGCGCCGGCACAATTCCTGCCCGAACAGCCCTACTTTTCGCCTCTATTCGGAGCGGTTGGCAAAGAAGCTGGCGGAACGGTACAAGGATCATCCCGCTTTGCTGTTGTGGCATGTCAACAACGAGATGGGCTGGCGGTGCTATTGTGAGAACTGCGAGCGAGCATTCCGCGTCTGGCTGAAGGAGCGTTACGGCACGCTGGTTGTATTGAACGCCGCTTGGTACACATCGTTCTGGGGGCATACATTCTACGACTGGGAGGAGATCGTGCTGCCGAGCCAGCAGAGCGAGCATTTCAATGTTTCCGGCCATGAATCCACGGCATTCCCGGCCATGTCGATCGATTACGACCGCTTCAACTCGGACAGCTTTCTGGCGTGCTATAAATTGGAGCGCGACGCGATTAAATCCGTTATTCCGGAAGCTTTAGTCACGACTAATTTTCAGAGCAACGGCACCTATAAGCCGCTCGATTATTTCAAATGGGCAAAAGAGTTGGATATCGTCGCGCTGGACAGCTATCCGGCAAATGATACGCCGATGAGTCAAATTGCCATGCGGCACGATCTGATGCGGGGGTTGAAAAACGGCGAGCCGTTCCTGCTGATGGAACAAAGCCCCAGCCAGTTGAACTGGAAGGACGTCAATCCGTTGAAGCGGCCGGGCGTCATGCGGCTGTGGAGCTATCAGGCGGTCGCGCGGGGCGCGGAGGCGGTCATGTTTTTCCAGCTCAGACGTTCCGCGGGCGCCTTCGAGAAGTTTCACGGCGCAGTTATCGATCATGTCGGGCATGAGAATACGCGGGTATTCTCCGAATGCGCCGAGCTCGGCCGCGAGCTTCAGCAGCTTGGAGATACGTTGCTCGGCGCGACGACGAAGTCGAGGGTGGCGATCGTGTTCGATTGGGACAATTGGTGGGCGATCGAGCATTCCAGCGGTCCGACGAAGCAGCTCAAATATTTGCAGCAAATTCAGCGCTATTACGACGCCTTCTATAACAGGAGCGTGCAGGTTGATATGATCGGATTGGAAACCGAACTCAGCGGTTATGACCTTGTCATCGCTCCTGTGCTCTACATGGTGAAACCGGGTTATGCGGCGAAGCTGGAAGCTTATACGTCCGGCGGAGGAACTTTCGTGACGACGTTCTTCAGCGGTATCGTGAACGAGATAGATCTGGTCACGCTGGGCGGATATCCCGGCGAGCTTCGGAAGCTGCTCGGTATTTGGGTCGAAGAAACCGATGCGCTTTTCCCCGGACAACCGAATTCGATGGTCATGAAAGGGAATCTAGACGGACTGGAGAGGTCCTATTCATGCGGAACGCTATGCGACCTGCTGCATACGGAGGGAGCCGAAACGGAAGCGGTGTATGGCGGCTGCTTTTATGCCGGAATGCCCGCGGTTACCCGCAATCGGTTCGGTAAAGGCGAGGCCTGGTATCTCGCGTCTGATCCGGAAGCTGCCTTCCTGGAAGCGTTCTTTAAACATTTGACAGACAAGCTAAATATTGTCCCGGTCGCCAAAACTCCGCCAGGTGTGGAAGCGAGCGTACGGGAGAAGGACGGGCGGCAATTTACGTTCCTTCTTAATCACAACGATCGCCCGGCAACCGTACAAATCGGGGAGGAGCCGTCTATGGAGCTGCTTAGCGGCATGCGATTAAGCGGGGAATCGGAGCTTCCTCCGTATGGCGTATTTATTCTTGAAGGTCCAAGTAAAGGAGCGGGTCCGTGAGATGAGCGATAACGATTTAACGATGTGGTACCGCAAGCCGGCCACCGATTGGGTGGAAGCGCTGGCCGTTGGAAACGGGAGACTGGGGGGGATGGTATTCGGCGGAACGGGACGCGAGCGCATCATGTTGAACGAGGATACGCTTTGGTCCGGACACCCCTACGACCCGAACAACCATAAAGCGGCGGAATACTTGGATGGCGCGCGCCGGCTGATTTTTGAAGGGAAGTACCCGGAAGCGCAGCAAATGATTGAAGAGCATATGCTCGGTCCATGGACGGCATCCTACCAAGCCATGGGCGATCTGTATATTCAGCTCGATGCGCACGGCGAAGCTTCCGATTACCGCCGGGAGCTCGACTTGAACGATGCCGTCTGCCGGACGCAATTCACGCTGAAAGGGGTTCGTTATTCCCGCGAAACCTTCGTATCCGCGGTCGATCAGATTATGGTCGTCCGTATCACGGCTGATCAGCCGGGCAAAGTATCTCTGCAGGCGTCGCTGGACAGTCTGCTTAATCACAGCTCGCGTAAGGGAGCGCCCGACATGATTAGGCTGACCGGACAATGCCCGAGCCGCGTCGAGCCTTTCCATGCGAAAAGAAGCTCGGAGCCGGTCATCTATGAAGAGGATAAGGGAATAAGTTTCGAGGTGCAGCTTCGCGCGCTGCCGGAAGGCGGGCATGTGGAAGCGCACGGGAACCGGCTTTGGGTCAGAGGGGCAGATGCCGTGACGTTCCTGCTTGCTGCGGCGACCAGCTTCAACGGCTTCGACAAGGATCCTTGCAAGGATGGCAAAAATTCGAATCGGCTTTGCCAGGTATGGCTTGCGCAAGCCGCCGAATATTCGTACGACGAGCTGCTGCGCCGGCATCTGGCGGATTATCGGGAGCTGTTCGGCAGAGTAGCCCTGGAGCTTAACGCGCCAGGGCTGCAGGAGCTCCCGACGGATGAACGGATTCAGGCTTTGCGGGACGGCGAAGCCGACGAGCAGATGGCGGTGCTGTTTTTTCAATTCGGCCGGTATTTGCTCATTGCCAGCTCAAGGCCGGGAACTCAGCCGGCAACCCTCCAGGGAATATGGAATGACAGGGCTAGACCGCCTTGGGCATGCAATTATACGGTCAATATCAACACGCAGATGAATTACTGGCCCGCCGAGACATGCAATCTGGCGGAATGTCACCTGCCTTTATTTGATATGCTCGAGGATCTGTGCTCGGCAGGGAAGGAGACGGCGCGCGTCCACTATAAGGCCAGGGGTTGGGTAAGCCATCACTCGGTTGATCTTTGGCGCATGACGACGCCTTCCGGCGGCCCGTCGAAGGGGCCGGCGAGCTGGGCATTCTGGCCGATGGCGGGGGCGTGGCTGTGCCAGCATCTTTGGGAACATTATTGTTTCGGCGGCGATCGGGGCTTCCTGGCCGACCGGGCTTACCCGATCATGAAGGAAGCCGCCCTATTCTTCCTGGACTTTCTTGTAGAGGACCCGGAAGGATATTTAGTCACGAATTCGTCCACGTCGCCGGAAAATACGTTTATTGGACCGGATGGCCGGAAGGCGGCGGTCAGCTTAGGATCGACGATGGATAACTCGCTCATTTGGGAGCTGTTTACAAATTGTACCGAAGCTTCCGCCATACTTGATACCGACGATGAGCTCCGTGCGGAGCTGACAGCCGCCCGTGCTAGGCTCCGGCCGCTTGCGGTTGGCCGTTACGGCCAGCTTCAGGAGTGGTTCGAAGACTTTGAGGAAGCGGAGCCGGGACATCGTCACATGGCCCATCTCTATGCTCTGCACCCCGGTCATCAGATTAACAAGCGCGACGATTCCTTGCTCGCGAACGCTTGCCGGGTATCTATTGAGCGCAGACTAGTGCACGAGAAGGAAGACGCGATTGGCTGGTGCTTTGCATGGCTTATCAGCCTGTTTGCCAGACTGGAAGATTCGGGGATGGCGCACCATTATTTGATTAAACTGCTCAAAAATCCATTTCCCAACCTGTTCAATGCGCATCGTCATCCGAAGCTGACCTTTTACCCGCTTACGATTGAAGCCAATTTCGGAGCGACGGCGGGTATTGCGGAGCTTTTGCTGCAAAGTCACGCCGGCGAGCTGAGTCTGCTTCCAGCGCTTCCCGGAACATGGCCGGAGGGCCGGATAAGCGGTCTTCGTGCGCGCGGGGGATTCGCCGTTAACATGGAATGGAGCAGCGGAAAGCTAAAGAGAGCCGTAATCGAGTCGGTAAACGGGAATCCATGCCGCATCCGGACGGGAACGCCAGTGCTGGTAAATGAAGGAGCCGTCGAAATTGTGGAGATCGAACCGTCGGTTGTTGAATTCAAGACGGAAGCAGGCACCGCCTACATCATTTCACCGCTAGCATCACGCGAAACAGCGGCCGTTTCCCATTCATTCAGATGACCGCCGGGCTGTTTGATAGCAGCCTGGCAAAAAGCTGTTGGACATTTACGCCGTACTTAATGATTGAAAGCGCCTACAATATGCTCGGAATGCCTATTGGTTCCTGCTTCCAAAACGTATATTTTTTTAATAGGCTCCTTAGACTTTGGAGCGTGCGGAATGATGGGAGGAGCTTAATTCTTATGATGTCAGGGGGTGAATGATGTGAAATCAAGACTGCTCTGCTAATAATACAACGCCAAAGCAACTATTTTCATTCGTCTTTTCTCTAAAACGATTTAGTAATTGGAGGTTTATTAAACGGTGAAGAACAGGATTTGTTTAGCGATTGTATTGTCACTGATCATGCTTGTATCTATCGGATGCACCGAAAATAACAACGGCAAGAATACAATCGAGGCTGTGGAGAATCAACAGGAAACCGAAATCGTAGATGTAGATACGCCTGATAACGAACTGTTTATTTTTACGGCCTGGCCCGCTTTCTACGTCGACGAAGCCATTTTCGAACAGCAGGTCGGTCAATTCATTAGAAAGAAGTTTCCGGATATCAAACTCAAACATATTGCCTGGAACGACGGAACGAGGTATGAGGATTTGATTGCGAAGGGAACCATCCCCGATATCGTATTTGACGACATCGGCCGCAACACATACCGGCAGATTAAAAAGTTTAAGCTGGAATACGACATGAGCGACTTAGTCAAAAAATACAATTTCGACACCAGCAAATTGAATCCGTCCGATATGCAGCATTCCATAAATGCATCGGATGGGAAACTTTACTCGCTGCCTTTTAATACGAATGATTATGTTCTTATTTACAACAAGGATCTTTTCGACAAGTTCGGCGCGGAATATCCCAAGGATGGCATGACATGGAACGAAGCATATGAATTGGCCAAAAAATTGACGCGTCAGGAGGGAGACAACACCTATAAAGGATTTCAGATGAATCCTGCGCATTACATGAGGTTCAATCAGCTCTCGGAGCCCGCGCTCGACCCGAATGAAGAGAAGTCAGCCATGATATCCGACAATTGGTTGAAAATCGTAGACAATGTTAGAAAATTTTATGATATCCCCGGCAATCAATTGGTGAAAACGAATGATTTCGTCAAAGGCAATATCGCCATGATCGTCGATACGATGGAAAATGCCTTCCGAATCGTCAATGAAAATAAGGACATCAATTTCGATATTTCTTCTGTACCCGTATTTCCGGAAGCGCCTACATCCAAATTCCAGCCCAGCACAAACGGCATGTTCATTACGCAGCAATCGGAAAATAAGGATCTTGCCTTCCAAGTCATCGCTTATCTGCTGTCGCCGGAAGTTCAAACCGAGCTGTCCAAACAGGGCGTCCTGTCCCCGCTCACGGATCCGGCGGTCCAACAGGCATTCGGGAAAGGCATACCGGAATGGAACGGGAAACATTTTCAATCGATCTTTTATTTGACAGGCGCCATGCCTCCTGCACGCAAACCGGGACTGACCTATATTTACGCCAACACGGACTTGGTGTGGAATTCGATTGCGAAAGAATCCAAAGACAACCAAACTGCGCTTCGGATCGCCAATGAAGCGATGGATAAAGCCATCCAAGAGACGATAGCGATTCACAAGGAGGGCGGTGACAGTCCTCACGAATAAACGGATGGGTATGCCGCTCAAGGCTGACTTCTTAGTTAGGAGAGAATTTACATGAGTAAACCTGCGAGGAACTATCAATTTCAAACTGCCGGGAGAATCATCGCCGGCCCGCATTCCTTACAAAATCTGGGTGATGCACTTAGCGGTGCGGGTCAGGTAAGCAGGGTGCTCATCGTCGCTTCGGACACCATTCGAAAGCACGGAATAACGGATGAAATAGCAGCACAGTTGGCGCAAAGAGGCATTGCCTCCGAAGTGATCGGCGGCGTCATGAGGGAGCCGACCGAAGATCATATTGAGGATTTGGCCAATCAGATCGGAGAAGAGCATTTTGACGTCTATATCGGAATCGGCGGCGGCAGCGTGCTTGATGCGACGAAGCTCTTGTCCGTTTTGAGAACGAACCGGCTGCGCGTAAGAGAGATGATCGGCACCGAGCTTATTCCGAGCGAAGGAATTCCGACGGTTCTTATCCCTACGACATCAGGTACGGGATCGGAAGTAACACCGAACGCCATCGTCACATTGGCGAAAGAGGAATTGAAAATCGGCATTATCAGCCGCCATTTACTTCCTAAGCTGGTCGTGCTGGATCCGGTCTTGACGCTTGGACTTCCTAAGCATCTAACGGCTGCGACCGGCATGGACGCAATTACGCACGCACTGGAATCCTATATCTCTGTGAAGGCGAACCCGATCAGCGACATGATGGCACTGGAGTCGATCCGCCTCATTTCGGGCAGCATCGTTCCCTCTTTTCATAACGGAAGCTCAATTGAAGAACGCAGCGCGATGCTTCTCGGCTCCATGTTCGGCGGAATGGCTCTTGCCGGCTCGGGGACGGCCGCCGTTCATGCGATGGCTTATCCGCTGGGAGGCAGGTTTAACATCCCGCACGGGGTAGCGAACGCCATGCTACTTCCTCATGTGATGGCGTTCAACATGGACCGCATTTGGGACAAACTGGAGATCGTCGCAGGTGCAATGGGGATCGCGAGGGAATCGGGTAGTTCCGTTGCTGCGGCGGAGCTGGTGATTAGCCGGATAGAGGAATGGACCAAAGAACTGGAGATCCCCCAGGATCTGATGGCCTATGGCGTGCAATCAACAGATATCCCTTCCCTGTCGTCTGCTGCCTTCAATGTCCGGAGACTGATGGACAACAACCCGAAACCGATGTCGACAGAACAGATTGAAGCGGTATACCGCGAACTGCTCCCTCAGCGTGAAACCGCCTATAATAAGGATGAAGTCAGCCTATAAATACACTGAATCAGCCGTATACAATTTATCCTATAGAGAAGGAGGAATGTTTTGTCTGATAGTTAACGGGCACGGAGCTTTTGTAAGCGCTTATATTTTATAACAACCTTGAAGGAAGTGTGAATGATGAAGCGTATATACGGGTTTCTTTCTCTTTTACTTTTGTTTTACACGTTTTGTTCCCCCGCAGCCCTGGCAGAGGAGGCGGTACCAGCGGAAGAGAGGACGGCTGAGAATTCGGCCGACCGTTTCACTGATTTGAAGTATCTTTCATCCGAATTGAAGGATAAGTTCGACGTCTTAATAAAATCAGGCATATTCAATGGTATTTCGGCTGATCGGTTCGGACTGGAATTAAATATGAACCGTGCGCAGATGGCCAAAGTGGCCGCCCTTGTTTTCGAATTGCCGGTTGACAATCGGCTGAAGGCTTCCAGTTTCTCGGATGTTTTGCCGGATGATGCAAACGGTTACGCGCTTCCGTACATCGAAGCATTGAAAGCGGCGAAATTGACCAAAGGATCCGATGCCAAAGGAACCCGTTACAATCCGTCTGGAGAGGTCGGACGCCAGGAGCTGGCGGCGTTTCTGATTCGGGGACTTGGATTGGAGAATGCAGCCCTGCAGGCCAAACCGGTCGATGACCAGACCGTTGCCCAGTGGGCGCGTCCTTATGTCGCGTACGCACTGGAAAATAAACTGCTCATAAACAAAGACGGCGGGAAGGCATTCGAAGGAGCGGCGCCGGTGACCCGGTATGAGCTTGCTTTAGCCGCTTACGAGGCACGTAATCTATTTCTCGCAGGTAAAGTACCGGATAGAGTGTCCATTCTTAACGCGCAGGCAACCGGCGCCAAAAAAGTGACTGTCTGGCTGAACAAAGAGGTTGACACCGATAAAGCGAAGCTCGTCGTAACGAAAGACGGATCGGTCCGGTCAGGCGATACCGAATGGGCGAAAGATAAAATGTCCGCCACGATAACGCTGGATCAGAAACTGACCCAAGGAAAATATCAAGTCAAACTGTCCGGTTTGGCTGAGGATACCGTCAATAACGCGTTAGCGGAATTTATCGCGCAGGATGAGCGGCTGACATCATTACAATTTGCCGCATCTTCGGATATATTGCCGCAATCCAAAGTCGACATAGCGTTTAAAGCGGCAAACCAATTCGGCGAGGAATCCGACTGGACGGCAAGCAATTTCCGAATTGAAGTGGGGTCTGCGAATGTTAAAGCGGTCCCATTGGCCGGAAAGCAGGCCTTCCAGCTGGATTTGAGCCGCCATCCGAAAGGTTCGCCCGTCTCGGTTATCCTACTGCCCAATCAGATGACAGCTGACACCAACCCGGTTAGCAAGCTGTTTACAGTCGGCGATCCGCCGATCGTGTCGAAGGTCGAACTGGGCGATCTTAAATTTTTCGGTTCAGATCAGACGTTAAAGCCCGGCGGAAGGGCCTACCTGTTATTTTTCGCCTTCGACCAGTACGGCTTCCGCATCAGCGACACAGATTTATTAAACGGTGAACGGGGAATCACCGCAGTTTTCTCGGAACCGGGCGTATTTAGCGACAACCCGTCAATGGGCAAGCTGTTCGATCACAACAACGACGGTTATCCCGACTTGTCAATTGAGGTTTCACCGGATGTGAAGGTTGGCAAAGAAGTGAATTTAATGATGTTCACCAGGCTATATGGCCAGCAGACATCAGTAAAGTTGAAGGTTAAGGCGGCGCAAATGCCAGCTTCCGTTGAATTTGACTTCTCGGATACACTGACGGTTGGGGATGAAGACGTTTATATTCCGATTATCGTCAAGGATGAGGAGGGCAACGTCCTTTCTCCATCGCAAATCGTCGATGCCGAGACGAGCGGCCTCATTCAGGTCGTGAGCTCCGGTCAACTGGTGCTGGAAGCGGATCCGCAGTTGCGGACCGATTACAGCGTTAATCCGAACGTAAGCCGAAAAGTGGCTGTACAGGCGAACGGACCGGAACGGGGCAAGATCCGGATTGCCCGAGCTACGGGCGCCGGTCAGGCGCTGGTCAACGTAATTTTGCCGCTTACCGGCAAAAATGCGCAATTGAACGTCTATGTCGAGCAACCGCAGGAGCGGGTTCCTGCATCCGTCAAGATGGACGGCGACAACAGCATCCTGCTTCTTCCGGGGGAAGAGCAGCAGGTGAAATTTAAAATTTTGGATCAGTATGGCGATCAATTTAATTCGGCGCTTCCCGAATATAAAGTCGAATACAAGCTGGAGAGGACAGCAGGCGAAGCGGGGGCAGTTACAACCAAGGGAGCGGCTGCACTAAGCGACGGGAACTCAACGGTCAGGAGTGAAATTAACAATAGCTCCGGTAAAGGGGTTACTTTAGTCGCTGATCCGATAAAAACGGGATCCTACCGGCTTAGCGCCTCGCTCATAAGAGTGGACGCAGCCGGCGCCTCCATCGGCATCCTGTCTTCGGCTTCGGCCATTGCAGAAGTATTCGGAGGAAGTCAAACGCTGACCTACGAAATGGAACTGGACGATACGTTGTTCGCAGCCGGCAAATATTATTACGAGCACAAGGAAATAACATCAGTCACCGATTCAACCTATCTTCTCAACAACAGAGATGTGTTCGCAAGGGAAATCGAAATCAGCGCCAAGGATCAACAAGGCAGAAATGTCACCCTTCCTTCCGGCATTATTAGGCGGATCGGATCATCTGACCCGGATTTGATCGGTGATGACGATGTGTCTCGGATAATTGGCTTGAATGCTGGAAAGGCGACGGTTACCGTTATTTTTGATACTCCGACAGGGGCACGAATGCTGAGCAAGGAAGTGGTGGTTAAAGATGAGCGTCCGGCGATTCAAGAGATAAAAGCCGATAAATCCGCGAACGTTATCGACAGCCATCTTCTGAACGGCCTTCTTCCATGGGATGAAAAGCTGATGAAGAAGGTTACCGTGAAAGACCAGTTCGGGAACAGCTTTGCAAACGATAAAATAACCGAGTACAACGATTTATTCGGCATCACCTTCTTGATCGGAGACATTCATTACCAAACGAATACCTCTCCGGACATCAAAGATAAAATCTATATCGACAGCAGCAACCGGATCGTGTATACGCCAGGCAGCAATGCGGGCGATAACAATATAATTGATTTCACTTTGACGGCAGTAGTGCCAAACGGTAAAACCTACTCGACGTTCATAACCGTTCAATAAGTCGCAGCTTCTAATTTCCGCCCCTGCCGGTACCGGCAGGGGCGGTTTTCTTTATCGGGGGCATTCGAATGTGCGAATATAGGGCGGTAAAGGACTCATATACCGACAATTACGGACTTGAAAAGCAGAATTCCCCCATAGTTCGGGCAGAATCCACCAATGATCGGTCAACTCAGTGATATATACTAATTTTGACAGAGATGCACGATATTCAAATTTGTGAAATGGGGGATTTCATTATGACGGCAAACCGCATCGATGAACAGCTCTTTGCGGGGAGAAAAGCTCTTCGCACATTACCGGGTGCTTTATTGCTCGGTTCGACGGGCGCACGCCTGTGGGCTGATTATTTGGAACCGAGGCCCGGCTTCAGCGGCAGGTTTGATTTTATTCATAAGGTTAACATTCCGCTGCTTTACACCGTATCGGCATCGGGAACCGAAAGCTTTGAGCCGTGCCGGACGGCATGGTACCCAAGTCATTTGGGAATGGAATATAAGGATACGCGCTTATCGTTCAGTGAGCAGAAGTTTATTACATGGGACGATTGCGCCGTTTCCTTCCAGACGTGGTCCAACCTCGGCAAAGAGGAGCTTGTTTTGAAGCTGGAAACTTACGGAGATGCTTTTCATGAAACCGACAATGGGCTCTACGGCACGTTTCTGGTTCAACACCTCAGCTTTAATATCGACGCCGCACTTGTATCGAGCGATGAAGATTTATTCCGTGAAGTCCGTCTGAAACCGGGGGAAACGAAATCCTTCATGATTGCTGCGGCACTTGGAATAAGCGGTCAAGATCTACCGGATGATCTGACGCAGAGGGCGAGCGGGTATGCGCTTAGCGGCCGTTCACATGCCCAGATTGTTGCCGATTATATCGATGCTTATAATGAGTGGTTCGAGCATATCCCGGGTTTTCACTGCAGCGATCCGCTGCTGAACAAGACGTGGACATACCGTTGGTTTTTGCTGCGCCACAATTTAGCTGATCCGAAGTACGGGCATTTGCAGTTTCCTTTGTTCTACGAGGGCAGATCGCACAAGAAGAGCAAAGCCCCTTTCAGCAAAGGGGGATGGGAGTTTTGCAAGCTAATTAATCTGTCTGTTCCGCTTCATCTCATGGATGCCAGATGGCATCACGACCCTACATACAGCGAAGGCTCCTTGCAAAATATGAAGGAAAGTCCGAATGAGGACGGCATGTTTTGCTGTATGACAGTCGACACCGTGATGCACTCCTTCGCCAATTTTTCCTGCTGGGCCGCGTATCAGCTGTATTTGGTACACCGGAACAAGGAGTCAATGATTGCGCTGCTGCCGGGCTTGAAAGCGCAGATCACCGCCTGGAAGCGGGCGCACGGCAGCGACCGGGACGAATTGATGATCGAATACCGCCATACCCGTACGGGTAAGGAATACCAGCCGAGCTATTGGTATTTTCATCAGTATCCAAGAAATCCCAAGGATCCGGAAACTTATACGCATGTTAAACGCGTTGACCGAACGGTATACCATTATTTGAATGCGCTTGCCGTAGCCAAGCTGTGCGAGGAACTGGGTGATCTGGATGCCGAGGCTTTCCATAAGCAGGCCGAGAGCATCAGAACGGATATCCTGCTAAAAATGTGGGATGATGAAAGCGCATTCTTTTATGATCTTCATCATGAAACGGACGAGAAAGCGCTGGTGAAAAATATCGTCGGCTTCTATCCGGCCTGGGCACAAATCATCGATAACAAGCACGATGCGCTCATCGATCATCTGTTCAATGCGGGCGAGTTTGACACGGGCTGTCCGTTTCCGTCTGTCTCTGCCGACTGCCCCGCTTATACGAAAGATGGGGGATGGATGGGGCATTTCGTTAAAGGGCGAAACGGCTGCGTGTGGGACGGGCCGACATGGCCTTATACGAATTCGATCGTCCTTGACGCGCTTGCCAAGGAGAGCAAGCGCAGCGGCCACCGGTATGACGGCCAGTTTACCCATTATTTGCGCGAATACTCCTTCCTGCACTTCTTCAACAGGGATTTGAACCAACCCGGGCTCGTCGAGCATTATAACAGTGCAACGGGCGAGCCGCTCAGCGATGAGCAGGAGTACAATCATTCGTTTTACATCGATCTGCTGATTGCTCATATTGCCGGATTATCCATCGAGGAGGACCGTATCGTACTCGATCCGATTGACGCCGGACTCGATTATTTTTGCCTCGACCGGGTTAAAGCAGCCGGGGCGGAGCTTCGCATTACTTACCGGAAGCCCGGAAGCGCACTGGATGATGCCGGAATTGCAGAAGGCTATCGATTATATGTAAACGGCAAACAAGCTTTTGCAAATGATGGACTTTGCCGGTTCGAACTGCCTTTGAGTCAATTGCGGTGATGAGCTAAAGGAGGGGATTGTCGTGAACGGAATAGTGGCGGAGCTTAAAGGTGAGAGCTTCTTTGATCTTGACATCGATATTTTCGTCAACCGGGAGCAGGAAGCATTTTCTCTTGGCCAACATACTCACGATTTTGTAGAGATCAGTATTGTCGGAGAGGGCTGCGGTTTTCATTACATCGAGGATAAGGTGGTGCAGGTCAAGCAAGGGGACGTGTTTCTCATCCCGATCGGCACCTCTCATGTATTCCGGCCCTCCTCTCCGGAACGCGACAAGGTGCTTGTCGTGTACAACTGTATTTTCCGGAACAAGGCGATGGAGAACTGGAGTCATTATTTCACCGGAAATTCGGAAACGATTCGCTTGATCCATTATCCGCAAGAGCGAAAAGGGAGATGGCTTCAGTTTCAAGACAAGCACAACACGATTCAGAATATGATCCACAACATGCATTGTGAATATCTGAAACGGAACCAGGGCTGCGAAATCATATTGAACACAACCCTGATCCAGCTTTTGATTTTGCTGCAGCGTCTGGAGATGGAAAAAGAGTACATGCCTTCGCCCATCGACAAACTGGACGATGTCATGCATTTTATTAAAAATCATTACTCCAAAAACATTACGGCCCAAAATGTGGCGGACCATTTCTATATGAGTATCAGCCACTTTCAGCGTCAGTTCAAAAAATTGACGGGACTAACGTTTATCCAGTATTTGCAAAATATCCGGATTCAAAAATGCTGCGAGCTGCTTGAATCGACGGATATCTCCATTCACGAAATCGCTAACCTTATCGGGTATCTGGACATGAAGTTTTTTCATGCTTTATTCCGCAAGAAAACCGGTGTTACACCGAGAAAATACCGTCAAAATTTCCAGGATTGGAAAATCGAATAATCCGTTGCAAAAGCGTAATCCGCCTATAGAATGTGCGAACCTCACCTATAATGCAATCAAGAGGCCAATATATAATGAGTATCATACTAAGAAAGTTGAAACCGTTATCATAAAAAAGGAATCGGGAGGTGTCAATGTGGGCTGTATCATACTGAATCACGTGGAAAAACGATACGGTAAGGATAAACTTTGCGCCGTACAAGATTTTAACCTGGAAATTAAGGATGGGGAATTTCTTGTCATGGTTGGCCCGTCCGGATGCGGCAAATCGACGACCTTGCGAATGATTGCAGGGCTGGAGAACATATCATCCGGCGAAATTTTTATCGGCGACCGTCTGGTCAATCATTTGCCTTCGAAGGACCGCGATATCGCGATGGTATTTCAAAACTATGCTTTATATCCGAACATGAACGTTTATGAGAATATCGCGTTCGGTCTGCGCATGCGCAAGCTGCCCAAGCACGAAATCGATATGGCTGTCAAAAAAGCGGCCCGCACGCTGGAAATTGAAAATTTCCTGGAGCGCAAGCCGAGGCAGCTTTCCGGTGGGCAGCGGCAGAGGGTTGCGCTCGGCCGGGCGATCGTCCGCAATCCACAGGTTTTCTTGATGGATGAGCCTTTGTCTAACCTGGATGCTAAACTTCGGGTACAGATGAGGACGGAAATTATTAAGCTGCACAAGCAGCTCGGCGTTACGACGGTTTACGTGACGCATGACCAGGTTGAGGCAATGACGATGGGAAACCGCATCGTTGTGATGAAGGACGGGATCGTCCAGCAGGTCGATACGCCGCAGCGAATATACAGCAGCCCGAAGAACATGTTCGTAGCCGGATTTATGGGAGCTCCTCCGATCAATTTGGTTGAAGGCAAGCTGCTAGAGACCTCTAGAGGCACACTTGAATTCCATACCCGGAAGTATTCGCTCGCCATTCCCGAAAGCCAGTCGAAGACGCTGATCGATAAGAGAAAGGCGGGCAGGAACGTCATGCTCGGCATACGAAGCGAGGACGTGTATTTGGATCCTGCCATGTGCGAGACGCACCCGCATTCGCAGATTCCGGGCATCCATAAGCTCAGTGAGTTTATGGGAGCGGATCTTTATTTATATGCCGAGATCGGGGCGCCTAATTTGATGACTGCCCGCTCCAACATCGACCAGGGCAGCCGGGAAAACGAGAAGGTTATTCTGACGCTTAATATGCGGAAAGCTCTCTTTTTCGATTTGGATACGGGAGAAAACTTACTGCACTACGATGAGCGCGTGGAGGGATGAGAAGTGAAAACGTTTCTGCGGTTCCGGCATCGGATCGGAATCGCGATGGTATTGTTGTTTCTGTTCGGCACAGCCTTTAATGGCTATGCATCGCAGATGCCGTCCAACGAGAACGCTTCCGTAACGAAGGATGACGCTCTGTCTCAAGCGCCAGAAGCTGATCTCTCTGACGACAGCGGGGATACGGCAGCGGATAGCGGCGAGCCCTATTATTCCGAAGTGCTTGAGCAGTGGAAGCAGAAAGGAATCCCTGAAGTGCACGGTCAAATAACCGTCCAAGGGCCGGCTTACTCCGGGAAATCTGAGAACGCAAAAATAAGGGTTGGATCTTACGAAAACAAAGACAACGTGCTCGTATGGGGAGCGGAATCCGACGAATGGATCGAATATGAGATCCATGTGGAACAGGAAGGCCTGTATGCGATTGACATTTCTTATCATCCATTTATCGGGGACAAATACCGCAAGCCGATTACGCTCAATCTTATGTTCGATCAGACCAGTGCCTATTTGGAATCCAGATCGGTGCAGCTGTACCGCAAATGGCAGGACGAAATGCCTCCGAAGAAGGACGAATACGGCGATGAAATCAGGCCTCCTTCATTTGATGTCAGCGACTGGATGACCGCCCAGCTGCGTGATTCGGGAGGCAGCAATGAACATCCGCTGCTTTGGCATTTGACAGCAGGCAAGCACCTACTGCGCCTGTCAGGTAGCGATCCGCTGGCGATCGAGTCGATCAGGCTGCACGCCCCGGATCCAATCGACGATTATCAAACCGTCGCAAACAGGCGGACTGGTGGAGCGGCGGCCGTATCCGGCGATCCGATCGAAATCGAGGCGGAGCGGGCAACTTGGAAGAACGATTCTTCCATCTCGCTCTCTTACGATAACGACGTCGCCTCCACTCCCTATGAAAGAGGGAAAATAATCTACAACGCAATCAATGGAGAGCGCTGGGCGACAGGCAATCAAGAAGTGACCTGGACCCTCGACGTCCCGGAAAGCGGCTTGTACAAAATCGCGATGCGCTTCCAGCAGTCTTATTCCTCTAACCGTTCGACATTCAGGTCCATATCTGTCAACGGAAAAGTGCCTTTCTCGGAAATGGAAGCTTATCGTTTCCCTTATGCGTCCGGCTGGCAAGGGACTACTCTCCAGGATGAGAACGGCGAGCCGTACGAGTTCGAGCTGAAGAAGGGTGCTAATACACTGACGATGCGTGTAACGCAAGCTCCGCTGAAGCCAATTATGGTCGATTTGGACAATATTATATCCGGTCTGAAGGACCGGGTGCTTGATATAAACGCGCTCACCGGCGGAGCAGTGGACCCGAACCGGACATGGAACATCGAACGCGATTTGCCCGATTTTGTCACCCAATTCCAAGATCTTTACGAGCGTCTTCGCGAGGTTAAGGAGCGTCTCGTATCCGTAAACGGGAGATCGGATTCCCTGACGCAGGGGATGGTAACCGTCGAGAAGGATATGCAGGAGCTTCTGTCCAACATTAATCAAATTGCTTATGAAGCCGATAAGCTGACGAGTATGCAGGGCAAGCTCGCCGATTATTTGCAGCAGCTGAGTTCGCAGCCGCTTCAGCTCGACCGTCTGTACATCGTTCCTTCAAACGAAGACGTTCCGAAGATGAAGGCAAGCTTTTTCCAGGAGTTTAAGGGTGGCATGTTTGACTTTCTGTACACCTTTAAGTCCAAGTCGAAGCTTGGTAACGGGGATAAAGGAGTACTGAACGTTTGGGTTCAGCGGGGAAGGGATTACGTCAATCTGATTCAACAGCTGGCCGATGAAATGTTTACCCCGGAAACGGGGATCAAGGTTAAGGTGAACCTGCTGCCGGGCTCAGATCAGCTCGTTCTCATGAATGCGGCCGGCATCGCGCCTGACGTCGCGCTTGGATTATCGCAGGATTTGCCGTTTGAATACGCCGTACGGGGCGGGTTGTATGACCTGACGCAATTTCCCGATTTCAATCAAATGTACGAGCGGTTTGCTCCTGGAACATGGATTCCGTTCTATTACGACGGCGGTTATTACGGTGTCGCGGAAACGCAAACTTTCGAGATGCTGTACTATCGCAAGGATATCTTGAATCGCTTGGGACTGAAGGTTCCAAATACGTGGGATGACGTCTATGAGATGCTGCCAACGCTGCAGCAGAACAACTTGAATTTTCCGCCGGTATCCAACGCCGCGTTCTTCTATCAGAACGGTGCCGAATTTTTTGAGCAGGACGGATTGAAGACCGCTTTGACAACGCCGAAAGGGTTTCAAGGCTTTAAAGAGTGGACGGATCTATACAATGTTCATGCGGCTGACCAGCAGTTAGCCAGCTTCTTCCAATCGTTCCGTAGCGGCGCTGTCCCAATTGGAATATCCGATATAACTGCCTACATTCAGCTGATGGTTGCAGCGCCGGAATTGAACGGACTTTGGGGGATAGCGCCGATTCCGGGCAAGATGCAGACTGACGGAACCGTTGCCCGCTGGATGAGCGGCGGCGTCCAAAGCGGCGTCATATTCAAAAGCACAAAAATGGCGGAGGAAAGCTGGGAATTTCTGAAATGGTGGACGTCCGCCAAGGCGCAGGAGAGGTTCGGCAACGATATCGAGATGCTGAACGGACAAGCGTTCCGTTGGAATACGTCCAACATCGAAGCGTTTATGACACTCCCGTGGAAACCGGAAGATGCGGCCAGCATTTTGGAGCAGTGGAGATGGTTTAAGGAAGTTCCGAACGTCCCCGGCTCCTACTATTTAGCCCGCGAGCTTCAAAACGCATGGAATCGCACCGTATTGGACGGCATCAATCCCCGGAGCTCGCTGGAGACCGCCGTCAAGGACATCGAGCGGGAGATGACCCGGAAATTACAGGAATTTAAGTTCATCGACGCAAACGGCAAAACCGTCAAATCATTAAATTTACCGGTGGTGACGGAACCTTGGAAAGGAGTGGAGCCGTATGTTAAAAGCGGAATCGAAGCCGATAAACAGCCTTGATGCGACTGCTGCCTTTAATACGGCGCGCAAAACGCAAACGCTCCTTCAGAAGATTTGGTCCTACCGCATTTCTTATCTTTTTATCGCGCCATTTATGATCTGCTTTATCCTTTTTATCATGATTCCGGTAATCGCCGCCTTCTTACTTAGCTTTACGTATTTCAACTCGTTGCAGCCGCCGCGATTTGTCGGATGGGACAACTTCCGTTACATGATTTCGCAGGATCTGCTGTTTATCAAATACGCGCTGCCCAATACATTTAAATTCTCGGTCATTGTCGGTCCCGGAGGTTATATCGCTGCGTTTCTCCTTGCCTGGCTGATCTCGATCCTGCCGCGAACGTCACGCAAATGGTTTGCGCTGGCGATGTACTCCCCGTCTCTGACGGGGGGGATCGCCATGGCTATCGTGTGGCAGCCGATGCTGTCCGGAGACCGCATCGGTTATCTGAACAGTTTCCTGCTTAAGCTCGGCCTGGTCAGCGATCCGCAATTGTGGGTAACGAGCAAGGAGTATTTGATGACTTCGATGATTGTCGTCACCTTGTGGTCCAGCATGGGAATCGGCTTTCTGGCCATGCTGGCCGGCATTCTGAACGTGAACTCCGAGCTGTATGAAGCGGGTAAGCTGGACGGAATCCGAAGCCGCCTCGAGGAAATATGGTACATCACGATTCCATCGATGAAGCCGCAGATGCTGTTCGGTGCGGTCATGGCCATTGTCGGCACGTTCAAGGCAGGGGGGATCGGCAGCCAGCTTTCCGGCATGAACCCGACGCCGGAATATTCAGGGCATTTGATCGTTAACCATATTAACGATTATGGTTTTATCCGCATGGAACTCGGCTATGCGACAGCCTTATCCGTCTTCCTCTTGCTCTTGATGTATGTGGCCAACAAATTTTGTTGGAGTTTGTTCGGTACGAAGGAGGATGAATGATGAAAACGACTTCTGCGATTCGGATTTCCAAGCTTTGGAGGAGACGCTCAAAGCCGTTCCGCCTGACTCCGACGGAAAAAATATCGGCTGTAATGCTTGTTCTTCTCAGTATTTTTATGCTGATGCCGCTCGTGTACATTTTTAATAATGCACTCAAGCCTTACCAGGAGCTGTTCAATTTTCCGCCGACGATATGGGTGCGAAACCCGTCGATGCAAAATTTCATTGAATTGTGGGCGATTACGAAAAACTCGGCGATTCCGATGTCCCGGTATATTTTCAACAGCGTGTTTGTGGCCGTCATGACTGTCGTGCTCGTCACGGGAGTAAGCGCGATGTGCGCTTATCCGATCTCCAAGCATAAATTTCCCGGACACCGGATCGTATTCGGCACTATTCTTGTGACGCTGTTGTTCGCTCCGGAAACCGTCGCGATTCCAAGGTATTTGGTCGTCAGTAATTTGGGAGTCATGGACACTTATTTCGGGCATCTTCTCCCAATGGTTGCCGTACCGGTCGGCGTGTTCCTAATGAAGCAGTTTATCGACCAGCTTCCGGATGAATTATTGGATGCGGCCAAAATAGACGGCGCGAAGGAATTTACCATATTTTTGAAGATTGTCATTCCGATCTGCATGCCCGCGGTGGCGACGATCAGCATCATCGCATTTCAGGACGCATGGGGAAATACGGAAACGTCAAGCCTCTTTATGCAGGATGAGACCATGAAGACATTTCCATTCTTTATTTCCACACTGACATCCAATATGGCCAATAGTGTTGCAAGGCAAGGTGCAGCAGCAGCAGCCGCGCTGATCATGTTCCTGCCGAATCTTATCATATTCCTTATTTTTCAGAGCAAGGTCATTACAACTATGGCTCACTCAGGCATCAAGTGATGCGGAGCAAACGGAGGTCTAAAGCATGAAATATAAACGCGGCGGGCTGTGGTTGTTCCTTTCGCTGATCATCTTGAGTACCGTATTTCTTCCATTGACAGCTAAGGCAGACGTCAAGTACAACACGTACACGAAGAACAGCGCCGGTAACCTTATATGGCTTCAGCCAGCCTACATTCCGATCGATGTCATCGGAGAAGATCTATATATGACCGATCCGAACGATCCTTCGGTGAAGACGATATCGTCCATGTCACATCCGAAAGACATTTTTATCGATGACAAAAACCAAATATTCATTGCGGATACGGGAAATAACCGGATCGTGCAGCTGGACGACAGCGGCAAACTCATCCGCTTTATAACCGTTCCGGAAAGTACGCTGAACAAGCCCGAAGGGGTGTTCGTCACCAAGGAGGGCGAAATCTTCGTCGCCGATACTGGCAACCGGAGAATCGTCAAATTGGATAAGGAAGGGAAGCTGATCACGGAATTCAAGAAACCGGATTCGAAATTTATTTCCGACACATTCGTCTTTACACCAGTTAAGCTGATCGTAGACGAACGCGGATTTCTGTATGTCGCTTCGCAAGGGAGCTACGAAGGACTGCTGGTGCTCGATCCAAACGGCAATCTTCAAGGATATTTCGGGACAAACCAAACGGTGCTGTCCGCCATGGATGCTCTAAAAAAATGGCTGTATACCGAGAAAATGTACGCTAGGGAAGTGCTGAAAAGACCGGAAACGATCAACAGTCTGGCAAGCGACAGCAACGGGTTCATCTACACGGTTACCGGAGGATCGATTTCCAGCAACCAGCTGAAGAAATTGAACTCCCGCGGGGCTAACATGCTTCGAAGCTCTCAGGGCTCGTTCGGGGAATACCGTCCATTTGATACGAGAGGGCTCGCGCCGACCGCCGTCAAGACCCCGCAGCTGATCGACGTTGCGGTAGACAGCGAAGGAAATATCGCTGTTGTCGACCAGCAGTTCAAATATATAAGCCATTACGATGGCAATGGAAGTTTGCTTTACTTCTGGGGCGGACCGTCCGCTGCAGGCACCTCTCAAATCGGGCTCATGAAAAGCCCGGTTGCTCTCGATTTCAACTCCAAGAATGAATTGTTCGTCCTGGACGATCAGGAAAATATTATTCAGAAATTCCGGATGTCGGAATTTGGGCAGAAGGTCGTTGAAGCAAACAAAATGACCTTGTCGGGCTTCTATGAGGATAGCGAGAAGATGTGGCAGGAGGTGCTTCGGCAGAACGCCGATTTCACTCCGGCGATTCAAGGCCTGGCACAAGCGGCATTCAAAAAGGAGCAGTTCGAAGAAGCGAAAAGTATGTTTAAAGCTGCAGGAGATCAGGAAGGGTTTTCTGAATCCTATTGGCAAATCCGGCTGTTGTGGTTTCAGAAAAACTTTTCCTGGATCGCCACTTTTATAATAGTAGGAATTTTCCTGATGGTTGCGTTGGATAAGTGGACGGTGACGAAGCGTCTGAAGGCCAAATGGCGCAGCCGGGAACGTTCGCAAAACCCGCTCATTACCCATTTTAAGCATGCGTTCTATATCCTGAGGCATCCGGTTGACGGATTCACCGCCATCCGGTATGAAGGCAAAGGAACGTATTGGAGCGCAGCTGTTATTATCGTCGGGACTTATTCAGCCCTCTTGATTCGCGAATACGTCACCAGTTTCTCTTTTCAACTTGTTCATTTTGTCAACGTTTACAATGTATTTACCCAGTTTTTCGTTGTGTGGATCATGTGGGTCATCGCAAATTATTTAGTCAGCTCGATCTACCGGGGTGAGGGCAGGTTCCGGGATATCTTTATAGGAAGCGCTTACGCACTTGTTCCATACATTCTTATAGGAATTCCGCTTGCCATGCTGTCTAATGTCATGACCTTATCGGAATCGTCCGTGTATAGTTTCATTTCCCAAGGCCTTGTCATTTGGATCGGCCTGCTCATGTTCTGGAATACGCAGTGGATTCACAATTACAGCGTCGGCGAAACGCTTATCAATATTGTGCTGACCCTGGTTACGATGATCATCATTGGTATTCTTCTCTTTATTACGGTTGGATTGACAAGCGATTTGTTCTCCTTCCTATATGAAATCTTCCAGGAGGTGACTTTGCGATGAAGTGGATCAAATTGCTGCTCACTAAACGGTCTCTGCCCGCCGTAATCGCAGCCGTCCTGATTGTTATTGCCCTTATTATGATCGCCGCCAATACCCGGTTTGTTTGGAAAGCGACGGCGGGACCGCCGGTGGTGCCGGCGGATAACAGCTCCAATAGCGCTCAAACCGATAAAAATCCTACGCTGCCCGAATTGACCAGCTTCAGCAATGTTGCGGAGTCGGATGTGCTCCGCCTGAAGATGGACGTCAATACCGGCCATTTTATTATGGAGGACAAGAGGAACAATGAGATCTATTATTCCTATCCCGATCCTAAGTATTGGTCGAAGGAAGAGGTATCCAAAACCTGGAAGCAGCATCTCTCCTCTCCAATCATGATTCAGTATGTTGATTTCTCGGAGCCGATTCTGAATCCGAAGGAATTGAGCTTTACTCCTGGTGTTGACCGCATTAAGGACTTGAAGACGATTCCCGGAGGATTTCAACTGACATTCGAGCTGCCTGAGACAGGCTTTACCATACCGGTTGAGGTAACCATCGACGGGGATTACGTCCAGACGAAGATTATTCGGGAAGGCATTAAGGAGAACAAGCTGGGACTCATCTGGGTCAGGCTGTACCCGTTTTTTGGCGCGACCCATACGGATGGACAGGAAGGCTATTTGTTTATCCCGGACGGACCCGGGGCACTCATCAATTTCAAGGAAAACGAGCTGAATGTTAATAAGTTGTACGACGAGAGCGTGTACGGATCGGATATGGTTTATAAGGGACTCGACAATAACCGGAATCCGGTTACAATGCCTGTTTTCGGAATGAAATCCGGCAATAAAGGGTTTCTTGCCGTCCTGAATGACGGCGAGGCGTATGCCAATATCGTTGCGTCGCCCTCCGGCGTATTCAGCGATTACAACTGGATAACGGCACAGATGAACTTCCGGTCGAGCTTTCTTCAATATACAAGAAAAAATTTAGAAGAATCCGGTTTCGTTGATTTTAACCGGGATGAGCTGTTCGGCAGCGACCGGGTCGTACGATACTACATTCTTGATAAGGCGAAATCGGATTATGTCGGAATGGCAGAGCGATACCGCCAATATTTAATGGAAGAAAAAGGACTGAAGAAGTTGGAAGCCGGTACTTCCGACGTGCCGCTGTACTTAACCATTGTCGGCGGCGATCAGGAGAAGGGAACCTTGGCGGGCCGATACATCAAGGGCACAACGACCTCTGAAGCGGAACAAATGGTGAGAACCCTGCATGAGCTTGGCATCGGGAACATGTCAATCACCTATACCGGATGGCAAAAAGGCGGCTACAGCCAATTCGGGCAAACGCTGCCGGTTGATTCCAGCATCGGCGGCGACGAAGGAATGAAGTCGTTCGTCGATTATGCCCACAGCCTGGGCGCTCCGGTATATCTGGATACGGAATACGCCTTGAACAATACCGGCGCGGGAGGATTTGAGAAGGAATTTGCCGGCGTGACGAATTTGGCCGGTCAAACCATCGATGTACGGATGCTTTACAACGAGGATAATGTCTCTGCGGTCAGCGATAAATTCAATTTGAAAATGTTCAAAGACGACTTGGAAGGTTACAAGAAGCTGGGTATCGACGGCCTTGTCGTGAGCCGAACGGGACAGGAGCTGTTCAGTGATTACAATACCAAATACGGCTCGTCAAGAGATGAAGCGAAAGATGTCCAAGTCGATATCCTGAAAACGATCCAGAGCGGATTGGGCGGCGTGCAGGGCGTAAGGTCGAATTTTTATGCTTTGCCTTATGTTCACCATATTCAAAATATGGTTTCTGACTATTCCTACGATTTGTTCTCGGACGAGGCGGTTCCGTTTTCCCAAATCGCGACTCATGGATTAATTACTTACTCGTTTGATTATTCGAACAACCGGGACGAGAACGGCAACGGCTTTTTACGAGAAATCGAGTACGGGGCCGTACCTTCTTTCGTGTTTACCCATGCGGACACAAGCGATTTCCTTAGCGCTTACGGCATCCGTTATTACAGCACGAAGTTTTCGGACTGGGCCTCGTATTCGGCGGAAGAATACAAACGCTTCAACGAGACGCTCGGCGACGTTCAGAACCAATTTATCGTCGAACACAGGACGCTCGCTCACAATGTGAAGGAAACGGTATATGAGAGCGGCAAGAGAATTATCGTCAATTACAATACGGAGCCTTATAAGCACGGCGATTTGGAGCTCCCGGCGAAAAACTTCATCGTCTTGGACGGGGAGGCGGCGAACCAATGACTAGAGCAACAAAGCTTAAAGCGGCCATGATGGAATATGTCGAAGGGACGATCTTCATTGCTCCCTGGTTTATCGGCTTTGTGATGTTTATGGGCTTTCCGCTCGGATTTTCCCTATACATGAGCTTCCGCAAAGTTAACGTGGTGGCGACGGGGATGACAAGCTCTTATGTTGGGCTGAAGCATTACAAAGATATATTGCTCGCGGACGGCAGCCTGCTGTATAACGACTTGATCCCGTTCCTCCAGAAAACCTTATTTATGGTTCCGGTTATCGTCATCTTTGCTTTGCTGATCGCGATTGTCTTGAACCAGAAATTTATGGGCCGTTCGCTGTTTCGCGCCATCTTCTTTCTGCCGGTCATTTTGTCCACGGGACAGGTCGTCAGCGAGCTGCTGACGCAGGGCGAAGGCGCCCTCGGCTTTATGTCCAAATATAACGTGTCGGGATTGATCAGCGGAAACTTACCCCAGACGTGGGCGACACCGCTCATATGGATACTCGATTCCTTCGTCTTGATTTTATGGTACTCCGGGGTTCAAATTTTGATCTTTCTGGGGGGACGCCAGACGATTTCCAATTCGGCTTATGAGGCGGCGCGCATCGACGGGGCTGGCCCGTGGGCGACCTTTTGGAAGATTACGCTACCGGCGATGACGCCGTTTATATTCCTGAACATGATCTATACCGTCGTAGATTTGTTTACGTTTCCTACCAATCCGATTATTATGCGGGTGCGCGATAGCGAGTACGGGCAGTTCAGTGCGCTCATCTGGCTTTACTTTTTGATCATCAGCATCTTTTTGATTGTTATATTCATTCTTTTCAGCAGAGCGACGAGATCGCAGCGGATGACCGCTTAGCGGCCAAAAATGAGGGAAGAGGTGACTCGGGATGGACAAAATGCTGGCCAAAATCGGTTTGCGGACCAAACGCGCGGAAATTTCCACGCGTTTGGGAACGAAGCGCACGGATATGACCGCTGTTTCAAGTTGGTTGAGCAAGGTCCGCTATACCATTTTCGGCAGGGAGGCCGACAAAGGACTCCTATTTAAAATATTCATCTATCTGATTCTGATCGATGCGGCTTACATTTACTTAAAGCCGGTGCTGCACATGGTCACAACCATGGTCAAGGACGGAGCGGATTTGCTGGACCCTTCGGTAAATTGGATTCCGCGGGTTATTTATTTCGGAAATCTTCAGGATGCCTGGGAATGGCTCAAATATCCGAAGGCTTTCGGACTCAGCATGCTGCTTTCCGTCTCTGTGGCTTTACTGCAAACTTTCTCCTGCGCAATTGCCGGCTATGCCTTTGCAAGGCTGAAGGTGCCTTTCAAGCCGGTCCTGTTTTTCTTTCTGCTGATCACCTTTATCGTACCGCTCCAGTTGACGATTCTGCCGAATCTGGTCTTCGCCAGAGTGCTGGGCGTTCTGGATACGGTAATTCCGATCATCGTTCCCGCCCTGTTCGGGCTTGGGCTTAAAGGCGCGCTGTTCATCATCATTTACCGTCAATTCTTCTCCACCCAGCCGAAAGAGCTTGAGGAAGCTGCGAGAATCGACGGCGCCAGTGTCTACAAAGTTTTCTTCAGAGTGATGATGCCGCTGGCCAAGCCGGCCATTCTTGTCGTATTCCTGTTTTCCTTCGTTTGGACCTGGAACGACTTCTATTTACCGAGCATGTATTTGGCCAATGCTGAAACGCCGCCGCTCTCGCTTGGCATCTCGCGCATTGCTTCTATGATCCGGGAGCAAGCCGAAATTAGCGGACCTTCCATATTCACCGAACCGATCAGCATGGCGACAACGTTTTTGATGATCCTGCCGCCGATTGTCCTCTATATGTTCGCCCAGCGGTGGTTTATCGAGGGTGTTGAAAGAACAGGAATCGTGGAATAGGAAAAAGCAGTAAAAATAGCCTATAAATGCGCAGTAAATCACCTACAAGTTAAGGCTGCATTCGATATACATTTGAATTAACGGCAGGCAAGGGAGGAGTGAGTGCCCAATTGGAAGGATTAAAGACGCTAGGTGAGGGGGAGAGTGAATGAATGCCGATGAGCGATCGCTAATCGGAAATCCGCTTGTAAAGGCTGAAGGAATTACAAAAGTGTTCGGACATGGCGCTGGCAGCGTGCAGGTATTGAAAGGCGCGAGCCTGACCATTCAGCCGCAAAGCCTTGTGGCGATCCGAGGGAGATCCGGCTCAGGGAAAACGACGCTCATCAATATATTGGGAGCACTCGACCGGCCTACCGAAGGCAAGGTGCATTTTAAAAATACGGAAATCGGCGGGCTGACGGAATACAGACGCAACAAGCTCCGCCGAACCGATATCTGTCTGATTTTCCAGTCTTTTGCCCTTGTGCCGATGATGTCGGCATACGAGAATGTCGAGTTCGGCCTTCGCATCGCAGGAATTTCCAGCGCTTTTCACCGCGAATATGCGGAGAGAGCCCTCGAGCTTGTCGGCCTTAAACACCGGATGAAGCATCGTCCCTTTGAAATGTCGGGAGGCGAGCAGCAGCGTGTCGCCATTGCCAGGGCGATTGCCCATAAGCCGTCGCTCATCCTATCGGATGAACCGACGGCGGAGCTGGACAGCAAAATGGGGCTTCAGGTGATGAAGGTATTTACAGAGCTGGTCAAGTACGAGGGATTGACCATTATTTTGACGACACATGACGCAGCGATTATGGAAATTGTGGATCATGTTTATGCACTGGAGGATGGTCGCATTGCCGAGGAAAGGTAAATGGATCCGGATCGTTATTGGCCTATCCGCCGTCATGCTGTGCCTATCGGGCTGCTCGCTGCTTCCGGCCGAAGAGGAGCAATTGAAGCCGCCGCTCGCCCGGCCGGCCGAACAGAATATTGAGACAGTGGATGCAAAAAAGGGCGACATCGTGAAACAGGTTACCGGCGTAGCTACATTCGTTTCGGACAAAATGGATTATTTGTTTTTTAAGGAATCAGGCGGAAGGTTGTCTCAGATCAACGTTCAATTGGGCGCTAAGGTGAAGGCAGGGGACGTACTGGTATCAACCGAGACGGATGAGCTTGAAGCGAAGGTGCAGCTGCAGGAAATCGCCATCGAGAAAATCAAGATCGATCTTGAGCAGGCAAAATTTGAGAAGGGACAGGGCGATCCGTCAGTCAAGATGAAGCTGCTCGATTTGGAGAGCGCCCAAATTCAATTGAATCTTCTTAAAAAGCAGCTCATCCAAACAAGGCTGATATCTACCGTAGACGGCATCGTCACTTATATCGAACCGATGGAGCTTGGCGAGCAGGTTTCGGCCTACAAGAAATTGGTGACGATTTCAGACCCTGATGAGAGGAAGCTCCTTTATGAGGCTTCGGACCACAACAATCTTGCCGGCATTCAGATCAATATGAATGTCAGCGTCAAGCATAAGGACAAAACCTATCAAGGAAAAGTGGTCCAAACTCCTTCAACGGCTCCGACCAGCGATAACGAAGCAATCGAAGCCCGCAACGCTAAATCGATCGTAATTGACGTGCAGGGACTTCCGACTGATGTAAACATCGGCGACCAAGCGGATATCACGATCGTGACGGAGAAACGGGATCAGGTGTTGATCATTCCGAGATCGGGGCTGCGCACCTATTTGGACCGCGATTACGTGCAGGTGCTGGATGGGGAAAGCCGTAAAGAGATCGATGTGGAGAAAGGAATCGTGACCGACACCGAAGTGGAGATCAGAAAGGGTTTGTCCGCAGGGCAAAAGGTGATTTTGGCTAATTAGGGGGCTTATGCATTGGCGCTGATAATTATGATTTTGCGCAAAATGATAAAAAACAAATGGCTGCAGCTCAGCCTGCTGTTCGGCCTCGTCTTAACCGTCGCTTTATCAAGCAGCATTCCGATCTATACGAACGCCATCTTGCAGCGAATGCTAAGTCAGGAGCTGCAGAATTTGCAGTCGGACAGCGGACAGTATCCGGGCACGTATTGGCTGTCTGCCGATAATCCCGCTGTTGAAGGCAAGAACTCTCAAGACGGCGGATTTTTCTCCACGGATGCCTATTTAAGCCAGAAAGCGTCCGGCCGTTTCGGTCTTCCGGTGCAGCAGTTCGTTCGGGAGAGATCTACGGCTGTCTACAGCTTTCTGCCGTCCGACACCGTGCGGATGGATGTCAATAAGATACGCTGGGCGAATTTTGCCGCGATCAGCGAATTGGAAGAGCATGTAAAGCTGAAGGATGGACGGCTTCCGAAGAAAGAGCCGGAAGGCGGAGTATACGAGGCGCTTGTCGTTCCAGAGGCGCTGACGGAGCTGAACCTGGTGCTTGGCAATGTCTTTACGATTAAAGACGACAACGTCAATTCGGAAATCCGTGTTAAGCCTGTAGGAGTGATCGAACCAAGCGATTATTCGGATCTGTTCTGGTACAATTCCACAGTAAGCTACAAAAGCAGCTTCCTCATCGACCTGGATTTGTTCGATAAGTCGTTCACGACAGGCAATGCGCTGACCGTCAAAGCAAGCTATTGGTACTTTGCCCTCGACTACACGAAAATGACGTTGAGCTCGGCTAAGGATTTCCTTGCAGAGAACGGGCGTATTACCGCCCATATGAAAGGGCAGTACGACACGTATTCGAAAAATGCGCCGGCTCTCCGGACGCTCAGCCTATACAAGGAGAAGGAAGCGAAGCTTAAGATATTGCTTTTGTCGCTGAATGTGCCGGTCATGCTGATGCTCGGGTTTTACCTGTATATGGTGGCCAACTTGATTACGGACCGACAGAAGACGGAGATCGCCGTGCTGCGCAGCAGAGGTGCGAGCCGATTGCAAATCGTACTCAGCTATACCATCGAAGGCTTGGTTCTTGGCCTCATTGCCTTCTTCGCAGGACCGTATGCAGGTCTCATGATCACCAAGGTACTGGGCGCCTCCAGCGGCTTTCTGGAATTCGTCCAAAGAGCGAAATTGCATGCAGAGGTCAACAAGGATGCATTCGAATATGCGCTCATCGCCGTTGCCTTGTCGCTTGTAATGACGCTGCTTCCGGTGCTGTTTGCGACACGTTTCTCGATAGTAGCGCATAAGCAGCAGCTGGCACGCATTCAAAAGCAGTCGTTCTGGCACAAGTATTATATCGATTTCATACTAATCGGCGTATCGCTGTACGGCTTGCAAAGCTATGAAACGCGGATGAGCAAGCTGCTTTCAATCGGCGCGAATACGGGCGGTATGTCGATCGATCCGCTTCTGTTTCTTATTCCGGCTTTTTTTGTTCTGGGGCTGGGCCTATGCCTGCTTCGACTATACCCTTGGCTCATCCGATTGATTTATCTGCTCGGAAGACGCTGGTGGCCGCCGTCGCTTTATTATACGTTAATTCAGGTCGGACGAACGACTGCTTCATTCAAATTCATTATGGTATTTATGATCATTACGATCGCCACCGGTATTTTCAGCGCGAGCGCAAACCGCACAATTAACAAAAATGTCGCAGACAAAATCGATTACCGGATCGGCGCGGACATCACGATGAAAATTCGTTGGGAGAACGACGCGCCGCCTGTATTATTGTCCGGCGGGGCGGGCAGCGAAGACTTGGATACGGCAGGAGGGACCGCATCATCGAATAATGGGGCCCCGCAGAAGACACAGTACACTGAGCCTTCATTCCTGCCGTTTACGCAGATGCCGGACGTGGAGCATGCGGCCAAGGTGTTCATCAAGAATGAAGCTTCCTACTATGCTTCGGCAAAGGGGAACGACGCAGGCGCTTCGAAGCTGCAGGAGCAGGGTAAAGTCGAATTGATGGGAATCGATACTTATGAGTTTGGCATGACAGCTTGGATGAGAGACGGACTTCTCGATTATTCGTTCAATTCCTATTTGAACCTGCTTGCCTCCGAGCCAACGGCCGTGCTTATTTCCAGATCGATGGCCTCGCAGCATGGCTTGAATACGGGGGATTTGATCCAAATCGGCTGGTACGGTGCAGATACTGCGGAATTTATCGTCTATGGGATCGTCGAATATTGGCCGACCTGGAATCCGGGCGCTGGCGGGGC
Organism: Paenibacillus sp. LPE1-1-1.1; assembly: GCF_040676435.1. Classification (NCBI taxonomy): domain Bacteria; kingdom Bacillati; phylum Bacillota; class Bacilli; order Caryophanales; family Paenibacillaceae; genus Paenibacillus; species Paenibacillus sp. LPE1-1-1.1. The sequence continues at coordinate 162,283 of NZ_JBEGHY010000023.1, forward strand.
TTCGCAGTCGGCAGCGGACGATGGCGGCAGCTCTGCCGCAGCGGCCATGCCGAATCTGGTGATCGGCAATCTCTCCTACATCCAGAGCAGCGTTGCCCTTGAGCCGTACGAGGTATGGCTGAAGCTGAAAGAAGGGTCGTCAAGTAGGCATGTCTATCAAGCGATAACGGACAAAAGCTATGACATTACTTCGATTGCGGATGCGAATCAGGAGAGGATCAGGGCGGTCAACGACCCGTTCCAGCTTGCGATTAATGGTGTAATGACGCTTGATTTCCTGATTTCGATTATCATTACGTTTGTCGGTTTTTTGTTATACTGGGTGCTTTCCCTGCTCGCGAGGACGCTCCAGTTCGGCATACTCCGGGCGATGGGGATATCCTTTTTCCAACTGATCGGGATGCTGGTCGCCGAACAGCTGCTCATTTCCGGGGCGGCGATATTACTTGGGGTTGTAACAGGAAATTTGACGAGCCGTCTGTTCGTGAGGCTGTTCGAAATGTCTTTCGATCCGAAGAAGCAAATTTTGCCGTTCGAAGTGACGTTTCAATCCAGCGATCAGGTTGGGCTGTACATGATCGTGACGGCGATGATGGTGCTTGGAATCGGTATCCTCGGCTTTACCGTGTCCCGGATCCGTATCCATCAGGCTGTCAAGCTGGGGGAGGATTAGGATGATCCGGTGTGAAAATCTTGTGAAAATATATAAACAAGCCGACCTGGAAGTGGTTGCCCTGCAGGGACTTGACTTGCAGGTGGAAGCCGGCGAATTAATGGCGATCATCGGAAACAGCGGCAGCGGGAAATCGACGCTGATGAACGTACTCGGAGGACTTGACCGCCCAACGGCCGGTTCAGTCACCGTAGACGGCAAGGATCTGCTGCAAATAACGGATAAGGAGCTGGTTCAGTATAAGCGGGAGAGCGTCGGCTTCGTCTGGCAGAATAATGCCCGGAATCTCATTCCGTATTTGACGGCGCAGGAAAACGTGGAGCTGCCCATTTTACTTAAGGGGCGGAGAAAGCGCGAACGTGCGCAGGAGCTGCTTGAGGCGGTCGGGTTAAGCCATCGGAGCCAGAACCGGCTCAGCCAGCTTTCCGGCGGCGAACAGCAGCGTGTCGCCATCGCCATCGCTCTGGCAAACCATCCGAAGCTGCTGCTTGCGGATGAGCCGACGGGATCGGTCGATTCGAGCATGGCCAACCAGATTCTTGATTTGTTTCGGCATTTATCCCAAACGCTCGGTCTGACGGTCGTTATCGTCACCCACGACCCGCAGCTTGCCCAAAAAGTGGACCGGGTAGTCGCGATTCGTGACGGCAAAACGTCATCGGAAATGGTCAGGCGAAAGTCTTATGCGCAAGAACTGGATGAACTTGGAAGCGCCGGTACTGTGGAAGACTCGCATATCGAATACGCCGTACTGGACAGGGCAGGGCGGCTGCAAATCCCCGGATCCTATTTGGAAGCGATCGGGATGAGCAGCAAGAATAAGATTCGTGTCACGCTGGAAGAAGGGAAAATCGTCTTGTCGCCTCCCGTGCCTTAATGGCGGACGGGGGCAGCTTTCACCAACCAAACAGTTACCTATTCTATAACTGGGGGAATCGTAACCATGAAACATCGTTTTATTATTCTGATCGCGGCTTTGGTGGCGGCGACTGCCGCATTATCGTCGTGTTCTTCTTCTACAACCGCGAAAGAAACGCCGGAAGAGAAAACGGTTATTTATGTCGGCAATGACACAATTGGCGATACGCTGACAAAAGACCACTTGAAAAAACTCGGATTTGAAGTGACCGAAATGACGGACCGGGAAATAACGGATACAAAAGCAAAAAACTATTCGCTGGTTTATATTAACTCCACCATCAGCAGTGCGGGCAATATCGGCACAAAGCTGTACAATACGGCCGTGCCCGTCATTTATGCTTCTTCTAAAGTGACAAGCTACAATGATATGACGGGGACCAATGAGAACGCCGATTACGGCAGAGTTCTCGGGACGGCCTTGAGCATAAAAGACAGCGAGCATCCTATCTCATCAGGTCTTAGCGGCAGTGTCGAGGTATACAAATCGAACGGAGGCTTAGAATTTATCGTTCCTACCGGAGATGCCGCCGTCATTGCAACCGCAGCGGATGACGATAAAAAAGCACTTATAGCCGTTTACGATAAGGGCGTCAAGAACGGGATCGGCAATGTAATGCCTGCCCGGCGCGTGTTTATGTATTTGGCACCTGAGGATCTTATTTATACGACTGACGACGGCTGGAAGCTCTTTGATTCTACCGTCCAATGGGCGATCGGCGAGAAGTAAGCAAAAATGTATGCAGGTATCAGCCTATAAAGGTGGATTAAAAGACCCATATATGTGCCCGGCCGCTATGATAATTTTAAGTTAAGCAGCTACGCATTGCCCATAAGATAGATTCCGATGAGAGGGGATACGTCGAAACGGTAAAACGAAAAACTTACGTTTGATGCATTGAAAGCGCTTCTATTGTTTTGGCAAGCGATTGCGGTGATGCCGAAGGATGCATTGTAAGACTATTAAAACAGGAGGTCTTCCATTACGTATGAAAAAATTACTCATTTCAGCCCTTATAGCAATTTTTTCCATTACAGGCCTGGCAGGCTGCACAAGCAACGACACGAATGCTCCTGCACAAACCAGCAACGCTGATAGCACGAATACAACGAACAATGAACCCTCGGGTTCGAATACGGAAGGTTCCGATTCGGATGACAATACGCTGTTTTTCTACACCGCGCAAAACCCCGTTTACGAAGACGAAGCGAATTTCGAGCGGTTAATTGGGCAGTACATCAAGAAAAAGTTTCCGGATATCACGCTCAAGCACGTGCACTGGAATGACGGTACGCGTTATGAGGATTTGATCGCCAAGGGGACCATCCCGGATATCGTATTCGAGCAGGTTCGCCGGAACACCTCCAGAATGGTCAAGAAGTTCAAAATGGAATACGATATGAGCGATCTGATCAAGCAATTTAATCTCGATACGAGCAGATTAGATCCGGCAAGCATGGAAGTCGTGAAGACGGCTTCGGACGGCAAAATTTATTCGCTTCCGTTCGAAATGAGCGATTTCGTGCTTGCTTATAACAAAGATATTTTCGATAAGTACGGTCTTGATTATCCGACGGACGGCATGACGTACGACGAGGTTTACGAATTGGCCAAGAAGCTGACGCGTCAGGACGGAGATATTACTTATAAAGGCTATCAGCAGCATCCGAGTCACTACATGATGTACAACCAGGTATCCGAGCCTTCGCTCGATCCTAACGAAGACAAAGGCGCCATGGATTCGGATAATTGGCTGAAAATCGTAAACAATATCCGGCGTTTTTATGAAATTCCCGGCAATCAGTTCACCACGACGAGCGATTTCCCGAAAGGCCAAATGGGGATGTCCGTGGATGTCGTGGAAAATGTGCTCAAATGGGCAACCGAATTTCCGGATTTGAATTTCGGCCTTGCGTCCGTACCCGTATTCCCGGAAGCATCGGGTTCGAAATATCAGCCTAATCTGAACGGCCTGTTCATTACACAGCAATCCAAGAATAAAGAGCTGGCGTTCCAGGTCATTCAATATTTGCTTTCCGACGAAGTGCAGGCGGAACGGCAAAAAGAAGCCATTATCGGACCATTGAATGTCCCTGCGGTCCAGCAGGCCTTCGCTCAGAACGTTCCGCAAATGAAGGACAAGAACATTCAAGCTTTATTCGCTCTGAAAAGCGCAATGCCGGCACCGCGCAAACCAGGCCTGACATTCATTAATCCGCCGGTTCAGCAGGTGTTCCAGCCGAATATTTTTGAGCAGTCCAAAGACAGCGCGACGGCGCTGCGGGTTGTCAACGAGATGATCAACAAGCAGCTTGCAGAAACAAAAGCGGCTATAGATGCCGGCGGCGACGGTACCGCATATCAATGACGAGTTTTGTAGGAAGGCCTCTCCAAATCGGAGAGGCCTTTACACCTAATAATGGAGGATTAATAAAAATGAAGAATATCGCGGCTTGCGCATTGTTAACGATCCTGGCATTCTTGCTGCTTACCGGCTGTACGGACAATAATAGCAGCGAAAGCGTGAATAAGGGGGGAAACCAAGCGGCAAACGAGAGCGGAACCGGGAATGCCGACTCCGCTTCGGATGATAATGTATTGTTTTTTTATACTGCCCAGAACAAGACGTATGAGGACGAAGCGAATTTCGACAGGCTGATCGGGCAGTACATCAAGAAGAAGTTTCCGGAGATTACGCTAAAGCACGTGCATTGGAATGACGGTACACGTTATGAGGATTTGATTGCCAAAGGAACGATTCCGGATATCGTATTCGAGGAGACGTACCGCAATGCCCACCGGATGATCGAGAAGTTCGAGCTGGAGTACGATATGTCGGATTTGATCAAAAAATTCAATTTCGATACAAGCGTGCTGGATCAAGGCAGTCTTGAGCGGATCAAAACGGCTTCGGGCGGCAAAATATACGCGCTTCCATTCGAGCAGAGCGATTTTGTCCTGGTCTATAATAAGGATATTTTCGATAAATACGGTTTGGATTATCCGAAGGACGGAATGACATACGACGAAGCTTACGAACTGACCAAAAAGCTGACCCGTCAGGATGGGGATATCACCTATAAAGGTTACCAGCAGCACCCGAGCCATTATATGTATTACAATCAGCTTTCCGAGTCCGTGCTGAATCCGAATGAAGACAAAGGGGATCTGGATACCGATTCCTGGCTGAAAATCGTAAACAATATCCGTCGTTTCTATGAAATTCCCGGCAATCAGTTCACGACGACCAGCGATTTTCCGAAAGGGCAGATGGGGATGTCCGTGGATGTCATCGAAAATGTCCTGAAATGGTCGCAGGATTATCCGGACTTGAATTTCGATATTTCCTCGGTTCCTGTATTTCCGGAAGCGTCGAATAACAAATATCAGGCCAATGTGAACGGATTGTTCATAACGAAACAATCAAAGCATAAAGATCTTGCTTTCCAGGTTATCCAATACCTGCTTTCGGATGAAGTTCAGGAGGCCAGGGCGAAAGAGGGGATAATCAGTCCGCTGAACGATTCGAAGGTGCAGCAGGCATTCGCTCAGAACGTCCCGCAGCTGTCAGACAAGCATACAGAGGGCATCTTCGCTTTGAAAAGCGCAATGCCGGCGCCGCGCAAGCCGGGTCTTACGTTCATCAACCCGCCGGTGCAGCAGGTATTCCAGCCGAATATTTTCGAGCAGTCCAAAGACAGCGCAACGGCGCTTCGGGTCGTCAACGAAATGATCAACAAGCAGCTTGCGGAAACGAAAGCGGCTATCGAAGCCGGCGGCGACGGTACCCAATACCAATAATCCAAAAGCACTGGTTGATTGATATCACCTATGTTGGTCATCCATCCGTATCGTATTTACGTAATCCCGCACAATGGGGCGCCTCCGGCGCCCCATTTCTCTATCGGAAATGACGCTGGCAGCAGGTCCAGCGAAAGCACGAATCACCTATAGAATAAGTGCCCATCACCTATAATCGGCGAATTCGGAAGCAGTATAATGAAACCATCGGATCACACAACAGAATTGACAATAGCGCGCAAGATCTGCTTCTTATCGACATAAACGCGCGTTTACAACCGGAAAGGAGTGCTCATTGATTTGGTTGAATTTCTGAAAAATATGACAAATGTGGAAAAATGGGGGGTTTTTGAGCTCAGCCTAAACGGGCCGTCCGAAGGAAATCCGTATCAAGAGGTTCATCTAACCGCCCGCTTTCAGTATAAAAACCGAATTGTCGAGCAGGAAGGCTTCTATGACGGAAACGGCGTTTTCCGCATCCGGTTCATGCCTGACGAAATCGGCGTCTGGCGCTATATGACGTCCTGCAGCAGTCCCGAGCTGGACGGACGTCACGGCGAGTTTATCTGTACGCAGCCGTCACTTGGCAATCACGGACCGGTAAGGGTGAAGGACGGCTATCATTTCGCCTATGAAGACGGCACGGCGTATATGCCTTTTGGCACCACCTGTTACCATTGGACCCATCACGGCGATGAGCGGAATGAAGAACTGACCCTGCAAACGCTGGGATCCTCTCCTTTTAATAAGGTTCGGATGTGCCTTCTTCCTACCCGCGGCATGAGGCCGCCTCAGCTGGTCTTTGCCGGAACGAGTCCGGAGGATACAGACCGGACACGATTTAATCCGGCGTTCTTCGCCCATTTGGAGAAGCGCATCGCGGATTTGCTCAGGCTAGGCATCGAAGCGGACCTGATTCTGTTCCACCCCTACGATAAAGGCGAATGGGGCTTCGACAGCATGGACCGGGAGACCGATCAGTATTACTTACGTTACGTCATCGCCCGCTTGGCATCGTTCCGCAACGTTTGGTGGTCCTTATCCAACGAGTATGATTTCAATAAATTCAAGACGGTGGAGGATTGGGACCGGCTGATTCAATTCGTTCAGCGCCGCGATCCTTACCAGCATCTTCGTTCGATCCACAACGGAACCAAAATGTATGAATCGTCACCGCTTTATGATTTCTCAAAGCCATGGATTACCCATCAAAGCATTCAGCATTGGGATCCCGAGATGACGACGGAGTGGAGAATGGCGAACCGCAAGCCAATCGTAATCGATGAAATCTCTTATGAAGGCAACAGCTCCCGAAGATGGGGCAACATTTCCGGCGAGGAAATGACGCACCGCTTCTGGGAAACGATGGCAAGGGGCGGTTACGTCACCCACGGCGAGGCGTTTACTTATCAGGATAAACGGGCCTGGATTTCTTCCGGGGGAACGCTGCAAGGCGAAAGCGCTGAGAGAATGGCTTTCTTGCGCCGGATCATGGAGGAAGGTCCCGCCGATTGGCTGCAAGCCGCCCAGGACGGCGACTATTATCTGAACTATCTCGGCCGTCATCAGCACGCCTATTACGAGCTGGCTCTCCCTATGGGGACGGTGTATTCTATCGAGATCATCGATGCCTGGAATATGACGGTCACTCCGCTTGAAGGAACCTTCAGCGGTCCAAGCAGGATAGAGCTTCCGGGCAAGCCATATACAGCGCTGCGCATACGCAAAGCGGCACAGCGGGCAGGGGGAGGCGAGAGCGAATGAAGACGATGAAAGAAGTGGAACGCTGGGGGTTATACGAGCTGAGCCTGAAAGGTCCGGCAGAAGGCAATCCATTTGTCGATATAAGGTTCGGCGCCCAGTTCAGACAAGGTGCGCAAGTTTATGAAGCCGAAGGCTTCTATGACGGCGGCGGAACGTATAGGGTCCGTTTCATGCCGGAGACGGAAGGGACATGGACCTTTTCGACTTCAAGCAACTGCAGGTCGTTGGACAAAATTACCGGGGAATTCAAGGCTATTCCGGCAGCGAAAGGAAACTACGGTCCGGTTCGGGTCAAGAACGAGGTGAAATTCAGCTATGCGGACGGTACCCGCTACGCTCCAGTCGGCACAACGTGTTACGTCTGGCATTTGCAAAGCGGTGAGCTGCAGGAGAAAACGCTTCGTTCGCTGAAGGCGTCCCCTTTCAATAAGGTTCGAATGTGCGTGTTTCCAAAATCGTATTTATTTAATGATACCGAACCCGCTTGCTATCCGTTCGAAAGGTCGCCTCAGGAGGGCTTCGACCTGTCGCGTATGAATCCGTCCTATTTCGCCCATTTGGAGCGAAGGATAAGGGATCTGTCGGAACTTGGGATCGAGGCGGATCTGATTTTGTTCCATCCATACGATGAAGGGCGATGGGGCTTTGACCGGATGTCAGCCGAACAGGATGAACGGTACCTGCGTTACGTCATGGCCAGGCTGTCCGCATTCCGTAACATATGGTGGTCATTAGCGAGCGAGTACGATCTGATGGCGGAGAAGACGGAAGAGGATTGGGACCGTTACTTCCGGATCGTCCAGGATTACGATTATGGAAGACATTTACGATCCATTCATAATTACAGGGACTGTTATGATTACGGAAAGCCGTGGGTAACCCATATCAGCATTCAAACCAGCGATGTGAAAGCGGTTTCCTCATTCACAAGGAATTACGTTAAGCCGGTCGTTGTCGACGAATGCGGCTATGAGGGAAACATCCATGAACGGTGGGGCAGCCTGACGCCGGAGGAAATGGTATGCCGGATTTGGGAAGGGACGTTTCGCGGGGGTTATGTGACGCATGGGGAGACCTATGCGCGTCCGGACTCTGTTTTATGGTGGTCTCATGGCGGAACGCTGCATGGGGAGAGCGTCCCGCGGATCGCATTTATGAAACGGCTGCTGGAGGAATCACCAGAGGGGATTAAATACTGTACTGCCCGCCATGATGCTTCGACGCTGGAAATTCCCGGTGAACATTATTTTCAATATTTCGGTCCGCACCGTTTCGCTTACCGCGAGTTTACCCTGCCGGAAGGGAAATACAAGGCGGAGCTGATCGATACATGGAACATGACGGTTACGCCATTCGGCGAACGGTTCGAAGGATCGTTCCGCATCGATTTGCCTGCTAAACTCTACTATGCTTTAAGAATTCAAAGGGTTACGGCTGAAAACGCAGGAACGGGAGAGTGAAACGGCCTTGGACAAAACAAGAGAAGCCGCTAATAATTCGACAAATATGATCTGGTACGACAAACCGGCCAAGGTTTGGGAGGAAGCGCTTCCAATCGGAAACGGCCGCCTTGGGGCAATGATATTCGGGAAGGTGTACGCAGAACGGGTGCAGCTGAACGAGGACTCGGTGTGGTACGGCGGCGTGAAGAACGGCGACAACCCTGAGGCGAAGCGGTATTTGCCGGAAATACGCCGGCTGCTAATGGAAGGCCGGCAGCAGGAAGCGGAAGAGCTGACGCAGATGACGATGATGTCAATCCCGAAATCTCTCAATCCTTATCAGCCGCTTGGAGATTTGAATATTTACCATAACGGGGAGAAAGGCATGATCGCGGATTATTACCGTGATCTCGATATCGAGCACGGAATTGCCCGCGTCAAATACCGTCTGAACGGCATTCGATACGAGAGGGAAATGCTCAGCAGCTCGGTTGATCAAGTCATTGCCATTCGGATCACGAGCGAAGTGCCCGGGGAACTGAACCTTAGGCTTCAATTAAGCAGACGGCCTTTTGATACCGGAACCGAGGCGCTTTCCGGCGATACCTTGCTGATGAAGGGGGAGTGCGGGAAGGAAGGCGTAACGTTTTGTACGGCGCTCAAAGCGGTGTCCGAAAGAGGCTCGGTCCAAACGATCGGCGATTTCCTGCTTGTTCGTCACGCGGATGAAGTTACCCTGTACCTTTCCGCAGCGACGACGTTCCGCCATGAGAATCCGCAGGCGGATTGCATCCGGCAGACGGAGGAGGCGGCCCGCAAAGGGTTCCGGAAGGTTAGGGAGGATCATGTTTGCGAGCATACGTCCAAGTTCCGCCGCGTCCGGGTTCAGCTCGGCACGGAACAGGAAGCCGCCCGTGCGCAGTCCGTTCCGACGAACGTAAGGCTGGAGCGGTTCAAAGAAGGAAAAGCGGATCCTTCGCTCGCGGCCCTGTATTTCCAGTTCGGCCGTTATCTCTTGATGTCAAGCTCAAGGCCCGGCTGCAATCCCGCGAATTTGCAGGGGATTTGGAATGAAAGCTATACGCCCTCCTGGGAGTCTAAATATACGTTAAACGTGAATACGGAGATGAATTATTGGCCAGCCGAGGTGTGTAACCTGGCTGAATGCCACGAGCCCTTATTTGATTTGATTGACCGAATGCGGATTAACGGAAGAATAACGGCCTCGAAGGTGTATGGCTGCAGAGGCTTCGTTGCCCATCACAATACGGATATGTGGGGCTCGACCCAAATCGAGGGGAACTTCATCCCGGGATCGGTCTGGCCGATGGGAGGGGCGTGGTTATCGCTGCATTTGTGGGAGCATTACCGCTTCGGGATGGATGATGCTTTTTTACGAGAACGGGCTTTTCCGGTCATGCGCGAGGCAGCGGCTTTTTTTCTGGACTATATGTCAGAGGATGAGCACGGCCGATTGCTGACCGGCCCAACGACGTCGCCCGAAAACCGGTTTATCCGTTCCAACGGCGCGATCGGGTCCCTCTGTATGGGTTCTTCCATGGATACTCAAATCATCTACACGCTGCTGAGCGCATGTTTGGAGGCGGCGAAGCAGGTCCCGACGGATGAGGCGCTGTGCCGTCAATGGGAGGATGCTCGCGGCCGGCTGCCGAAGCCGCAGATCGGGAAACGGGGACATCTGCAGGAATGGTTGGAGGATTGGGACGAAGCGAAGGCTGGTCACCGTCACATCTCCCATTTGTTCGGTTTATATCCGGGCGAAATGATCCATATCCGGGAAACGCCGGAGTTGGCTGAGGCGGCTCGCCGCTCACTGGAGCGCCGAATCGAAAACGGCGCCGCGCATACCGGCTGGAGCCTAGCATGGGTCATCAATTTCTGGGCGCGGCTTGAAGAACCGGAAAAGGCATACGAGAGCATGAAGCTGCTTCTTTCTGATTCGACGCTTCCGAATTTATTCGATAATCATCCCCCGTTTCAAATTGACGGGAATTTCGGCGGGACGGCAGGCATTGCAGAAATGCTGCTGCAGTCGCACCGCGGAATTTTGAATGTACTCCCGGCGCTGCCAAATGCCTGGAAGCAAGGCAGCGTTCAAGGTCTTCGGGCGCGCGGGGGATATACCGTTGATCTCGAATGGGCGGAAGGCGAGCTGACCGGCTGCCGCATTCATGCGTCAAGAAGCGGGATATGCCGGATCGTTTGTGCGCGTCCCCACAAACCGGTTCATATTGCTGCGGACGGACTGGCGGTCGTAAGCCGAACGGACGGACCAGTTACGGAATTCGAAGCTGTAGCGGGAAATACCTATTTCCTTGAGCCGGAACGTATCGGCAGCGCCGTTCAAACCCTTTTGGGCAGCTGAAAATAAGAAACAACAGAAAAAGGAGGACGAGAAGTTGGACCGGCATAACCAACACGACCCGTTCGCCGAAATCGCTTTCCGCGAACATCCGGCTTACGATCATTCCATTCACGAAATTCCGCCGATAGCGTATGAGACCGTTTATTTTACAGCGGGGAAGGAAATGGCGGATAAGCCAAAGGAAGCAACCTATGAAGAAAGCTTGTCCCGATTTCACGAGCAGCTGCAGGAGCTTCGCAGTCGTTACGCCCCTTTTCTGCGAAACCTGGCGCCGGATTCCGGCAATATTCGCAGCAAACAACATTTGACCGATTTCATGTTCCGTTACCGGACGGAGGAAGACAACCGGTTTCAGCACGTGCTGGAAGGAAGCGGTGAGTGGGAAAAGGTATCGATTCCGGATTTCCGGGGACCGACCGATGAAGAGGGCAGATGGACCGGTTATTACCGGACCGAATTCGAATATTGCCGGAATGATTCCGGGAACCGGATCTTTATCCAATTTAAAGCCGTCGATTATAAAGCCTCCGTTTACTTGAACGGCAAATGCCTGGGCGGACATGAAGGCTTCTTCTCGCCCTTCGATTTCGATGTGACGGAGCTGCTGCAGGCGGAAAATACACTTATCGTCGAGGTGCAGAACGACTATCCGATGATGGGTGTGGGAGGCTCCCTGCTCGATGGAGACAAAATTTATGCGGCAACCGGTCCGGGCTGGGACGATTCGGAAAGCGGCTGGCACCACTGCCCTCCCGGCGCGGGTATTTACGGCGCCGTCTATTTGGAAGAGCGGCCGCCGCTCTACATTCACGATCTATTCGTCAGGCCCGATATCGACGGGGAGAGTGTGGAGATATGGATTGATGCGGTGAATACGACGGATACGCTGATCGAGCACGCGGAGCTTCAGATCGACATCATGCCGAAAAATTTCGCTGGTGACGCATATGGCCCCTTCCGTTTCTCTACGGCGTACGCAGGACCGGGATTAAATTATTTCCGCTACCGGATCGAGCTTCCGTCCTACAAGCTGTGGGAGACGGAATCACCCTTCCTGTACGTGGCCAGTGTCCGGCTCGAATCAGTCGGCCAGTGTCCGGACGTCCGGGATCGCCATTTCGGCATGCGGAAGTTTCATCAGGATGAGCAAACGGTGCCGAAAGGAACGCTGTATTTGAACAACCGTCCGGTCATCTTGCGGGGCGCCAACGAGATGGGTCATTTGCAGCAGTGCGTCATGCAAAATAATACCGAGCAATTAATTGACGATATTCTAATCGCCAAAATGGCAAATATGAACTTTTACCGCATTACACAGCGGCCGGTTCAAGAAGAAATTTACGACTATTTCGACATGCTCGGGATGATGCATCAGTGCGATTTGCCGACGTTCGGATTTATCCGCCGCAACCAGTTTTGCGAAGCGGTCAGGCAGACAGCAGAGATGGAGAGGCTGATCCGCAGCCATCCGTCCTCCATTATGGTTTCGCTCATTAACGAGCCCTCGCGAACGGAGAAAAGAAGGAAAGGGCATCGCTTCCTGCACCGGGACGAGTTGGAAGCGTTCTTCGTCGCAGCCAGACAGGCGATTTATATCGAAAATCCGGACCGCGTCGTGAAGAACACAGACGGGGATTACAATCCGCCGACGCGCGAGGGGCTTCCTGATTTTCACTGCTATAACATGTGGTACACAGACAATATCATGACCGTCGGAAAAATGCACAAAGGCTTCCTGCCTCCGATTAAAGAGGAGTGGAAGGCGGGATGCGGCGAATACGGGACCGAAGGGCTGGATAATCTCGATGTCATGATGAAGCGTTACCCGCCGGAATGGCTTCCGGCAGGCCTGCATGAGCCGTGGTCGCCAGCCGAAATTGTCAAAGCGCAAACCTACACCCTGCACGGCGATTGGTTCACGGAGCAGCAAACGATCACAGAGTGGATCCGCGTCAGCCAACAGCATCAAAGCATGGCGACAAAATGGATGACCGATGCATGGAGAAGAAGAGCGGATTATATCGTTTCCACCGCAATCCATTTGCTGATCGACGCCTGGCCGGCCGGATGGATGAAGGCGCTCGTCGGCGTGGACCGGATACCCAAACCCGCCTATTTCGTTTATCAAGCCTGTCTGGAACCTGTGCGCGTTCATTTGCGGAGCGACAGATGGAAGGTATACGCAGGCGAACAGCTGGAGGTGGATGCCTGGCTGCTGAACGATTCGGCGCAAATGCTGGAAGGATGCCGCATAATAGCGACCCTGAGAGACGATATCCGCGATTACGGTCATTATGAATTGCCGACCAGCGGCGTTCCGCATACGTCATCGCAGTACGCGGGCACGATCAGGATCGACGTGCCGGAGCCGGCAGCAGGCAGAGGTAAGCTGCACATTGATGCATGTCTTCTGAATGAACAAGGGGAAACATTGAACAGGGAACGGTTCACATTCGAAGCGTTCGCTGCTGTCGCTTCACCAGAAGACGAGGCGGCAGCTTCAGTCACTTGTCTCGGAGAAGAGGCAGAGAGGCTTTGCACCTGTCTCCATTTGTCCGCAGAACCGTTTGACCCCGAACGCTGGGCAGCCCGCGGCGGACCGCTTGTCGTTTCCTCAAGCATGCTGTTCGAGGCCCATAAAACGCTCATATTGGAACGGGTGAAGGAAGGGGCTGCGGTTGTGCTGCTCCGGAGTAACGACGGTGAGCCCGATATTTGGGACATCGCGGGCTCGCCGGTCAGAACGGTCAAAATGAAAAGCAGATATGTTCTAGCGGTTCAATCCGGCAGGCCAGAGCTGGATGGGCTGCAGGAAGATGATTTCTCCTATTTCTATGATGCGGGCAAAGACCGTATAGAAGGGATAGCCGACTGTTATCTGGAAGGTGAAGGGCTTGAGGCGCAAGTTTTCAGCTATTATTACAGGCGCTCTGCCAAAGAGAAAGGAACGCTTCCCGTTGTCGCCGATAAACGTTTCGGAAACGGCGTTCTCCGCTTTGTCGGACTGCCTCTGGACGGACGGGCAGGCTATAATCCAACGCTGGACAAATTCTTGCACGCTTTGCTTAACCGTCCCGCCCGGCACCCGGACGGCGCCGCAGTTGCGGCTGCGGTCAAGGATGGCTGCGAGGAGTTGAATCGGTTTGTTTAGTAAATGGGAAAACCTGCCGATTTCCGGTTTTGATGTGAAGAGCATGCTGCCGCGATGGACGTACGAAAGAGCGATGAAAGCCTCTTTCGATGGGGAGAGGGAACGGGAATGTATTCAGGGGATCGCTGACTTGGAAAATCGTCAATGGGCTATCCGCGAAGGAATCGAGCGATGCATCGGCGGCATGCCCGAGAGGGATACGCCGCTTAACCCACGCATTACCGGAACCGTCCGCGGAAACGGCTTTCGAATCGATAAGGTAATCTTCGAATCGAGACCATCCGTTTATGTGACTGCAAATGTATATATTCCCGACGGAATGGGGGAGCCCCGGGGTGCGGTGCTGCTGCTCTGCGGCCACCGCGAGAAGGCGAAGCATTGCGATGAATACCAAACCGCCTGTCATTACCTCGTCCATTCGGGGCTTGTCGTGATGTCGGTCGATCCGACCGGGCAGGGGGAGCGGTTCAACCGATATGACCCGGAATCGAAGCAGGCTGGCATGACCAGCGTGAGAGATCATGAGAATGTTGGCCGCCAATGCCTTCCGCTTGGCGACAGCCTGGCGCGCTATATGCTTCATGATGCCGTACGGGCGATCGATTATTTATGCACCCGGCCGGAGGTCGATCCGGACCGGATCGGGGTAACCGGACATTCTGGGGGAGGCATGCAGACCTCGCTTGTGATGATGTACGACCGTCGCATTGCGGCGGCCGCCCCGGGCGGTTTCATTATGAATCGGCCCTATTTTCTGCTTACCGGCAAAACACAGGACGCCGAGCAGAAATGGCCCGGCTTCTCGGCGCTCGGCTTCGACCATGAAGATATCGTGCTCGCCATGGCTCCTAGGCCGGTTCTCGTGCTTGCCACGACGTATGATTCCGTTCCAATCGAGGGACCCCGGCATACGGTTGCCGTTAACCGCAGGTTCTGGAAATTGTTCGGACACGGAGAACGGATCGGGTTGGCCGAGGACGAGAACGCTCACCGTTTTACCATACCTTTGATCCGAGCGGCCGCCCGCTTTTTCTCCACCCATCTGCTGGGCTCCTCCGAAGTTCCGCCGGATGACCGGATTGAGCTGCTCCCGCCGCAGCAGCTGCTATGTACCCGCAGCGGTCAGGTTATCGGGGAGCTGGAGCTTGCGAAAACCGTCTACGATGAAAATGCGCAGCGGCTTTCTCAGTTCGAGGCAGCCAGACTGACCATGCCGGAAAGCCATCGCAGAAGCCGGTCTATCGACTGGCTGAGAGCCGCTGTACAGACTGGCCGACAACCGGCCGACCCGAATCCGCGGTATGCGGGCGGAGGGGAGGCGGACGGGATACAGGTTAGCCGTATCGTCTGGTGGAGTCAGCGAGGGATGCTTAACCATGCTCTGCTATTCACAGGCGGTCAGCAGGGTGACCGCAAACGGCCGGTAACGATCGCGATTTGGGACCGGGGTACAAACAGCCTCGAGCCGCATGCCTCATGGATAAGAGAGGTATGCGAGTCGGGCAGAACGGTGATGGTTCTCAATCCGACCGGTGTCGGGCCGCTGCTGCCGCATCTTGATGTGCCGGGCGACGATCCGTATAAGATGTTCGGGGTGCTCGACAAGCATACGGATGAGTTAATGTGGCTTGGGGACAGCATGGCCGCGGTGCGCGTCTACGATGTTCTTCGCGCGGCGGAAGTCGCAAGAGGAACGGCTTTCTTGGACGGAGAGAACATGGAGCTGCATGGTTTCGGGCGGTATGCCGTATACGCCGGATTGGCCGCATTGCTCGATCCTCAAATCAGGGGCGTCCGGATGGAACGTCCTTACCACAGCATGGCGGAGTGGATCCGGAATCCGGATTATGACCCGGAGGACTCGCTCAGCTTTATCGTACCCGGCATGCTGCGGTTGTTCGATCTTCCGGATATGGATCGGTGGCTTACTGAAGAGGGACGATTGATAAGCGGGCCGACGATTCCGGTCATGAATCCGCATAACTGACAACTTTAGGGAATGAAACGAAAGGAGAGTATTGCATGACACTGCTTCAAGGCGTTATCCCTGTACTCATGACCCCTTTTACGGATAAACAGGAAGTTAACGAGCGGGTGCTTCGCCATTTCATCCGCCGTTATTTGACCGCCGGCGTACACGGTCTCTTTTGCCTCGGAACAAACGGGGAGTTTTTCTCTCTCACGCAGGAGGAAAAAATTCGGATCATGGAAATCGCCGTTGAGGAGGCGAAGGGTAAAGTTCCGATTTATGCGGGCACGGGCGGCAACAGTACGAAAGAAGTCGTACAGTTGTCCGAGAAAATGGAGGAGCTCGGCGCGGATGCGCTGTCGATCATCACGCCGTACTTTCTTCCTCTTACCCAAAAAGAGCTGATCGGCCATTACCGAAGCATTGCGGCCTCGGTATCGCTTCCGATCGTGCTGTACAATTTTCCCGCTCGTACAGGTTTGAGAATTGAGTCCGAGACGGTCGCGGAGCTGGCGAAAATACCGAATATTGTCGCGATCAAGGACAGCAGCGGCAGCTTCGAATTAATTGAACAGTATATAGCAGCGGCAGGGCCGGATTTTGCCGTGTTAGCGGGCTCGGACGCCCTGCTTCTGAAGACGCTGCAGGCAGGCGGAAAAGGCGGCGTCAGCGGCTCCGCCAACGTGCTTCCGGAGCTGATGGTATCGATTTACACACATTGGCAGAGCGGTAATATCGAAGCGGCCGAGGCGGCGCAGTCCCTGCTTCAGCCACTGTCGCAGGTATACCGGATGGCGACGCTGCCTTCGGTATTCAAGGAAGCCATGAACCGTATGGGACTGGAAGCGGGTCCTTGCCGGTCGCCGATCGGCCCGCTGCCTGCGGAAGCCTCGGATGAGCTTGACCGCGTGCTTCGCTATTACCGGGAGCTTGGCTATATACCCGGGGAGCCAAACGATCAGTTCGCCGGAAGGAGGAGTTAACAATGAAGGAGTTGGGAGAAACCGCAACGATGACGGTGACGGGCAACGATTTGGAAGTTTTGCAGACGACGGGCGACAGCGCCTGGTTTACGCAAGACCGCTTTGGTTTGTTTATCCACTGGGGGCTTTATTCCATGGGGGCAAGGCATGAATGGATGCAGTCCCGTGAACGGTTGGGCCCGGAGAAATACAGCAAATATTTCAAAAGGTTCGAACCTGATTTGTACGACCCGAATATGTGGGCGGAGCTTGCCTCGGAAGCAGGCATGAAATATATGGTCACGACGACCAAGCATCACGAGGGCTTCTGTTTATGGGACAGCGCCCACACCGAATATAAAGCGACGAATACGCCGGCCGGACGGGATCTGCTCTCGCCGATGGTCGATGCGTTCCGCGAAAGGGACATGCGGATCGGATTATACCACTCGCTGATCGACTGGCATCATCCTCATTATACCGTCGATACGAAGCATCCGCTGCGTTTCGATTCGCAGTTTATCGAAGAGAGCAAGCGGCGGGATTTCGCGCAGTACCGGGCGTACCTGCATGCGCAAACGAAAGAACTGCTGACGAAGTTCGGCAGCATCGACCTGCTTTTTTACGATTTTTCGTTTCCCGAAGAGGGTGAACTGCCTGGTAAAGGCAAGGAGGATTGGGGAAGCGAGGAGCTCGTCCGCATGATCCGATCGCTGCAGCCGCAAATATTGCTCAACGACCGTCTTCAAACCGGCGGGGATATTACGACGCCCGAGCAATATATGCCGAGGGAATGGGTAAAGCTGAACGGTCAGCGGGTCGTATGGGAAACCTGCCATACGTTTAGCGGATCGTGGGGCTATTACCGCGATGAGGAATCGTGGAAAAGCGTGGATACGCTGGTCAAAATGCTGATTGACGCAGTCAGCAAAGGCGGCAATTTGCTGCTAAACATCGGACCGAACGCACGCGGGGAAATCGATGAGCGCGCGGTCGACCGGATGAAGGGCATCGGGAAATGGATGAGGCTCCACAGCCGTTCGATTTACGGCTGCACCGAGGCGCCCGGGTCTTTCGAATGTCCGCAGGACTGCCGTCTAACCTACAATCCTTCGACGAACCGGATGTACTTGCATGTATACAGCTGGCCGTACAAAAGTATTCACTTGAAGGGATTTGCCGGCAAGGTGGAATACGCCCAGCTGCTGGGTGACGCTTCGGAAATCAGGTTCAAGGAAGGCGTCGTGGAAAGCAGCATGATTAACGGGGCGTTCCGCGAAGGCAGAGATGAATCGACGCTCACACTGTCAATTCCGGTGAAGAAGCCGGATGTGACCGTTCCGGTCATTGAATTGTTCTTGAAGTCTTAAATCCTGAGACTGTAAAGGAAGGAGATGGACCAATTGGCAAGGATTATCGTGGATTTGCGCGGGGGAGGGGATTTCCGAACCGTGCAGGAGGCGGTAATGGCGGCTCCGGAGCATTCGGATGAACGGACCGTCATTGAAATCCGCAAGGGGATCTATGAAGAAAAAATCATCGTTCCGGAAAGCCGGAAAGGAATCAGCTTCATCGGCGAAAGCCGGGAGGGCACCGTGCTCGTTTCTTCCGATTATGCCAATATGCTCGGACCGGACGGTCAAAAGCTGGGCAACGACAATTCCGCGAGCACGTTTGTATACGCCGATGATTTCTACGCGGAACGGCTTACGTTTTCCAATCAAGCGGGGTTGTATAAAGGGCAAGCGGTCGCGCTTGCCGTCTCCGGCGACAGAGCCGTCTTCCGCGACGTGTGCATTCGCGGAAATCAGGACACGTTGTATACGCCGGGGCAAGGACGGCAGTATTACGAGAACTGCTTCATCGAAGGCACCGTGGATTTCATATTCGGTTCGGCGACGGCCGTGTTCGAGGGGTGCGAGCTGCACAGTATCCGAAGACATAACGGCTATGTAACGGCGGCTTCCACGACGGAGGAACAGCTTTATGGTTACGTGTTTCTCAACTGCAGATTGACAGGCGCCGCGCCCGAGCATACCGTTTCTCTTGGAAGGCCGTGGAAGCCTTATGCCAAGGTTGTGTTCATCGATTCGTGGATGGATAACCATATCCGGCCTGCGGGATGGGACAATTGGCGAGATCCGGAACGTGAGAGAACCGCCACGTTTGCAGAGTATGGCAGCAAAGGCCCCGGCGCGCGGCTGGCAGAGCGGGCTCCGTGGGCCAAACGGCTCGGAAAGCCGGAAGCCGGAGGCATAAAGGCTGCCGCGCTGCGGGGAAGCGACGGCTGGGATCCGGCGATGACTGTAACCGCAAACGTATAACGACTACGCGAGCAAACGCGGAGCGAAGGGGGAGTCAGCGGATGTCGATAGCAAGCGGGCGTACCGGAGAACTGATGAAGGCGGCGGTCAATCATACGGATTATGTACTGAAACGCGCGGTTGACCGTACCGGCAAGACGCCGTTGTTCGTCAATGCCCTGGATGCGGATGGCGGGGAGCCTGTGCGCCACGATTATGATCATGTCGACCAAACGGCGATGCTGTCCAGTCCGGCCAGCCAGCAAAACTGGCTTCGGACGCTTGCCGCCTTGACCGCTTTAACCGGGCAATCCGGGTACAGGGAAGCGGCCGAAGACGTCTGCCGGTATATGCTGAAGGAGCAGACAGACCGGAACGGTCTTATTTACTGGGGCGGCCATACCTCATACGATTTGGAAGAGCAGCGCTTGGCGTTCGCTTCCGATAAAGCCCATGTGCACGAGCTCAAATGCCATTACCCGGATTACGACCTGATGTGGAGCGCCGATCATACCGGCACGAAACGCTATATCGAAGCGGTATGGAACGCACATATCATGGACTGGACCAATCTGGACTTCAACCGTCACGGCTCGTACGATGCACCGCGCGGAGCGCTGTGGGCTAACGGCTACGAAGGAGGGGATGTTTTTTTCTGGGGCAGCGGCCTTACGTTCGTCAACGCGGGCAGTGACCTGTATTACGGCGCTTCGATGCTGGCGAAATTGACGGGTGAAGCCGCTCCGCTCGATTGGGCTATGCGGCTGGCGGAACGATATGTACTGACGCGCCGGAGCGGCGTCGGAATCAGCGGTTACCAATTCAGCCAATCGGCTTCAGCATGGTGCGATGGCCCGGCGGTCCGCGGCGATCGAGCGCAGTATCAGCTGGCTCCATTGATTCCGGAAGGCCGCCCGGTATACGAGAGCACACTGTTTAAACCGCGTCCCGCCGTTCAGCGGTGCCAGCTTGCAATCGGAGAAGCGCTGGGCGAAGGGGGAGGACAATTCCGACAGTGGGCTTGCGAGGAAATGGCCGCTTGGGGACGGACGGCTTACCGCAGCGCAGACAACAGCTTCGTCCCGATGCTTACAGACGGATGGAGCCTGGAAGGCGTGACGCTGGACAGGAAGGGATATTTCGGCCGGAAAGGAACGGTCTTCAAGGCAATTCCGGCTGCCGCAGATTTTTTTTGGATGTACGCTATGGGGTACCGACTGTCAAGAGATCCGTTTCTTTGGACAATGGCCATGAATATCGCGTCCGGCCTCGGCTTCGAAGATATCGGCGAACCGGACGGGGGGAGGCCTGAAGAGAGGATGCCGCGCTCCTGCCCGAAGACAGCCGATCACCGCATCATATTCGGTATGCTTGAGCTGCACAAAGCAACAGGCCGGGATGCCTTTATCGGTATTGCTATCCAGGCGGCGAATCAATTGCTGGCTTCCCGTTATCGCAAGGGAAGGTTTGAAACAGGGGGCAAAGTGCTGATCAATGATCCGGCGCCGCTCGCCCTTCTTCATCTGGTCTCCGCCGAAACGAATGCCGGCCCTTGCCTTCCCAGCGTGTTCCAAACCTAGATCCATCATGAAAAGCCGGCCGCATCCTGCAGCCGGCTTTTCGCTTTTGTGTGTCAGCAGTGCAGGATATCCCTATAGATACAGCGGATTCCGCCTAAAACCCGTTAAACTCCTCACGATATAATGAATATCAAGCGGGAGAAGCATGACGATCTCCTGCAAACATAGCGAGTCAGAGGGTGGAAACCGGCAAACACCAAAAAGCCGGGCAAAGGAGCAGACGCGATGATCACTTATGGCGAAGTAACGAAGGAATTCATTTTTGAAGAAGATCGGCCTTTCCGCAGCTGTCACTCTTCAACGCTCGCCGTACTGCCTGACGAGACAATCGTTGCGGCTTGGTTCGGCGGATCACGTGAGGGTGCGGGAGACGTCGCGATTTGGGCTTCGCGGAGAGTAAGCGGCGTCTGGACGGCGCCGGAGAAGCTGGCGGACCAGGAGGGCATGCCGCACTGGAATCCCGTCTTGTTTCGCAGAGACGACGGAATTCTCATGTTATATTATAAAATCGGCGAACGCATTTCCTCATGGACGACGATGGTCATAACCTCCTTGGACGGCGGTTTATCCTGGACGTACCCGAAACAGCTTATAGACGGTGATGTCGGGGGAAGAGGCCCGGTGAAAAACAAGCCGATCGTCCTGACGGACGGCACGATAGCGGCGCCGGCGTCACTGGAGCCCGACTGGGACGCTTTCGTGGACCTATCCACGGATGGTGGAGAAACGTGGACCCGCAGTGAAACGGTTCCGCTCGACCACAGCACGCTGCTCGGTAAAGGGATCAT
The DNA here is from genome assembly GCF_040676435.1 of Paenibacillus sp. LPE1-1-1.1. NCBI lineage: Bacteria > Bacillati > Bacillota > Bacilli > Caryophanales > Paenibacillaceae > Paenibacillus > Paenibacillus sp. LPE1-1-1.1. Next base: position 184,021 of record NZ_JBEGHY010000023.1, read on the forward strand.
ACAGCCTGCCTTGTGGGAATCGGCTCCGGGAAACGTCCATATGCTGACCAGAAGCACGGAAGGAGCGGTATATAGGAGCGACTCCGAAGACGGCGGGAAAACATGGTGTCCGGCCTTTGCGACGGACCTTCCCAACAATAACAGCGGGATCGATCTCGTCAAGACCGATGGCGGCTTGCTGGCTCTTGTATACAATCCCGTACGACCGGAGGCAGGCAGCACAAAGGGACTGCGTACTCCGCTTGTCTTGCGATTGTCCGATGACAACGGACAATCATGGCATAATGAGCTGATGCTCGATCAGGGCGAGAAACAATATTCTTATCCGTCGGTTGTGGCTATGGGGAATGTCCTGTATGTGACTTATACATGGAAAAGGGAGCGGATCGCTTTCTACCGGATCCAGCTGCTCAATAAGAAGGGGGACCCGTGTTGAACCGATTGTACGCATCCGGACTCATCCCGCAGACGCACCAGCTGCCGGAAACACCATCATTCCCGGAGAAGCAATATTCTATCGTTGATTTCGGTGCAATCGGTGACGGTTTAACGATGAATACCGAAGCGGTTAACCGGGCGATCGAAACCTGCTTCTCCGAGGGAGGAGGAACGGTTAATATTCCTCCGGGCATCTGGCTTACCGGACCGATTCAGCTGAAGAGCGGCATCAACTTGCATGCGCAGCAGGGGGCACTTGTGCTGTTCAGCCGGAATTTCGACGATTATCCGCTTATACCCACTAGCTACGAAGGCATTAGAACGGTACGCTGCATGTCAAACATCTATGGGGAAAACCTGACCGATGTCGCGATTACAGGCAAAGGGATTTTCGACGGCTCCGGCGATGCCTGGCGGCCTGTCAAACGAATGAAGATGACGGAGAACCAGTGGAAGGCGTTAACGTCGTCCGGCTGGACGGATCCATCCAACCTGATGTGGTGGCCGACGGAGAGGGCTATCCGGGGGGCCTCGACCGCCAAACGCTTGATTGCCGAAGGGGTGCTGCAGACGGACGCCTTCGAGGAGGCTCGCGACTTTTTGCGGCCGACGCTGCTGCAGCTGGACCGGTGCAGGCGTGTGCTGCTGGATGGACCGACCTTTCAAAACTCGCCCAGCTGGTGCCTGCATCCATGGCTTTGCGAGCATGTGACCATTCGGAATGTGAGTGTGAAGAATCCGTGGTACTCGCAAAACGGAGACGGGCTTGATCTGGATTCCTGCCGATATGTTGAAGTATCGGATTCGCAGTTCGATGTGGGTGACGATGCTATTTGCATCAAATCGGGCAAGGATGCGGACGGGCGAGAGCTTGGCGTGCCGTGCGAGGATATCAGCATCCGCGGTTGCGTCGTTTATCACGGGCACGGCGGCTTTGTCATCGGCAGTGAAATGTCTGGCGGCGTGCGAAATGTCAGCATTTCGGACTGCTTATTCATTGGAACAGATACGGGCCTCCGCTTCAAAAGCGCGAGAGGACGTGGGGGCATTGTGGAGAAGATCCGGATCCGTAACATCCGGATGACCGACATTCCGAAGGATGCGATCACGTTCAGCATGTTCTACAGCCATGGAGGCACCGATCAGCCGGCCGCCCAGAAGGTAACGGAGAAGACGCCCGCATTCCGCGATTTTCTGATCGAGCATATTCAATGCACAAGCGCCCATCAGGCGATAGGTATGAAAGGGCTTCCAGAAATGCCGATCGAAAACATCCGTTTCGAGCATATAGACATTAACGCAAAGAAAGGCATCTCGCTTGAAAACGTGCGGGATGTTCACTTCACGGACGTATCCGTCACTCCGGTGCAGGGGCCGCTTTTCTCGCTGCAAGCATGCTCAGGAATCCGGATTGAGCGGACGAAACGCCCCGGTACCGGGCAATTGTATATGGAGGCCGGCGGTGCGGGTACGTCCGATATCGAGATTCGCGGCATCGCGGGGGAAGCGTACGAAGTGAATTGCGCACTGGAAACGGACGCCTCGCAAATTCGAATTTATCCAGAAGAGGATCGGGGAAGCAATGACGAGGCTTAACATTAGCCGCTTGTTGACGGAATATACGGATGCTCCGCTCGGACTCGATACACGCCGTCCCCGGCTAAGCTGGATGCTTCAATCGGAAGAACGCGGGCAGCGTCAAACCGCCTACAGGGTACTTGTCGCTGCAAACGCGCATGAGCTGGAACAGGATGAAGGAGACATGTGGGACAGCGGGCGAATCGAGTCCGGCCAATCCGTACATGTTCATTATGCGGGAAGCCCGCTTGAATCCGGTACGCACTATTATTGGAAAGTGCGAGTTTGGGATAAGCGGAACGTCCCCTCCGAATGGAGCCGGATGTCCTCGTGGTCCATGGGGCTGCTGAATCAAGCCGATTGGCAGGCGAAATGGATTGGCATGGAAGTGCCGCATTCCGATGAATACCGTCCTGTCGCCTATTTGCGTAAAGCGCTGGATATCTGCAGGCCAGTCAAGCGAGCCGTCGTTCATGCAACAGCCCTTGGCTTATACAGGCTGTTTATCGGGGGCCGACGGGTAAGCGACCACGAATTTGCTCCGGGCTGGACAGATTATAAGAAGCGGATCCAATATCAAACCTATGATGTAACAAGCCATTTCGGCTCCGGCGGTCAAACGGTTCTCGGTGCGCTCCTTGGAACGGGCTGGTATTGCGGCAAGCTGGCGATGGTCGGCAAGCGTGTATACGGTTATTGCCCTTATTTGCTCGTACAGCTGCGGCTTGAATACGAGGACGGGTCGACGGAAACGATCGTGACTGACGAGACATGGAAGACGTCCGGGGGGGCATACGGCTACTCGGAAATTTTCCGGGGCGAAGCCTATGACGCACGCAGAGAACCGGAAGGCTGGCTTGAGCCGGGCTATGACGATTCACGCTGGAAGAGGCCGATCGAGCTGCCTTACCGGGGAGACCGCTACGGGGGCAAGCTGGTTGCGCAGGCGGATCCCCCGGTACGGGCGATCCGCGAAATTCATCCAGCGGCCGTCAGTAGAACGAAAGCCGGGTCCTATCTGTTCGATCTTGGACAAAATATGGTCGGACGCGTCAGATTGAAGGTAAAAGCCGAGAGTGGATCGCGGATTACGCTGAACCATGCGGAGACGCTTGGCTTGGACGGAACGCTCTATAAAGCGAATCTCCGGACAGCGGTGCAAACCGACTTCTTCATCGCAAAAGGCGGAGGCACGGAAATTTACGAGCCTTGCTTCACGTTTCACGGCTTCCGGTATGTCGAGGTCGCCGGCCTGCCCGGCGAACCGGAACCCGATATGCTGACCGGCATCGTCATCCATACGGATTGTCCTCCCTCCGGCAAGCTGGAAACGTCCCAACCGCTTATCAATCAGCTGCAGAGCAACATTGCTTGGGGGCAGCGAGGAAATTTTTTGAGCGTGCCTATGGATTGTCCGCAGCGGGACGAGAGGCTGGGATGGACCGGCGATGCTCAGGTATTTTGCCGCACGTCGACCTTTAACATGGAGTCGGCCCGTTTCTTCGCCAAATATGCGGCCGATATGAACGCCGCTCAGCTGGATTCCGGGTCGTTCCCGGACGTGGCGCCGAACTGCGGTTACCATGAGCGGAAGGTGAACAAGCGGAAAGGCGAAGAATGGACGCGCCCGTACAGCGCAGGTTGGGCCGATGCCGGTGTCATCGTCCCGTGGACGATTTATACGGTTTATGGCGATACGGATATTTTGGAGCAAAGTTACGATTCCATGGTTTCTTATATGGGTTATCTGGAAGGCATCAGTGAGCGGGATCTGATTCCTGAATCGCGGACCGGCAACTACGGCGACTGGCTTTCGATCCATGCCGATACGTCGAAGGAGCTGATATCGAACGCCTTTTTCGCATACAGCACCGGTCTGATGGCCCGGATTGCCAGCGTGCTTGGGCGGGAGGATGATGCGCGTAAATACCGGGAACGGGCGCAAAACATTAAAGACGCCTTCGCCGCTAAGTTCGCGGACCAGGACGGAAGGCTGAAGGGCGGAACGCAAACGGCCTATGCCTTGACGTTGTCCATGGGGTTATTGCCAGAACCTGCATCCAGGCTCGCGGCATGCCGTCTTGTCGAAGAGGTGAAGGCTTCGGACAATCATGTGACGGCCGGTTTTCTCGGCATTCCGCATTTGCTTCCCGCATTGTCCGATTACGGTTATTCAGACACGGCCTACGATTTGCTCATGCAGGAATCGTTTCCATCCTGGTTCCATCAGATCAAGAGCGGGGCGACCACAATGTGGGAGCGTTGGGACGGTTGGTCGAAGGAACGGGGCTTTCATAAGGTAGAGCGGATGAATTCGTTCAATCATTATGCGTTCGGAGCAGTCGGCGAGTGGTTGTACCGCTATATGGCCGGCATTGATGCCGACCCTCTGCAGCCCGGCTTCAAGCATATACGGATTGCTCCGAGACCCGGAGGCGGCTTGACCCGCGTGTATGCCGAGTACGAGACCATGTACGGAACGATCGTGTCCGCATGGGAAATTCAAGACGGTTGTTTCCGGCTGCAGGTCCGCATTCCGGTCAATACGACCGCTGCCGTCCAGCTTCCGGGGGCTGAGAGCCTTATGGAAATCGGGTCTGGAGCTTATGAATTCGAGATCCGTTTATAAATCGGAGATTCACCGAATATCGGTGAGGAAGAGATAAAGGAGAGTGGGACTTGGTGGATCGATTTAATGGAAGGATTGCAACATCGGAGAATGATCCGGAGGTAACGGAAGGTTATATTCCGATTAAATATGAGCAGGACAGCCATTCGGCCAATTTACTTGCCTTGGACAACGGAGATTTACTGTGCGTCTGGTTTACCGGAAGCGGCGAAGGAAATCCGGATACGAATGTCGTGATGTCGAGACTGCCGGCAGGATCGGACCAATGGTCCGAACCGGTATTGCTTGCCAATGACCTGGAGCGCTCCGAGCAAAATCCCGTCCTGTTTCAGGAGCCTGGCGGCGGGAATGTATGGCTGCTTCACACGTCCAATGAGCCGCATGATCAAAAAACGTCCCGAGTGGTGCGCCGCATTTCGGAGGATCAGGGACATACGTGGGGGACTCCGGAGGTTTTGTTTGAAGGTCCGGGCATTTTTCTTCGCCATCCGATCGTCGTTTCGCAAAACGGGGATTGGCTGCTTCCGGTTTACTACTGCAAGCCGGGAGGGCATTATAGCGTCGTTCAGATCAGCACGGACAGCGGGCGCACATGGGAAGAGCATGAAGTTCCGGAAAGCCTGCACCGCGTTCAAATGAATATCGTCAAGATTAGTGACGGAACGCTCCTGGCCATGTACCGCAGCCGCCAAGCCGACCGAATCTATACGAGCGAATCTGCGGATAACGGCCGGAGCTGGACGGTTCCCGAGAAGAGCATGCTGCCGAACAACAATTCCTCCATGCAGGTGACGGAGCTCGGGAACGGGCGTCTGGCGCTTATTTTCAATAACGCCTCCATTGAAAGAGATCAGTTCCGATGGGTGAAAAAGGGGGACGGCTTCCGCCGCAAAACGCTCCGAACGCCGCTTACGCTGGCTATTTCGGAGGATGACGGGAAGACATGGCCGATTATTCGCAACGTCCAAACCGCGGATTTAGAGTATAAGGAACGTGAGGTCGGCTACTCCTATCCGTCAATTATTGCAACCGGAGACGGGAAGCTTCATATCGCGTTCTCCTATTTGCGTAAGGCGATCAAATACGTCCGCGTAGATGTGGACTGGGCGGAGAAAGACAGCTTTGCCGGTATGTAATCCGCCTTGAGGAAAATGAGTTGAAATCGAAAGAAAAGCTCTGCAAGCAGCAAAAGCTGCCGGACCTGGAGGTTCGGCAGCTTTTGCTGCTTGATCCGGCGAATTTATACCGGATACGCCGGATATTCAGCCGACTGATGATATTTGCGGTATTGCTGAGGAGTCATGCCGGTTTTTTTTAGAAACAGCGTATAGAAGAACTTCATATCCTTGTAGCCGATCCGGTTGGCGATGTAATTGATACATTGGTCAGATGTTTTCAACAGGCTGCAGCAATTTTCAATCCGTGTTTTTTGCAGGTATTGGGTAAATGTCAAGCCGGTCAACCTTTTGAAGGAGCGTTGAAAATGGCTTTCACTCATAAACGCATTGGCTGCGAGCTGCTTTACCGTAATGTTCTCCGCATAATGCTCCTGAATAAAACGCATGGCGTCGCCGAGCATATCGGAGTGTTTGCCGCTTCTGCCGTTTGTGTCAGCCGCTTCCACCTCGTTCAGGAGACGGTTTATGACCATGAGCAGCTGAATGAGGGTCGCCGACAGAATCGTTTCATAACCTTCATCTTTTTGACGGAATTCTTTATGCATCGTCGTGATTAATTGCTGCAGCCGTTCATGCCTGTCGAAGACGTGGTGATAGGGAATGCCCGCGCTCAATTTGTTGTGCATGACGCGCTCGATGTCGGATTCGCCGAAGAACAGATGCTTCCATTTCTCGAACGTTGCGTATCGGAACAAACAGTTGTAGACAATGAGCTTAGCGCTCTGGTTCGGCGACGACGGCCTGAAGACATGGGAGGTTCCGACGGGAATAATAAACAGATAGCCGCGTTTAACCGGGATGCTTCGATTAGCGATATAATGGTAGCCGCTTCCTTCCGCCACATAGTTCAATTCGATAAAATCATGCGTATGCTCGCAGATTGTAAACGCTTCCGTAACACGATTCACATAAATCTCATCTTTTCCCTTGAAAAACCGATCCCCTTTATAATGCCGGGTTCGTGCTATCATATTCTTCCTCCTCTTCCAATCGATAGCCGAGTGAAGCCGGCGTTTTTTTAATTGTATGGCGCATTTATAGGGAATTCAAGTCTTGAAATTGGCAGAATAAGCCGAAATCAGAGGTTTGAGGCGCATTTCACCTATAGATTCAACCTAGAACGCCTATAGAATGCAAATATTCGCAACGTATAATGATTGTAATTATTGTAGACAAGGAGGACGCCAATGAAGGTCCATACGATCCAATGCTTGAATGGGAGTAAAATGGCCGACTGCACCGAAACGCCGGAAGGCATTCGGCTTATATTGCGAGTGAAAGGGGAAGCTTCGCCGTACTTTTCCGGATCGCTCGATCGGATGCTGATTTGTTCGCTCGGAAAGCCGTGGATTGATGAACCGGTCCGGCTGTTGAATCCCCGGGTCGATTCCGATTCCTCGGCGATTCGGCTGAGCGGCTTTATTATGAAGTTTGCCGTCACACTCGAGCTGACTTTCGATAAGAATCACTTGCTGAATGTAAAAGCGGATTGGACCAATCACAACGGGGAACTGCTGGCCGATGCCGCTGTCGGTCTCATATTCGAGCTAGAGGCAAGGGGCGGGGAGAAAATTACGATCCCCCATATGATTTATAACAACAATCCGTCCTCGGATCCCGAGAGGGTTGTCCCAAAGCTCGGCGATAACGAAGGCTTCATCTGCGAAGAGCATCGGCTGCCGATCCCGTGCGTTAACGCGGAATGGACGGAGGGAGAAGGCGCGGGCTTCCTTTCTTTATTTTCCATTCCTACTTTCACGGAGACGAAGGACGGCGCTGTACATTACGGAGCGCTTGGCGTGCTTCGGCAGAGCGGCAGGTCTTCGTTAGCCGCCACGAGCGGCACCGTGCTTTTCAACGGACAGAAGGATATCTATTACGTAGGCAAAAGCAAAACCGCGCAGTATTCCGGCGGATATTTGAACGTCGATGCGGGCCGCACACTCTCCAAACGTTACGCACTCGATTGGGGAAAGCTGACAAGATCCGGATGGGGGTTTCGCGAGATCGTCCGAAAGGGCTGGCAGCTGTTTGAACCGACAGGAGCAAAGCCGTGGACGATGGACGATATCGTCCGGCTGAAAACGAACGCGATGGACGACCGATGGCGCAGTGCGGACGGCGCATCCGGGTATGTCAAATTTAATGATTCAAATGCTTTCGGCAAATTGAACCGTTTACCGTTCCATTTTCTGTACGGCTGGACGGGGCAGTGCTTGAAGCTGGCCTGGTGCGATGCGCGAATCGGGTTTCAGTCGCGGGACGAGGAACGCATTTCCCGGTGCGAGCAGGCCGTCGGCTTTTATTTGAATGGAAGCGCTACCTGCGTTCCCGGCTTGCGCAGCTGTTCTTATGAACTGGAAAGCCGTACTTGGGGTTATTTTACGATGAAAGGAGAGCCGGTCGTCTCCAGCCGCGCGTACGGAGAGACGATTTCGGATCTGGCTGATATTGTCGAGCTGTTTCGGGAGCAGGGCCGGGAGGTTCCAGGGGAATGGCTGAATGCGCTTCGCGAAGCCGCCGATTTCTTTATGGCCGGAACGCTTCCCTCCGGCATTTATCCGATGGGCTGGCTAAAGGATGGAGCGCCTAACGACGAGATGGTGACCGGTGCCGGCATCCCATGCGTCATCGCGGCAGCCAAGGCATACAAGGTGACAGGTGAAAGGAAGTTTCTGATACATGCCGAGGCGGTACTGGAGCGCTATTACGATCTGCACGCCCGCACGTTCGAGCGCCCTTTCGCCCGTTCTACGCTGGACGCCCGGTGTGAAGACAAAGAAGCCGGCATGTATTATTTTCTGGCCGCATATGAACTGTTCGTTCTGACCGGAGATGGCAGATACGAGGAATGGGCAGAGGTTGCGGCGGATTGGCTGCTCACGTATGTGTTCGTATGGAATCCCGAATATGACAGGGATGCTCCGCTCCACCACCGTCATTTCAACGCCGTTGGCTGGCCGGGCGTCAGCGTCCAAAATCATCATTTGGACGTTTTCTTCCCATGCTACGAGTTTTGGCGGTTCGGTCAAATGACCGGAAAAACGGAATATGCAACGATCGGAAAGCTCATGGCTGAAGCGATGGGACAAGGAATATGCGCAAGCCCAGGGGAATGGGGATTTACCGTCGTCGGGGAACAAGGGGAAGGATTTTACCAGACTCATTATCACGACCGCGGGAACAGCAATGTATGGAATCCTTCTTGGGTAATCGCGCTCGTCCTGTCGGGCGCGCTGCGTTTGCAAGGCGAGAAGGAGTACCGATGACAATCGGGAGGTTAAATCGTTGGCAATACGGGGTCTCGTGAGCACCGAACGAATGAATTGAAAGGAGTTGAAGCTTGTGAAGGCCGTATCGGTAAAACCGGCTTATGAGATACCATGGACGCTTGAAACGAGATACTGTCATGACGGCATGCCGCTGTCAAACGGCGTGTTCGGCGCTTTGGTCTGGTTTCAGGCGCAAACGGTGATGCTCACGATTAATAGAGCAGATTACTGGGATCACCGGGGAGGAACGGAATGGCTTGAAGACTGTACCTATGATCATCTGAAGTCGCTGCTGCAAAGCGGCGATTTCAATGGTGCCCGCCGGCTTTATCCGACGATGATCATGAACGGCAAAGAAAAACGGCCGACCCGGCTTGCGATGGGCCGCTGCGATATCAAGCTGAAGCCGGGTGTTACGTTCGAAGCCGCTTCGCTCCGTCTCGACGTGGGGGAAGCCGTCATAAGCTGCCAAATGGACGGGAAAGAACGGCTGATCCGCGTCAGCGTGGCGATCGATCGACCGATGCTGCTGCTTTCCGCCGATGAGGAGCTGATTGAAGGCATAGAGGCGAAGCCTGCCTATTCCTTCGAGAAGGTGAAGACCTACTTTGACGATTTCGGCATTTCAGCTCCCAGGTCGGTTCAGCTGCCAGACGGGGAGGGCTGGGTCCAAGAGCTTCCGGAGGATCCGGCGTGCGCCGTGCTGCATGCGCAGCAGGGAAGCGGAATCGCCATTGCGGCGGAATACGGCGACACTGCGGAGCACGCGATTCAGGCGGCGCTTGAACGGCTGAACGATGCAGAGCTTCTCGGATACGAAGGGACGCTGCATGAAACGAAGAACCGCTGGCGCGCTTTATGGGAGCAGGCGGCGGACATTTCGCTTCCGGACCGCAATATCGAGAACATGTACTATTTGGGGATCTACCGGATGCTGGGCAACTCGATGCCGGGCAAAATCGCTCCAACGCTTCAAGGGCCATGGGCCGAGGAGTACCGCAATCCTCCCTGGAGTTGCGATTACCATTTTAACATTAATGTCCAAGAATGCTTGTGGCCCGCGTACGGTGCCAATTTGCTGGACTGCCTGAAGCCGCTCTTTACGATGATCGACGGCTGGAAGCCAACGCTTGCGCGTAATGCGAAACGATTCGTCGGCATCGACGACGGATATATGCTCGGACATTCCGTCGATGAACGCGGACGCCCTGTCGGGGGCATGTGGACGGGGACGATCGACCAGGCAAACACCTCATGGGTCGCCCAGATGATGTGGCAGTACGCCCGTTACGCCGGCGATACGGAATACCTCGTGAACGAAGTATATCCGTTTATGAGGAAAGCGCTTAACGTCTTTTATGCGATGATGGATAAAGAAGGGGATGAATACGCGCTTCCGGTGTCGGTTTCTCCGGAATACGGCGGCTCGTCCCCAAACGGGCTCGGCCGAAATTCAACTTTTTTCCTCGTCAACGTTCATTTTCTGTGCGAGAAGCTGCTTGAGCTTGAAGGGAAATACCGCCTGGACGCGGACTACGCGGCGTTCGCCGCCGATGTTCAAGCCAAGCTGCCTGCCTTTACGGCGGGACCGAGACAATACCAGGAGTTCGGCACAAAGCCGGGACTCGAACTGTATCTGTGGGAAGGCCAGCCGCTTTCTGACTCGCACCGCCATCATTCGCACCTTGCCGGCATTTACCCTTTCGATACGATGGACATGTCGGACCCCGAGCAGCGTGAAATGGTATCGAATTCCTACAAGTCTTGGGTCGACAAAGGGATGGGACGCTGGGCTGGTTGGTCGATGCCTTGGGCTTCCATCCTGCATAACCGGCTGGGCCGGGCTGATATGGCGCTCCTGTCACTCCACTTGCTGAAGGATGTATACATGATGCCGAGCTATGCGACGAGGCATAACGCTAACTATGGCGGATTCTGCCAATTTACCGGCGGCGACACGATGCAGGTGGAAGCTTCGATCGCTGCTGCCGCTGCCGTGCTAGAAATGTACGTACAGTGCGTCAGGGGCACGATTCGCGTATTCACAGGACTCGCGTCGCGTTTCAAGGATGCTTCGTTCTCGGGCATCCGGGCGGAAGGCGCGTTCCTCCTGTCGGGACTTAAGCGGGACGGCAAAGTCTGCTTAGTTACGGTATTCAGTGAACGTGAAGAGACACTGCGGATTGAGAATCCGTTCGGAGGGATGGCGCGCATCCGCCGGGGCAGCAGGATGATAGATACGTCGGAGAGATTGATCTCGCTTGAGCTTCACGCCGGAGAAACTGTCGTCTTCGAGAATACCGGCGAACATGAAGGAGGATGACGAATATGGAAAAGGGACAGCCGAAGTCAAGCCAAATCGGCCTTCGGCCCAAGCTCGGCATCCAGGATCGGAGGAATTCCTATGACAATGATACGAATAACTGCATGCAAAACCGAATACGCCGTTAACCCGGTCGGCATCGATTCGATGCACCCCCGCCTTTTCTGGCGGCTCGAGTCAGATGAGCGCGACGTACGGCAAACGGCATACCAAATTGTCGTCGCTTCATCCCGCGAGAAGCTGGATCAGGGCGATGCCGATATGTGGGACAGCGGCAAAACGGCTTCCGGCGAATCGATCCAAATCACATACGCGGGACTGGCGCTACGCTCGGAAGGCGAATATTTCTGGAAGGTTCGCGTCTGGGATAGCCGGGATCAGGTTTCGCCGTGGAGTGAGACCGCATATTGGACGATGGGGATTTTATCGCGCGGAGAGTGGAAAGGGAAATGGATCGGCAGAAGGTCGAGCCCGGGACTAGCTATGCAGCCTTCTCCTTATATGCGCAGATCGTTTGCCGTCAAATCGAACGTTCGCCGCGCTGTCGTATACGCCACCGCGCTGGGGCTGTTCAAGCTGAGTGTGAATGGGGAAGCCGTCGGCCATCTGTTCGCTCCAGGTTGGACGGACTATGACAAGCGCGTTCAAGTACACGCTTACGACATCACGGACAAACTGAAGAAGGGCGAGAACGCAATCGGCGTTATTCTCGGTGACGGCTGGTATGCGGGGACGGTCGGATTTCTCGGCAGGCATATATACGGAGAGCGTCCGTTCTTCCTCATGCAGGCTAGCATCGAGTATGGGGACGGCAGCCGGGAGCTTGTTGTTACAGACGGTTCGTGGCGGGCTGCCGAAGGGCCGATCCGTTATTCAGACCTAATTAAGGGCGAAACGTACGATGCGCAACTTGAGCTGACGGGCTGGGACTATCCGGGCTACGACGATTCCGGCTGGGAGTCGCCGGACGTCCGGTCCGGCTATAACGGCCTGCTCGTTGCAGCGATGGAGCCGCCGATCCGCATCACCGAAACGGTGAAGCCGGTTGATGTCAGAAAAACCGAGGCGGGGGCATACATTTTCGATATGGGACAGAACATGGTCGGCTGGACCGAAGTAACTGTGAAGGGCGAGCCAGGCACGCAGATCACGCTTAGTCATGCGGAAATGCTGAACCCGGACGGCACACTGTATGTAGACAATTTGCGGGAAGCGGTGCAGCAGGATCATTACGTGTTGAAGGGCGCTGGCGAGGAGCGGTACGAGCCTCATTTTACGTTCCACGGCTTTCGTTACGTCGAGCTGATCGGGTACCCGGGGGAGCCTGAACTGACGACGATTGCCGGAAAAGTGATTCATTCCGATACGCCGGTGACGGGAAGTCTGGAAACGTCCGACCCGATGGTCAACAGGCTATATGCAAATATTACATGGGGACAACGGGGAAACTTTCTGTCCGTTCCCACCGACTGCCCGCAGCGCGACGAACGGCTCGGCTGGACCGGGGACGCGCAAATCTTTGCCCGTACCGCTTCCTACAATATGGATGTATCGCGGTTTTTCACGAAGTATATATGGGACATCATCGATTGCCAGCAGCCTTCAGGCGCATTTACAGACGTAGCGCCCGATGCCGGTTGGATCCGCCACAAAATGTGGAACACGAATTTGAACTGGTTTGCGCCGGATAATGCCGGTTGGGGCGATGCGGGCGTCATTATCCCGTGGACGCAGTACCTAATGTACGGGGATAAGCGGATTCTCGAAACCCACTACGGAGCCATGGTGCGGTGGGTGGAATATCTAAAGCATCACAGCGAAGGTCTGATTCGTCCGGATTACGCCAACTACGGCGACTGGCTGTCGATCGGAGCGGATACCCCAAGCGAGGTGCTGGCAACGGCTTACTTTGCTTACAGCGCGAAGGTGCTGGCGCAAATTTCCGGGGCGATCGGTAAAACTGCGGATATGAACCGTTACGCAGCGCTGTTTGACGAAATAGCCGGAGCATTCCGCTCCGAATTCGTCGGAAGCGACGGCCATATTCATGGCGATACGCAAACCGTGTACGTGTTGGCGATCCAGTTCGGGCTTCTGACAGACGAACTGAAGAAAGCAGCAATCCGCCGGCTGACAGACAATATCCGGGAGCGGGGCGATCGCTTGTCCACAGGGTTTCTCGGCGTAGGTTACCTGCTGCCGGCTTTGACCGACAGCGGCGAACTGGTGGCCGCGTATACGTTGCTTACCCAAGAGGCTTTCCCGTCGTGGATGTATTCCATTAAGCACGGCGCCACGACAATCTGGGAAAGATGGGACGGCTGGACGGAGGAGAAGGGCTTTCAAACGCCTTCTATGAATTCCTTCAACCATTATTCGCTCGGTTCGGTAGGAGAATGGATGTTCCGCTATATGGCCGGAATAGAAGCCGATCCGGCTGATCCCGGTTTCCGCCACGCTATTATCCGTCCGAGACCCGGAGGGCGGCTGAAGTGGGTGAAGGCGGGGTACGAATCGCTTTACGGGACGATCTCCGTCGAATGGAAGCTGGAAGCCGACAATCGCCTGGAGCTTGAAGTCGAGATGCCCGCGAACACGAGTGCGACGGTGTACGTGCCGGGGGCAGGTGTAATTTCGGATGGCGAGGACAGAGGGAATCTTGCTGCAGGCTGCGCGCTTTTGACACAGGAGGAGCATCGATCCATTTACCGTCTCGGCTCGGGCAAGCACCGCTTTACAAGTAAGTTCGGAGCCGTTGAAAGCTCCATGGCAGGTAAGAAGTAGGAAACGGAGGTATAAGGATGAAGAAAATATATTTGGGTATTCATGATAACGCATCACCCCGGCTGCTTCACGGCTTGAAGCTGCTTACGGAAGCTTTGGAGGAATGCGGCTGCTTGGCGGAGGTTGCGGAGGGGGAGTGGAGCTCTCTAACTTACCGGAATCGGCCGGAGTTGAAAATATATGTCGGCAACAGGGAGGAGTCCGGGTTTATCCGCTCGCTGGAGAGTCAGGAGGTTCTTATTTATCATACGGAGCAGCCGGGCAAGGAAGGTTTCTATATCGCCACGCTTCCGGGGAACCTGATCGTCGTTTCGGGCGGTAACGACACCGGCGCATTATACGGAGCCCAAGAACTGGCCGAACGGGTTCGCCGTGCGGGTCGGGTCCCGGAATTGCTTGCGCATGGCGAAACGCCGGACTTCGTGCTTCGCGGTCCGGTGCTCGGCCTGCAAAAGACGGAAATCGAACCTCCCCGCCGCACTTACGAGTACCCGATAACGCCGGATCGATTCCCTTGGTTTTACGATAAAGCGATGTGGCTCGAGTATCTGGATATGCTCTGTGCGCAGCGAAGCAATGTTGTGTATATTTGGTCGGGTCATCCTTTCTCATCCTTAGTGAAGGTGGTGGACTATCCGGAAGCGCTGGAAATTACGGAAGAGGATTACAAACTAAACGTCGAGACGTTCGGCTGGTTGACGGAAGAAGCGGACAAGCGAGGCATCTGGGTCGTGCTGAATTTCTACAATATTCATATCCCGCTGCCATTCGCAGAAAAGCACGGCCTGGAGCTCCATCAGCCGAAGCCGCTTCCGATCACCGCCGATTACACGCGAAAGGCAGTAGCGGAATTCGTGAGGTCTTACCCTAGCGTCGGACTCATGCTATGCCTGGGAGAGGCTCTGCAGGGTGGCGTCTATGGCACCGAATGGTTCACGGAAACGATTCTGGCGGGCGTTAACGAAGGGCTTCGGGATCTGAATGTAAAGGAACGTCCGCCGATCATCCTCCGCGCTCACGCAGTTAAGGCCGAGCCGATCATCGAGAAGGCGATTCCGCTTTACCCGAATTTATTTACCGAGGCCAAGTACAACGGCGAGTCGCTAACGACCTGGACGCCGAGGGGCGGATGGAAGCAAACCCATAACAACCTGAGCGAGATGCAGTCGGTCCATATCGTCAACGTCCATGTTCTCGCGAATTTGGAACCGTTCCGCTACGGCTCGCCCGCCTTCATTCAGAAAAGCATGCAGGCGGCAAAGCACCGGCAGAAGGCGAACGGTCTGCACCTCTACCCGCTGTTTTTCTGGGATTGGCCTTACAGCGGAGACAAGGCGACACCTAGGCTGAAGCAGGCGGATCGCGACTGGATCTGGTATGCCGCATGGGCGCGTTATGCCTGGAACCCCGACCGCGATCCGGAGACGGAACGCCATTATTGGATCGAAGAGCTTGCTGCGCGGTTTGGGTCCCGGGAAGCGGGCGCAGCGCTGCTTGAAGCGTACGACGCTTTCGGCGAATGCGCGCCGCGGCTTCTTCGCCGCTTCGGCATTACGGAGGGCAACCGGCAGACGCTGTCGCTCGGCATGAAAATGAGCCAATTGACCAATCCGGACCGCTATTCGCCTTATAGGGCGCTATGGGAGGATCACGCGCCGCAGGGCGAGCGGCTGGAACAGTATGTCCAGAAAGAGCTGGCGGACGAGCCCCACATCGGGGAGACGCCGGTCGACGTCATCGAATCGGTCGAGCTGTTCGCGGATCAAGCATGGACGGCGATCCAGCGCGGAAGCTCTCATATTACCCGCAATAAGGAAGAATTCGAACGGATTGCAAGCGATGTGGAAGCGATCCGGTATATGGCGCGTTTCTATGGTGCCAAGGTACGGGCCGCCATCCAAGTGCTATCTTACAAACATACGGTGAATGGCAGCTATCTGGAGCACACGGATCTGTTGGAGGAAGCCGTTCCTTACCTGCAGGAAAGCATTGAATGGTACCGCAAGCTGACCGGGCTGACCGAGAAAACCTATCTTTACGCGAACAGTATGCTGACGCCGCATCGTAAAATTCCGATTCCCGACGGCCGGAAATACAAGCATTGGACGGACTGTCTCCCGGTATACGAAGAGGAGCTTGCGAGCTTTCAAGCCAGCGTGAATGACCTAAAGGCAGGAAAGCTGCCTTCGCAGGTAAGCGGGGAAGAAAAGATCGATCCGTACCGCCAGGCCGCCTTCCAGCTGAAGTCCCCCGGCATGGAGACGTATACGCTTTCGAAGGACTGCTTGCTCTTCACGGACGGCGAGGTATATGTTCAAAGCTGCGCGGAGGAGCTCGAAGGCTTGACCGGTATCCGGTTCAGCCGCGCGGAAGCGGCGAAAGGCGGCATTACTGTCGAGTTCGAGACGGATACGCCGGTTCGTCTGCTGGTCGGTTATTTCAATTCATCCGACGATCAGTGGCTCCAAGTGCCGACACTGGACGAGAATACGCATGCGGATGACCGGGGCGGCTTGTCGCCGATTTTGCGCAAAGGGATCAAGACCTCCTTTTACCCAAGCGTAAACGTTCACGCGTTTCTGTACGACACCGGTAGTCACGTGCTAAACCTGGGCAAAGGCGCCTTCGCGGTTCTCGGCGTCATCGCTGCCGACCAGGAGTTAAAGGAGCGTGATGTATCGCCGTTCAGCGAAAGTTCCCGCTCGCTCGATTGGTTATATGAAAGCGAAAGAAAGAAGGGAGCGCTGTCGCACTGATATGTGATCCTCACTCCGCACATTTCCGGATTGACCGTCAATTACGAGGAACGCGTGATGGACATTTTTTTGAGTAATTTGCGGGAATACCTCGGGGGAAGGTCGCCATCCGTTAACCGGATCGATTTATTGAAAAAATATGGATGCGTGAAACAGCAGCTAGGCCGCTTTGGTTCTGGCTGCTGTTTTTTTCGTGCACAAATCTACAAGGCTGCTGGATCGGTGCCACTTCTCGTCGAATAAATATACGATATCCCGCTTGTGGATGTTACGCCGAACTCTTTGACACTCATTTATGCGATGATCGCCCCATTGACTCTTTATTCCTGCTAATGAAACAATAAAAAGTAGTTTACTCTCATCGAAGCGCAAGTCCCATTGAGACGATTGAGGAGGCAGATGAATAGATGAAGAAGTTTATTCAGCCGGAAACACTGAAAACGGATAAGGAAGTCCCATTCAGTGGAGGAGCGGGCAACGAGGTATGGAGCATGCTGGCAGCCTGTGCGGCGGGGAATTTGCAGGTAGTACGGGAGCTGCTTCAGAAAGATCCGTCGTTGTCTAACTGCAGTTGGGCGTATTTTTCCCCGATTCATTTTGCCGTAAGGGAAGGTCATGCGGATATCGTGCGTATATTACTCGAGCATGGCGCGGATCTAACGGCAACAGGAGTCAGCTGGCAGGACATTCCGCTGCAAATAGCCAAAGACCGTGGCCATTCCGGCATCGCCGCGATGCTGGAGGATCATCTTGAGCGTACGTTACATAGCAATTCATTAGGAGATTCCATCGCTGCGCTTATCAGAGAACGCAATGAGTGTGAAATAAAGCGGTGGATCGACGAACATCCGGATGCGGTGAATGCAAGCGACGATCGCGGAAACACCCCGCTGCATTGGGCCGTTCTGACCAGGCAGCTGAAGCTGATTGATTACTTCATTCAGCAAGGCGCCGATATGGAAGCGCGAAGAGCGGACGGTTGTGGGCCCGTTCACTTGGCAATGGAAGGGGATTACTTCTACCGCGTTAACCGGGATTTACCGGCCGAATCGATTAGGAACGAATGGTTTCTGCTCGGTTATCTGACTGCAAAAGGGGCCCATTATGATATCTACACCGCCGCAGCGGTCGGAGACACGCCGTATATGCGCGATATTTTGGCACAAGACCCTAGGCTGGTCAATGTCAAGGATTCTTCCGGAAGATCGGCGTTATATTATGCGTCAAAACACGGATACGAACATGCGGTACAAGTCCTGCTTGAGCACGGTGCTGACCCAAACCTGGCGGAAGCAGGCGCGCCGGGCGGGGCAGCCTTGCATGCTGCAGCGCAGGGCAATCATTTGTCATGCGCGAAGCTGCTGCTTGAGCATGGTGCCGATGTCCATGCCAACGTCGAATCCTCCGGCAACCCAGTCTCGATTGCAATGAGTAAAGGGTATACCGAAATGCGGGATTTACTATATGCTTACGGAGGTACCGCAACGCTGGCCGCCGCCTGTTGGCTGGGTAAAATCGAATTGGTTGGCGAGATCCTGGCCGTGGATCCTTCCGCGGTGAATAGTGGCGATGATTTCGGTCCGCTAACGCTGGCTGCGGGATTTGGACATAAGTCTATCGTACGGCTGCTGTTGAAATATAACGCCGATCTGAATCGTCCCTGGTACATCAATAACTATATGGGCTATGCATTTCGTTCCGGGGAAGAAATGGTGGGGCTACTGCTCGATCACGGCGCCGATCCTAACTTGACCAATTGGCTTGGCGTCAGCTACTTGCACGTATTGGCATCCCAAGGGAATACAAAACTAGTCAAAGTGTTAATCGATCGCGGCGCTGAATTAGACACCGTGGATGATGTATATTGCACGACACCGCTCGGATGGGCTGCCAAGTACGGTCAATCGGAGATGGCCGCTTTACTTCTCGAGCAAGGTGCCCGGCGGGCTCCAGCGGGTGTTCCCGAGTGGGCATCGCCTAAAGCTTGGGCCAATCGCAGGGGCCACGTGGCAATGATGGAGATGCTTTAAAAACGGAGTATACTATGAAAAATGTGAAGAAGTATTTTTCAATAAAGAGCCTGAACAGATCCTTAAAAATAGAGGGTATAATGAAATGTGCGTAACACGGAGTCGAGGTAAGAGAAGGGGGAACCTTTCTCTTTTTTGCCGCTGCATTTTACCCGGAGACGCTACATCCTGATGGAAGAATTTCTTTATGATTTCCATGCTAAGGAGGTTAACAGTGTGTATGATCCACTACTTCATATTAACTTTCGTTCGGGCAACAACTTCGGTAAAGCCCGTTGTGAACCCGGTTGGAATTGGTGTCCGCTGCCTTTGTCTGACTTTGATCTCTGGTATGTGGTGTCAGGTTCAGGAACAATGCGTATTGGAAACGAACAGCATAAGCTTGCGAAAGGAAGCTGCTGTCTCATTCACCCAGGGGATCGGCCTGAAGCCAATCAAAACCTGGAAGATCGGCTCACAGTCATCTTTATCCATTTTAAAACGAGGAAGCTTACCGATGATTCGGTTGTTGAACAAGTCATTCCGATCGCTAGACATACATTCGTTCATGAACAATTTGGCTTTGAAATTTTGTTAAATCGTATTCTGGAAACATTAGAGCTTGGAGATGCCTATTCCCTAAGCGAGTTTGACAGCTTGATGCGACTTGTGCTTTATGAGTTGCTCCGGAGTCAGGAAGGTAACCTGACTGGCGATAGCATCTCAGCAAAGCAGCGTCAGACCGTGGCAAGGGTTAGTTCTCTCATTCGTTCCAGCACTCAAGGGAAAATGACAGTTATGGAGGCAGCGCAGTTGGCGGGATTGTCGGCGGAATATTTGAGCTTGCTCTTTAAAAAGACGATTGGAATGTCACTGCAGGGTTTTCTCACGAAAGCACGCATGGAAAGAGCGATGCATCTTTTGACCGAGACGACTATGAATGTTTCGCAAATCGCAGATGCGATCGGTTACGACAATGTGTTTTTATTTAGCCGGCAGTTTAAACGTCATTTTGGAGGTCCGCCTTCGATATATCGGCGTTCATCGGTAGCAGCCGTGCCGCACGGAAAAAATTAGACTTCCTGCTGATATCGGAAAAAGGATAAAAAATCAAAGGCTTGCTTCATGTTCGATGCTCTTTGCTGCAT
The DNA here is from genome assembly GCF_040676435.1 of Paenibacillus sp. LPE1-1-1.1. NCBI lineage: Bacteria > Bacillati > Bacillota > Bacilli > Caryophanales > Paenibacillaceae > Paenibacillus > Paenibacillus sp. LPE1-1-1.1. The sequence continues at coordinate 204,136 of NZ_JBEGHY010000023.1, forward strand.
GATACGATAATGACATCAACAAACCATTCATCGTATTAAGGAGGAAGAATTCCACATGGAAGAGCGTAAATCGAAGCGAACGCTGCATTCTTATGACACCGATGAGGAAGAACGTCTGGCTAGAACAATCGCAAACACCCTTTATCGTTACGATCAAATCGAGGACGACCGCATCCCATCCTGGGCCGATTTAACGGATAAGCATGTCCGTCTTTTTTGGGAAAGAGGATATTTGGTGGTGGAAAATGCATTGACGGATTCTGAGGTTCAAACGAGCTTAGAAGCCATAATGGACATTTTATTCCGTCGCTCGATAGGCTCTCGTATTCAGTTTGTTAAACCAGAGAATGAACTTCATACCGATGAAGAGCGCGAGTTCGCCGCACGCAAAATTCACGGTTTTATGGATCACGAACCCCGATTGCGGGATATTGCTCTTCATCCGGATGTAGTGAATGCGATGGGTAAGCTTTTCGGAGAACAGGCAATAGTCGTTCAAGATCAGGGGATTCTGAAACCGCCAAGCGGTGGTTCGGAAAAACCATGGCATCAAGATATGGCTTACGGAAACTTGGCGTACGATAAATCCGTCATAGGCGCATGGTTTGCATTGGATCCGGCTGAATTGGACAACGGTTGCATGCATGTCATTCCGTATTCCCATCGGGAAGGCGCTGTCCCACACTATGCAGAGCGCGATTGGCAACTCTGCGATCGCAGCGTGGCCGTTGCAAAGGATGTAGCGGTTCCATTGAAGCCAGGGGGAGTGCTTATATTCTCCGGTCTTTTACATCATGGCACACCACCGAATTTCTCGTCGAAGCGTCGCCGTTCGGTCCAAGTTCACTACGCGCCTGAATCAGCGGTTAAACTTAAACCCCGTGAATATAAAAAGATGTTTACTAACGAGATGACCGGAGCCGAATGTTGAATCCCACATGTGTTTGCAGGCAGAGCTCTCGGGTTCTATTTGCATAGAGCATCCGAAGTACGGCCGTCTCGATACGCATTTCTCCGACTTCGTGAGGCGTGTGGTCAACCACAGGTCGTATCACCGCGGCAATGCAACCGCGATGCTCAGGCAGTTAGGATATTCCGGGGTCCCGACGGATTATTTGTTTTATTTGATGGGACGTCGGGAAGGTCAGCGGTAAACGGTTCCGCCAACGAGAAACCAGAGTTGAATAAATGATTCGGGAGCAGACCGCTGTGGCAGTCTGCTTTTTCTTTTAAAGCACCGCTTAATCAGAGAGAAGTCTTTCTAATACTAATGAGCAAGGGCATGCTTCTCAGAAGATGTTAGTTAACGATCCTTGATGATTAATTTCTTAGTATGTTGTAGAAACTGAAGAATAATAAATATTTCCAATAATGATAATGGGAAATCATTAAATTACGATGGGTCGATATAGACATGTCAATTTGATGAATCAAGAAGCTGGAAGTGAATCCGATGATCGCCGGTCTAAGAAAAACATAAGACTAAAATAATGGGCGAGGATATCATCGGTAAGGGATTGCATGAAAAGGTAGTTGCCTTATAATCGGCTATCCTCCTGCTCTATTGCTGATAATTTCAATCCTTAGCAAGAAGAGAGGTAATCGTGTTGAGGACAAGTAAGTTGATCAGAATCTTTAAAATACTTTGTTGCATCATTCTTGTCATTCCCTTTCTGACCGGCTGCTGGGATCGACTTGATATTGAAGAGCGGGCTGTTGTATTAGGCGTATCCATTGATACGGCTGACACAGAAAAAGCTGAACAAGAGGAGGATGAGGTTTCTCATATTCGCGGATCAATTCCTGCACCGCAAAAAGGGTTGATTCGCGTTGCCGTACAAATCGCCCTGCCAGGAAGAATTCCACTCGGACCTGGCGAAAGTGGAGGTGGTAAGGGCTCAGAGAGTCAGAGCGTATGGGTAATAGATGTAGTTGGACACAGCATAAATGATGCGATTATGAATTTGCAACAACAGGTCTCCAGCAGACTCTTTTTTGGACATTTGCGCGTCATCGTGGTGTCTGAAGCAGTGGCAAAAAAAGGACTTGAAAATGTAAATGATTATTTTCGACGCAATCCGGAAGTACGCAGGATGGCCTGGTTGATGGTATCGAAAGGGAACGCTCTTAAGTTCATGAAAGCTTCACCGAAGCTGCAAAGGGTACCTACTCTTTACTTGATTTCAACGCTAGATGAAGGTATTAAATTAGGTAAGTTTCCAAAAGATTATATCGGTATATTTTGGAAAAATGTGTCTAAAAAAGGACAAGAAGGATTTTTACCATATGTGGAAATGAAAAAGGAACAAAATGTCGAGATAAAGGGCCTCGCCTATTTCGTTGGCAATCAAATGGTGGGTGTAACGAAACCTTTTGAAATTGCTGGATATTTAGGTATAAAAGGTGTGAATCCAGCGGGTTATAGGAGATTCATCCCTTTGGGCGGGTCAAAAGAATACGTTATGACCAATGCCACGCAGCGTAGATCAAAAATTGATGTGCAGATTAAGGACAATATTCCGCACTTCACTATAAAAATCTCCATGGAATTTGATCTTGAGGAAAAACTTAGCGATAAAATAAAGATTAATAACCTTGTTACATTAAAAAAAATAGAACAAATACAGAAAGAGTCGTCCGTGAAATTTTATATGAAAATGATTAAAAAAACGCAAGTGAAAGGTTCTGATATATTCGGGTTCGGTGAATATGTAAGAGCAAAAGAGCCTCGTTATTGGAATAAACAGATTAAAACGGCTGAGAAATGGCGCACTATGTATAAAGAGAGTACTTTTGATGTTCAAGTATCAAGGAAAATACGACGGATTGGAATGAAGGCTAAATAATAGCCTGTAAAACGAAATGAGATACAGATCATGAAACCCCTACATGGAAAATGGATTTGGTGGCAGGGTTTCATATACGAGAGTAAAGGAATGTAATCCATCGGGAGCTGGCGGATGAGCTAATCCGGGGCTAACCCGCTATTCTGGCTGGATCGGGGAAGGGATAAGAGCACCGGAAAGCGTTAATTTGTGCCAATTAATCTTCCTCTAATGTTTGTCCGCTATAATCAGTTCATCTTTTGCCAACTGAGAATAGAGGTGACACCATGGGAAATTTGCAAGCGGAAATAGAACGGCAAGCGCCTCAGCCAGAGGTACGTCAGAAAAAAGAGCGGATCGAAGAAGTGACGCTGCTTCGCGCGTTTGCCTTTTTGGCGGTGGCGCTTCAGCACTGCATTGCGGAGTATATTTATCGGCCCGACATCCTGCCGGCTGACTCGATCATGCTGGCGATGCTGTTTCATTTCACCCGGTTCGGGACACCGACGTTCGTATTTCTGTCCGGTCTGATTTTGTTTTACAATTACAGCGGGAAGCTGCATTACCGTTCGTTTATCCGAAAAAGGTTCGGCGATATTTTTATTCCTTTTCTAAGCTGGACGATCATTTACTGGATAGCGGTGGAAGGGGTATTCGGCGGAAAGCTCATGCAGCCATCGGCTTGGACGAGTATCTTTCAGCAGCTGATCAAGCCGACATACGGCTACCATCTGTGGTTTATCCTTATGATTTTTCAGTTTTATTTGTTATTCCCGTTGTTTTCCCGGATGGTCGGAACATTCCGGTCACGGCTGCGGCCCAATTCGGAAGATGAATTATTTCCCAGGGTTGCGGGGATATCCCTGGCGCTGGGTCTGCTGCATGGAGCGCTGATGTGGCTGTCTTACTACAAAATGCCTGACTGGGCCGCTTCCGCAGGCGGTTTTTGGGCGGAGCTGATCGCGAACCGATCTTATTATTTTGTCATGTACTTATTTTACTTCCTGATGGGGAGCGTATGCGCCTTCGGCTTGAACCGGTTTCGGAAGTTCGTAGGAGATGCTATGGGCTGGACGATGATTGCGTTCATCGGGGCATATATTTGGCTCGGCTATGATGTTTTGCGCTTCTCATCGGAGCGGATCAATTTGAATCTTTCCACCTATTTGAAGCCTTCTACTTTCGCGATTATCGTCTCCCAGCTGTTGTTGCTGTACGGAGCCGCGCTGCTGCTGCAAAAAAGGAAAGGCGCGCTTTACCGTATCCTGCTGTTTATCGGGCGGCATTCGTTCGGCGGTTTTCTGGCTCACGCGTTTGTGCTCATGCTGGTGAGCGGGGTAACACGGCCCTTGCATCTCACCGGGTATCATCTGCCGGCGGTGTTGATTACATTTATATTGGTTGCAGCAGGAGCGATCGGATTAGCCAGTTTACTGGATAAGCTGCCGTTCGGTCGATGGCTGGTCGGCCCGACGAGCCGCCGAAAACCGATGGCGCCTGAGGCAAGCCGTTCCGTTATGCAAAACAAACGCCGGCTGAATTTGGAGAAATAGTCAAATGTTGAAGGGACATCACGAACAAGGCCGCGGCTTGGCGATTGCCGGACTTGTATGCGGAATTATAGGTACTGCTTTCTATGCCATTTTTTTACTAATCGCCATAATTGCTTTAATCTTTATCGGAAGCACCGGTACAGATCTGAATTATTCTTCGATCTAGCCCACTTATTAGAACGGCGGACCGGTCAGATAGACACTTATAAAAAAGTGCCCATCTGACCGGTCTTTTGCACTTATAAGGAAGGTCCAAACGACTCGTTGCGTTGAGCTTCGGTTTTGGATTTTTTCCAGTCTGCATGAGCGCTCTGTACCCTTTTCCAAAATTCGTCTTTTATAGTGAGCCATTTGAAAGTCCCAGGGGACGCTGCCTCTGGGACTTTTTTTGAAAAATTCCTTACTTACAGAGAATCGTATCAATCAGATAAAATTTAACGTCTTTACGATAAACGTCAATCTGAGGTTCTTATTGCATGATCCCAATCGACGTTGTAAAGACACTTCACCAGCAATGATATGTTGAGGCTATAGCATACTATGCAGCCGCAACAGCTCAACTATTGTCAAACTAAGTCAGTAATCTGTATGAAAAATAGGTTTCCTATTTACCCGGCTTGTCGGGGTTTACCACCCGTGGCTCCCGCTTCCTATAGGCACGTGTACTGTAAACCGGCATATAGTATAGAGGCATCAAGTCAGGCGCTTACAAGGCGAAGCGCAATTTTTCGCGAAAATGAGGTGGGATGATGTCAAACGGCGGTGTAGCGTATTTCTCGGCAGAATTTGGACTTGACGAAACTTTACCGATTTACTCGGGCGGCCTTGGCATATTAGCAGGCGACCATATCAAGGCGGCCTCAGACATGAATGTTCAGCTTACGGGTGTAGGCATATTTTACGGTAACGGTTACTTCCAGCAGCACATCGATGAGGGCGGCTCGCAGCAGCATCTGTATCAAAAAATCGACCCAGAGGCAAGCACCTACCCAGTTCGTCTCGTGCGGGATGCCGAAGGGCGGACTCTCGTTGTCGACGTGATGATAGGCGGCAGGCAGGTGTATGTGAAAGCGTGGTCCGTTCAGATGGGCTCGGTCACTCTGTACCTGCTCAATACCGACGTTGAATCGAATAGCGACGCGGACCGCCGCTTGACCGACACACTCTATCCAAGCGAACAAGACGTTCGCATAAGCCAGGAGATAATCCTTGGCATCGGCGGAGCGAGATTGCTTGCAACGCTGGGCATCCGGCCGGACGTCTGGCATATGAACGAAGGGCACCCAGCGTTCCTGACGCTCGAGCGCATCCGCATGCTGTCCGCCGAAGGAGTGCTGTTCGAGACTGCACTCGAAGCGGTAAAGGCGAGCACTGTATTCACGACGCACACACCGGTACCCGCCGGGCATGATGTCTTCTCCATCGACATGATGGACCGCTATTTCGGCGACTATTACTGGCAGTTCGGGACGGACAGGGAGCGAGTGCTGTCGCTCGGCCGAGTGGGCGATGCGTTCAACATGACACGGCTTGCCGTCAGCACGTCGTCAAAGGTGAACGGGGTGAGCAAGCTGCACGGCGAGGTGACACGGGACTTGTTCCACCGGTGGATGCCGCATATTCCGAGACAGGACATTCCAGTCGATTCAGTCACGAACGGCATCCATATCGGGACATGGCTAGCCACTGGCATGAAGGAGCTGTTCGACCGGCACCTCCCGCCCGACTGGGCCGTCCGCACCGCGGAACCGGACGTATGGGCTGCTGTTCGGGATATCCCACTCATAGAGCTGTGGGAGGAGCATCAGCGGGCGAAATCTGAGATGGTCCGGGAGTTGGGCCTGCCGCTTGCCTTATCCGGTGAAGGACCGTTGATCCTCGGCTTCGCCAGGCGATTTGCGACGTATAAGCGGGCACTGCTCATCTTCCGCGACCTAGAGAGGCTTGCGCACATTTTGGGCGATCCGCAGCGCCCCGTGTGCCTAGTTTTCGCCGGAAAAGCGCATCCCGCGGACGGACCGGGACAGGATCTTATCCGCAGAATAGTGGAGCTATCCCAGGAGGAAAGGTTCAAGGGCAGGGTTTACATTGTGGAGAACTATGCGATGGATAAGGCGAAGAAGCTGGTCCAAGGCGTCGACGTTTGGCTCAACACACCCGTGAAGCCGATGGAAGCGAGCGGTACAAGTGGGCAAAAGGCGGCCATGAACGGCGTACTCAACTGCAGTGTACTGGACGGCTGGTGGGTAGAAGGCTACAACGGGCGGAACGGTTGGGCCATCGAAGGCGCGACGGATGGCGACTTCGAGTACCAGGCGCATCAGGACAGTGAAGCGCTTTACCGGCTGCTCGAGGAAGAGATTATTCCGCTGTTCTACAAGCGGGGTGATCGCGCGGTCCCGACGGAATGGGTCAACCTGATGAAAGAGTCGATCTGCTCAATCGCGCCCTTCTTCAACACCCACAGAATGGTAAGCGATTATTGGCACAAGTTGTATGTCCCCACGACCGTAAGGGGGAAGCGGTTCGCCGCTGACAACTTCGAGGTCGCATCAAAGGTTGCCGCCTACAAGCAATTCATCCGTGACAACTGGTCCGGCGTCCGCGTCAGGAAAGCGGATATTCTGGCCGACCATAGCAGCAGGATCGGGCTGAACAAGACGGCCTTCCGTGCCGAAATTCAACTCGGCGCCATCTGGCACAAGGACGTCCGCGTCGAGGCGGTCGGCTCCGACGGCCGTCATGGCATCTGGAAGGCAAAGCTGGAGCTGGTACAGCAGCAGGCCAAGGGACTATACGTCTACGAGGGCACTTTACCCGATATCTCAATCAACATATGGAAGTCTAACGTGAACGTGCGGGTCACGCCGATCAGCCCAGATTTCACGACCGATTTCGAGATGGAGCTGGCTGCTTGGGGATAACGGAAGAACGGTATATAAGACGGCGGAGCCTTGAAGGACACCGTCGTCTTGCATTCCCGTAGATGGTATCGGATGTCGTCAGCTTCCGCTAAAATGAGGGGAAAGACAGGGAGGATTACGGATAAATCGAGTCAGCATGCGGGAAGTTTCGTCCTGGGGAACACCATCATAGGGAACGTTTCGTTATTTTTACGGCTGAACTTACACATAATAAGAGTGACAAAATAAACAACTAAACAAAAGAGTGATATAAAAGCTTAACTTATATTTATAGAAAATATGAAAATGGTTATATAGTGTTTGACACTATATATAAAATCTTATGAAATAAGGGTTTTCCTCTGAATAAATACATATGTGCAAAATACAAATTTTATCTAAAATCAATTATAAAGATAGAGATCAATACTGATATAGACTTTGTTAATAGGTGTCACATTATATTTCAGTAAGTTATATTGGTTTTATAAAATTGATCCTTCTTTTGAAAGCAAGCACCTAATCTTGTTAACATAAATTTAAAAGGAGATAAAAATGAAAAAGTTAACGTGAATCAATACATCGAAAAAAATAAGAAAACACTCTATGCCGCCATGTTTGAGAATGAAACAAAACAGAACAGATCGCAAGGGCTCAATTGTTGATTCAGAAACTTAAAAATCTAAATAATATTGATAATAATTTGATTATTGAAAAGATTGCCGCTGAACTTTACAAGGATAAGTAACACAATAAAACAACGAGTAAATTAATGGAACTATTGATTAATTAATTGACTATTACACAAAACTCGTATTTTGTACATATGTATATAAATCGGAAACATCTCTTTAATAACCTGATATTTTGTATATTGTCGGATGACAAGAACTTGATCCCATTCCCTACGCGAATAAGCAAAACAAGAAAAAAAATGCTTGCACGGATTCCCGGAATCTTAAATGATTAATACAATAAAAAAATCCGCCTGCGCGGATTCCCATTGTTGATTATGCAGTTTATAATGTCAATCTCAATACATACTGATCGACATTCTGACGAAGCTCTTTGTTTTCCTCGGTCATATGTGAGTAGTACATCATTGATGCACCTAACGGACTGTAGGATTTCATCGAATATAAACTCGATCGAATTGACTTCTTTTCGTGCGGGCATTCACCGAACAATCTGTCCATTAACGAATGCAAAGTGTTTCTCGTCTCATAATAAAATTCTACAGACTGTTTTTTTGCCATGTCAGGATGAAATCTAAAAGCCATCTCTGGAATACATCTATCTTTCATTCCTTTTATTTCAGCACTAGTAGGAACGGTTATATTCTTTGATCTCTGTTTTGCAATATTAAGCCACTCTTTGAAAAAGCTTAAGCATATATGTGCCGTGACTTTATTTATGATCCAATGAACCAAATTTCTATTTTCGATTACTTTAAGATTGGAGTAATCGAAAAGATTATTTATGTACGCTTCAACAACATCTTCGATTAGCTCTGTGGCCGTTAATCTTCCTTTTCTCCAGGAAGTTATATCACTCCCTCTTTTCTCTTTGTAAAAATGATCTAACTTAAGCAACGATTGTGTATAACTATCGCTTCCCAACGCCTGAACATGAATGTGGTCATGAAGTCTCTGATTGCCGAACTTCCATGTTACAGTCCATCCATCATTTCCATCTTTGTCATAACCAATGAGTTCTCTTTCACTCCAAGTCTCCGTCCCTGTCGGTATTAACCAAAAAAGAACGGTTTCTGTATTTTTGGCATCGGCATGGATTGTCATCTTACTAACGCCTTTTGGAACACCCCACCACCCTGATTCCTCGGGTAAATCCGTGTATATACTCGCAAAAGCTGGGCACGATTATCGTCATGGTTATGTAATTGTCCTATAAGAAAGCTTATTACTAATATTAAATTACATAGCTTCACTTAAAATTCACCCCACTGGTTAATCTACCCAGTAACATGCAAATGTATTAAGTAAAACTGCCTGTTAGTTGAACGAAGGGCTACCTAACGGCAGCCCTGTCAGTATTGAACTATCGTTGCTCGTTAGTTTAATCATAATTGAGCAAAAAGCTTTAGAAAATTGTGCTATCTTATGCCTGCCTCCGCCAGCTTTTCGTCCAGCTTCACCTTCTGGCGCAAATGGTGCCTGCTGTGCATACCAACCATCTCAAACCAATCACGTGCGTTGAGCCAGCCAAACCAGCCATGGCGCACCTTGCAAGCCGGATTCGACTCATCTATGCAACCCGCCCAGTTGGCTAACTTCTCTAGCACCTGCTCCAGGCCAGCTATGATTTCATCCTTGCTCTCGGGGTTGCATGTCGCGTTGGGCGGTTCCTCAAGTTTCACTCGGATATTGGGCCACTCTTTTTCGGCAAGCGCCTTCGTTCCGTCTTCCGTCTTTCCTTCAGACTCTTCGTTTGTTGCCTTGGTGCATGTTTCAATATGCCCGATGTACTCTTTCGCCACTTCGATCACGTGGATATACATTTGCCCGACCGACCATACGTTTTCTTTGCATTTAAATCGCAACTGCTCTATCGAATATCTGTCCAGATTCCGAATATATTGCTCGATAATAGCCGAAGAATCGTTCACCATCCAGATCCTCTCCCCGCTAATGCCAATTCATTACAGCACCTGCGCAATCTCCCACACATGCCCGTCTGGATCGGCAAAACAAGCCGTCCGCCGCCCCCAGGGGCGCGTTATTGGTCCATTCAATAACTTAACGCCCCGCACTTCTAGCTCATCGCATACCCGGTCAACGTCTGGCACTTGGATCGTAAACTGAAACCGCGCGCCATCTCCGCCGCGACCAACCTGCGCCGGCTCAATCAACTCGCGGGCATTCGATTGATTTAACAGATTGATGCTTGTATTGCCATAATCGAACACCGCGCAGCTTTCATCTTCATATATGATCGCAAGTTTGAACGTCTCTTGGTAGAATGCCTTCGACCGACGCAAATCTTCCACAAACAATGTGATTTCGGTAATTTTGTTTGCCCAGTCAGCTGTCTCCATCCGCATTCAACCCCATTTTCATTTTTTTTACAATTCTATTTGGATCATACGAATTGCCCGTTCCATTGTCAATGCTAATATGGAGGCTGTGCTCATCGCTTACGATCCTACGCGTATTGCGCATAACTGCCCGTTAGCTTAACGACGCATCGTCAGTCAAAAACTTTAGTCGGGAATGGGACTATGTTCTTGTCATTAGTCGGGAATGGGATCAAGTTCTTGTCATCAACAAATGACAAGAACTTGATCCCATAAATAAAAAAACCGCAATTTGCGTGGCTTTAATGGGATAATGTTCTTGACTTCCGACATCTATGGTGTGCAGCGACACAAATTTACTTAAATAAAAAATCACGACACAAAACTACTTTAATAAACTAAAAAGTTTTGGGTCGCGTCCCACTCTCATTAAATAATTATTGGTTGTTACGTCTTCGTTTCTTTATCGAGTCGAATGGACATGTTGCATAATGGAGATTCTTCAGTTGAAAGTCTCGATCGTTCTGCCACCATTGAAATTCTATAATATCATCGTTATTTATCTTCAAAATAAAGAACGGCAGCTTTTCGTATTTAAACGGCGGCCAATGGTTATAAACATATTGATGAACGACGGAAAGAAGAAAATTGTTTCACCAGCGTATAAATGTGTTTATACCACATTAGTTAATGGGAACGGTTTAAAACAATGTGCCCCCGTTAATGGTGAGATCGTACTAAGAAATGGTTCGAACAAGATTCGTGCAAAATCTCCAGAACTCTACGAATGGCTTCAAAATGGCTGGAAACAAAATAACTAAAAAAATTAAATAAATAAATAACAGTGGTTAAGTCTAATTTAAAACCACTACAGAAAAATCGCATACCTGATTAATATTCATTTATTCAAGTAGAATTGTGTCGCGTGGTCATTAATTAAGCGTATTTGTGTCAATTAAAAACGACATAAATATGCTTAATTAACAATCAAAAAACCACTGTTTTCTCTCATTATATTCAAGCAATTTTGTGTCGCTGCACATATGGCTTGTGTCGGACGACAAGAACTTCTATACATACCTGTTAACGCAATGAAGCTGCCGATTGTGCTGGCAGCTTCGTCCTGGTTGCTTATTGAACTAACGTTCCTCGATAGCTTAAGTAGACTCATCTTTAAAATGAAAATGTTCGTGAATGAATAGCATTTATCCGCTACAATTGTCTCACGGTTTGAAGCATTATCAATATTTCACTTTATTTGCTTCTGCGAACTGTTCATCATTTACAGGCTCAAACCATTCAGTCTCTGGCTTGCTCGGATCACCAGCAGCTGCTAAATGAACAAACCATGAGTCATCTGCTGCACCATGCCAATGTTTCACACCTGATGGAATGATTACTACATCCCCTGCTTTTAAGCGTTGAGCAGGTTCGCCCATAGCTTGATAATAACCTTCACCGGCAGTAACAAACAATAATTGCCCCCCTGTATGAGAATGCCAGTTATTACGGCAACCCGGTTCAAACGTCACATTTCCAATAGCATTTGGTCCGGTTGTGAGCATTTTTAAATAACTTTGTCCTAAGAAAAATTGAGAAAATGGATTGGGTTCTCCTGCATCGAATAAAATCGTATCTTTCATGTCTTTGATAATCATGACCTTTGTCTCCCTTAGTCCTTATAGATTTCTTTTGCTATATTAAATGCTGACCATGCTTTTGGCCATCCAGTATAGAAAGCAAGGTGGGTTATCATTTCAGCTATTTCCTCTTGGGTAACACCGTTTTTTTTAGCTCTTTGTAAGTGGGCAGACAATTGTTCAAAGTTTCCTCCGCTGATTAATGCACTAATCGTTATCATACTGCGATCGCGAGGAGATAATTCATTTTCTCGTGACCAAACCTCACCGAATAATACATCATCGTTAAGTTCTGCGAATTTAGGTGCGAATTCTCCAAGCAAATCTCGCCCTGCTGTTTGTTTTTCTGGCAAAGTTGTTATCTCCTTTGTTAACCACTATAGTAATGCTCTCTAATGTACAAGTTCTTTCTCTTACACTTCTCTTTATTAAGGTCTAATTAGTACTTTGAGCGCTTCACGTTTGTCCATGGCACGATAACCTTCTGGAACCCCGTCCAGATCAACGGTTACATCAAATACACGACCAGGTTCAATTGTTCCGTTAAGGATGTCGGGCAATAATTCTTCCATATATGCACGCGTTGGAGCTGGTCCCCCCGTTAGCGTTATATTACGACCAAAAAGACTAGCAAAGCCGACTGGAGCATCCTCATACTGTGGCACACCAACACGGCTGATAACCCCACCAGCCCTCACTACACCAAGGCTCATCTCATAAGCAGGCATTAGACCAACACATTCAAGAACAACGTGTGTTCCTTCTCCATTCGTCAATTCCAGAACTTTCGTAATGCCTTCTTCTCCGCGCTCAGAAACAACATCTGTGGCACCAAATTCAACACCAAGATCTGTCCGTACCTTATGGCGACCCATGAGAATGATTTTCTTAGCACCGAGTTTCTTCGCTGACAGGACGGCAAGAAGACCAACTGCTCCATCACCGATAACCGTTACTGTCGTATTTTCATTCACACCGCCCTTCACAGCCGCATGATATCCAGTACCGTATACATCAGACAATGTTAATAGGGAAGGCAGCAATGGTGAGTTCTCATCTATTTCTTCAGGCAATTTGAACATACTTCCTTGTGCTTGAGGTACTCTAACAAACTCCGCCTGGCAACCGGACATAAACCCTCCGTGTATGCATGAAGTCATTAATCCTTCTTCGCAAAAAGGACATGTGTTGTCACCATAAGCAAAGGGAACGACAACCAAATCGCCTCTTTTGAATCCAGTAACGTTCGATCCCATTTCTTCAATTCTTCCGATGACTTCATGGCCCATGGCTTCACCTTCGCCATGCTCATGGGCATGCATGCTATGATAAGGATGCAGGTCGCTTCCGCAAATGCAGGCGGTAACCACCTTCAAAATGGCATCAGTCGGTTTTTGCAATTTCGGAACGGGTACTTCTACTACGCGAACATCACCAGCAGCATACATCATATTTGCTTTCATTCCAATTAACCCTCTTTTCATTTAAGAAACTTTTTGTTTCGATTTAAACTTTCGGCAGAATTAGCATTTGCTTATTTGCCGGTCCTTTTCTTTTCTGCTTCCGGATAACGGTCACCAACAATTTGAATCTTGGCGATTTCTTCATTGATCTCCTGTAGCTCTTGTTCAGTAAACACGATATTAGTTGATGCAACATTTTCAGAGATTCTGTTGACATTTGTTGTCCCTGGAATTGGAACAACAAAGGACTTCTGGGAAAGAATCCATGCAAGTGCTATTTGTGCAGGAGTTACATTCCTCCGCTTAGCCAGTTTATTCAAAAAATCAATAATTACCTGATTCGCTTCCATTGCTTCCTTGGTAAACCGCGGAAGCTCCCCTCGGTTGTCATTCTCAGTGAAAGATGTGTTCTTGTCTATTTTTCCGGTGAGAAATCCACGTCCCAGAGGACTATAGGCAACTAAGCCAATCCCTAATTCCTTGAGTACCGGGAAAATGTTTCGCTCTACATCGCGCCACCAAATCGAATACTCACTCTCCACTGCCGCCAGCGGTTCAACGGAGTGCGCACGGCGAATGGTTTCAGCGCTTGCCTCCGACAATCCCCAGTGGAGGATTTTTCCATCTTTTTTAAGTTGCTGCATAGTCATTGCAACTTCTTCAATTGGAACCTTTGGGTCTATACGATGGATATAGTATAAGTCGATATAATCCGTTCGCAATCTTTTTAAAGATCCTTCAACTGAACGTATGATGGACTCTGGCCGGCTGTCAAGCTCATTTGTTAAACCAGAGATCTTAAAACCGCCTTTTGTCGCAATCTGTACCCTGCTGCGGCGACCTGCAAGCGCCTCACCAACAAGCTCTTCATTGGTATAAGGCCCATAAACTTCTGCTGTGTCATACATGGTAATACCAGCATCAATAGCGGAGTGCACGACCTGAATCATTTCATTACGGTCTTTTGCCGGACCCCGATGATAGTTTAGCCCCATACACCCGAATCCAAGTAATGAAGTCTCCAAGTCACCCAATTTTCTTTTCTTCATAAGTCCTAAGTCCTCCCTTTCTTTAATCCGTATTTGTAAATGAAAGCTTCAATATTACGTGTACTAAATGAGATCAAAATTCATTAAACTTCTCAATCAAAAATTATTGCGCAAAAATCACGATAAACAATTCAAGTTGTTTAATCCACTCGTGTCTATTATTATAGATCTAAGCAGATTGAATTCAATGGTTAAAGAATTCTGATTTGTTAATTTAGCAACAGATCATCAAATTTTGTTTATTATTATTAATTCTTACTGGCTCTCTTTGTTAGTAAGTTTAATGGGATAATACCTGTAGTTTCTCATTAGAATAAACAATATACTCAATAACAAAAATAGGAATCCACCTAATATCACATATTTTGTCCCCATCTCAGTAATAATCGTTCCTCCTACTGTTGTCCCGATTGTTACCCCTACGTTACCAGAAGCTAAAAATAAGCCATTTGAGAACTCAGGAGCTTCTGGAGCTGCAGACACAATACAATATTGCGAGATATTGTTCCCTATAGCCACTACTATCCCAAAAGCGAAAACAATGATTGCCATAGGTATAGTGAACTGCCCCATTGAAAACAATGAAATGTAAACAAATGCCAATACGAATGGAAAGGATATTATAGATTTCATTGTGTTTTTTGTAAGGAGCTTACCTGCAACAATGTTCCCTATTATGCTGGCCCCACCGAATATGAATAACATTAAACTGGTTGTTTTCCCAGGTATTTGAGTAATGGTTTCAAGATACTCAGCAAGGTAACTACTTACTCCATACATCGCTGCATTTATAAAAACGACAGCAGCTATGGACAGCCAAGTAAAGAACCGTTTTAAAATACCTAACTGAGATCCATAAGAGAGTCTTTCCTTAACAGGCATTGATGGTATAAATAGTAAAGTAATAAATGCAATTACATTCACGACAGTAAAAAACAACATGGCCATCTTAATTGAAGTTAAAGTAGCAATAAAACTAGAAATTGGTGATCCAAGTACCATCCCCCCCGTTACTCCCATAAATACTTTTGAAATCACCTTAGGAGCCTCTTCCTTGTTAACTGATGCAGCTGCTGCTGTTAAAGCTATTGAGACGTATACGGGATGTAAAAAGGCCGGAAGTACACGAGCAATTAATAAAACGGTAAAGCTTGATGCGAATATGGAGACAACGTTGCCAAGAACGAAAACACCTATTACTAATAACATTACCTTTTTACGATTTAAGCCCGAAAATAATAACGGAAGAATCGGTCCAGAAATGGCGACAGCGAGTGCAAAGAGACTCACTAGTAACCCTGCTTTGGCTATACTGACATTAAAGTGATCAGCAATCGAAGGTAATATCCCAACGATACCCATTTCCGTGTTTAAGATACCGAAAACACCTATCGTCAAAATAACTATAAACAAATGATTTTTTCTATCCACTAAAATAGCTCCTACTTTCTTTAAACGAATCTTTCGTAAAACTTCTATATTACGCGCACACTATTTAACCATTACTTAACTCCGCTCAAATGGTCCTATCTTCAACCAACTAACTTCCTGACATGTTTCAAGATAATCATCTAAATTGTCAAAGAAGCAAACACTGTAGGATGGATAGTTGCAGGACATATATTCGTATAGTAAGATTCCACCGTTTCCTAATTGCCATGCGGTATGACTGCGGATCACCTTCTTCCCTTCGACAAAGACCTCCTCGGCTATACTCCTGATCGTCTGTTGGATATTCATTTCTTAATCCTTCATCTCTTTTCCATAATCCAATCCTTGATGATTAAACAACAAAACTAGATTAAAAAACTTGTGTTAATTATTATATGATCAAGATGCGTTAATTCAATGGTTAAAGAAACGCGATATGTTGATAAATCAACATGAGGAATAAAAATGTTAAGTATCTTTAGAAGGTATGGTGGGTAGACGATGGCAAAAGTGGATCGGAGAATTCTTAAAACGCAGGAAGCTTTAAAAAAAGCTGTTATTGAACTGATGACTGAAAAAAATTTTGATGATATAACCATTCAAGATATTGCAGACCGGGCGAACTTAAATCGTGGTACAATTTATCTTCATTTTCAAGACAAATTTGATTTATTGGATAACCTCATAGAAACACACTTAAATGAATTAGGTGAGATGGACGAATGGGCATGTGAGATGGATTGGAACGAGGCTCTAGTTCCTTATTTTGAATATTTTGAGAAAAATTATTTATTTTTTTCAACTATGTTGGCAAGTACAGGTGTGCCGTCAGCGTTTAGAACTCGACTTCTTACTTCTTTTATTGAAGGTTTCAAAGGTGAGATTGATAGAGAAAGCGGAAGAAATACGGATTTAATTGATGATGTACTGCTGCAATATGCCGGTACTGCTTATGTAGGAATAATTGAATGGTGGATCCGAAACGGAATGCCATATCCGCCTCGAGTTATGGCAACACAAGTTGGGACCCTATTAGGGAGAAGTCTTTAGTCCGTCTATAAACTCAAAAATGTTTGCAGGAACTTATGCAAGCGGGTGGACTAGCCTTTATTCAACTATCCTGCCCGTTAGCTTAATAAATCGTGCTTTTAAAGGGATCACGGGGCTGTATAGAAGTTCTTGTCCTAATACGGCTTTGTATAGAAGTTCTTGTTTTGAGCAAACGACAAGAACTTCTATACAATAAATAAAAAAGCCGCAGTTTATGCGGCTTTCGTTGTATAGATGTTGTTGTCGTCCGACAGCTTGTGACACAATCACATGATTTATTATTATCGACTGATTGATAGTTTAATATTAATACTTATAATTCTCTGCATCGTTGTGTCTCTGGGGCTTAATGTTGGTGGCTTTGTGCTTTTTCTGATGACACAAATTTCTATACATATACAATAAAAAGTCTGATTACTCAAGCTCTCACTCAATTAATAGGTGAAATTGTGTCCCCTAGACATCATAGATGTAAGGACTAACTCGAAAAAGCAGCTGCCAGCATTGACGGCATCTACTTCTTCGAGGTAAAAGCTTTTCTCACTTAAAGCGTTGCCGACAACGCCATCTTCATCGCTACATCTCCTGGGATTGACCCGGTTACGCCAAAATGGACATCTTCCATCGTCCAGAACAATTCAGTCATGCCCGGTTGTTCGAATACGAATCCGTCCACTTCGCCCACTTTCGTCTTCGTAAATAGCTCGGCCGGATAGACGGATGCCATGCGGCTGGCCGAGAACGTCACCGTATGTTCGCCCGACGTATACGTAAAGATGATATCTCTAACTGGTTGACCCGGCATCCCCACCGCTGCAATTTCTGTTAAGGTGTACCCTTTCGGTACAAAGGACGGCAGCATCAAGCCTTCTCCAAAAGACGCCTTTGCTTCTTCGATCGAACCAAGCGTCATTGTCGTCAATTTAGTCACATCCGAACCGACGATGCCTCCGTTCGTCTGTGTCGGAGATACATTCTCCGTCGTACTATCCACAGGCGCCGGAGCGCTCGGTGTACCTAACAGCGGGATGGCTACAACGATTGAGACCGCTGCTGCCAATCCCACCGCCGCCACCTTCCATGATTTCGCAAGTTTCCATTTACGCCCTGCCTTCTCAGCAGCAACTTCTTGACGAATCTTCCGCTTCAGTTGCTCACTCATCTCCATACTCGAAAATAACATTTCATCAGACTCCTTTCTAAACTGTTGATGCAGTTCATGATCCCTATCCGTCATGAATGATTCCCTCCTTACCGATCTCTCGGGCGAGCATTTCTCGCGCCCGATGCAGTTTGTTGCGTACTGTTCCTTCCGGAGTGCTAATTGCTTCTGATATCTCCCGCGTGTTGAGGTCCGCGTAGTAATACAAGTACAACGCTTCCTGATACGGTAACGGTAGGCGAAGCACATGCTGCAGCACTTCGCTCTTCTTTAGCCGTTCAAGCGCCTCATCTTCCACGCTGATCGTTCGGCCAAGCTCCAACTTGCCTGGCTCGGTCGGCTGTTCCGTGAACATACGAACGCTCATTTTGTCGCGGCATATGTTGACTGTGATCGTCGTCAGCCACGTCTTGACGGTACTGTCGCCGGGAAGGTGTTCCACTTTCGGTACGCACGTAGGAACACCTCCTGGCTAATGTCCTCGGCAAGATGAGCATCCCCCGTATAGAAAAACGCGGTCCGTATAACAATCGTGCCGAATTCGTTCATGAGTTGCTCCAGTGCTTGCGTGGGGTCTTTCGAAAAATCATTCTTATATCGACTGCCGGTCGGCTTCACGTGATCACCACCTTCACCTTATTAGACGGTCCGAGTGGGAAATCCGCTGCAGATATAGTCACGGTTACGTAATTTGGAATATGTTCTTGTCCTCAATCGGTAAACGATATGTGTTCTTGTCATTAGCTTTTGACAAGAACATATATCGTTATAACAAAAAAAGCTGATTTTCCACGACTTATAGGCATATATGTTCTAGTCAACCGACAGCTAAGTGGCAAGCATGTTAAAAACCGTTCCTTTCATAAGGAACGGTTCATCTTTTGTCGTTGTTCCGCAACTAAATGTGCGCTTTGGATCGACTGGCCGCTGGTACCCCTTACCGCTTGGATCATCAAAAGCTTTTACTAAAGTGATATTCAACGCAATAGCTGCTGGTAAGTGGCTTTGATAAGCAACTTTGCCTCGCATCTTATATTGAAAAACATTTTCAATTACATAATTCACTGGCAAATTGCTTTCGATTAAACCTTTCATTATCTAAGCCCTGCTTCAGAGTCAAGATATATAGAGCCGAAGCAGCAGCCTAAATCCTTTAGGAAATTCTACCATAATCTTAAACTTAATTAATAGCCCCGAATACGACGAAAAAAGACAGCTTAATGCTGTCCAATTGTAAGAGTAATAGTTATTGTGTCACAATCCATAAAATCTATCGTAAACACTAGCGTATTCTGTCGAATTAGTAAATGTAGACTACATTGTATTTTGTGCACATATACGAGTATTCCTATATTTATAGTAAGAATTATTGTCGGATGACAAGAACTTGATCCCATTCCCTACGCGCCTCCTCCGGGATATGAATGAAACCGGAAAGCGAAAAGTTCCAGAAGACGCGCCGCTGAATATCATTCCAAACCGCTGGCAAAAGCACGTTTACGACGATGACGGAACCATCTATCGACCGCCTTCATTAGCGGCTCTGCCGACTAAATCTTGGGGGTTCGGTCAAATGAATGCACCCGTATTCCCAAATGAGATAACCGCATCTGCATGCTTATCTTTTACAAACGTTACGGCGCGAACAATAGAAGAATTCTTTTTGTTTCTAACCTTCACTCGAGGAAATGTATTCATCACAATAATGCACCTGAATATTTGTCATACCTAAGCCCGATAAATGCTCCTTGATAATGCGTTCATCGCCAAATAAATGAAACTCAACTGCATTCTCACCTTGATGACTTTTAATAAAATCAACCACACCGGTTATGACGGAAGCGGTCCTTTGTCCCCGCCCATCGTATCTATCGAAATTCTAATCATATTAATCCCTCGCTAAATTTAATTCTTCACAGTTTTCAAAAACTTACGAAACCTTTTTTGGAACATGAAAAAAGGCAGCAACAACTTTGCTACCCTTGAGTAGTTATAAAGACTAATTCGCATTTAAGAAAGAAACAATTCCGCCTGCGATAGCACTTGCTACCGTATCGCGATAAGCACTTGTTTTTAATTTAGCTGCTTCTGCTTCGTTGGTAATGAAACCAATTTCTACTAATGAAGCGGGTTTTTCATTTTCCTTAAGCACTTTATAGTTTGCGGGTTTTGCTCCACGGTCAGTCGATTGCGTTGATTTCACAAGACTATTTTGTATGAGTGAGGCTAACTGTTGAGACTTCGCATCGCCTGTTTTATAGTATGTCTCAACACCCTTCGCTTGTGAGGTCGTCGCAGCGTTCGAGTGAACACTTACAAATGCGTCGACTTGATAATCGGCAGATAATTTTGCCCGGTCCTCGAGTTTAAGGAATGTATCTGTTGTCCGAGACATTAATACAGCAACGCCTTTTGCTTGTAATTTTTTTTGAATGCGGAGAGATACATCTAACACTAGATTTTTCTCTTGCAGTCCATTACTGACACCGCCTGGGTCTTGTGCGCCGTGCCCAGCATCTATTTGTACAATTTTAGGATTAACAAATTTAACTCTATAGGCGGGATTCAGGGTTCTTGCAACAACAACCGCAAATTCTCCTCTTGTTATCTCTCTATCTGGTGAGAACAAAGAGAAACTTGTCCCTGAAAAGAATCCAGCCGAGGTCATTTTATTAATATCCGTATAGAACGGATGAGACTTCGGTACATCCAAATATTTCACGACACTCGTGGTCGTCAGCTTATTGGCACGAGAAATGAGTGCAGAGCTTTCTGCGCGAGTAATTTTTTTGTTGGGTTGGAAGGTGCCGTTCCCGTATCCATTTAGCAGTTTATGCTCAACACCGGTCTGGATAGATGCATAAGCCCAGTGTGATACCGGTACGTCCGTAAAATTTGTAACGGTACTACTTTCCATATGGATGTCCATTGCGTTTTCGACGATAACAAGTGCTTCTGCACGCGTGATTGGATTGTTGGGTTTAAATGTCCCATCGCCATATCCCCCGATGATTTTTTTATCATATAGGAACTTAACCTCAGCTGCGTTTGTATCACTAAAAGGATTAGTAGATGCAGCTGATGCGAAATTTGCTTGCGACAGTAGACATCCAAAAATCACAAGCGTCGCAAGTAATTTCTTTTTCATTTTTATCACTCCTAAAAAGTTATAGATAATTAGCTTACATGAAAATAGGAAAGACCCTAATTAAAAAAAGTACAGAAAATCGTTACTCACAAAATAAAAGCCATCTATTGCTTGATATGACTGGTTTTTTTGTTATGTCATTTTCTTATTAAAAATTCTTAATAAATAGGGTATATCGCTTTCTGACAAGTAAAAACGTTTTTTACATTTTAGTGGCGCGATTCATCAATACGTTATATTAGTCGTTATTAAAAAAGTAGACGAAGCATTTATTTTATCAATAGGAAGGTTATTACCTAATGAAATTTCACAAAAGATTAATGATTAGTTCTATATTGCTTGCTTTTATTGCAACCAGCTCTATGGTTGGCGGAACACCGGTTTCATTCATTGCGCCCTATGCCCCTTTCGCATTAAGTTCATCAAATGACAAAGGTAATATTTGCAACAAAAATTCTAGATTTCTGATAAAATTACAATCAAATATGGTACTACATTCAATTTTTGGACATTAGGCCTAGAGTAGGGTAAACACGCAGCCTAAACCGTCTATATCGTATTTTAGTTAAAATGATGTCTGGACCCCATGCCCATCAAGCTAAGAACCTTCATTTTGGAATCTAGTGATAGAATCTCTTATTTTCAAGAGTCGTTGTGGAGCTAAGCGTTTCTGCTGTCGATCGGATTGTTCGGGGCGGGATCCATCTTATGCGCATTGGGGATCCCGAGCGTTAGTATTGATGACTCTCATGTAGAACGTGGAGACATTGATCGCTCATGAACTGATGCTAGGTTTGACTCTTACATCATATCCAGTTATTGGGCTATTAGGATCCAGGTCCCTAAAGAAAAACACCTCATTTTAATGCTAATATTTAAAAAATTTCATTTTGCACTTGAAACTTACGTAACGTAATGAATTATGATGTGGATACCGGTAAAAAAACATCGCGCGAAAAAAAGGGGATGATCATGAAAACGGAGTGGAAAGTTGGAGAACTTGCGAAATTGGCAGGACTAACGGTTCGAACATTGCGATACTACGACCAGATCAGTTTATTCTCGCCATCCGGTCATACCGACTCCGGACATAGGATCTATGGACGAAATATATGTTGAACAAGCTGGGCGATTTTTTGAAGACCGAATGACGAACGCTATGAACGGGACTGAGATGCAGGCCGGCATGCGTGAATGGTTCGGGCTCGCGGTTCTTGCTTTGCCCGCCCTTCTTGTCTCAATCGATCTCTCCGTCATGATTCTCGCACTGCCACACATTGGCGCCGACCTCGGCGCTGACAGCGCCCGGCAATTATGGATCATCGACATCTACGGCTTCATGCTCGCTGGGTTATTGATCATAATGGGGACGCTGGGAGATCGGATCGGCCGCCGCAAACTGCTGTTGATCGGCGGGGCCGCATTCGTCATAGCCTCGATAGTGGCAGCATTCTCCCGAAGCGCTGAGATGCTCATTGCGGCCCGCGCACTACTCGGCATAGCCGGGGCGACTGTATCGCCTTCTACTCTAGCCTTGGTAAGCAACATGTTCCGTTCACATAAACAGCGCTCCCTCGCCATCGGCATATGGTTAACGTGCTCCATGGGCGGCATGGCCCTCGGACCGGTGGTTGGGGGTATCATGTTGGATCACTTCTGGTGGGGCTCGGTGTTCCTTCTGGGCGTGCCGGTCATGTTGCTTCTACTAATATCCGGACCCATGTTGCTGCCCGAATACCGGAACCTCGAATCCGGCCGGCTGGATTTGACCAGTGTCGCGTTATCGCTGGGCGCCATCCTGCCGGTCATATACGGCCTCAAGGAAATCGCCAAGTACGGTCTGCAGATGGTGCCTGCGTTGTTAATACTGGCGGGGATCGTCCTCGGCACGGTGTTCGTGTCGCGGCAGCGCAGGCTGACGAGCCCCCTGCTGGACCTGCGCCTGTTCGCGAGTCCCGGATTCAGCGCTGCACTGGGGGGCATGTTCGGTCTTACACTGACAGGAGCGACCATGCTCTTCATCGCGCAGTACCTTCAATTCGTGCAAGGAATGTCGCCGCTTCAGGCAGGGTTGTATATGCTCCCCGGGGTAATTGCCTAGATGGCCGGTATGCTTCTCGCGCCGCTTATCGCACGCCGGATCCGATCGGCCCGTCTTATCGGAACGGGACTATTGGTATCGACCTCGGGCTGTTTTCTGCTGACCAAGGTGGGGATTGAGTCAGGTCTCACGTTTCTGGTGCTCGGGTACATCTGCTTCAGTATAGGTGCAGCTCCGCTCCCGAGCCTGTCCAGCGACCTTGTCATCGGCTCAGCCCCGCCGGAGAAGGCGGGTTCTGCAGCCTCCATGCTGCAAACCAGCGGCGAATTCGCCTTCGCGCTGGGCATCGCAGTCTTGGGCAGCATCGGCACGGTCGTTTACCGCAACCAGGTGGCGAACTCTATTCCCACCGACTTGCCGGCATCCGCGGTACAAGCTTCCCGCGACAGCTTGGCCGGTGCCACGGCTATAGCGGAAGGCCTCTCCGAACAAGTCGGCAAGGCACTGCTCACGGGGGCGCGCGAAGCCTTTACGAGCGGGATGCACGCCGTTGCGGCAGCCAGCGGCGCCATCATGCTAGTTACCATCATCCTTGTCGTTACGCGGCTTCGGAACGTACGACCAATCGGAGAGACTCAGTCTAACCAAACCGGTAGTATTCCAGAAGTTACACCCGGCGCTGCCAAAGAATCAAGGTAGTTGCACTACCTAGTCATGCTTAAGTAAGAAACCAACCTGTACGGGCACTGTCCATTACCAATCAATTCCTTAAATGATTGGACTGTAGACACTCCGTAATTAAATCCTGAGATAAATGCTGGATAGGATCGAAGTCTTAGCGTATATTTTCCGCGTTTATCTAAACGAGCATGTGAAAACCTCTTGAAAAATAAAGGCCTACACATTTACATGTATTCAATGTATTCATGGTAGGAGCATCAAAAAAGCCGACCAAAACTGGAACAATACAGTCTTGGTCGGCTTTTTTCTGTTTTCCAACTCCCTTGGTATGAATGTGCTGGCAAATATCCTCTTCCGCGGTTATAAACCTGGAATCAGTCGAGTTCATCTGATCCAGCGGCCAGGTTCTATAAAGAAAGGTAATGAAATCCAATCTGCCGTCCAATTGAAGACCAGTTGAGAATAACTCGTCCATTAAGTATTGTCTGGTTAATCGTGTAATGTTTGTGGCCATTTTTTAACCCCGATTATAACGAATTTCCTAATTATACTATATTCGTAACATCTGCGGGGTCGTTGACTTCGATATGATCTGTTTTTCACAGCCGGCAATGTTATATCAGTAGCATGCTCCTACAGCTTGCTTTAAAAAGTTCCCAAACGCCATTGATTCCACGCTGGCTTCTCTCTATCTGAATCGACGCAACTTCCTATCCCGCTCCTATATGACGATTGGAAGGATCTCATTTTATCGCTTGAAATAGTTGTTTTTTAAATTACACATAACAAAGAGGAGCCGCCGTCTGGCAAGCTCCTGCTTCCTTACTATAGGTTAGACTCAACACCGTAACGCCATATTAAAACGGAGATAACAGCTGTATATAAAATCCGCCAACAACCGTCCGGTTTTGAAAGCCTATTTGCTTGCCCGTGACCGTATCGTACCAATCGGTAAGGGGAACACGGCTTGGCGATTCATGAAGCGAATACCACAGCGGTGCAATCATTTTCGCAAAATCTTCCTTCGATGGCGCCATCGATGCACACCACACTAGCCAATCCGACTTCGTATACGTGTTTCGGCTGTCCAGCGGCGTGCCGTACCGGTTTTGTTTGGCCAAATAATAAGGAATTTCTTTCGCCATTACATCGCCCGAGAACAAGCCCAGTCCAAAAAGATTGTCCCATACGAGATTGTATTTCATACTCCATGTATCTTCCGAGCTGTCGAATGTCAATTTATAATGGTCGCTTGCTTCATCCATCGCGATCCACTGCGTTGCCATTTCTTTGGCCGTATCGGAATAACGCGACATTTCTTCCGTTTTCCCAAGCATTCTGCACAAAATGGCATATGCTCCGATACCGATGATCGCTTTAACTGAGAGGTTCGCATTATGGGCTAGATGACCGGCAAAATCGTCCGTACACAGCTGGTTATTCGGATCGAGACCGTTTTCTATCAAATAGTTCGCCCATTTCGTCAGCAGCTCCCAGTGCTTCTCTGCAAAATCCGCGTTCTGTTCAGATAAACAAACGGCTGCCGCCATAATGAGCATATTGCCGCATTCCTCGATCGGCATTTGGTATTCGAGCTTGTTTTCTCCGTACACTTGACCGTTAGCTACCGGGTAACAGCCCACATCGTGAGGGGCAAATTCATACGGCCATTGTTCGCTGGCTGCATACCGAAAAATCGGACGCATCATACCCTTGACAAGCTCGGAGTTGTACCGCAAAAACAGCGGAATCGACGGATAGCTAACGTCCACTGTGCCAATACAGCCGTTGCTAAAGCATTCCTTGGACAAAAACAGAATCTCGGCGTTCTCATCGACGACCAGCTTGTGCGCTGAGATCGCCTGCCTATAAGCGAGCGACAGTATATCCGCATATTGCGATCCGCCCGCATCCTCGCTCTCCTGCCGCAATTCCCGGTCAAACTCTTCGCATTTCCCGATGATTTCATCGTATTGCGAGAAAGCTGCTGCAAGCATATCCTCGAATGAAGTACCGTTCCTTCGCCAATACGCTTTAAGCGGTTGGTTAAAATATTCGATAGAATGGATGTCGTCATAAGCCAGCACCGCATACTCTGATTGCATGGTTTCATTTACAGCGCCAAAATCGAATTGCACAGCCATTACCGGCGTATCGTCTTCCACAGCTCGCGGCATATGCTCGTCATCCGGCAAGCTTACATGACCCGATTCGATAAAATGGTTGCGCAGCCGATAAGACTGAATCGCTGTACGGGTAGATTCGGATTTGGAAGCGGCCAGGTACATAAATCCCCAGTCGATCCGAACGTCATCGCCAACACGCTGAAGCACCGGCTGCTGCTCGCTGCCCATACGCAGCGCATCGATTCCGTCGCCGATCGCTTTGCGGGACCAGACAATTTTCTGATCCGGCGTATTGACACACCATTCGCCGGTAACGTCCAAATAAATGTTAACATCATGCGATTTGCCGTCAATGGATTGAGTACGGAACGTAACGTATGAAGCCGGCCGCGATAATAGCTCCAGATCGTCAAGCAGCAGCGGCGTGGTGAAGTCGACCTCAAGCCGAATGCCATCCCCTTCAAACCGGTATTTGCTGGACGTCGCTGTCACTTCCAGATTCGTCTGTTTGAGGGCATCCGGTTCCTGGAAATCGCTTCCCTCGGCAAGCTCCGTCATCCCCATAAACCGGCGCGTTTGGCCGTCGATTCTTATCAATCCGGTCATGCTGCTGCGTTTGTTGGTCCAATGGGTAGGATGTTGATCCGTAAGGCAATCGGCAGTAGACCATACACTGAAATACGGATCAACCGTTACTAGAGGTATTGCAGGGGGCCTGAAATGTTGTGACATTGTTTTTGTTCTCCTTTAAATTAGATTATGATTGTTTGTGAAACTGCTCAGCAGCTCTTTCGTTTGATTAAGACCGTGTCAAACACTTCCTGGTAAAATTCTTTCTCTACATCACCCTTGATTTTGTTCAGAATAATTTCAACTGCACGCCCCGCCATCTTCTCCTTGGCAATATTAATCGTTGTAAGCGGGAAGGGATAGAACAGCTGGGACTGGATATTATCGTAGCCAACCACCTTAATGTCCTCCGGTATGCGGATCCCCGCCTCCTGCATCGCATAAATGGCTTCTAATGCGACCAGATCGCTGAATGCGAAAATACCTGTATAATCCTTCCTGCTTCGCGCGAAATCCTTCATAACCGCATACGTATTTCCCATCGTAATTTCATGATAGACGACTAGGGAATGATCGAACGCTACACCATTATCGGCCAGCGCCTGCATATACCCCTTTTCCCTTTCCCGCGAGCAAGAAAGATAGCTGGGACCGGATAACATCAAGATCCTTCTTGCCCCTTTGCTTATCAAATATTCGGTTGCCAAGTAGCCTCCCCGAACATCATCGGTTATGAGATAATCGGTCTGCTCATTCTCGAAATGCCTTCCGACCAAAACAAATGGGATGTTGGCGTTCTTCAAGATCCCTACGCTTCCGGTACTGCCTTGAACCGGGAACAGAATGATGCCGTCCACCCCTTTGTTGATGGCCAGATAGATCGCCTGCTCTTCCATTTCCTGTTTCTCGCCGCTGTTTAGCACAACGATCGCATAGTCATTCTTCCTTGCATCCACTTCGATAAAGTTTGCCATAATAGAGAAAAAAGGGTTGGAGAGATCGCTTAGAATAACCGCAATCGTTTTCATTGAACCGGAACGCAGCCCTCTGGCAATGCCGTTAGGAATATACCCCATTTCTTTAGCTGTATGCAGGATGAATTGTCTCGTAGCTTCCGTCAGGTCGCCTTTCCCTTTTAAAGCTCTGGACACCGTGTTGATGCTATAGCCGGTTTTGGATGCGATATCTTTCAAACGTATCTTCATATTGCAATCAACCTTTTATTCCGGATAAGGTAACACCCTTTACAATATACTTTTGGAAAATGATAAAGATAATGATAATCGGAACCGAAGCGTACGCGTTTACCGTCATGGGCAAGGTTTCATCCTGGTTATAGGAGCTCATAAAAAACGGAATGCCGATCGGCAGCGTAAACAAATCTTCCGATTGAATAGCCAGAAACGGCCAAAGGAAATCGTTCCATGTCCCAAGGAAGGAAAAGATCATCAATGTAGACAACACCGGCTTGGATAATGGTATAAAAATATTCCACCACACTCGGAACAGACTGCAGCCGTCCATTTTGGCAGCCTCAACCAGCTCATTGGGCATCCCATCAAAAAATTGCTTCATGATTAGCACGCCGAGCGGTCCTGCAAGGCCCGGGAGAATAAGCGCAGCATAAGAATCAAGAATGTTCAAGCTGTTAGCCACCATATACAAGGAAACGATTGTCGCTTCTCCTGGAATCATCATGCCGCTGAGAATAAGCCAAAAGGCTAGCTTTTTATAGCTGAAATCGATTCTAGAAAGCGCAAACGCGGCCAAGGAAGCCATGATCAGGCTGAGTATCGGAACGATAACGGCGATAGTCAAGCTGTTCATCGTCCACTTGATAACCGGCGCATTCTCGAGAATATAAGCATAGTTCTCAAACGAGAATGGTGGCAAAAAGCGGTCGATCATATCCCCCATTGCGGTTCCTGGCGGCTTTAGTGAAGTGAATAACATGTAGATAATCGGAACAATAAAGATGATTGCCAATCCGTAAGCTGCAATGTACAGCATTATTTTCGGAAAAGTCCACTTTTTGGATCCAGCGAATTCGTTCATCTCTTCTTCCCCTTAATCCGTTTTTTTGCCGAAAACTTTAAACTGGATGAATGAGAGCACAATTAGAAAAACAAAGAAAATAAATGACATTGCAGACGATAATCCGAGATCGTTGGCGGTAAAGCCCGTTTCATAAATATATTGAATCATCGTTCGTGTTTCATTGCCGGGTCCGCCGCGCGTGACGAGCCATACCTGGCCGAAAACTTTAAAGGATGCGATAACCTGCAGCACGGTGATGAGAACAATCAATCCGCGCATCGCAGGCAAAGTAATAAATTTGAGCCTTTGCCACGCATTTGCCCCATCGAGTGTAGCCGCCTCGTAATGGTCAACGGGAATATCCTGCAGCCCTGCGAGCAGGACGATCATGTTGAAGCCCTGTGTCCACCAAAGCGTAATCATGACGATGGAAATCCAGGCAAAATGCGGCTCGTTCAGCCAAAAAATTTCCGTTTCCGGACTGAGTATGCCTAAGTTATGCAGCACCGTATTTAGCAAACCGGAATATGGGGCAAGAACGAATATCCAGATAAAGCTGACGACCGCTACCGATAAAATATTAGGCATAAAAAACACGGTACGCAGAAACGTTCTGCCCTTCACTTTCGAATCGAGAATCAAAGCAAGCAGGAAAGGCGTTAAGATCATAAATGGCGTTGAGATTAAGGCAAAATAGGTCGTATGCCATAAGGACGCCCAAAAATCCGAATCCTTGAGCGCATAGATGTAATTTTGAATACCGACAAACCCTTCCTTGCCAATCAAGGTCCAATCATGAAAGCTGACGAACAGTCCGTAAAATATCGGAATGATCGAGAAGAGAATAAAGAAAAAGAAATAGGGAGCAAGGAAGCCGGTTGCCAGCAATTCGTTAAACAGCTTCCTTTTTCGCTTGCCTATAGACATATCCGCCAAATTCGGATCCGTTATCGTTACCGGGTTCATGTTTCACCTCCAATCATGCAACGGCGTTATGTCACCATAACGCCGTTGCACGTGCATGTTTTATCGGTTCAGAAGTTTTTCCATGCTTTGTACGGCTGTATCCAAACCTTTATCGACAGGTGCTTTGCCGGACCAAATCGTGTCAAGCGCTTGGACGAGCTGGTCTTTCGCCGGCCACATTTTCGGAGATCTCGGCAAGTATACGCCATCGTTGCCTGCTTGCAGATAATCTTGGCGATACGGCAAGTTTTTGAACGCTTCCGACTCTACAGCAGTTGTGGATGGCGGAATATGTCCGGCCTTGGACCACTCGGCAGCATTGTCAGTCACCCATTTGGCAAATGTCATCGATGCCCTTACTTTATTCTCGTCTTGCCCTTTCTTCTGGATCGGCAGGATGAAATTGTGCGAATCAATCCATGTAGCAGGCTTGTCATAGATTTGCGGGAATGGTATGGCCCCGAACTCCAGCCCTTTAGTCGCTTCCAACGTGCTGGTAAACCATACGCCTGTTGGCAAAAGGGCACCTTTGCCTGCTTGGAACGTCTCGCCGATTTTTGGCATGTTTCTCTGGATCAAGCCACTCTCGAACAAACCGCTGATATATTCTGCAGCCTGCTTGCCCTGGGGATTATTTAGTGTCACCTTTTGGCCAGATTCATCGAACATGCCCTCTCCGCCAAGCTGGTTATAAAGCGCCCACCATATCCGGTACGGATCTTCGCCTGTGGAGGCGAGCAGCATATTTGCAATGCCTTTTGGAGCTCCGTCTTTGATTTTTTGCAGGAAGCTTTTAAATCCATCGGGGCCAGGCTCGATGATCGGTTTGTCACTTTCGTCCAGCAAATTCAATTCACGAAGAATTTTTTTGTTGTAGTACAGGATGAGCGGATGAGCGTCAAGCGGCAATGCGTATTGCTGTTCGTCAAACATCGTCGCGTTCACCATGTTTTCATTGAATCCGCTTAAATCAATGCCCATCGATTCGATATAAGGGTTCAATGGCTCGATAATTTTAAGATCCACTAGCTCGCTTAATTTGGACGTATGGGATATCGCAAGATCAGGTGCGTTTCCGCCAGAAACAGCGGTTTGCAGCTTCGTATAAAATTGGCCCCAATCCTGCGTCAATGCCTTAACTTCGATTTGTCCTTTATGTTCATCGTTAAATTTCTTCACGAGGCTATTCATGATTACGCCGTCTCCACCGCCGAACATGTTCCAATAGGTGATGGTTACTTTCTCGGCCGGAGCAGCGTCCGGTGTATTTGAAGCGCTTTCATTTGTAGCTTCCGTATTACCGCTATTGCCTCCATTGCCGCTACTTCCACTATTGCCTCCGTTGCCTCCGTTGCCTCCATTGCCTGACGAACATGCGCTTAACATTAATGACACAACAAGCAACATCCCTAGTACAATTGTATACAGTCTGGTACTTTTCATAGAAATCCCCCTCGAATAAATAATAAGAAACGAATGTTTATGCTTACATTGTTCTTCGGAAAATGGATAAATCATCGCTCCTTTCCCTCTTATTATTTTGGAGCATTAACGTTAACCCTAACGTTGATTTACACTCTATAAGAGAAAAAACGATCCGTCAACAGTTTTTTCTCATTTTTTTGATTGTTACCGAATTGTTGTAATGAATGAAGAATTCCGTCCTTCGAGCTTGAAAAATAGAACAAAAGAAATAGGCCGTCCTATCTAGGACCGCCCGTACATCTGTCGAATATGGCATTTTTTTCACGCATTTTTATAGACAAAATGACCGCGGATTATATATTCTTTTACATCATTCGCTGGAATGTTAGGATTATGAAACCATTCGTTTTACGTATCCGATTGGTAGATAATTCGCATAATGATATCTTGGTTATAATCGCCAAACTGTTTGCCGAATAGATTGATGCCTCCGATATGCTCCGCATTCTGCTTGATTCCGATTCGTAAACTGATGAACCTATTGTTGCTCAAATTGAGCTCGTTCAGCTTCACTTTGGAAATTTCTACATCATCAAGGAAGCTCCCCGCGTGGTCGACCTTCCACGTTTTAAGCAGCCCGTATTGCGTATGGTTATCGGGTATCCAATTCGGGTTCAGCTTTCCCCTTCTGTCGCCGAAATCACCAGGACAAGTCCATGTTCCGATTTCGATACCATTGATCCATATCGTAATATCCGACGGCCAATTGTGATCGTAATCTGGCGCTTCGGAGCATAGCTCCATCGAAAATTGTATCGATTTAATTTCTGCGTTCGTCTCAGACAACGGAGGAAATTTATAATCAACATATCCTCGGCTAAACCAGAGCAATTGTGCAGAAATTCTGCTCGGATGATAAAAGTGGGATGGCTCGTCCACCGGCTGTACAATGCCGGTTTCCGTAATTAAGCCGCAGGTTGGGTTTATTTCACAATCCGTGTAGCAGCCGACCGGCATTTCAATTTGGTAGACGCTCGCCTGATTATTGTAACCAGCGTTTACATTCAATTGCATATGTATATCGTCAAACGTTCTTGAGCAAACCTTCATCGTCCCTCTGGAAGCAGGCAGCACTTCTGTCACGATTATGCCTGCGTTTTCCAGCACTCGGATGTTGGAAGCGACCGTCGATACAGGCAAGTCTAACTTTTCAGCGATATCAACGATATTTTCCTGTTTGAAATTCAACAGCTTTAAAATATTTATACGGACATCCGAGGCAAGCGCATGCGCCACTTTTCTTAACCGCTCCGATTCATCAATCGACAACTCCAACATAAGGCATTGCTCCCCCTTCGATAGTACTAATTTCAGTTGCAAATTTCGACAAAGTTAATTAACCTTCAGACACATCTGCCCTTAATTCGCTCGCTACCTCAATCATCTTTGGAATCACCGCCTCATTTGTGCCGGATACATAAATATCTCCTTGATAATACCTGAATGGAATCGTTGTATCAACGCAGCTCCACATGAAAAAATCCCCCTCAATGGACATGCTGGTAGAGCCTGTCACCGTAAATACGGGAGTATAGGTGAATTCAGGATTGGACATAAAATATTGTTTACTCTCTTCCAAGCGCCAAATGTGGAGGAATTCCTACTATTTTGACAAAAAGGTTTTAGATTTCGATTACGTTTTTCTATCTAGGTGGTCATTGAGAATTCTGAATAAATCATCAACGTGTCGTTCGATCTCAGGATCCTTTAGTATGTGATGATTTTTACAGAGTGCTTCTGAATAGAAATTGATAATATCTACCGACTTCTGCAAGAGATCAGGCAAATCCCCATAAAGAATGGGGGCATCTTCTCCTAGCTTTAGACGATCTTTATCCAGAAAGTAGTTCTTATCTGGGTGTGCAAAATGTTTGTTTCTCCAGGTTAACAAGTTCTGCAGAAGTAGGGCCTTCTCCTCATAAAATTTTTGGTGAGTGGGTATCTCCTTAAGGACTCGCTTCTTATCGTTCTGAAATAGGTCCGCATTTACTTCAATCAGCTGAAAAAATTTGTGTATAGTACCGTAACTTTTGTTGCCTTTATCAAACAGTTTGGCGGTGCTGATGATGGAATCATTCTGCAAAGCATTCATCGATAGGGCAAAGAAAGAGGAAGCGATGGCTTGTGTTTTAGGGTAATCAACAAACTGATTATGAACGTACATGTACAATTTTAATTTATCGTGAGCATACTTTACTTCAAGAAAAAGTTGGATCATTATATCTGCGATGAAGCTGCTGGTTGTGTCACATCCCCATTATATGTCTATCATTTTGGTTTCGTAAAAAGATTAAAATAACCGATATACTAAAGGAGTCAAAAAAAGTTTGTAGAGCTTCTATTTTGTCCCTGGGGCTTCCTTCGTACTGAATTGTCATTCGGCAACAGCTGCAGCGTCGAAAGCGAGGCAACCTAGGCCGACAACGGAAAAAATATGAATTCAAAATGAATTTTGAATTCCGCCAGACTTTGGGAGCAGACGTCTAACTGCGCAGCCGCTTGCCTTCGTCTTGAAGCTAGGGAGCAACAAATTCATATAAGTCATTTACAGACTCAATTACAATGGAGTAATAGTCGGGCACTACCCCTACCATTATTAACGGTGTGTAAGCAATTATAGTGGTCGAAATAAGAAAGAACAGAATGCCCCAAACCTGCGGGGGGATTAAAGTCAATTCAAATAGATCGGTTGCGTCTCCGGCGTTCCGGTAATCACTGAAACTCAGGTGTGCAATTATTATTGAGCTGCTCATTGAATCCACCAAGATCACGGTCATTAGAATGTACAGAGGCCAATCTAAACTCACATCATACTTAATGGCCAGGATGAACCCTGCTATCAAAGGGGCTGACCAGATGAGACTTAATATGTCTCGAAGCCAGAGTAACACAGAGAGACAAAGCATGACAGTTAGAATCCACAATACGATTCTCCCGTACCCTCTAAAAAGCAGATAAAGCATAAACGAGGGGAAAATCGAAGCGAAGGGATACCCCGAAAATGCAGTGATCACCCTACCGCCCCACCATGTACTCATTACCTCTGCATACCCAGATGTATCAGCATTTAGTTTTATTCTCCGGACTCCTCCAAATGAAAGTATCGAGAACAGAGCGTGCCCAATTTCATGCACGAAGGTGTTTAAGAGTTTGGCATATTTATGTACAACGGGGATCTGAGTTATTACTGCGATCACGACAGCTGATATGAGTAAGTCCAATTTTGGCTCACCACCCTCTCAAGGTGCAAAACGTTCTCATGCCGGTTACTTGCCGAGGATCGACCATATGGTGAAGATTATTAATGTGCTGGCGATAGCCACTGCAAAAAAACAGAACAGAATGCGGTTTTATTTATTAAATTAGCGAATCTCTCCGTACGGAGTCGAGTTGCTTTGGCATCGTTACTAAATCGGACTGGAAACCAGGACAATAAATCATACTTTCACTATTCGCATTACTTTCCATTAACTAGTATTACTATATCGGAAAACGTTCGTTAAAAATAGAGCGGTATTAAATAAGAAAACCCGGCTCATGGCCGGTGATGGACTAATCAGATAATACGCTGAGGAGTTCATTTCGTAAGGGAGCGATGTTATGTTGCTGGGTCCTGTGATGAAAGAAAGATTCATCGGACCTCCCAATCCTAGACCTTTCGAAATCAGCTCTGATAATGTTGTGTTCACTGACGAATTCTCGAAGCTGGGGCGCAAAGCCCTCCACCTTATTCTTATAGGCCAGATTAATTAGCTGCTTTATTATCTGGAGTTGTTCATTAGGTTCTTGGGCTTTAGGACAATCAGATCCCGAGCAAACCATATCGTGAAGAAACAACCGCGTGAAAGATGCCCTACAGTGTAGTCGATTGAATCGGCTTTGGTTACGACACCCGCCGAAGGAAGTGATGAAGCGAAGGTGTTGAGTTCTTTGAGGAACCCGTTAGCATCGTAACGGTTAATGATTCTCTCTGGAGTCACTTCGCTTGTCTTTTCGCCAATGAAGTGAAATTCACAGAAACTGAGGAATTCGTTGATGAGCAACGTATTGCGGTGCACACTCTGATATTGAAGCCGTAGTTCTTTAAAGAAATCGATCGTTGATCGCCAAGTAAGAACGATCTCTTCGACTTGTTGTGCCGGCACCCGCTTGAATCTTTTCTTGTGAGCATTGAGTTGAGGTCGGGTTAATCCCCCTACCCCGCGCTTACAACCTTATATCTGGCCGTACGATGCGGTCTGCGCAGCTCACGCAACCAAAAACTCAGAGCCTTTTACGATAAAAAGCGTGCCGAGGGCAAGCCGTTTAAAGTGGCTGTTATTGCCTGTAAAAATAAGCTAATTCACTGGATTTTCGCGATTCTTACCCATAAAGAAGCATTTCGTCTGACCTAAGCAGGAAACACTATCCTGCTTAGGAAAGCTTCCCCATCCACCTATGGATGGTTATTTGGCATGCTCTTTTTTCAATATAACATCATGGGCTTTATTCTTTTAGTTTTAAATATTGACAAGCTATTAGCTAGAATAGCTTAATGGTTGAGCAGCTGATTTATTGCAAAATAGCCTGCCTGAACGGTATACAAGTTCAGGTAGGCTATTTTTTGTGTCACAACATATCAAACATTCTGTTTCATATACGTTTTGATCCAAGGTTATTTATCGGCTTGTTAGGCTTCACCTTTCTCATATCAACGGTATATGCCGGTTCCAGTACGCCATTATTGGCAATGTCATAGACATAGACTTCAACCGGTTTAAGCCCGGGTTTAAGCGGAATCGGAACACTAAAGCTGCCATCCGGGGCTATAACGCCATCCGCTTGCACCCATCCTTTATCATAGTATAAAGCGGCAACTCCAATCGCTGAATAATCGCCGAACAGGTCAATCATAAAATCACTCTCAATATGTCCGGTAATCGTGCCTATGCCACTCTGTGCAGTGACAGCCGGATTAGCCAGTTTTGAGACCGGTGCGTTCACGTCAATGACAAATGGAGATGCCTGTTCCTCCAGCGGTACGGCTGCCGTATCGTCTCCAGCCCAAGGAATGATCACATAAAAGCCTTCCTCTAACGGGGCCGAGCCTGCGTCATTCGTTACGATGCCGTCCCAAGCCTCAATCGTATAGCTTCCGGGATCGATGCCAACGCCAGCCTCTGTAATAGTTCCTTTCCATTGTGAAGTAACAGCGTCGTATACATCTAATGAGAAATAGGATGAAGCCAAATTCACTTTGAACGCAATATCCGTCGTATCCGTCATCCCATCACCATTCGGCGAGAAGAAAAGAGGGTCAAGCGCTACATTGGATATAGCATCCGGTATGTCAGCCTCGCCAACGTATACGGCGAATGGAACTTGGAGGGTATGCCCTCCTCCAGCTTCGGTCAATACAATTTCACCCTCGTAACGTCCGTCGGCCGCATTTTGGTCCACTTGCAAGGTTATATCAAATTGAGTCGAGCTTCCGGCGTTTACTGAGACGTTATCTTGGCTGGCTGTAATACTACCGGCGGAAGAACCGTGCCAAGTCGAAGTGATGGTGTAAGAGGAAGCGGCTCCGGCAATATCTTTTACGGTAATGGTTCTCTTATCAAGCGCTCCGGCATCCTTCTGTCCGAAGGAGATGCTTCCGGTGAAATACGGCATGCTCTCCAAGCTTGGCACCGCGGTCGTTGCTTGTTCCACCATAGCTACCGCTTTCGCTTCAATCGTATGCCCGAGGTCTGCTCTGCCTGCCCCTTGTTCCATATGCGAATAGCGTTGGCCTTCACGGTCGGACAATTGGAGTGCGTTATTCATCAATAAGGACTTTACTTCAAACGGATCCATCGAGCTGTCCTTCTGTAATAACAGCGCAGCGGCTCCGGCGATATGAGGGCTAGCCATACTCGTTCCTTGCAAATCGGCGTAGGCATCCTCATAGTTTCCGTCAAAAGCAGGAACCGAGGAGCGAATCGCCACGCCAGGGGCCGAAATATCCGGCTTGATCGTCAATCCCGGCAAAGTCGGTCCGACCGAACTGAATTCCCCCATTAAGTCCTGCTCAAGCTCAATGCCAAACGTAAACGGGTATGACTCCGCCGTATCTGTTTGAGCTTTGAGAGCCAGTCCATCTTCTTGCGAAATGCTCACAGTAGGGACATAATCGCCTTCCGTTCCTAAGGTGCCGCCAAAGTTTCCGGGTTCATTGTTATAAATAATAACGGCGACAGCACCGGCGGCTTGCGCATTCAATGATTTCTCGGCAAATGAGATCGAGCCGCGGGAGATTAAAGCCGCTTTTCCAGTCAAATCTTTGCCTTCAAAATCCTCAGGAGTGCCTAATCCGGTAAATACTAGATTTAAGGCTTGACCTTTCAAATCTCCTAACTCCGGAGAAAATGTCATAATGCTCGCAAAAACCTTCTCTACTCCGTCCGCTTGTATAGTTGGAACATTGAGCGGCGGCGAGGAAGCTCCGACAGATATAGCCATATCCGCTGTTGCCGGGGAACCGACTGTATAGGAGTCGGGTCCGTCGTTCCCGTTCGATGTAACGGCAACAACTCCGCCGAGCATCACATTATTCAGTGCAATGGAGGTTGCGTCATACTGATCGTTTACGCTGCTCCCTAAGGATAAGTTAATGACATCCATGTCATCCAGAACGGAACGCTCTATAGCAGCAATAACATCCTCCGTTGATCCAGTACCGCCGGGCCCTAGAACGCGATAAGCATATATATCGGAGCCATACGCTACGCCGCGCACCCAACCTGTCCCGCTATCGGGATTGAGAGGATCTCCCCGGCCCGCAATCGTACCCGACACGTGGGTGCCGTGGTCTGTAGCTGCCTCAGGATCGTCCGGATCCGGAAGCGTCTCCATCGGATCTGAATCATCGTCTACAAAGTCGTATCCACCTTTATAAGCGGAAGCTAAGCTGGGATGATGATAATCGATTCCAGTATCCAATACGCCTACCTTAATTCCGGCTCCGTCCAAGCCAAGATCCCAGTAGAAATCGGATCCCATAAAAGGCGCGCTTTCATCCATATTCGGCGTGATACTATCCATTGGAGACACCTTATATTCTATATTCGGATAGATGGCTTTTACGCCCGGCAGCGTTAACAGGCTGTCCACTTGATTGGCGGGTATCTTTAAAGAGTAGCCGTTAAATACATGTTTATATTGTCTCTTTGGCTTTGCGTTCATTTTGGCCAAAACTGCAGCGAAATCGGCTTGTTCCGTGGATAATTCACTTTGATGGACCGCACCGGATTTCTTCAGACCTTTCTTTGCTTTCACTTGATAAACGGAAACGGGGTCCGTCTTCAACTCGGCAATGACTTCGATTGGCTCCGTGCTGTCCGAAGAAGGAACAAAATTTTTCGGCTTGATCGTCTGCGTTATAATAGCATTATTATTGCTGCTTGCCTGTTGCTTCATCGCTTCCAATTTCAATGAATGATCGAATGGCGAAGCATTATTTGCCGATGGCAGTGTCAATTGGTCAGCGTGCAGGGAAGAATGAAGGAGCTTTGCTTCGGCAGCCGTTCCAGCTGCTGGGGAAATAAGAGAAAATAGAATAGCGAACAGGAATGAAAGGGCCAATCCTTTTTTTCTAAACTTTTGGTACATCTAATCCCTCCAATACCATTTTTCTGAAAACAAACGGACTACACTATTCCCTTTAATCCGAATGTCACCCCTTTCCCCTACCGACTTGTACTGTTTCAGTGTAAATGATGAATTTTAAATAATTTGTTGAAATCTCTGAAAATTGAAAAATAAGTAGATTTCCCTATAATTTGGCGCGTGAGACTTCGACAAAAAAAGCCCATCCCTAATGAGATGGACTACTGCTTATAAGCGATGAGCCAGTTATATGCGTCTTTGAAACTATGCCGGAGGTTATCGTAGCTTAAAAATTGGTAAAATTTCTTCATTTAATCAGACGAAAATAAAGATTTATTGTTGCACAATCCTGCCCGTTAGCTTAATGACGCATCGTTAATCAAAAACTTTATTTTCTCTAATACGATTTATTCATGAATATTACGGCAGCACGTTTGTTTTTTAGAATGTACGAACTTGGACATCATTCGCCGTCGGGAATGGGACTATATTCTTGACACTAGTCGGGAATGGGATCAAGTTCTTGTCATCAACCAATGTCAAGAACTTGATCCCATAAATAAAAAAACCGCTATTTGCGCGGCTTTAATGGGACAATATTCTTGACTTCCGACATCTATTGTTGTGCAGCGACACAAATATGCTTAATTACGCGACACAAATTTACTTAAATAAAAAATCGCGACACAAAACTACTTTAATAAACTAAAAAGTTTTGGGTCGCGTCCCACTCTCATTAAATAATTATTGGTTGTTACGTCTTCGTTTCTTTATCGAGTCGAATGGACATGTTGCATAATGGAGATTCTTCAGTTGAAAGTCTCGATCGTTCTGCCACCATTGAAATTCTATAATATCATCGTTATTTATCTTCAAAATAAAGAACGGCAGCTTTTCGTATTTAAACGGCGGCCGATGATAGATATAACAATTCCATTCTTCATGTATTTTTTATTTCTGCTTGTAAAGGTTTGAGTGTGTTTTAATAATGTGGCGCTTTACATTTACTAACGGAGTATTATTTTCAAGCGAGCTAATCAGATATTCCATGAGGTTGGGTACTTTATCCAGATCGAGTTCGCGAATAAAAATGAATGATTTTAATTCTGCTCGTTCATTCTCATCCAATTGAATCCAACGATTAACTAGGGGAGACGAGATTTTGGGCTTGTGCTCCCTCCACCTCTTAAAAGAAAGCAATTCATCATACAATCTGTTGCCACATTTACATTGAAAACCAGTGCAATCATCACTTAAACGATACGGTATGAGCTTTAAGCATTTTGGACAATAATCGTAAAGCTTTGATTTTGGGTGAAAAGGACATTGATGAATGAGGGTAAATTGGTGCAAAATGCTATGATACCCCTTCCGGATACATCGCCGGCAGTAAGTTACATGCTCGCGAATAAAATGATCTCCTGGGTATGTTCTTAATATGCGAAGCTGCTGAGCCATTGGAATCTCAGAAAGCAGAGATTCGATGTCCTTTTCAATCTGTTCAAGCATGGTTGTAACTCGTTCATACTCTTCAATAAGCCGTATTAAATCTGCCTTCGATTCTTCTACTGCGGTCCGATCTCCGACACTGCGTTTAGCATGAGCGATGAGCTGTGCAGCCTTCTTCATCCCCGTAGAACCCCCAGCGCGCTGCATATGAGTTCTCCAAGCACTGATCACATCCGGTATTGCATACGTCTCCAAATCCTGTGGGCACGGGAATGTCTTGAGGGTCGCCAATAATCGCTTACAGGTCCAGTCTTTGAATACGGATGGATACTCAGGAAAGCGAATGTCCAGCCAGCGTATGATTCGATTCTGCAGACGTACACTGTTCGACACCCAGAATTCGCGATCACTCATTATGGTCCGTAAGCGTTGAAACACAACCGATTGACGCGTGTACTCGTAGTAGAAGCCAAGGCTGACAGAGTCTGCGATGACAAGAGCATCTTTGGGATCATTTTTTGATGGACTGTTATCCCGGTTTTCTTTGTTTCTCTTGGTCGTAGCAGGGTTAACCATAACCACATGTAATTCCTTATCTGCTAACCAGTTGGCCAGGTTAAACCAGTAATGGCCGGTTGGCTCCATACCGATGATGAGCTTCTTTATTCGGTGTTTCTGCTGTAACTCCGTCATCCAGCGGTTCAATTTTTCAAAACCTTCAATGCTATTTGAGAATGAGAGATGTCGATTGGAAACCACGATCCCTTGGAAATTCGTAGCTTGTGCTACATGCGTTTCTTTGGCCATGTCGATCCCTACGACGAGATGCGAGGTGGTCATTCGTTCAATCCGTTGATTTTGTGCGTCTGATTGCTTAAACTTCATAGTAAGAGCGCCTCCTTGATGTGTTGTCGACAAACCCATCATACCGAGGCGCTCCTTTTTTGACAAAGGCTATTTCTTAGCCTTAACAGGAATGTTTAGCGTAACGAACAAGTATGTCATCCTAGTTAAGCCCATCTTCTGAATAAGATAATGACCTTACCGAATAGTGCTAGGAATACATTTATATCCACGTTTGAAACGATTTATTGACCATCTTTACATTATTCATTTTTGCCCAACTCTTTAAATCCGTGATACCTCTATCTTCATCCTTTGAATACC
This sequence comes from Paenibacillus sp. LPE1-1-1.1, assembly GCF_040676435.1. NCBI lineage: Bacteria > Bacillati > Bacillota > Bacilli > Caryophanales > Paenibacillaceae > Paenibacillus > Paenibacillus sp. LPE1-1-1.1. Next base: position 245,542 of record NZ_JBEGHY010000023.1, read on the forward strand.
TAAATGCCATATCCGCGGGGACGATTTCCCTCCTGTAAGGTAATATCCCGATAACAGGTCATCTAGATTAAAGACGCAGAAAGACCGCCAATCTGGCGGTCTTTCTGCAAATATAAGAATTTATAAGTTTTGCACTTATAAAAATGGCTTATATTTCATCGCGAAACGAGCTTATACCGCCTAAGGACGGCATAAGTCGTTCACACTTGGCATCACGCCTTATTTTTGGCTTAAATCGTAATAGAACATTGGCCGTTCCCCGAGAAGGACCTTGTAGATGTCGTAGTTGGTCGCCATGACCTCTTTCAAGTATTCCTTATAAGGACGGTCGGCGACATTCACAAGGCCCGAGTTATAACGTTCTCCCCAAACGCCTTCCCAATATCTGCCCAGAGCAGCCTGGTCGACGTAATTGAACACATGAGCGCCCACAATGTTGTCTAGACTGGCCGCCGCCTCTAAATAATTCCGGTAACGCGTTCCCCTCTGGGACTGATTCTCGGCGGAATTCTCAAGAAGCGGATCCAAGCCTTGTTCCGTCGTGCCGAAACCGAATTCGCTAATCAGAATCGGTTTGCCGCCCGATTTCGCGTACACGTCCTTCAGAAGGTCGGCATCCAGGTTATAGCTGTAATAGTTAATGCTGATGACATCCACGTATTTCCCTTCCAACTCCGCCATTATGCTCCGAAACTTCTCGTTATGGAACGGCGTCGTTAACCATCGGTCTCCGAGAAGAAGATGATTCGGATCATATTTGCGGTAGAGCCGCGAGACCGTTCCGTAGAACGTATCCAGATAATACCTGAAAAAGGCGTCCATATCGCGCCAGGCCGCCGACGTCTTGATCGGAAGCTCCGCTTCCTTCAAATCCTCAAAGGATTTAAAGTTTGTCTGCCATTCGCTATTAAATTTGTCTATGTCTTGATATTTATCCTTCAGCCTTTTAACCAAACGTCCTTTGATCGCCGCTTCGCTTGCCTTCAGCTTCGGCACATGGGAATAAAACTTGTGGAAATCGTATTCGTTGTCGATGAAATACCCGATCAGCATCGGATCGTCCTTCGTCGGCTTGACGACCTGCGCAAACGACTTATCAAGCTTGGCCACCGCATCCGGCGCGAAAATGTCGAATAGCGAAATCCCGTTTATCTTCGCCCAGTTCATGCTGGCGAGCGGCAGCATCCGCACGTAAGGCAAGTTGTTCTCGCTGCCGTATTTGTCGGGCGAAAAGCCTCCTACGCTGTTAAATCCCCATTTTTTGATGCGCCCAGCCGCTTCCGAATAGACCGCATGCTCGGTTGGGACTTTTCCTGTTTTCAAATATTTGTTCGCCAAATAGTACGAAAAGTTATTGGAACCGTTATAAGCCGTTTTATATTCCCCAAGAATGGACGGAATCGATTCGAACAGCTCCTCCCGCCCCTTTACCATCGTAAAGGTTTCATTGGCCGTTAGTCCGTTCACGCCTAAGCTGAAGAAGAGATTGCCATCCGGCGTCGTCATCACTTTGCGGCTTCCCATCTGCTGAATGGCGAAAAAGCCCTTTTTTTGCAAGCCGTATTTGGCCGCGCTGCCTGCCAGACCGCCGAAACGGTCACGGCCTGAAGGAGGCGTTAAACCGGCGTAATAGGAGGCGTCCGCCTCGGCATCCGCTTCCACCTGCAGCTCGGTTGTCACCTTCCCGGGAAAATTAGCCGATATCATTTGACCGAATCGGTCCACTTGAATTTTATTGCTAGCGTTGAGCTTGGTTTTGCGGATGGGACTCGGTACCAGGCCGTCTTTCACAGCATAGGTTTCGAGCACGCTGTACCCCGTAAGCTGGAACGGCCCGGTGTAGAGCTGATACGCAGGGGCGTTGTCCTTGCGGTAATAGATTCGGGCCCCTTGGGTCGCCGAAGAAAGCTCGACCTGAAGCGATTCGACGTTTCGGGTCGAGCTGACGTCGATGGAAGCGGTGCTTCGATTGATCGAAACCCTGGAAAGCTGCGGCGACCAGGATTTGGCAACTCCATGCAGCTCGATTTTCAAATAGCGCGTCCCTGCCGGCAGCGAAAAAGCTTCATAGGCGTACTGCTGCCAATCACCCGAAGGATTGCCGACCGGATAGGCTTTGATCGGTATTTCCTTATACGTTTTCCCGTCCGCCGAGGCGAACGTCTTGCTCTTTTCCAGCTCGACTCCGGTAAAAAAGTAGCTGTAAAAGAGCACGGAAGCGATATCGTATTCCGTATGGTAAACGATGCTTCCCGGCGCCGTCGACGTTCGCGCGATCCGTTTCGCGTCGCTGCCGAAGTTAGCGGGATGGTTTGTAGCGATGTACATATTCGTGCGGGTCGCCATCCGTTTGAAGCTTTCGAGCGGGTCGTAAAGGCCTACGGACGGCCCCGGAGGCGTTACAGCCCCAACCTCGTACTTGTATACGGAAACGCCGCTGACTTCCGTTTTGCCGGAAACGGGATGGTAAACCGCGCATGTCTTCAACTGAAGCCCTCCTAGTACCGGAATGGGCGAAGTATACGGTTTACGGGCGGACGATGTCCGGGGATCGCTGCCATCCGTCGTGTAGTAGATGGCCGCACCCGGTCTGGCGGCGCTCAGTATCGCCATGCTTCCGTACGGAACGCTTCCCGAAGGCAAGCCGGACGTAACGCCGTTCACCGGAATCGCGGCCAGTGACAGGCTGCCGGGAATCTCTTTCATCGACAGGTCGATTAAGGCGGCTGCTTCCTCGCGGGTCATCGCGTCCTGCGGCCGGTACGACCACGCGCTGGAATCCCGGGTAATGTCCGAACCGTACCAGCCGTGGGCAATAATGCCGCTGATTTCTTCCGCCGCCCAAGTATTCGGCTTATCGCTGAAATTCAGCGCGCCGCCCGGAGCGAGACCCTGTTTTTTGGCATACCGCCATACCATAACCGAGGCTTCTTCGCGTTTGACCGGCTCATTCGGTGAAAAAGTCGTAGCGGAAGTGCCGTTAACGATGCCCGCCTGATAGGCGGCGCGTATATAGGCGGCTGCCCAGTGATCCCGGATATCCGGGAAGGGTACCGCTCCTCCTTGGTCCTTCAGTTGAAAAGCGACGGAGACGAATTTGGCAAACTGGGCGCGGGTCAGCGTCTGTTTCGGACCGTAAATCCCTTCGGCGATTCCGTCCGCTATGCCAAGCGTCTTCAAATCGCGAATATAAGCGAAATAGGGGCTTGTATCCGGCACGTCTTTAAAATCCGCTGTCGCTGCGCTGAATCCCGTGCACGGCAATGATGCAAGGGCGATCATTGCGGCGACTGTAATCGATAATTTTCTCATCCAGGCTCCTTTCTTACTAAATTTATCCACCTCCATTATAAAAATCGGGCCTGTCCAAAGATATAAGGGGGTGCCTGTTAGCGTAACGAAGGGCTACCACGCGGCAGCCCTTCGTTGTTTACTATCTATGGTATTTCTTCCAGCCGTGTCACTTAGAGGTGCTCTATCCTCATTCCAGTAGCCATATTAATTCTGATGTCCCGATGTCTTTCTCAGCTATTATAGGTAAGTTTCTTGCGTCGCCTAATTTTTCAATCCGCAATCCAAACGGTTTAAGCATTTCTTTCCAATCGTTTGAAGGCGGCGAATTTGAAGCAGCATGACTAAGATAATCAGTAATGATTTGTTTTAGTTGTTCATTATTTATTTGACTTTGGTCATATTCAATTCCAACCTTAAATATTTTCTCACTTGAGTCGGAAGCGAACGCCGTAGTAAAATAATAATCTCCCCTTTTCTGCGAAGCTTATTTATCTAACATTTCCAATACCTCTTTACTTACCTCTTCATAATGAATCCCTTTAATATCCCCAGATATGGCATCCATGTTGATGATAATACGATCAACGCCATCTTTGTCTTTGTGAATAGCATAAAACATAACGGTCCACATTCCATCGCTTAAAATGGCGTCTTCCGATTCGATGAACATATCCTCTTTTTCATGTTCGTCAAACCATTTCATCACTTCTATATTTTCTTTTGCGAAATCTTTTGCTTGATCCACGGTCATTATTTCAAGGTCTTTGTCCATCATCAATTCTAATGGTAATGACGAAAAGACTCTCTCATTGTCATGCATTTGGAAGGAAAAAGACACCTCATACATGCCGCTTAATGCACTCACAGTTCGTCCATTCGTTAAACTAACCTCGCGTTTAAATGTTATTTCTTTTTCAAATGTTTCGTTCGGTTCCATTTCCCTTAAATCATTGGGATCAAACATATCATCACAACCTACTTCTTTTTCATCACGGGTAATGAGGTGCGAATGGGCGTCTTCCTTTTTTACAGATATACCAAAAGGAATGCCGCAACGCCCATTATAAATAATTGTCTTCCCGCTGTTATTGGTAATCGATGCATCTACTTTAATGTTTTTGCCTACCTTTATATTAGCTTTTATTGCAAGCCCATTCTGGTTATAGTCGTAGGTAAGAGTCTCCTGCTCGCCATATGCTGATTGCCTATTCGCCCCGCATCCAGTAACGGTTAAAATTAAAAAAAGAATCAAAACGAATTTTTTCATTCCGCCACCCCCTAATTATCAGAACGAACGTACAAGCATGATAGTTGCACAAAACCGGTCGTTAGTTGAGCGAAGGGCTGCCACGCTGCAGCCCTTCGCTACTGAACTATCGTACCCGTTAGAATTCCTGTAAAACGAATAATTTGGTGTTTGAACAAAAAAGAGCGCCTCTGTACGATGGGGTTAGGCGCGAGGTAATTGCCTCAAAAAGCCCATCAGGAGGTCGCTCTACTATGAAGTTTAAGGCACAAGACAAGCAAAATCAACTCATTGAAAACATTACCGTTCACCATCTGGTCGTCGGCGCAGACATTGCCCAAGAAGTTCATGTGGCTCGCGCTGTCAGCTTTCGAGGGGTTGCGCTGTCATTTGAGAGTAATATCATGTTGCTTCTGCAACGATACTGTCAAAATATATATCACCCATGTATATTTCAAGACGCCATTTTCCTTTTTTATCTCCTTCTTGCTCCAGAATAAACTTGGCTTCGCTTCACGCATCTTCTTTTCGTTTTTTGCTTTGAAAGGCTATGCTACCGGCTCCATTATTTCGATTAAGCAAGTTCCCAGACATCGAACTGCAAAACCGTCGCATGAGCTGATTCACCGTACAACCTCACGCCCGTGCTTTGTTCCAGCGTCGGATAAACCCTAGTAGAAAGGCTTGTCTTTTCGCAACATAAAAAAGCCCGCCGCCACGGCAGGCCCACAGGCTTATAGCCATTCACTATACGCAGCAGCCATTCGCTGCAAACTTTCCACCGGATCACCTGCCGTAAAATACTCCAGGCCTACATACCCTTGATACCCGGCTTCTGTCAACCGCCTAAAAATGTACGGGTAATGAAGCTCACCCTCACCGAGCTCACCTCGGCCCGGATTGCCCGCCGAATGAATATGCCCGACCCGCTCCAGCATACGGAGCAGATTCGTCGTCACATGCCCTTCGGTAATCTGTTGATGGTAAATATCGAAGAGCATTTGCACTTGCGGATGACGGACTTCCTGCAGAATATCCCAAGCCTCCTGGGAATAGGACAAAAAATAGCCGGGATGATCGATAAGGGTATTCAGCGGTTCTACGGCCAGCGTCACACCGGTCCCCTCCAGCAGAGGAAGGCTCGCACGGAGTCCTTCTACTAAGCTCCGCCGCTGCTCCTCCCGGGGTACACCGGCTTGCTCACTGCCCACTGTCAAGATGAGCGTTCTGCACTGCAGTCGCTTCGCCACCTCCAGCGTTTCTTTCAATCCATCCAGATAAGCCGAACGTGCGGAGGGCTCTGTCAGATTCGGTTGCTTCACACAGAAGGCACTGAGCGATAAATCCAGTTCCTGTGCCAGCTTCGTCATCAGACCTAAGTCCTTCTTCTCCCAGCCCCAGAACTCGAAGGCCCGGAAGCCCTCTTCCTTCACCTTACGAAGACTGTCTTCCAATCCTTGCTCGCGAAACACGGAATCGATACATACCGATAACTTCACACGTTACAACCTCCCATATAGCACGGCTCCAGCTTACTTTGTAAATCAGAACCAGCCAAAATCGAAACTCGAGCCCGGCAGGAAGAGAAAGGTCACCTTCTGCATCCCCGCCACATGTGTCCAATGCAAAGCATTGCTCCTCATATCCCTCGGTCCTTACGAATTCGACCAATTACTGTCGTATTCCTTCCGGACTCGTGAAGCGAAGTTGAATCGTGTTCTTCTCAATCGGTGATCTGCCGTAACGACAAGCTTCGCGGCACCTTCGCCCCCAAAATCCATTTGTTCGAACTCCAAAGAATCGTTATTGCCGATCGTTTGCTACTATAAGAGTAAGCGCAGCAATTACTTACGTTTCGTTACGGAGTTGTCGACCGTAGCGCCTGCTCATCCATGTGTATTTTTAACTATCGTTCCCCGTTAGTTCAATTAGTCAGAGGGGTAAAAATGCAGGTGTTTATTTTTTACTGATTGTACTTACATCCTAATGTCATAACCAATAATTTTATTTGCATCTGTGTCGATATAAATACCGAGTGAACCTAATAGGGGATCAAAAGTAGTCTTAAATGAGACCCGAGCTATGCTTTCAGGTTTTTTTTTAGTTGTTTTTAACCCAATGTCATCCCACTTAGCTAGGGTGACCTCTGCTTGTTTCCAGTCACCAATAACTGTTTTTTCTCAGCTTCCTCCAATGAATTCCATGCGATCTCTCGCATCTCCATTTGATCTAATGACTTTGACTCTGTTGTTCCTTTACTGCAACCTATAAGCGTCATCATTAATACGAAACACATTAACATTAGTTTAATCTTCAAATATACACCTCCTGAGCTATCACGTTTAATAGTTTGCTTGAATCTTCTACCATTTATTAGACGAAAAAAAGTTCTATTTGTTCCACTATACTGCCCGTTAGCTTAATGACGCATCGTCAGTCCATGAATATTACGGCAGCACGTTTGTTTTTTAGAATGGACGACATGGTACATCATTTCCCCGTCGGGAATGGGATCAAGTTCTTGTCATCAACAAATGACTAGAACTTGATCCCATTAATAAAAAAAACCGCAATTTGCGCGGCTTTAATGGGACAATGTTCTTGACTTCCGACAACATTCAGGTCTTCTTCAAAGTTAATGTCAGGACCTTCTTCGACATTTACACGAGTCTGAATGTAAGCCAAAAGTTGTGTAGCTTTATCCAGTTCACCATTTGTCGCCTTAATGTATGACAAGAGGTAGTAGGTATAGAAATATGGTTCCTCATTGGTATCGATGTAACCGTCCATCTCTGTTGGTACAACTGAATGTTGGATTTTCACGATCCCCCCTTGTATTTTCACTTCTGCTATACTCATCAACTAACCTCCTGAAAAAAGCCTCGGGCTGTTTTAAGGCCAAGGACGCTGCGATAAAGCATTTGTTTCATCTATAGGTTAAATCACCACGAGCAGAATTTTAGCCCAACGCCGTGCGAAAGGCATAATTGAAGCAGCAACTGGACACAAGCTTATAATCCTCGTTGCTGCCAATTTGAATTTGAATCTACTCGCCGGAATTCATAGTCTGCCCGTCGTTGAACCGAAAGACCATCGTCGCCTTACGGTCGTAATAATAGCTAATCGTGTTCATACTTATTCTAAATCGGAAATAATCTGGTTCGTTGCTACGTTTTCCTCATTAATATTGATGCTCGGCAAAAGGTCTTCCACCAATCGCAAACATATTCGAGGTGATCGCAATGTATCAAAATCCAGGCTTTATTAAAAACCTTATTGTTTTTATCGCCGGCGCTATTTTCATCGGCACCGACTTTTTCAGTACTTTCAACTTGGACCAACCCTTAAGGTATCCAGTTGGAGGTTACATGGTCATCTCTGCGTACTATGCCAGGATATTCGGGTCCGCGCGATTTGGCAACGTGTATTCACTTGTAGTCTTTTGGATGCTCCCATTCGCTGCAATTTTCTGTTTGGCGGCCTCTCTCATTTACGGGATCGTAATGTCCGTTCCTAAATTCATCATGTCATTCATTAAATGGAAAGCTTCGAAAAATCGCAGCTTAGTGCAGGAAACCGCATCTGGACATGTTAGCCCATTCCCTGTCATGGCGAAACCGACACATCAAAACGTAGCGCAGCCGATCCGTGTTCCTAAACGTTCCATCATTGTTGTGTTTCCTGGTGAAAAAGCGAAGACCTCTTCCGCTAATTTGCGGTAAGCAAAAGACAGCAAACGTGACTTTGTCTTATGAGGATACAAGGGACGGTTATTCCTACTGGTCCGGATCTGATCCATCAACGAGTACGACGGTGCGGGCTTATCAAAATTCAGAGGACACCAATTTAGAAGTCATTCAAAATATTGACCATATAACCAGTTGGGATACTGGATCCGGGGATTACAATAAGATCAGCGATGAATATGTAGGAGCAAAACAAACTGTTTCGGTTAATTTAGACATTTTATCGGCCAATGGCACCTATGGCGATAGCTATTCCATCGCTCTGACGCCGTTTCACAACACTTGGGATTATGACGATCCTCGGGAGCCGGACCATGTAACGCGGAATTGGGGACAATACAACAGTTACTCCGGTATAAGCGAAGGAGTAGCGCCATAAAATAAGGAAACATGACCTATATGACGGTCATGTTTCCTTTTTTCATATCAGGCTTGCATGAAAAAATGCTGCGCGTTTCCGCTTAGTATACCGGTTACCTGAGAATTTGGAATTTCACTTGGAACGTCTTGCCTTCAGAATCCGCGGTATCTACCGAGAAGCGGATGGTTGGAACCGATTGTGTTACCGTAATACCGGGATCTGCGGAAATGACAGCGATTGCTTTTTTGTCAAGCTCGATCTCAATCGTTCCGTTATTTGCCCGAGTCGGGTCGGCTACGGAAACGGTCAGTTCACCGTCCTTATCCTTGACCATAACGGCGGCGACTTTGTTGCTGGTTATTCCGCCTGCCTTGATTTTTTCGTTGTTCCAGAAGAAAGCGCCGGTGATGCCGAGCTTTTTCTCGTTCACCGCATGAGCGTCCGGTGAGTTCACCAATATCTTGATATCCGGTTTGGAGGCATAATCCTCCGTTTGATTTGCCGTTTTATTAGGCAGCGTTACGTATTGGTACGCGGCGTTGTTCGGGCTAATGCCGTGATCGAGCCAAAGCGTCAAATAATTGCGGGTAATCGGATTATCCGGTGACGGTCTCTGATTGACGTTCAGGTCACCCCATTTAGCCGTGCTGGTCAGGCGCGAACCTTTAACGTCAGTCTGTCCTCCTGGAAAATAGTAGCCGATGTCGGAATTCGGAACATTGCCTGCCAGGTGCGCCCACGAAACATTGTTCATCGTTTCTTCTGATCCGAGCGAGGTAAGTTTGGCCGTTCCATTTACGGTCAGCGCGTTATCTCCGGACGATTTCAGCTTCCGGTTGTCTACGATGGTTTCAACGGAATAAGCCTCTTGATCGTCCAACTGAATACCGGATCCAAGCGAAACCACTTCGTCGTCGAAGAGAAACCACGATTTTTTCCCTTTTAGCGAAGTACCCGATGCCCCCGGCGCCGTAAGGCCCATTCCGACTACTCCGAATTTCCCGTCAGACACGCCGCCGACCCGATTATCCGAATTCACGTGTACCGATTCATTGACGTTAAGCGTTCTTGGTTTTGTATCGGCCGTGGTTCCGGGAAGCCGTTTAAAATTAACGGTCGCCCAGAAATTATCGCTGTACTGTTCTTTATCTTCCGTATAGGTGTAGGTCATCCCCGAACCGGTGTACCAACCTTTACGCAACTCAAAATTGTTCTCGAAATTTGCGATTTTGTCGGAGAACATACTGATGCCGAAGCCAAATCCGGGACGCACATGCACGGCACGGGCCATTCTGCTGAATACTTTGTTATAAAAGATGTCTCCGCGGGAAGGGATCGTCGAATCCTTCACGATTTCATTGGCTCTCCAATTCATTTCGATGGAAGCATCTAAATAATATCCGCTGTCATTGCTGACGAGATATTTAACCAGGCTTTTAAAGCTTGCCGCATCCGCTTGCGGAGCGATTTGCGACAGACGAATAATGCTTGCGGTCGCTTTATGTCCTGCCACGGAATCCTGGAAATTGTAGCGGGCCACTTCTCTGCCCCGGACCATATCCATCATTAAACCGGTTTTATACAACAATGGCTCGAAGGAATCATAGACCCATTTCCAAACATTGGCGCTCTTCGGATCGGTGACTTCCCAAGGGGTGTCTTTTAATAGATACATGACATCGGAAAGGTCTTTGAGGAGGGAGTTGCCATAGCCGCCATTATAAGCGAATATTCCATGCTGTATAAAGGATCCGTCCGGATAGTAGCCATCGCCATTGGTTGCGTATTCAAAAACGTTAAACCGGCCATTCCGGCCATCGGTAACATCGCTCAAACCGTCGCGCGCCTGAATCATTTTGCCGCTGCTTTCACCGGTAATTCCGCGCAGGGCATGGACGATCGCGCGCCAAACCCGATTGGCAGCCATATATTTATATTCTTCGACAGAGCTATAGGAGATAGGGCTGTTATAATCGATAGCGGCCGTCCAGGCGGCAATTTGTTCCGGGGACAAATCGTCGTACATCATCACCATGATTTCTCCAAGCCGCAGCGGAGATCCAATTTCAATATACCACCATTGCGAAGTGCCGGGGCCGGGTTTGGTCGAATTGAAACGATTCGTGTTCAACCAGTCCAACGCTTCGATAATATCCATCTTCAAGGTGTTGTCGTATTGAAGTGAGCTCCCATGGGTTGTGTAAGCTAGAGCCAATGCTTTGATCCGGTCATAGCTTGTAAATATATAAGATCTGGCGGAAAGCTCTGAGGAGCTTGCCGGCCATAGGCAATTGCAATTGATGCGGTCCGTTCCACGTTGAAGAGAATCCCGGTAACTGATAGCCATATTTTCGATCTGTCTGATTTTCGCGGCGATTTCCGGAGTCGCTGAATCATAGTAGGTTCCGCCCGTCAATACATCTTTCCATTTCTTCCGAAGTTCGTCATAGGCAGCCTCCGATTCTGCAGAAACGGTAAATACCGATACCAGAAGGGCCATGACTATAAGGAGGGCAAAAGCTGGTTTAATGGTATGTCGCACATTGTTCATCCTTTCTAAATCACATAGTAAAAAACATTCATTTAAGCAAACGCTTTCATTTCAGGGCTATTAAGAGACAAAAAAAAAGCGGTTGAGCAGATACAAATACTGCTCAACCTAAACAATTATGCGTCACTGCAATTTGATTTCGTTAGGGGCCGGGTTTAGCCTCCGTTCGCATGGATTGTTTCCAGCCCCCCATTGACGTTCTTCATGATATTGACCATATCCGTATAGGGCTGATCCTGCTGGTTTACCAAGCCTGTATTGAAATTCTCGCCGTCTTTACGCCCGGTAACCGCTTGATCAAAGTACACAAACCAGCCCGAGCCGACAAACAGCGGATGTGCCGTTTGGCTTTCGATGAAAGCTTTGAAAGCCGCGCCTCTGTCCGCTATACTGGCTGTTCTTGTAGCCGCATTGACGGGCGATAACCCGCGCTCGCTAGTGCTAAATGTATATTCCAGATTCAACAGCGGTTTTCCGAAAGCTTCATATCTGGAAAGCCAGCCCGCGTCATTCGTATAATTATCTACGGAAAATGCATCTACAAATTCCATGGCTGCCGAATCCCAATCCAGACTGGTCCGCCAGGTGGGAACGATAGAAGATCCTAAGAACAAATGGTTCGTATCATATTTTTCAATAATATTCCGGATCATCGAGAAGTACGTTTTGGATGCCAGCTTGATATAGTCCGATACATCCGCAGCCGGAACGCTCGCGATCGCGATCGACGTATTCTTTAATGAGTCAAATGATTCGGCGCTCGTGCCAAGAAGCTGGTTGACGGCGGCAATGTCGTTGTTATACCTTTGCGCAAGAAAATCCACAAAGGCGCCCTTCGCCGCAGAGGTCGAATCATACTTCAAAATCTCTTTTACAATATCGGCCGTCCATCCGGCCTCGTTATCGTAAGTGTAGCCGATCAGCCACCGGTCATTCCTCGCTTTTTGAAGCTGTGTGCTCAAGGCGTTGTCGATAATGGATTCAGCCTGCGGATCGAACACATCGTACGTCCATTGAATCCTTTTCAAATTTAACGGATCTTGCAGAACCTCTATATAGGGAAACGTGACATTATTAGGTCTGCTCCACTTGCTAAAGGCATTAAATCCCCAATTGATCAAGCGCTTCTTGGTGATTTCCTCCCATTTCGACTCATAGTTGCTGCCGTATTTTTTCATAATGTTGGCGATGATGAAGCTGACTCTTTCACCATTTAAGTCATTGGCGTAAGCGGGGGCATAGACGGTAGGATCAGGAAGCTCCTCGAACACCTTTCGGGGAGTGCCGTCCGTTTTATTAAACGGCGTTCCGTATCCCCACTCCCATATGCTTGTCGCATCCACGCCCTTTAAAATGAATTTATAGCCATCCGGCGTAATAAACCACCATTTATTATCGATTTGTTCAAGTCGGAAAAATCCGGTGGATTTGTACTGTCCCCCGCTTTTAATCCCGCCGTACTGATCATATTTGTTTCGATCCAGCGAAACTTTCGCCAGCGCTTTCGCCTCATTCGCATATTCCTGCTTCAATTGCGCGTCTGTTGCAACCTTTCCCGTCCACGTTTCATAAATCCACTGTCCGTATTTATCCACCATTAAAGAATCTTTCTTAAGCTCAGCCTGCATCTGTTCTACGGTAAAAGCAGCAGCCGGGTTCTGCCCTTCATCGCCTGTGCCCTTATAGATTTGTACTTCCGTAAGCGGGATATGCTGATAGGCGTGCGACCGCTTAATATCGATGACAATAAACCTGGCCGTTTTGTTGTTCATCGGGATATTGACCGAATAGTTCAAGGCGGTTCCTGATTTTACATGCTTGCCGGCAATATAGTAATAATCCGTTGTAGCCTCGGGGCGGTATTTGACCGTAAATTCCTTAAACCCCCAAAAGCTGTTGGGCGAATTCAATACGATGTTTATGCTGTCCAGCGGGTAGTCCTTCAGCAGGTCAAACACCACCTGTACCGTCCCTTTGGAGGTTGCGCTTCCCATCCATCCGGCATAAGTCGTCGTTAAGGTGTCAAGAAGTACGCCGCTCTCTGACGATACCAAACCGGTAGCTCCTTTGTCGGGAGAACTGCCTGCATCTGGGGCAGGGCTGTAATAATAGTTTCCGGTTCTAAGCAGCGTACCTTCCGCGAGAGCTCCCCCGGCAGGGATGAACGACAATACCAGCACGATTACTAGTAATAGTCTAAAAGCACCACCTAGATACCCTCTATACCATTTGTTCATAATTAACCTCCACCATCGTAGTCATCGACATTGTTAAAACGGTTAATTAATCCTGTAAAGCGTTTACATACAAATTCCTTCCACTGCGGATTAGAGTAACCGCGAGAACCTGTCTCAGAGGCATGTGTACGCCTACACAACTGCAGATATTCTTTTACTATTGAACAATTAACCTTTTTTAATCAATTTTGCTATTTAATACCTCTGTTTTTCCACCTTCCGGCCTTCTGCGTCAAATTGCTTGATATACTCCACCAGCTCGGCAAAATTCACCCAAGAAATGCCTGCTTTCTGATCGGCTGCCCCATAAGACATAATCAGATCATCTCCTATAACGATTCCTCCTGTTGTAAATAAGCAAGGCGTAGGATAATCGCTCGGCATCTCCCATTCCTGGCTGGCGTACATCAATCGCTCGGAGCATCGATGCGCCACAACCGGGAAATCGTTATCCTGCTCGCGCAAAATCATGAAGGATTGCGTATAGCCGAAGCTGGCATCTTTCTTGCCATGGTAAGAAACCAGCCATTCGCCGGCCGAAATTTGGAGCGGCGCCCAGCTTGCCCCGATCCGATCCTCTTCCCAGTGGAATATACACGTGGCCAGCAGACGGTGGGTTACCCTGCCGCAAGCGAAATCCTGCAGCTTTTCCGCCGCAGCGAGATAGATCGACGGTTTCTTTGCCCTGGCTCCTTGAGGGAATAAGGCAGCCGTCATCGGGCGATGGAGCATCACATATTGCAGCTTCCCGCCAATAAGCATCTTGTTCGGGAACAGGAAGGCGTCGCGGTTATCGCTGACATAGCCCTCCGTCAACGGGCATACATAGGCAAAGGCTTCCTCATAGCGGCCCGCTTTCAACTTATCCAGGTCCAGCTTATACAGCACGGTTACGGTCGGGTTGGAGCAGGCGGTCACGCGGAAAGGATCATCCCCCTCATGCACCCATTCCGGCACATAGTCGTTGCGCGTATCGACTGGCGGCTCCCGATCGATAAGCCAATACGGGCCGGGTGGAAACAGTCGGCATGCCGCGGACAGATAAAGCTCCCCTTCTACTGGAAAAATGCGCGGATCTTCGATGCAGCCGTTCGAATAATCCCGTACGCGGTTACCGTTTATATCCGTAATATAAATGTCTTCATACCGCTCATTCAGTGCAGGGGCAATGGCAGGCCGGGAGAAATCGGCAGTCCACGTTCTCCCCAGGTCGCTGCTTGCCGCATATCCGAGAAAGATCGGATACGGGTCATGCTTGCCTTCCTTGCGCTTCCGGGACCATGGGCCCGTTGCCCGGAAGAGCATATGCAGCCGATCGGAAGCCGGGTCTTTAACAATAGCCGGGTTCAGCACCATTTTGCTTGCCCACTCGCAGCCCGGAACCGGCTCCAGCACCGGCTCCGGTGTATACCGGAAACGAGGCCTCATCCATCCATTCCCCCTATCCCTTAATGGCTCCGATCGTCATCCCCTTGATAAAATAACGCTGCAGAAACGGATACAAGAAAATGATCGGCCCGATCGTAATAACAACAGTCGAAAGCTGAATGCCTGTCGTCGTGACGGGAATATTGAGATTCGCGTTCAAATAATCCAGATTCTCCGAATTGGAAACGATTCTTCGCAGCATCATCTGCAGCGGATGATTTTGCGGATCGTCGATAAACATCAGCGCGTTAAACCAGTCGTTCCAATAAGAAAGGGCATAGAACAGGGTGATCGTCGCAATAACTGGCATGGAAATCGGCCAGATGATCCGGAAGAAGATATACATCTCATGCGCACCGTCCACGGTTGCCGCCTCATTCAATTCGAAGGGAAGCGTCCGGAAATATGATGTCATCAAGAAGGCGTTGAAGGCGGAGAACAAGAGCGGCAGCATAAGTGCGAGCATCGAATCCCGCAGGTTCAGCCAGTTGGAAATGAGCAAATAATAACCGACCAGACCGGGCGGAAACAGCATCGTGAAATAAATGTAGAAGGAAAGGACATACCGGTACTTTACCTTTGGATGGGCAGTAACATAGGAGAACATGGAAGTCATTAGCACTGCTGCGACGGTACCGGCCACAGTAATAAAAACAGAAACGAAACTGCTGTAATACACCTGGCTGCCCTGGAACAAAAAACGGTAGGAATCAAGCGTAAATTCCGTAGGGAACATACGAAAGCCCTGGACAATCTGACTCTCTGCCGTAAACGACCCGATATACATAAGCCAGAAAGGAATAAAGCAAATCAGAGCGAAAGTGCCGATGACTAGATAAGCCGCTGCGGAAACGGCGAGTTGCGAAGTATCCCGCTGTTTCATGCTCATTCAATCCTCCCTCTCTAGAACAGCTTCGAATCGTTATCTACCCGGCGGACAACCCAATTGAAGAACAAAATGGTGATCAGCCCCATAACAGACTGGAATAAGGCGACTGCCGAGGCATTGCTGTAGCTGTTCATATTCGTGGACCTCAAAGACCGGTAGGTATACGTATCGATCACATCCGTAGAATTGAAGAGCAGCGAATTGTCTCCGATGATGCCGTAAATCAAGCCGAAATCGCCGTAAAAGATACGTCCCAGCGAGAGAAGCGTCAGCACGATAATGGTCGGCCGCAGCAGCGGCAGCGTAATATACCAAATCTGCTGCCATCGCTTGGCGCCGTCGATTTTAGCGCTTTCATAATACTCCTCGGAGAAACCCGTCAAGGTTGCAAGATAAATAATGGATCCCCATCCTGCTCCCTTCCATACGAATAGGATTGTGAGCAGCCAGGGCCAAACCTCCGGCGTTTGAAACCAGGCGATCGTCTGAAAACCAAATTCCTTCATCAAGCGATTAACCATGCCGTCCTGCCCGTTAAAGAAATTTGTGACCAACAAATTAAGGACGATAATGGAAATAAAATGCGGTAGAATGACGAGCGATTGCGTCACTTTTTTGAATACGGAATGGTGGATTTCATTCAGCAGCAGCGCAATGCATAGGGAACATACAGTTCCCGAAACAATGAACAGAAGATTCAAGTAAATTGTATTCAATGTAACCCCCAGCCAATCCGGACCGGTGAAAAAAAACGTCAGATTGTCGAAGCCGACCCACTCGCTTCCCCAGAGTCCCTTTGCCGGTGTAAACTGCTTGAAGGCCAATATATGAGCGGACATCGGCAAGTAAGAAAAAATAAACACGTACACTATGACGGGAAGCGACATCGCATAAAGCCATTTGTTTTTCCTCAGCTGCTGCAGAATCGCCATTTTAAGCCTCCTTTCTTTTCTTCTATACGTGCATATTACGCAATAGTGATGCCGTACGTATAGTCTTGAATTTATCAAAAGGTATGAACGGCAACATCCTGTGAAGGTTCGAATTCTATCACTCCGATAAGTACGGAGTTTACCGATATTAGAAAAAAACCGGCCGGCCTTAATTTAAGGCCGCCGGTTTTTTTTTGATGGCTTACTTGTTCTTGCCAGCCAGATATTCATCCAACTGCTTCTGATACTCTGCTTGGACTTTCTTTATATCGCCATAGGCCTTTTCCTTAAACTTGGCCAGACCCTCGTTCGGTTCCACCAGCCCCATCACGATCGGATTATAAAACTCCACGCCCGCATTGCTGAGTTGTGACACTTCATTGGCTACCGGGCTGGGATTGAAGGTGAAGCCCGTCAGAATATCCGTTGTGAAGTTACTCGGATCCCTCTGCCACTTATTCAGCGCAATAACATCTTCAGGCAGGCTGGCATCGATTCGATCCAGCTTCGGATTCCAGCCCCATGCGAAAGGAATTCCCGCATAAGGGTTATCTTTGATCGGGTTATAAAGACCTTCTCCCGCATCTTCCCAGTTTTCCCCCGCTATACCATAGGCAAGTAAATCGTAATTATCCTTCTGGTTCAGCCAATTAAGGAATTGAATGGCGCGTTCTTTGTTTTTACTGACCACTGGAACAGCAATAAAATTGCCCGCTTTGTAGGTCGAGCTCAGCTTCATGCCTGTGTCGTATAAGGAGTAGGCTTCGGCAGAAGCTCCCGGAACCGATTTTTCAAGCGCCGTGCGGGTATTCAGATTGACGCCGAAATCGAAAAACGTGGATACAGCCGCCTTTCCTTTGGCAAATTCCGCATTTTTAAGCGTAAGAGTGTCTTTGGCCAAAATTCCGTCCTGATACAGCTTGTGGTATTGTTCGAAATTTTTCATTATCATGGGGTCCATGTTATCGAAAATATTATAGACCTTCCCGTCGTTCCCTTTGGTGTACAGTCCGGGATAGTTCAATACGGCTGCAATGTTGGCCGTCGGATCAAGCATGTTAGCAAGCCTCAGGCTGATATGTTCCGTACCGTTAGGAATGAACGGAGTGATTTCCGGAACCTTCTCTTTCACCAAATACATAAATTCGATCAGCTCGTCATAGCTCTTGATCGGTTCGACTCCCAGCTGCTCCCGAATGTCCTTGCGAATGACAAACGTCCATGGGCGTATGAAATTCACTTCAAGCGGAACCGCATACAATTTACCGTTTACCTTATTGGCTTCCATCAGCTCCGCAGAGCGGTTGGCCTTGATGTCGGGCCCATATTTTTCGATCAATTCGTCCAACGGTTCATAAAGGCCAGCGGCTATATTTTGCACCGGATTATTGTCCCAGATCAGATCGTAATCTTCCGCGGAGGATAATGCAACTTGACGCTTCTGAAGAACGTCCGTCCATGGGATAAACACCACGTACAGCTTCACATTAAGCGTACCCGCCAGACGGTTCTCCATCTCCGCCTTGACTTCATCCCAGTTAGCCGGCGGATCTCCGGGGAACATGATCTTCAATGTAGCCGGATTCAATTTACCGTCCTCGGAAGCCTGCGGCGATTCGCCTGTTTCGGAAGGGACCGGCCCATTCGAACTGCAGCCGGCCAATATTCCTGTCAGAATTAGCGATACGACCATTAACAAGAACCCTCTTCTTCTTAACTTCATGGCTTAACCCCTCCTGCTTGATGATCATCCGGGGGGCGGCCGCGACGATTTCCGTCTTGACTCGCGCATCCCGCTTCTGTCTGATCATACTCGGGTTGTTCGGTTTCCGTACAGTCCGGTATCTAACAATTGGTACGAAAGCTGATAAAAGGGCATGTATTCATTTTTCAATTGGCTAAAGTACTGATTTCTACTCTTTATCTTGCGTATTTTCAGTACGGTATTGGTTCGGCGTCATTCCGGTTGCCCGTTTGAACAGGGAATAGAAGGTGCTCTTGGTTTGAAAACCGGACTGTTCCGTTATATCGGCTACCGTCCAATCGGTCGTTGTAAGCAGCTTGATCGCGTACTCGATCCGTTGGTTTGTAATATAGTCGGATAATGAGCACTCAAAATGCTCCTTGAAGATTTGCCGGGCATAGTTTACGGATATGGACACATGAGTGGCAATGTCGTCCACGGAAAGCATCGGATTGTGAAGATGGTTGCGCACATATTCGATCATCTCGGCGGCGACCTCGTCCTTTCGGCTCGAAGCATTCTTCTTGCGGTGCTGATCCATGATCTGCAGCAGCTCCCCGTACAGCCACGAGTTCACTTCTCCAATGGTTGCGAATTGCTCCAGGAAAGTATGGATGCTCTTCATTCCTTGGAACGTCTTATAGTTCTTGAAGCTTTTCATAATCGAATAAATAATATGAGTCAGCTGCATCTTGCATTCCTCATAGCTTAGCGCCTGCATATGCAAGGTAAGTTCATCCAGGTAACTCTTTAGAGCCTTATCGTTCTTAAGGTGAACGGAATAAATCACCTGCTTCAGCAAGTCTTCATCCAGCTTGCTGTCTTCGCCCAGCTGATACCGCTCCAGATCTTCGGAGGTGAATACCCGATCCTCGTTATAAATGAACCCGATCAAAGTCAGTTCGTACATCCGGTTATAAATGGTGTGCACATTGTCTTCCAAATGAAGCAAGGAGCTGACAGCGGCATGCAATTCCAGCTTCAGCCACCGTCTGATCTGAGCTCTTACCTCTTCCATCGCTGCGATGACCGGCGCCGTATCTTCCCCCGAACCGGACGAAGAAATAAGCGCTACGAGGTGATCCGAGCTGAAATCAACCGTTTCCGCGGCAAACCCGTGATTCGCAAGCACTTCGACCATAATATTGCCCAGTGCATAGCGGAGCAATTTTCGCGAAGCGAAATCGTAACATTCCTTGAACCGGCCGTAAGATTCCAGCCGTACGACCGTCATACGGAAAGAGCCCGTCTGGAGGATTTTCGTTTCACTTCTAATAAAGGCTTCTACGGGTCCGGAAGCTTTCGAATTAAAAATCCATTGACGTAAGAAATCCTCCTTCACCAAAGCTTTGCTGCTCTTGATCGACAAGTCCAATTGCTCGATCTGCTCGACAAGAAGATGGAAGCCGGAATGAATCCACTGAATCTCATTATTGGCATTCGCTGTCTGCGCCATCGGATGCTTCTTGCCGAGCTTGCTTTGCAGTTGAAAGGCCAAGTCGCTAATGGGCTTCAAGCTGCGGTAGGATTGCCAGAACAAGAATAACAGCAAAGCGAACAGCAGAATGATCGAGGAACCGATAATTTCCGTCCGGATCTTGGTTATTTTCGCTTGCCACAGAGAGATTGGTGACAAATGATAAACCTTCCAACCATCAATAGGAAGCTGTGCCGTCTGAATGGACCAGGTTTCATGGCCGTACTCCCATTTCCAGCCCTGTTTTGCCGCCTCCGGCTTATCCGTCCCCATGAGAGCTTCCGTCAAAGCGGCATCCGTATTGCCCAGAATGAACTCCTTATTTTTGCCTTCAATAAAAATTTTGTTCTGATCTTCCTCCGATATTTGCAGCATGTGCTCATTCAGCAGCGGCTTGCTGAAGAGAATCGCCACGAATCCATGATAGTTCTGATTAGGCCCGGCTGCCGGTACGACAAGCGCTAGATGCGATTCGCCCTTCACCTCATGGTTGACAAACTGCAGATAAGGCGTTTTCTGATTCTTAATGTAATTCAGCATGGCCTGGTCATAGAAATCCTGTATCGTATAAATGCTTGAGTCTGAAGTATAGATTTGGCCTTGATTGAAGTTAAATAAATAAATGCCGTCTATGAAAGGCTCGCTGCTCATATATTCCCTTACGCTTTCGGCCGCTTTATATAACGACAGGGGGGAATAATCATTTTCACCCATTTTGATCCACATTGCGATATTTTCATCCGAATAAATTCTGAGCGCAAACTGACGCAATTTCTGCAAAGTAAATTCCGAGGTTTTCACGACCTGGTTCATTTTCTCTTGGTTGGACTTATTGATCTCATTCATTGCGCTTTGAGCGAACTGCCGACTCAGGAACAAGGTAAACACCAGGGTGAGCAAGCTTACGGCTATGAAAGAGTAAAAAAAAATGCTGGAATACGTCTTCTTCGGCTTTATCCGGCTCCACATTGGGATCCCCCCCCCTGCTATCTCCTAAAAACAATAGGATAACATTACCAACTTGTCCAGTATGAAATATATTAAAATTTATTAAACAAGTCTGGTTTTTATTACTTGATAGAGCTTTCTTATCAATTGAGTGCACAAAAAGAGCTATATGGAATCCGATTAAGGTACTCCAAACAGCTCTTATATTTAGAAAAAATGTTCTATTAGACGAGCCTTAAACCTCTAAAAGGTGTATTTCACAAGCCCTTTATAAATAATGCCCATTGCTGTATAAGCTGACTTTCAATGATACTAATACAGTATATAAATATAAAGGTAAAGAACAATTATGGTTAAAGTATCCTGCCAGTTAGCCATCCATGCCGCTCACGCGACACCACAGATTATGGAAGTAATTGCGTTCTTCAATGGGAGCTTAACGCCTATCAGTACATATGTACAAAATTTCTTATTTTGTGAAGAAGCAAAAAGGAGCTGCCACGGCAGCTCCTTCATCATAAGCTCATGGTGGTCAACCCTCCCACATCTCGCAGAGTCTACGCTCCCACATTCCTTCATTCAACCTGTCCATGAGGTGGAGGTCAGATATGCTGCCCGACAGGATCTTCGTCCGTATGTTAACGCCGTTCCGACTCATCCGTGCTTCTTGTTATCTGTTTCTTTCATTATTAGGTCATTATCAAAGACAAACGTTCAGTTAAGCTGCTTGTGGTAATTCTGCGAATCGAGGGATATCCTGAATCATTTTCTCTTCACTGAACTCATGTCCCTTCTTCAATATGCCGAATAAGATTCGAATGAGTTTGTTACACAACGCGATGAGAGATTGCATCTTTTTGAGCGGATTTATCGGCCGTTTGGTGTAATACTCGTGCAAAGAGCGGAAAGCTGCGTTTTTAGCGACCAACGGCATCATTACTCTAAAAAGCAAAGCACGTAGGCGTTTTCGCCCTCTTTTGGTTATCTTGGTCTGTCCTTTGTGTGTGCCGGATGAATTTGTTTTCAAATTCAATCCAGCAAGCTTCGTAATCTGCTTTGGATGACGGTACTGGCTAATGTCACCTACCTCAGCAAGGAACCCTGCGATGGTGCCTCTTCCAATCCCCTTCATAGCCAGTAATTGCTGCACATGTGGGATCTGTTTGAGTAGTTCATCCAATTTCGCTTCTAATTCTTCGAGCTTGTTATGAAGCCATGCGTACTGGGAAAGCAAGAGCTCAAGTTCCATTTTCGCTAACACCGAGCCAGTTCTTATGCCTACTGAACGGCTCGCTGCTTCCTTCAGATTTTTGATCCGACCTAGACCAAGCCCTCGTTTTGCAGCTTCTCTCAGGTGCGGCAGCAAGGTTTCATCCGGCACGTTTACAAGCTCATGTGGCAGTAAATAGAGGCTAAGCATTTGGATGGCAGACTTGCATTCCCAATCTTTAAATACGGTTAGAAACTCTGGAAAGTACCGATCTAGCCAGTTATGGACACGTGCTTGGACCACACAAAGGTCAGTCGTTAGGTGATCGCGAATCTTCATCGCTTCCCTTAATTCTGCATAAATGCCCTGAGGTAGGCTTGGTACTGCGTATCTCCCATCTTTGACCAGCTGTGCAATGACTTTCGCATCCTTAATGTCATTTTTCGTCGGCGAATTGTCATCGAGCTCTTTGCTCTTCTTTACGTGCAGCGGATTTACAACACCGTACGCTATTTGTTTTTCTCGCAGGAAATGTGCTAGGTTCAGCCAGTAGTGGCCGGTTGGTTCCATGCCTACCATGACGTCATGGAAGCCGTGTTCCAATGTGATCTTTTGAAACCAGTTTACAAACAACTCGAATCCTGCTTGGGTGTTTTCAAACGTAATTGGCTTCCCGAACTCGACTCCGCGGTTGTCTTGTGCGCGTGCCACATGTTTGAATTTTGCGATGTCTACACCGACAATTAAGGTAGAAGATGTAATTTGATTAATTCGTTCATTTTGATTAGAATTCATGTTGTAGTCTCCTTGGTTTGTTTTTGAATCCGTTAGCTCGCCAGCGTCGTGGATCCATTAACATCATACCAAGGAGTCTTTTTATTTCTCAAACCTCGTATTTCTTCATAATAGGAATGCTGCCCGTTAGCTTAACAAAGAAAGGGAGCAGCTGCCGCAGCAAACTACTCCATGTTTGTTCAACTATCGTCTCCCGTTAGTTCGGTACCATTAAACAAATAATCCAAAGTTAATACTGCCCTTGTTCTTTAATTATCTCTATTTCTTTAGCGCTAGCTTGTGCAGGAAAAGATTCGTCTACCCCGCCATCGACCCAATAACGTACTTTTTGTCCAACTTTATATTTCGAAGAGGATGTTTTTAACCAAATAGCGTTACCTGTATAATCTTCAAAAATATCGTTCCAGTCTTTACCAAAATCACTCTTTTTAACTTTATCCAAAATCAATACTCTGTCTTCACTTACTTCAAATACATATCCTTGACCAGAGGGTTCGGAAGCTAGTTTCTCTTCACATCCCAATAAAGCAATTGTCATTACTACTATCGTCAATATCTTTAAATACCTCATTTTCAATTCGCCTCCATAAACTAAACGAATTTGGTTCCATTTTTGTTACGAACGGTTAAACTAACCTGCCCGTTAGCTTAATGACTCATCGTCAGTCTAATACTTTATTTTCTCTAACACGACTACTCATGAATATTACGGCAGCACGTTTGTTTCTTAGAATGGAAGGCATTGTGCATCATTTCCCCGTCGGGAATTTGACTATGTTCTTGTCACTAGTCGGGAATCGGATCAAGTTCTTGACTTCCGACATTAAAGTGTCGGATGACTAGAATTTGTACCGATAAATGACATGAAAGTTCCATTTGTACCGAGGGGCTTTAAGGTGTTTCCCTCAATTAGTCCTATTAGCCAATAGAAATCCGCAAGTCTACCGTCTTATTCAGAAGTTACCATCCGTTTGGATCGGCTTCGCAATGGTTTGGACTAAAAGGCAACTCGTTTGTCGTTTATATGGCTTCAAGCAAACTGCTGGCACCCCCCTGCTTATTGCTGTATTTCTGATTCTCGGCAACGTCGGGCAATTTTTCATTGTCATTGCGTTATCCAACTCGGTTTCAAGAACCCTACCTAAGGAACAGGTCGGCGTGGGATGGGCATGCTCGCGATTCTAGCGATTTATCATCTTTCTTTTGGCAGCAAAATTAACATAGAAGTATTAAAAGAGACAGAACTCGCTGCTTTATCGAATATTTAGAACTAAACGATAAAATCAAGTGGGCCCATGCGCAGTTGCATGAGCCTACTTGATTTTATCGACAAATTCTGGGTAAGACAATAGGCTAGAACACTAAGCAAAAACTTTTAAGTTATAACTAATACACTGGAGAAAATATGACTTTTATGATAAGAATCTTCGGTTCCATTTGTTTCTTTCTATTGCTTGGATGTTCAAATGAACATATAAATTGCGAAGTCAGTTATTGTATTTACATCAACAGTATGACATGATTCGAACCTTCCCAGATTCCAACATTATTTTGTTAAAAGCACGCGATGAACGCCCTTACTGCCTCCTGGTGCTGTTCCTATGTATAAATATCCGTTATGGCTTGCAGCTGTAGTTACGCCATACAGCGAACCTTCCGGATCATGCCAGCTTCCTAAAAGCTCTCCCTGCGGGCCGAACTCAGCTGCAAGCCCATGCTTCGCCGGTGCGCTTGCGCCGCTAAGCAGCGACTCTGGCACTTTGGCCATGATACCAGCCAACCACGGGCTGCGATGCATCTGATCTACGAAAGAAAGTCGAGTCGTGAAGATCCCGACCCAGAAATGACCTTGCTCATCACGCGTAATGTTGTCTGGAAATCCTGCGAGATTGTCAGCAAAAACATCAGATGTTCCCTTCTTTGGACCCTTGAGCCAGTATCTGGTCAACTGATAATGATACGATTCCGCCACAAGCACGTAATCTTCATCCGCAGACAAGGCAACCCCGTTCGCAAAATAGAGGCCTTCTAACAGGACGGTCGTCTGTTTGGTCATTGGATCGTACTTCAGCAAGCGTCCATGCGGCTTGTTCTCGGCAATTTCTCTGAATGTCACACGTCCATAGTTCGAGGTATCAGAAAAATAAATGGAGCCGTCCCGGGCAATATCAAGCTCATTAGCTAAATAGATCGGCTTACCGTCTACTTGATTTGTCAATACCTCTATGCTTCCGGATTGGTTTATAGACAGAAGTCCCATCTTGATATCCGTAACGATCAAATCGCCTTTGGCATCGAATTTAAGCCCATTAGGTGTTCCTTTGGTGTCTGCAAACACTTGGGCCTTTTGCGGATTGCCTCCCGCATCGAAAGGAACCTTGTAAATTTTTCCGTCTGAATCTCCTGTATATAGCTGGCCAGCTTTATCGAATGTTATGAATTCTGGGAATTGTGGGGTATCACTGACCAGCTGAGCAGCGCTAAGTTTGTTGTTCTGTTTCCAAGGGCTCGCTTCCTGAAAAGAGAGAGCCCTCGGCGCATACCATTTTACCGGTTCAATGGGTGAAGGAATAAGTAAGAATACGATGACTCCAACAAGGATTACCGCAAGCAGCGATAGCCCTAATCTTCGTATTTTAAGTGTTGAGCGCTTAATTCGATTCACGCCTTCAGTAGATTTAACGGATCGAACTTGTGTATTTGGCATTAGAGTGCCTCCAGTGTCTTTTAAATAAGATTTAAATTTGGACTACGATTTTACCGAAATATTGCTTTCCTTCAGCCAAGAGCGCGAATGCTTCTCCAATTCGATCCAGAGGGAATACACGGTCGATGACGGGATGTAAACGATGATGGGTAATCGCTCGATTCATCTTTTCAAAATGATCCCGGTTGCCGACTTGACTGCCGCGAATCGTAGCGGCTTTCTGCAAGATGCTCGCGACATCGTATTCCGGAATGGTCAAGCCCGATAAGAATCCGACCATACTCAAAGTCCCTCCAATGCGAAGCGCATTTATGGATTTCACCATCGTAGACGCTCCTCCAACATCCAGAACGTGATCGACGCCGCCAGTCAGCTCTAACGCTGCCTTATCCCAATCGGGAACTTCCGTATAGTTGATCGTTTTCCATGCGCCGAGAGCTTTTGCTCGTTCTAACTTGGCGTTGCTGCTCGATGTGATGATGGCTCGTGCTCCAGCCATAAGAGCGAATTGAAGCCCGAAGATAGAAACCCCGCCTGTTCCTTGCAGCAGCACGGTATCCCCCGCTTGCAAACCACCATATTCGATTAGCATGCTCCATGCGGTTAATGCCGCGATCGGCAAGGTGGCGGCCTCCTCCCAAGTGAGGTGATCGGGAATATGGACGATTCCGTCTTCATGTAGAACGACATACTCCGCCGCTACTCCGTTCAACGGACCTCCCAGACTGTCTTCTAATACCCCCGGTCTTGGGTTGCCGGCAAAAAATCGCTGTTGCAAATTACCCGCTACTCGGTGTCCCACCTGAAACCTTGTTACTCCTTGGCCAACGGCTACAATTTCTCCCGCACCATCTGATAATGGAATGATGGGGAATTTGATTTCAATCGGCATTAATCCGCTGAGGATCACTAGATCCCGGTAGTTGAGAGAAGCTGCCCTCATGCGGATCAGCACCTCATAGGGGCCTGGCGTTGGTATGTCGAGTTCCGTTAAGTTTAATTCCTCAAAGCCGAAGCCGTTTGTCAGTTGTATAGCTTTCATCGAATAGTCCTCCCTGCAAGATCAGATTGATTACCTGTATTCTTATAATTATTATTATTGCCGGATCCTCCGCGTGGACGAAGCATGCCTCCAACAAGTCGAAGACCTTGCTTGCGAGTTATGAATCGCGATAACTGCGCCCCGATATAATTCTGCACACCCGGAACGACGTATATTTTCCCTTCCGTCAACGCACGAAGTGCAACCTCTACGACTCTTTCCGGCGTATCTTTCTTTCCGACAGAGGCTTCTTCCGTTCCTACAACATTAAAGAAGCTGGTGTCCGTCGAACCGGGACAAAGTGCGAAGAATTTGATACCTCGGTCGCGGTTTTCCCACCATAACGCTTGAGTAAACGACAGGACGAAAGCTTTCGTCGCCCCATATACAGCCATATAGGGAAGCGGTTGAAATCCGGCGGTTGAAGCAACATTGATAACTGCACCTGAGTTTTTGCGCAACATATCCGGTAAGAACAAGTGGGTCATATCTACAACAGCGGCGACATTGAGCATAACTTCTTCATGTTGACGCTCACCTGACACTTGTTCAAAAAAACCATGTGTAGCAAAGCCTGCATTGTTGACCAACATTTCGATATCCACTTTCAAACGTTGACATTGCTGATATAGCTCGCTGGGCGCGCCTTCTTTCGAAAGATCCATAGAAATAACCTCAGCTTTGATGCCATACATCTTTTTGAGCTCTGATGCCAGGCTCTCAAGCTTGCTCACCGATCGGGCCACGAGTACCAAATGGCTGCCTTGTTTGGCCAGTTGTCTCGCGAATTGCTCTCCAATACCGGAAGAAGCTCCCGTGACGAGTGCCCATTTTCCTTGAAAAGTCATAGTGTTAGCCTCCTTTTAGACACTTAGTTACTACAAAGAAACGTTGTTACCAAATGATTAAAGTTAATCCTCAATTACCAAGAAAATGAAGAGTCATCCGTCATTTGGTAACAGTGTTTCCGATTGATTTCATTGTAACTACACTTTTTTAGAAAGTCAATACGATTTTGGAACATCACACGTCTCATTGACAACTATCCATTCACTGTATAAAATTCTTTGTAAGAAATTAAGAAACTTTGTTTCCTGACGAAAACATGATAACCGAAGGTGATGATTATGAGCGACCAGGATAACTCCATTAATACGAATACAAACACACGAGTGTTAAAAACCTATCAAGAGGCTCGCTTACAGAATATTGAAAATCTACGCAAGCTCGTTGTTGATGCTGCAGCCACGCTCTTGCAAGAAGAGGGACCGGAAGCCGTTACGGTGCGTAAGGTAGCGCAGAAAATGGATTGCTCGACAAAAATCATTTATAGCTTATTTGTCAATAAAGAGGGCTTGGCTCAGCAGTTGTATCTGGAAGGTTGTAAGCTTCTCGCTAACGAATTCGAGGGGACGCCGCAAGCTGCTGATCCGGTGCAGCATTTGCTGAATATAGGGGAAACCTTTTGGCAATTTGGGCAGCGTTACTCCAGCTATTATAAGCTGATGTTCGGAGGAGCCTTCGCAGATTTCAAACCGGACGAAGAAAGTCTGCATGGCACCGTAACAGCCATGCGGCAATTATTGACCTTGATAAGCAACGCACAAGAGCAAGGGCTGATTCCCGACCAGTACGACACGGAATCCGTTGTACGAATAGTCTGGGCCTCGCTCCACGGCGTTATTCATCTTTACATGGGTGGACACTTGGGAGATGTACAATCGGCTCATGCCGTATACAAGCAAACTCTGTCAATGATAGTCAGTTCGTTGTTGCCAGATCACAGCACCTAATGCGGGACCCCGATTCGTTAGACAAGTTTAACTGTAGGTATAAATGCCATACTCCTCTGTAAACGTCAAATAGCCCCCAACTAGAAAAGATGGGAATTTGCTAAGGGCCGTTTTTTGGGTACAAATTCGTTGCCAGCCCCACGGGCGAACAAGGAGCCTTTTTGTAGCTGAACAATTGTGGCCGCGTCAGGAGGCGAAGAACATTCTGCAATGGCCACAAAAGGAACAAGAAGAGACGGCAACGCCATTAAAACCCGAAAGATGGGCACTTTTTCTAAGTGTCTATCTTTCGGGTTACAGTTCGCGATGGCAAATTCCCCTCTTCTTTTTTCCTATCAACCCAAATGTAATTTGATGTTTTTATTCAAGTTTCATTACTTCTCCTAAATTTTCATTATATTAGGCTGACTACTATGTGTAGTGATTCTATAACATTGTATTCTGCGAACTTACTTGAATATTCTAAAATTCCATACTTAGTATTCGCGAAGGGATGAAACTTTCCTCCCGTTTGCTTAATGTCAATTTCAATACATAACTTATCTTATGTATTGAAAAAACCAGCCCCTCAAGGACTGGTTCGCCACGGCCATCATTGAACTATCGTATCCGTTAGAATAAAAGGCACCAAATTTAGTTGCCTTAATTTAATCACTATACATTCACATTGTAATTTAACTGAAGTTCATCCCCAGGCAATCCTCTTATCCCCCAATTTGATTTAGGGGTCTCCAAAATCGTTATTTCAATATCTTCTGGAGAAATACTTAATTCGCTTTGAATACGTTCAAAAAGCAACCGTATTAATTGCTTCTTCGAGTCAAGTGAACGTCCTTCAAATATGCTTATTTCAATTATGGTGTATGCTTCTGTTCGTCCAGGGGCGTAATAAAAATCTTCCTTATCCATCGGAAAAAAACGATGAAACTTCTTATCTAATGGGAATATAAAAGCTTCAACAACACATGAATGAATGATTTCCGAAAATCTCCCCTTTATTGAGTTCAGACTTTCCTTTAAACCAAAAACTTTTACTTGAGCCATGCTCCTCATCTTACCTTTCTCATCTCAATTTTACTCAGCTTAACTGTGTACCATAACATCCAAATTATAACATATGCTTTTAGGTTATAACACTCATTACTACGCAAAACTGCCCGTTACTTGAATGAATAAAAAGAGGAGCTGCCGGCGAGGTAAGCTCCTTCACTATCGTACCCGTTAGTTCAATGAGTTACTTTAATTATCAAACCAAAAGACCATACGGACATTCTCAGGCTCGTCAATTTCACTCAAACGCGGGATAAATTCATTCACAAAAGGGATAACCAACGCTTCGAGAGGAAAGATTTCGTTATTGTCATCTTCGATTTTTTGTTGCCAATCGTATTCGAGGAGTTCTTTTAGAGTTAGCCAACTTCTTGTATGTGCGTCCTCGTTTTCTTTGTCGCTCTGATTTTTCACTTCTGGGCTTACATCGTCAGGCAGTCCCTTTGGCAACGATATGGGATGGATATTATATTCATTTCTTTCATCTGCTAGTATCGCAAATAACAGATAATTTCTATCTGTCCAGAAATGTTCTCGAACCCCCATTCCCACAAAGTAAGAGGCATGTATCCATTCATCTACACTAATCCATTCAGTCATTAAAGGATTGTCATTTTTATATATTTTCTGCTCGATATATACATGGATGTCGGTCCCCATCTGATCCCCTGCCTTTCATTAACTTAATTCGAATTAAGTTCACCAACCCCCTTAATTTTAACACATATTGGAACTAAACTGCCCGTTAGCTTAACAACGCATCGTCAGTCAAGAACTTGATCCCATAAATAAAAAAAACCGCAATTTGCGCGGCTTGAATGGGACAATGTTCTTGACTTCCGACAGTTCTTGTTTTCATTTGGTGTCATACACTATATAACCCTTTTTTTTCATGTTAAAAATAATAAGTTGTTGAATTAGGTATGCTCCTTTACCATTGATGATCTTCTATCCTGTCCTGTGAGCTTCTAATTAAACGAGTCATCATCCTACGAGGCAGCAACCGTGGCACAAACGCAATGAAACGGTTGCGGACACCGGGCATAATTAATGTCTTGCCACGCAAGAAGCCTCGATACCCTTCTTCAGCCACCTGTCCAGCATCCATGATCGCGCCCTTCAACATTTTCGAGGCGCCCATACCTGAACGATCAACAAAGCCGGTTGACGTCAGCCCCGGGCATAATGCGGTTACAGTCACGCCTGTTCCACTCACTTCGTTCGCCAAAGCTTCGGTGAACGACAACACGTACGCCTTCGTCGCATAGTAAATAGACATCATCGGTCCTGGGAAGAAACCCACCAAGGAAGCTACATTCATCACTCCACCTTGCCCGCGTTTGATCATATCCGGCAAGAATAGCTTCGTCATAACCGTTAGAGCCTTGATATTAACGTCAATCATATTCACTTCTTGCTCCATATCCGTTTCCATAAATGTCCCAAACAAACCGAAACCGGCATTGTTGACCATATAGTCAACGGTAATCCCCTTCTCCTTGAGCTCCGCGAAGATTTCCAAAGGTACCCCTGGTGCCGCCACATCCTTGGCGATGACAGTTGCCTGAATGCCGTATTTTTTTCGATATTCCTGTGCGAGTTCCACTATTTTACTCTCGCTGCGAGCCACCAGCACTATATTATGTCCGCCCTTTACAAACCGATTAGCTAATTCTTTACCGATCCCACCGGAAACCCCTGTGATAAGAACCGTCTTTTTCATTCTGATATGCCACCTCATAATTAAACGACTGAAAATTAGGGAATGATCATTCTAATAAAATTAACAAAATATTTCGCTTTTCTAAAAAGTAATTGTCTCTGTAATCGGAAATCCCTTACGAGAGCTCTCCTAGAACGTTACAATTACTTTGCCTTGCGAATGGCCAGTAGAGACTTTAACCAATGCCTTGTTAATGTCATTAAAATGATAAACGGAGTCTATTGAGGGCTTGATGTTTTCTTGTTCAACAAGCTTAGTAACCTCTTGTAACTGACTGCCATTGGCCTGCACGAATATAAAACGATATTCAATTTGATGCTTGCGTGCTAAAGAATCGATGCGGGCCCCAACTAAGCCAAACAATAGTCTTTTCCATAATGGAAAATTTCGATCAACCGCAAAGTGATAATTTGGTGCAGCTTTCAAGGATACCAATTTTCCTTGGGGTTTTAGAATACCCATTTCTGCTTTGATCTCTTTGGTTCCCAAGGTGTCGATCACATAATCAATGTCGGATAGAACGTCAGCATAGTTCTCTTCTTTATAATTGATGAATTGGTCTGCGCCAATCGACAGGGTACGTGATCTGCCTCTTTCGCTGCCACTTGTGATGACATACAAACCCATGGATTTGGCGATAGGAATTGCCATTGCACCAAAGCCTCCGGTTCCTCCAGGAATAAACAGCTTTTTATTGGACTGAGCATGAAGCATTTCATGTAAAGCTTGATATGCAGTCAAAGCAGTGAGGGGTACAGCCGCTGCTTCAGTAAACGAAAGATTTTCAGGCATGATGGCTATAGCCTCTTCCTTCACCGCTGCGTATTCCGCAAAAGCTCCAATTTGGTTCACCGGCAATCGCGTATAAACGTGATCACCCACACGGTAATTCACAACCTCTTTTCCTACGGCTACAATAACGCCGGATAGCTCATTTCCTAAAGTTAATGGGAACTCATAATCAGAAATCATCCGAACACTGCCATTTATAATTAGAATATCTAATGGATTTACACCCGCAGCTTTTACGCTAATGAGAACCTCATCTTTATTGATTGCTGGTATTTCCGTCTCAATCAGTTCCAGTTGAATTTTTTTTGAATACTTGTGCATTTGCGCTGCTCTCATGTTTTGTCCTCTTTCTATGCATAATCAGTCTTCGTGGAAGATGAATGGCGTACAATTTTCGGTTGTACGCCATTTTGACCTATACTATTGTTACCTTTCTTGAGAAGCTAATTCATTCATTGTAGGGTAATCGGTATATCCCTTGCTTCCGAGACCAAAGAATGTTGTCGGATCCGCTTCATTCAATGGCGCACCTTTTTGGAGTCGCTCCGCTAAATCCGGATTAGCTAATGACCATACACCGACGGGCACGAGATCAGCAAGACCACTATCTATGTCAGTGCTAAGATCTTCCAATGCCCGTCCAGCCCGATTAACTAACAATGGATTCGTCCATAGGGAACGAATGTCTCGGAGCAGTTCTTCATTTCCGAGGTGCATAATATGAAGGTAAGCTAAATCCAATTGAGCTAATTCTTGCACCAGGTAACGGTAAAGCTCAGGACCTTGTTCACCATCTTGAATTCCCCCCAGAGGAGTTCCTGGAGATATACGGAAGCCTGTTCTTTCGGCTCCAATCTCATCGACGATGGCTCTTGCTACTTCAATGGCGAAGCGAGCACGATTTTCTATAGATCCGCCATATTCATCCGTCCGCTTATTCGAACTTTCCCCGATAAATTGATTAATCAGATAACCGTTAGCTCCATGAATTTCAACACCATCAGCTCCTGCTGCAATAGCTGCCGCAGCCGCTTTGCGGAAATCAGCAATGGTCGTTTGAATATCTTCTTTACTTAACTCACGTGGTACGGGGATATCCTGCATGCCTGTAGCAGTAAACATTTCTACACCCGGCGCGATAGGGGAAGGTGCTACGGGTTGTCGATGATGGGGTGTATTGTCGGGGTGCGACATACGACCAGCATGCATCAATTGGATATACATGTACCCACCTGCTCCATGCACTGCATCTGTAACTTTTCTCCACCCTTCAATATGCTTTTCCGTATAGATCCCGGGCGACCACAAGTAACCTTGACCATCATCTGAGGGTTGCGCACCTTCTGTAATAATAAGTCCCATGGATGCGCGCTGGGCGTAATAAAGGGAAGCCCCCTCTCCAGGTGTACCGTCTTCTTGAGCTCGACTACGTGTCATTGGTGCCATCGCTAATCGATGAGGCAATTCCATTTTTCCGATTTTCGTTTTACTCCACAATTTTTCCATTCTTTCATATTCCCCTTTTCAAATTTCTATCAACCGAATAAGTATTACAGCCCTTCAAAGATCGGATAGATTTGACCTCTCAAATTGAAATCATAGTTCTGGTCTACGATCCCTACCACTTCGTTGCTATCAAAAAGATCCAGCATGAAGCTCGCCATTTGCTTGGCAGTATGGTACTTAGGCAAGTTGGTTTTGTAATCAAAATCTTCGACATCGATTGATTTTTTCGCGAATTCCGTTTCCGTTATGGCTGGTGCTAGAACTTTTGCCTTTGTTTTCGCGCCTTTCAGTTCGAGTTCTTTTGCTAGCCCTTCTGTGAAGGCACTCACATAATATTTAGATGCAGAGTAAGCAACACTACCGATAGCAATGACATATCCGAGTGCCGATGATACGTTAATTAACTGAGTACCTTCTTCATCAGCATAATCTCGCACATAAAGTGTTGAAAGGATGGTCAAGGATTCGATGTTAACGCGTAACATAGTTTCAACTTTTTCCAGTTTCTGCTCGGCCACGAAGGAGCCTTCACCAAGCCCTGCATTATTAATCCATGTCTCGATTTGAAATTCCTTTAAATCGTTATACAGTGTATAGGCCTGATCCGTAACCGAAAGGTCGCTTGTACGAATCACAACATCTATGTCAGGATGGTTATTTTGGATCGTCGATTTAAGCTCTTCTAATTTGTCCAGTCTTCTGGCTACCAAAATCAAGTTTTTACCACGTGCAGCAAACGCCAATGCTGTCTCATATCCAATGCCGGAGCTTGCTCCTGTGATCACGGTGTACTTCATATTAATCTCTCCTCCAAAAGTTCAGATTCATGTGTGTAATATAATTGAAGAACGATCATTCTAATTAATGTAAAAAAGTTAGATCTAACTTGTTTTTCACTATACCATTTCTAGAACGATCAGTAAAGAATTTTTTCGAAAGGATAAATCCTACCTGCCTAGAAAGCGATCCCGTTGGACATCATGCCCAAAGTACTTCACTTTTACGGTCAGGATACAAGTTCTTTTTTTGGAGAAAGATAAGAACTTGTATCGTTGCGACATATAAGTATGTTCAGCTGCCCCTTCAACTCTATCTCCTGTTCGCCCGCATTGTTATAGTATTCAAAAATGACACTGGTTGTAATTACGTTCAATCTAATACAGCCAACGTTGTATTAACAATATCCTTTAGCTTTTGTTGATCCGTCGTGGTCTTAACCAATGTGCGTAGTCCCAACCAGGCATTCATTAAAAAGTGAGACATAACTTTAGCTTCAATGTTAGCCCTGATTTCACCGGTTTGCTGCCCTTCCTGAAGAAGTTGAGTCAAAAACTCTTCCGTCTTGGAATAACTTTTCTCAACCAAAGATGCAACTTCCGGATCCAATATGCCCAATTCCACACCTGAATTCACAAGTAAACAACCCAGAGGCTCTCCTTCATTTTTCAAAGTCAATTCGAACATTTCCCGGATTAATTCCTTGACCGGCTTTTGCTTTTCAACGAGGAATCTTATTTTATGGGTTTGCTTTGCTTCATACCGTTCAAGTGCTTTCATAAACAAGGCATGCTTATCCCCAAATGTGTCATAGATACTTCTCCGATGAATGCCCATAAAATCAACTAATTCCTGCATTGAAGTTTTCTCATATCCTTGTGTCCAAAACAGTTGTATTGCTTTATCCAATACTTCATTAACTTCAAATTCTTTGGATCTTGCCATAGTTATCACCTCAGACAATCATTATACATTTAAGTGAACGATCAGCAAACTGGATATGAAAAAACAAGAATAAAATCAAGCGTGGCGCTAGATTTTATTCTTTTCAATGCAGTACACGATGATTCAGATCGGTTTAACGAAGGATTCTTCGTTTGACCGCTTGTAACCAAACCGGATTCCAGCCTTTTTCCAACGTTTCAAGTGTTACTCCCGGTGGTACGATGGCATCGATCGCATTCTTTACATCGGCGCTTAATCGTATTCCACTGCCCTTTAACGTTACACGAAGTTGGTCCACTGTTCTTGCACCAACAATGATATACGTATTCGATGAAGGAGCTAGTGTAAATGCTATAGCAAGATGGGACAAAGGCAATTCTGCTTCATCCGCAAGGGCTTGCAGTTTGGCAATGGCTTCAAACTTGCTGCGGTTTTCTTCGTGATTAGGGTCAACAATGACTCAGTAATCCATATGTCGCACTAACATTGAACTCATATAAATTTTTGCATACCTGGTTGTAATCTGAGTCATTAACTAAACAATATTTCTCCTTCAAAATCTCTATATATTTAGAGTGTATTCCAGTGATATTTAGAAACAGTTTTTACTTCGACACCTTCTTTTATGGCATTTCGGGCCATTCTTAAATTATGTTTTACTTCTGAAATCCTCTGTTTTAATGAAACATCTCCAAAATCCAAACGAAGCCACTGATGAATACTAACAGTTAGCATAAAAAAGATAAGGAGCAAGAACGTACATTTACTTCATAATACGGGAATCATCAAAATAATAGGTTTTTCTATTATGTTGAAATGGACAGAATATTTTCATATCCCTTGCCAAAACTAATGCCGTTAGTTAAACTAAAGCTAATAACATTAGTTTTAAGTGAGGGTGAACAAAGTTGATCCTATTTCAATCTGTCGTGCTATTAATCTTATTTTTAATTGAGTTAGCCGCTCTCTTTTCATTAGGATATTGGGGTTTCCATTTTAATCGAGGCTGGATCGTCAGATTCGCGCTGGGAATTGGAGCGCCACTTGTCATAGCGGTGTTCTGGGGACTCTTCATAGCACCCAAAGCAACCTACCCCGTTACCATTCCTGTTCGTCACCTGCTTCAGATAGCAGTTTTCTCGTTGGCTAGTTTAGCACTTTACACATCTGGACAGAAAACAATAGCAGTTGGTTTTTTCGTTGTTGCATGGATTGTTGTCTTATTGGTCTATTTGATGAAATTATGAAATACGAATGAAGAATATGAAGACAAGGAATCGAGGTCGGTGAGGATGAAAATCGTCGTCGTATCTGATACGCATATGCCCAGAATGAACAAGAAACTGCCGGATCGATTGATTCGCGAGCTAAAAACGGCAAAAGCAATCATTCATGCAGGTGATTGGACAAACCTTTCCGTGTACGAGGATCTGGTATCATTCGCCCCGATATACGGTGTCGCAGGTAACAATGATGGAGCAGACATTATCCGGAAGTTTGGATTGCAGAGGCAAATTGAGTTCGAGGGTGTAAGAATGGGTATCGTTCACGGACATGGTGATGGGAAAAGAATAAATACGGAAGCGCGTGCGTTAGAAGCCTTCAAGAATGTTCATTTGAATGCGCTGATCTATGGCCATTCTCATATTCCAGTACTTAAGCGCTCAGGTGGCCTGCTGGTATTTAATCCCGGGTCACCAACTGATAAGAGGAGGCAGCCCATGTATTCGTTCGGCATTTTTCAACTTGCTGGTGGAACCGTATCTGCCAAGCATATATTTTACAATGACAAATCGTAGGATGATAGTTCGTTCTGGCTTGAAGATCGGAAAGTACTTTGATCATCCATCCGTTCTTGACGACAACTACCGAGCAGTGTTTTAATTCGCCGATATGATTTTCAAGAGAAATGAAGTATTAATTTATTAATCCCATATTTCTTCGCTGCGGCCAGAAAACCAATTCCCCCGCTTGATACTTCTTCGAGAATTGTGAGTTTCTCTAAAGCATAATATTTTCCTCTAGACATGAAAAAATCTCCCCTCACAGTAACAGGTTTTATTATTTCACCTGTCTACCGTAAGGGGAGCATATCAGACTTTATTTTTCAAGTCTTTGTCCGCCGCTGTTTGACTTTTTTCAAGTCCAATAGTTAATTTTAAAGTCTGACGATTTTCAATCTCATTAACCAAATTAAATCAAGCACTTCACTATAAAAACTTCTTTTTTTTGAATAATAATGTCAATCCGCTTGGGAGCAGCTTCTTCCCGTCCTCGCAAAATCCTTATCTCGCGTGATTTCTTATTGCACCTGCGTGCCGGTGTCCGTCGTTCCTTGCGGTGCGGCTTCAGGGACCGTGCCATCAGCCGGGGGCTGACCGCCCTGGCCTCTCATCGGACGCTCACCGCCGCCCATGCCACCTCTGCCTCCGCCCATACCCATGCCGCTCTGTGCAGTCGTTACGCCCGACTCGTTCACCCAAGTCACGGCGCTCGTAATCTCGAAACTGACGACTTTCGTACCGCCCGTGTACTCGCCGTCCTCATACAAGCCGTTCGTTTCGGTGCCGCTAGACGAGCCACCGGAGTAGATGGTGTACGTGCTGCCTTGCTTCAGGTCAGGCGAGCTGATCATGATCGATTGGAACGTCTTTGCCGGAGCGACCGTCGCGATCGCGTTTCCTTCGCTGTCCTCGAGGCGCACTATCGTTCCAGCTTCCAGTGTCTGCGGGAAGGTCATGAGTACCGATTGCTGCGTCGACGTATCGGAAGTCGATTGCACCATGCCCGAGCTGCCCGCGGCGATCAGGTAGCCGCCCGTCATCTCGAAAGTGCCGTCGTAATCAAGCGAGCCGTTGCCCGCATTGGTAGGACCGCTTACGGTTACCGTGCCGCCGCTCATCGCGATCGAACCGTTGGAGTCAAGTCCGTCGCCCGTCGCGTTCACGTAATACGTGCCACCGGTAATCGTCAGCATGTGCGTTCCGTCAGTAATCGTATTCTGTCCCGCACGTCCGTTCACTGACGAACCATCGTTACCGCCTCCCACGTTCACGCCGTCGTCGGACGCCGTTACCGTCGTCTCGCCGCCCGCCAGCGTAATGACGGAGCCTTCGATGCCTTCGTAGCTCTTCGTAATGTTGATCTTCCCGCCAGCTATCGTAACCGCCGTATCCGCATGGATGCCGTCATCGCCGGTTGTGAGCATGAGCTCGCCGCCCGCTATCGTCAGATTGCCATTGCTGTGGACGGCGTCGTCCGCAGAGTCGATCTCGAACGTGCCACCTCCTACTTGAATATCCGTACCTGCTTTCAGCGCTTTGGCACTTGTCGATTCTTCTTCCGTTGCCGCCGCATCCGTACTGGACGCTGTGCTTGCCGTATCTGGCGCAGCCTGTTTACCGCCGCCCCAGCCGCCGCGCTCTTCGACATGCGTCTCTCCGTTCACGCTGCCGACGCCAGTTATGAGCGAGAACGTACCGCCGTTAACCAGCATTGATGTTTCCGCTTGAAGCGCGTCGTTGCCGGACGTAATGTCGAACGTGCCGCCGCCGATGGCAATAATGCCTTTGCCTTCTTCTTCTGCGTTCGTCGCTTTCACTCCGTCTCCTCCCGCTTCCACCGTCAGCGTGGCGCCTTCCAGAGCAGCCACGCGGTCTTTACCCAGTACGCCGTCGTCTACTGCTTTAACCGAGATCGTACCCGATACCAGCTTTAAGTCGTCTCTGCTGTTGATGCCGTTGTTGAAGTTGCCTTCCACCGTCAGCTTGCCCGTTCCGTTAATCGTCAGGTCCGCCTTGCTGTACAAGGCTGCGTTCGGTTCTTCGGCGGTCGCATCGGCATAAACGTAGTTCGTGCCGTCCGACAGCTTGTTTTCCGTGCCTTCTTGCAGCGTCATAACAACCTTGCCCGCTTCCACGATATACAGCGGAGCACTGTCGTTATCATGCAGTTCCACGCCGTTCAAGACCAGGTGTACCGTGCCGTCCGGCACGTTTACCGTCAACTGGCCGTCGTTCAGTGTGCCGCTTAATACGTATGTTCCGGCTTCCGTTATGCTCACCGAACCGCCTTCGCCTGCTGCGGCTCCGGCTCCCGTCACGCTAGCCGATGTGCCGTTAAAAACAATCTTCGTCGAGCTGTCTTCGCTCCAATCCGTGTTGTAGTCTTCATCGTCGAACTCCGCGAGTTCGTCCATCGACAACTCAGTTGTCACAACCGCTGCCGTATCCGTCTGCTGATCCGTCGAAGCGGTCTCCACGGCCGCCGCATTGCCGGATGCCGCCGTATTATTGCCGCCATTGCTGCAGGCCGAAGTCAGCAGCACCGTGCACAAAGCGATTACGCCTATATAATGTTTTAATTTCGTCTTTTTCATATTGATCTTCCTTCCGAATTGTAATTGTTATTGCATTAATACTCGGCTTGAACCGTAGGGACCATCGTCAGGGACAAATCCAAGTTGCCATTGCGGCATCGAATCGCGTCGAGGAACTCTTTCTGGTTCATGTTCTGATCCAACGTAACGGTGTAGACGAGCTCATACAAGCTGCCAAGTTCGGTCGTGCGGATTTTTTTCAGTTCATGCGCAACACCAAACGTAGCGAATACTTCGGCGAATGCTTCTTCGTAGCCTAGACTTTCCGGAATCGTGACTTTAAGCAGCTTCTGAGCCGACTTTCTCGCTCCGAAGTTAGTTTTGCTCAAGATGAACATCAAGCCGCAAAGGATTAAAGTGAACAATACCGCGTAGCCGAAGGCGCCTACTCCGCAAGCCAGACCGGCCGCCATCGTGAACAGGACGTACGCGATATCCTTCGGATCGCCGGGCGCGCTTCGGAACCGGATGATGGAGAAGGCTCCCGCAAGGCTGAACGCTCGGGCAATATTGCTGCCGATCAGGAGAATAATAATGGCGACGATTGTGGGCAAAATGATCATCGTTAGCGTGAAATTTTGCGAATAGCCGGTCGGGCTCGTCTTCATGTAAGTGAAACTGATAATGGCGCCGAGGGCGATGGCGATCAGGATCGTGACGATCGAACTGCCAAGCGTCATCGTAGTTGTCGTGGTGGTCGGATTGAACAAGGTTTCGAAATCAAACATAGAGTACACGCTCTCTTTATATAAATGGTGTTGTTTTTGCCGTTTGCGTAATCGGTGTTGTTTGCGCCCGCAACGTCGGTTGCGCGTTGCCGTGTCTTACCGTCTTCTTGTATTCGTTACCATATTTGGAGAAACTAGTGCGGTACAATCCGTGCTCCGATAACAGCCGCGACAGCCATAGCGGAATCGTATTCTCCGCCTTTACTTCCATCAGCCACATATTGGCCGGGTCGAGAAGCTCACCATGATCGCCAAGCTCCAATCCCAGATCGTACCGGCGATGGCGGATGTTCGTGTCGAACGTGATGCGAAGGTCTCGGCTCTCCTTGCTAAACATCGCCTTCCGCTCGTAAGCCAGATACACCTTCGGTTCGAGCTCGTAGCGGCAGAGGAAATATTTGATTTCCTCGATCACCTGCTTGTTCATGTAAGGCTGGAATATTGGCTCGATCCCGGTTCGCACGAACTCGTACGCTTCGTTCAACTTCAGCCCCGTCCTTCGTTTGTTGACGAGACCGAATACCTTCTTTTTCATCTCCAGGTACACCTTCGCGTCGCTGCTTGGCACGCCGTACGCTCTCAACCGAAGCTTCTCCTTGTATTTCGGCTTCGACAGGCTCGTCCGGATGAGCGAATCATGTGGAGTATCGAAGTAAAGGTTACTGATCGAATAAAATTCATGCTGCTTGTTATAGTCGTCAAGCTCCATATAATCAAGCAGGTCGCTATAGAATCGAAGGTACGCATCATGGTCCAGCAAGTATTTGTTCTCGTACCGGTTGAACACCTCAATCGCCATCCTTGTTTCATTCCTTTCTGTGGTTCGCTGTGGTCTCATCTCTCATGTCTGTATCTTAGTCCCCCAACCTTTAATGAATCTTAAATCGATTTACATTTTCTTAAAAAAATCGCGTTTCCTATATATAGCGACCGGAAGCGATCGAACGAAAAAAGTTAAGGTTGGCTAAAGGTTCGCTTGCTATAATGGGGATAACAAGTCTAGAAAAACAACAAAGGATGAACAGACGATGCGAATTTTGATCGCGGAAGACGAAATACATTTGGCGGAAGCCTTATCCCAATTATTGAAGAAGCAGAACTACTCCGTGGATATCGTCCACGACGGCAGATCCGCTTACGATTACGCGCTGAGTGGCATCTACGATCTCCTGCTGCTCGATGTCATGATGCCGG
Source organism: Paenibacillus sp. LPE1-1-1.1 (assembly GCF_040676435.1). Lineage (NCBI taxonomy): Bacteria > Bacillati > Bacillota > Bacilli > Caryophanales > Paenibacillaceae > Paenibacillus > Paenibacillus sp. LPE1-1-1.1. The sequence continues at coordinate 287,035 of NZ_JBEGHY010000023.1, forward strand.
AGATGGACGGCTTCGCCGTGCTCCGCAAGCTGAGGGGCGAAGGCGCGGCGACGCCGGTCATCCTGCTCACGGCCAAAGGCGAAATTACGGACAAAGTAACCGGGCTCGATTACGGCGCGGATGACTATATAGCCAAACCTTTCTCGACCGAGGAGTTGCTGGCCCGCATACGGGCTGCGCTGAGGCGTAAGGGAGAGGTCGTCCCGGAGGACGCGCTGACGTTCGGGGATATTGAGCTGAATACGACTCTATTGAAGCTGACCGTCAAGGGCAAGGAATTGAAACTGAACTTGAAGGAAAGCGAGCTGCTCGAGCTGCTTGTGACGCGGAAGCTGGCCGTCACGTCGAAGGAGCAAATTATCGAAAAACTGTGGGGCTTCGATTCGAATGCGGAATACAACAATGTGGAGGTGTACATCTCTTTCCTGCGGAAGAAGCTGACCTTCCTCCATTCGTCCGTGAAGATTTCAACGATCAGGGGCGTTGGATACATCCTGGAGGTGACGTGAGTAGCATGTTCAAAAAGCTCAAAAACCGATTTCTCTTACTGAACCTGATCACGATCACCGTCATGATGCTGGCTGCTTTCACAGCCATCTATGCCATCACCTTTCAAGACGTGAAACGCGACATCGATATGGAGCTTCATCAAGTTTCGGAATTTTATCATAAACAGCAGGACGGACCTCGACGGTTCGATCCGGAAGATGACGGCGCATCACCTCCGGATGAGTTCCAGGGCGAGCCACCTGCAGGCATGGAAGACGACGGCTGGCGACCCGAACGGTCCGTATCGTTCAAGCTGGAAGCGGACAGCTCCGGCACGTTAACGAGCACCGACTCGCGGTTTGATATGGAGGAGTCCTTCTACCAAGAGGCACTCGAGAAGGCACTAGCTACGGGGAAAACGGCCGGCCAACTCAAGCTGGACGGCAATGAATGGGCGTTCATCGTTCAACGGACCGCTGCTGCCGGCAGCATGTTCGTCTTCATGGATATCACCGCGCAGCAGGGCATTCTGACAAATTTGATTTATACGTTCGGGGCCGTCGCTCTCGTTATGCTCGTTGTCATTTATTTCATCAGCCGTTATTTCGCCAGCCGATCCATCGCTCCGGTTAAGGAGGCGTTCGAGAAGCAGAAGCAGTTTATCGCCGACGCTTCCCACGAATTAAAGACCCCTCTTGCAGTCATTCAGACCAACGCAGACGTGCTGCTCGCCAACAGCGAGGATACGATCGTGAACCAAGCCAAGTGGCTGCATGTCATTAAGCAGGAGACGCTTCGCATGGCCAAGCTTACGGGCGATCTCCTCTATCTGACCGAAATGGAGGATTCGCGTTCCGCAATGATGCGCGCCGAGTTCGACCTGAGCGAAGCGGTGGAGACGATTATGCTGACGATGGAAGCCGTTATTTTTGAGAAGGAGCTCCAACTCGACTATGATATTGAGCCCGGATTGACAGTGAACGGCAGCAGCGAGCAGATCAAGCAGGTCATCATGATCTTGCTCGACAATGCCATCAAATACGCGGGTCCGCGCGGATCGATCGAGATTGCGCTGAAAAAACAGCATCAGGATATCGTCCTGTCGGTTACGAACACGGGCGAAGGCATTGCCTCGGAGCACTTGCACCGGATCTTCGACCGATTCTATCGGATGGACTCTTCCCGCTCCCGTGCCCAAGGCGGTCATGGACTGGGCCTTGCCATTGCCAAATCCATCGTCGATCAGCACGGCGGCAAGCTTTACGCGAAGAGCGAGCTTGGGGAATCGACGACTTTCTATCTGCATCTGGACTAGAGGTCCTCGAACCGAAAAAAAAATCCCTTACGACCGTCTCAAAGGTCGCAAGGGATTTTTGATTTTTGTCGTTTCGGGACATCCTATAATAACATGACTCGTCGAGCCATCGAATAACGGTGCGAGTAGTCGCTCAGCTTGTTAATACGGTCCGTTTGTAGAAGAGGATCAGAATCTCCCTTCTGCAGATATTACACGCAACACACAAAATTTGATCTGCAAGTATCGGTATTCTTAGCACCAAGTTCCCCCGATACAGTGAAATCTGATTCCAGTATTTTCACTGAATATTGTTAGCTGCCGTGAGTTCGTACTTCAAATATGACAAGTTCGGTGGTTCACGGTTCATGTCCTCCTACACTCGCCGCCTGCTGGCTAAGGTGTGGGGCGTCTATCCGTTAGAACGAGGCTGCCGCTTCGAATGGTTCGAATACTAGCGTATGATTCCGCGACCTATACCGTAATAAAAGAAAAACCCCGCATAAGTTAGCGGGGTCTTATCTATACATTTCGCTCTCTTATATCGTTCACTATCATTAACGCTTCGCGTAAATTATCCAAGTTCCCACCGTCATTAAATTTCTCCACTAATTCTGCTACATATAGGATATCATTCGCTGCCCCGTAATCATTTACCATGTGTGCTAAGGCTTCATATACGACAGACTCAAGGGCGTGGCTATCGAAGCGGGTTATATACGTTCCGTTCCACGAAATAAATCGCTCTAGGCGCTTACTTGCGTCATCAAAAGTTAAAGTCATAGCGGGCTTGCTTGCGAATGCGTCGGGCATATAGGTTTTAAAGGTGATTCCGCCAATAATCACCACGACTAGAGCAATAGCGATTATGTCGCGTTTTAAATCCGTAGTCATGGAATCATACCTCCTAAAAATTCTTATAAATTTTATTATATTAAATCTCTTATCGTGTCACAAACGAAATTTTCCTGCGACATATGTAAGTGAGGGGCGAAAGCGTCCCTTAATAAATCGTTCGCTTCATGGATACAATCGGAAATGAGATATATGTTCTTGTCACTCGACATATATGTCGGAGGACAAGAACATATATCCTTAAAAGACAAGAATATTCATCCTATCCTTCTTCTTAGGTTGAAAATGAAATATGACACAGCCCAAATGGATTGTTACGGAGCTTGGAGTTGGACAAGAACACATATCCTTACAACAAAAAAACCGTTGTTTACGCGGTTTCCAATGCATAGATGTTCTTGTCCTCTGACAGTATAGCTTTCTGCGCCGTTGCATAACATTGCTTGTTCATAAATGAGTCTAACACCAGCTCGTTCGCATGCTTTTCCAAATGTTGAATACATATTTAAGTATTATATAAACAGGAGGAAACAAGCCAATGGTGCATCAAGGGCAATCGTTCATGAGAGGAACGCTAGTCTTGTCTGTCGCTGCTTTCATCAACCGTATTCTCGGCTTTATCAGCGGCATGTATATTGCGCGTGTACTGGGCGCGGAGGGAATCGGCCTATTGATGATGGCGCATCCACTCGTCCCTCTCGTCATTACGATTACGGAGCTTGGATTGCCTGTGGCAATTTCAAAGCTGGTCGCGGAGGCCCACGCCCGAGGCGAACGATTGAAAGTGAGGCGTATCCTGCACGTGTCGCTAGCCGTCACCGGCATCTTGAGCATAGCGCTTACGTTCATTTCACTACTAGGATCCGAATGGATCGCATCCATCCTGCTGAGCGATCAACGCGCCTATTATGCGATGCTCGCGATTACGCCGATCGCGCCGATTGTCGCTGTCTCCGCGGTGTTAAAAGGATACTTCCGCGGCATGCAGCAGATGAAGACCATCGCCACCTCCGATGTGCTCGAGCATACGGTGCAAATCGCCTGTGTCCTTGCATTGGTGCACCTATTGCTGCCTTTCGGCATCGCCTATGCGGCTGCGGGCGCAATGGCTGCATCAGTCGTCAGCGAAGCGATCAGCCTCTTATTTCTGGTGGCAAGCTACAAACTGTACGGCGAATCGAAGATGCCGGGCGAGACATGGGCGAGCCACATGAAGCAAGGAAGAAGCACACTCGGAGAGCTGCTACAGATCGGTCTGCCGACGACCGGGCATGGCGTTATTCATTCGTTATACAGCACCTTCCAACCGCTTCTCATTACATCCAGCCTGGCGCTGGCCGGCATTGGCACAGTGTTGGCCACGAAGCAATTCGGCCTGCTGGCCGGTTATGTGTTTCCACTGCTGTTCATGCCAAGCTTCATTACGCAGTCCTTGTCCACCGCTCTCATTCCTGCGATTGGCGAAGCAGCGGCGAACAAGAACAGTCTGCTTATGCATAAGAGGATGAATCAGGCGCTAAGCTTAGGACTTCTGATCGGCGCGCCGGCGACCGTCATCCTATTCGAGTGGGCAACTCCACTTACAACGCTTGTATACAACGCACCGGAAGCAGGATTGCTACTCAAAATATTGGCGCCGTTGTTTTTTTTGCATTATTTTGACGCACCGCTGCACGCGATCCTGCTCGGTCTCGGCCGAGCGAAAGCTACACTGTGGAACTACGTGGTAGCAACGATTTTCAAAGCTGTCTCGATCTTCGTGTTCGGCAGTCAATTCGGCATTATCGGCATCGCGTACGGCATCGGAATCGGAATTGTTATGCAAACACTGCTAAACTTCTTTTCGATCTCAGGCTCGATCGGAATTTACTGGAGTATTCGTCCTTATATCAAGGTTGGGATCTGTATGATGCTGATGGCGATATGCGGGCACTGGGCCTATAACTATCTTACCGTCCAAGGCCTGCCGCTGTTATGGAGCGTAATCGTTTCAATTGTCTGGTCCTTGCTCATCTATTTCATTACACTCGTATTGACGGGTACGCTAAATTGGAAAAGCACGCTCCAGAGGTTTTCGATTCCATGGTAAATAATTTTTGTTTTCTTTCTTCTCTAACGATTAACACGACACGTTTTGAAATCAATTTACCGTTTCAAAAATATCCCGATACCATCCCTTTTCCGGCGACGGATTAACGCATTTAGGCTTACGTTAATACGCATGTCGGGAATGAATCAACGTTCTTGTCACTCATCGGGAATGTTATTAAGTTCTTGTCATTGCAATTTGACAAGAACTTGATAACAAAAAAAAATGCCGCATTAAATGCGGCATCCAATGATACTATGCTCTTGTCACCCGACAGATGACAAGCACTTGATCCCATTCCTCTACGTGAATAATCAAAACGAGTAAAAAAATCATTCCCATTGTTGATTGTGCTGTTTATCATGTCAATTTCAATACATACTAATGGACATATTTGCTCCCAATTCTAATTTACATCCGAATCTTCACTATTGTTCTCCGTTAGCTCAATAGCAATTGAATGACAACTCGTTATTTCTCCCAAAGCTCGACCAGTCGACCTTCAGGATCTTCAATCCAAATAAACTTTCCAAATTCACTAATCTCTTTTTTCTTTGCAAGAGGTACACCAATATGTTCAAGATGCTTAATAGTCTCGTTTAGATTATGTACTTGGAAATTTAACATCACTTGTTGTTCTGTTGGAAAATAACTGTCATTCTCGGTAAAGAAAGAAATGATAGTCTCAATTCCTGATTGGGGTTTTATCACAGTCCCATTCCAATTTTCTATATCAATCTTCAACACTTCACTGTACCATTTTTTTATAACTTCAAGATTCTTAGTTCTCCAAAATATTCCTCCGATACCTTTTATCATCGTATCTAACTCCTGTCTGTCATCAAATTTTTAGCTATCCGATTACATTAGATATTCGAGATATAAATTCAAGTTCCTTTTTCAACTATACTACCCGTTAGCTTAATACCTTCTCGTAACATTCCCGTATTCACGACGTCTTACCGACTAAAGGCTTTATATGTATTATTAATATTGAAAACTAATTGCCGGGCAGTTGGATGCCACGCCAGCCGCTTACATCACATTGGCCATATTCATTATCACCCACAGCAACCACCGTGCCGTCCGATTTAAGGCCGAGAGTATGCGCGCAACCCGCCGCAACCGCCACAATATCGTGCCAGCCACTTACATTGCATTGGCCATGCTCATTCCAACCCACAGCCGCCACCGTGCCGTCCGATTTAAGCCCGATTGTATGATTACTACCCGCCGCTATCGCCACAATACCGCGCCAGCCACTTACCTCGCATTGGTCATGCTTATTCCAACCCACAGCCGCCACCGTTCCGTCCGATTTAAGCCCGACGGTATGAAGGTAACCCGCCACTGCCGCGACTATGTCGCGCCAGTCGCTTACATTACATTGGCCATACCGATTATTACCCACAATAGTCACCGTGCCGTCCGATTTAAGACCGACGGTATGCCAGTCACCTGTTGCTACCGCCACCATATCACGCCAGCCGCTTACATTGCATTGGCCTTCATTATTTCGACCCACAGCCACCACCGTGCCATCCGATTTAAGACCGACGGTACGACGCCAACCCGCCGCAACCTCTACAATATCGCGCCAATCGTTTACCTCGCATTGGTCATGCTTATTCCAACCCACAGCCGTCACCGTTCCGTCCGATTTAAGACCGATTGAATGAGCATTACCCGTGTTCGTCGCCATATGAACATTACCAGCCGCAACCGCCACAATATCGCGCCAGCCGCTTACATCACATTGGCCATATTTATTATCTCCCACAGCCGTCACCGTTCCGTCCGATTTAAGACCAACGGTATGACGACGACCTGCCGCTATGGTATCTTTAGGCCATCGTTTCATCTTTAATGCCGCTTCAATCAATAAAGTGTAATCCATGTTTTACCTCCTTGAAAACAAGATCTATTTTATTATCAGGTCATGCTCCTTGCGAACTTCGCAAACACTTCAACATTTTAAATATTTCGCGCATCCATTAAACTATCCTGCCAGTTAGCATATTAAAATGAGCAGGTCACCGCAGCGCCTGCTCATCCATATGTTATTCAACTATCGTTATCCGTTAGTTGAATCATCTTTGAATAACGAATAGACCATCCATAAAACGCCTTCCAATGGATGATCTATTCGTTATGTTTAATAATAGTAAGTCGTACATAGCGTTAGGTGAGTCTTAATCATCACGTCCTGCTTATTGCATTGGGTTACCTAATCGGAATTCTTGCCATAAGAATGCTAAAGGGTACATTGCCAACCGGAATACGTCTAGGAAGTTCCACATTCCTTACAGTGTCAACGACGGATACCGTGTTCTCTCCTTGGTTTGTCACGTACGCTCGTGTGCCATCCGGAGTAAATGCAAGCGTAAATGGCCTGACACCCACTGGAATACGCGGGAGAATTTCTGAGTTCGTCGCTGTATTGATGACGGATAAATTGTTATTCTGTGAGTTCGTTACATAGGCTCTGGCTCCATTAGACATGAATATCGCGACAATTGGGTTAGTTCCGACTGGAATACGCGGGAGGATTTCAGTATTTGTGTTCGTATTGATAACCGATAGATTGTTACTTTGCACATTTGTTACATATACCCGCGGAAGCCTAGGGTTTATTGTCGCTGCTGCTCGCGTATTCCCGACTGGGATACGCGTGATTTCACTGTTCGTCGTTAAATTAAGCACGGACACCGTATTTTCACCCGAATTTGCGACATAAGCTCTTGTACCGTCTGGCGATATGAGAATACTCGTAGGATTTAACCCAACCGGAATTGGTTGACCAACCGGGGTATTGGTAGCTACATCAATAACGGATATTATGTTTACTTCCGAATTGGCCGCATACAAACGTTCACCATCCGGCGAAACACTCATACCTGACGACACGATATTAATACGCGGGAGGATCTCGGCGTTCGTTAAGGTGTCAATTACGGAGATCGTACCGTCACCGCTGTTGGCCACATACAATCTTCTCTGGTTAGGAGTCAGGGCTAAGCCCGTTGGTTCCGTTCCGACGCTTATTCGAAGAATCTCCATATCAGTTCTCGTATCTATGACGGAAACTGTATTATCTCCTTGATTGGTTACATAGGCAAGCACCCTTGCGGGGAGAACTCCCAAACCAAACACCTCTCTTCATTATTTTTGAAGTCTGTTGCCTAATATTCATTGTATTTCCATACTACTTAAACCGTGAGGCCAAATGACTCTTAGCAATAAACCTATTATCAGAGACATGCAAATATGTCCCACACACTTAGCGTCTCGTCCGCGTAAACTATTAAAAAGTCTACTAACGACTTATGTGGGTGATTAGATGCATGAAGAAAATCCCTTTGATAGGAATTATGGTATCGAAAGGCAAAGATCTCAAACCAATTCTTCAAACATATGAACGCTATAAAGGGAGACTTCCCGTCCGGCTCTTCACCTTTACTCCCCAAGACATTCATTGGAAAAAACGAACGATTCGAGGTTTATGCTTGGAAAATAAAATGTGGATAAAAAGAAGATTTCGATTTCCCGATGCCATCTACAACCGTTGTTATCAAAAAGAGAATCAAATGGTTCAACGTTTGGAAACCTATCTTGGACCACACAAATGCTTCAATCGTGTAACCCGAATAGATAAATGGCAGTTATACACAGAGCTAATAAACAGTGATCTCTATCAATATGTGCCTGAGACATCGATCTATCATCCGGATCAGCTTCGAGGATTACTCCAAGAAGAGAAGCCTTTAATTCTTAAGCCCTGCTTTGGGAATCAGGGAAAGAAAGTCTATATGGTTGAAAAGACAGAACAACACCTATTCAAGATTTATGAAGATACGTTCACACCACTGTACACGTCCTATAACGTGAACGGCTTTTTCCAAGAAATCGGTCAACTTGTTGCAAAAAAAAAGTTCCTCATTCAACGAATGATTTACTTTGCGAGAGTAGATGATAAGGTTGTTGATTTTAGAATACTCGTGCAAAAAGAAGCGACCGGCTGTTGGAAGATTACAAAAGGGATAAGCCGAATAGCTCCCTATCACTTTTATATTACAAATCGCGCTGAGAGCATCCATGAGATGGATGAAGTACTCGAGGCCTTGTCATGTCCCTCTTCGGATTATGAGTCTTTATACCAAAAGATCAGCTTAATCAGTATAAGGATCGCTCAGTTATTAGACGAAAGAATTGGATTATTGGGGGAAATCGGTATTGACTTAGCCATTGATAGGGATGGTGATCTATGGATCATTGAAGTCAATGGCAAACCACAAAAATCCATTTATCTTAAGTTGAAGGGGGAACAACGCGTCGGGATTGATTCGGTGTATAAATTCCCTTTGGAGTATGCTTATTATTTATCACAGACTTGATTTCAAACCGCGAATGTAAGTTCCCGGCAGCTGTCTCTGAAAAGTTATTTCTTACACCTCATCTAAATACACTTTGCTTTAGAGCCTGATGTCTCATCTTTTCGCAGTCTAGGTATGCGCAGTTCCGGAGTCTAACCCTAATTAATAATATGTTAATCATAATGTTAGATTCCGAGAGGGGGAAGATTTATGGCTGAATTACGCCGTAAGGAAGTTCAAGTTTCATTATCACCGCCCGAGGTTACGTACTATAAAGAAATCAAGTTTTCCATAGTTGGCAAAGACCCGCTTATCCGCATCAACCCTTTCCGACTATTACCTGGTGGTCTCGTTATCGTCAATCTGCAAGTTCAAGGATTTCGAAAGGCGCAAGCTCTCGCTACGCTTCTGGTGCTCAATAAAACCATTGGAAATATCAGGATCAAGGTGAGGGTATGGACCAGTCAAGGAAAACGTGTTCAACCTATTCAACGCAGACTATCTCCTCTGGAAATCAATTCTCTTTACCGTACTGCTTTCCGAACAAATCCTATGTTTAAATTTGTCGCCACTAGAAAGATATTTGGACGCACTTTTGTATCCCCCGTATTTAATACTAGAGTTATTCAATTTTTTAATGATGACCTGTCCGACTTTTATGGCAATTATAATAATGTAGCTGCCTTTGTTTTCCGCAATGTCCTCAGAAATACGATTAACCATATTCCTGTCCAGTTTTCTACGGCTCTTAAAAAATGCAAATAAGAACAAAAAGCCGCCGGCTTGCAGGAAGAACCAATTTTAAAGGCACCTCCTTTGAGGTGCTTTTATTTATTTTCCCGTTGTGAAAGCATTAACGGCGGGACGGTTAGACGCGTATATGATTAGTTCGTTAACAAGGCCCCACAAGGGGAACCGATGGCACCGCGAAACGGCATGACTCGTCAAAGCGACAATGACCGGTTTTAACGAGAAAATAACAGGAAGAGGAAGGCACCGGGCCTTCCTCTTGCCTTTGCTTATTATTTTCCAGACTGATCATGAGGCACAGTGACGGTAACAGATACAGCCGTTTGGTTGCCCGCTTTGTCGGTTGCCGTATACGTGATGGTATAGATGCGTGATTTTTCCGCACGCAAGCTGAACGAATCGACTGCTGTGCCGAATTCGGCCTGAATGTCGCCTTTATCGCTGTCGGGTTTATTGGACGTAATGGAAGTTAACACCACCGCTTCAATGCCCGATCCGGCATCGCTCGCATTCAGCGCGGCATAGACCGTCGCCATTTTATGATTCGCCGGCCAAATTGAATTCTTATCCAGCTGAACGGATAGCACTGGCGCGATCTTATCAATATTGCTGATCGTATAACTGGTTACCTTCGATACACTTCCTGCAGCATCCGTTGCTCTTGCATACACGGTTTCATTATCGGAAACAACGATCGGGGTGGTGTATGGCGTCCATACCCCTTCTGCGCTCTTTTTGTACTCATTGACCACAGCATCGTCAGGATAGCTGACCGTTAAGGTAACGTCGCCGTTAGTCGGCGTTGTAACGTTCGCCGCGATGGAGGGATCGGCAGGGGCCGTCTTGTCCACATGAACCGCAACCGTATGCGGCTGTTCCGCATTACCTGCAAAGTCCACGCTCCAATACACCAAAGTATGCGTCCCCTCCTCGGTCAAAATAACCGAGCTGCCGGTTTGCTGCGCGCCCCCGTTTACCGTGAAATAGGTAGCCGCTACCCCGGAACTGGTATCGACGGCATCGAAGCTTACTAACGCATCCTTGTTAACGGATCCGATCGGAGCGTCATCCGATGTCACCGGTGGTGTCAGGTCTGCCTCTTTTACTTTCCCATGCAGTCTCAATTCCGCCATATTGCCAAACCACGCATTCGGATTATAAATGCGGATATAACGGTAAGCTTCCGTACCGCTGATCGCGAGCGATTGCCAATCCGCCGTTACAGCCGCTGGCTTCGAGATCGTTGTCCAATTCGTAAGATTGTTAGATCCCTGAATCTCCGTCCCCCTAATCCGGGCGTATAAATTATTATCCTGTCTCGCAAGCAGTTCTACACTCGATAATACGGCTTGATTGCCTTCCTTGAAATCGAACGTAATGAAGCCCCCCGCTCCGCCGCCGTTCATCCGGAAATCGGAATTCGAAAGCGGATTGTTATCGAATAGATAATTTACCTGCTTTAATGTTTCTGCTGCTGATCTTCCGGAAGTAGAATCGATTAAATGGGCGATGCCGGTCACATTGCCGATCAAATCCGACTCGTCAGCGAGATACAGCTTGGTGTTATCTGTCGTAGTATACGTCGTGTCTCCTTCCGTTCCGTCGTTCGCCTTATAGTCAATCGCTAATTTGACCGAGCCCGTCTGGACGTCTCCGTTCAACGTCGCCGCGGCCGTCCAATAGATATTGTCCTGTGTACTCACGATTGCATCCCGGCCTTGGATCGTGACCTTTACGTTCTGGATCGGTTCTTTTGCTTTAATCGTTAATTTTGCCGTATTGCCCAGCACGATCCGGCCATTAACGCTCTGGTCCGAGCTAAGCGACACGGACTCCAGCTTGTTATTCGTCTCATGACGCTCGCCAAAGATTTTAAGCTCGGCCAGCTCTAGCATATTCTGAACTTGACCGCGGAGAGCATCCGGCTGTGGATCAATCATTTGGATTTTAATATACCGGAATTGGGCATTTTTGTACGCATCGTCCATGTCAAGCGTTGCGATCCCGTCGGTATACGCCGTTTGTCCTGGTGTCAGCCGCGTCCAGTTTTCTCTGTCATTGGAACCGAATACCGTCGAGCCTGCCATCCGATCCACAAAATTCATTCGGCCCTCAAAAGCAAACGCATCGGCCGAAAGCTTATAATCAGGTCCAAAATCGATGATATGATACAAATTCGGATACGGCGCCAGCGAATAAGCCGGGAACGTATTATCGTTGCCATCCGTTAGGAGCGAAATCGCGTTTCCAAAGGTGGATGTCACGAGGCCCGTATAATTCATACTTCCGTCAGCCGCGAATAAAGGAGTCAATAATTGAAGACCCTCGGCCGCTTTTCGAAGGGCTAATAATTGCTGATAAAAAGCTTCATTCGTTGCAGCTTCCAGCTGACTCATCGTATCCTCGTACACGGCTTTAAACTGATTAAGAGATGCCGTCACATAAAGAGTACTCGGATTATAAAGCGCTGTAGCTGCTTGTACGGCAGAAGACCGGTCTTGGCTTACAACGATATTGACATTTTTAGTTGTAAGCGTTGTGCCGTCGGAAGCCTGGACGATAAAAGAATACGTACCGGCTTGCGTCGGCTGCCAGGCCAATGCGCCGCTGCCCGCATTAAATTCCGCGCCTTGCGGCATATTCGCAATCTCATATGCGAGGACATCCTCTTGACCGGAATCGACAGCGGAAAAGTCCAGATTCACAGGAGCGCCAACGTATGCAAAACTATTCAAATTCGATGCTCCGTCTTTAAACGAAGGAGGGGTCAGTTGTTCGCCTGCTTTTACATTCAGGTGTTCAATATCAACTGTTGTGCCTGCTCCTTTCACCTTCACGTAAAGGAGGCTGTAGTCGCCGTCAAGCTGACCGTAGGTAACTTTGTTAATGCCCATGTCATAGGTCATGTATTTCCACTGACCCTTCGTATCCTGCAGCGTCAGCGTATGGTAGGGCATCGAACTGATTTCTTTGCTCAGCTCTAAGACAGCTGTGCCGTTCGTACGAAACTTGATGCCAATAAGCCGGGAATTCGTGCGATTGGCATATGACAAATTAAGAAGGACAAATTTGCTTCCATCTTCCGTTGCTTTTGTCTGCACATACGAGGTATCTCCTTCTTGGACCGTAGCCGTATTTTGATCAAATACCGTATACCTGTCTTCTACTTCGACCAGCGCATCGCCTGTCTGCTCTTTGGGAACATACTTCCCGCCTTCCGACTCCGCTTCCTTCGGAATGTAGATCCAGAAGTCTCCGCCTCCGTCCGGACTTTCCCATGCTTGCCTGAGCGTCCCTTGATAATAATAATTGGACGGAATTTTCTTGATGAAAGCTTCATAGAAATACGGTGCTTTCTCCGCTACATTGATCCCTCTCTCGTAGGTGTAATAGTAGTACATGTCCCAAAATAAAGCCGTATTCATCCTTCCTCTATAAGAGTCCGAGAACTTTTGGTAGATGCCTTTCACCGTTCCATCCGGGAAAATAGAAAAAGGAACCGGTACCCAAGGCGTGTCATAACCAAGCATGTATTTCCAAAAAAAGTCGGAAGCCGCTAAAACTCGGTCATCCAGAAATTCATAATAGCCTACGGCATTATCCTTTGTGGATACGGTTCCCTCCACCGGGTCGACCTTGGTTCCCTGAGCAATAAACATACGCGACAGAATTGCCGCATTCGTTAAGTCTCCGGCTCCATGCGCCTGGTCCCGGCCCATTTCCACTTGCTGGACGACCGGCGTGTCCAATTTCTCCCCTGTCTCCGCATTGGTGTCGACCAAACGGAACAATTGCTTAATGGAGCCATTGAAGCCTTGATTGCTGGCCGTCTTATTCACAGTGGCCCATTCTACAGCCTCATTATACCTCTCTCGGTTATCGGTAAAAATATACCCCGCCATCGCTCCGAGCAGCGGATAGTTATGCTGGTTCATAAACTGGTTGTTATCATGCTGAAAGGTTTCGATAACCGGATTGATCAGATTATTCGTAAAATCAGCGGTATCCTTGTCGGTCCATTTCAGCTCTTCCGATTGATAGCTGGAGTACCTTAAAATTTCTGCCGCAGTGACCATCCTGTTGAGCGGAATGCCCGTATGGATATGAGCATCAGTAAAATACCGGTATTTCGCAGGGTCCATTCGGGACCAAATACGGATAATGCTCATCGCATTCGCCCGGTACACCTCATCGCCGGTTAAATAATACATAAGCGATTGTGTATACGCTTTCAGACCATCTGCTATAAATCTCGAATTAAAGCCCTGACTGTCAAAAGCATTGATTGCCGGCATCGTCGGATCCTCAGCACTCTGGTTGCTCGATGTAACCGTCTTTGACGCCATCCCGGAGACGGTCATGGCCTTATAGTAGGAATACCAAGGCTCCTTTTGCGCTAGTACCTGATCTCTCATGTTTTCAAGTATTGCTTTGGTTACTCCGACACCTGGATGCGTAAACCCATTGGTAACGGTTTCATTTATTTCGACAGTAAAACCTGTGTTGGCGGCCACGCCGTCATCCGCAGCCGAAGCCGTGTCAATCGGCACAAGCGCAGCAGCAATGCTCACAGCAACAATGACCGACAACAGTCTCCTCCATGAATCTCCGAAATGTAATGCAGCTTTGCGAGTCATCATATTCCTCCTTGTTTGATAGAAATAGAATACATGCTTTGAACGATTCCTATTTGGCATAAATGAATCATTCTGCTTCTCATTATAAATATCTGCTCAAAAACGAAAAGGAAGTTTTTTAAGGCATTACCGATGCTTTTTGCAGAACTTCATCCATAGATTCTATAAACTGCTGCAAGTTTTAGCGCAAAACAAAACGGAAGGCCAAGGCTTGAACCTTGACCTGCCGTGCTTTCCCGGGCATGAGCCCGGATATATATTTCAACTTCTAGTATTGCTCCATACTGATCAGCCCAAACCGGTCTTGTTAATCCGGAATTTTTTCATAATCTTTCTTATACAATCCTGCCCATATGAATTAGAAAAAGATGAAATATATTTCTGTGCCGAAGGGGACGGTTATTTGTCGTATCTTTTTTAAGTATACCACTTCCGGAATCGGCCATTAATAATTAAATATTGACAAGCTATTAGCTGGAATAGCTCAACGAGGCTGCCATTTATTGAAGGCATCCTCGTCCTGATAGGAATGTTAACTATAGTCTCCCGTTAAGTTAATAAAGCTACAGAATAATTTGTGGATCTTAAACATAATCGATCTCTTTCCGGTTGCCGTATGTAAATTCACTCATAAAACTACACTTCACTCAAAATAATTAAGAAATCTACCTCTATTTCTAGATGTTCTCGAAGAAGTCCTTTATTCACGTAAACTGCCCGTTAGTTCAGCGACCCTTCCCACTTAATATTGCTTGCAGGTGCTCGCTGATGCGAACCACGCCTACTGAACTGACGCCGATAATACCGCCAGCAAATGATATATGTTCTTGTCTTTGAGTTTGGACAAGAACATATATCGTTAAAAAAAAGCCGCGATTTACGCGGCCACTTTAGTATAAATTATTGTCCCCCGACAGTGTCATAAATGAAGACTGCTAAAATTTCTTATTCTTCTTTAACCGTTTCCACATATTTTTTGAAATTGTCTAAAATCGCCTGCCATCCGGCTTGCTGCATCTCGATGGCGTTGATCTCTTCCGCTTCGAACGATTCGATGATTTGCGTATCGTTGTTTTTACTAATAAATGCGATCTTCACTTTTCTACCGTCGGCTATGGTATAGGAAATGCTCTCGTTAATTCTTACCTCGTCGTACACTCCACCGAAATCAAATCCAAAGCTGCCGTCTTTGGCTTCCATTCTCGAGATGAATTTACCGCCGACCTTCAGATCATTCTCGGCGTGTGGCGTGTGCCAATCATCTGATGCATTATTCCATTGCATGATATGATTCGGTTCCGTCCAATATTTCCACACGCTTTCGACGGGTGAATGAATGATCGTTTCTACTGTTATCATTACCGGATTACCTCTTCCCATTGTATAACCTCCTTAATATGATTACATTTTCCTCAAAGAATACCACCAATAGAGGCTAAGTTACACCATTTACCTACATCTATTATAGCATGTAAGTATTTGCTAGATTTCTTTTCAATTGCTATTGTGCAAATCTGCCCGTTAGCACAATATCTAATTGCCGTCACAGTAGGATGTTATACCATCGATCAGTTAGTTCATTTCCGGTATAGATTCTTGGAGGCTCTTTGGAAGATTTTTGACAACCAAATCGTAAGAGTGGTCAATCATTTCAAAGACATCCGACTCTGGGAAGGAACCATCGATCGTAATTGTATTCCAGTGCTTTTTGTTCATGTGGTACCCTGGTCGAACGGTCTCATGTTGATCTCTCAAGTTTTCCGCAATCACCGGGTCACATTTTAAGTTTAAGAGAAAATTATCTACTTTGTCCTCAAAAATAAGCGCAAACATTTTACCTGCAATTTTGATCACCAATGGATCGTGTCCAAAGGGATAATCCTTAGTCGCACCTTTCTTCTTTAAACAGTATTCGATGATATTATTCTCCAAAATCAACCTCTCTCCTTTCGAGACAACAAACTCCCTATAGCTTGTATTTCATTATTACTGAATGTAAGCCGATAATTACTCCCGTTAGATTTTACAAAAAGAGCAGGCTACTTCAGCACCTGCTCATCCATGTGTTATTCAACTATCGTACCCGTTAGCTTAATAGCTCGGTTTGTAAATTCTATCCGTATCAGTATCAATTACGAAATCAACCTCGTTATCACTATCAAGAGTTATTTGCTCAAAACTATGGAGTCTACAAAATACATTAGGTAAATCTCTAATATCGGATGTCATCCTTTTTGCTTGTACATACTTTTGTCTTAATTCCTGTTTACTACACTTGCAACCTGTAATGTGAACACAGTGAAAATAACCATCAATTTTAACTAACATTATCCTCATGACTGGTTGCTAACCAATCCATATAGCTAAGAATGCTTGCATGAAAACTAAACTCTATCGTCTCCCGTTAATTGAATAATACAACGAAATCCAGAAATGAGTTACTTCTCTATCACTTGCATAGTGACTAAAAAAAGTTCCTTCTAACGAACAGTATATATAAAACCAGAATGGTAACAGATCTTTATAAAACTATCCCATTACTAGGAGGGGAAAATCTATGACTATCCAACTCGCTAAAAGTATTAATCACTCAGCTCAAAATAATCACAATATAATTTCTATTATGTCCGAAATGATCGCAACTATGGAGAATGACGCCAAACTCAAAAAAGAAATTCTTTTTAAAGTTGATGAAATCAGTATGGAGATTTCCAAAAAAGACAAACTCTGTTATGACGTAGTAAATGCTACTCGTAATAACGGTGACTATTACAAAGCTAAGAAGGTATGGAAACAATTTAGAAATAGAGTAGAACATGCCCTTGGAGAGCTGAATAAGCGAATTCAATGGACAAGATACCCTGACGAGTGGATCGAGACATATGAACTCCTAAAGCGTCGAGCAGCTTTACATGATGATGAGGTGGAAAGATTAGAGCGGCAAGAGTTAATGAGCGTATCACCTAACATTTAGATTCTCTCCAAAATTGGCTGCAGTTTTGTCTTCAACACTTATAATACCACATATTGGAACTATCCTGCCCGTTAGCGTAATAGGACCGCCAACAGCAATGTGATAACAAGAATATATCTTATTCAATTTTTCCCTTTCCAACCAATTGTGTTCCACCAACAACACTTATCTGACCGAATGTATAAATATAATCTGTTTTTTGGGCTTCCTTACTGCCTTGGACTGAAACGAAATACTCTTTGCCTTCTTCTATTAGGTTATAAAGCCTTGAGTCATCTATCATTACTTTATATTTTGTTTTATTTATTGTTGTGTCATTGGCATTTGACCCGATAATCCACATTTTAAGGTATTTACCAGGTTCAATAAGGCTTTCTTTCTTTTCAATATGCATTTCCATAACTATGCTCTGAAAAGATTTCTCTCTCTCAACTTGAAAATAACAAGTTAGCGATAAAACCAACACCAAGATAATCACTGAAAAAATAATCAAGTAGATACTTTTTTTCTTGAAAGAAATATTCAGGTTTTACACCACCTGTCAATTATTCGATTTAAAATAACCGCCCGTGACAGAGGGACTCTTTTGCCTATAGTCCAATGGAAGCCAATCAGAAAAATCACAAACACCAATATTGTTGAGTTCTTTAACGGTGTTTATTATATTTTTATATTTAACCAATTTCGCCACAGCTGTGCGTTTGGCAAGTCTGGCTGAATTCCAGTTGACGGTCCCTCCATGAAAGGTAGAAGTTGCCAATCCTCGCATCCAACACATCCGATCTTTGTCCATTTATCAATAAAATCTATAAAATTATGTCCTAGTATGTATCCGTGCCCTTCTCCGTCATCGTGTGATAAATACACAACTGGTGGATCATTAGAAATTGATAAATCAAAAGCTATATAATCTCCGTTACCTACTTCCATTAACCCTAGCTTATTGTGCCAAACCCTATCGTATTCATCCTCTTCGTCTGAGAACACCTCCTGTTCCCATCTCTTTCTGCCTTTCTCTACATTAATTATGTTCTCTATACTCCAACTAAAATTGCTGGCAGAAATCCCTTTTAACACTTCTGGAATTGGTACTTCTCGTTCATCATCATCAGGCAGGGACCAAACCATCTCCATCCCACTTATAAATTCACTAATCACTTTAATAAAAGATTCTGGCAATGAAACTCCCAGTTCTTCTTCAACACTTTTTATTACTGAAATACTGACTGATGGCTTAATTAAGTATCCATCCACCTCGCCTCCAATAAACTCAATAGCTTTAATAAATACTTTAATATTATCTTCCCATGTTTCCCAAGTTTTCATATTTTCTTTTCCTCTCTTGATAAACTCAATAACATCTTATTTTATAAAAATAGGATGCCGATATTTCGTCTGGCCGTCTGTCGTCGTGTTTTTATTGAACTATCGTTACCTGTTAGTTTAGTTTAATAAAGATCCATATATTAATTAACGATTCCGAAAAATGATATAAACATCTCTTTCTTCTTGTGGTATTCAGGCGAATCAGAAGGTAACAATCCACAAGCATATTCTATAACCACTTTCCGACCGAACGGAACTTTTTCTGAGGTTTTAAAACCACAGTTTTTGCAATTGAAACCAGATCCGTCCTGTACGTTTTTCCATTGTTCCTCTAAAGCATTTATAGCTCTATGTTTTGCGAAGCTTTCAGTTACCCACGGTGAAAATAAAAAACCTGAAACGATAACAATAAATGCTATCACGCTAAAAATTATTTTTTTCACTGATTCACCCCCTATTTTATCTGACGTACTTTCTATGCATTTGTTTCATTCGTTCTTAATTTACATTCCTGCCCGTTCTTCAATGAAAAAAGTGGAGCAGCTGCCGCGGCACTCCACCCCACTATCGTTCCCCGATAGTTGAACTAACATTTAGATTATAGAACAGCGTTCTAAGTCCAATACACTGGTTTGTTTTACTTCAAATAATTCTTCTAATGCTTTAAATCAGAAAGACCAATGGTAGAAAATGAACGACTTTTATGCATGTCGTTTGAAGAGGATAGAATATCTATTGAACTTTCATTATTATCATCCCAATACTCAAAGACCTCAGGTTTACCTTCAAATGCTTTAAGGGCAGCCTGAGCAATTTTCTTATTGTCTTCTGACACTACCAAATTCAATCCCCATTTCATATCATATAAACCAAATATAACATATCAGCTTTTTAAACCATATTGCCCGTTAGTTTAATAAAATGAGCAGGCCACCGCAGCGCCTGCTCATCCATTATTATTCAACTTTCGTTACTCGTTAGAGTAGAAATTCTCAATCACTTTACCATCATGAGCCAGTAAAGCATTATACTAACCTGCCGTTAGCTCAACTTTCATGGTTTAACTTTAGTGAAATACAGATTTAAATCGTCATCAACACAAACCATGGCACCAGGTGTGACTGGTTGTTGTTGATACATCAACCCCCTGCCATCTGGTATATATCCCCTTTTTGCGTATAAACGCTGTGCACTGCCATAGCTTTGATACAGTCCAACACCAATTCCCACTATTCCATATTTCTCAAACGCAATTTTCTCGATGGCTTCCATTAATTCATTTCCAATTCCTAGCTTTCGAGATGGAGGAATAACATTAAAATCATTAATTTCCGGTATGCCATTCTCAACAAAGTAAGGATAATAAGATATAGCAAGAAGATGTAAGCTTCCCGCAAACTGACCTTGGTAAAAGGCTAGTAAAGATATTCTTTCTCCTGCTACGTTCTGTTCCCAACATTTCAAAATGTAATCCTTAGGTTTTTTAATATCATGTTCAGTGAAAATCTGATACACAAGATCTACGTCTGATCCAGTCATTTGACGAACTTCAATCGAATTATTCATAATTTCACTCCAATGTTCAATTGCGTTTAAGCTTATTCTACCAATTGGCCTACTGTAGATGAACGTTTTCTTACATAAAAATGCTTGTGAAGCTGCAAAATAACCATGAGGTGACGAGAATGTCAAAAGTATGCCATGGTTATTTTTCAAGGATATTAATGTCAGTATTATTGACTTTCTTAGTTTCAACTTCTTATGCGCAAGGATTATCAACTTCTCAATCAAAAGACCCCGAAGATGAAAATAAACGTGTAGAAGATCTAGAAAAACGTTTACAACAACTTGAACCACCTAAACCGACTAAAATTGTTACATTACCTTGGGAAATAGAAACCGAAAAACACTATCCAATTAATACTATTCCTATTTCAGAGGTCATGGATATGGGAACAAAAATTCACTTCAACGTTATAAAGAATGACTCAAACTATAAAAGACCTGTATATGAAGAACATTGGCATAGCACATATTGGGGAGGCAGATGGAGTTATGTTCCTATGCGAATACATTACGCGCTCCATCGGGTTTTTACCACTTATGACATTGGAATATCAGTCGAGTTAAATTTCAAACAAAACGTTGGCATTGATTTTCCCATGTTTCAAAATAAAACTGACCTTGATTTGTATATCATTGTTTTCCAAACGACTGTCACCGATGTATATACAAAAGGAAACCAAGTAATTGTCGTGGGTACTCCAGAAAGAAATGGAGTGCAAGTTTTGACCATTAAAACAGGTAATTTAAATCCTGCGGATTTAGAGAAATTGTTGCTTATTCAATTAGCAACTCCCCTTGGACATGAACTTGATTACTCACTCATTGTCTACGAACCACCAGATTTTTGGTTAAAACAAATACAAAAAGCAAAAGAACGAAAACGAACCTCTTCCAAGCCCTTACGTTGAATGTCGACATTATATTTAGTTGGTGATTTCTCGCTGACTTTGAAAAGTGAATGGAAGGTTTTCATTTATTGCTTTTCCGATAATCGCGCGGCGCTAGTCCAAACATTCGCTTAAAAAACCTCTCGAAATTCGGCATCGTATTAAAGCCAGAGGCGTAGCAGATTTCCGTTATTGGCAGCGTTGTGCTGCATAGCAGAGCTCTGGCGAACTGCAGCCTTTTCTCTTGAAGATGCTCTTGGAATGAAGTTCCGGTTTGCTTCCGGAAGCATTCGCTGAAATAATTTGCCGAGAGTCCGACATGCTCTGCCACTTTATGGAGAGTAATCGGCTCACGGAAATGATGCTGAATGTAGATAACTGATTTCCTTATGGAATGATGGACGGCGCGAACAGTAACGTTTTCCGCTCCCGTATTTTTTTGACTCGTTAGTCTGAATAGTTCAATCAGTATCCGCTCAAAGCTGCCTTGAACAATCATGTCGCTGCCTAGCTGCCAGAGCAGCGATTCGTCCCAAATGCGATCAAACTCAGCTTCGATCATGCCAGCTTGTGCGCTTTCAAAAGTATAAGCGTAATGAGATGCCTCTTCAAAAAGCATTTCGGTTAAAGCAGGACGAATAAATGAATCCTCAAATATAAAATCGTACAGACGTATCGTTTCGCCTTCATCCGGTATAATTTCATGGAAATCGGCGGTAGTAAGCAGAAAAACCATCCCTCTTTCCAAAAGAGATGACTCGCCGTTAAGAATATGAGTACCTCTGCCTGATACGATAAAGCCCATCTCGAAAAACTCATGCCAATGCGTATCAATTTTGTGATCGATCACATGCTTAAAAATACGGAAGGGGGACGATAAAGATAAAAAGTTTTTGCT
Source organism: Paenibacillus sp. LPE1-1-1.1 (assembly GCF_040676435.1). Lineage (NCBI taxonomy): Bacteria > Bacillati > Bacillota > Bacilli > Caryophanales > Paenibacillaceae > Paenibacillus > Paenibacillus sp. LPE1-1-1.1. The sequence continues at coordinate 309,173 of NZ_JBEGHY010000023.1, forward strand.
AAGCAGTCTCTCTGGTGTTTTATGGTTATCCATCCCTGTTCCCCCTTCATGCTTATTAAGGCCAAACGTTGAACCACTCCGCAAATTTAGCGGAAATATAGTCAGTCATCCATTGATTGACTTCCCATAAATCAGCGACCGGCTTATTGGTGAACGGCTCTGTCGGCATATAGCCAGGAGGTCCAAATTCAGCCGTGAAGGTAGCATCCGCTTTCCCTTTCAGCGCTTGGTTAATGAATATTTGCTGCCACCATTTTGTGAACAGCGCAAGCTCCGCTTTATATTCCGGAGCAGCAGGATGCGGAACCTGCGGTCCTTGTGGGAACCCAACCCGGCCATGAATGTGAATGGTCCTCTTCATCGCAAGTGCAAGCTCATTCTCGTGATTATCCAGATGCGATTCGCATACGTTTACCCAGTGGCTAAAATCTGCCGTAATCGACAAATCAGGAAATTGCTTCAGCAATCTTGCCGTTGTCCAAGGCGTAAACAACGCGCGGCTTCGATGCGTTTCGTGCCCAACCGCAATCCCGATTTTCCGCTCTACGGCAAGAGCTCCCTCATAGAAGTGATCCTGCTCTGTTTCTGTCATGCTGTCTCTCGCGCTTTGCGCTACGATAAACAACGGTTTAAAGGCTGCGGCGCGCTCCACCTGCTTCTCGAAGCTGGAAAGATGGTCGCCTTCCGTACACACCTGAGCGATGAAAGCCAGCTTGTGCCGCTCGAGCGCTTCTTTAAAGGACTGCTCCTCGGACAAAGGCGGCAGCGGCGCTTCAACGCCGGCATATCCAGCCTCCGCCGCGCGTGCTAACTGTTCATCGTAAGTGCCAGCCATTCCCCATAACGCCTTTATTGGCTTCAATTCCATGAAGTACAGCTCCTTCTGCTTCAATCATTATACTTTTATAAACGGATTGCCTGCCAGATCCTTGCCTCTTGCAAGCCAAATTTTATGATTTTGGTTTTTCTCCTCATATACCTTGGCATCTGTCGAGAAATAACGCATCGTATAGCCGCATCGGCGAAACTCGCTCGTATTGGCAGCTGCCCCATGAATGATGCGGGAATCGTGCACCGAACACTCGCCCGGCTCTAATTCGAAATAAACGGCTTTTTCATGATCTACTTTTTTAATTTCGGTACTAAAAATGTTTTGGCTTCCATCAACCTCTTCATATTCGGAAAATCCGTCAGTATGTGTACCGGGAATAACGCGCATGCAGCCGTTTTCCTTCGTGCTGCGGTCGATTGCCAGCCACACGGTTACGATTTTGTCAAAACTGCTAAGACGGCCGTTCCAATAAGCGGAATCCTCATGCCATGGCGTTTGCTTGCCGACCAGCGGCTCCTTGCATATGAAATGACTCGACCACAATCCAATATTTGGCCCGATTAGCGGCTCAACCAAATCGAGCACTTCATCGCTTAACAGAAACTTCAGCAGCCGCTCGTCACGGAAATGCGGAGTGTCCAGCTCGCTGTTCAGCTTTCTGCCAACCAGCTCCCATTGCTCTTCGAATATGCCGGACAGCTCTGCCATTTTCTCTTGACTGAATAGCTGTTTCTTATGGAGAGCATATCCATTTTGCTTATAGAATTGAACCTCTTGCTCAGCTAGTGTCGCGCATGCCATTATTATTCCCTCCAATTGATGTACTCTTGCGTTGTTTTCATCATAACGGAGGGGACATTTATTTACTTCTCATTCTATCCGCAAAAGTATGCATATCTTCGGCACTATCTATCGGATTGGTATCGGCAAGCAAGGGGAAAAAGGACTTTTTCTCTAAGGACGGTATCCACTTAAAGCGTCATGGAGCGGGATTTTATGCGGAGCTGCTGGCGAAAGCGATCTAATTACATCTGCCTGGAAAGTAAAGGATCAGTTAAAAACGACAATTACTCGTTTTTAACTGATCCTTATTGCGCTGCGGGAATGTCACCGCACAAGCGAAACGATTACTCAGCTTTAATTTGAGCCCGATTCAAACATTAAGAATGGCTGATGAGCATTGATTTGAGCGGCACCATCGAGTCTTCAGGGACATAATACTTAAACTTATTGTCGCTAATTTGTCCCAGCAGTTGACGGCGGATCGGATCAGCGTCCTTCAAGAGACCCTCGTCTGCCTGATGGTAATCGATTGGACGCATCCAGATCGGGCTGTAGCCGAGAAACAGCTGTCTTCTTGTGAACTCGGAATGATTTGTTGAGCCGGCATGCCACAGATTTTGCGCAAAAATAAACACATCCCCCGGCTTTCCGCATACCTGTATCTCCCCATCCAATTGCTGGCTTACATCCTTATGGTTCGGATTGTATGGCTGCTTATGGCTGCCCGGAATCACCTTTGTATTGCCTCTGTTTGGCTGCGACATATCGCTTAAAATATAACAGACCTTAATATAATAGGTAGCCGTTAAGCCTGCTATGACCGGAAACTGCGGATGAGGGCCGTCTTGATGCCAATCGATGAAGCTGTGCGTAGCTGTTTTCACATCGTTTGGATTAGGCTTCCTCACCGTCAGATGGGAGATATGCAGCTGAATATTATGGCCAAGCAAATTAACGATTAACGGTAGGATGGTGGCATGGTCGATCAACGAAGCGATCTCAGCATGCCGAGAAACGCTATTATAAATATTATGAGAAAGCGTTTCTTGCTCCTCAGCGAGAACTTCATCGATCGCTGCATTCAAACGGGTTACCTTATCCTCTGATAAAACATCGGGTATAATCAAGTACCCTTGCTCGTCAAATTGGTTCTTCAATTCAAGAATATTCAGCGAAGTCGTTTCCATAAGGCCTCTCCTCCTGCTTGCATACATATAATTAGCCGCTTTTCTTTCACACTCCATTTGCAGCCTTCAATGCGTTAGTCTCCGTACCCTAGCGCCTTCAACTGCTCGTATGCGCTATCCAGGAACGCTTTATAATTCATGGATGTCTCAAGCGTCTTAATAAACGCATCGTATTCGCTTATTGGGCGTTTGTTATAAATAAATTTCGCGATCTCTTCCTCTATATACCGATCGGCGTCAGCCGAATTAAAGCCTTCGGGATTATCGGCAAATCCGTTGAGCGCTTTAATGCGAGGCTGATCGTTAGCAAATTTGATTGCATCAGACTGCATGGTGAACTTTGCTTGCAAATATTCCATTTCAGGCCTTCCTGTGAATTGGTATAACCATGAATAACCGACGTCGCCTGCCTTATCCGTCATCTTTGGCTTTCCATTATCAATGGTGAAATGAGTGTCCTTCACCCCGAATTGAACGAGCATCGAGCCGCCTTCCGGGTTCGAGATATAGTTCAGCAGATCAAAGACGCGCTGCAGCTTCTCCGGATCCTTCTCCAGTGCCTTCGGAATAGCAAATCTCCCCGGTGCTGCGCCAATATCCCATGAGCCGTCAAATTGTCCCCCTGGTCCGCTTGGCGCGGCCATTTGCAGCCACTCCGCATTCGGATTAACGGTCTTGATTTGCTCGACGAATTGCTCCTTCGTCATATTCGGCCAATCGATATAGACCATGCCGGCTTGCCCCTTAATGGCCTTCTCCTGATGCTGAAGCCCGCTGTTGGCTAACAATTCGGGATCAACCGAGCCCGAAGCGATCATTTGCTGAATGAGCGTCAGTGCGTCTTTCATTGCCGGGTCGTACAGAGAATTAACAACTGCCCCGTCTTTCTCATAGAAATTTCCTGGCATACCGACACCGAACGCTCCGAATACCGGTGCAAATGCGCCCAGCTTACCTCCCGTCAAACCAAACGTGTCCGGTTTGCCGTTGCCATCGGGATCCTGAGTGGTGAAGGCCTCCGCTACGTCCTTCAATTGTTCAATCGTTGTCGGAACCTGCAGCTTCAGCTTATCCAGCCAATCCTTGCGAATCCACAACGTGTTATAAGGGATTTGCGGGGATTTGGAGATGCCGTAAACTTTCCCGTCTACCATGCCTTTCTTGACGCTATCTTCACCGATGTAGTCGACCGTCTGCTGTAATTTATCCATGTATGGGGTTATATCTAGCAATAGTCCTTGTTTGGAAAATTGAATGAGCTGCTGCCGGCTCACCATGAACAGGTCAGGGAAATTACCGGAGGACATGCGAACATTCAATTGGTTTACGTAATCATCATTCGAAGGATAGACCGTCAGATTCAGGTCGATGTTCAGCGCCTTATCCAACTCCTTCTTAATGATATCCTTGTCCGGCGTAGGCAGGTTATTGCCGCTCTCGATAATTTCTAGCTTAATCGGTTTGTCGCTTTCCCCGTTGCTTGGCTTAGCGGTAGAGGCATTACTAGGCGTATCGCCTTCTTTTGTATTTCCGTCTTTGGTTTCGCCGCTGCCTCCCGAACAACCCGCAAGCAAAGCACCTAACAATGAAATGGTCAGCAAGAATGAAAATACTTTTCTCATCTTCATATCCCCTTTCTGAAATCTATCTATTGAATAGGTCCGTATAGCTGGCCAGTTATCCATACGGCGACTAGGTCAACCTTTAATCGATCCGAGAAGCATTCCCTTCGTAAAGTGTTTCTGGAGGAAGGGATAGATCACGATAACGGGCAGACTCGCAATCATAACGGAAGCCATCTGCATCGTCTGGGTAGGCATGATGTTCTCCGCATTTTCAAGCGGCTGCTGGCTTTGCATCAAAATTTCTCTGACGATGACCTGCAGCGGGAACAGCGTCCGGTCTGTCACATAGAAGATCGCTTGGAAAAACTCATTCCAATGACCAACTAAATAAAACAATCCGACAGTAAGCAAGACCGGAATCGAGAGCGGCGTGACGATCTGGAGCAAAATCCGAAATTCCTTGGCGCCGTCCATCCTAGCAGATTCGAACAATTCTTCGGGAAGTCCCTCGAAGAAGCTCTTCATAATGAGCACGTTAAAGCTCCATACCGCGTTTGGCAGGATCATTGCCCAGATCGTGTCTAGCAGCCCCATCGATTTGACGACCAGGTAGGTCGGAATAAGTCCTCCGCTGAACAATAAAGTAAACACAATCATCAGGAGAAAGAACCTTCTTGCTGGCAGGTTTTTACGGCTGAGCGGATAAGCCATCAAGCCCGTCAATATGAGATTGACTGCCGTCCCTATAACCGTAATGAGGACCGTTATTTGAAACGCTTTCGGTATATTTGACTCTGTTAACAGCGTGCGGTAAGCAGAGAACGTGATCTCGCTCGGGAACAAAATAAATCCGCCGTTTCGCAATACTTCCCCGAAAGGAGTGATGGATACCGATACGACATAAAGCATCGGTAGAATGGCGGCAAGACCGCACAGTCCAAGAATAACATATACGACGCCATTAAATATTTTATCGTCCAAGCTTTTTACCATATTCCCTCACCCCACTTTTTCGCCAGCCGGTTAGCTCCTAGCACCAGTATCAGCCCAATGAGTGACTTGAATAATCCGACTGCTGATGCCAAGCTGAAGTTCAATTGCTGCAATCCTGTTCGGTATACCCAAGTATCCAAAATGTCGGCAACCGGATACACCTGAATATTGTACAGGATATAGATTTGGTCGAACCCGGCATCCAGCAGATGGCCCAGCTTCAGAATGAAGAGCAGGACAATGATGCTTTGAATTCCTGGAAGCGATATATGCCAAATCATCCGCAGCCGGCTCGCGCCGTCTACCTTTGCCGCCTCATAGAGAGTAGGATCGATTCCTGCCATTGCTGCCAGGTAGATGATCGCGCCCCAGCCAAGATTTTGCCACACCTCGGAACCGACCAGAATGCTGCGGAAATAGTCCGTTGAGGTCAAGAATGGGATGGACTGGCCGCCCGCCTCCACAATCCATCGATTCACCAGTCCCCCGTTCTGGGAGAGCAAGGTCAGCAGGATGCCGAAAATAATAACCCACGATAAGAAATGCGGCAAATAAGTTAGTGTTTGGACAATATTTTTCAACCAACGAACGCGGCATTCATTCAGCAGCAGCGCGAGTATGATCGGGGGGAATGTGCCAAAGATTAGCTTGTAACAGCTAATTAACAACGTATTCGTCAAGAGCTGGCTGAAATAGGGGGATTGATAAAAATCTCTAAAATGCTTATACCACGGGTCTACCCAGGTACTCCCGGTAATGCCGTCCATGATGGCAAAGTTTTTAAAGGCAATAATGACCCCGTACATCGGAAAATATCGGAAAATAATAAAATAGATCACACCCGGGAGCAGCATGATGTAGAATGCCCGGAAACGCCAGATCGTTCTTAAAACCGACTGCAGCTTCGTTTGCGGAGTAGGCTGCATTCGAGAGGCTGGTATGTAGCTTTGATCGGCTTCCATGTAAGCCCTCCTTTTATGATTGCGCTTTCAATGCATGTCTTAAGTATAAGCAGTGCCTCAATTTGCCGATATACACAAAAACGTAAAAAGTGTATGGATTTAAGGGAAAAGGAACGTATGTAATTGCGGCTCGATGTACGCCAACAAACCAAGAGGCCATCCCGCAGGACAGCCTCGAACTCTGATAGAACGCTTAGCTCAACACACCTAAACGCTCATCGTTTTCGGTAAGAACGGGGATGTCCACCCGGATAACGGTTCCGACGCCGCTGGCACTTCCTATTCGCAAGCCATAAGGCACGCCATAATGAATACGGATTCGATCATGCACATTGCGTAAGCCAATTCCGGTAAAACGGTATTTCGAGCGCTCCTGCTCGAAATGGTCATGCAGCGCTTTGCGAGCTTCGGTTTTTGAAATGCCGACGCCGTTATCACGAACATAAAGCCTGATCATGCCCCGCTCCAATCTCCCTTTAATGATAATAAGTCCTCCGCTACGCGGTGAAATGCCATGAAACAAGGCATTCTCTACAAGCGGCTGCAGGGTTAGCTTAAGAATCCGGTTTTGCAGCAGGCTGGGGTCGACATCCAAACGGTATTTGTTTTGCTCGCCGTAACGCACCTGTTGAATGTGCATATACATTCGCAGCCCTTCCAGCTCCTCTTCGATCGAGACGTATTCCGATTGTTTATCGAAGCTGAAGGTTAACAGCTTAACCAAGGATCGAATGGTATCGCGCACCTCGTCAATCCTCTGCTGCTTGGCAAGGCTGCTTATACAGGCAAGCGTGTTATATAGAAAATGAGGCGCAATTTGGCTCCGCAGCATTTTTAGCTCATATTCCTTTTTCTGCTCCTCCGCTGACTTCGTTTTTTGCAGCAACGTTTGAATTCGGTCCAGCATGTCATTATAGCTTTGTGTCAGCCGGCCGATCTCATCCTTTCTTGTGACCGGCAGCTTCGCGACAATCTGCACATCGTTTAACCGGTCCATCTTTTCCACGAACCGGCGAATAGGCTTCGTGAAGGATCGGCTCATCAGGTAGGCGCTTATCAACAGAATGATCATCCACACGATGCTGGCCGTTCGGTAATTATAATTTAACTGCTGCAGGTCTTGGTAGAAATAGTCTTCCTCAATAAATGCCGCTAAGGACCAGCCCAGCCGGTTTTTCGTCGACTTCACGGCAACAAGCGGTTTCAAACCATTTCCTTCGATCTGGCTAATGCCGACTTTAAGGGAAACAAGCTGCTTCCGAAAGCTATCCTGCAGTACAGGCGGATACACCGCTGCCTGAAAAGGAAGCATTTTATCGCGAGAATCAAGCCGGTTAATAATATTCCCGTCTTTCGTTACTAAAGCATACGATTGGTAAATCATCGGAGCGATTCGCTCCGTAAGCAAATCCAGATTCACCTCTGCAACGACAACACCCTTCACTTGTCTGCGCAAATCGGTAACCGGCAAAACATAGGCCAGCGTGTGACCAGATATAGGGGAGTAATAGGGCTCGCTTACATTGATTGCCCCATAATTCTGAAGCGCCAGCTCATACAGCTCCGGCAGCTTCGGATTGCCGATGATATCATAATTGACTTGCGAGTTCGCGTAGACCTTCCCATCGGTACGAACCAAATACAGCGTCTTGGCTATCGAATTGTTATTATCGGCGAATTTGCGCAGCGTATCATCGGCAAGCGCCTCATTTCCTTCCTCGAACAGATCGTAACGGGTAGAGAGCAGCAGGAGCATATTCTCGACATTGTCGAGACTGGCATCAATATATTGATTTGTCCGGCCTACAAGCAGCTCGGCATCGCGTATGACTTGATTTTGCAATAGACTTTCTGCCTCGCTCAGATTGCGATAGGCAAGAACCATCACGAGCAGAAGCGTCACAATGAATAAATAGATGAACTGCTTGGTAGCAAGACCTAGACTGCTATACCAATTGACCAACTTAGACATATGCTCCATACCCCCGTATCCGATCCCGCAGTTGTTTAAGGATTCCGTTTGTAATCCGTCGGAGACACCCCTGTCCAATTACGAAACGTAACGGTAAAATAACGATAGCTCGGAATTCCGACTTCTTCCGCGATCTCGTACACCTTTTTATTCGTTCGCTTCAGCAGCTCGACCGCCTTCTCCATTCGAAGACGGGTAATATATTGATTAACCGTGTCGCCCGTCTGTTCACGAAATAACCGACTGACATAATGCGGGCTTAAGCCGACCTGCTCAGCAAGGATCGGCAGCGAAATGGGCTGCTGCATGTTCGCTTGAATCCACTGGATTGCGGAGCGTATTTCGATGCGCGAGCGCGATCCCCCGCTCTCGATTTCGTTGATATTATGAATGAGGCAGGCGATCAATTGCCCCAAGGTTTGCGCTCCCATCAATTGCGTAATGCCCCGGCCATCAAGCTCAGCACCCTCATGGACCTTCAGCCATTCCATCTGCCAAGTCAGCATGCGCTGCTTGAGCTGCTGAGGCCGAATGCGTATCGCTGAACACCATTTGGGTAAATCACCTTGTATGCAATTTTTCAGGTATGCAGAGGACCTGCTAGCCATTCTTAACATCTCATTCAGTTCCTTCGCATGCTTATCCGTCATCTCGCTCAAAGGAAGCGGTCTGCCGATCCGTACGCTGCTCCCAGACGAGCCATCATAAAAAAGCGCGTCTTTCCATTCAGTCGTATGAGCTAGCGAATACGCAAGCTCTTCCTTCCTTGTGATTGGTTCACTGATAATCGCATGCACCGTCACCAGGTGCTCGGGCAGCTCTTCACACTCCTTCAAGCAGCATTCAAGAGCTTGTACGACCCCGCTAAGCGTTTCCACTGCTTGCGCTTCCGATTGCTGTTCTGCCAGTAGGACGAAATACTCATTCTCACCTGTAGTAAGCCAAGTCAGCCAATTTGGATCAGATCTTTCTCTATCTTTCAATGTCTGTTGGATTCGCTGCCTCGCGGGAATGTAAGAAGCATTCGGCGCATCCGGAATCAAACGCGCCAATCTATAGTTCCCCGCTCCATCCAGCTCGATAGGCTTCCAATCATCGCTATTAAGCGCATGACCGCGCAGCAGCTTCCCGAACGCTGCCGCTTGCAGCAGCCGCCGTTCAGATCTTTCATTATCAAGCGAACGGCGCTCCTTGATGATCGCTTCTCTTACTTTGATCATCGCTTGCTTCATTTCCTCTTCTTCCATCGATACCTTTAATAAATATTCAAGCGCTCCAAGCCGGAGCGCCTCCTGAACATAATGGAAATCGCTATGACAAGTCAGCAAAATAATTTGAATGGCAGGATATCTTTTCCTAAGCTCCCTAATGAGCGTAATTCCGTCCATAATCGGCATCGTGATATCCGTAACCACGACATCCGGCACGCAGACCCCGCACGCTTGCAGCGCTTCCTCGCCATTCCCGGCCTCGCCGATTAAGACGGCGCCGCAGTCCTCCCATGGGAATAGGCGAAGCTCCTGCCTCAGCGGAACCTCGTCATCGACAATTAGAACGTTCAACGGTTTCTCAGCCATGATACCCTCTCCCTTCCATTCGCCTAACCTATACCAGTCTATGCTGTAAGCTATTCCAATAGTAATAGATTAGGATAAACCATAGACTCTGATCTCGCAAACCTCCGCTCGCGGACATCCATTCATTGCCTCTATGCATAGTTTTATTTGGTTAGTAATAATCGCTTCTGGCAGGTGATGCACTTTTTTTCGTTTGTGATTATCCTGCTCCGTTATAATCGTAACCCATTCCCCAGCGATGTAAGCTTGAATGCGATAGCTTTGCACGACCTCGGGAATAACAGCAAATGGCGTTCGATGATGATGCAGGTTGATTAAATCCTCATTTACGTCATCGTTAAAGGTTAGATGAATTTCACCAATCTCCTGCTCGTTATCCCAAACTAATTGAATCCATTCCTGGGAATTAGCGGATAATGGGTTGGATGCCCACAAATGCGGGCCAGCATAAGGCCGTATATAGCCGTCGGTAACTTGACTCGCCGCATAGGACTCCGTATTTGGCGTTACCCGCAAGCATACTGGCCGACGATTCCATTTGCGCATGCTCCACTGCGCGACCGGCTGGTCGGGCTGATGATCCTCCAGCAAAGCGGATACTACCGGCTTAGGCCCCTTCTCAAAGCAAAGCACACCGGTTAACGGCTCATCTGATCCGTGCAGCGTTATAGCCTCATTCGCTTTGACAATAACAAAAGCATTACAGGCTGACTCCGGCTGCCAATCCAAATCCAGCTTAACCCACTGCTTGTTGCCCGCGGCAACGGACTTGGAAGCTGATTTCAGCCATTGCTTAGGTACATAATTCTCTCCTTTGCCCGTGTGCCATAGCTCCGCCTCAAGCGTTGTGATCTGCTTTGCATCGACAAGCAGCTCAACCGATGACAGCATGGGATGAACCGGGAACAATATGCCGATATCGCGATCCAGTGAATGCACGATTGTGGCGTTTTCGATTGCAATTCGCTCCAGCGTGCTGGATGCGGAAATACGGGCGGTTTTTGCCAAATCATCCGGATCATTGCCGGCCACACCAATGATTGATGCATCCTGCCGCAGCATAACCTGCTGCAATTCCTTCATATGATCGCGGTGAAGCACACGCGGCGTAATCCCTTTCTGTACGGAAAGCGCAGCGCCGCTGCCTGCCGCTTCCCCGATTACAGCACAGGTTGCCATCACTCTTGTCGTGCCGAAAGCAACATGTGTCGCGCTAATGTCCCGGCCAGCAAACAACATATTGCGAACATTACTTGAATACAAGCTTCTGAACGGGATGTGATAGACGCCGTCCGGGTATAAATGCTTCGAGCCGCTCTCTTCCGAGTACATGCCCTGCGGTGGATGAAGATCGATGGACCAGCCCCCGAAGGCAATACGGTCCTCGAATGGCTCCTGCGCCATAATATCGTTCTGGTTCAGCATATAATCCCCGAGAAAACGCCGATACTCCCGTTTGCCGGGAATGGATCCTACCCATTCCAAAGTCATATTTTCCGCATCGAATTGGCCTGAATTTTTAATATAGTTCCAAATCCCGTAAATAACCGACCACAGCTCATCACGTATCCGTTCGTTGTCATGGACCGTATCCAGCTCTCCGCCCCATTCAATCCACCAATAGTGACATCCAGAGTCTCCGCTGCGGATTACCCGCTTCATCGGAATCGTCGTTTGCGTTATATCCTTGGCAAAGCTTGGCGGAATATATTTGACCGGCCTGTCTGCCTCCTTCGTATAAAACAGCAGCGTGCTGCCAAGCGTAATGTCATCCGCCACCTCCGGCGCCCAATCCTCGTTATACTCATCCTTGGCTTCGCGGCCGATTCTGTATTTCGCTCCGGCAAGGAAGCCAACAAGGCCATCGCCGGTACAATCGATATACATGCTGCTCTCGAAACGAATTTTGCGCTCTGAACCCATCATCCAGCCTGTTACACTTTGAATGACCCGGTCATGCTCCGGTCCTTCTGCTTCCGCCTCATGCACATCCGTGTTAAGGAATAAGCGAATATTTTCTTCCGCGCGAACGGTCTCCAGAACAACAAGATCCCATAAATAAGGATTCCCTTCGGGGTTTCGGTACTGGTTCTCGACGAACATTTCACCCATGATGCCCGTTTCTCTTGCATAACGCTGCGTTCCATGCGCCGTGGCACCGCACACCCATACCCGGACCTCGCTGCTGGAATTGCCTCCGAGAACCGGTCTGTTATTAATTAAAGATACGGTCTGCCCAAGACGGGCAGCAGAGACGGCGGCGCAAACACCCGCAAGCCCTCCGCCAATTACGGTAATATCGGATTTTATATGCTCGATTTTCATCTGGCTAAACCTCCACTACATCGATTTGACTTCATCATAATATGGAGGCTAGTGATTTAACATGCACTACGCTATCATATACCCATATACTTTATTTCATCGTGGAGGTAGAGAAAAGTGACGCTGCTCAGCTCCAGCCTTTATCCTATTCTTTCTCACCATATCTATTGGGATAGCAAGTCCCAGTTTCAATTAAGCGTAGATACGTATGATCTATGGGTGCTGTTTGCCGTGGAGATCGGGAGCTTCTCGTATCGAATAGGGGAAGTAGAGGGAACAGCTCGAATGGGAGATGTGGTCGTCTGTCCGCCGGGCTTTCGCTTTCATCGCAGCGTGATCCATGCGTTATCGTTTCATTTTATCGGATTTACCCTTGGCTTGGTTTCAAGCGATGCCTTCGGCTTGAATGAACGTGAACAGGCGGTCCAGCAGCAGCTGTCCGAATCCGCATACAAGCTGATCATTCAGCACCGGAATCGGCTGGCCGACAACTTGAATAGCCTAAAGCAGCAATCCGGATACACCCAGGATCAGAATCTGTATTGGCAAAATCATATACTGAACGATATTTGGCAATTTTGCCGCCAGACGGAATCCTTCTCCGACAATCAGGAGGCTGAACTTGCTGATCCGCTTATTGAACAGGCCAAGACCTTCATTCATCAGAATCGCTATCAGGATATTAGCATGCATAATCTTGCAGCTGAGCTCGGCATAAGTCCTGTACAGCTTAGCCGCAGGTTCCAGCGGAGCGTAGGCTTGGCGCCTTCTCACTACCTCTCCACGCTTCGAATAGAAAAAGCCAAATCACTGCTGACCGAGACCCATTTGCCGTTAGAGCAAATTGCCCAAGCATGCGGTTACAGCAACGGATTTTATTTAAGCCGAATATTTTCAAAAAAAGTGAAGGTTAGCCCCTCTGAATATCGTCGGATGAATCGAGTATAGCGTTAACACAGCGGAATGAAGGAAGAAGCAGCCTAAAACGATAGTTTCCAGCTTCGGGCTGCTTCTTGTTATTCTATCCCCTATAAAGGGAATAACCTTCCCCCCTACCCCCGCTTCACAAACCTCACTCCCGTGCGCTGCCGGAGCAGCTCACGGATTCCGTCACCGATGGCGCGGATGCCGGGCTCGATGAGTCCTTCCTCCACCTGTGAGACGCTCAGCCGGAGAACATCCTCCTGCCGGAACTCCGGCAGGTACATGTGCTGGGCCGGATCGACCCGTACGCCGCGCTGCAGCAGGTGGTCGGCCGCTGCCTGCGCCCGGAGCGGGGCCGGCAGCCCGATCGTGGTATAGAAGCCGGAGTACGACCTTGTGTAAGCGGTTCCCGGCGGCAGATGCTTGCGGTATGCTTCCTGCAGCAGCACCGCTTTGCGGCGATATATTTCCCGCATCCGGCCGATGTGGGCGGCGAACATGCCGCTCTCTAGGTACACCTCGAGCGCCCCCTGCGTCAACAGGGGCGAATGTACGTCTGCCGCTGCTTTCGCCCGTAGGAACCCTTCCCGCAGTCCGTCCGGCAGCACGGCCAGCCCGAGGCGCAGGCCGGGAAGCATGACTTTGGAGAAGCTTTTTACATAGATGACCCACCCGGACGGATCGTAAGCGAACATGGGGTCATTCCTCGGATCGCCATCCAGGTCGCCCATGTAATCATCCTCGACGATGTACACGTCATACCGCTTCGCCAGCTCCACCATGCGCTTGCGGGCTTCGTTCGTGTGACTGTACCCGGTTGGGTTGTGGAACCGCGAGACGGTGTAGAAGAACTTGACGTCCCCGTCCCGGAACAGCCTCTCCAGCCTATCCAGATCCATGCCGCCTTCCTCGTACGAGATGCCGTGCACTTCGCCCCCATATCCCCGCAGCGATTCGACCATGCCGGCATGCACCGGCTGTTCCACGACGATGTTCCCCTTGCCGTTCGGAAAAGGCAGTCCCACCAGCAAATTCAGCGCCTGCTGAGAGCCAGTTACCACATAAATGCGCTCCGGGGCCGTGAACACCTGCAAATCCCGCAGATGCCGGGCCAGTTGGATCCGCAGCGAGGCGAGGCCCTGCCCCTCCGAATACGTAAACATGTCCTCGCGGTACCGCTCGATGGCCTCGTTCATGCAGTGCTGGAAGTCCCGGTATGGCATGGCGCTCCGGTCCGGGCCTGCCCACTGGAAATCGATGACGTCAGGCACCTCCGATGCGTCTCTCGCATCCTCCCCGCCTGGGCTGCGGTGCGCGATATAATAGCCGCTCTGGGGCACAGCATAGATCCGGTGCCTCTTCTCGAGCTCCCCGTATGCCCGAATCACCGTATTTCGGCTGCAACCGAATGCTTCCGCCGCTTCCCGGATCGACGGCAGCTTGTCCCCCGGCCTCATCTTCCCGTCCTTCATTTCCTGCAGGAACTGTTCCACAATCGCTTCATACAGCATCTTCCCTCGCACTCCTTCCTGCCAACTGTACGGGTACAATCACCGCAAACGGCGGTACAGCCCAGCCGTACATTCCTATATACTCAGTGTTGTCGACACGAGCCATTCTGTTTTGCCATTATGAAGAAGACCGAGGAGGAATGCAACTTGATTACCTGGAAAAAGAAAAACCGAGTCGTCCTGGCGCTCGCCGCCCTGCTATTCGCCGGTACAACGGGTAGTGCCGCACTTCCCGTAAATGCCGCCCCGAAAGAGACTAAGCTCCCCTGCAAGGAGCTGTTCCATGACGTGCAGGGCACCCTGATCGTCAAAAACCTGAAGACGGACCGCGTCTACGTCTGCAATCCCGAACGGAGCCAGCAGCGGTTCACGCCAGAATCGTCGTTCAAGGTGCCGAACGCGCTCATCGGACTCGAAGTGGGAGCGGTGCGGGACGAATATGACGTGAAGCGGTGGGACGGCGTTGTCCGGCCGTTCGAGGAGTGGAATCGGGACCATACGCTGGGTTCGGCAATGCGGGCATCCGCAATCTGGTATTACCAGGCGATGGCGCGGGACATCGGGATCGAGCGGATGAAGAGCTACGTGGATCGTATTCGTTACGGCAATATGGATATTAGCGGGGGCATCGATGCCTTTTGGCTGGACAGCTCGCTGAAAATCTCGGCGGAGGAGCAGGCCGGCTTCATGGAAGCCCTGGTGGAGGAGACGCTCCCCTTCCAGGAGCAGACGATGAAGACCGTCAAGCGCATCATGATTGATAACGACCAGGACAACTACACCGTGCATGGCAAGACGGGCACGAGGCTGTCCGACATGGGCCTCGGTTGGTATGTGGGCTATGTGGAGCACGGGAAGACCGACTGGGTGTTCGCCGCTAACGTGGACAGCAGCGGGACGACCGCCAAGACGGTCACGCTGGAAGCCTTGAAGCGCCTCGGCATTTTGTGAGCACCTTCCACGTTATCATTTATGAGGTGCTATTCGCCGGATGCGGCACGTTCGAGCTGTGGGCGTACCGGAAGGGTTGGCCGCTCAAAATGAAGCATGGCGATTGTTTCCCGTTCGTTCAGTCCCGTAACGCCCCCAGCCTATTCCTTGACTGGCAGATGAATTTAGACTTCAAGTATTGTTGTGTTTCCAGTCAGTTTTACTTCGGCGATCAAATCAGATGAGTCCGTAATTTCTTCTAACGATTCATACCGTCACTGGTCGGTGCGGTTGCATCAGGATTCAAATCACTGGTGCTATCCCAATCTTCGTACATTTCAACCCAACCGTTTAAATTATTTTCTAAGTTTCCATAGTTTTGACCGTAAGCTTCGATTTCCGAATTGCAGCTCGAAGGGAGCTCGGGATAGTGTGCCTCCGTCGCGTTATTCCAGGCATTCATACCGCCAAGAGCAGTTTGAGCCATATTGTAGTTTGTGCCATCTGACATGGTCACACTCGTGGACGCATTATTATCAAAAATACCGTTACTGATAACATTTAGCATTCTATATGGATCCGATGTGGGTCCATAATAATTTGCTGCTGATACTTGAAGAGGAACAATTAACGTTATAGTCGCTAGCGGCCTTTTCTAAAATAAAATCGACCCATTAGAAAAAAAAGAATAACCCGATTTAATATCGGGTTATTCGTTATTTAGTAAAGCGCAAGCTGGCCAAGTGTTTTCGGCGCATATTGATCAATCACGTCGCGGCGGCCTGCTTATTCTCTGGCTTATTATCAAATTCTCAGGGACCAGCCGGATCGCTTTATAAGTTTTGTTACAAGTTCATCGTCGAATACGATTCCGAAACCCGACGTGGTCGGAATATGAATCTGTCCGCTTTCGATTCGATACCCAGATACATCCATTCCTTCAATTGTAATGTCGTCATATTCCACAAATTCGAAGTTGCGCACCGCGGCTGACAAATGTCCCGAAGCGTAAATGCCATAAGCATTGCCGTAACAATGAGGCGCAGACCGTAAACCATGCGCATCCAACTTCTCGCCTAATTCCAGCCAATGCGTGAAGCCGGGCCAGATGATATCGTACTGCAGCACATCGACACGGCCGCGAGCCGCCCACTCAATAAGATGCGGTGAGGCAAGCCCTTCCCCATCAGCGATAAGCACATTCTGCCCACGTTGCCGGAGCCATTCCTTCAAATCCTCGTACAAGGCTTCATCCTCATGGAACGCTTCTTCCAGCCAATACAGATTCACATCCGCCAAAGCCGCCAAGACCTCTTTGGTTAAGTTCAAATTATATGCATTATTCGCATCGATCATGATCTTGCCTGTGGGACCTGCCACTTCCGAGATCCCCTGTACGATCGCGATATCTCGTTTCGTCCCTTCCCAGAGTGGCATATGGCGTCCACCTCGACCAACTTTAATCTTAAAATGACGATGGCCCATCGCATATCCTTGTTTCGCTTCTTCTTGCATCAACGCGACCGCGGCTCTCTCATCGGGCAGATGCAAATCGTCGAAGTATAGAGAGGTATCATAGCAGGGGACAACCAATGGGGCTCCCCTTTCAAAGTGGGCACCAGACACCAAGTCATAAACTGGTTTGCCTTCTCTCTGCCCTAACCAGTCTAATATTGGATATTCCAATTGCAAACGATACTCTTCGCGCAATCTGCCCCGGTCGTCGAATAAGTCAAGCAATCGGCGGCCTATAATGTCTTCGGCCCATTTCGGCGTCATATGAATCGAGCTGCCGTAACCCATTTGCCCATCGATCGTAATTCTGGCAATATCCACTGTGCAGCTTTTGCCATGAATGCCGATTCTGCCATTGGCCCCTGCGCTTCTGGCTCGTTCTCCCGTTAATTTGGCGAATTCGATTTTTTCCACTTTCCAATCAGATTGTATACCCGTAATGTTCATAGGATCCTCCATAACCGAATCGACGGCTTCATGTCCCGATTTTATTCGTAAATAAAATTCCATTTTATAGAATTATACTATTTAGTAGATAAAAAGATTCTTCATAAATTGGATGTCTGTAGTCTTGAATAATGAATGGATCAAGAGTAGGAAGTTTCAGATCACGAAGTTTTTTTACTTCAATTAGTTGATCTTTACTTATATTCATAAAAGTCACCTCATTAACGCTGAACTTCATTCCATACCTAGAATATTCGTCGAAATGATCAAACAATCCTACACCTTTCTTTGTTGCGCTAAACTGTCCGTTAGCTTAAGGACCAAACGCAAATTTCATTTACAGTAAGTAAAAGAAGCCGAAACCGGACTCTCCGCCATAAAATGTAATAACATCACTATTCAAAGTCCAAAGCCAAAAGTGAAGACAGAGCGTACATTCGATATGGATGAACAACAACTGCATATTCTTCATCCCCTTCCCTACCATTCATCATCGTTCTCGATGCTATAAAAAAATATTATGAACGGAACCGTCCGCACTCCCTCGCTTCTGTTACATTCCCGATTGATCCATCTCTCCTGCCCCATGCTTGGGACTTAAGTCATTTTCCTGAACCCATTCCCACATAGCGGCAAAAATAGGCTGCAGATTCCGACCACGCTCTGTTAGCTCATATTCAACGTGTAAGGGCACACCGGGGTACAGCGTTCGTGTTACAATCCCCTTCTCCTCCAGCACCCGCAGCCGATCCGTTAAAGTCTTCGGACTAATCGGGTTCAATCTACGCCGCAGCTCTCCAAATCGTTTGGTGCCGACAAACAACTCCAGCAGAAGAGGAAGAGTCCACTTGCCGTCCAAGATTTCCAGCAAAGGATCAATGGCTTCGATACAAGAGCGATCCAACATTAGTGATTCCTCCTTAGTTCATTTTTTGAAACTATTGCACTTTAATGTAACTACTTTCCAAATGTACCACAATCCGCTACCATTGATAACAGAGATGGGAAAAAAAGAAGATCGCATCAGATGGGAAGTGACGACAATGAAAAGACCTTTTGAAGTAAATGTGATGGAGTACCCGTTCAAAGACCGCTGGCTGCCATACCGAGACGGAAATATTCATTATATTGATGAAGGAAACGGACCGACGGTTCTGCTCCTTCATGGGAATCCCACATGGTCATATCTTTACAGGAATGTCATTAAGGAACTCCGCGGTGAATTCCGCCTTATCGCTCCGGATTATCCCGGCTTCGGAATGTCCAAAGCACCATCCGGCTACGGTTATACGCCGCAAGAGCATTCAGAGGCCATATCGGACTTCATCCGCCACCTGGATTTGAAAGACTTTATAATAGTGGTCCAAGACTGGGGCGGGCCGATCGGCCTTAACTACGCCATACGGAACCGGGATCAGCTGCGCGGAATCGTCTTAATGAACACTTGGGCTTGGCCTGCGACGCTGCTTCCTATGAAATTGTTCTCGCTTGTGATGGGGGGATGGCCTTTGGGATACTGGCTACAGACTCGATTCAACTTCTTTGCCAAGGTCATTGTTCCGAACGGCATTCATCATGCCGAGATTGTGACGGAAGACCTGCGAAAAGCATATACGGACCCTTTCCCGACACCGAAGTCCAGAATCCCGACATGGGTATTCCCCGGACAAATTCGCAAGGCCCGGTCTTGGCTGACCGCAATTGAATCAGGACTGCCGTTTATATCCGATTTGCCCGCGCAGATAATGTGGGGGACAAAAGACAGCGCCGGCTTCCCGCTTGAAGTCATGGCTAAATGGCAGAGTTATCTGCCGATGAACGAAACCGAAATCCTCGACGATGCTTCTCACTATGTACAGGAGGATCGGCCGGACCTTGTAGCAGCATCAATTCGAAAAATATGGACTAGAACGTCTGGAGGGAAAATCATATGAAAACTATCTTATGGGCAACATTAAGCGCCAACGGTAACTATGCGCAGTCGAGTCCCGAGAATCCGCCGAAGAAGGAAGCACTTGACGATTTTGCGGAGCATGCCAAAGCAGCCGGGAATTTTATTGTCGGTCGCCGAACCTTTGAGGCTATGGCTGCCAGCGGTGGTGCAGGCCGCGATGCAGGCGGCGGTCCTTTTGCCGAATTGGATATCGTTGTGGTTTCCAAGAACATTGATGCCCTTCTGGGGGCAACGATTGCGAGATCGCCGCAGGAAGCCCTGAACTACCTGCATCATAAAGGATATCAAACCGCAGTCGTAGCAGCTGGCGCTGATCTGCACAATGCATTTTTAGGTCAAGGGCTTGTCGACGAGCTGATCTTCAATGTAGCGCCTGTGCTGGAGGGCAAGGGGCTTCATCTGATGATCGACACAGATAACTATACGTTCAAAGAGATTCAACTTTTGGATACCAAGCCGCTTGGCGGTGGCGTTGTCCAGCTGCATTACGCGGTTAATCGCTAATTTCTTGGAAAAGAAATATTAAATAGGCTCTAAAAATGAAACCACGGCTGGACTAGGACATGAAAATAAGGTCTTGGACTAATCCATATTTGGTTAACGATGAATCGAGAGCTCTTTATACAAGGTGTACCAATCACACCTTTAGGATCAATCAAAGAGGCTGCCGATTTTTGCCGGCAGCCTCTTTCTGCTGATTGTTAAGCTATAGTTCCTCGTCCCTCGGTTTTGAGGGTTTCTCTTATATACTCACGCATTCGCAGGATTTCATCACAATATGGGATTAGCGTATTTACTTAAATATAGCTTCGAGTATCATTGTTTCTGCCAAACTTATAGACCGCTATTAAAGATAAGGCCACGGAAAAAGCAATCAAAATGATCAAGTTCAAATATAATTCCCCGAGGGATACCCCCTGCTGTAGATCGCTGAAGGTATCCAGCAACCAATACTGGGGAAGAAAGTGCGCGAGCTGCTGCATGGTTTCCGGCATTAAAACAAGCGGAAACATACATCCTGACAATAAGCTTGTAGGAATGAGGATCATATTCTGCATGCCGCTGGCTGCTGAAGAGCTGCTTGAGAATGCGACGATTACAAGCGATAGACCTATTGCCACCAGGGCAAATAACACAAGAATTAAGAACATGCTCCAATAAGGAATACCCGGATCGACATGAAAAATATTTATCATGATCAACAATGTCACTGCAATCTGCAGCATCATCATAGTCAAATTAACGATGATATTAGATAAGACATAGGTTCTAGGGTTGATCGGTGAAGATAGAAGGCGATAATAGGTTCTATTCTCTCTTTCCTTGATAAGAATTCCAGATAAATTCGAAGCGGACACCAACATAAGGACGAGCAAGTAGCCTATTGTTTGATTAGTTTTGTTGTGATTGACGGATTGATCCTCTACTTTCTCGGCTGATAATCTGAAGTCCGTTTTTTGAAATTCGTCATAAAGGGTAGTAAACTTAGCCTCATCTCCTTTAGCTACGCTGCCGATCGAAGCCATATTTTTAATATGTTGATCCAAGGATGCCTTTACCTGTCCGGTAACCTGCGCCCCCTTAATGGATACGATCTTAACATTTGCTGGTTTGCCAACAATCAAGCTCTGCGCGAAACCTGCGGGAAAGATAATTGCTGCATCCAGCTCGCCAGAAGCAATCCGCCCCTTTATCTCATTCTCTTCAAGCTCAATTACAAGCATGGAATCTTGTCTGCCGACCGAATCAATGACACCTTTTGTAATCGTCTGACCCCCATCATGATTAACTATGCCCATTTTTAAATCAACTTCTCCCGTGCCTCCTTGGACCAGGGTCGCGAGCAGAATTCCCATAACAGGAAAAACGAAATATATAAATAGATTCAAATAGTTTTTAAAGGTGGAAATAAACGTCTTCCGGATCAGCCATAACGTGTCTCTCATTCTTACAACCCCTCTTTTCTGCGCATCATCGTGAATGCGATACCAAGCAAGACGACCGCGAAGCCGATATTCAACAGCACGGCGTTAACCGTTGCTGACATATTGTTTGCGTAGATCATTTCAAGAAGTGCAGCATTTGACCATTGCAGCGGAGAAAGAGAAGAGAGAGCTGCCATGAATCCAGTAGCCTCCTCGACCGGGAAGTATGAACCACCGAGAAATGCGGCCAATTGGATAATAATCATAACAACAGTGCCTGATGAGTTACCCTTAATGATATAACTGAGCCCGAGTCCCAAGCTCACAGCAAAAATGATTTCAGTAAAGAGCGTTAAAAACACTAGACCCAAATTTTCTCCCCAATAAGCATTAAACATGTATTTACTGATGAGCACTACAACCATTGTGAGTATTAAATTCAGCACGACAAGCCCTGCTAGTTTACCCGCAAAAATTTCGATTTTCGTCACCGGTGAAGCAAGCAATCGGACAGCTGTGTTCCTTTTGCGTTCACCGTCTATTAATTGTGCGGCCGTCAAGGCGCTATATAAAATAATCATTGTCGTAATCGCTATAGCGAAATAGTCCATAGCACCAGGTTTTCTTGTCGCATTCAGCGACTCCTCCACTACATAACTTTCACCGCCGTTTCCGGTCATGATCGCATCCGCTTGCTTCGAATCTGTACCTGCTACTTCAGCCGCCAATCGGTAACGATCTGCAAAAGCTATAAGTACACTCTTAGCAATATCGCTTTCAATCAAGCTCTGACTACTGCTATAATACTTCAGCCCACTGTCCGAAATCTCGACGTAACCCGAATATCGGTTATTCTTCACTTCAATTTTTCCATCCGTCTTCTCGTCTGCCTTCTCGAGTTTAATGCCGGCTTGACGCATTTGACCCGTGAAGTCGTCCCAATATTTAGTGAACTCACTCGATGAGCTATTATTCTTATAAAGTACGTTAATCTCTTCAACCGTTATACTGCCGTTAAAAGCATTCGTAAGCGCCGTTCCCAAAATAAGCATAGTTAATAGCGGCGAAACCACTAAGAACAAAAGCATCTTGGGATCTCGGATAACCTTTAACTCTTTTAGCATTATTCTGAATACATTCATTTCCCCTTCGCCTCCTTATCCCTTCTATCTTATTAGTCCCGCAGGCTTCTGCCTGTCAATGTCAGAAACACCGTCTCCAAACTAGGCTCATTCTCTTCCACTGAACGAATCTCAATATCGTCAGCCATCAACTGCTGAATGATCCGGTTCAAATTATTGACCTCGGAATCAGAGGTGATCTTAACGATTCGATCCTCCACTTCAACCCGGTTTACGCCAGCAATTCCCTCCAGCTTGTTCCTATCCAGATTTTCCGCCGAACGGACCTCGATACCTATATTTTTCTGATTCGTAATGATGGCCTTTAATTGGCCTTTCGTTCCTTCCGCGATGATCTTGCCGTGGTCGATAATGGCGATTCTAGTACAGATCTCCTCGACCTCCTCCATGTAATGGCTGGTGTAGATGATCGTACAGCCCAATTCATTCAGTTTCTTCACGGAACCCAGAATATAGTTGCGAGATTGCGGATCAATACCCACCGTTGGCTCATCCATAATGAGCAGCTTTGGCCGATGGGCGATTGCACAAGCTATGTTCAATCTTCGTTTCATGCCGCCCGAGAAATTTTTGGGATAGCTTTTGTGCTTGTCGCCAAGTCCCACGAATGCTAATGCTTCAATCACCCGCTCCTTTAACTCGGCCCCTCTGAGTCCGTATAATCCGGCGAAAAAATGAACGTTCTCGTAAGCTGTCATATCCTCATAAATAGCCATTTCCTGAGGTACAATCCCGATGTTCATCTTCGCGAATTTGCCATGCTTAGCGATGCTCTTGCCAAGAACTTCGATTTCACCTTTGGTAACCCGGAGCAGAGAGGCAATCATGTTAATGGATGTACTCTTACCTGCTCCATTCGCACCCAGAAATCCGAATATCTCGCCTTCCTTCACGGACATCGTGATATTATCCACGGCAATAAAATCCCCAAATTTCTTCGTAAGCTGCTTAATTTCCAGTACGTTCATTCGTAACACTCCCGTTTCGTCTTTAGGATAATGTCATTGTAATAAAAAAGGATGCCCCTGTGACAGTGCACAAGTTCATCCTTAACCCCTGAGAATCTTCCTATTTAATCATCTTAAATCTCATCTTATCCGTGAGGAATTAATGTAGTGACACTGAAGCCTCTTGAGCCATCGACGATAATCGTACCATTTACGCTTGCTGCCCTTTCTTCCATGCCGATGATTCCCATGCCTTTTATCACCTTCTGCTCTCCTTTGCCGTTGTCCGATACTTCGACCTTGATTAAAGTTCTCAGTACCTCGATATGGATGGAGACAAAAGTAGCGTTTGAATATTTCATGGCATTGGTCAACGCTTCCTGGGTGTTCTCCTGAATGATCTTCCACTTGATCGGAGTAATGATGTCGACATTACCTTCATGAGTGAGAGAGGTCCTGACCGTATGCTTCGCTGAAAATTCATCAACGAATAATTTCATCCGATTTATTCCGAGCTGCTCTGTTGGCGGCTTCATATTCTTAAGCACAAGGCGGATACTCTCAATCCCATCCTTGGAGATATGGATTGCATTCTGCAGCAGCTCCGCCGACTTGTTCGGATCGGAGGCGAACAAACGCTTCGAGGCTTCCATCTGGATCAATGCACCCGTCATCGAATGTCCGATCTTATCATGAATTTCCTGGGACAGCCGGTTACGCTCCTCCAGCTTAATCGTATAATCGGACTGTCTGATATATTCTTTATTCTCATTTAAACTCATAGTCAACTGCTGAATATGTTCGTTTCTATTTTCTATGTCCTCTTTGAGGTCTGTAATTTTGCTTATGAAGGTGTTAAGCAATAGGTAATAGAGGAAACTTAGCATCGCAACGAGGCCATATGTAACCAAGATGTCTTGGGATTCTTGAGACAGCAACAAGAGCGGAACCAGCATGAGGAATAGGATAATTCCGCGTTTACGCAGGTATATAGTGAATAGTTCGTATATATTCAGAGGGAGCAGGAGTAACAATAAGGGTTGGATGTATGACGAGGACGCTGCGGTAACGAGCATGGACAGCAAAAGCACGATCGTCGTGATACTTACCTTTTTAGCGATATGAATGGAAATATTCAAACACAGGTAGAGGAGGATGGACAGCATATACCATGGTGAAATCGAACCTGCGGCTACATAAGATTGAATGACCACATAGCTTAAGAGAATCGCTTTGATGCCCATTGTCCAGAGTTCTATAGGGGTTCCCCTCTCCGTCATTTAATCCACTTCCCCGGTCAGAAAATAAATCGCGATTTGTGTACGATGCGTAAGCCCCTTCTTGCCTAGGATAGAAGTAATATGGTTGGCAATGGTGCCTTCTGAGATGAACAGCTTCTTCGAGATTTCACGATTGGAAAGCCCCTTCGCGATGAGGGACATAATGTCGTGCTCTCTATCAGTGAATAAGCTTCTGTCGATCTTACTCCCTCTATCTTCTTTCTTATCTTTATCCTTGTCCGGTAGCAAATTAGATTTCAGCTTATCCAGCACGGCATCCTGCAGCACATTATGTCCGTTGTATACAGTTATGATGGCATCCCGAATCCGCTCCGGATCATTATTCTTGAGCAGATATCCCTTTGCCCCGTTGCGAATCGCATCGAGAATAAACTTCTCGTCATCGAAGGTGGTCAGGATTAGCGCTTTGGTTTCTGTCTGTTCGGAGATCAGCTTGGTCGCTTCCACACCATTCATATTGGGCATCTGCACATCGAGCAGTGCCACGTCAACTTCATTCTCCCGGCAGAAATCTACGGCTTCTTGACCATCCTGAACCGATGCCAATACCTCGAATTCATCGAAGGATGTCAGGATGATCCTCATGCCTTCCCGGACAAAAGGGTTGTCATCGGCAATAATGACCTTTATTTTCAACGCTGCTCACGCTCCGTTCTCTGCTTATTAACAACATCCATCACAGTGTTAACTTCATTTATTAGTATATCATTCTTCTTTTCGTTCATTGATAAATAAATAGCATAAGCTAATAATTAGAAGATTATTTTTTACCTAAGGAAAGTTATAATTTAATATGAAACCTAAAAGTATGAGTTATCCTGACTCCTATATCATTGAGAGGAGATGAATCATGAAAGTTCATAATTGTCCTTCTTGTAATACCTACAGTCAAGAGTGTATGATCGTCATCCAGAAAGCATCGCACCCTACGGAAGAGAGACTTAAGTGCAGTGTCTGTTCATGGAGCGGTATGTGGTCGGACATGAATGTGAAGGAGATCGCAGACGGCGAACCGATCCCAGGCGTCGCACCAATTACCGATTATGGCGTGCTTCATTCAGATCAAATTAGACTACGATATACGGGAGGTTTGTGCCCGCATTGCGGAGGAGTTGATCCTTTATGCTGGTGCCATACGTTTTAGGTACAGGCATTATTATTTAAGCTTCCTGCCATAAACTAAGAAGGCTGTCGATCCACTGCAGCAGCCTTTTTCTGGTTTTAAAATATTGAGTTAAAGTCACCGTTAGTTCAACGAGGTACGAGATTGTTTCCAGAAATGATACTGGTAACTTCTGAAGGTTTCTCCACCCTGCTATTTAGTAACTCAACACTTGGAAACTTTGCCCACCCCGCCGTCGCAGCAAATTGAGTGCCTCCCGATTGTCCCCTCCCCTCTCCCGCACAATCGCGTTTTGCAGGAAGCATCGGGCAAGCCGAAGGCTCTGGATTATATTTTATATCCGAGGTTGTCCTAAGTATCACTAACAGAGTGTGGTGAGTGAACAGAACCACACTCTGTTTTTTAGTGCTTAGAAAGGGGTAGGAATCGGAGGACACGATACGGCATCAATGAATCGCGGATCGATACCATAAAAGTACCAGTATGAACCGCTCCATCTATAGCCTGCAACACCGTCCATATCGACATATGTCGGATAAAACCAGAAGTTCTCGCCAGACCTAAGCCAAACATAGGTGTACTGGTAAACGCAGTCGACGATATAAGAAACAGCGGGTTTCGGCGGGATGAATGCGGGAGGAGGAGACTGCGGCGGTTGTCTCATGGGTCCTTTATTTCTCATATGAGCCATAACATCACTCCTAGCGGAAGATATTCATGATTTTACATGAAAGTGTATCTTATACTACGTAGGTGAATAGCCACTTGACTGTACCCATGCCTAGTCATAATCATTTTGCACGGTCATCCGCTGCAATTTCTGTCCTGAAGCTTCACATTTCTTAGCATCCTCCAGCAATTATTTTGCCGCTGGCGCATCCTCCCCTTGAACCTTGTATCCGCTTAAGACGCCTACTGATTGCGGGTAATGTATCTCTTAGCGATAAATGATAGGTTAAATCTCTCATTGTAAATGTGACATATATTCGAATGCTGTTGTACCATATACACTTTTAAAATGTTTGTTTAAATGGGTTAAATCAACAAAACCGCAGGCAGCTACTGCTGAATAAATATCTTTATTCTTTTCGATTAAACTCTTTGCGCGTTCGATTTTACAGTTAAGAAAATATTGATAAGGTGAAATTCCGGTATGTGCCTTGAACAATCGGATAAACTGAAACTTTGATAAATGCAGCTCGCTGCTGAGCTCGTCAAGCTTAAGAACATGTTCCAGATCGGCATGAAGCATATCCTTTGCTTTTCGAATTAGTGCATTTTCCTTCTTATCGTCAGTCGAAAGTTTTGTTTGAATGAGACTTTCTGTGAGGGATAAGAATAATTCACTACACAAAGCCTCGTCTTTTTCACCCAATATTGCATCGGAAAGACTTAATATTCTTTGTTCAAGCCGAACATCGTAAACAATCGGTGTTGAAAAGCGTAAGATATCCTTTTTTTCTATGGCCTCCAAAAGCAATTGGGGTTCAATATAAAGCATGACATAATCCAGACCTGTCTTATCATGTGCCATTCCATCGTGGGCCTGTTCCGGATTAAAAAGCATAATACCATTCTGATACGATAATTGTAAGCTGCCATCTAAGTTATACTCTTGAATCCCACGTAACGTAACGCCAATGGCATATTCCTGGTGAGCATGCTTTTTATACGTAAAATCGGTCATACTTGCTGACAACGCGGTAATACCGGCCGATTTTTTATAAATAAACTTGTTCAATCCCATTCACCTCTTCATAAGCTTACCTACATCCAAATCATGATAGCTGCAAAAGCGAGAGATAACGCCATTAATACATTAACAGTCTTGTTATGCTTCTGTAAAAACGCCTTGAAGATCGCGCCGAAAAGTACCCATGTGATAAAAGCTGAAAAACCAATTACTGTGATCGCTATAATACTTATTGTCATCGCAGTGCTTGAGCTATAGTTGGGCATAATAAAAGTTGGAATGACAGTCAATGTAAATAGCACTACCTTTGGATTAAGAAACTGCATAAGGAAACCTGACAGAAAGGTGGCCGTTTGGTTTGCAGCTGGGTTTGATGCATTCATATTGTAAATCAGATAGGAAAGATAAAGCATATAAATGCTTCCGATGATCTGTATCACAATAATTATTTTCGGTATGAACGTGATGAGAATCGTATTCAACATAGCGGAAATAAACAATAATAAACCAAAACCAATCGTAGCACCATACGTATATTTCATCGCCTTTTTCGCCCCAAGATTATGCACGGTGGACAATATAACGATATTCGTAGGTCCAGGTGTAAACGTAGCAATCATACAGTAAATCAAAAAAGATGCAATATCCATGAGAACCCCTCTTTCTGGCTATTCTCATATATTACATCTTAGATTAAAGGGCCTATAGTATATTATTGCAGATTTTGAGCGTCTTTCGTTATGGAATTATGTGGATTGGTTTCCGACGAACAAGCATGGCTAAAAAGAGAAAGAGCGGTAATGCGACCTGGAAGATTAAAAACAACGGGGGCATCTTCTCTATACCTAACCACATATGATGAGTGTAATTGGGTGAAATAAAGGAAGCTACAAATATAATAATTCCCAACGGCAGGACCCACTTTTTAAAACCAATACCCGATATTTTTTGAAAACCAGTCACTGCACCGACAAAAAAAGCTGCCATTTTTATCCCTAAACCCATAAACAGGATCAATACGAAAATCACGTCCATGCGTTCAAAAACATCGATGATCTCAATCAACTGGACAACTTGCAAGAGCGGAATCGTACTTTTATCTACAAGATAAGGCCCGAGAACAAGATATTTCATTTGATTGATTACAATAAGAAAAATCGAAACCAATAAGTAAGAATAAGAACGGGCCGTCTTAACCGCCTTCGTTCCTTGACGAGAGGGAAAAATACGAGAAAAAGCACTAGCTGACCAAATGGAAAGGCGACAATTGATGGGACAGCCTCCCATATGGGTTTCAAACCCCTTTCAAGCACGGGAACTATTTGTTCATATTCAATCATCCCCGTCCCCATGACCATTGTGCCTAAAAAAATATAGCTTAATATTCATCCATCCAATTAAGCGGTCTCCTTTGAAAATTACCAGACGCGAAAGTTTGATCTTCTCCGTGATAACCCACAAGAGGGTCACTTTTTCCAAAGTGTCCTTCTTATGGGTCACAGTTACCCTAATGATCCGTTCCTGATATACGGTTCACCGCACTTCATTCAAAGGTAAAGCAGATTTTAATAATAAATCGTCTCCTAAAAATCAGAGGACGATATTCTTAATACTCTTTATGTCTCCTATTCACTCTTTACAGGAAATCTTAAAACAGTCCTCATCTTCGACATATCAGTCTTACGCGGGTCGGATAGATAAATTTCCCTATGAGTTTTAGCAGTACGCACATATCCTTTTTCCTTGCAAAACACTTCCATCTTTGCAAAGCTTTCCGGTTCATCATCAAAACTTCCTATATGCATCACTTGGCAGCATAAGCCATCTCTAATTTTTCCGAATATTAACATTTCAAGGTATGGGTTTGGCTTTTTCTTTTTGGTCTGCTCTACAAATTTTATGAATAACTCATCTGTCAGAAAATCTGGTTGGCGTATCATAATGGTGTATTTCAAATTATTTTTATCTGTTGCCGGCTTTGACTTATCGATCAAGTCCCAGATTCCCTCAAGCGGGAAAACGGTATATTCATAGTAACCGTCCGGTACATCATCACTTTTATATGACATTTTTATGGCATAAGTTACGCTATATAATGCTTCTGTCTCTCGCGTAAACTCAGCTCCATTAGGATCACCTGTGCCACTAATCATAATAAAGGGCATCTCAGCGATATCAATAATGTCCGGGATCGTTTTTGGCAGATAAAATTGTTTATAATCTTTTTTATATTCTATTTTTTTGCTCATAACTAATCTCTCCTTCATTCACTTTTGACATTAGTATAGAACGAATAATAGGACAACTGTATGTCCTATTATCCATTGT
Organism: Paenibacillus sp. LPE1-1-1.1; assembly: GCF_040676435.1. Lineage (NCBI taxonomy): Bacteria > Bacillati > Bacillota > Bacilli > Caryophanales > Paenibacillaceae > Paenibacillus > Paenibacillus sp. LPE1-1-1.1. Next base: position 339,109 of record NZ_JBEGHY010000023.1, read on the forward strand.
ATTGCCGAAAAGCTTGTTCTATTTTTTTCTTTGTTTAAACAACATAATGATATAAAGAATGACGGGTATAATTGCGATGAAAATCTTATTAACATGTAAATTGTCCGCGACGTAATGTCCAATCTCTAGATGCGATTGCCAACTTGTAGGAAGAAGTGTAGTGAAATAAATAATTCCTCCGACGGGAATAGCAAATCGCCTGTAATCCACACGAAACAACTGAGATAAGCCAAGTAATGCTGCTAAATACCATAATGTCGCTTTGATAAATATCCCCGTATAAAAAAGTAAAATGACGAGTGCGTCAAAACGCTCGAAAATTTCAGCGACCTCAATTAGCTGTACGGATTGTAATAAAGGCACAGTACTAATTTTAACTAATTCAGGGCCCAAAACGATCAGATTTATTATGTTAGTGAGTAGGATAACCATACTTGAAACAAAAAAAGCTAGAATAGATGTTTTAGTCAATTCTTTCTTTTCGTTTAAATTACTCCAAAACATGAGAAAAACCACCATTTGTCCAAATGGCATCCAAACTTCATATAAACTGCTCTTTAATACAGGTTGAATGCCATTTTCCAAAATCGGAAGAATTCGATCCCAATATACAATTCCCGAAATAAAAGGCATGAAAATTAATATAAGATAAAATAACAGTACGCCTACCACGATAAATTCCGCGAACCGAAAAAAGACTTCAATCCCTTTGTAAACGGAATAGATCGACAAAGTTAACATAATCAGCATAATAACGGAGATAGGGCCGTGTGGAAGAATAGTAAAGAGGGAAAGATCGCCGAAATCGCGTACATTTCGCATAGCTTCGTATGTAAATAAAATGGTATAGAGCAATAAGAGTAACTTTCCCACAAAGGAACCAAAAAAGTGTGTCAATAACTGACTCAAATTTTTTTCTGGTTCCCTTCGTTGGATCGCCAAAAAAAGAATAAGCAGCATTAACCCAAGCAGCATACTAGTAATGACTACCAACCATGCGTCTTGATTAGCTTTGATACCTAATTCAAATAATGGCGTGCTGCCAATTTGAAATAAAATAATCATCGAAGCCAACTGATATTTACTAATCCGTTCCATACGAAGCCTCATTTCTCATTCTTTTTTCCCAGACATCTTAGAAAAAGAATCATCAATCATTCCGGTTTGTCGGATTGTTACATTAACCTTTACGTCCATGCTTATTTCTGTGAACTCATTATCCCAATTGTTACGAAGCTCTTTCCATCTTTGTGGATACGATTTGTGAAATGTGTCTCCGAAGCCCAATGCATCGGCTTTCATTTTCTTCAGAGCAAGAAAGGAATATTCTACATCATTTTTTATTTGATTTTGTATATTGTTTTCTAGAATTTTTAAATTTTTCGTCTTTTTTAGGTCTAGATCGCATGTCGTTTCAACAAGATTACCTTTTGCTTCAATTTCTACTTTCATGAACAAATGACCATTCAAAATATTCGGTATTAGTTTTGTATGGGCTTTTTCAACTAAAAAGGAGGATAGCTGTTCGCTTCCGCTCTCACCTTCACATGAAAAGACAATAGTCGTTCTTTTGATTTGATTCGTTATCCAAGGTATTCCGAGACTTTCTTTCCGACTTAACCAATTTTCAAATTTATCCCGCTTAAATACCCCTACTCTATCCAATGTCATTGTGGCATAATTCCGAGTTTTTTTAAGTGAGTCTAATGAATTTTGTTTCTCTGGCTTACCCACGATGCTGATTTCTGGCAAAGTAGAACTAGATGTTGAATTTGTCATTGTAGAAATTAAATCATGTAACTTAGTCTGAATAATGTTGGTTTGCTTATCACCTTGCCCGCTTATCAAATTGGAGATCGCGTTAGCGGGATTATTTTCTAAAGGCGAAAGAATCCCCAACACATTCTTTGCTTCTACATCCGAAATTAAAACATTTGCTGTTTCTCTTGATTCATAACTTCTTAAGTAAGCGTCCAATATTTGGTTGATTCCATATTTGGCAACACGTTTGCTGATAATAATAACTTGAGTATGAGAAAAAAATAGATGGCGTGGGGCCTCTAAATCACTTTTTTGAATGGCCTCAAGTACGGTCCTTCCTTTTGTTGAAAAAACGGTAGCCGGAGAATGGGATCCGCCACCACCGTTTTTACTCGATGTTGACTTTGGTATAATGATTTGAAAAGTCAAAACCCATTGATTACTTTCATCTAAATCAAAGGCAACTGCACTGATGATACCCAACTTGTTAAGTTCAATATGGTTCGAACAACCACTGGCAGCTAATAACATGATGAAAATAATCAGAAGAATTATTCCTCGTTTCATTCTCCGATCTCCTTTTGGTGTCCATTTCCCGGTTGTATGAAAAACATCGTTACTTTTCCTTCTCCTTGTCAGAAGTCTCCGGACGTACGTTTACGTTTTGTCGCACGTTATTGTTCTTAGAGAAAAGACGCGGTCTGGTAACCATCATCCACCAGGGCACCCTTACTAAAGAATCTTTTAAGTTGCTAGGTACGAAAGGAGCTATTGGTGCCATATAAGGGACACCGAAAGAACGTAGAGATAACAAGTGGATGATTATGAAAAAGAGCCCCGACAATATCCCGAACAATCCTAATACTGCGGCAAGAATCATCAGAATGAATCGAATCAATCGAGCAGCAATCGAGATATTAAATGCCGGAACAACAAAGTTGGAGATCGCTGTAAAGGCTACTACAATGACCATAGCAGCTGAAACAAAACCGGCTTCAACCGCAGCCTGTCCTAAAACAAGCGCTCCTACGATGGAAATTGCAGAACCGATTGCCCTAGGCATACGTACCCCTGCTTCCCTTAAAACCTCGAATATCAATTCCATCATTAATGCTTCAAAGAATGCCGGAAAAGGAACGCCTTCCCTTTGTGCCGCAAGACTGACCAACAAGGTCGTTGGAATCATTTCTTGATGAAAAGTCGTAATTGCAATATATAAAGAAGGAAGAACCATCGAGATGGCAAACGCAAAAACGCGCAAAAGACGTAAGAACGAAGAGATATCGAATCTCTGGTAATAATCTTCACTGGCGATGAAGAACTTAAGAAATGTAATAGGCATTACAAGGACAAATGGTGTTCCATCCACCAATACGGCTACTTGCCCTTCCAGTATAGAAGCCGCTACTGTGTCTGGTCTTTCTGTGTTTATGATTGTGGGAAAAGGAGTTAACGTTTGATCCTGTATAAATTCTTCAATATAGCCACTTTCGAGTATGCCGTCAATTTCAATGCGATCGAGCCTTTGAAGCACTTCGTTCACAACTGAATCATCGGCGGTCCCTTTAAGGTACATAACAGAAACATCAGTCTGTGTCACCAATCCAATTTTTCGGTCGATTTTCCATAGTTTCGGACTCTTTATTCTGCGCCTGAGTAAAGCAACATTAGTGCTAATATTCTCTGTGAATCCGTCTTTGGGTCCGCGAATAACCGATTGGGAAGAAGGCTCTTCTACTCCTCTTTGAACCCATTTGGCAGAACTTGCAGAAATAGCTTCATCCCAGCCATCTGCGAGAATAACGGTATCTCCTTTGTACAAAGCCGAGATCAAGTCATCTATTTTACTTACGGTATTAGTACCATTAACGGTAATCACTTTATCTTTAATGACTGAAAAGAATTCATGTAAAGTTCTACTTTGAACGGTATTTGCTTCTACATCTGACAAGATTGGGTTTATAATGTTATCATTTATCAATTCGGTATCCGTTAGACCATTTATATATACAATTGCCATGGGCAAGCCATTGGCCCCTTGAAACTTACGTATGACAAAATCCGAGCTATTTCCTGTTAACGCTATGATGCAATTAATATTTTGCTGAAGTTCGCCTGATAGAATTTCTATATGTTCGTTATTTGACTCGAACATTTTTTTCATCTTAGCATCCACCTAGAAGTAAATTATTACTTCCATTATCGGTTTTGATTTAAATATCCATACGTATGTTAAGCGGGGTGCTTAATGCTCAAAATCAAAAAACCGGTCATCACAGATGACCGGTTTTCTCCAACTTCATATTCCTATACGACCCTGACTTCTTGTGATCCTTGATACTCACCTTAATTACTCATAATCCTTCGCCAATTCCGTGAGCTCCTCATAGGCTTGTTCCGGCGTAATTTCACCGAACATGATTTTTTCCCCGACTGCTTTGAAGTCCTTCTGCGTGAAGTTGCTCCAACCCTTAGGCTCCGGTACATACAGCTGAGCATCCGACGCCGTATCGGTAATTAACGCAATGCCCATTTTATCGGGAGCGTTAAATTTCGGAGTCAGCTTCTCGACAATCTTCTTAGAGACCGGAACGCCGCGGGATGTACCGAGAAGCTCAGCTGCTTCCGGATCATTAATAAACCAGTCGATAAACTTTTTCGCTTCCTCCACATGCTTCGAGTTAGCGCTTGCGCTCCAGAACATTGACGGTTTGAGCCAGCCGCCGGCCTCCTGGTTTCTCGGGATCGTTACCAAATCGAATACTCCTGGCTTCAGGCTATCAAAGCTGTTGGATTGTGCGGCGTGAACGACACGCAGCAGGGTAGTGCCGTTTACCATGAGATCAAGCTGAGGATCAAGCTCCTTATCCGTCACGCTGACTTCACCCGGAGGCACGATCCCCTCTTTGCGCAGCTCCGCAAATTTATGTTGATATTCGAGGTAAGTATCCTTATCCAAATTCAGCTTGCCATCTTCCGTAAAAACTTGGCCTAAGCCTTTGCTCAGCTGATAATTTACGTATTGCCCGAAAGAGGCTGAAAGATCAGTTAACGCGTAATGATCGGAACCCAGCTTTGCTTTCGCTTCTTTGCCGAAGGCGAAAAATTCATCCCAGGTCCAGCCGCTCTTTGGCTTCGTAATGCCCAGCTTTTCTACAGCCTCTTTATTAAAGACCATCCCGATAGCATTATTGCCCAGTGGAATGGCGTAAAGCTTGTCCTGGTATTTCCCTGTGCTTAAAAGAGAGGCATCGATATCTTCCGTCGCTATGCCCGTAGATAAATCTGCCAGCTGCTTACGGCCCGCATATTCCGCCAAATAGGACGCATCCATTTGAATAATGTCCGGTGCATTTTTCGCCGCAGATTGGGTGGCCAGCTTATCCCAATAGCCTTCCCAGCCGGAAAACTCAGGCTCGAACGATACATTCGGATTTTTTTGCGTATACAAATCCAACGCTTTTAAAGTAGCATCATGTCTGGACTGAGATCCCCACCATAAAATGCGCAGCTTTACCTGGCTTGCGGCCGCTTGGTCCGTGCTCTCCCCCGCCGTGTTTTTCTCATTGCTGCTGCCGCAAGCGACAGCGGTCAGAAGCATGATTCCCGATATTAGTACGGTGATCGATTTTTTCACATTCATTTTCAAAGCGAATCCCCCTTTTAGCAATGAATAAACCGTTTACATTTCATATCATAACAACCAACCGGGTAACCTTGGTATACGAGGGATGCACAATTTATTATAGAAATGCATCCTTTTAGCCTTTTACCGATCCGGCTGTTATCCCTTCTACGAAATGGCGCTGAGCCAAGAAAAAGATAAGGACGGAAGGTACGATCGAAACAAGAGACATCGCGAGCAATTGCCCCCATGGGACGGATGACTGGGAATCGACGAACATGCGCAGCGCCAAACCGACTGTGTATTTATCCACCGAGTTAATATAGATCAAATGCCCGAGAAAATCATCCCAGTTCCACAGAAAACAGTAGATCGCTACTGTCACCAATGCCGGCCTCGTCAATGGCAGCACGATTCGCCAGTAGATGCCGAACCAGCTGCACCCGTCTATTTTGGCCGATTCATCCAGCTCCTTCGGAATGCCTCTAATAAACTGTACCAAAAGGTAGACGAAGAAGGAGCCGCCAATCCCGCCCGCCAGCGTATGCGGAACGATAAATGGCAAAAACGTATCGACCCAGCCCCAGCCGTTAAACATTACATATTGCGGAACCATCGTTACCTGATGGGGCAGCATGAGAGTCAGCAAGAGAATCGAAAACCACAAGCCGCGCAGCGGGAAATCGAGCCGGGCAAACGCAAAAGCGGTCATACTGCAGGCAACAATACTTGTAAGGAGCACGCCTATAATTAATTGAAAGGTATTCAGATAGAAGTGGGTAAACGTAAATCCAGGTATCGCCGTCCATCCCTCGCTGAAATTACTCCACATCGGAAGCTCAGGAAACAGACCGGGCCTCGACATTTCCTCATTGGTCTTTAACGAAGCCCCGATCCACCAAAAGACGGGATACATCATGATAAGGCTTAATAGGCTGAGCGTCGCGTTTTTTTGAAATAAACTTCGTTTAGAGCTCTGCATCATCCTTTTTTCCCCCCATCATTCTCGTAGAATACCCAGTGCTTCGCACTCACGAAGATCAAGGCTGTGCATACGGCAATGATCACGAGCATGATCCAAGCCAAAGCCGAGGCGTATCCCATCTGAAGCCGTCCGAATGCGCGGTCGTACAAATATAGAGCGTACATATACGTAGAGTTGATCGGTCCGCCGTGCGTGATGATGAATGCCTGCGTAAACATTTGGAAAGAGCCGATCGTTTGAAGCACTAAATTAAACAAAATGACCGGTGAGAGCATAGGAAGCGTAATACTGAAAAACTGTCTGATCTTGGTGGCTCCGTCCACCGACGATGCTTCATAAAGCTCTGTCGATATTTGCTTGAGTCCGGCTAAAAAAATAACCATAGAAGAACCGAACTGCCAAACCACCAATAAAATCAACGTTCCAAGAGCGGTTTTCGGATTGCTAATCCAGTTCATGCCTTCAATCCCGAACAGGCCCAGCAGTTGATTGAACAGCCCGTCCGAGTTAAAAATGTTTCTCCAAAGAATAGACACCGCAATGCTGGTCCCGATTAAGGAAGGGAGATAAACCATCGTTCTGTAAAAAGACATGCCGCGAATATTTTGCTTAAGCAGCAGCGCAATCAGCAGAGCAGCGAACAATTTGAGCGGAACCGAGAATAGAACAAATAAAAACGTGACCTTAAGGGATTGGATAAACACCGCATCGGAAGTGAAAATCCGTTCATAGTTCCCGAACCCGGTCCATTCCGGCTGCTCCAACAGAGAATATTTCGTGAAAGAGAAATACAACGATTGCAGCATGGGCCAGAACGTCAATAAAAAAAGACCGATTAGCCATGGGGCTAAAAATAAATATCCGGCTACCGGCGATTCCCATCTGCTCAGAAAACGGCTCAGCAGCGACTTCTTTTTCGGGACCGGTACCGCATTCGCCGCATTAACAAGGACTGAAGAAGAGCTCCGATTCAAAGTAGCATCACCTCTGTCTGGTTTATATAAGCTAATCATATAAGACCTGAAGAGAATGAAAAATAGGAACGATGTACACTTTGTTATACATATTAACAAAAATAGAAGAATGCAAATTCATTAGCTTGAATCCGAGAACAGTGAGATGATTACGATTTATTTTTATACAAATCTGTGGGATTGCAGCCGGTATACTTTTTAAATAACGTACTGAAATAAGGCACATACTTATAACCGACCCGGTCTGCGACCTCGTAGATCAAATACTTCCCTTCCAAAATCATTTCTTTCGCCTTCTCCATCCGAATCCGTGTCAAATAGCTGTTGAAGGACTCCCCCATCGCCTTCTTAAACAGAAGGCTTAAGTAGTTTCTCGAAATATGAATACGATCCGCCAGATCGGATATCGTAATGGGCTCGGCATAATGCTCATGGATAAACTGAACGATAAAATCAACGGCCTGTCGATGCTTAATGTTCTCATTGCTGCTGCGGGAGCCGCAAATCAGATCAATTTTTCCGTAAAGCCACTCTTTCAGCTGCTCCAGCGTCGTAACGCTACGCAGCTCCCGGGTAACCTCGTTCACCTTCGCGATGTCTTCTAGTTGAACGCCGACTTCAAATAGCGTATAAGCAAAAATAGTCCACAGCTCCGAACCCAGCATTTCAAGGTTGCGAGCCGATACAGCCCCGCCCTTGCTCCACTGGTCGAAGTAATCATCCACAATCTCCTTCGCCTTATCCTCCTGGAACAGCTTCATTGACTCAGCCATATGCTGATAAAATTTAACCGGACGGAGGGAGATCGGGTAAGCTTGCTGCTCAATTTTTCCGCCATGGACATATTCGTATAAGTGGATGCCTTCTATTGGCGCGGTGTTTTTAAAGTAAAGAGCCTGGAACGCCTCCTCGGTCGAATCCGCAATTTCCATCCAATTCGGCTTAAACGTTCCGATTCCGGCATGAAGCGTAATATCCAGGAAGGAGCGGACGCTTTGAATGACCCTTTCCCCAAAGCGATAAGCTTGCTTTATCGTAAATTCGCTCCATTCTTCATTCGGTGAATGAAGGATAATCGCTGCGTGGCTGCTGAATAACTCCACATAGTGAGAATCCGGCCACTCTTCGCGGGAGAGCTCCTGAATAATGTTTGCGATGGCGAACCTGAACAAGCTTAAATCCTTTGTCGAGGCCCTAGTCACGCGGTCCGTGCGGATAATTTCAATGCCAATCACCGCATGGCGGCAGCCATTCCAATACCGGTACGCTTCGGGAATCATCCGGGTATCCGGATGCTTTGTATGATCCGGTCCTGTGGAGACCGATTTGATCCATTCTTTCTCCACGAACGGCTCGTACAGCTTCAATTTCTCCTCCAGCTCTTCATTGCGATGTCTTTGCTCCAGCTCTTCCTCCAATTCCGCGATCGTTCTCCCCAGTACATCCTGAATCGTCTGAACGCTAATCGGTTTGTTTAAATAATCAGCTATCCCAAGACGGAGCGCTTGTCTTGCATATTCAAAATCAGCGTAGCCGCTTAAAACAATAATCTTCCCGTGAAAATTCGCCTTGTTCAGCTGCTCCACCATATCCAAGCCGTTAAGCACGGGCATATAAATATCGGTGATTACAATATCTGGCTGACACTCCCCCACGACCCGCAGTCCTTCTTCCCCGTCCATCGCTTCCCCGACCCATTCCGCATCAAGCTCCGACCAGGGGATGACGCTTTTCATTCCTTCCAAAACGTTCCGGTCGTCATCTATGATTACAATTTTCCACATGCCGCATCATCCTGTTCTTCTTTATTGTTTAACACTGGAATACGTATGCGGACCGTTGTCCCGGGTCCATCCGTATTCGGCATCAACTCCAGACCGTAGCTGCTGCCAAAATAAACGTCAATTCGTTCTCTGACATTCCGGATTCCGTATCCCCCTGTTTTTCTCTTTTTCGGCTCCTGCCAGTTATCCCTGAGACCGTTGCCGTTATCGGTTATTCGAAATACGACTTCAGCATTCTTGGTGATCTCCGCACATACCTCGATCATCCCCTCTTTTTTACCGTGAAACCCGTGCATAATGGCATTCTCGATAAAAGGCTGCAGCGTCATCTTCGGAATATATAAGTCCCTGATGGTTTCAGGTACGTCTACCCGTAAAACGAACTGCTCACCTAGGCGAATTTGCTGAATCTGCATATAGCATTCCATGTGCAGCAATTCGTCACGAATAATGATTACGCTTTCACCGTTCGAGAGGCCAATGCGGAACATTTTTCCCATTAACTCCAATATGGTGCTCATTTTCTCCTGTCCGCCTGAAATCGCCATCCAATTCAGCTGATCCAAAGTGTTGTACAAAAAATGCGGATTGATCATCGCCTGCAGCGCTTTAATTTCCGCTTCCTTCTGCCTCCGGTATTGATCCTCTAATGATGCGTACAGCTCCTGAATACGTTCGATGAGCCTGCGATAGCCAGAAAATAACGCTCCGAATTCATTACGATAACCCGTCGGCAAACTAACTTTGCTGACATTAACCGAATTTCGGCTCATTTCATGCAGCAGCAGCCCGATCGGCTTCACGAATTGCCGGGAGAAAAACAAGTTGAAGCATAGCGCGATAAGCATGGCTGAGCCTCCTGCCAGCAGCAGTACCATAGCCAGACGAAAGCTTCCTCCCGTAATATCCTTCCATGGAGTCGATTCGATCAACGTCCAATCCCTATCGAAGTGCTTTGCCCATACCATCAAATGTTCGCTTGAATCCGAAAGGCCGCTGCTAATGGATTTCGTTTTCATATAACCGGACTCGCCATTGATATTTTCTAAGTAAGCCTCGACCTGGTCCTGCGACATGGTGTCGCCGCCGATCATCGTAATAAGCCGCCCCCCGGAATCGAGAAGGATCCGGTTTGCCGCAGGGTTATGACTTTCAATCAGCTTCTTAATAGAAGACGCTTTAATATTCAACAACAGCAGCCCACGGTAATCTCCTGCGACCGAATACACCTTGCGGACAAAGCTGATGACCCGCTTCTCACCTTGAACGGTTCGAATGTCATGCTCACCAATCCAACCGAAGTCGTTATTTTCGATAGCCGGGTTATACCAGACTTCTTCTTTGATTAGATCATGCTCGATAAATTTTACGGGGCCCTGTGGCTCAAATTGAAGCTTTTGCTTGATATAGAAATGAACGGACTCAATATCGGGTGTCGAGAAAGTAAGCTGTGCAAGGAACGATTCCATTTCCTTACGCTTCTTATAATTGGAATACTTGTCCCCCGGCACGTTTACATCATCCAGCAGATTCGTGTTCCGGGTGGCCGTTAAGGAAATCTGTTCAATCGATTTCATTTGAATATCGACTTTATTATAAAGCTCATTAAGCAGACCTTGCTGGTAATAAGACGTATTCTGCACCATCTGCTGTGCGGAGTATGAATAGGCGATCCAAATGACAATGGTAAGAAGCGTTACGATGAATGCTGCTGAACCGCCGAACAGAAGGTAGTCTATGCGGTATTTTTTAAACATGCTAGGTTCGCCTCCTGAAATATCATAAATAGCCCTCTGGAGACACTATAAGCGTATAGAAGTCAAGATTACAAGACTTAAAATAGAAATTACGAATACATGCACGCTAAAAAACGTACTCGCCTATCCGTTTTACTTCGTCAAATGACTGGTAAAAACATTCAACAAACCGACATAGATATATTACTGGATAGTAAGTCACTTTAATGGATAATAAAATACCGGGAGGTGTAATCGCAACCAGCTTAGCTGGTGTGTTAAGAAAAACCGGGGATCTATGAGGCTAAGTGCACGAAAATGCCATGCTTCATTATGGAGGTCTAAACCTGTCCGAGGTTGGCGCCGGAAAATAGCATGGAAAAAACGCGGACGCCTTCTTTTCCGACGTTTCCTATATCTCATTAAGATGTGCATAGTCAAAACTAGGGCAGTCGATGACGCCTTCGCGAGATCGACGCCCATTCCGCGCCCGGCCCCTTTATTCGTATGAAACGACTCTTTTTTCCTGAGCGCTCTTTTTAACCAACTCGATAATCTTTATCGTATTCATGGCATCGGTTGCGTTTACAGGAACTGGTTTGTTTTCAGTGATGGATTCGTAAATGCCTTTATAAAAAGATTCATATGCGCCTGTTTTTGTTTCAAGCTTTCCTTTCAACAGCAGATCACCTACATTTACCGATAATTCTCCATAACTTTCTTCGAGGTCCTTACCCCAAATAGGGTCGCCGGGCAATTTTCCTCGCTTTAACGAATCCTCTTGCGAGTCCAAACCATATTTAATAAAGCTGCCTTTATCCCCGTGTATTTGAAATTTAGGACCCGCGCTCTTCACGAACGAACCGGAATGCAAAATCACCCTCAATCTGCCATATCCTAAAACAATGTGAAAATAATCATCGGTAACCGAATCGTTTCTTTGGGCCATCACATCGCCAAACACCGTTTCGGGAAGTCCAAATAAATGAAGTGCTTGGTCGATCAAATGCGAGCCAAGGTCATATAGCATGCCCGAGCCTTCCAAATTTTGCTCTCTCCAACGACCGCTTACTTCAGGACGAAACCGGTCATAGTGGGCTTCATACGAATAAATTTCACCCATTACGCCCGACTCCAAGCATTCTTTAACCGTAAGGAAATCATTGTCCCATCTTCTGTTTTGATAAACGCTTATTATTTTATTTTGCTCGGAAGCTATTTCGATCAGCTCTTGCGCTTCTTTAGAATGGATGACGAACGGTTTCTCGACCACTACATGTTTTCCCGATAATAAGGCTTGTTTGGCAAATCGATAATGCGTAGTGTTTGGCGTAGTGATGACAATAAGGTCAATAGCAGGGTCCGTGAACAGCTGTTCAACATCGGAAACAACCTGGACGCCAGGATAATCTTCCTTTACTTTCAGAGCATTTGAAGAAACGATTTTTGAAATTTCTAGTCCTTCAACCGTTTGGATAATAGGCGCATGAAAAGTTTTCCCGGAAAAACCGTAACCAATAATGCCGACCTTTACTTTTCTCAAATAATCCATCCCCTTTATATGCAAATAAAATTTAAATACGACCTCATGATAAGTTAAAAAACTAAATGTTGCAAGTTTTTTAAGTTTTAAACTTACGATTATAAGTAATGTTGAAACATTTAGGCAAGAAACTTATACTTATAAGTGAAATCCTTTTTTGGAAGAGGTCAAATGATGAATCAAGATGAAAGAATACAATTGATTATTCAATATTTAAAAGAGAAACAAAAAATTCAGCTTGAGGATATTTGTGAGCTGTATGGCGTTTCCCGCGATACTGCAAGACGAGACTTAGTCAAATTAGAAGAAGAAGGCGCTATTATTCGTATTCGGGGCGGAGCCATGCTCCCTACTCTTACGAAAAGTATAAGAAGCTACAGGGAACGGTTTCAAGACTCAGGAAACAAACGCTCGATTGGTCAATTCGCAGCTTCCCTTATTAAAGATGGAGACTATTTATTAATGGATACCTCGACAACCGTACAATTTACCGCTGAAAACTTATGTACGAAAAACAATGTCGTTGTAACCAATTCCATTGATATAGCCGGTGTTTTGTGTGATAACCCGGATATAAAGACACAACTGCTTGGCGGGGAATTAAATGCCTGGCACCGGAATGTCTCCGGCCCCCGTACATTAGAAATGTTAGCAGACTTCAAAGTAGATAAATTGTTTCTTGGCGCATGCGGCATTTCTTCCGCTGGGTTATCGGCCCCTTCTGTTGACGAAGCTTATTTGAAACTAAAGATGATTGAAAGAGCTGATCAAGTTATCGTATTAGCTGATTCGTCTAAATTCGATAAACATCTTTTTCATCGGATTTGCGATTTCGGAAAAATTAATATCATTATTACGGATCAAGAACCTGATCCTAATATGAAAAAGATTTTAGAGGACAATCATGTTGAAATAATCATTGTCCCCGTTTAAGTCACTCCTAGCCGACGTTCATCAATTTAAACAATCATAAATCATAAAACCCCCGTAAATACAGGCTTGCTGTATCATTACGGGGGTCATATCGGTGACAAATCATCGGTTTTCTTGATACTTAGTACGTTTTTTTATCACGAATGGTAGTTTTGTGTTTATTGCCTTCGCTGTCATAGGTGACCCATTCACCAACAGGCTCGCCCATATCAAAATACCCTGAACGCTTTATTGTTCCGTCGAGACGATACCATTCCCAATAGCCAACTGGCGTATCATCAATCATTTTTCCCTTTGACCATATTGTTTTTCCGTTTGCATGGTATTTGATCGTGCAGCCATCAATCATTTCCAGTTTCTTTTCCTTGACACCGTTTGGGTGTATCAAGTCACATTTTTCATTTTCCATGACTTGCCTCCGATAATCAACTTTTTGTTAATTATATCACTTTTCTATAATCATGATTCTCTTGCACCATTAGTATTCATTATTCCTGCCTTTTCGTTTTAACATGACAATATATAACTTGTTTAACTAACCTGCCTATTACCTTAGCATTATAACTGGAATTTCTTCAAAAATCATTCACCTAACTTTACGCTAAAAATAGCACGTATTTCATCCACTTTTATATCATGAATAACCTCATCTGATGTTACTTCAACGGGCAACGGCAGCCGATCGTGTGGCCGGCTGCCGTCGTGTCATTATTAAGCTAGCTCTTTTCAGGGTTTAAGCATAACATCCAGATAGTCAATCTCCGCGTAATTAGCGCCTTTGGTAAACCGGATTTTATTATGTCCTGCTGTTAAGGCTTTCTCGATTGCAGTCGTTCCCCAGTTTCCCCAATTGGAATACGCAATGTCGACCGCTTGACTCGTTCCTCCATTGACAGTCATGTTGTAGGTCGAAATCGGATTGCCAATCGTTCCGTTAGCCGTTCTTGCCAACAGGATATAGGAACCGGCCGAAGCGACGGTAACATCGAATTCGACGTAACTGTTCGTATTATCGATGTATCCAACCTTTTTGCGGCCTGAGGCCGTCTCGTCCTGAACTCTCTTTGCCCCGTTCGCAAGCTTCGCCTCCTCGGCTTCATATCTCTTCCTCTCGGGCTCTCCGGACGGTGCCCGGATCGGAAAATTCGGCGAGACCGGAACGCTGAGGTTAGGCGTGTTGTCGGCATTCCACGTAAAAGGCTGCGCCCTTACATTCCGTGTCCAACCTGCGCCTGAAAATCTAGCGGTATGATAGATCAACCAATCCTCCGTGCCGTCAGGCGATTTAGTGAAGCTATTGTGCCCCGGTCCGAAGATGCCGCTTCCACTGCTGAAAATCGACGCGTTCTTCTTCGACCAGGAAGCTGCCGACAATAAGTTGGACGTGGTGCTTGCCGTCAGCAGTCCCAAGTTGTAATTATCGCTCCAACTGCCATTCGCCGAGTATACAAGATTAACCTTATTGCCTTTGACGATAGGCTGCGGCGCTTCATTTACATCAGGTGCAAGAGGATCCGGAGTAATCTCCCAGCCGTAAGTAGGCGATGAAATTAACGTCTTTGCGCTGGACAGCGTATACGGATTGCTCATCGATGCCACGTAGAGGTTCTGGCGAACCTGATACGGAGAATCCCATCCAGACCAGAAATAATACAACTGACCTGCAAGATTCAACACGGTGCCGTCGATTGCCCACAAATCCGTCGCGTCGGTTATTTTCCCTTTATCGGTAAAAGTTCCTTGGAACGGATCTGCGTTTGTATTTTCCAGTACAAACATGCGATGGTTTAAACCATCCTCATCACCGCATGTCGTGGCCGAATAATAGGCATACCAGGCATTATTCAGAAAATGAATTTCCGGCGCCCAGATAGCCTCACAGTTAGCCGCGTTGGGGTTATTGGTCGGCGGGGTCCAGATGACCTTCTTCTCGCCGGATTCTATACCGGACAGGCTCTTGGACCTCCAGATCGTCACATTGTTTCCCGTCGTCCGGGTGTAATAATAGTAACCGTCGGTGTGTTTGTACATCCATGCGTCAGCGCCATCCTGAGAGATGACGTTATGGAAATCGGATCGGGCAAGCAGCGGAGAACGCACCTCGACCTCGGATAGTTCCACAAGGCCGCTCTGGCCGCCTCCTGGAAATTTTAACCGCAAATACCTCCCCGAAGCGTTCAAGGTGTACGTGTACTTCGATGAATCGTAGTTCAGACCCTCGGCAGGTACATTAGTCGCGCTCAGAACGTTAGTCCAGGCAACCTTGTCGTTGCTAACCTCAAAGGTGATGTTGGCCGGCACGGTATATGCGGTACCATAAGGATATTCCCGGAAGTATAAAGCCACATCCTGTATGGACGTTATTTTCCCCAAATCTACCTCCCACCATGAGTTCACTGCTCCCGCGGCGGTTGATGCCCATGCATTCTCCGCCGTTCTGCGGGAGTGCGTACCGTCGTTTGCCTTATTGGCCGGATACATCGTCGAATACACCGATGAAGCCGTCGCTTTTCTCTTAAAGGCGGCATTTAGCGTCTGCCGCTGATGCTGAGGAAGACTGCGGTTGTAGATCCCGACCTCCGACAATTGCACTAGCGTGTCCTGGCCGCCGTCCTCAAACAGCAATCGGACATATCTTCCTTTGCCGTTTACGGAATAGGAATACGTAGCGGACCCATAGGGCTGACCAGTAGCAGGAACGTTAGCCGATCTTGCGATCAGTGTCGTCCAATTCGTATTATCGTCGCTTGTTTGAATAGTAATCGTCTTAGGCACCATATAGGCCGTATCATCGATAAATTCCCTGAATTTCACCTCGATGGTTTTGAATTTTTCCTGCTGCCCCAAATCGACCTTCCACCAACTGTTCAGGTTCGTACCCGGGGCGCTGGACCACGCATTGTTTGGACTGGCGGTTCCATGACTATTCAACCCGTCATTCGCCTTGCCAGCAGCGTAGGTACTATCAATTACAGAAGATGCGGAAGCCGTCTTTCCGATCGCTAGATTAACGGATGCTGTTACCGCTTTTTCTTGAGCGATTTCAACCTCCGAAAGCTCGATCAGCGAATTTTGCCCGCCTGTAGGAAACTTCAGCTGCACGTATCTAGCCTCTCCTTGGAAAGGATAGAAGTACACTTCGGAAGCATAGGTTGAATTTTCCAGCGGAACATTCGTCGATTGATTCACGACCGTTGTCCAGTTGACGTTATCGTTGCTTATTTGTACGGTTACCGAGTTCGGAACCATGTATGCTTTTTCTTCAAACTCACGATATTTGACTCGCACGCCTTCCATCTTCTGCTTCTTGCCTAGGTCCAGCTTCCACCAGGAATTAAGCGCAGCGCCGTTAGCGGTAGCCCAAGCATTCTCCACGGAGTCATTGCTGTTAATACCGTCCACGGCTTTATCGGCAGCATAGGCAGCGCTGTACTGCGATGACGAAGTAGCGGTTTTCTTAAACCCCGGATTGGATACGATCGTATCCCAGTATTTTTTGGCACGCGCAAACTCGGTCGCATTGTTCATGTAGGCATCGGGATTCCACATCCAGTTCGCCATCGATATGGCATAGATTTTGTGAGGAGTTGTCGGCCGGAAAATATTTTCGATGACGCCTTCGGAAGTATTCCGCGGCATATCGTTCCATACGTAACCGCCCGGCAATGTTAAAGGTTGATTAGTAGGAACTAGTGTTTTCGTTTTAAACGGAACTCTTCCATCTGTAAAGTAATAATTGTCTATCTCCCATTTCGGTACGATCGGATCGTTAAAATTCAATCTTGTATCCGCCAGTTCGTAGTCATTATGCCAATAGAACGGCAATTTATAAGGATTGTTCGTAGAATTTCTCCAAGTGGATACGTGGGCTGGCGTTACCTCCGTCGAGAAAACATTATACCCTGTCCAAATCGCCCCGATCTCCGGGATCAGTCCGTCCGTAAAAGTATTCAAGTAAGTGCTGATATCGGACTCCGTAAGATTATACTTCTCCGGTGTCGTCAGCAAGTAGAACCCTTCCTGGCCTGACAGACTTTTTTGGATCTTATTGGACAAATCCCGATGTTTCGCCGGATCTGGATAACCCTGATCGTCAAAGGCCAGCATAATTTTAGAAGCGCCCTCATCCAGTGATAATTTAAATAAGTCGAGCAGCTTGCTATACTCCGAATCAGTCGGCATCCCTCCCGAATAACCGGGATTAACCTCCTGCATAAGCTGGATGATCCCTTTATCCCTTTCATAATTGCTAAGTTCCTTTACCGCATTCACGTAATCCGAATTAGGATTTCTCCATCCAGTTTCTTTCTGTAAAAGATGGCTGTAAGATAAGCTGAACACGTTGACCTTTAGCAAAGGAAGCATATGCATCCAGTCTCTAGCGTCGGAATACGTAAATTCGCCTTCATTATTTTCATGATATTTTGTGTAGATGTCCTTGATGATCCGCATATCCATATCCGGATAGTCGCGAACCGATACGACCCGCAGCCGGGTTAGGGCGCCGCTCGAATCTACCATTTGGGCAAGGCTCGTCGAACCGTAATAGGCTCCGATAGCCTCGTAACCGGTTACTAACACGATTTGCCGATTGCCAACCAACGCCCGCTCGATTGCATACCCTTCCTTATGATCGGGAACGTCAATGGAGTGGCTTCCGTTAACAGTATTGGTATTCGCCGTTCCGATGGCGATGACCACCGAATAGCCGGAATTGGATTGATCGTCGTAGAGTATCGGAATTTGCTGCCCGTTCTTGCGGGCAATGACTCTTTGCAGCAAATTCGCGCCTTCCTCCTCCGCCGGGGAAGCTTCTCTGCCGATTACAATAGCCGCTTTATAGGAAGTACCGTCATGCAGCGTCAAAAACTCGTCCGTATAGCTAACCTGCTGGGGAGTTGGTACGATTTTGTCGATATCCGCAATCGTCGCACTGGCGCGTTCAAACGGACCAATGAGAAATCCGGTTGTCGCAAGAGCTAGAACAATCACCGTTTTTGCCAGATACACTAGATAACGTTTCATTGAATAACCTCCTCTATTATTCTTTAAGCGATCCCAGCATTGCGCCTTTGACAAAATATCTTTGCAGGAACGGATAGACGACCAGAATGGGCACCGTGGCAAAGATAATAATGCCTGCGCTCATCATTTCCGGCGTAACAGGCATATTTAGTTCGAACTGCACCTCCCCCATGAAGTTGTTCAGTCCTTTCTTGGCGACCAGGTTCTGCAGCAGCACCTGCAAAGGATAGAGCGTCTTGTCCCTAATGAAAACAAGTGCGGAAAAGTAAGTGTTCCATTGATAAACGGCATGGAAGAGACCGATGGTGGCAATAACAGCCGTCGATAAGGGCAGCACGACACGGAAATAAATGCCCGCCTCGCTGCAGCCGTCCATCTTCGCCGCATCGAACAGCTCTCCGGAAACATTCCGGAAAAAGGTTCGCATAATGATCACGTAAAATGCGCTTGTTGCTCCCGGTATCATTAATGACCAGAGCGTATCGAGCATATGGAGGGATTTGACAAGCAGAAAGCCCGGTATAAGCGGTGCGGGTAAAATAAAAGTAAGCACGATGAGCCGCATAATCCACGTTCGGCCTGGCATGGTCGTTCTAGAGAGCGCGAAAGCAATCATGGACGTGAGCGCCAGTGTAATCAATGTGCCGATAACGGTAATGTAGACACTAACGCCCATCGCTCTCCACATTTCATCCATCGAAATTATTTTTTTGTAAACGGCAAACTGCAGCCCCTTCGGCCAGAAGTAGACTAGCTTAGCCTGCGCATAAAGCGGAGAACTTAGGGAAACCGACAGGATGTGAATTAAAGGAGCCAACATGATTAGGCTAAGAGCTGTCAAAATAGTGGTCAAAAATGCTTGGAAAGCTATAGGTTTACGCACGACTCCACCTCCTATGTTAGTAAAGGCTCTCTCCGGTTGTTTTACGACTGATCGCATTCAGCCCGAATACAAGTACAATACCCACCACGGCTTTAAATAAGGCAATTGCCGTCGTATAGCTGTACTGGCCGCCTACCAAACCGAAAGTATAAACATACGTATCGAACACCTCTCCCACATCCCTAACCAGCGGATTCAGGAAAATCAGCACCTGCTCTACATTCGCGTCCAGAATATGCCCAATCGAGAGAAGCAGCACGACAACCATGGTCGGCATCAATAAGGGCAGTGTGATGCTCCACATTTGCCTCCATCTGCCGGCGCCGTCAACCATGGCAGCTTCGTAGAAATTCGGATTAATTCCGGATAGTGCCGCCAGATAGAGGATAGTGCCCCACCCAACTTCTTTCCAGATCCCAGTGGATATCAGAACGGCAATGAATGTGTTTCCTTGCGTTACATAGTCAATCTTTGCTATTCCTATTTGACTAGCTATCGTATTAATAATGCCTTCGTAAGAGAGTAGATTGATGAAGATCGATCCGACGATAACCCAAGACAAGAAGTGAGGCATGTAGACAACGGTTTGCACGACTCTCTTGAACGCCATCGATTTCAGTTCATTCAGCAGCAACGCTAAAATGATCGGTGCAGGAAAGCCGAACAACAGCGAATAGATGCCGAGCTTCACCGAGTTGCGAAACACTTCATAAAAATCTTCGAACCCGAACATCCGCTCAAATTGAGCAAAACCCACCCACGGGCTGTGTAAAATTCCTTTGAAGATGTTGTAGTCCTGAAAGGCAATGACATTGCCAAGTAGCGGAACGTACTTGAATAGTAAAAAATAGAGCAATCCGGGCAAAGCGAACAAGATGAGAACCCACTTGTCGCGTAAAACCAACCGCCTATTCATAACATCACCTCCCGATTCTTGTGGATGGCCAACTTGCTTTATCAGCTATACTGGTCATTCGTGAACTGCGCCGCATGCATTAGGCATGCAGCGCAATCCACAATTAACGTTATTTATTGAACGCATTATACCACTGGGTCGCTTCTTCGATTGCCTTATCTCCGCCGCGTTTATTCCAGTCCGCAACAAATTTATCGAAGGCATCAATCGGTTGATTTCCCGTCATGATCTTGGAGAACATCTCGACGAACATCGTTCCCCATGTCGATATTTCCGGGTTGTTCTGGAAGGTGACAAGCGGCGGCATATACAGACTATCGTGCGGCATTGCAATATCCGCCGAGAGCTTATAGCCTGCAATTATCTTTTCCGATTCCGGCAACGTTTTTAATACCAGATCGTTGTTGAACCCGATTTCACGGGGATTGATGGACAATTGGAACATTTGGAACGCATTTTTATCCGCGTTCACGGGAGCCGAAACATCATATTTGAGTTCTCCGCCTTCGTCGGTATAGTTGGAGCCCTCAATCCCATAGGCGAAAAATTTGTCTGCTTCCGGGGCACTCCATGCCCAATCGAGATACTTGATGATTTCTTCGGGATTCTTTACCGTTTCTGGAATCACCCACACGAAATAAATGCCGTCGGACACGGGTCCCAAACCTCTTTCGCCTCTAGGTCCCGCCGGTGGAGCAACCATCGAGATCTTGACCTTGTCAGGCTCGTTGACGAATTTTTTCGGCGCATTGGTTGCACTGAAGTCTGGTGTGTATTGATAGACAGCGGCAGCAAAGCTTCCCGACTTGCCGTTATAGATATCGGCGCGGAAATCTGCCTCCTTCTTCGTGAACAAATCACGATTGACATACCCTTTCTCATATAGCATCCTATAAAATGCGATTGCTTCCTTCATCTTCGGGCTGATCATATCAGGAATAAGCTTGCCATCCTGCATGTGCCAAGTTCCGGGATCAACGCCGAACGATCCGAAGAACATCGAGCTCCAACCTACTCCTTCAAACATCGTATAGCCGTATTCGTCGTTCGGATCACCATTACCGTTCACATCCTGAACCTTAACCTGCTCGAAATAGTTAAGCCACTCGTCAATCGTTTCCGGTTGCTTCAGGCTCAGCTTGTCGAGCCAATCCTGGCGGATAAAACCGATTCTGTCGTTTGCCGTTCCGACAAGAACTGGAATGCCGTAAATTTTCCCGTCCTTCTGCACTCGCGGACTATTCCATGCGGTTTCGGGAATGCGATTTTTGAGGTTTGGACCATACTGATCGATCAAGGGGCCTAATTCTTTGAAGATACCCTGTTCAACCGCATCCTTGTGAATGGTAGAATCGATGCTGGGCGTCCGTACCAAGTCCGCCAATTCCTCGGAAACAAAACGCAGTGAGAGCTGTTGATCGTAATCGGAATGTCCCAGAAAATCAAAACTGAGATCATAACCCGATAACTTGTTTAACTCTTTGATATAGGGATCGTCTGCTTTTACAGTTTTGGCATACTCCGCTTCTGCATGGGAAAGAAGTACCTTAATGGATTTATTGCCTGAATCCGGGCTTTTGGCACCGCTTTCATTATTGTTTTCAGTGCTTGATTTCCCTTCACTATTCGGACTGTTCCCGTTTCCTTTGTTCTCCTTGCTAGAACACGCAGAAAGAATGAGTGCGAGTGCAATGACGATAACCCAAATTTTCTTCATTTCGTGATACCCCTCTCGTCTAGTGTTATTCATGATTTATATTTGCAAGGCGGTCATCTACCTGAGGTCGCGATCCTGCAAGGCATTTGGCCAATCCCATGAAATTAGACTGTTTACTGCGAAGCCGCCACTCATTTCTAAATCTACAGCTCTATCAATAGGAATGAATTACTTTGTTGATACCGCTCGCTATATCTTCCATGTCCCTCTCGGATCCAAGAAGAACGTTCTGGTGTAACCAGAGCAATTCATGTTCGGACGCTCTTTCTGCCACCGGACAGCTGTTAGTCCTAACTTCTCCAACCAGCTTGTGGATTCGATCGATAACGGCGGAATTCTTGTTAAGAGGGACATAACCTGCCGTAACCGGTATCCCCTCCGCATTCAACTTGCGGATAAAATCTTCTTTAACAATTTTGTCTGTAACGTCTCTATCCAGCTTGAACATATACAGGTGGTTCGCATGCTTCGTAATTCTGCTATCATACTTTACGGGATGGATTCCTTCAATTTGGTGCAAGAGTCCATCCAGATGATTTGCGCTGCGCTGGCGAATTTCCATCTGTTCTTCCACTCGGCTCAACTGGGCTAGTGCTAGCGCAGCCTGCACCTCACTGAACCTGAAGTTCCAGCCAATACGCTCGTGCTGATACCATTTACCGTTGCGAACACGGCCGCAGTTATGAATCGACCAGACATGATCGGCCAATTCCTCATCGTTGCTCACAATGACTCCGCCCTCACCGCTATTGATATTTTTACTGGATTGGAGACTGAAGGTACCCAGATCACCTAGAGCTCCTACCCCTTGGTCTTCCCATTTGGCGGCTACCGCCTGCGCGGCATCTTCTATTAACGTTAGTTTATGAGTCTTCGCAATTTGCCGCAATCGGGTCATGTTGGCCGGAGCGCCGGCAATATGAACTGCGATAATCGCCTTGGTAGCTGGAGTGATCGCTGCTTCAACTTTATCCGGATCGATCAGCATCGACTCATCTACATCCGCAAATACCGGAATAGCTCCTATCAACAATGCTGCCGTAGCGGTAGCAATGAACGTATAGGGGGGCATGATGACCTCATCGCCGGCATCTACGCCTGCAGCCAGTAAAGCAATGCTTATGGCAACTGTGCCATTGTTGACTGTTACGGCGTATTTCGCATCCTGCAGACAGGCAAACTTTTCCTCGAATAATTTGATTTTATCCGGATCCACACCTCCCCAGTTCCCTGATCTGACAGCCTCCAACATAAGCTTCTCTTCCAGTTCTCCGAAAATCGGCCACTTGGGAAACGGGTGCGTTCGTATCGGACTTCCACCGTCTACTGCTAATCTTAACTTCTGCATACTCTTACTCCTCCTAGGTTTGTTCGTCGATAATAGCCATAAGTTGTCTCTTTACTTCCGCCTCAACAGCTTGATCGAAGGGACAAGGAAGGCCGAAATAGGTGACGGATTCAATCGGCTCATATCCGCCTTCCTGCAGCTGATTAGCGGTTGTAATATATCCGATCATTCCATTGCTATAAGCCAGAGGGACTAGGCCCGGGGAACAGCTTTTCAAGAACAAGCCGTAATCCACGACCATTTCGCCATTCATAGCTATAAATGTTAACCCTTTGGCTATAGCTAGCTTCGTTATTTCAAATCGGGCTTGCCTCCTGAGCTTGTCGGGTTGCTCCAAGAAGCTTTGAGCCCACTTGCGGACGTCGGCTGAAGCCGATTCATCCACGACTCGCTGCAGCTTATCCTTTGTAGGTATTTCTCCAAAGGGAAGTACTGCAATCGAACGCCTGCTAGTCAACACATTGGGTTCAAGCCATTCAAGCTCTCCAGATAGGATCGCATCTACATCGTCGGCAAACCTTTGTCCTACGATGGAAATGACATCCTGATTGCTTTTTTCGGCAACTTCCGGCCTAATGGGATCAATATCGCCGCAGCAGCCTTGAAGATAAGCGCATACTGCCTCGGAGTCGTAACGTTTCTCCAGCCGTTCCATCGCGTAACCGCAAAATTCAGAGGAAACCGAATTGCGGCCCGTCAGCGTTGGATGACAGGCATAGTGTGTTAGCACCCCTTTCTTCTTCCCTGTGAAAGTAGTAAAAACGTATACCCTTAGCTCGGGATCGGTCACTCCTTCGGGGTTCGGAGACAACACCATTTGGTCCCCATCCTTCTTCCTGCGATTCACGCCGATTCCGGATGTGCCTTTTCCCATCTGAATGCTCACAGGCTCAGTATCGCCTACTGCCTGTTCCACACTCTGGATTACCGCTTGTTCCAAAAAAGCGAGGTAATTCGGATCAGGCTCTCCTAGCCCAATTGTTCGCATTGAAATGGCCGGACCGGAGTGCGTATGGGTGGCATGCAGAATAATGGCACCCATCGCGATTCCCCACTGCCGCTCAATTCGCATGCGCAGTTGATCAGCCAACTCTTCCGACCAGAACAGAATATCGGCAGACATGAGCAGCGACTGTAACTTTGAACCGTCCGTAGAGTGCTGTTGGAAATAAAACGTTCGCAAGTACAAGCGGCTATCGATGCTCTCGAAGTTTCGATTGTTTCGGCTGGCAAAACCAGCGAGCGGCAAAGCGAATGGCGGAGTGATATCGACTTTGGCTGTACCGACACTTAATTGAAGCTCCACAGAAACACTCCTTCCGATTTCTATGTTATAATATATTTAATTAAGAATTCGGTCATTTTTTTCATTTACCTGGTCAATAAAAAGAAAACATTGAAGAAATCGGGGGTAAATCGACATGGTTATGTTTCCGGAATATGAAGATGTTCTGTCTTTATCTGGAGCCGTGAGCCGAAAGTTTTCTTGTGTAGTTACAACGCATACGCTGCATAAGCATTATGCTTTGCATCACCATGATGTGCTCGAACTATCCCTCGTCGTTAGCGGAACCGGGACCGAATTCATTAATGGGAGTCCGCATAAACTTCAACCAGGAACAGTCACTTTTTTACGCCCCCATGATATGCACGAAATATTTTGCGATGATACGGGTGTAGAAGTGATTTGTTGCATGTTCGATATAAGCCTGCTGTTCGGATCAACAATGGAGGCGGATTTCGGCACGATCATTCTAGGCACGAATGACGGATCCACATCCTATGTAGATCTCGATCCTCACCCTTACGCCGAGATGAGAGCCTGCCTTGAAAAAATGCGGTTAGAATACCGAGAGGACAAGCTAGCTAAAAATTCGTATATTCGCAGCAAGCTAATCGAAGCCCTAATTATCTATTTCCGTGCTCATCAGAGAAGAAATAACCTCACACCGCCGAGTTCCAATTATCGCAATAAAAAGTTGATATGGAATGTCATTCAATACGTGAATATCCACTATATTAACGATTTATCCCTTGAAATCCTCTCCAGCCAATTCGATACCAGCGTTTCCGCCATTAGTCTAGCGTTCAAGGAAGTAATGGGAACAACTTTCCTTCAATATTTGCACAGCCTTCGGATCAGGAGAGCTACCGGTCTGCTTCTGAACACAAGCATGTCTATTCTTGATGTCTCCTTGGAAACTGGCTTTCAATCCTTTCGCACCTTCTCCAGGGTTTTCATGAAAAGCGAAGGAATATCGCCCCGCGAATACCGTCTAAAGTACTCAAGGGAGCCAGCAACCTTCTCCCCTCAGTCCGACGCTTCAAAGGATTAGGATTCAATGCACCCTACTATCCGATTCGCAATTCTGACGGCGGAACAAGCTTCTTCCGCCGTTATAGGAAGCGGACCATTCATTTTGATTGCCTGAATAAAGCTTAACAACTGGAAATAATAGGGATCTTTGCACTCTGACACCTCAGGTATAATAACACCTCGATCCGATGAATTCTCATGAACCACCTTAATATCGCTCTCAATATCCTCTTTGACGCCGCCTAAACTAAGAACCCCCTGTTCTCCCGTAATTTCAAACCCGGCATGAAAGTCAGACGCACCCCAAACAGCCTCTAAGCTAACCTTAGTTCCGTCAGCGTAATAGAGCCATGCCAACGCCTGCTCCACTCCCTCATGAGCCTTAATTTCAGCTCTGATATGTGTAATTTGATCTCCAAGAAGCCAAAGCACGTAATCGATATCATGAATCATAAGGTCAAACACAACGCCGCCGCTTTTTCGCTTATCCAGAAACCAGCTGTTCTCCGCCGGCATTAGACTTGCTCTTGTTGTACGAACGGACTTGAGCGCCCCAACTTCCCCTAAGCGCAGCCGCAGGCGGGCATCCTTATATTCCGGAAAAAATCTAACGACATGGGCGACACACAATTTAACACCTTTTGCTCGGCTTGTCTCTATTAATTTACAGCAATCCTCCTCGGTCAATGTGAGCGGTTTCTCGCAAATAACATGTTTTCCAGCCTCAAGAGCCATCTGCACATATTCCATATGCAAGTAAGTCGGCAAAGTCACGCAGATGATATCGATATCCGGACATGTGATCATTTCGCTGTAAGATTCATAGATTCTTGCCTGCGGCAATTCTGCTAATAAGGCTGCTTTCGCCCGCTCAGGATGGCAGACTGCCGTTACCCGAACTCCCTTCATCCTCATCAAACGAGCGACGTATACTCTTCCCATCGCGCCGCACCCAATTAATCCGATGTTCATACCTACCATCCTCCTCTTATTTCTACTTCATTTTAACTAAATCCACAAAAAAGAATGGTCAAAATTATTACGCAAACAGACAATTTTGATATTTCAATGAGGCCTTATAAAAAGATATAAAAAGGGAGCCCATTTGGCTCCCATGTTTATGTTTTATGTACGAACGACAGCCTATCTCTTGCGGATAATCACCGAACTGGTCTCCGAACCATCCCTCTAGCGTTGGCTGCTCCATCCCGCAAATGATCTCGGGTCGCCGGACGGCCAATCATCTCTTTCGGACCGACCAAGCCGCATCGCTACTATAATAACAAACGGATTAAGACAAAATTAAAAGGCATGAGCCCTGTACAATACCGGACTCATGCCCTACAGGTAGCTAAACGAATAAGTTGTCTACTTTAGGGGTCAATGCAATTCGCAATATGCTCTAAGAAATTAACTTTAATCCAACTGTTGCGCCAAATATCATAAAAATGAATAGAATCCTTCGCCAATCCTTTGATTCGCCAAAGAAAAGCATTCCGAGTAGCGCTCCACCAGAAGTTCCTATTCCCGTCCATATTGCATAAGCAGTACCCATGGGAAGGCTTCTCAATGTGAGGCTGAGAAGAATGAAGCTTACACCGTATCCGATGATTAAGATAAAATATGCTTTTAAGTTATTATCACATTTTACTCGATTCATACCAAGTACTCCAACAACCTCAAACAAACCGGCAGCAATTAAAGTTAACCAAGCCACTATTGTTCGGCCTCCTTAGAAGCAGGAGAACTTGTGAATAGTTTTAGTCCCATCACACCTGCCAAGAGCAATACAATTAACAGTAATTTAAATGCCAGAACCGGTTCATTAAATATCATCATCTCTACCAGCACAGTTCCTGCTGTACCTAGTCCCGTGTACACAGCATAAACCGTTCCGACAGGTAATTTTACTGCTGCTATGAGGACAAGTGTAAAAGAAATAATCAATGATGCAATAGAAATCATCCATAACAATGGCCCATCAGCGTGCTTGAAACCTGAGACCCAAACCACCTCAAACACAACGCCAACAAAAGTTAATATCCAACTTCGGTTCACTTTTTAACATTCCCCCAAAATTTTTAACCCTCGCAAAGGAAAAGCCTCACGCATCGAGCATGATGTCAGCATGTATGCCGGTGCCAGATCATATAGTATTGTCTTTGTTAGAAGAGCGTCCGTATAGATTTACTTGATATCAGAGGCTAATTTACGCTTTCGGTTTCGTGACCATAAGACAACTGGTATTAGCCCCAATGCTAATGCACCACCGGCAAAAGAAAGGATTGAATAATTGGTGTGCGCTACAATTACTCCTGATAAAATCCCTCCCGTTGCACCTGCTAAGGCTACCAGCACATCAATCGCTCCTTGTTTTTTAGCACGGTCCGCTGAATCTGTCGCATCAACAATAAGCGCTGTCCCACTAATTAAGCCAATGTTCCAGCCAAGACCTAGCAATGCAAGAGCAAGAATGAGCAGCAACTGGGAATTAGCAGGCGCTAGAGCAGCAATAAGACCTGCTAATAATAAAACAAAGCCCGATGCTATCGACATGGCGGTTCGGCCAATCTTATCCACCAAGATACCGGTAAAAAGGGACGGGAGATACATCAAACCGACATGAATGCCAATCACTACCCCGATGTCTCCCAAACTAAATCCATGATGCTTCATGTGTATTGGTGTCATTGTCATTATGGCTACCATAACGACTTGGATTAGAACCATCACTGTTGCCCCAACAACAAGACCTTTATTGTTCTTGGGAGATGAATCTTTTTTCTCGAAGGTCTTCGGATGAGATTCAACTGATATTGTTTTAGCTGTAATTAACGGGTCGGGACGAAGAAAAAGAAGTAATACTATTCCTGCTAAGATAAAGGATACAGCAGCTAAGATAAATAGGCCTGTAAGGGCGGGAAGTCCAAATGAAGTTGCAAAGCGGCCGGTCATGCCCACCATGTTGGGGCCAGCAACTGCCCCTAATGTAGTTGAGACCATCGCAATACTTATCGCCTTGGCTCGCTGATTTGGCTCTGCCAAGTCTGTTCCGGCATACCGTGCTTGTAAGTTTGCTGCCGTTCCTGCTCCGTAAATAAAAAGGGATAGAAACAAAAGAGGTACACTAGAATTCACTGCCGAAAGAATTACGCCAATTGCCCCAATACCACCGGCTATAAATCCCCATCCAAGACCTGACCGTCGCCCGAAATGCTGAGAAAAACGACCAATTAAAAAAGAAGCCACAGCAGAACCAAACGTTAATAGTGCGGAGGGAACACCGGCAGAACTTTCTGTACCTAACATATCCTGAGCAAGCAGCGCACCTACCGTTACTCCGGCAGCAAGCCCTGCACCGCCAAACATTTGAGATATCACAACAACGATCAGAGATCGCCTATATAAGCTACGCTGAATACTGTGGGGACCAACGTTTCTTTGAGTTTTCTGAGTTCGATATGTCAACGTACAATACCCCCTTCTTAATTGAATAGACACGACTCTACGCCGATTTTGCTTAGAATTTGAAAAGACCCTTAACGGGTCTAATTTTCAATGCACACAGTGCTCCTCAGCTACACATAGTTCTTCCGTTGTAGTGCATATTAAAAATTGTACGATTCACCGTCTCCTGGAACTAACAAACTGGAGGAAAAGCCTTTCTCTTCTCCGAAACGTTTTAGTTCTTCTCTGGATAATGTCCAGTGGTTAACAGCTTCCATATGAACAGCGATTATTTTGGCGTCTGGTGCTTTTTTGTGCACCTCGAAGACATCTTCCTTGCCCATGACAAGTGAGCCGGAATCCTGCCATAGGTTATCACCGGCGTTTACAATGATAACATCAGGTGTGTGAGTATCTAATTCAATTTTGACGCCTTCATAGTATACGGTATCACCAGCTACGTATAACGTCTTTTCCGTCTCATGTTTGAAGACAACACCACTCACTTGACCCATATTTTTTAGTAATTCTTCTCCTCTACCGTGCTCACCTTGTGTTTTTATTAACTGAATACCATCAAAGAGCGTATTTTCTTCAAGGATTTCTACTTGTTGAAAGCCATCGCTTTTAACTTGTTTAGCATCACCTTCATTTTGGACAAAAACTTTAATATCTTTGGGAAGCAATTCTTTTGCTACATCGTCGTAGTGATCTAAATGCATATGAGTCAGAATAACCGCATCGACATCATTGATGATATGGTCAATAGACGTTGGTAAATCGTTTAAAGGGTTTCGCATTTCCTCATTGATCCCCGCAGGAAATGGAGGATACGCACCTTTGTCTGCGAGCATGGGATCGACTAGAAATTTTTTACCTGCATATTGTACAATGATTGTCGCATTTCGAATATGTGAAATGTTCATATTTAATATCTTCTCCTTAAGTTCCATTTTTGTTTTCTGACAAAGATAAGTTTATACTGTAAACAATATTTGAGTACATGGTTTTAATAAAGTGTTTTGACCGATTAACTTTATTTTTGAAAGGAGCTTCCTTTGAGTTGGACCAAACAGATAAACGAATTATAGAAGAACTAAGTCAAAATAGCCGAATTAAAATGAAAGAATTAGGGGAAAGAGTTCACTTAACAGGACCGGCTGCAGCAGCCCGAGTGGATAAACTTGAGGAAAATGGCGTTATAGAGGGATATAGCATTAAAGTTAATCACGCGAAATTAGGATGTTATACGTATGCCTTTCTTAATATCTACATAGAAGGTACGCACCATCAAGCATATCTCTCATTTATACAAGCAAAAGAGGAACACATCCTCAATAATTATAAGATTAGCGGGGAGGGTTGTTATCTGCTTGAGTGCAGGTTCCAAAATAATGAAGTGTTGAACCAATTTTTAATAGAGTTAAACAAGTATGCAAATTACAAATTATCTATTGTGATTTGAATTTGCTTTTCTACGATGGGCGCGACGTACACGACATGGCTAGACCTATTCACGATGATTCCAAGGAAGTTATGAAAGTCGGAACCCCAGTTATCGAATTCTCCTTCCTCCTTAGAGTAAAGGGCTGGTTATCCAGCCCCTCCTCCGTGGCATCTGGCATTAAGCAAATGGAGAACATTCGTTCAATAAAATAGCGACAGTCTAGGACTTTATTTTCTCGTCCTTGGCTATGGCTGTTAAAATTTCTAGGCTCAGTCTAAAAAGTACAATTCACAGTAGCAGTTATAAATTTGCTCATATATACTGTCAAAAAAGTGAATACCTTCTCCACCAAGTACAGCACTATCAAATTCGTAGCTCATAATACTTTTTAACTTGTTAAGTTCAATTCCGTTGCCTGAGGATAACGGACGCTTTTGATACCATCATCAGACTCATTCATTTGGGGAGTATTTAACCCGATGATTAATAAACAATTCTGCCCGTTTGTTCAATACCAACCTGATTTTACTTTTCCATCTTTATAAAGCCTTGTTACTCCTGGATCGTAATTAACGGGTGTATTTGAAAAGCTATACCAAATTCGGCCTTTACTGGCACTTAGAATGGAAACGAACAAAATTATTGATGTGATCGAAAAGATTACTTTAAATTTCAATATTTCACCAACCAAAAATGCCCCATAAGCAAAATCATCCACTTTTCTCACCGCCTCAGCAAAAAAACAATAACCTTATTTTACCATGTTAATCTGCCCGATAGAATAATAAAAAGAGCAGGTTGCCTTAGCCTGCTCCAAAGTGTGATATTCAAAATCGTTATCCGTTAGCTTAACGCTTTCTAGGTTGAAAGCCCTGATGTATATACAAATTCATTCTCTACTTCATCTGTGTTGATCTATAAGAATGGAATTACCATCGGGATCTTCAATAGTAAAACTTGCAGGGCCTTCGCTTGATTCATCTGCTTCAGTTAATATTTTAATTCCTTTTGCTTTTAGCTGTTTTTGAATATCTCGAATGTCCGTAAACGAATTAAGATTTTCGGCATTTTCATTCCATCCTGGATTAAAGGTCAGAATATTCTTTTCAAACATTCCTTGGAATAAACCAATTATACAACTTTCATTCTTCATAATGAGCCAATTTTGGGTAATATCGCCACCGAACTCTAGAAATCCTAGATTTTCGTAAAATAATTTTGATATGTAAATGTCTTTTACACTTAAACTTACAGAGAATGCGCCAAGTTTCATATTTCCTCCAATAAAAAAATATTTTTAGTAGGTTTATTGCATAAAGTATAAAACATTCCTTTGATCAACAATTGCTTCACCCAGTATTGTAACCACAGAAGCAATTATTATTATACAAACAATGCCCCTCAAAAGTATTGCACTATCGTTACCCGCTAGTTAAACAAATCTTTTACCTATGAAAAAATTCCATCCGTGTTGCCATCCGTGACCAATACTCATACGCGTTTTCCCACGTGATTCGAGGTGTGGCGATTAAACAATGATATACCGAAAGTTTTCAACATATGATTCTTTCTTTTGCTCTATTCGCCGTAAATGGTCATAAAAACTATGGGAAAATTTAAATATGTGTCCGTAATCCCAATCATTCTCTATATAATCCTTTTCCCAAAACTTAATCTCGATCGGCAGCACGTTCGCCCGTTCCGCAGGTTGCAAAGGCAGTTCATCCACAGGTGAAATCAATTTGATTGAATTTCCTGGTTTAACGTTATGACTGGTGCGCAGAACTTTAATCAGCTTCATTAAAGGCGGTAATCCTCTTTCAAAAAAGGAGACATGGCCTAGGTCATACAAGATGTTTAACGCATGTGAAAAAGTCAGCATATGACCAATCAAATCATGATGGGATTCTGCGCGGTAAATGACGGGAAACTCAGCCAGTTGTTCCAGCACAAATATTGAAAGCTCACTGGGATTCGATATTGCCGGAAAACCGTCCGCGTCCGTAATCTTCATCCTTTTCACCTCGGATGCAGAGAACCCGATCCATGAACGTCCCGGAATCGTTCTCTCAAAAGCAAGTATGAGATCGGTTATTCCTGATATATCCTCAGTGCTTCCCCAGCCTTTGAGTTCATGGATAGCCAACAAACTTGCTGCGCTGTAAATTACATTATGGCCAACCCAGTGCAGCTGATCAATCGTTTTATCAAGTGCCTCAAGTATAGCATTTACAGCTGTTTGCTCGTTACAACCGTAACGGTTTTGTACGCCGTTCGCCCCAAGAACCTTTTTAACCATCGTTCCGGCCTGCGAATTTATCATTTGAGCCAGTTCTTGACTCGAATTATTAGATGTAACGAAAAAATAGCTGCCGATAGCGGCAGCACCAAAATGAGCCTGCCAAATGTCACCTGTTTCTTTTTTGCATGATGAGATGATCGTTAACCCGTCCATCAAAATGGATTGATTCAATTAATATCCATCTCCCCTATTTTAGCCGCTAGTTTAATTTTTATTGAAATCAGATTTGACTAGCCCAAAATGAACTAAGTCTTCATAAATGCCAGACTTTAAGATTTGCTTAGGGAAATTGTCTTCTGACTTCATCCCTATTTTACGCATAATCTTGTATGATGCTGGATTTTTGGTCATTGCAGCAGCATATATGCGATTTAAGTTTAACTTTTCAAAACCAAACTTAACTATTAGTTGGGCAGCTTCTGTGGCATACCCTTGCCCCCAAAAAGGACGACCAACCCAGTATGCTAATTCAGCCTGGTTTTCTTTTTTAGAAACACGCAAACTTACGCATCCAATAAGCATCCCATTTTCCTTTTGCAACATTGCAAAAGAATAGATTTCCCCTTTTTGAAAAGCGTTTCGAATACGTTCGATCCAAGCTTCAGCGGTACCATCAGGATATGGGTGAGGAATTGAGAGAGTTGTACGTGCAACCTCTTCATTTCCAGCTAAGATTTGAACTAATTTTGCATCCGAGGTTTCAAATAATCTAAGAATTAAGCGATTTGTTTCAAATCTTGGCTCCATACATACCTCCCATATTTATAAGTTATCCATACTCGGAGTATTCGTTGAGTGGTTTAGCGAGGCTGCCGATTGATTCCGGCAGCCTTGCTCATGGGATTATTAAGATATAGTTACCCCTTAGTGGAATAGCCTAAAGCTGGAATCGCTCTTTTATCAATTGTGCTGTCTCTTCCCGTGTTCGATATTAGTATGAACTTCATTAATGAGCGACCTCTCTTACCTAGTTAAATTAAAGTTATTACCAGATTACACCATGCGTATTGTGTGAACAATAGCAGGATTATTTCATGTTATGTTAAAGGATTCTGCTCGTTAGCTGAACAAGTTGCCGAAATATCGGCAGCAAATTGTCATTACTAATAAAACCGAGGGCATCAACATGAGGCTGGCTGCTTATTTTTAAGACATACTTGCCAGCTGCTCCTCAAGTCGATCCATGGTCTGTTCGGCACCTGGGACGGCATATGTTTTCACCTTCTCAAATACAGCGGATTTTTCTTCGAAAACTGTGCTATAAGTGAGCTTGGTCTTACTATCGAAATCCTCAAAAATAGCTGTCGCAAGAAAATGGGGAAACACAGCATGTTTGATGACGATTCGCTCGGGTTTAACGACCTCGACAATGACGTTGGTGTTGGGATAATCAACGCCATCCGGACCGTGCATAATAAACTGCCATATACCGTCCGGTTTCATTTCAAACTTCTGAAAAGTCGTCGTAAAACCGCGAGGTCCCCACCACTTCGACAGGTGCTTCTCTTTCGTCCAAGCTTCAAACACAAGATCGCGTGGAGCATCAAGTACGCGGGTAATTATAATCTCGCGATCACCTACTTGCGTTGCGATTTTATTTGTTGGGTTGTTTTGGTTCATGTCCATCCCTCCAAAATGAATTTGACTTTGACTTGTTGAAACCTAAATCACTATGCAGCTTCCCTTGCGTTCCTTTCCATATTTAAATTAGGGGAAAGTTTTACAGTCATCAATGATGAAGCCCTTATTTCAATCATAGCAAATAAATTATGTATTGATTTCTCTCAGATTGCTATCGTGAATAACCCAATAATAAACGCCGCTTAATCGATATGAATCGTAACTCGATGCATAACTGTTGGATATAAAAATACGTTTAACAATGTGCTCTTTCCTACGTTCGCACCGACCAGACTAATGAGATCATAATGTAGCAATGCATACCTCACATAGTATTAGCTCCATTTCATTTTATTTATCTAAATTTCGGATAGAGGGAAGCAACACGCATAGAATAGCAATTCCTATGATGCACACGCCTGATAACATAAACCACATATTAATTCCAATTTGATCGGCAAAAATACCGGATATTATTAAACCGATCGGCATAGCGAAGGACGTAATGCTGCCCAAAAGGCCAAATACCCGCCCCAAATACTCAGGTTGAATTTTTTCTTGAATGAGAGCCATCTGTACACCGCTATAAAATAGGCTCGAAAAGCCCATTAAAGCACTGCACAGAACAAAGATAAGGAAGCCATTTATCGGCAGCAAGCCAGAAATGAATAAAGCAATCCCCATCAAAGAAATGGAAAAAATAATGCTCATTGCACGTTTTTTGAATCCGCCCCACACATTTCGCCTTGTGTCATTTGCTTCGGAATAGCAACCATCGACACAGCGATACAAGCAATCAACGCACCCAACACATCAATGGCAATAATTGCGTCTAGTTCCCATTTTGCATATAGAAAAGCTCCAATTGCAGGGCTTAGAATATAGTGTCGGTTAGATACAAAATAATCGCCATTTGCAGGACAGAGCTAGTAATCAGTGAAACCGCCTGGCCTGCCCATATTGTAAAGAAACTTCGCTTCCAATTTTTTTGTATCATGTTCATTCTCCCCGTATTTTTTATTGTCTGATAGTTTTAGGCAATAAAAAATACAGATCCAAGTCCCTAATGCGGGCTTAGATCTGCATTTATCACGTGAGAGAACACGGCGATACTAGGCATAGCAAAAAAACGCTATCCAAATCGCAATCTATGTCTACATACGTAAAAATAAGCAGTTCAAAAAAAGCCCATACATGTGGAAAAAATCCGCTTTTTTATTGCCAGCTTATCTTAAACGCATGGAGTGTGTCATAGATAACTAGCCTCCTCATAAATTATACAGTCAATAATAACCTTGACTGCTCTAACTGACAATTTAGCATTATTACCAGCGTCATTCAAACGAGCGAAATTAACAAAAGAATGGATGTTTGGCTGCTAGCCGCACATCCATTTTATTTTTGCATAGATGCTATATCTGCAGAGTCGCGGTAATCGGATAATGATCCGATGGGTATTTCCCGCCGTACTTGCCCTTGTCGACATTCGCTGACATGATCCGAATATTCGGCGTAACGAATATATAATCGATCGGTTCACCTTCTTCGGCGCCCGTGAAACCATGATAAGTACAGCCTGGATTTACATCAAGGCCGGTGTATGTATGGCGCAGCCCTGCTTGATTCAGAGTCTGGATCGTTTTGGTTTCCGGTTCGCAATTGAAATCGCCTGTTAAAATCGCGGACGCTCCGCTTGTAATATTCATCTTGTCCAAGATAAGATTAGCTCCTTTTACCCTTGCCTCCTCGCTTATGTGATCCAGATGCGTATTAAGAATCAAATATTCCTGACTGTCCATTTGACGCAGCCTTACCCATGTGCAAATGCGCGGACAATCGGTGTTCCAGCTTTTAAACCCAAGCTGCTCCGGCCGTTCGGACAATCCGAAGGTGCCGCTTTCGACTGGCTTCAGCCTTTCTTTCTGGAAGAAAATCGCGCAAAACTCTCCCTCTTCGCCGCCTAGCCTGCCCTCCCCTATCCATTCATATTCGGGAAGCAGCGCATTCAAGCTCTGCAGCATGGGCAAGCTTCCTTCTTGCGTACATACAACGTCTGCTCCAGAAGCTTTAATCGCTTCTGCGGCTGCTTCAATACGGTTTGGCCAGGCATTTTCACCGTCCTCCGCGACATGGATACGAAGATTAAATGACATAATCGATAATTCCACAATGATCCCTCCTAGCATGAATATAAGATAAGCATATGGCGAGTTGTCGGGATAATCAACCCTTGACAGAGAGATGAGGATATTCCCCTATTTGAGTAGGGTAGTGTAGTTTGGATTGTATTTTAAGAATTCGACACTTTAATGTAATAATTCGAGGACACAATGAGATAGCGGCCAGAAGGCCGCTTGTCCACGCCATGCCGTCTCAAGCGACTTTACTTTGCTGCGGAGGTGCTTGCCCCGCCAGGGACATTTTCCGAGGCTTGCTCACTCCGTTCCGACCATAGCGCATAGCCCAGCCAAGCCAAAGCTACCCCCACCGGAATCGCAACTTTCGGCTGGTGCTCGAGTGGAAGCAGCGCAGCCACTATAGGGCCCAAAACAGACCCGACGACAAGCAGAACGGCGGGCCAGCGCGGTAAGATGCCGGCACGGAATGTCGCGATGCCAAACAGCAGGCCGCCGAGGATATACAGTGCCCCTGTTAGCGTCCAAAGATTTGCGAGGACTCCGAAGTTCATCTCGCCGGCGGAACTGGTGAAGACCCCTATGAAGCCCTCCGCAAGCGTCGGCGCCTCTGTCCCCAACAGCGGCAAGATAGATACTTCGGCGAAGGTAAAGTGCCCAGTGAGTACCCAACTGAGGCTATACAGGAGAAAGCTAGCCAGACCCAGCCACCCAGCCTTTTCCGCTTGCCTGGCGTAGAGCCCCGTTATGCCTAGCAGGAATAAGATGCACATGGCAGTAGCCAAGGCGTGAACGATTGCCCATTGGCTGGTGGTGACTGATGAAAGAATGTTAGATTGATGGAACATCCCGACAACCACGTAAAATATCCCTGCCACTATAGCTGATAGACCAGCCCAACGGATGAGGCTCGAGGTTGTTATCTTCCTTTTGCTTTCTTTGTTGTTTCCTTTTATAACTGCGGTGTTACGATTAGAATTCATAAGTTTCTCTCCTTTTTCGAACGATTCCTCAAACCGATTGACCCAACGGACATCAAGGTGTTCCTTGTGCGAATTTCGTAAAGCTCATGATGGTCCTCCGTTGATACTTTTGTTTGACTCATTCCGCGTCTCCTTCATGTTCCTCCTGTGGATGTATCTCCACATCGTCGTTCCTTTCTTGATTAAAAGATACACATTCATGTGGTGAGTCGGCATCACCATATGTGGTGATTGATGTGGTGATTTGTCAATTGGGAGGCTATGCGGAAATCAGAAAAATCCCCGGCATATGGTTTGCCAAACCTGCCAGGGTCGGAGTGAATTTTTTGGGGGGTGGTAAAGAAAGAGGTTAATCCAAGAACTGCCGCGCCGCCAAGAGGTACTGTACAACATAGCTCACCGGTACATGTTCATAGTGGAGGGAAAAATCTATTTTGTTGGTCACGGTACTCAACAAGGCTGACGATAATGCCAGCAACCTCGTTTTGGTGATTGTTAAGCTGTATCCTGTTAACTTAATCCTTTGAGGAAAACCATTTTTGCCAAATTATTGGGGGCATATCCGAAAGGGGAGTACCACATAATAGTTACCTCATTTTGCTTAGCAAAGGGCAAAATCTGACTCTCTATACTTCTATCGTTCAATGGTACGCTACTTGATTACAAACTAGTGGGATACTGCCTAAATTGTATTGAGCTTCTTGCAATAAATGAGTGGAAAAGTTACTTACCCCAACATTTTTAACCATGCCCTTGTTGACTAGTTCAGCCATAGCTCCCATCGTTTCCGAAACATCGTACTGTTCACTTGGCCAATGCTGTAAATATAAATCAAGTTAAAACTTCATTCTGCTATTTCAAGATCTTTCTCTTCACACCATTCAATAACTAATTCCTTTACCTTTTTTTCTTTAAAATCAAACCATAATTTTTCGACGTCATGTTCAATGATCCCGTCTTTAAATCTTCTAAATGCCCCTCTTCCTTGAATAGCTCCAAACAATTCTTTTCGAACCTCTGCTTTGCTTAATGTCCCGATAAATTCTTCTACTATTTCATATTCGTTGTACTCGTTACTTAATGTGAAATCGAGGTAAACCTCGCCTTCATCCTCAATAATTTTTAAAGCTTGTTCAATGTTCTCTCTTTGCCAATCCGGATAATTCTCAAGTGGTTCCCCATCTTCTGCCGCTCTCATCTCTTCTGTTGATAATGTTATAACTTCTCCTGTTTGAATGTTTATATATGTAATGCTCTCATCCATTTGAATTTCAATTACAGTAATTAGATCATCTAATTTCACAGCTGCGCTTCTCTTCATTTCATACCTGCCCTTTCATCGAAATTTTATTTACCATACAGTTTATTCAAATTAGCTGAATAAATCAAAGAGTAGAGAATCTGCTATAACCAAAGGGCACCGACCCGTTTCCAAAGGTCTTCACCACATTTACATTCAAAATGAGCCATTTGCACACTTCCTTCCTTTTCATGACAGATAAATATGTGCTTTCATTTACATGTGTTTGTTCAACTATAGACTTCCCGTTAGTTCAGTCAACTTGGTTAGAGTTGCACTAGTTAGTAGGTTATTTGCATAGTTTTATTTTTATTTTTTTGATGCTTTATGTGCTACCTCATCAATACCAACTATCTTGCGGAATTTCCATTGGATCTCCCGATTCAAAGGGTTGTCGTATTCCCAGATATTCTCGTACAGAATAATACTGATTGATCCATCATTTAATTCTAAGTTTCTATAACCATCTGAAAATGCAAGTATTTTTTCTTTTGGGATAAATGAGAAATACTTATGTCCAAACCACATTCTCCATGAAGAGCCAAACCAAATCCCTTCCTTCGTAAAATGATTATGTCCTGGGAAAGATTCGGTATCGATCATTTCTTTGTCTTTACGTATGAAATGCGGCTTAAATGTAACTTGCTCCAAGGGTTTATTAGCTTTTATAAACGCTTCAATATCCGTTTGGTTTTGCCAATTCTGATCTTCACAAGAAACCGCATAGCCGACTATTCCGCCATACACCTGAAAGAAATCAGTAAATTTGTTCGCAATTTCATTAATTGAAGTTTTTTCATAGACAGACTTGCTAAACATACAAAGGATCGAAGGAAGTTGACGAACGCCTTTTGTTAAGGTAAAGGAACTCGTATCATCTTGTAGATCTAATTGAAAATAAACGTACTCATCCGAAAATAACTTCTCTAATTCTCTATTTAGTTGGTTTACATTGAACTTGCGTTCAGTAAGTTTCGTCCTCATCTGATTATGGCTAAATAATACGATTTCATCGATCCATTTTTTAATGTTCTGAAGTGTAACGACCTCCTCAGGAATAACGATCTTCACAAATAATCGATGTTCCAATTAGCCTGCCCCTCCCATGAAAATTGACTTCATTCATAAGTCAACTTTACTTATCGGTAAAGGAAAAATTCGTTATGAACATTGAACTAACCTGCCCCTTACTGTGCTGAAATGAAAAATGCCGCCATGGCATTGGCGGCTAATCTCACTTGGGCCATTACTTCAGTTCGCTTCTAACTGAAATCGAACAGCTGCCGTAGTGATCCGGCAGCTGTTTCTGTAGAAGAGCCTGTTGTGATTGAATTATCGTTACCCGATAGCTCAATCAATGTGCGGCACTTTAAGTTATAGTTATATCAAGTATTTTCCCGTGATCGACTGCTCCGCATGAATGATCTGCGATGGTGTGCCTTCAAACACCACCTGGCCGCCCTTGCTGCCTCCGTCCGGTCCCATATCGATGATCCAATCCGCTTGACTGATCACATCGAGGTTATGCTCGATGACGATCACCGTATTACCGGCATCTACGAGGCGGTTCATGATTTCCATAAGGTGACCGATATCTGACATATGTAGGCCGGTCGTCGGCTCGTCCAACACGTAAATGCTGCCCTTCTTATGCAGCTCGCTTGCCAGCTTGATGCGCTGACATTCCCCGCCCGAGAGTGTGCTGAGCGGCTGGCCGAGTGTAATATAGTTCAGCCCCACATCGCTCATCGCCTGGAGCTTGCGCACAACCTCTTTTAGCTGGAAAAAATCCAATGCCTGTTCCACAGTCATCTCCAGCACATCTGCAATTGACTTGCCGTTCAGCTTGTATGCGAGCACCTCTTCCTTGAACCGTTTACCTCCGCATACTTCGCATGGCAGCTTCACGCTATCGAGGAATGCCAGGTCTGTATACACAACACCCAGCCCTTGGCAGTTCTCGCAAGCCCCTTTGGAGTTGAAGCTGAACAAACCTTGATTGACCTTGTTCGCGGAAGCAAACGCCTTGCGCACATCATCCATAATGCCCGTGTAGGTCGCGGGATTCGAACGTGTGGACACGCCTACCGCCGATTGGTCGATGACAATTGCATCGGAATGCTGGCTAAGGAATACTTCGTTAATCAGCGTACTTTTGCCCGAGCCGGCGACACCCGTAACGACTGTTAGCACTCCGGTTGGAATATCTGCACTCACGTTCCGCAGATTATGCAGCGTGGCATCCTTAATGGATAGTTTGCCGGCTGGCTGCCTGCAATCGTGCTTCAGCTGGAGCGGTCGTTTCATATGGGTGCCTGTCAGCGTACCTGATTCCAGCAGGCCTTGGAAGCTTCCTTCATACACAATGGTACCGCCGCGGCTGCCGGCGTGAGGACCGACGTCGACGATATGATCCGCCAACTTGATCACATCGGGATCATGCTCGACGACAATCACGGTATTGCCCTTATCGCGGAGTTTCACAAGCAGTTCATTTAACCTGTGTACATCACGTGGGTGCAAGCCAACGCTGGGCTCATCGAATATGTAAGTGACATCCACCAGACTGCCGCTCAGGTGCTTTACCATCTTGACGCGTTGCGACTCGCCGCCGGATAATGTATCCGTCTCACGATCCAGCGTCAAATAGTCAAGTCCGATATCCACCAGATGCTGCAGCCGCTCCGTTAGCGATTTGACGACCGGCACGGCGACAGGAATGTCAATCTCCCGAATGACGCGGATTAGCTGTCCGACCTCCATGGAAGCCATCTCCGCAATGTTGAGACCATTGATTCTGCAGCTTAGTGTGGCCTGGCTGAGTCTAGCGCCGCGACAGCTGGAGCAGGGACCCTCGGAAATGTACGGCATAACAGCTTTTTGTGTGCGCTCGGACTTCGTCTTCACATCCTGCTTGATGTATTTGTTGGTGAACTTCTCAATGACGCCTTCGACTGTAATATTCGTTGCCTTACCGGCGAAATCCATCTTAACTTTCCTTGCCTTCGAGTACAGCAGTTGCTCCAGTTCCTCATCCGAATAAGCGCTCAGCTTCTTGTCGAGATCGAAGTCCCCCGACTGCACGACCATGTTCCATTCCCAGCCGTTCAACGAATAGTCCGGCAGCATAATTGCCCCTTCATTCAACGACTTTGACATGTCAAGCGCCTTGCTCATGTCGACGCCCAACCTGCGACCAATCCCGTTGCACTCGGGACACATGCCTTGCGGATCGTTAAACGAGAACATGTGCGCTTGTCCAACATAAGGCTGACCCGCTCGTGAGAAGAGAAGACGGAGAATGGGAGAGATATCGGTAATCGTTCCCATCGTGGAATGGGAACCGCCGCCCAGCCGCTTCTGGTCCACAATAACAGCCATGCTCAGGTTCTCAATCGCGTCCGTATCCGGCTGGGGAACGCGGGGTAGGAAGCTGCGCACGAACATGCTGAAGTTCTCATTCAGCAATCGCGTGGATTCTGCGGCGATCGTATCGAAGACGATCGATGACTTGCCGGATCCGGATACCCCGGTGAAGATCGAGATCTTCCGCTTGGGAATGCGCAAGGATACGTTCTTGAGATTGTTTTCCCTCGCACCCGAGATTACGATATACTCCTGATTAGATTCGCTCATGTTAACATCCTTCCGAAAGTGTTAATTTCTACTTCTATTCACATTTTATCCATACGCAATAAGTGCGAACTTGATCCGAAATGACAAGAACTTGCCAGATTGTCTAAAGTAGACATAAACCGGCTGCAAACGACATGCAGCCGGTTTATATTGATTCGGGTCAAACAGAGTGCAATTATCGTACTCATTAAATTAGCATTGATGAAAGAGATATTTAGTACCTAATACGGTTATTGTGCCAACAGCTTTTCAAGCTCGCCGCTCCAATTACTCCAGCCGTACCTAGCGCCTTCGAGTCCTTGAACATTCGAGAATCCGGTTTGGTCAAGATGGAGATTAACCTTTCCTTCCCCTAAATCCTGCAGCGTCCAGTTGACCGTGTGTTTCTCCTCGCCGACGGCCCATGTATAGGACAACCGATTTGGTGGATCTACAATTAGCACTTCACCGTCAATAATTCCATCCCAATATTCGTTCGGCTGAGCGCGAAACTGAAAACGGTGACCCACGACGGGCTCGAAATCATTTTCCAAAACCCACTTGGCAAGCTTGCTTGAATCGGTTATGGCGGACCAAAGCTTCTCGATCGATGTCCTGTACTCAAAATCCAACTCTAATTTTAAACTCATTCTTCTTCCTCCTCTAATAGTTGGTTCAAGCGCAACATATTCGTGCTCCAGAAATTGCTGTAGAAAGCTACCCAATCTTGAATTTCTCTGAGTGGTGATGCGTTAAGCCTAAATCGCGTTTCTCTGCCGACTTTTCGGTCAAGTACCAGCCCGGCCTCTTTAAGGATTGTCAGATGCTTGGATACCGCTGTACGGCCCATTTGAAACTGTGCCGTTAATTCATGAAGCGGGATCTCCTCTGCCTCGGCTAACAGACGAATTAGTTGGCGCCTAGTTGGATCTGCAATCGCGTCAAACACATCCCGCAACTGGTTGTTCTCGCTCACAACACCCTCTCCATGTAGTAGAAATCTATTGGTGGTACGAAGGGCCAGCCGTTAATTTCGCCACCTCCTCATAATTGTTTCAAGTGAAACCTATTCAGGTGCCAAACTTTCTTAGCACCTAATTGGACACCATTTAGTGACGTTTTGATTATAGGTCACCATATGGTGTCGTGTCAACAACTTTAATATACCGAATAACACAAATTTGTTTCGTATTTTGCCTTAACACCAGGTCAATCCCATAGCCCTGCATCGCCTATTCAGACGTGGCTTAATGAAAAAAAGGAACAGCTGCGGTCCGCAAACTGCTCCTTGGTGCTTTAATCTAAAATACGGGATGACAATTTTATTCGGCTTTTTCAAATTCAGCACCCTTGCCGTTGTAAATAAAAGTATACCCACTATTTTTGTTGAACAAGTTGTAAATTTAACATCTTAAAGTAAGAGCATCTCTTTGTAATGAGAAATGCTTTTTATTTTTGTCAAAATTATAAGGACATTTCAATAACAATAATAATAAAATAAAAAACAATACTAATTTATTGAAAAACGATAAATCATATGATAAAATCATGTTGTCATTAAATAGGTGAGGTGTTTTAAATGAATGTTAAAAGAGGTTCAACCACTTTCTTAAAGGTAATTATTTTTCTGTCTGGCATTGCAGTGCTTGCTTTGTGTATCTGGTTGCCTGAGATAGCCGTTAGAGATGCAAGGGTACATCCAGATACGGCTTACTTCCTAATCCCCTTTTTAGTATGTGCATACGGATTCTGTATGGCCTTTTCTGTTGCGTTGTATCAAGCATATAAACTATTAACCTACATTGAAAAGAACAATGCTTTGTCTGAATTATCCCTTAAATCA
Organism: Paenibacillus sp. LPE1-1-1.1; assembly: GCF_040676435.1. Lineage (NCBI taxonomy): Bacteria > Bacillati > Bacillota > Bacilli > Caryophanales > Paenibacillaceae > Paenibacillus > Paenibacillus sp. LPE1-1-1.1. The sequence continues at coordinate 383,348 of NZ_JBEGHY010000023.1, forward strand.
TTGAAGATTATAAAGAAATGTGCTTATACAGTCATTTTCCTCATTTTGTTAGGAATAGTAAGCTTAAGGGTCCTTGCTCAAGTTACAGATAGTGATGATGCGGCGGGCCCTACATCATTATGTCTAATGGGTATTTTAGCAACAAGTATCATCATAGCCATTGTGGACGCACTTCAAAAGCCATTAATAAATGTCCTGGAGATTCAATAAAACCAGACAACTAATTTATTTAACTACGGGGACGATATCTCAATGAACCGCCTTTTCACCAAGGCGGTTTTCTTATGGTCAATTATCAACATTAGAATTTAACATAGCTTTTTGATTAATACGTTATTCCATTCGCTTTTCCACGCTTATTTTATCACAATCCATCATTAACGTAATCTGCCAGTCCGTTCAACGCCCAGCAGTACATATGTAGTGAAAATCTAAAAAAGGCTGCCGCTGCAGCTCCTTCATCGTTGATATAAAGTCCTTCATGAACTAACGTTAACCGTTACGTTACTTGCCTATCTTTTTTCGCTAATCCATTGATTGAATTTAGTTTCCCTCCATGCAACCCATCCCATTGGCAGATCAGCAAGTTGGATCAAACTCGGGTCAATGTCTATTACTTCTTTCAAACCCAGTATACGTGCTTCTGTTTCACTCACATCGCCACCATCGAGAAACTGCCACATTCTATCATCGTCGTCATGGGATACATATAGAATAGGACTTTGTCTTTTCATAATTTTATGGGTGGTAATAACAGCTGCATTCTCGGGATCTTCAAATGGCCAAGATCGAACCATTTTTTTCATCTGTTCCATTCACCTTCTGAACCATAATAAAGTCATTTCCTTTTTCTGTTATAGAAACTAAATGGATACTTCGAGCAAATATATTATTTTTCGCTATTTGGTCTTTGAAAGAAACTCAACAAATTCGTCTTTCGTTAGACCAAACAAGATGGAATCATAATATCGTCCATTAGTAAAATAGACTTGGCGACGAACTCCTTCTTGAACACATCCGACTTTTCTGAGCATCGCAGCCGAGGTTTCGTTTTCTTCAAGTACGTAACTGTTGAACTTATTTAGTCTCCGCTCGAAGAAAGCATATTTTAATAGTATGGTTACTGCCCTTGTTCCGCAGCCCTTCCCTCGATGGTCTCTGTCTATTTGAATACCGATGCTAAACGTGCCGTTTCTTTCGTCGATACTGTTTAGATTAATCCCACCAACATTGTCACCGTCCAAGTTCTCAATAGTAAACATAAGACGATTCGACGAGAAGTCAGAAAATGTTTCTGCAAAAGATTTTGCTTCTGCAACTGTGGGCGGCAATTCAACAGCACACTCTAAAAGGCGCCGTGCAGGGGTATCGAATCGGTTGATATAGTGGTCTTCCCAATCTTTCGGTTGTATTGCACGCAATCTTAAAGCTTCATCCTGCCAAAAATAATTGTTGTAATCTATATCTCGCATGGTATGCCTCCAATAATTTTGTTTGTTGTACTCATAACGATTTTAACCATTAAATCAATATGTACGTAGTATTTTTTGGTTATAATTAAACTGTCCGTCAGCTTAATAAAGAAATGGAGCAATTGCCGCTGGAAACTACTCCTTGTTTGTTCAACTATCTTCACTCGTTAGCTGAACAGTTATTTTTTCGAGTTCGTGATTAAGTAAGCTGTAATAAAAGAGAATTGGAGAGAAATCACTAATGAAATCACTACTAGGGTTCCCTCATCGCTTTCAGGAATTAATAAAGCGGATAACAAATAGAATGCTATTATCGTAATAACAACAACACCAATAAAAACACCAACCAGCTTTATTCAACTTTCATTTTCCGCTCGGTTTTTCACCCCTAAATCCCCCCAAAAAACAAATAACAGTGTGTTCCACATTTTGTTAAAATATCCTGTCCATTAGCTTAAATAATGTGCTGGCCACCGAAGCGCTTTCTCTTATTAGTTCAATAATTGATTGCTATTTTTGGCAAGAATTTGCGTACTTCGCACCATCCTAAGTCATGTTTTCACTCGCACGCTCACCCCTGCACTCTCATATGCAAAAAAGTACCCATCGCTATAAACACTAATTCAAGTGTCTAAAGTATGGGTACCCTATTGTTTCATTCTTGTATTTCCGCTTCTGGCGTCGATCTCTTTGGCGGCGTCTCAACTGCACCGGCTTCCCTGCCCTCCCGATGAAGGTTTCTTGCAGCCGTTTGAAGGACGCTCATCCTGAAGCGTTTCGATCCGTCAGACGTTTCTTAAATGCCGGTGAAAAGAAGGCTGATGTCCTCATTGCCGTTCTTCGTCTTCCATCCGTTGAAGCCTGCCGCGTCGGTAATTCCCGGTTTGAACGTGAGATTGTACACCAGGCCCGGTGTCATGTCCTTGGTCAGCTTCAGCGTAACCTCGGTGACGACCGCGCCTGTGTTGTTTAATTCGTCGTGGGCGATACCGACGGTATCCCCTCCTTGTTCCTTCAAAACGAAGTAAGGCTCATTCACGTTTTTCACCGGTTCGCTGAAGACGACTTTAATCGTCGTCCGGTTCAAAACGATTACCTGTTTCGCGTAAGGAGCCTCATTGGCGGCAATGGTTCCCGCGAATGCGGACTCATTAGCACCGTCCTGCGAGATGAGTGACGATACGCCCGTTACCCTCGCCGTGTAAACGTGGCCAGGTTGGAACAAGCCCGGGTTCGGATCGGTTCCTGTGCGGAATTGGACGGCAACAACCCTATTCGTTCCCGGCTTGCGGACAGCGTATTTGCTCCAGCCGGACATCGAGACATTAGCGCCGTTGTCCTTGAGAATCGTTACTGCTAAGGAACCGGCGTCCGTGTCCTTAATATCTCTATCGAACGTGATCTCGATGGTGTTCTCGTTAACCGCGGCAATGCTCTGGAGCTTCACCGGCAGGATCGGATTGGAGATTCCCCCGAACAGCAGGCCTGATTTCGTCTCCATCACGTTGCCAGCCAGATCGGGAATGCCCGACACGGTAAGGCTGTACACGGTCTTGTCTTGTTGGGCGGATGTCCGCAGCGTGACGGTACGTCCTTCGTTGTCCAGACTCGCCGAAACGATCGCCAAGCCGCCTATGCTGTACCGTCCTGTCTGCACAGCAATGTCCCGATTCACCTTCTCGCTGAATTTGACGGTCAATGACGCATCCGCATTCACTTTAAATTCCGAATCGATGATCGCCGGCTTTATCGCGTCGTTGTTGCCGACGATGGACAAATCCGTTCGCGTGTCCATGACGTTGCCGGCGAGATCCTTGACGTTTTTAACGGTCAGCCAGTACCGGGCGTTGTCTGACTGGTTCGATGTGGAGAACGTGACCTGTCTCTTGTCCGAAGAGAGTTGCAGCGTCGTTATCTTCAACCCGCCGGAGAACGAGTAGTTTGCGGCATTCGTAGCCGTTTTGTAGTCGACCGGCTCGGAGAACGTCAGGACATAGACGCGAGCCGTTGCACGATCGAACGCGGTTATCGTCGGCTTCGCCATATCAGATCTTGGCGAAGTGTACGTCCACGCCTTGCCGTCGATGGTCAAGTAATGCGTGCGGTTCTCGATTTGATAGCCCGTCGTGAGCAATACCGACATCCCGTCTCCGCCGACCGTCGCGAGAATGATTGGCACGACATTGCCTAGATCGTCCCGCAGAGTGAATCGTCCGATATCCGCCGATTCGGTCTTCGCCTTCAGGTTTACCCGCACCGTCTGGACGTTCAGCCCTTCAACCGATTTCACGTCGAGCGCGCTGCCCCAGCCCGTATATACCGCGTAGATAGCATCCACGAGTACGCCTCGCGTGGCGTTGACCGTATAGTCGTTTCGAGGGGCAATCCAGCCTTTGCTAAGCGCGGTTCCGACCGCAACCTTCGCCCAGGCCGATACTTTGCCTACGAAGCCGATGTTCGGGTTGGGAGGGACATTGTTAATCTTCATCAGCACGGTGGCCAACTCTTCCACCTTCACCGGGGCGGTCGGCTCGAATCGGTTACCCCCTTTGCCAACCATGATGCCAGCGCTTCGCACCGCTTGGACCGCCGTGAACGACCAGCGCGTCTTCAGCACGTCCACGAAGCTCGGCGCGGAATTGGAACGAGGCAATTCGAGAAGCTTGTAGAGCACGGTAGCGAACTGTTCGCGAGACATGGATTCGTTCAGGCGGGATGACCCGTCCTCGAAACCGGTCATAATTCCTTGCCGCTTCAGCACCTGGAACTTCTCCTCCGTCGTGAGCGTCGCCGCTCCAGCGGCTGGGAGTGCCAATCCAAGCAGCAGCGATATCGCGAGCAATGCCAGAGCGATTTTCCTCATCATTACAGCCCTCCTAAGGTATTTCTGCCGGATCCGCAACAAAAGAATGTAAGCGGATGCGGGCCGGCGAATGTACCCTATTTAACGACGCTATGGAGGAAAATGTTTCTGTCGAAGGCTGTCTCTTCCAAAACTAGTCACGATTCGAGCAAACTTCCGAAAATCCGCCGCTAGCTATTAATTTCTCATCCTAGTCTTACTGTGCACCAACTACCGGATGAGGAACATATAGCTCCTCCAGCGATGTAATCTCATCTGGGGTTAACGTGATCGAAAGCGCGCCTACCGCCTCTTCGAGCTGGGATATTTTCGTAGCACCAATAATGGGAGCCGTTACAGGTTGCTTCTGAAGCAACCAGGCAAGTGCAATCTGAATGCGGGGAACGCCGCGTGTTTCTGCGATTTCGGTAACACGATCTGCAATTACACGGTCAATATTTGCCGTTGCATCATACTTCCACTTCTGTGCTTGGTCTGTTTCGGAACGAGGGGTTGTTTCGGACCAGTCACGCGCCAAACGACCTGAAGCAAGCGGACTGTAAGGAATTACACCGATTTTTTCTTCCTTGCAAAGCGGAATCATCTCCCTTTCTTCTTCACGATAAATGAGGTTAAGATGATTTTGCATGGATACAAACCGGGTCCATCCGTTCTTATCGGCTGCATGCAATGCCTTTAGAAACTGCCATGCATACATGGCAGATGCACCTATGTACCTTGCTTTGCCTGCTTTTACCACGTCATGCAGAGCTTCCATCGTCTCTTCAATGGGCGTATTATAGTCCCAGCGGTGAATCTGATACAAATCCACATAATCAGTTCCTAATCTCTGGAGGCTCTTATCAATTTCGCTCATGATGGCTTTTCGGGAAAGCCCGGCGCCATTGGGTCCTGGATGCATTCGGAAATGAACTTTTGTTGCAATGACAATTTCATCTCGATTGGCATACTCCTTTAATATCCGCCCAACCATTTCCTCACTAGAACCAACCGAATAAATATTCGCTGTGTCAAAAAAATTGATTCCAAGCTCTAAAGCTTTTTTGATGATCGGACGGCTATTCTCTTCATCAAGTACCCATGGATGTGTCCAGCGCTCGGCTTCACCAAAGCTCATACATCCAAGACAAAGCCGAGAAACGTCAAGACCCGTATTCCCAAGTTTTACATATTCCATTTTATTTCCCTTCTTTCAAAGTGATTTTCTATCAACTATTGTTCGCTACGATGACTGAAACGTTCAGCTAGTTGATATTATCCCACTTGGAGTTAACTCCAAGTCAAGAGATATTCTGTTAAAATTAGATTCTCGGCTTTATTAGCGGGCATCTAAATTAATGTGAATGGTGCTCACCTCTTCAGGAATCCCTCTCAGGACATTGTCTGCGGCAACAGCTTCGCGATCTCCCAGAACACAAAATGACACTCGCAGCCCCCCCTTCTCTAAGGAGAAAGAAACTGCCCAGTGCCAAACTTTTGTACTATAATGGATCTGAAAATGGATATGATCACGGATCCCGAAGAAGTGTATGAGACTGTAAAGGAAGAGTATGAAAAACTTCGGGCGCGCAAAACGCGCTGGCCATTACGTTACTCGCTTTATTCGAACCGGGAAAACGGATTGCAGTCGATGTGTTCACGTTTGCTAATTTTATTGAAATAGCAAAGATGTATCGGATCCAGTTGGTCCCGATTCTTGGTGACGAGGACGGCATGCTGCCGAGCGAGCTTGAAACTCAGTGCCGGCTGTTGGATATCCACGGCATCTTTCTCATGCCTTCCTGTTCGAACCCAACAACAGTAGTAATGTCAGTGGAACGAAAAAAGGCACTCGCTGCCGTTATTCGCGATCATCATCTAATTCTGATTGAAGATATAATTCTTCTTTTCAAATAGAGAGCGCCCTGCTAAGCCAAGGCGTCCGCGTGTTCCATTCGGATCGCTTTCTGAGCGGTGCCGGCGTGCAGGATAAATTTTAACGTTAAGCACTTTCATCAACGAACTCCATGCAGGAATTAGAAACCGGATTGAAAATTTTGAAAGATTTCATAGATGAATAGGAGCAGGCAGCCGATAAAATGTCGGCTACCTGTTCTATTTTAAAATTCATATGTTCTATACTGATCTAGGTTGCTCGTTGAAAGGTGGCAATTCTACCATATGAAGCTCCTCTTTATTTCTTCAATAATCGCCTTAACCCCTTCAGCGATTTGCTCCGGCTGCGCCCGTGAAATGCTGATCCGCAAAAACTTCTCCCGCTCTAGATAGTCAGGCAAATAGAAGCCATTGCTGGACACGACAATAACATTCCTCGCCGCAAGCCGCTTAATCAGTCGCTCCAAATTGACCGTTTGCGGCAGTTTGAACTGCATATAGACACCCGAACTGACATCAGCGGCTTCAATCAAACCTTCATCGTTGTATTTCAGCAATGCTTCATTCAGCGTACGAATCCGTGCGGCATACTGTTTGCAAATTTTATGCTTGTGACGTTCATACATGCCGCTTTTGATGTACACCTCAAGCGACGCCTGGGACAAAAGAGAGGTGTCGCTATGTCTTTTGTATGTTTGAAAAGTCTCCAGCAACCGTTCTGGCAAAACGGCGGCTCCCAACCGCAAACCAGGGAAAATGATTTTCGAGAAGCTTTTCAAATAAACGACGTGCGAGGTTCTGTTGTACGCGTAAATCGGATCGAAACCTCGTTCTTCGCCCAAGTCGGCCATGTAATCGTCTTCCACGACGTACACGTTATATTTGCTGGCGAGCCCAGCAATCTCCTTCCTTTCCTCAGGGCTGTACGACGTGCCCAGCGGATTGTGGTATCTTGACATCGTGTAAAAAAATTTAATTCCGTCGTTTTTGAACTTGGCCTCTAATTCACGCAAATTGATACCTGTCGCCGTTCGCGTAATTCCGCAGACCGGTATTCCCTCTGTCATAAGAAAACGTAAATATATATCGTAACTAGGCTGTTCGACCAAAATGACCGAATTCCCGTTCGGAAACGGCATTTTCGCCAAGATTTCCAACGCCTGCTGCGCACCCGAAGTCACCATAATTCGCTCCACATTCGCATGCACTTGATCTCCTGCCAAGTGGGAAGCAAGCGTATGCCGAAGTCTCTCCAGCCCTTTCGAATCGCCATACGTGAACAGGTGGTGTTTATATGTATCAATTGCCTTGTTTAAGCAATGCTGGAAATCCAAATACGGAAATACGTTTTCATCCGGCAAAGCCGAAGCGAAATCTATGAATCTGATTTCATTGCCGTTAGGCAAATCTCCCTGTTTTTCGACTACGTAATAGCCGCTCTGCGAGATCGAATAAATAGCGTGCCGCTTCTCCAGCTCTGCGTATGCCCTTATGATGGTGCTGATACTGCATCCGTACTCCTTTGCAGCGCTTCGAACGGAAGGTAGCTTTTGGCCCTGGCGGAATTGTCCTTCCACGATTTTCTGCTCAATATCGGAAAGAATAAACAAATACTTTTTCATGCCGCTCCCCCTCTGCTATCTCTAATCATTATACAAGTCTTAGCCAACTGTATCGATACAGTTTTGATAATACATTATTGTTCAGGCCGCGTTTTAGCCCTATCATTTCAAGTAACGGATAGATGTTCGCGAACACGATCCTGAATTTAGAGGAAAGGAAGAAACCATCATAGAACAAAAAGGATTGAAACTTGCTTATGTCTCTGCGCTATTGAACGCTGCGATAATCGGATTTTCGTTTCTGTTTGCCAAAATGGCGCTCGAACTCGCTGATCCTATTGATACGCTAACGTACCGTTTTACCCTTTCGTTTGCGGTCATCTCGATCCCGGTAATGTTCGGCCGAGTTAAACTGAACTACCTCGGCAAACCATTATATAAAGCATTACTTTTGGCAACAATGTACCCTATCGGTTTCTTTACGCTACAAACGTTTGGGCTGCAGCGCGCCAGTTCTTCAGAGGGAGGCATATTATACGCCGCGACACCGATCTTGACGATGTTATTAGCCGCCGTATTTTTAAAGGAAACGACAACCGTCCTGCAGAAGCTATCGATCTTCCTGTCGGTATTCGGTGTTGTGTTCATCTTTGTGATGAAAGGCAGCGGCATCGATTTGACGAACATAAAGGGTATATTCCTGTTGTTCTTATCATGTCTGGCTTTTGCCGGTTACGGCGTTCTGGCCCGGTCGCTTTTACGAACTTTTAGCCCTGCGGAAATCAGTTATTTGATGCTCGGAATCGGATTCGTTACTTTTCTTGCTGGTTCGCTCACAAATCATGTGACCGCTGGGACGATTGATCAATTCATTGCGCCGCTCGCCAACAGTACCTTTATCATGTCGATTTTCTACCTCGGAGTGATGTCCTCCCTTCTCACATCACTGTTGGCAAACTACGCCTTATCCAAAATCGAAGCTTCTAAAATGAGCGTATTTTCCAATCTTGCGACTATCGTCTCTATCGCTGCCGGCGCGCTGTTCCTTAGGGAAGAGTTAACGATGTATTCGATTATCGGTTCGGCGTTGATTATTGCGGGGGTTATGGGAACGACTCTTTTTGGGCAAAAAAAAGTAAAGACACAAACGTTGAATGCAGACCGTGTTGAAACTTGATGAGAGATCTTATTAAAAATTATTAGCTGAATGTAAAATGTTATCCTACTCACAAACCGATTTTTTTGCGGTAGACAAGGAACGTCATGCCGTCAAAAATTTTGACTCTAAACATAAAATAACTAATTCTACAAAAAACAAAAACCATCGTCAGTTTGGATTGACGATGGTTTTGTTGCGACTCTGTTCATTATTTTAATTGTTAAACTTGGAATTAGTTTCTTCCTCATTCGACTCTCTAAGAGATATAATAGGTTCAAATAATGTGCTATCACTCAAAGATAAGGAGTCGATTTAGGATGGATAAGATTACACCGTTCTTAATGTTTCAAGATGGCCAGGCAGAAGATGCAATGAATTATTACACTTCACTTATTGAGGATTCAAAAATTACAAGTATCGTTCGTTACGGAGCGAATGAATCTGGAGCAGAGGGAACGGTGATGAATGCAACTTTTTCGTTAAAAGGGCAAGAATTTATGTGCATCGACAGTAATTTGAAGCATCAATTCTCCTTTACACCTTCGTTCTCGATTTATGTCGCTTGTCATTCTGAAGAGGAGATTAACCATCTTTATGAGAAACTCATTATGGATGGACAAGCACTTATGCCGTTAGATGATTATGGTTTTAGTAAGAAATTTGGATGGTTAAATGACCGGTTCGGTGTCTCATGGCAGCTTAATCTTCCGAAATAGGCGTCTTCCGCGTTATCCTGTCAGTTAGTCAATACCTGACAAAAAAGCCCGCGGCATATAAAAATCCGCCAATTCATGAATTGGCGGATTTTCTGGTCAGAACCTCTTTAGTTATTTATTATCCACGTTACATCATTTCTGTTCGTTCTTATTTGGTTGCCTCTCTCCTTTCGGTTCGCCGGCTTAAAGCTGATACTCCCCTTCCAGCTTTCTCTATGCAATTAGGATTATAACAATGGCATAATAGCGTTTGCGTAAGCTTGCGCGCCCTTCGGATTCGGATGGCCCATCGAGGCACGTTTGCATTTTTCCATATCGAAACCGTTACAGCCTGCCTCCGTGCAGGACATCAGCCGGTCGCTCGCTAAGAAATCCTCGGTGAAAGATCCAGGTTAACGCCGAACAGGTACGGATCGTCGGTAAGCGCCGCATGGTCGGGGCCGAAGTTAGGATCGGCGAAGAAGATCCGCGGAGGAGCATTCAGCTCACCGTTTTTGCGGTTAATGGCCTGCTGCAGGTATATCTTAGAGTCTCTCTCCAACTTCTCGCAGCGGTTGCAAATCGCTTCGAATTCTGCAAGACCGAATATGCCTTCGCCCACGCCCCCACCGGCTCCTCCCACGAGGATGCCGAGGGCGATCAGCAGCGCCTCGACCGCCGCCAGATCGCTATTGCGGGAGATCGGCGCATAATATCCCGTAATGATGACTTTAGCTTTAGGATATTGTTCTGTAACTTTGTCCAGTAGTTTATACGCCTCAACTGTATGACCGGCTTCAAACCAGGGCCATCATCCACGCTTACGAATGATTTAAGCGTTCGCCGCAAAGCTTGCGCAATCACGAAGCGCTGGAGCTTACGTATTATGCTGGCGATGCTCTCATTCATGCCCTGATGAATTGGTTCGATCCTACGCCCCGGCCGTTCGAGCCCGTCGGCCGGAGCCACCGCGCCGAGCTGGAGAGCTATGTTCGGTACCGGCATGAAACGGCCGCTCCGCAGACGATTAAGCTTTTCGATGCGGCGACGAACCGCCGTTTCGACTTTCCGCTGACTACGGAGCAGAATCTATATTCCCTGAGCTGGTTCGATTTGGACCGGTTGTTCTCGCTCGAATACGACGTGCTCCGCGTCATGCGGAACGACGCGGGAAAGATAGCGGTGCTCATCTCGTTGGTTCCGATCAACCGGAAAACGATGTCTTATTTGATGGATCACCCTTGCTCCCGCCTTATTTCTCCGGCCTTACAGAAGAAGAGCTTAAGCGGTTCGCCGTTCCGGAACATACCCGCGCGGGCTAGTTTATCGATATGATCGATCAAGACCATTACGAGAATGCAGGCCAGCACACGGCCATCGGTCACTTTCTCCACGGTTTGATGTTCACAGGGGAGTTCTTGCTGCGTACCCCCGCCCCTCACCCGTTCTTCCTGGCGGCACATGAGAGCCTCGGCTTTGATACGGCCGATCATGCCGTCCATACGAATTACGACGGTATTACACCGACGCCCGTCTTCGTACGGGATACGCAAGGCAAGCATCTCCACGCTTATATCCGGAAGCACGTGAAGCGCTCTGGACTTCGTATCGAGCTTCCGCTCGAGGAAACGGACGACACGGGTACAGATGCTTCCCCTGCCCCGGCGGCGAAGCCGGCATGCCGGATCTTGGCGGCTTGACCGCCCGTGAGAAGGAGGTAGCTGCTCTCGTATTCGAAGGGCTGACCAATGCGGAGATCGCCGCCCGCCTGTATCTTAGCGAAGTAAATGTGAAAAAGCATTTGAAATCGATCTTTGAGAAGCAGGATGTCAGCAGCCGTACCCAGCTGGTTCGGAAGATGCTGATATAACAAAGAGGAGCCGCAGGCATGCGGCTCCTCTTTGAATGTACGCCGTGCAACCGTCAGAACGTTCTGCGATTGCAGAATTATAATATCAACTTTGCCGTACGGTTAAAACCACGTTGCCTTTCTTATGCCCCTGCTCCGCATAGCGATGGGCTTCCGCCGCTTGCTCCAGCGGATATCGGCGGTCGATAACCGAACGCAGTTTGCCTGCTTCGATTAATTCCTTAAGATAATTCAAGTCTTCAGCGGTTTCCTTCATTGATCCGCCGATCACCTTCTTGCGGCTTGTCAAATTGATCCATAACCCGCGAACGATCAGCAAAGGACTCATATGGAACGCTCGCAGATAGAAGCCGTTCGGTGCGAGACGTTTTAAGCAAACCTCGAATGGACTCTTTCCCACCGTATCGAAAATGATATCGTAGACCGGACCGCCATCCGATAACTGCTCTTTCGTATAATCGATGACTCGGTCTGCACCCAGCGATCTCACAAGCGTCACATTCGACGTGCTGCATACTCCGGTCACTTCCGCGCCGAAATGCTTAACTAGCTGCACGGCATACGTTCCAACGCTGCCTGAAGCGCCATAGACGAGAACGCGCATGCCGCGCTGAATGTTTCCCTTCCGGAGAAATTGCAAGGCAGTATAGGCGCCGACCGGAACGGCGGCTGCCTCTTCGAACGTCATGTTCGCCGGCTTGTGCGCAACGCTGCCGGTCTCGGGCATGCATTTATATTCGGCATAAGCACCGAAACTGGTTCCACAGGCAGCATAGACAGCATCCCCAGGCTTGAATCGAGTAACGCCGCTGCCCGTCGATTCGACCACCCCGGCCAGTTCGAATCCGAGAATTTTGACGCGTTTCGGTTTCCACAAACCGTTGAACAGCCGCGCCAGGAAAGGATCTGCCTTGCGTAACCGCCAATCCCCCGCTGCAGCGGTTGCAGCATAGACTTTAATTAGTATTTCGTCGTCTTTCGGTATCGGCTTGGCGACCTCCCGCAGCTGCAGTACATTCGGCGGCCCATACCGCTCGTATATGATCGCTTTCATCCTTTTCTCCTCCATTCGCATTTCAAATCCTCTTACTTACGCTCTATAGCAAATTAACTGCTCAAGCATTCACGCATAAAAACAAAACACTGTGGCCCAATATAGGCCACTTTTAACAGGCTGACCTCATTGCAGACGGGAAACAACGTCTGATGCCATGCGGGCTGGAGGGGCTGACCGCTTGCGGATGGCCCATTCGGCCACGGCGAGGTTGATCACCCAGCCCGCGCCCATTAGCAGCGCTCCGCTGAATTCACTCGGCGGTCCGGCGATCAATTCCCCGGCCATCTGGGTCAGTACCTGCGTGCCCGCACCAAGCCCAATTGCGTAGCCGCGTATCATCCATGCGCGGTGCCGGAACACGTCCCCTCGCCGAATCGCGGCAAAGCCGAGGATGATAGACACTACCATGGCAGTCCCAAACAAGAGCCGCATTGCAAAAAGCAGCTCACCGGTACCATCCTGGCCTGCATAGAATAGGGTCATCCACAGCCCTGATAGCCCAACGAGCAGACCGCATAGAACAAGCAGCCGCCCGGCCGCGCGGTGCCAACCGGTTCTGCGCCGCCGGAAACCGGTTGTAAATTGGAACGGGCCTAGGATGGCAAATACAGTGGCGCTTAGGATATGCAGTACTACCGGCAAAGGTGACGTAAAGAACCGTGCGTTAGCCGGCGTGATTTCCGCGCTGCCAGCAAGCTCGGTTAAGCGGAAGGCGCCAGCGGCGAGCGGAACGGCGCTCAGCAGGAGCAGTGCAGCGACGACCCACTTTGCCGAACCTGCTTTTGCCGGCACATAGGTTTTCTGAGACATGGGTTTCTCTAACTCATTGTGCTGAGGCTCATCGGGGGTATGATTGTTATTTGTAGACATTCGATTTTATTTTCAGCTCCTTTGACGATTTACGCTGTACTGTGTGCGTGCGTTTCACAGCACGGGTCAGTAATTATCCAGCCTCATGGTGAGGCGTATCACCATCAGTGCTGACTAGCTTTTACACTGAATGGCTGCTTTTCCGCTTCATCCCGTCTCCGCGAACTTATTCGGCTCTGCTTTGGCGGAGCTGGACGTCTCCTCTGCCAGGTAAGGGTGTCGAGGCTTTCTCAGGCCAATTAGACCAGAGAGCATAACCCAGCCAGGCCAGAGCTATCCCCATCGGCACCGCCAAAATCCGATCGAGCGGGTGCGGGAGCAGCGAAGACGCAAGGGTCGACACGGAAGCAAATGCAAGCAGACCGGCCGCCCAGCGCGGCAGGATACCTGCGCGAAGCGTAGCGATGCCAAACAGCAGTCCGCCAAGAATATACAAGCCTCCTGCTAGCGGTGCTGCCACTGGGAGGGCTCCAAGATTAACCTCGCTGGCAACCCCGCTGAAAATCCCTAAGTAGCCCTCCACAAATTTCGGTGCGTCGGTCGAAAGCAGCGGTAAGATAAAGGCTTCGGCAAATGTGAAGGCCGTCGTGGTTATCCAAAAGAGGCTTAACATGAGAAAGCCGGCCAGACCAAGCCAACCGGTCTCTTTCACTTGCCTGGCATAGACTCCCGCAATGCCGAACAGACCGAAGAGTGCCATGACGATGGTTAAGTAATGGACGATTGCCCATGTGTCGGTGGTGACTGACGATAGATTTTCAGGTGGATGAATCGGTTGAATGACTATGAAAAGGAACCCTGCCAACATAGCTGATAAGCCTGCCCAACGGATGAGTCTCGAGGTTGAAATCATCATATAGCTCTCCTTTTTTTCATTGTAACTGCGGTCTTGCCATTGTTGTTCCTGTGCTTTCCGCCTTTTTCGAACGATTGAGATCAGTCCGCGTTCATATCCGGTCCGTTCGACTTTTTGGGATCAACTTGATTGACGGAGACCAATGGCAGGCCGATATCACGCACTCTTCTCAGCATGCCATGTAATGCGGCCTGATCGATCACAGGGCCGGTAAGGATGGTTGTTCCGTCATTTTTGTAGGTGAAGCTCAGCCCCTCAAACCGGTCGGCCCACCGAGCATCAAGATGTCCCTTGAGGCGAATTTCGTATCGTTCAAGCGAGTGATTGCCTTCAGTTGATACGTTTGTTTCATTCATTCTGCGCCTCCTCCATGTTCGTCCTGTGGATGCATCGCCACTTCCTTGTCCGCGATTCTTTCTTAATCTAAAGATACACGTTCATATGGTGAGAACGCATCACCACATGTGGTGATTGATGTGGTGATTTGTCAATTGAGAGGCTGCGCGGGACAAAAAAAGCCCCGGTACTGGTTCTTTAAAGCTGCCAGTGTCGGGGTTATGTTTATGGGATCGCTAGGACATATCGAGTTCTTCCGCCCGGCGGATTGCTGCCTGGGAGGATGTTTTCTGTCTGTTAAAATAGATCTTTCTTGAAGTAATAATGATTACTCCCGGTTGGGGCTTCCTTGAACACTGCAACCTCGTCATAACCATTCTTCAGATAAAATTCCGGAGCCTGGAAGCTGAAGGTATTTAGCTTGATAAACGTACATTCTTTTTCTTTTGCAATAAGTTCAATTTGATTTAACAGGTGTGTCCCGTAACCTAGTCCTCTTAGAGATTCCTCAATCCAAAGGATTTCTACTTCAATCCAATTCCAGCAAAGAGTAGACAACAACCCGCCAATAACCCTGCCGCTGTCATCTTTTATGGTTAGATTTATTTCTTCATAACGTGAGCTTAAATTTTCAGGAACATGCTCAGCATTAAACGCAATCAATCTCTTTCTAATGTAGGAGCTTTCTTCTTCATTTCCGTATGAAATATTCGGTTCATTGGCCATGATAACCCTCTCTTTCGACTTCAGTTTTGTTTACTCGAAAGCGTACGTATTGCTTGATTAAATGGTTTGTTTGGATATTGCCTCAAAATATTGTACAACGACCTCGCGGAATTCCAGAGCAGCCCGCGAAATGTACCGGCTCCTGTGCCACACCAAAGCGATCTCCCGGACCAATTCGTGATTCTCTACCTGGAGATATTTGATATGCTCCCGTGTAAGCCTTGCCGTGCTTGGTATGAAGGCGATGCCAATTTCTGCTTCCACAAGCGAGTTTAACCGTGCAGGTTCATCTCCCTCATACACATAATTGGGTTCAAATCCAACCGATTGGCAAATAGAGTCCACTAGATCGCGAGTACCGTAACCTCTCTTTACACCCACGAACCATTCATCCCTAAGTTCTATCAAGGATACGCTGCTTCGGTCTGCCAGCCGATGCCCCTTTGGAACAGCTACAAGGATCGGGTCGAGATACACGATTTGACATTCAATATCATCCCCTTGCAAAGGAGGTGAGGACAAGCAGAAATCGATCTCTCCTCTATGTAGAAGCGTAACCATTTCCTTCGTGGTCAGCATTTGCACATGAAATTGGATATAGGGCCGCTTTTTCCGAAACTCTCGGAGAATATTTGGTAGCGTGCTTGCGGTGGTTACCGCCAGCTCGAGTGTGCCATGTTCCGGGCTGGTTATATCGCTAATCTCCTGCTTCCCCTGTTCCAATTCAAACAACGCTCTTTCTGCACGGCGAAGAAATCTGCTTCCGCATTCATTCAGTCGCAGCTTCCTCCCTATTCGATCGAATAGCGGGACCCCTAAATCCTCCTCCAAGCGTTGAATCGTTTTGCTTAGTGACGACTGGGTAACGTGCAGACTTCGTGCAGCATCGGTCACATGTTCCAAGCGAGCTACCGCGAGAAAATATTGCAGTTGAAGAAGTTCCATTTCATTTCCACCACTCATTCCTTCAAGTCAATGAAACTATAACATAGAATGCGTTGGAATAAATATAAGATTTCAAGTACGATGTCATTAATACGCTTTAGGGGGACCAAAAATGAGTGTTCGCAGCAGGTGGTTGATGATTTCCGTTGGTCTTGGGGTACTATTGAATCCATTAAATTCTTCGATGATTTCGGTCGCGATTGCAAGGCTGCAAAATGTGTACCGTCTAGACTTTACAGCTGTTTCCTGGATTATTTTTTCTTTCTACATTGCAAGTAGCGTTGCTCAACCTGTCATGGGAAAAGCTAGCGACTTATTCGGTCGCAAGAAGATCTTTCTTACCGGGCTTGTTGTCGCTTTCGCTGCATCATTATTAGCTCCGCTATCGCCAAACTTTGGGTGGCTCATCGTGTTCCGTATTGTTCAATCCATCGGAACAAGCATGATGGTAGCGGTTGGATTGGCCATTGTGCGAATTCATATAACGGAGAAGCAGGCAACCGCGCTGTCCGTTTTGTCCATTTTTCTGTCAGGAGCGGCAGCAATTGGGCCCTTTATAGGTGGGGTCTTGATCCACTGGTGGGATTGGCCGGCTATTTTCTTCGTCAATATTCCTTTCGCCGTGACGAGCTATCTATTAGCTTGGAAGAATATTCCGAAGGACGAACCGCCAGCAGCCGTTGGCAGCATGTCTTTTCGTAAATGGCTTGATTTGATCGATGCGCCAGGAATTCTGCTATTTACAGTGGGTCTGGTTGCCCTGCTCGTCGGATTACTATCAGTAAAATCATCTGGGCATGTCTCATTTGTGCATGTCATTGTCGGATTGATCGGTCTCGTTTCACTGGGAGCTTTCGTACGGCATGAGTTAAAAGCGGCATCCCCCTTTATTCCTTTACGGACATTCGCCAAATATCCCGCGATGACTTGGGTCAATATCGAATTCATACTCGTTAACGTACTTTATTACTCGCTCTTTTTTGGGCTCCCGTCCTACTTGCAAGTGGTACGTCATGTGAGCGAAATCCAAACCGGGATTCTTATGCTAAGTTTGGGTTTGTGCTCGCTCATAGTCTCTCCAATAGCAGGTCGATGGATTGATAAATCAGGACCCCGGCCAGCACTGCTAGTATCCGGAATACTGATGGCACTTGGGTCAGTATGGATAATGACATTGAATCAGACTTCACCTGTAATCAGTGTGTGTTTGGCGTTAGCAGCATTCGGCATTAGCAACGGGTTGAACAATGTCGGTATGCAAGCGGCCTTGTTCAGAAGTTCTCCAAAAGGGATCATCGGTGTAGCATCCGGAGTATTTATGACTTCGAGATACCTGGGTACCATACTCTCTTCCTTGTTGTTAGGCATCTTAATGGGGGATAAGTTCAGCTCCGTGGGATTTCGGCTGCTTGGGGCTATTCTCACGGCCATTGCTTTGTCTTTGGTATTCATGAGTTGGCTGCGCCGGGAGCCAGGACAATTGGAGGAGTCATAGGATTACTAGTAATACAATGGGCTGCGAAGCAGGATGTCGTAAAAAAGTACAGAGCATCGCAGGCCGTGCCTCGCGTTGCTCTGTACTCAAGCATATAGATTATCCGGTTTGCTTCGCAATACGGGCGGCTTTAAGGCGCGTCAACTCCGCCTGTATCTCCTCATTCCGGTCTATCCGGTCCAGCTCGTTATCATACGGGGACGCAGCCCACTGCTTTGCCGAAGCACCGGCCTCTAACTGGCGCACGTTCTCTTCCAGACGTTCGAATCCGCGTATGACTTTATCGGTTCGATAAGCAGGAAAGGAAGCAGCGCTTTTGATTGCCCTTGCGGCTTTGGCTCTTGATATAAGGAAGTACAGACGGCCTTGCAGGTCACGATGCAATTCTTTCAGACGAATAATCTCCTGCTTCAACGTACCGATATGATTGCGGATAGCGTCCAGATTTCGACCGTAGCCTTGTATTAGCAACTCAAGCTGCAGCTTGTCCGCGAGCGCTATTTCTGCAATGCGTTCCTCTTCCCGGTCCACTGCCAATTCCGCTTGGCGCATACGTTTCGCGACAATTTGCGACGTGTGTTCGATCAGCAAAATCGTTTCTTGCTCCGCAACCAGCTGACCGGTAAGCGCCTCGTTCGATTTCTCGATCTGCTCCTCAATCTGGCGCAAATATAGCTGAGCCATGCTAACCGGATCCTCGCACTTATCCAGCATTCTATGCACATCCGCTGCCACTATTTCCTTCATTCTTCTAAAAATTCCCATATTGGTTTCCTCCTAGATAGCATCTATTTCATTTTTGTTTTTGCGTTCCCAATCATCCAGAAAACTTCCGGTTTCGGATGACCTATTCACGTATTGCATTGTACCTCCGCCAGTAAACAGTCGACCGCCGTTATGCAAAGCCTCACCGTGTGCTGCCAGCGCTTCATTCCCTTTGTTTTTGGGCTGCAAAATAAGCAAAGCTATAACGAGCAGCGCTCCCCATATCGGCGATAACAGACTCATTAGCGCGAGTCCCGCAACAACCATGCTTACTCCTCTAAGTATGCCGGACGATTTCGACCACAACCAGATTGCCGCAGCAAGCACCGCAAACTTAATTGCAATCCATGCAGAGGCTAAAAACGCCAAGGAATGGTGATCTTCAACCTTACGTAACACATAGAATGCATTATGTCCTCCGCGTCCTGGGCCATGTTGAATGTATACATCGTTGCTATGGCCAAATCCAAATAGCGTCATAGCCTTCAACAGCAGGAGTACCGCAGCGAACCCGGCAATCCCGAACACCGTCCATAATACGATACGATTCGTTTTCAAGCTGTCACCTCCTCCCGTCTTGTTTTTTCGTACAAGCTAACTATAAAACGATTGCCTGAAACATAGATTAGCCCCAACTTATAGGAAAATAAATATGGGCTGAAAGCTTGCTGAAAGAAAGCCGGCCATGTTGCCTACAATCCATTTAGGATTGAATATAAAAAGCCCAATTTCTCAATTTTAATGCTGAGAATTTGGGCTTTCTATTGGTCAATAGTGTTATTTCTTCATTATGACAGGTTCATTCGATTTCTAATTTACTTCATGTTCAATTCGAACAATAACTTTTCCCTTGGGGTGTCCTTCTCCGAGATACTGGATAGCTTGAGCAACGTCACTTAACGGATAACGTCGATCGATGATAGGTACTATTTTTCCAGCCTCAAAAAGCTCCTTCAAAGCATTTTGATCGTCTTTGTTAGGTTTGTGTATAAGGAGTCCCATTTTCTTTTTTTCAATCATTGACACGAATGGTCCCAATAATAGGACTTGGAAGATTCGACTCATTGGACCACCGACCATTACATAAGTACCTTTGGGTTTTAATGCACGCTTGTATTCGAAAACCGCGATCTATTTCCCACCACATCAAGAATTAGGTCATAAAGCTGTCCTTTTTTGGTAAAATCATCTTTTGTATAATCGATCACATAATTGGCGCCAATTGATTGCAGCATGTTTAATTTTGCCGCACTGTCAACGCCTGTCACTTCTGCCCCGATCGATTGGGCGAACTGCACCGCAAATGTGCCCACGCCTCCACCGGCCCCGTTAATTAATACTTTGTGGCCTTTCCGAATCTGTCCTTTATCGCGCAATCCCTGCAACGCAAGGACTGCCGCTTGTGGAATGGCCGCTGCTTCCTCGAACGTCATACCGGCCGGTTTTCGCGTGAATGCTTTTTCATGCGCACATGTATATTCTGCAAACCCACCCCAACCGTAACCGGAAATGTCACCGAAGACCTCATCTCCCGGCTGCAACAGCTTTACTTCACCGCCTACCGCGACTACCCGCCCAGCGATGTCAGCGCCGAGGATTTTGTATCTTGGTTTAAGCAGCCCGTCAAGGCGTGTTATGAGCGGTTTTCCTCTAAGGAGGTCCCAATCCCAAGAGTTTACGGATGCAGCATACACTTGTATCAGAACTTCATTTTCCTTAGGAGCAGGTGTTTCCACCTCTTCGAGTTTAAGAACGTCTGTCGTTCCGTATTTTGTGTAGACCATTGCCTTCATGGACATGTCTCCTTAACGCCTATCTGCATTTGCAAATGTATTAAATCCCTTAACGATCAGCCAGATCGGCAGTATAATTTCAAACAAAGCTCCTGGGAGAAATAATATCATGCCTGAACGATAACCGAAAATCCATAACAAAGCATTTATTAACAGCGATGCGTATCCAATAAAACCCAAGACGGATAACGAACGAGGGATGATTCTTGATTGAAATAGTAAATAACAGACCAAAAGGCTGTATAGGCCAAGGACGATCATTGCCAGCTGAAAGGCCAAATCCTTCCATTCTATCGCAAGCTTGCCAATCGTCTGAAAATAGGAGGCTTCGGGAGAGCCCGCTTCAATATATTCCTTGCTTAATAGGATTAGTAATAAGGGGCTGATCGCACCGACAATCAAGATAATGGCCTCCATAATCCTGAAAGCCACGTAACCAAGAGCTATCGTTTCATTATGCTTTTTCAAAATCGGAAACAGCACAATTGCAATGCCGACAATAGCAGCGGAATTCAGGAGTTCAAGCAGCATCCCTAGGATCACTTGGTTCTTATGGAGATAAACCATATGAAGATAATCCGGATCATTTACAATAGATTCTATAAGGCTGTTACCCAGCATATAGAATGCTGTGGCAGCAAGAAATAATATTCCCGTTATTTTTGCGGCTTTTTTGTCAGGAATCATTTTTTTACCTCCTGCTGATCCTATGATTCGTACTCGCGTTCAATGTTTATGAAGTGTGCCGATATGCCTGCCCATTTATGAATATCGCCAATGCGGATTGAACCTGAACAGCTTTGCAGGTCTATGCCCTGCATCCTTTGTAAATTGATTGGTTTCCGTAACCATGCCCGCGACCTTCCGTCTGAATGCGGAAGAAAGCATTTCTTTATCCAAAGCGATCTCGTAGACCCGCTGCAGCTCTGATAATGTAAAAAGTTCCGGCATCAAATGGAAAGCAATATCGGTATACTCCATCTTGTTCCGAAGCCTCTCCATGGCATATTGAATTATTTTCGCATGGTCAAAGGCAATCCCCTTCGAATCCAACACCTCTCTTTCCGTCATTATTGCTTTTCCTGCGTACTTTTCAATAACTTTCACTGTTGCTTCCAGTACGTCCTTATCGTTGGAAAGGGTGATTTTTACCGTTTTCTCAAATGTAAAATTCTTTTCAACCAAGGTTTTCTTCTCTTCAAGCACACTGTACTTAACGTTGAACCAGCTTGCATCATCAGCATCATCGCCAGCTTTCACTTCAAGCGATATGCTGTCGGCAAGCGCCATATACGAGCAGCTGATCACTCGAGTACGGGGATCCCTCGTTACATCTCCCCAAGTATAAAGCTGCTCCATATAAACCTCATCGATGTTCGTTTCGGTTTTTAGCTCACGTAAGGCAGCTTCATCCACGCTTTCGTTCTTTGCTACAAAACCTCCGGGCAAAGCCCATTGTCCCAAATAAGGATGGCCTCCTCTTTTTATCAGGAGTAATTTCAGTGACTTTTCCGGTAATCTTCTATAGTTTTCTTTTTCTTCATCAACGATTGTGAAGATTAACATATCAACGGTAACAGAAGGTCTTTCGAATACACGGACATCATACTGCTGCAAAAATTCGGTTTCAGTAAGACCCTGCTTATCTCTAAGTTGTTCTATGCTCAACAAGTCACCCCTTCATTGTTATTAATGTTCTGTTATTATCAAAATGTTATTATCAATGTATGAATAACATCGTATCTTAATTACCAAGGATTGTAAACATAAAAAAAACGACAGGCTAGGACTCAGAAATAAAGTCATAGACTGCCGCTGATTAGGTACTTAAAATTCTAATTTTCTTTCCACTTCTCCGGTTTCACTTTGATCGTGATAGATGTTTTCTTGCCTGCAAAATCGGCATAAACGTCAATTTTCCCGACTTTGTGTCCCGTAATGACTCCCTTTTCATCAATGGAAGCAATTTTCACATTTTGGGAGCTATAATTCGCATACTTCGTCACATCTGCAGAACTTCCGTCTTTATAGAGAGCAATAACCGTCATTTGAAGCCCTTCCCCGATTCTAACGTTTCCGGTCTCTTCCGTTTTAGCTTGTAGACCGACCAGCCCTTCAACAGCCGGAGTTACAGTCAACGCAACAACAGTGGACATCCCCAGATATGTGATTGAAATATTGGCTGTTCCGGCCTTTAATGCGGTTACTAGACCATTATCACCAACTATCGCAATCTCAGGATGATCGGAAACAAATTGGATTTCTTCCGTAATATCTTTGGAGCTGCCATCAGAATAGATAGCTTTCACTTTAACTTGATGGGTATCTTTCGCCTGGAGCTGGACAGCTTTTTCATTTACTTCAATTCCGCTTAATACGGGCTCTGGATTGTTTTCGGTGGTTTGCTCCACTTTGATCCAGCTGACCATCGGCTTATCGCCGCTTTCATGATTGATGTTACGCGTGATTTCTACATCGAGCATTCCATCAGCAGCCGTAATGCCGTCAAAAACTTTTGTCTCGATCTTGGTGCCAATGTTGTATTCGCTCAAAACCGTTTTGTTTTCGACGATGACATCCTGGAAACGGTTCGAGCTTTTCCAAGGATCTTTGAAGCCGAGCGTCACCTTATACGTTTTGCCGCTGTCTTTTGCAACCTGAAATTTGTAAGTTAGCCCTTTCCCTGGTCCGGATGCTTTTCCATCGTATTGGCGAATCGTATCATCGGCTTCCGAGGCATCTGTTCTGGCCCAGGTTGAATTTTCAAATGCGGTATATCCCCATTGCAAGCCTGTAACCGGATCAACTCCGAACGGCTGTTCTTCGTTACGGTTCATGGATCCGAATGTCTCGCCAGACTCAAGCGCGGCGGGACTGTTATCCCCGGCGTCCACATAATAAAGCATGCCGGTGTTGTCAATTTCCACTTTAACCCAGCTTACCATCGGATCCTCGTATTGCCCCGTATTCGCGATGTCACGCAAGACACCTACGTCAAGAATGCCGTCCTTTACTTCGACTCCGGTAAATTCTTTAACCGTTTCATTGCCTGGTACAAAAGACGGGCTGACCTGCTGATCTTCAAGTGTAATGAATTGTTTTCGCGCATTATTGTTCCATGGATCCTTGAAGCCGAGCGTCACCTTGTAACGTCCGCTAGGCACCTCGAATTTATAAGTGATCCCTTTCCCCGCAGCATCGCTTTCATCGATTCGCAAGCCGTCAAAATAACCGTCCCCTGTATTCTGCGACCAGGTTCCCCCGTTTGTCGTATAGCCCCAAGCCTTTCCTGTAACCGCATCTGTACCGTAAGCTTGGTCTTTGACACTCTGTTTTACACCGAGAATCTGGGAAGCTTTGATCGTGCCAGGCTCATCGTCGCCGGCTTTCACATAATACAGAAGCCAAGGATCTGCGGGTATGAGCGGCATTGCGGACAACGCATTAGAAACTCCGCTCTCCTGGTCGCCTTTTATTGCGCTTACCGCCACGTAATAGCGGACGCCGTTCTCAAGTCCGGCAATCATATGCCGAGGTTCATCCGTATCAATCGTTTTGGAATAAACGCCATCAGCCGTGCCATAATGGATGCGATAGGAATCCGCGCCGACTACTTCGGAGAAGGAGACCAATAGGGATCCCGCAGAAGGCTGCGCGGCATAAAGTTCCGGAGCGGTCAAAAGCGGTTCCCCTCCAGCTTCTGCTGCTTTAAAGTAACGGAATTGTGCATCCGTCCAACTGTGCAGTCCGAATCCCCCACCTGTAAAGAGGGTGTCGTTGACATCGAAAATTAGCTGGTCATCCAAGTAAGCTTTTATATTTTTCCCGTCTAAAACCACCGTCATTTTATAGATTCCATTTAGCTCCGGATTAAAATCAACTGACTTGGCAATGGAATCGTTTCCTCTTCGTAAATGAAGCTTTCCGTTTTCGAACAGGAATTTGTATGACTTGTCGTACGTTCCACGGAAAAAGACTCCCCAGTCCGCATCTGGCATTGCATGCATGGCCACCGCCGTAATCGTACCATCGATCAGCCGTTGACCGTCGACGGCAATCGCGCCCTGTGAACCATTTCCTGATTGGTGTTTCAATTTACCGTCACTTTCTATCCAAGTGCTAATAAGAGGCGTCCAAGCCGATAGGTTACTATCCTCGAATGCATCCTCAAATACTACGTTTTCAACCGATGGTTCTGCCGAAATTTCATCCGACGGCCTGCTCTCGCCTCCGGCGCCATTGGACGAGACTGCGACATAATAACGTTTACCGTTAGTCAGACCGGTCAACGTATGCGTCCCAGCTGATGATTCGGCTTTTTGCCCATAATTTCCGCTTTCCGTCCCATATTGAACATGGTAGCCTGTGGTCCCAGGGACAAGGCTGTATTCCACCGTTACTTCCTTATCGCCAGGAATGGCAATAACTTTAACTGGCGGCATAGAGGCTGGCGTCGCATTTAAGCTGAAAGGAGTGCTCTCCTCCGATCCGCTAACCGAAGCCACAAAAATATCGTATTCAGTGTTATTTACCAGACCGGTTATCACGGACGTGTGCAGGGTGCCAGGCTCCGCGCTAACCTCCTTGGTCTGACTATCTCCCCCTTGTGAAACGGGCTGCAGCCGAATCCTATAAGCGTCAACGCCTGCTCTTGGCATAAAAGATAGCGTTACTTGACCGTCTCCCGGTATAGCTTGCACATCATATGGAGCAAACAGATTGGGCATCGACTGCTGCTCATTCGATGGCAGGCTTTGCCCGTTTGCATTATATGCGGTTACGGCAACATAATAAGCCGTTCCATTCGTTAAACCTGTAATTGTATGAGTGCTGTCGTTAAAAGGCTCGCTTTCTTGCGTATATTGTCCGCTTGCGTTTCCGTATTTGACCTTGTACGATTCTGCTCCCGGTACATGCTCGAAATCGACGGTTATCGCTTGATGCTCTGCTATAACGGATTTCAAAATCGGTTCTTCCGGTACGGCTGTTTCGTCATGGTATGCGCCAACAAGCGTGACGATGGATTTTGCCGGTACGGAATATGCATTTCCCGCTGCAACGGCAGACTTTTCCGTTAAATCGTCGGCAGCTGATGTGACATACGGGATGTACTGGTACACTTTCGTTCCGGCCGGCAGGTTGTCCGCCTGCAAGCGAATATCCTTAGCCTCGGAAGTGTTGTTTACAAAAACAGAGATTACCTGTTTGTTGGCTTCATCAATGTAAGCGGAACCAAGAAATCCGTTCGGATCATTGTTCGGCAAACCCGTCACGGCAATCCTCTTGGAATCTGGGCGGATGAATTTGCTATAGTTTCCTAATGCCCATAGCATCTTGGAATCCAGCACATTCTGTTGATCCCCCGG
This sequence comes from Paenibacillus sp. LPE1-1-1.1, assembly GCF_040676435.1. Taxonomy (NCBI): domain Bacteria; kingdom Bacillati; phylum Bacillota; class Bacilli; order Caryophanales; family Paenibacillaceae; genus Paenibacillus; species Paenibacillus sp. LPE1-1-1.1. The sequence continues at coordinate 409,053 of NZ_JBEGHY010000023.1, forward strand.
AACCTGATAATCGGTGTAAACCAGACCGTCTTTATAATCAACGTTAGATACTGCGGTCCACCACTGCCATGCAGAGACGTTCGCAACCGTCAAATCATGATGAATAACCTTACTGATATAAAGCGCGGGATCAATGCCCAGTTCGCGGCCGGGACCATAATTACCCAAAATGCTGTACTCCGTCATCCAAAGCTCATCGCCGCCATACGCATCCATATTTTCCCGCGCGATGCTGCGAAGCTTCGTCAGATCATTGCTGCTTTCAGAAAAATAGGAATGTACGGCAAGCATGTTGCCGACTTTGCTTTTCATTTCCGCATCGCCGATAAAATCCTTGATGTATTCCCGGTATTTACCGGTGCCGGCACTGTTGCTCCCTGCCATATAGGGCGTATTACCGCCCGAATATTCCATATACTTCTCGTCGTCAAGCAGTGCTTTATACTCGACCGCTTCGGGCATCTCGATATGGGAATTGAGATCCTGCCGCTGCAGTTCATCATAGAGTGAATTTACGACGCGTTTGACATCCTCATTGTTATAACGATTCCCTTCCTGATTGCTGCGGTTCCAATCCCAAGTCGGTTCGTTGATCGGACTGATATGTTGGAATTCGATTCCTTTATCATCCTGAAGATGTTTCACGACATCGGTCAAGTAGCTAGCAAACTCATCTTCGTATCCTTCTTTTAAATTCGTTGAACCCACCGTATTATCGGCTTGTCCATGTCCGTTCTTTGTCATCCACACAGGTGGGCTGTTAGAAAAGGCAACGAACTGTTCAACGCCCCGCTGCTTGGCTGCATCTAGGAACCACTGCTGTCCGTCTTGCTTGGACCAATCGTATTCGCCGTTTTCGGTTTGTTTGAAAGCCTCAGACATTCTCCATTTTGTCTGCACGATATCTTGATCCGTAATATTGCTGCCGGCGCCGATATTGAATCGCCAGCCTGAAAGCCCTATCCCCTTATCTGCCGAAAATAACAGATCGGCGATTTGGTTTTTATTTTCCTCACTCCACTCCTTGCCAATCGGATCTATCGACCAGGCATCCGATGCGGCAAAGTTATGAATCGTTTGGTAGCGTGTATTCGCATCCAAGATTACATTCGTTGCTTCTGCCGCTAGTACCGGTTGAATATTCCCAAATGTACTTCCTGCAAGCATTGCACCAATAAGAGCAGCTGACATCAACTTTCGCATTACGCGTTCATCTCCTTTTTAATAGCCTGTCAAAAGTTCACTCAGTAGTGTAACCGGTTTCATTTATGGCGTTGTTTTCCCTTCATTTCATTACCATTTAGCAATGAAATAGGCGAAAAACCAGTGAAACCGGTTTCATTAAAAAGTAAATAACCCCCTTCCATTTCGACCAACAATGATTAATCAATTTTTTAGCTATTCGCGAGGATATCTTACTTGAATACGCGTTCCGTTGTCAACTCCACTTGAGTCAGGTCGACAATCTTCGTCAAGATAAATGATTTTCCGTCAGAAGTGGATATTATTAAAACGATTGAGTTCATCACTGAAGTGTATCTGCGGAAAAGGTACTCACTCCATCCGGCCCTGAACCGGAAGTAACACCACGGATTCTTGGATCCATACTTATTCCCGTGAATTGTCTGCCTATAAATAAAAAAACCGAGCGCAATATAGCGCTCGGTTTATTTCGACCTTATCTTTAATTATTGTCCAACTAGATTAAACGATTTCTTTATATCTGCATCAGCAACCTGCGATTGGCCGCTTAGGCTGCATTCGATACCTGGTTTTCCTTCTCTTTGTTACCGGATAGGAACCAACCGCTAACCGCAATGAGAAGCAACACTACGTAGAAGGTTACTTTCCAAGCTGTCGATTCCGCGAAGTCATGCGGAATGACGTGAAGCGATGGATGTGCAAGCGTATGAACAGCTAGTTTAACACCGACCCAGCCGACGATACAGAAGGCTGCGACTTCCAGAGCAGGTCTGCTCTCCAACAGTTTTACGAACATATTGGCTGCAAAACGCATGATGATAAGTCCGATAAATCCGCCTAGGAAAATAACGATAAAGTGACCGCCATCCATACCGCCGATCTTCGGCAAGTTCGTTGCCGGCAATGCTACGGCAAGCGCTACGGCTGCCAGAATCGAGTCGATCGCGAAAGCGATATCCGCAATTTCTACTTTAAGGACAGTCAGCCAGAAACCGCTTTTCTTCGGTTCTTTCCCCGATTTCTTAGCTGCGGATTCTTCGCCTTTCTTCACTATGACCTTACGCAATATATGGTTGAGCGCTATAAACAGAAGGTAGATCGCTCCGATAGCTTGCACCTGCCATACATCCACCAAAAATGAAATCGCGAACAACGAACCAAAACGGAAAACAAACGCGCCTGCCAATCCATAGAACAAAGCCTTTTTGCGCTCTGCTTCTGGCAAATGCTTGACCATAATCGCCAGCACGAGCGCGTTGTCGGCTGCGAGCAGACCCTCCAACGCAATCAATACAAGCAGCACCCAGCCATACTCGAACAATAATCCGAAATCCATTCTATATCCTCCTAAATTAAAATGATAGGCTTACCAGCTGCTCCCAAATTTCGTTTGGGATAACTTTTCAACAACGATAATCGTCTTGCGTATAGCGCCTAATAAAAAGTGATACGTGAAGCGGACAACTTTGGTTTCATGATTGGTCTAATTCAGTTATTTTCTCCCCGCACATAATCAAAACCAAACAGCTTCAAGCGATTAGAGTTGAATGATCTTTGTAGCAATATTTTCGCAAAATTCCCTATCATGCTCCACAAAAAGGATAGTTGGTGCATATTCAAGCAGTAACTCTTCAATTTGCATGCGAGAAATAATATCAATAAAATTAAGCGGTTCATCCCAAACATGCAAATGGGCTTTTTCGCTAAGACTTTTTGCTATCAGCACTTTTTTCTTTTGTCCTCCGCTAAAAGCTGAAATATCCTTTTCAAATTGAACCCTCGAAAAATCAAGCTTTCTCAAGATCGATTTAAAGAGACTTTCATCGATCCCGTTGTTTGCAGCATAGTCAGATAAATTGCCCTGAAGATGGGATGTGTCCTGTGAAACGTAGGAGATTTCCAACTGGCTATCCTTTCTGAAGGTGCCAGTATAGCTTAGAGCCTCACCGCAAATCAGTTTGATGATACTTGATTTTCCGGAGCCGTTTTTACCCGAAAGAGCGATTCGATCTCCCTGCTCAATTGTAAAACTAATACCGGTACAAACCTTGTTTTCCCCGTAAAAAATCGAGACATTATCTAGTTCGGCGAGTTGGTTTTTATGAAAAGCAAGCTGCGAAATCTCCAAGCTGTCAGAGCTTTCGATGTTTTTAAGCAGTTTTGACTTTTCTTCAATCGCAGATTGCTGTCTTTGCTCGATGGCTTTAGAGCGTTTCATCATTTTAGCAGCCTTGTGGCCAATATATCCTTTATCTACCTTAGAACCGGAGTTTCTTGTTCCGTTTTTTGTTTTTTCCACTTCATGCGACCATCCGCCTGTTCGTTTAGCCGAATCCGACAAGCGCTTAATGTCTTTTCGAAGCTTTTCATTTTCGGCAAGTTCAAAGTGATCTTGTCTCTTTTTATTTTCCCACCATCCGGAGAAATTGCCTTTCTGAATTTCTATGCTCGTCTTATTGATGGAAAGGATATGGTCGACACAGTTATCAAGAAATGATCTGTCGTGAGATACCAAAATATATCCTTTTTTAGTATCGAGATATTCACTGACAAGCTTTCTTGCATGCATGTCCAGATGATTGGTAGGCTCATCAATTAACAGAAAACTATTTTCTTTGATAAATAAAGCAGCAAGCAGCACTTTCGTTTGCTCTCCGTTAGACAAAGAAGAAAAAGGCCGATATAGAACGTCTTCCGAAACCTTTAGCAATGAAAGCTCCCGCATTAATTTCCAGTGAAGATAGTCTGGAAAAATGTCGTTGATAACATCAAGGGTATTATTTTCTTTGTTTTCGATACGGTAAGGGAAATATTCAAAACTAACATTAGCGGAAATATTTCCGCTGTATTCATAATTACCAAGCAGCAAGTTTAGAAATGTTGTTTTGCCTCTACCGTTTCTTCCCGTAAATCCTAATTTCCAATCGGTATCGATTTGAAAGCTTACGTTTTCAAATATGTTGTCGTAACTTCCATCATAGGCAAATGTTAAGTTTGTTACATTTATTAATGACATAATATATCCTCCTGTATAAAAAAATAAAAGCTACAAGAAAGTTACTTTCTTGTAGCTCAAATAAATACAGTTAATCAAGCCCAACGTAGAGCTAGATTAGGATATATTGATTGAGTGAAAGATTTAGTAACCTTCTTGCATATAACTAATAAAACATGCGAAAAAAACGCTTATCATGTTTTATTATTTTATATAGTCTGCAAGAAAAATTACATTATCCTCTTCAACTCCAATCGTAAATTAAAAGCATTTTACCATACCCGTTTTTTAATTTCAATGTTTATTCTCTAATGGTATGTACTTTTTAATGACTTTCGGAATAGCCGCTAAATTTTAACGTAAAGTTCGCAGCGCGCCGCTCCAAGCTAAAACTTGATCCAGCATTCCGTTAACATTCGTAAGATGCAAATCAGCCGGTTTGAAAACCGTTCCATTCTCAAAATCCGTGAATAGCGACAAAGCGGGGTGCACGCGAACGTCAGCGACGGACAATTCTCCCAGGATTCCTCTCAAATGCTCCGCGGCACGGGCGCCGCCTACGGAACCATAGCTAACGATTCCCGCAGCTTTATTGTTCCATGCATCACGCGCATAATCCAGTGCATTTTTCAAGGAAGCAGATATACTGTGGTTATATTCTTGAACAATAAAAACGAATCCGTCCAAGCTTGTAAGTTTAGCATTCCAAGCTGCCGCTTGTTCCGAAGCATCAGCTTCACCTAAAAGAGGAAGTTTGTAATCAGCGATATCTACGATTTCATAAACCGCATCTCCACGTTTGTCAGCTATGCTTTTTACCCATTCTCCTACCTGCGGGCTTACACGGCCTTGGCGGGTACTTCCTAAAATAATACCGATGTTTAATTTTGACATTGTTCTTCCTCCTTCAAATGTGGAAATCTACAGCTTTCCAAAGTTAACCCGCTTGCTGATTTCTACTTTATTTTTCCTGAAAAAGCCTTTTTTATTCTCAAGATTCTACGTTTTCTACCTAATAAAAAAACATGATGCTCAGTATAAACTAATACATCATGTTTTCTGTCTTATCGGAAAGTATCGTAGGAAGCTCTTGATCTTTCTATTCTAGCAGATTACGAATGAATTTTTCCAGTACTTCGACATCAGAAATGTTCTTGTTGCAGATGTCGCTGCTCACGCACATATAATTCCCAATCGCTTTGTAATAATCAGGGGAAGCATTTGCAGGCTTTGATTTTGCGATCGCCGAAAATAAGGCCACCTCTTCATGCCGATTGCATAAACAACAGGTGCTTTTCTTGTTGGCCCGGGTGAACTTCCCTTCAATGCCTACAAGTTTTCCGTCCAGATTATATAACAAAAACATCTTGTTCGTCGCGATATCCGTCCAGCCGATGTACGTGGTATATTTGTAATCGAGGACATCTAGATCGGGCAACTTTAACTTTTTCACTTTTGGAAACAGCTTTTTAATTTGCGCAGAAGATACCTGTTCGAATTCGGCTAAAAAGGGCTCCAAGGATTGCAAATACGTCTGAAAATCTTCCGTCCGATTCAGCGTGGATATCTTCTCGAAATACTGCTTTTGAAGTGCCGTTGCTTCCGGGAAGGCATCTAATACTTTAGTTACCGCGGTAGTCCGGACCGCCTCCACTACCTTTGGATCGGATACGGTACTGCAGGCGTTTTGAAGCAGTTTTACCTGCTTTTTTATCATATTATATTGATGGTTTCTAATAAATGGATTAACCATTGCTTTCAGCCCCTTATTTTTATTGAAGAAGGATAAGGTGCAAAGCCTATGATTAGAAACGATATGAGCTTTTTTGGGCGAAGTTATTTCAATCCGGCCCCTTGCAAAGTATCGCCCTTATATTAGGCTTTGCAGGAGCAGCTTCTTGTTCCGGCAATTTGATTTGCCATTCCTATCGCCTCCATTTCCATTCCATTATAAAGTGAAGCCCGTTGATCCCGCAACTCTGCAGCTCGCGATTCACTTTTCCTTTCCGGATTTCTCATTGTCATCGATTAATCCTCTGGCTCCTCTTTTAAACTCCGACAAAGTAGCTCCAATGGCTCTTCCTAACTGCGGTAATTTCGATGGTCCAAACAGCAGCAAGCCCAAAATGACAAGTAAAACAATGCCTGCAACGCCTATATTCATCGGCATTCCTTTCTCCCCTTCCTCCCGAATATTTAAAAGTTTACCAAGAGGGCTGTGGCATACATTAATAGCATTCCAAGCACCAATCCAGAGAAATTAATCCAAGAGACAGAGGCCGTTCCAAGCGTCTTGGCATCTCTAATAATCATTTTGAATATGACATAGATGACCTGTATGATTGCACCGGCTCCTATGCCGAAAAATAATGCCGCCAATGTCTGGTTAAACACAAATCCGCCGATCCAAGTGCCTATAATTGCCGGTGCGCCTCCTAAAATGGCAAGCGCTAGAAAAGTTTTTACGGATGGCTTGGCTTTCAGAAGCGGGGATGCGATGCCGATCCCCTCCGTAATATTATGAAGCGTAAAACCTATGATGAGAAAGGTACCAAGGGCAGCCTCGCCTGCAGCAAAAGAAGCGCCAATCGCGAGTCCTTCTCCGAGGTTATGCAGGCCAATTCCTCCCGCGATTTTGAATGATAACCGTTTACCGCTTTCCTCTGCATTCAGAACTTTGTTCGAATTCGTCTGGTCGATCGCAAGCAGAAACAAAAAGCTGAGCAATGCTCCGAACCATACGAGACCGGTTCCTTGGAATACGCCAGGCGCCTCGGCACCAAGCTCTAGTCCTTCTTGAATAGTATCTACGGCAAGGAAAAAGAGCAGCCCCGCAGTAAAAGCCAAAACCGCCTGTATCCCTTTCGAAGAGAATCGCCGCAAGAAAGGATACCACAGCAAACCCAGACCAACAGGAACCACGCCTACATAAAAACCAATCAGCGAGTATTGGAGAAACCGGTTTGTGTCTGCAGCCGGCGTCTTCATTGCGGCAGCTACATCACCTGTAAAGATAATCCCATTCGAAGTTATGAATTTAATTTCATGAGGATCACCCTCCACCCAGGGATAAGGGATTGATACGGTAGAACGGTCAAATCGTTCGATCGTAGCGCTTGGCGAAAACGAAGCGTTCCAAAAGGAGCCGTCGACCACAACTTGCGCGACCGTGAGCCCCTTCGGTCCGGAATTAAGTATGCGAACTTCGAATCCATCATCCGTTAAAATGATACGTTCGATATTTAACATTTCAATAGGCGCTGCTTGTTGTTCTTCTACGCCTGTACCCCATAAAGCAATAATCGATAGAATGCCTGCTAATAGCACCAGCGGCAGTGCGCCCAGCAACCAAATCAGCCCTTTATTGGGCTTTTTACTAACCGTCCCACTTCGCATGGCAAGCTCCCCCTTGTTATCCGACTTCAAAAAATCCCATCCAGCCCAGCTCCGTAAACTCACTCTGGTGAGCATGGAACATATATTTTCCCGGGGCAGGAAACGTAATTTCAATGATGCCCCTTTCGCCTTGGCATTGCATGATCGTATCCGTAAACTGAGGCCTCGCGTCCGGATCCGCGCCAGTCGCATAATAATGAAAGTAGTTGGCATGCAAATGAAACGAATTAACGGGATCGAATTCCGTCAAATTGCTTAAATAGATTCGTACAAGCTCTCCCGTTTTTACTTGGATAGGCCTGGATTGATAGGCAAAAGCGTACCCGTTGACCGTATAAACCTCATTTTCGCCATCTAAGTCCAAGTCAAAGCCGTTCATGATCATGCTTAATTCTTTAGCGGGTTTTCTTGGTTTCTTAGGATCAATGATGAAATGTCCATAGAGTCCTTTATGAATATGCCTGGCCAGCGGAGGAACATGGCAGTGATAAGGCTGCAGCCCGGCTGGTTTTGCTTCAAACTCGTATATGAATTCCTTCCCAGTCGGAACGGGTTCCAAACCATCCATATTCGTAGGATGAATACCATGCATATGGATGGAATGCGGATGCGCGGAGCCGTTTCCGAATATTATCCGCACGATATCGCCCTCCGTACAGCGCATTGTCGGTCCAGGAATCGTGCCGTTGAATGTCCATCCTGGAAATTTAATGCCTTTCGCTATCTCTACTTCAGCGTCATATGCCTGAATCTCATAATCCCTGATGGTCCTGCCATCGGGAGACTTGCTGACAACCCCGTAATCAAAAGCAGTTAAGGCCTTTACAGCTGCTTCCAGTCCAGGGGTCGAATCGGTTCCGGGATCATAACCATGAGCCATTCCTTGTTTCATCTGATTTTTAAGCGAATGGTGCATCTCTTCCTTGCCATTGGCTTGCGCTGGTTTCCCGTACAAAGCACCCGGATTTAGGAAGCTGCTGCCCAGCACACCCAATACGCCAACCGCTCCTGCTTTTAGAATGCTTCTCCTTGTAAAATGCCGATTTGGATCAAGTGCCATTCACCATCCACCCCCATGTTAATAACAGGAAATTATTTTGCCTATACGCAAAATAATTAATAAAAAAATTTTATTTTACTTAAGGACAAAATGTTTACCTAAGGAAACTTTATCCTTGAGTAGAATATAGAATACAATGGGCGCCAAGTAAAGTGTTTTTTGTAAAAGCTTGTCCACACCCCTCACGGCGCGGATAGGATAACCCGCTTTGTTTAAATAATCGAAACGCAGTTTGTTAACCTTTCACGCAATATAAAAGGAAAAAGCCGCATCTCTGCGACTTATAACCTGCTATTTAGACACCGTAAAACCGTATTTAACAAAGACGTCCAGCGATTCATGCGACTGCAAATAAGCAAAAAGGTTTTCAGCCTCCCGGCTGTGCTTCGTCGCTTTGACAATGCCGATCGGATATTGAATCGTTTTATATGCAGAAGGATCAACCTCAAAAGCAACTTTTACTTTATCGGAGGTCAGCGCATCCGTTTTATATACAAAACCGGCATCCGCATTGCCTGTTTCTACGTATTGCAGCACTTGCCTTACATCCTTCGCCTGTACGGTTTTTGGCTGTAAAACTTCCCATAGCTTCGCGTTCGTTAACGCTTCTTTCGCATAGCTGCCGGCTGGTACGCTTTCTGGTATGCCGATCGCAACGGTTTTAACTGCAGCATTCGTTAGATCTTTTACCTTTTCAACAAGCGATTTTCCGTTTGCAGGAACAATTACGACAAGTTCGTTTTTCAATAAGTTGACTTGCTGGCTCCGCTCAATCAGTTGTTTGTCAACGAGTGCCGACATATTTTTTACTGCCGCAGACAGAAACAAGTCAGCTGGCGCCCCTTGTTCAATTTGCTGCTGCAAAGCGCCAGACGCGCCGAAGTTGAAGCTTAGTTTAATATTTTGGTTTTCGGCTTCATAAGCTTTCTGAATTTCAATCAAGGCATCGGTCATGCTTGCTGCAGCGGATATGATTAGTTCAACTTTTTCGGTTGGCTGTTCACTAGGCGTGCTTGCGCTTTCTCCCGGCGTTTTTGTGTTTTTGTTCGTATTCGTATTTTGTGCATCGCCACAGCCTGCAAAAAATAACGCCATTACAACTACAATAGATAAAATCATATAGCTTTTAGTCTTTTCGATCACATTAGATCCCCTTCAGTTATAATTAGATATATTTAAGTATATCCTATTGTAATTATATAGAAGGATTGTCTTATTTGTAAATGAATTTAACAAGAGTTACACATCCATATTCGGGAATTTGTATAAAAAAAGCCTTTTAGCCGTATCAGCTAAAAGGCTCTCGTCATGTTCAATCTGGCGTTGTATTAATTCATTTTAAATTGCGACAAGCTTTCTTTAAGTTCACGCGAAACGGCATCCAGCTTCTCGGACAATCGCACCATTTCGTCGCTTATGTTAAGCTGTACGGAACTAAGTGATGCTACTTCCTCGGAGGTGGCCGACGATTCCTCGGCTACGGCGCTTACATTCGTCATCGCATCAGCTAATATGCCTTGCGAATGGTCAAGCTGACCGATTGATTCCGTCACGAGTTCAAGCTTCTCGGCGAATTGTCCCATCTGCCCTTGCACGGTCAAGAAAATCTGATTCGCTTCCTTGACCGATCCGATTTGCTCTTGAAACAATGGGTAAGCGTTTGAGAGGACTTGTACCGTCTCATCGATTTCATCCCTGATTTTTTCGGTAATTTGGCCTACGATATCAATGGACTGGCGCGACTGATCAGCAAGCTTGCGGATTTCGTCGGCAACGACCATAAAGCCTTTGCCCGCGGCACCCGCACGCGCCGCTTCGATCGTGGCGTTAAGAGACAGAATATTCGTTTGCTTCGTCAGATTATTCAATACCTCCAGTATTTTGACGATAGATCCCGTACTTTCCTTGAGCGCGTCTACCTTCTCGACCATCGAGCGGGTCATTTCTTCGGTCACCCCCGTCTTGTGGATAAGAATGCCCATATAAGCGGTGCCCTGCTCACTCGCTTTCTCAACCTCGTTCGCTGACCGTACCATCATTTGATTGGATGCAATAACCTTTTTCATTTGTATGTTAATATGGCTGGTTAGATCGGTACCGCGCTCTGCTTCTACCGCCAGACTTGCGGCGCCGCCCGCAATTTCTTCCGTCGCGACCGCAATCTCTTTGGCTGATAAAGCCGTTTTGCGGGATGCTTCCGTCAGATCTGTAGCCGTTAATAGAACATCTTCTGCGGAACGGGTCGTCTGAACGGCTAAAAGCTGAATTTGAGTCATCATCCGATTGAAGCTCTCCGATAGCTCTCCGATCTCGTCTCGGCGTTTCTTGAAGCTGGCGCGGACGGTCAGATTGCCGCTTGCACCCTCATTCATAAGATTACGCAGCTTTACGAGAGGCTGCGCAATGGTCAAGATGACCAGCACGCCGATCGCAACGGCGATTAACGACGCGATAACTAACGTAATCCACGTCATCGTTTGAATCGCTTTGGCATCCTTTACAAGCTCTTTAACCGGAACAGTACCGAGCAGCTTCCAGTTCATCGTCTCGAATGTGGTATAAGCAGCCAGCACATCGTTACCATTCGAGACAGCTGCCTTTTGCGAACCGCTCAGGGCTGAATCTCCCTCCGTCGGCAGGCTCACTTTGGCGGATTTGCCGATCAGAGCTGCATCGGGTGAAACGATATAATTGCCTTTTGAATCTAGAATCGCCATTTCGCTTCCTTGACCAAGTTCCACATCCTCGAAACGCTTGTTGATCGAAGCAAGATGGATTTCCATTAAGAGTAAGTAAGTGGGCTGATTTGTCAATTTATCTTTGATCAAACGGCTCATACCAATAGACGGCGGCGCCGGCAAAACGGCCAGCCCTCCTGGTTGCGGCGGAATCCAAAGCGTTTTTCCGTCTCTTTCAATGACCTCTTTAAACCATGCGGATTCTTTGATGATCTCCGACCGGTTAGCTTGTGCTGTACCTACATTTAGAACGGTTAGCTTTGGGTTTAATGGAATTAATATCACTCCGCTAATCGAGACATTGCCCGTCACGTAGTTTCGAAGTCTTTCGTTAAGCTTGCCTGCAGCTTCTGATTTATTGAATCCGGCTTTGCTATCGAGAACCGTGCGGACTTGTTCATGAAAATCTTCATCGATCATGATTTGCATGGATAAATCCTCATAAGTCCTAAAAATAATATCTAAATTGTTAGCAACTTGATTTACGGTTTGAAAACTGGCTTCCGACACCTTGCTTTCGATGATCTCTTTCGCTTTTGAATAAGCCAAAAGTCCGACTGACATGACACATGCGATAATACCGCAAAATATGATCGCAAAAAGTTTCATTCCAACGGATTTAATCGGGTTAGCCAGCTTCTTTGCTTGTTTCTTTTCTACATTTGTCATTGGGAAGACACCGCCTTTGTGATTGTCAGTAAAATCTAATTTGCAGGCTGCTTGCGATTCAAACCGAGAAATGGCGGTTTCATGAGCTCCGATCCATATCCTTCTAAATTACGTTATAAAAGATCATATATCTTTTGATTTTTTCAGATCGTATATTTCATTTTAATCAGGAATTGATTTTCTAGAGGACTGCCGTATGCCGAGCAAACGATATTGTTGAAGTCCTATACTATTTAAAGTAATCTGTAAAGTTTTTGGGGTAGGAACTCCATCCGATACAAGGTAAAGTTTTTGGTGAACCGCAGCGATGCGCCTTGCATCGCCTCTGCGGAAATAAAATTCTATTATAAGTTTAGCTGTATAACTATTTTGGGAGGGATTTTTCCATATGCTGCTTAAACAAGGTACAGGCGCTTTTTATACAAACCATTATCGCAATCTATTTTTGGAATACGGCTACAAAACCGAGGCTATTAATGAACGTGTCGAACACACTTGGGAGCAATTGTTTAACGGTGATGACAATGTACGAATCTATTTTGAATCCGGAGAAGACATGGGTTATTTGCTGGATACCGGAAATATCGATGTCCGCACGGAAGGTATGTCCTATGGGATGATGATGGCCGTCCAGATGGATCGCAAGGATATTTTTGACCGGATCTGGAAATGGACGATGACTTACATGTACATGAATGATGGTGAAAATGCAGGCTATTTCGCCTGGTCATGCAATACCGATGGCTCAAGGCGATCAAACGGTCCGGCACCGGACGGTGAGGAATATTTTGCGCTGGCTCTTTTCTTTGCTTCGCATCGGTGGGGCGATGGCTCTGCGCCGTTTGATTACGGCAATCAAGCTCGAAGCCTGCTACATAGCTGCGTGCATAAAGGAGAAAATAACGACGGGAGTCCGATGTGGGAGCCTTCCAATCAATTGATAAAATTCATACCCGACTGTGATTATTCCGATCCTTCCTACCATTTGCCCCACTTTTACGAATTGTTTGCCCTTTGGGCGAATCCGGCGGACCGTCCTTTTTGGCAGAAAGCAGCGGATGCGAGCAGAAAGTATTTGAAGCTGTCCTGCCACCCCGTTACGGGACTTGCGCCTGAATATGCCTACTATGACGGAACTCCGAACGATGAGCGGGGCTATGGTCATTTTTTTAGCGATTCTTATCGCGTAGCGGCCAATATCGGTCTGGATTCCGAATGGTTCGGCGTCGATGCCTGGCAGCAAGAAGAAGCAAACCGGATTCAAGCCTTTTTCGCAGGGATTGATCCGACGGATTACAGACGGTATACGATTGCGGGTGAGCCGTTTGAGGAGAAATCGCTGCATCCCGTAGGTTTATTGGCAACAAACGCAATGGCCTCCCTCGCATCGCCCGAAGGTCCGAACGCAAAAGCAAGCGTAGATTTGTTGTGGGATACCCCGCTGCGTACGGGAGTTCGCCGCTACTACGACAATTGTCTCTATTTGTTCGCAATGCTCGCATTGAGCGGCAATTTCAAAATGTGGATGCCAGCGGAAACTCGCTCTTAGATCATTTGTGTGCTTGACTGAATATCGCAAAAAAGATGCTTAGCGAATTGCTAAGCATCTTTTTCTTCCTAATTTGACGAGAAAAGGGTTCGGTAATAATATAGATTGAGAATGAGACATTCCGGTTCATTCTATGATGCAATCATCGTAAGCTTAATCTAAATAGGCAGTGTTATAGGAGGAGAAAAGTTGCCTGATATTAATGGTTATTCCGAGAATAGATCCGAAATGGGAGAACGTCTGCAGGGGGACTGCGAGAAATGTTTCGGTCTGTGCTGCGTAGCCCTCCCCTTTGCGGCTTCGGTAGATTTCGCTGTGGACAAAAATGCCGGACAGCCTTGCCAGAACCTGCAATCCGATTTCCGCTGCGGCATCCATAGTCGGCTAAGGAAAGAAGGATTTCGAGGCTGCACGGTTTACGACTGCTTCGGAGCGGGCCAAAAGGTTTCGAACATCACCTTTAAAGGACGCGACTGGCGCGAAGCACCGGAATCGGCTTCCTTAATGCTCGAGGTGTTTCCGATTATGCGGCAGCTCCATGAGCTTCTTTATTATTTGACAGAGGCAGTGGCCTTACAACCTGCTCGGCCGATTCATGATGCGCTGCGCTTAGCTCTTGAGGAAATCGATAGACTGACACTTCTTACACCCGGTTCTATTATCGAGTTAGACATTGCAGCAAGAAGGGCCGAAATTAACGCCCTGCTTCTGAAGACGAGCGAGCTCGTACGAGCCGATGCCAAGCTGCAGCTTAAAGTGCCGTCTAAGCGTCAGAAAAGCTATGGGCGAGGAGCCGATCTAATGGGGGCTAATCTCAGAAAAGCAGATCTTAGAGGCGCAAACCTGAGAGGGGCGTATCTAATTGCCGCAGATCTTAGGGATGCAGACTTGAGAGCTGCAGACCTGATCGGAGCTGATTTCCGTGACGCAGACCTTAGAGGCGCCAACCTCATTGGCAGTATCTTTCTCACTCAATCGCAGCTCAATGCGGCAAAAGGCGATTTCGGGACGAAGCTGCCTCAGGCATTAACCCGGCCATCTCACTGGATTGCCTAATTCATTCGAAGCGGCAATACGCCAAGAAAGTGAGACACTCAGGAAAAAGGCTGACCACATTATTGTGATCAGCCTCTGCTGTATACCGCAAATTATTCGTCGTTGCTTGGGATGGTGAGCTGTTTTGACCAGGTTTTTCCCCCATCCGTTGTTCTATACAATGCAGGGCTAGACAAGCTTGTATCCGCCATCCAGCCTCGATTCTTATTCGTAAATGAAATGACGCTCTCATAACCTTTAATCGACTTGAGATTTGTCCACGACTTTCCAGCGTCTAATGAACGGCCAACTCCGATAACCCCGCCCGCTGGTGAAAAACCTGCCAGGATGGCTGCTCCGTCAACCAGCTCCACATTGCTAACGTGACCGCCTGGCGAAGCCGGCCCTTCATTAACGATCCCTGCCGCCGCACCTGGAGCAGCTCCGCCGCCCGCTGTGGTTTGACTTATTACCTTACGCCAGCTTGATCCGTTATCTGAAGAAGCATAGAGGGAATAGGATTGCTGTGACATTCCCGCGCCGCCGTTAAATATCGCCCATACTTGGCTTCCGCTCGTATAAATTTCACCGCCGCTGACTTCCCCTGCTTTCACCGTCAGTTTTGTTGCCCAATTCGCGCCGCCATCCGTCGTTCGGGTGAGTTTGTAGCCAAAGCCCGGCACAACGATCAGCGCCCAGCCATGCTTTACGTCTGCAAATTCCGCGTATCGGGTGTTAGCAGGTGTTGCGATCTTCGTCCATGTTTTTCCGCCGGTAGCTGTTTTGTAAGCAAATGCCCTTGTATACCCAAAGCCGTTTTTGCTATCGGTAAACTTGATCCTCTCCAGAGCGATCGAACCCATTGGTATTTTTGTGAAGCTGCTTCCGCCGTCTGTCGTATGGATAAGGGCATTAGAACCGGCTGAAGAAGATTTCGCCAAGGCCCATCCGGTCGTATTCGATATAAAATCAAGCTGGGTAAACTGCCAAGTGCCCTTATAGATCGACTGCCAGGACGCGCCGGCATCCGAAGTGCCGATTAAAAATCCGTTTCCGGCAGCGCGTCCGGTTGTCGCGTTTAGAAATTCAATTTCGCTGAAGCGGTATGAAGAATCGCCGGCGGGCGTGCCATTAAATAAATCATTAGCGCGATCTGCCCCAGCAGCATGCGCAAGCGGAACCGAACCTGATATTCCAATGGCAAGCGCCGCCGCTATCAGTCCGGTTTTAAGTTTCCATATTTTCATTTTCTATTCCTCCTGCTCTACGGTGTAGTTTAAACAGTTATGCAACAAAATACCCTTCATGGCTCTTAACGAATCTGAAGGGAATAAAGTTGCTAACGGGACTCCGCCTTCCGGCGTACCGGATACAGCATGGTGAAATTAAAGGTCTCGATATCCTTATAAGGGATTGTCAAAGCGTTTAGCGGTTCCAAGGGCACGGTCTCCATACCGAAAATACCATCTCGCTGATCAAGCTCATAGTCCTTCGACTGCTCCAGCCACGAAAACATGGTTTCATAGACACGCCACATATGCGCCTCGTCCCCAAGCACGCGTGCGCTCGCACAAAGTCCTCCGTTAATCGCCAGCTTCTCTATGCCGTCCGGTACAGCCCCGAACTCGCGAACTTCTAGACCTACCCATAGCGTATCGACCTGTTTGTTCCATTGCTGCTGCGGGATGAATACATAAGCTGCAGGCTTCCCCGCCAAACGCGCGTCATCAAGAGGGACATGTTCTGCGAGCTTGCTCCAAGCGAACCGTGTTCCGCTCTTGTCCGGTGTCATGCCCGTCCGAACCGCTAATGCTTTAAAGGAGGAAACCTCTACCAAATCGACTGTAATGGTCTCTTGCACACGAACCCTCTCCTTTTCTATTTCGCACGTATTGGAAAATATAAGTCAATCTCTGAATTGGGGTCGCCTGGCTGCGTATAACGCTGGTCATAAAATTCAAACTCGTATTTGCCAGTGTGTACGCCTCCGTCATATTCGTATGGGCTGTCCGGCAGTATCTGTCCCCAAAAATGCATGAAAGCATCGCTGATGCCATCAAGCTGTCCTCTATAAGTAAGCACAAGATAACGCGCAGCGGGTACTTCGATGCTAATCATGCCTTCAGGAATATCCCCGTCCGCAGCGATTTGTACGGAAGCAGTATAATCGAACGGAGCTCCTGGCGGATTGTCTGGATTTTGGAGCATTAATCCGTAACTGCGCCAGCCGAGCTGCCCTTGGATTTCCGGAATGCGTCTGCCGAACCGAGCCCAAAGCTTGGCAATGGCATTTTCAGAAGACGGCACGGTAGAATCAAAATGAACGGTTTCGGTAATGCCAACCACACGAAAGGCAGGTTTCTCGATGATTTTGGTTTCAATAATCATAATCGATTCATCTCTCCTTATACTAAAGTGTACGATGAAAAGGCACTTCACTATATTACCACATTATGGAATATTCGTCTTTGTTCAATTGCTCTATGAAGCTTCAAACCAAAAAAAACAGCCCTGTAAAATGGGCTGCTTTATCGATCATAAATTAAACGGTTTGAGCATGCTTCTCACGAGCGATCCGTGTGGCATCAACCATGTTACGCAATGATTCGACCGTTTCCTCGTAACCGCGCGTTTTAAGTCCGCAGTCCGGATTTATCCAGAACAGCTTAGGATCAAGGACGCGCAATGCGCGGTCAATCATGCTTGTCATTTCCTCAACGCGCGGAATGCGCGGACTATGAATATCGTAAACGCCTAGGCCGATACCCAGCTTGTACGTGTTCAGCTCGAAGCTGTGAATCAACTCGCCGTGACTGCGCGAGGTTTCGATCGAAATCACATCCGCATCCATATCCTCGATCGAATCGATCATGTCATGGAATTCGCAATAACACATATGGGTATGGATTTGCGTTGTTTCCTGAACCGTGCACGTCGTCATCCGGAAAGCTTTGACGGCCCAGGATAGATAATGGGCTTGGTCCTCTTCTTTAAGCGGCAAGCCTTCGCGAACGGCAGGCTCATCGACTTGAATCATGCCGATCCCTGCCTGCTCAAGTGCCTCTACCTCTTGTCTTAGCGCATAAGCAAGCTGATAGGCAATTTGTTCGCGCGAAATATCATCGCGGACGAACGACCAATTCATGATGGTAATCGGTCCAGTAAGCATTCCTTTGACGGGCCGGTCCGTTTTGGACTGCGCGTATTTCGTTTCCTCCACCGTCATGGCTTCCTCAAAGGCGACGTCTCCGAAAATAATCGGCGGTTTCACGCAGCGGGAGCCATACGACTGTACCCATCCATATTGCGTAAAGGCGAAGCCTGCAAGCTTCTCACCGAAGAACTCAACCATGTCCGTGCGTTCGAATTCCCCATGAACAAGCACATCCAGACCGATATCCTCCTGCAGCTTGATCCAAATGTCGATTTGATCACGGATGAAACCGGCATATTGCTCATTGTTCCATTCGCCCTTCCGCCATTGCTGACGGGCTTTGCGCACTTCGGCAGACTGCGGGAAGCTTCCGATGGTGGTCGTTGGGAAAATAGGCAGCTGCCATTTTTGCTGCTGCGCTGCATGACGCTCCGAGAAAGGCAAGCTGCGTTCAGGGTGCTTAGCGCTTATTGCAGCAACAGCCTGCTGGATCTCGCTGCGATTACGCTCTCCTGATTGCTTCAATGCTTGAACGGCCCGTTCATTTTCGTTAAGCTCTTCCGCGAACCCATCCGGGCCCTGCGTTACGGCTTTCGTAAGAAGCACTAGCTCATCCAGCTTCTCATCCGCAAATGCGAGCGCCTCCTGCAGTTCCGTATCAAGCTTCTGCTCATTTTTCACGGTGACCGGTACATGAAGCAGACTGCAGGACGACTGCACGACCAGCTGGTTATCGGTTACGATTGCCGCGAGCTCGGATACGAGCGCCAACTTTTCGCGAAGCGATGCTTTCCAGATGCCGCGGCCATCGATAACGCCTGCGCCTAAAACTTTGTCGGCCGGGAAGCCAAACGTTTTAATGGATGATAGATTGTTGGATAAACCATGCACGAAATCCAGCCCTATCCCTTTTACGGGTAGCGAGACAATCTCCTGGTAATTATCTACTGATTCAAAATAGGTTTGCAGCATGATGTTCAGTCCAGGCGCGGCTGCCGCAAACGCCTCGTATATGGTTTTCAGTCTCGCCAAGTCGTCCGCGCTAACTTTCGTAACGAGTATCGGTTCGTCGATTTGTACCCATTGGACGCCCTCGGCAGCAAGCTCCCGAAGGATTTGCAAATAGAGCGGCAGCAATCGTCCGAGCCATGCATCGGTTTCTGATTTGTTATACCCTTTGGACAGTTTCAAGAAGGTTAACGGTCCGACGATTACAGGCTTGCCTTCAATGCCGAGCTTTTCCTTCGCTTCGCGGTACGCGAGCAATGGTTTATTTTCGGTGAGCACTGGTGTCGCGCCGTCCAGCTCAGGCACAATATAGTGATAATTGGTATTAAACCATTTGGTCATTTCACTTGCGGTAGCTTCCTTCGTCCCGCGGGCAATGCCATAATATAGCGACAAGGGGAGGACGCCGCCGGCATAAGGAAAACGTTTCGGAACAATACCGAACATGGCTGCGGTATCGAGGATATGATCGTAATAGCTGAAATCATTGACCGCGATGAGATCGATCCCCTTCTCTTTTTGCTTGCGCAAATGGTTTAAGCGGATTCCTTGCAGCTGGAGGTGGAATTCCGGCTCCTCCAGTTTGCCTGACCAAAACGCTTCGAGCGCCTTCTTCCATTCTCTATCTGCCCCAATACGCGGATATCCCAAAACACTGCTTTTTATCATCTTGTAAGCTCCTCTGCAACTTGTTACAAGAAAGATATCACGGTTTCGTAGGTATAGTGTAACTGGATTAAACTATATCCAGTTATAGCCTTTAGCTATACCTTCGCTTTTATAAGGGAATCGCTTCTTTGAGCGCTTCGACATATGCAGTTCCTAGCTTCGAAAGCGATGCATTTTTATGGGAAATCCATCCGACATTTATCGTTTCCTCGCAATCCAATGGAACCGGAATGATTTCATTTCCATTGAGATCGGCGCTGAGAACACCTGTCGATATCGTATATCCATTCAACCCGATCAACAAATTAAAAAGCGTTGCCCGGTCATTTACCCGTATGCTTTTCTTGTGCGTCATCGTGCTGAGAATCTCTTCCGAGAAGTGAAAAGAGTTGTATTCCCCTTGGTCAAAGGAAAGGTAAGGATAATTTTGCAGCTGATCTATTGTCACCATGGATTGTTTGGCCAGCGGATTCTTAATGCTTATAAAAATATGCGGTTTAGCCGTTAACAAGCTGTTGAACTGCAAATTTGCGGTTTTGAGCAGTTTGTTTATGACTTTCCCGTTAAACTCATTGAGATATAAGATCCCGATCTCGCTGCGCAAGCTTTTGACGTCTTCAATAATTTCATAGGTTTTGGTCTCGCGCAAAGAAAGCTCGTATTCATCCTGGCCGTGTTCCTGAACCAGACTAACAAAAGCGTTAACCGCAAAAGCGTAATGTTGAGTCGAAACCGAAAAATGCTGCGGGGACGGTTTGGCATTAAGGTACCTGCTCTCCAGCAATTCCGCTTGTTCGACGACCTGCCTTGCATAGCTTAAAAATTCAACGCCTTCCTTCGAAAGCGATATTCCTTTATTGGATCTCTCGAATATGGCAAGCTGCATCTCATCTTCCAAATCCTTGATCGCATTGGAGAGGCTGGGCTGGGAAATAAACAAGCGCTTGGCTGCTTCGTTAATCGATCCCCGGTTTGCGACTTCAATCACGTATTTTAATTGTTGAAGAGTCAATGCAATACTCCCTCTCAAAAAATCTTTTAAAAAATGCCTTATCTTAGATTAGCTGTATTGCTTCTTTGACGTTTGAAACTTCTCCAGCACGCTGGATATGGAGCTGATCGAAAGCGGTTTGCTAATATAGTCGTCCATTCCCTCTGAAAGATATCTCTCGCGATCACCAATTAAGGCATTCGCCGTTACCGCGACAATGTATGGATATTTTTCGGGTATCAGGGTCTCTTTCAGTACGTTTGCGGCTTCTAGCCCGTTCATTTCAGGCATTTCTATGTCCATGAAAATAACGTCGTATGACTCGTACGCCGCGGCCTGAATCACTTCGTTTCCGTTCCAGACGGTTGTCGCCGTATAACCGAGCTTGCCCAGCATTTTTTTTAATACCAGCTGGTTTACTTCGTTATCTTCCGCAATTAATATTTTTAGAGTCTGCGTTTCCGTTCGGCTCTCCGATTGGGAATCAGCCTGCTGCATGGAATCCTTATGAGCTTCGTTGCGGAAAAAAACCGTAAAACGGAAGCTTGCCCCGCCTTCGTCGGTAGATTCTGCCCATATCTGGCCATTCATTAGCTCCACCAGCCTTTTGCTGATGGCTAAGCCCAGCCCGCTGCCCTCTTGTTTTCGCGTCATAAAATGCTCTAACTGATAAAATGGATCAAATAAATGAAGATGCTTTTCCGGTGGGATTCCGATCCCGGTATCTTGAATTGTGAACTGGCACTGGACGCGGTCTTTGTCAGCGAACATATTTTGTACGGAAATGGAGATGCTGCCGCTATAAG
This sequence comes from Paenibacillus sp. LPE1-1-1.1, assembly GCF_040676435.1. Taxonomy (NCBI): domain Bacteria; kingdom Bacillati; phylum Bacillota; class Bacilli; order Caryophanales; family Paenibacillaceae; genus Paenibacillus; species Paenibacillus sp. LPE1-1-1.1. The sequence goes on from NZ_JBEGHY010000023.1 coordinate 430,326, forward strand.
TGAATTTAACGGCATTGCCGACTACGTTAATCAGCACCTGCCGCAGCCGGTTAGAATCGCCGTTCAGAACCTTTGGAACATTTTCGTCAATCGTTACGGTCATTTCCAGGTTTTTCTCGATTGCTTTATGGTAAAAGATATCCAGCGTTTCTGCGATTAATTCTCTCATTTGAAACGGTTCATCCACTAACTCCGTTTTTCCGGATTCAATTTTAGATAAGTCCAAAATGTCATTGATCAAGGTGAGGAGGGTTTCTCCGCTTTTGTTAATTATCGTCACATACTCTTTTTGTTGTTCATCGAGCTGTGTCGTCTGAAGCAGTAAATCGGTCATGCCGATGACGCCATTCATTGGCGTTCGAATTTCATGGCTCATCATGGCTAAAAATTCGCTTTTTGCCTTATTCATTTTTTCGGCTGCTTCTTTCGCGATCAACAGCTTTTTTTGTTCCGTAATATCTTTGGCAATGATGTAATAACCGACCGTTTCCTTATTTACGATAATCGGCGCAATCGTCGTTAAGACCTCGACGAAATGACTGTTTTTATGCTTAATTTCGTTAATATTTCTTTCAACCTGCGTAATATTATTGGCTTCCGATAATATTTTGTTGAGATTTTCCGCGCCAATAAAGGTAGAAATACTCATTCCGATCATCTCTCGAGTCGAAAGTCCGGTGAGCTTCTCTGCCACTGCGTTGCAATTAATAATACTGCCTTTTAGATCAAGGGATATGATGGCATCATGGTTATATTTTTTTAACGAGGTATATCGTTGAACGCTCTCTTCCAAAGATAATTCCACTTTTTTGCGTTCCGTGACATCCTGCGTTGTCCCCAGCATTTTGATGGGAGTGCCTTTTTCGTCAAATTTAATCGAGATGCGAATGTTTAAATATTTAATGGTACGGTCAGGCTGCAAATTCCGAAACTCGCAATTAAATTCCTCGCCTTTCAACGCTTTAGTGAAGCAATCCCAATATCGTTCTTGGTCATCAGGGTGAATAAGCTTGATAAGATCTTCATTTGCTATTATTTTTTCGGGGTTAATATTGAAAATCTCATAGCAATTCTGGGACATCGTAACTTTATTATTTAAAGTATCCCATTCCCAGCTGCCAAGAGAGGCAATATCCTGTGCTTCGGCCAAATTATCCTCGTAATTTTTTCTTTCCGTAATATCCCGTCCGATACCGATTACTTTCTGAACGATACCCTGTTCATCCCGAATCGTTTTGAACGTCGTTTCGAACCATATATAGCGGCCATCCCGATGACGGACACGATAAGTTGCCACATCGATATCCTTATACGTGGCGGCTAATATTTCTTTCAAATCGTCCGGATGGTAGAGGTCGAAATTATTTTTCCCAATAAAATCCTCCGGCTCATAGCCCAGCAAATCGCGGATCGACGGCGAAATATAACGCGAAATCCCATCCGGCGTGTTATAGGAAATGAGATCAAGCACATTCCCGGTAATAAGATCATACAGCTCCTTCGTTTCAAGCAAATCGAATTCAATGGTTTTTTTCTCTGAAATATCAATCATATGGGCAATAAAATATAACGGGCTTCCATTTGTTTCATCACGGACTAAGGAGATATGAACAGATACCCAAACCGTGTTTCCGTTTTTTTGTATATATCTTTTTTCTGATTTATAAATAGCGGATCCGCCGTTTAACACATCTCTTCTAAAAGCCTGATTGGCCTGAATATCATCGGGATGCGTAATATCCATAAAGTCTAAGTTTACTAATTCCTCTTCCGTATAGCCTAAAATCTCGCACGCGAGGGGATTCGCATTTAGCCATCTTCCCTCAGTCGAAACCAAGGCAATGCCAATGGGAGCATGCGTGTATAGCTGCGCAAAAACATCATGCTGATCGTTCAAATTTTGCAAACAGAGCCCCTCCTATCGGGAATATCCCTTTATATATACCTGTCCATTTGATACTTCTTAGTATACTTACTTTGAATGAATATAAAAAGAAGTTAAGGCGTTAATGTATTCACATCTATGTTTATATGTTTTTCCCGGATGAAATCAGTGTATAATTTTAAGAGCAATAATCGAAGGAGTGGAGAAAATGAACCAAAGGCACATCGAATTCTGGGGTGATATTAATTTTGGATTTCACGAAAATCGACTCGGGAAATGTAGAATTAGAATGGCTGCCATTTGATTTATCGGATTGTTTTGAAGAAACCTTTGACCTTATGTCCGGATTAGCCAAAGATAAACAATTAGCATTAAATTACGATCTAGATCCGAATCTTCCGCAAAAAGTTGTGGGCGACATGACGAGGCTAAGACAAATTCTCATTAATTTATTGGGAAACGCAATCAAATTCACGAATTCCGGCAGCGTTTTTTTAAGCGTAAATTTATTGGAGCTGGCAGAGCCGAATCAGCATCAGCTGCTTTTTACGGTAAAAGATACCGGAATCGGAATACCAAACGAACAAATGGGATTGTTATTCAAACCCATTTCGCAAGTAGACACCTCTACTACCCGGAAATTCGGAGGAACCGGCTTAGGGCTGGCGATTTGCAAAAATTTGGTTGAGCTTATGGGTGGAGAAATATGGGCTGAGCCGGCTAAAGAAGGCGCAACTTTCGTTTTTACCATTATAACCCTTTCAGCGGACAACTGGACCCGCCGGCAAGAGACTACTATCGTAGGCGCATCTAAGATTAGGCAAGACTTCTCGCAGGAAATGCAGCCTAAAATTATCGCCGTTACTTCAAATGCTTTTACCGAAGATCGGGAAAAATGTTTGAAGGCTGGCATGGACGGTTACTTAAGCAAGCCCATTCGGCGGACTGAACTGTTAGCTGTATTGAATCGGATTTTCTAGGATCGGAATGCTGCTTGCTGCAAATCCTACATCCGAAGAAGTGAACGATGCCATTGCCTCTGATTCATTCCAAAGAGGTCATTTCATGCTCGTTCACCTGTTTCGGCTGTTTTTCCTCTAATTCCGCTTTGAATACCTCCTCTATTTCTTGCTTGCTCCCGTAAACGAATAATGTATCGCCTTCCTCTATTTGCGAATCAAATTGGCGTGACTTCTCCGTACCTCTTTGAATATAAAGAATATTAATATCGCTTGAGCGCTGCCTAATCTCGGAAACGGCATGTCCGATGAAATGGGAGTTATCCCTAATTTGTACCTCGGCCAATAAATCAGAACTCCCGTTTATGTAGAGAACTTCATGGATGGGCAGCTCATGCAATTCGAATACTTTCTCCAAATGATGCTCCGTTTTCCTTGTCAAATACGCGCCCATCCTCTTATTCTTAAGCACAATCAAGAATGCAGCCAATACTGCCGTCACCCAGCACAATTCATAGAGACGAAAGCTCTTCGTAAAAATATTGCTGAGCGTGGATATAATGACTGCCAGCGAAAAAACGCCGAATAGGATCAAAAAAATAGCGATTCGCCGGCGGAACGGATGGCGTAATACAAGCTCTGACTCCTTGGTGGTAAATCCGGTAGCCGTAAGCATGGATACGGCTTGAAACCGGGCAATATCACGGTTAAGTCCCGTCATAATAAGCAGTGCGGCAGCTATTTCAACTACGATTCCGATCGCCGCGCCATAAACGATAATAAACAACCAGTCCATAAAACAGATACTCCTTTCAAATGCCGCATTTTCCCCTACTCTATTATTACCAACACACTTGCCTTATGAATCGTTGTTCCCTTAAACGTGAAAAAGAAGCATCCGCCTCGGTCTAAAACTGAACGAGGTAGGTGCTTCCTTTTACCATTAAGCGCTGATTTTAAGCTTCAGCGGCATGTTCAAACCAGATATCCTTAAAATCGATCCAGCCCAGGGAATTTACGCCTACCCCTTTTATGTTTGGATTGTAGAAGGTATTCAATTTCTTATGGAGCAGGAACAGGACAAGCGTGTCCTCCTTTAGCTTATTTTCAATTTCAAGCAGATGACTCCATCGATCCTCTGCGGTTTGGCAGGCCAAGGCATCATCGATTTTCCCCTTTACCCAGCCCAGCAGACGCGGATCCATATGTTCCCTTAGAAAGTTGCCGGTTTGCTCATAAAGTTCGATTAAGCAAACCTCATCCTCTGCGAATACCACGCAATATAAGAGACAGTCGGCGCTTTGAAGCACATCAAGTTCTCTAATCGATTCCCATGTCTCAACCTGCACGGCAATGTTGATTCCGAAATCAGCCATATGGCGCTGCAGCCACAACGCATCCTGCTCATGAATGCCGTATGTGCAAATCCGGATTGATTCACCGTCGTAACCGGACTCCTGAATGAGCTGAGCGGCATGATCGAATTCGCACCGATCCTGCCAATTCGCTGATAAATCGTTAGGATGAAATCCGCGGGCGGGATACATGCGATCCTCGCCGAGCTCGCGGATCATGCGGGTACGGTCCACAAGCAAATCAACCGCCTTCCGAAAGGCAGCAGACTGCTGCGGACCTTCTTTCCCCATATTCCAGGTCAGCAAGCTGCAGCCGTTGCATACCGATTCGATCTTCTGCCAGCCCTGCTCAAGTTGAATATCTTTTAAATCGTGGTCAACGAGAAGCTGCTCCCAGCTTTTCGAAAATTCAATCGTATCCTCCGGCATCATAACGATGACAACGCCGTCTAGATGGGCCCGCTCGCCAAAATAATTCGGATTTACCTGCATCGTAAACCGGTCGGCCGTCCACTCCGCAAACTTAAACGGTCCAGTACCGACGGGATGCTGCCAGAATTGATCATCTTGTTCGGCCAAATCATGAGGCACGATTGACAGTCCGGGTGCACAAAGGAATCTCGGGAACAACCAATTAGGCTTATCCAATCTTATTCTGACGGTTCGCCGGTTCTTTATTTCAATATCCGTTATGGAGCGCACAAACCACCCCGAAGCGCTGCTCCCGCGCAGCCGATTAAGCGAATATACGACATCCTCCGCTTCGAGCTCCCTGCCATGATGAAATAAAACGCCTTTGCGTAGATGGAATGTCCATTCCCTGCCGGTGGGATCATGCTCCCATGCGTGGGCAAGGGCAGGCACGATTTTCGCTTTCTCGCGATCATATTGAACCAAACAATCAAACAGCTGTTTGATCATATGAGCGCTGAAGGAATAATAAAGCTCCTTCGGATCCAGCGTTAGAATCGGCCTGTACACGGGCAGGCGAAGGATGTCGGATTCCACGTCGTTTATTTGCTCGGTCCGATATCCAAAATGTCCATTCAGCCAATCGACGAATACGCTTCTGACGTTAGTGCCCGCGCCAAAGCTTTCAATCATTTCGAATGCGCGTTGGTATTCGCCTTTCAGCGCCAGCTGCTGACCGAGTTCAAGCAGTTCCTTTTCTTTGGCGACGAGGAATATCATGTGCGAACGGTTACCTCGCCCTCTTCCGGCAATCCACGTGATGAAGCCCTCTTCCTCTAACTTTCTTAGGATGAGCTTCACATTACGCGGCGTGCAATACAAGGTATCGGAAAGCTGTTCCAGCGAGATTTCAATGCGTTTACCGGTCCCGTCATCTCCGGCAAACTTCGTATATAACAACAAATAACGCTCATTCGTCAACATTAGGCGGCCTCCTTGCCATCTAAAACGGAATAAGTAAAGCTAAGCAGTTCTTATCCATATAAAAGGGGAAATTTATGAGTTAGATTATACTCTTTTTATCCCCTTTTCGCGACCGCATAATAAAGACATCAGAAACGCAATGTTGAAGGAGGATACTCAAATGCTGGTTCATTATTATATTGCCGAGAAGTTGTGGGAAGAGCGTGAACGGGAATGGGAGCTTAAGGTGCGAAGAGGGGAATTTATTGAAGCCGAACAGCCAAAACCTTCTTTTATCAGAAGAATATTGTCCAGACGAAGGCTTGCAAACACACCGATGGAGGATTCTCATGATGGCTGCGAATCGCGCTGACAACTAAAAAGGCTAGTCTCTTTAAAAGAGATTAGCCTTTTTTGACGATTTCATTAGTCATCCAGCAGCGATTTTACAAATCGCAAAGCATACAAAATGATATTGACCAAATCAAGATAAATGTTGACAACCATCATCGGAATTTCGCTCTCATCGAAGCCTTCTTTGGACATCCGGCTGAAATCGTAAAGCGTATACCCTATGAAGATCAGCAAACCAAAGCCTGCATATACCGTCTCCATTACTCCGACAAAGGGTACAAAAAACTGAATGAGACCAAGCACGATAAGACCGATCAGCGAAGCGAATAAAAATCCGCCCAAGAATCGAAAATCCTCTTTCGAGTAAGTCGCATAGATAGCTAACCCGGCGTACACCAGAACGGCAACCGCTACGGTTTGGAAGACGACAGCGGTACCGATCGTGGCTATATAATAGCTTATGGCAAACTGCAGCGTCGCTCCGGATACAACCATGAAGGCGTACATCAAGGAATACCCGACTACCTTTGATTTACGCAAAAACATGATCCCGATAATTAAAACAAGTTCTAATACAAACAACGGAATTCTTGCGGCTGGGGGGAGCAGCGTTCCTAAGAACATCCCGCCGATGGAAACAAGCAATGCAAAGAAAAAAGTTAACATTAGCTTTTGCATAGGCTTGCCGTAACCGCTTGATCGACTATAGCTCATCTTCTCTTTCTCCTCGTTACAATATGATTTAGACCCCATAATATCATGAATATTCACGATTAAAAAGAGGCATTCCAATTCTCTTCAGCTTTCAAATAAAATATGGCCGGTCTGGGCAAGGTTATAGCCGGAAATGGCTCCAAGCTCCTTTTGAAAAGCTTCGGATTTCAAAATTCGAGCAATCGTATCAATCAGGAACGTATTTTCCGCCTTCTTCAGAATAACGAGATCGTACCGTTCGCTTATAAGCGGGATAAAATCGACGCCGCTGACGATTGATGCGGCTTTCTCTATGCCTACCCCCGCGTCCGCATCGCCTGCGGCAACCTTGGCAGCCACGCCCAAATGATTCGTTTGCTCCTCTTGATAACCAAGCAGCCCATGTGCGGGAATGCCATGCAGCCTCAACTGCTCATCTAACAATACTCTGGCCCCGGAGCCCTTTTCGCGGTTAATCAGCCGGAGGCCAGGCTGTGATAAATCGTTCCAGCCTTTAATGCCGCGCGGATTTCCATGCCGCACATAGATGCCGGCTTGGCGGGAAAGCAAGTTCATAACGACAACGGGCGTACCGACGAGAAGCTTGCGGATATAGGGGATATTGTACTCCCCGGTATCCCCGTCGAGCAGATGGGTGCTGACAATATCGGAATGGCCATTATACATGGAAATTAAACTATCCAAGCTGCCGACGTAAGAGCGCAGCGGCCTATACCTCGGAGTTTCTTTTTCCACATGTCTTGCTAACAGGTCCAGACTCATATCTTGACCCGTAATGACAATCGACCGGGGATCATTGCTTTGAACGGTTACATACGGCATATCACTCTGTCTACTTGTTGTTTCACGGGTATTCTGCATGCCTTTTGAGCGCTGCTTATAGGCTTCCAGATCGGAGGCATCCACGCGCATTTGTTTTCCGACCCGGTAAGAAGCCAGCTCGCCTTTTTTTATCAAATCATAAACGGTTAACTTCGATATTTTGAGCAGTTTCGAAATTTCTTCGGTTGTATATGAAATATCTTCTGAAATGGCAATCACCTCGTACCCGTAATCTAGCTTGAAATATTGTAGAATATAAAAACGCGATCCTGCTCCTATCCCCTGTACCATCCGCTAAGGAGCAAGCCTTGTTCACAGTGAAATAAAAAAGCATGACACCTGGGTGCCATACTTCGGAATTACGATTACGTGTTCAAAATGAGCTTTAAGCCTTCGATTTTCAGCTGATCCATTCGTATAACCCAGTTTTTAATCGTTTCATAGGTTTCATCGGACAATCCGAACTGCTGCTTCAAATCTTTCGTAAGCTTCTTCTCGTCATCATTGTAATCGCCGTCAGCGAAAATAAGCAGCAAAATCTCAGCGAAAAAGATATTTTTCAAATGTTCGTCATGCAGGCCGCCAACAATATCAGAAAGCTGTTTCTCAGATGAAAAGCTAATCTCCGAGGACTGGATTTCCATCTCGTTCATATACGATTGCAGAAAACCTTGTTCTTTCTTATGCACATACCCGTCGGCATTCGCCACAAGATGAGCCAATTCCAGAAAAGCTAATTTATGTTCCTTGGATTGTAGAAAATGTAAAAACAATCGGTCCACTCCCTTAATTCAAATAAAATGTTTTACTCTCTTATTCGACATCCTTTGATCATTTCCTACATCGATCCATTTTCTTTTCGATTTTGTCCGATGTTTAACATTTGCGTATTCTTGTTTAATTTTATAGGAAAAGGAGGGTGACCACAAATGGCGAGCAAAACTCAAGCTATACAATTTGCAAAATGCTTATACAGCAGATTTCGGGAAGATGATGTTCCCGCACTAGGAGCCCAGCTGACGTATTATTTAATTTTGTCTTTTTTCCCTTTTTTAATTTTCATGGTCAGCCTGCTTGGATTTATTGAACTGTCAGGCGATAGTGTAGTCGCTGAGCTAATCCGCCTCCTACCCTCTGAAGCGAGCGAGACGATAAGCGGCATATTGAAGGAAGTCGTGGACAACAGCACCGGCACTCTGCTCTCTTTCGGGATGATCGCAACGATTTGGTCGGCTTCTAACGGCATCAATGCGATTGTAAAGGGCCTGAACAAAGCTTATGACGTGGAAGAGAAACGTCCCTTTTGGAAGGTTAGGGGGATTTCATTGTTGGCAACCGTTTTTCTTGTCATTGTCATCATGCTGGTGATGGTTATGTTGATTTTCGGCAAAGCCATCGGTGAGTATTTGTTCCTATGGATGAATTATCCCGATGGCTTCCAGTTGATTTGGGGAATTTTAAAATATGTCATTCCAATCGCCGCAATGGCCGCTGCCTTCTCTCTGCTGTACTGGATCGTCCCCAGCAGGCGGCTTAAATTCAAAGAGGTATTGCCCGGCGCCGTATTTGCAACGTTCGGTTGGATCATAACATCGCTTGCTTTTCAATTTTACATGAACAACTTCGGTAACTATACCAAGACCTACGGCAGTCTTGGCGGAATGATTATTTTGTTAATATGGCTTTACATCAGCTCAATCCTTATTATACTGGGCGGCGAAATTAACGCTACTTTTGCGTCAGCAAAAATCAACCCGCCTCAAAGCAGCGGCGTGAGGCACAGCTTCCGGTTTCCGGTGAATAACGGCAAGAATATCAATATAACTTAAGTACGCAGGCATCATTAACCTCGTGAAGATTTAGGCATATGCTGATATATCTGAATACGAGGAGTAATTACATGTATCCTTTCCAACACCATTGGGCGAGATGGACCCATACGCATCCCCCTGCGAATATTTACCGTTCTAGAGTCAGGTGGACTCCTAGACCAAGCGATCAGCTGCTTACCTTCGTGCTGATTCATGGCGCGTGGGCAGATATAAGCTTCTGGGACGGCATAGCCTATGAATTGCGTCAGCTGGGGCATACCGTTTATGTGCCGGAATACCCTGGACACGGAGCGGATTTAAATACAAATGTTAGGCACGCTATGCTGACGAGATCAATCGCCGATTATATCGTTGCCAGAAATTTGAAAGATATCGTCCTTGTCGGGCACAGCTTCGGCGGTACGCTCGTGCAGAAGGTGGCGGAGCTGGTTCCGGACCGTTTAAAACGTCTCGTTTTTTGGAATGCCTTTGTATTAAATGATGGCGAGATGGTTGCCGATGAGTTCCCGCCGGCTGCTCAAGCTCTTTTTCAACAGTTAAGGGAGAGCTCAGGGAATGATACCATTATGCTGCCCTTTCCCCTTTTCCGTGAAACTTTTGTCAATTTGGCCAGCTTAGGCATAGCAGAACAAATTTACAATCAAATCAGGCCAGAGCCGGCAAAACCATCCTATGAGAAATTGGACTTAAAAAAATTTTACAGTCTTAACATTCCGAAAAGCTATATTTATCTGACAGAGGACAATGTGCTGCCTCAGTTCAATAGCCAATACGGCTGGCATCCGCATATGTCCAATCGGCTGGGTTTGTTCCGCTATATTCAAGGAACTGGCGATCATATGACAACGGCAAAAACGCAGCCGGCTTTGCTTGCCCAGAAAATCTACGAGGCCGCAAGAGATTAGCGCATGAAAAAAGGCGAGGAAGTCTATGATTGACTTCTCGCCTTTTTTCATGCGCATCGATTGGATTAAGGTACGTATTGTTGGACGATACGAACGATTTCTCCATCCTTCACGGTCATATGGTAAGGAAAACCCTTGATATCGAGGTCGTCCTCTGTGTTCAATAACTCGATGAATTTAACCACGGAAATGGGCTCGTTCCACACGATATCCGCTTCCGCGACATTGCCTGTGCGATTGTAGATTTGCATGAGAACCTCGGCATTTTCAGCTATTGGCAGTTCATGCAAGTTCTCTGCGTCATTAATGATGTAATAGCCGTCCGGCGGACCGTCAAGCCCGGAATCCCCTTCGCGTTCAAGGAATTTCGCAACGGCTTGCTCTCCCTCGTACCAATCGATCTGATCGATAGACAAAAGGTATTGTTGATCCCGTTTCACCACACTGTCGATATATCCGCTTTCCAAATCCGGCGTAGGTTCTACCGGTGTATAATCACGGCCTCCCGTCGGCGCAAAGCTAAAGGCCGTGAGACAAGCTATCGCAACAACTGCGATCATTGCATATTTTTTCATAGCGCTGACGCTCCTTCTGTTTGGTGTATATTCTTATTCCGCTTACTTATAGAATATAACGTGTTTGGGCTGCGAAAGGTTACAGAAAAGCTACAAAAATTAGGATTAAAAAAAAGAAAAACCCGCGTCTGTCGCAGGCCTTTGTTTAAATGACAAATAACTCCATAAAGTGCTGGACAGAGGTATTTTCTAAAGTGCTCTGATTCCGGCAAAGCTCCACGATCGCTTGCGTTTGCTTCGCTGGAAAACGGCTTTTCAGATTGGCTTCGAATTTGCGTTCAAGGAGCGGGATGCCTTCGTCCCGTCTGCGTCGATGCCCGATTGGATAAGCGATTTCCACCCGTTCCGAAGCCGTGCCGTCTTTGAAAAACAGTTGAACGGCATTCGCGATCGATCGTTTATTCTCATCCAAATAGTCCAGCGAAAAGGCGGGTTCTTCAACCGTTATCATTTTTTGGCGAAGCTCATCGATGCGGGGATCAAGCGCTGCGGCTTCTTCGTAATGATCGGCTGTTAAATTCCCATGCAGCAGTCCGATCGCTACCATATACTGCAAGCAATGATCGCGGTCAGCCGGATTATGCAGCGGTCCCGTCTTGTCGATAATGCGCAAAGCCGATTGATGCGTAGTCAAAATGATTTTATCAATTTCATGATAGCGTGCAGCAGCAGCGGCATGCAGTTTTATAGCTGCTTCAACGGCCGTTTGCCCATGGAATTCGGCGGGAAATGAAATTTTAAATAAAATATTTTCCATAACATAAGACTCGAAACCGCGATTAAGCACAAGCGGCTTCCCTTTCAGGAGCACATCGCAAAAGCCCCATTCCTGTGCCGACAACGCGGAGGGATACCCCATTTCTCCGCTCAGCGACATGAACGATAACCGGACTGCGCGGCTCGTCGCGTCCCCTGCCGCCCATGACTTTCGCGTTCCGGTATTCGGGGAATGCCGATAAGTTCGCAGCGGGTGGCCATCGATCCAAGCATTCGATAAAGCGGATATAATCTCAGCATGCGTCCCGCCAAGGAGCGCCGTCACGACAGCGGTCGATGCGATCTTCACCAGAATGACATGGTCGATCCCAATGCGGTTGAAGCTGTTCTCCAGTGCAAGAATACCTTGTATTTCATGCGCCTTTATCATGGCGGTAAGCACGTCTCGTATGACTAATGGAGGCTTTCCCTCGGCAATGTTTTTTCTGCTTCGGTAATCCGCAGCCGCCAGAATGCCTCCTAGATTATCTGACGGATGACCCCACTCGGCTGCGAGCCAGGTGTCGTTATAATCCAGCCAACGGATGATGCAGCCGATGTTAAAGGCTGCGGTTACAGGATCCAGCACATAAGAGGTTCCGGGTACGCGTGCGCCGTTTGGCACGATGGTTCCAGGAACGGCGGGACCGAGCAGCTTCGTGCATTCCGGATACCGAAGGGCCAGCAGACCGCAGCCAAGCGTATCCATGAGGCAATATCGGGCTGTTTCATATGCTTCCTGGCTGGTGACCTTATAATCTGCTGCATAGGCAGCGATATCGACCAGCACCTGATCTGGCGAAGGTCTCTGGTTATTGGCAGGAACTGACATGGAAATTTACTCCCCCCTATCAGGATCGTTGATCAATGGATAACCATGGCAAAGGTTCTGGTCCTACATAATCCGCATTTGGACGGATGATCCGATTATTTGCCCTCTGCTCAATCACATGAGCCACCCATCCGCTTATACGGGAGATGACAAAAATAGGCGTGAAAAGCGAGGTAGGAATTCCCATTAACCGATAAGCAGACGCGCTGTAGAAATCCAGGTTTGGAAACAGCTTCTTCTCTTGCATCATGATTTGCTCTATTCGTTCGGATATTAAATAAAGTCGAGAATCATTCTTTTCCTCGGAAAGCTTTTTTGACCAAACTTTAATGATATCGGATCTTGGATCCCGCACAGAATAGACGCGATGGCCGAAACCCATAATTAATTTTTTATGCTGCAGCATCTGCAAAATCCCTATTTCTGCCTCGCTCGGACTGGAAAAAGCATCGATCAGCGCCATCGCCGCCTCGTTAGCGCCGCCATGAAGATTCCCCCTCAGTGTTCCGATGCCGGTCGTAACCGCCGAGTAAACATCGGATAAGGTGGATGCCGTGACTCTGGCCGCAAACGTAGATGCATTAAATTCATGCTCCGCATACAAAATGAGCGAAGCATCCAGTCCCTTTTCATGGAGTGCATTAGGCGGATGTCCGTGCAGAAGCTGGAGAAAATGCCCGGCAATACTGTCATTTTCCGTCTCGGTGTCGAGCCTTATGCCGCTTGCATGGAAATGATGCCAATAAAGCAGTATGGAGGCACTGCTTGCCAGCAGCCGATCGGCGATCGAATAGCGGTTATGCTCATCGGTCTCCGGCTCCAATGCGCCAAGCGCCGATACTCCCGTCCGCAGAACATCCATCGGATGCGCGTTTGCGGGAAGCTGCTCCAAAATCAATTGCAAGCCTGCAGGCAGTTTGCGCAGGCCGTGCAGCTTCTTCTTGTACTGACTAAGCTCGGTTGAATCAGGAAGCTTACCGTAAATAAGCAAAAATGCGGTTTCCTCGAATGAAGCCTCTCTTGCTAGGTCATCGATCGAATAACCGCGATAGGAAAGTCCCTTTCCCTGCTTTCCGACGGTAGAAATCGCGGTTTGCCCGGCAATTACGTCAGCGAGCCCTCCCTGCTTCTTAGTCGCCATCGTTGCTCCCCTCCTCCTTGCTGCCATAAAGGCGATCCAGCCTATGTTCATAGCTGTAATAGTCAAGAAAATCATAAAGCTCCGATCGTGTCTGCATGCGGCTGATGACGTTTACTTGTGTCCCTTCGCGTCTGATCGTCTCATATACGAGCAAAGCCGCCGCATTCATCGCGCGAAAGGCGGACAAAGGGTAGAGCGCCAACCCGACGCCCGCAAGCCTCAGCTCTTCAACCGTGAACAGCGGGGTCTGGCCAAATTCGGTAATATTTGCAAGCACGGGTACTTTGGCTGCTTCTGCAAATGCCCGGTAATCCTCAAGCTTTGTGACTGCCTCCGGAAAAATCATGTCCGCTCCGGCCTCTACGCATGCGCAGGCCCGTTCAATGGCGGCAGCTAAGCCTTCCTCAGCCAAGGCATCCGTCCTTGCCATAATGACAAAGGTTTGATCCACTCTAGCATCTGCGGCAGCTTTGATGCGGTCAACCATTTCTCCTTTGCCGACAATCATTTTGCCTGGTCGGTGACCGCATCTTTTCGCCGCGATTTGATCCTCTATATGCACGCCAGCCGCTCCTGCACGCTGCATCTCCTTGATCGTCCGCGCAATTTGAAACGCGCCGCCAAACCCCGTATCCGCATCTACGAGCAGCGGCAGCTCCGTGACGCTCGTTATTCGTCTTGCTTCCTCAAGACAATCCTGGAGCGATGTCATTCCGAGGTCGGGCAGCCCGAAGGAAGCATTGGCAACGCCAGCTCCGGATAGATATAAAGCTTGGAAGCCGACTTTCTCCGCCATCATGGCAGAATAAGCATTTATGGCCCCTGCGACCTGCAGCGGCGCTTCGTCTTGGACCGCCATGCGCAGCCGCTGTCCGGGAGTAGCCTTCATTCCGTCACCGCCTTTCATAAGAAGAGCGTTCATCTGAGCAATTGCCCGCCGATTACGATCCTGTGAATTTCATTCGTTCCCTCATAGATCTGGGTCGCCTTTGCGTCGCGAAACAGCCGCTCAATGCCGGATTCCTTCAGGCAGCCCTCTACGCCAAACAGCTGAATTGCAGCATTGGTCACCTTTACTGCCGTGTCTGACGCAAACATTTTCGCCGCGGAGGCTTCCTTCGTGCATGCTAAGCCGTTTTGCCGCAAATAGGCGGCACGGTAAACGAGCATTTTTGCCGCTTCGACTTGAGCGGTCAATTCAGCCAGCCTGATATGTTTATGCTGCAGCTGGACAAGACGCCTGCCGTTTTTTTTGTGGCTCGACAGAAATCGGTTATCCATTTCGCGAATAGCAGCCTCGGCAATTCCCAGCGCTTGCGCGCCAATGCCGATCCTTCCCCCGTCAAGGGAGCCTTTGGCGATGGAAAAGCCTTTTCCCTCCGCACCCAGCCGCTGCGCGACCGGAACCTTAAGCTGGTCGAAAATCAATTCACAGGTATTGGAGCCGTGAAGCCCCATTTTCTTTTCCTTTCGGCCGATCGTAAATCCCGGCATATCACGCTCGATAATGAACGCGGTGATGCCATGGGAGCCTTTTGATGAATCAGTCACCGCAAAGGTAATATAGGTGTCAGCCGCGCCTCCATTCGTAATGAACAGCTTCGTTCCGTTCATAATGTATTGCTCTCCGTCAAAAACCGCCGCCGTTCGAATGGCAGCCGCATCCGAACCGGCATTCGGCTCCGTTAAAGCGAATGCGCCCAAGCTTTCGCCGGAAGCCAGCTTTGGGATATATTTCGATAGCTGCTCGGAGCTGCCATATTGTAATATGGGAAAGGTTCCGACGGAAGTATGAACGGACAAGATGACGCCGGCTGCCGCGCTTATTTTTGACACCTCGTTAACCGCAAGAATATAGGAAATGAAGTCGGCGCCTGCTCCGTTCCAATGCTTTGGAATAGGGATGCCCATAAATCCTTTTTGCGCCATTTTTGAAATCAGGGAATAAGGGAATTCATCCCGTTGTTCCATGCTGCTTACGACCGGGGCAATTTCTTGCTCCGCAAAATGTTGGACCGCTCTCCGCAGCTCTTCTTGTTCCCGCGTAAACCGGAGCTCCATCGTCCTACACCCTCTCCGACGCTACGATTGCACTTTTATGAATAACGATAAAAGCCTCGTCCGGTCTTCCTTCCCAGCCAGCCGGCTTGCACGTATTTGCGAAGCAGCGGGCATGGTCTGTATTTTGAATCGCCGAAGCCATGGTACAGCGTCTCCATGATGGCTAAGCAGGTGTCGAGCCCAATAAAGTCGGCCAGAGCAATCGGTCCCATCGGATGATTCATGCCAAGCTTCATGACTTGATCCACCGCTTCAGGCTCCGCTACCCCTTCATATACGGTATAGATAGCCTCGTTGATCATGGGCATTAGAATCCGGTTTGAGACAAAACCTGGAAAGTCCTTCACTTCAACCGGCGTTTTCCCTAGTTGTTGCGATAGGATTTGTATCCTCTCGAACGTCTCGTTCGACGTTTCCAGGCCTCTAATAATTTCAACTAATGGCATAATCGGAACCGGATTCATGAAATGCATGCCGATAACGAATGGGGCTCTCTTGGTCGCCGAGCCAAGCTCAGTAATGGAGAGCGATGACGTATTGGAGGCCAGAATCGTATGCGGCATGCAGATTTGATCAAGCTGGGCAAAGATCTTCTGTTTGGTTTCCATACGTTCGGTCACCGCTTCAATGACAAGCTCCGCATCCTGCGTGCGGTCAAAATCCGTCGCGGGTACAATGCGGTCTAACAGCTGCGAGCGCTGCTCGTCAGTTGTCTTCCCTTTGCTTACTAGGCGGTTAAGAGAGGTGCTAATCTGCTTGATGCCGCGATCCACCGCGCTTCGGTCGAGGTCATAAAGCGTGACCTCAATCCCGCTTTGCGCAAGCGTCTGAGCGATTCCGCTGCCCATTTGTCCTGCGCCGACTACCGTTGCTTTTTGAATGGCCATCTGATCCCCTCCTCCGCGTCAGCTCCCTGCTTGCAAAAGCACCGCATCGCCCTGTGCACCGCCGCTGCAGATCGCCGCAATGCCAAGGCCGCCGCCTCTGCGCTTCAGTGCATGGGCTAACGTGAGGATGATTCTTGCTCCGCTTGCTCCGATCGGATGTCCGAGAGCAATGGCTCCGCCGTTAACGTTGACCTTTTCTTCGTCCCAGCCCAGGATTTTGCCGCAAGTGAGAAGCACGGCTGCAAAGGCTTCGTTGACTTCAAACAAATCGATATCCTTTAGCGATGTCCCCGTATCCCGCAAAAGCTTCTGAATGGCTAAAGCCGGTGCCGCAGCTAAATGAGGCGCTCGCGTGCCGATCGTGCAATGTCCGATGATTTTCGCCAGCGGCTCATATCCGCCGCGTGCCGCCGCTTCTTCAGACATTAACAGGAGAGCGGCAGCACCATCATTTACGCCTGGGGCATTTCCCGCCGTAATCGTTCCATTAGGACCTTGAATCGGCTTCAGCTGGGCAAGCTTGCTTTCATTCGTATCGCTGCGAGGGCATTCGTCAAGAGCAATCAACCGGTTTGTACGAGTCAAAAAAGGGTCGATTTCTTCATCGAAAAGCCCTGAATCCGCAGCAGAGCACGCGCGTAAGTGGCTTCTTAACGCCCATTCATCCTGTTCCGTCCGGCTGATGCCGTATTCCGCCGCCGCTTGATTGCCGTGCACTGCCATCATCACGTTGTGGAACGGGCATAGAAGCCCATCGTGAATCAATAGATCAGTCAGCTCCGCATTTCCAAGCTTGGTTCCCCATCTCGCCGCTTTGGCGGCAAATGGCGCTTGGCTCATGCTTTCCATTCCGCCGGCTGCAATAATTTCCGCATCGCCAGCACGAATCATTTGCTCAGCCATCGTGACCGCCCGCATCCCTGACGCACACACTTTATTTATGGTTTCCGCGTTTGAGCTCCAATCAAGTCCTGCCCGAATGGCTGCCTGCCGTGCCGGATTTTGCCCGCCGCCGGCTTGCAGCACCATGCCCATAAGGATATGATCGACTTGATTAGCGGCAATGCCTGCTTGCACAAGCGTGCCTTGAATCGCCGCCGCACCCAGCTCTACGGCTTCCATATCCCGAAACATGCCCCCGAATTTTCCGAACGCCGTTCGTTTTCCGCCGACAATGACGGCTTGGCGCATGATGGATCGCCCCCTATTTCTTCAGCAGCCGAGATAAACAATCCATGTTCATTCCGCCGGTTCCCAGGTCAGATTCCAAGCATTTGGCGTCCCGTAAAAAACGTTCCAATCGGTATTCTTGCATGTAGCCATATCCCCCGAACACCTGTATTGCTTCAATAACCGCCGCAACAGCGCACTCTGCCGAGAATTTACGGGCGATTGCCGCTTCTCTCCCGCAGTCCAAGCCTGCATCCTTGCGCCATGCGGCCTGATAGGTGAGCAGACGTGCGGCTTCAAGCCGAGTCCACATATCGGCAAGCTTAAAGGAGATGCCCTGCTGCTTTCCGATTAAGCTGCCGAATTGTTTGCGTTCCTTGGCATAAGCCGCTGCCGCTTCATATGCGCCTTGCGCAATGCCGACCGCTTGCGCAGCAGCGCTAATGTGGGCGATATCCGCTAATGACGAAGCTATCGTGAGCCCTTGACGATTTCTGCCTACTTGATTTTTTTTCGGGATGGAGCATTGCTCCAGCTTAATTTCCGAGAAGGGAAAGGAACCCAAGCCCAATTTATGGATACTTTTCCCTATGCGAAGTCCAGGAGCACCGCGTTCTATTAGAAACGTATGATATTCGTTCTTTCGTCTATTCGAATCGGTATGCGCAAATACCAGATAAACATCCGCAATGCCGGCTTGCACCGCGTAAGAATGCCCGCCATTTAGCAGCCAGCTTTCCTTACCTGACTGGGCAGAAATGCTGCTGGCCCCGTTACTTTCATCAATACTCTGCAGAGGCAGCGCGCAGGCACCCAGCATCGTTCCCCCTGCAAGCTTGCTTAAATAACAAGCTTTCGTATATTCATCGCCATAAACATAAATCGGCCATGCCGTGTAAACCGTATGCGCGGCCAAAGCTGCGGCGGTTGAAGCGCATACACGGGCGAGCTCTTCCACGGCAATCGAAAAGGTGAGCCAATCGCCGCCTGCCCCGCCATATCGTTCACTGACCGGAATGCCCGTTAAACCGAGCTTCCCCATCTTGTCAAACAGCTTACGATCAAACTGCTCTAGCTCATCCCGTTTCCCCGCCCCGGGAGCAACCTCGCTTTCCGCGAATTCCCTAACGACCGATCGAGTCATTTCCTGCTCCTCGGCTAAAGAAAACTGCATCTCCCTCCCCCCTTCTGATGGCAAGCATAGCAAGTGGACAAAGTTCGACGGTATCCGCGTATAGCGTATTATATGAAAGCAGACTGCGGAAAAATGCCCTTGAATGTGTCTAAATAAACGCAAAAAAGCCAGCCCGTTAAGGCTGGCTTTACATAGGGATTATGCTTATGTCGTCCGGTAAACATAGGGGTCCTTCGGTGTATCAATCGCATGCCAATCCGTAACCTTTAAGACGGGAATCGTCTGTTTAAAGGGCTGGTAAAACTCCCATGTGAGCTTGCCGGAAACATGGACCCAGTCATCGTCATTCATTTGCGTATTTTTTGGAAATTCGACCAGCATGCCAAATACGCCGGAATCCGCCACGCAATGGATAAATCCAAAGCGGAATATGAAATAATGATTGCCGTCTACCTGCTGTCCTTTATAAGCAAAGCCGTCGAATCCAATCGTTTTGCCTATAAAAGCGTCCGGCGAATTGTAGATGGCCTCCATGCCTTTTAAATAATCCGCATCGGTTAACGTAACGGCAGGACGGTTTGCGAATTCGGCCAGTTCCTTGCTTTTCACCTTGTCGTAATCGTCTTTCCGATAGAAAACACTCGAATCCGGCTTCAAAAACTGATGCGCGCCCGGGTTTTTCTCGATGTTTTCTTGAAAGCTAGGGAAAGAAAATCCTTTGGCTTTGACAAAGCTGGAATCGAGCGCGTGGGCCGGCAGGAAAAGGCCGGTTACGATGGGTACGAATAAAATAAGATAACCGAAAAAACGTTTAAGCTTCGTATCGTTGCCGTGGGAATGGTCATGTCCATGCGCATGCTCATGCGAATGATTATGATCAGGCTCGTGATGATGCCCTAGATGTATATGCTGCTCCTGACCATTTCGCTCCAATTGCAGGCGATCATCGCCGTTTTCGGCTGCCAAAGCGACTGCCGCTTGCTTCTTTTCTTCGGCAACTTGCAGGCGCGAGACACGCACAAACTCGAAAATACTGAGCAACCCCATAATGACAACCGCGCTTATGGAAAGATAAGCATATTTCATATTGATGTATTTATTGATGTCGCCGGTATAATGAAGCATAAAAAACATGAAGGAAAATCCGAACAAAATGAAAAAACGAATCATCCGAATAACCTCCCCACGATCAATGAGCCGATTAAGGTAAAGACAGTGACTAACCCGATCAGGACAAAAACAAATTTACTGCGATACGTTCCAAGCAGCATCAGCGTATTTTTAATATCGATCATCGGACCGAATACAAGAAAAGCGGATAAAGAACCGACAGTAAACGTGCTTCTAAAAGAAGCCGCTATGAAGGCATCCGCTTCCGAGCAGAGCGAAATGATGAAAGCTAAAGCAATCATCACGAGAGATGAGGTTACCGGATTGCTTCCAAGGTGCAGCAGATACGAGGTCGGAACGAACGTTTGCATGCACGCGGCTATTAATGCTCCCAAAACCAAATATTTGCCCACCGAGAAAAATTCATCAATGGCGTGAACAATGACCTCATACAGTCGCTTCCCTGCCGGCACGCGCGCCGCAAACGGCTCGGCTCCATGCTCGGCTGCCGCTGCCGCCTGTCCGTCCTGCACGCGAAAAGGAAGATCTTTAAAAATAAACGATAATATGATAGATACCGAGAAGGCAACGGCTATCGCTAGACCGGCGCGTATCCCCACCATTTCCCAATCATTTCCAAATGCAATGTAAGTCGAAAATAATACGATCGGATTTATGATGGGACCTGTGAGCATAAAAGCAATCCCGGCATGCAGCGGCATACCCTTATTGATTAACCGTTTTGTAATCGGTACGATCCCGCATTCGCATGATGGGAAGAAAATTCCGATCCCGCAGCCGAATACCGTGGCGAGATACCGATTGCGAGGCATAATCCATGCAATCCATTGATCCTTCACGAAGGTCTGGATCAAACCGGATATGAGCACGCCGACCAGGACGAAAGGAATGGCTTCCATGACCATACTGATGAAGATCGTGTTTAATTGATATAAAGTTGTCAAGCATGCTCATCTCCACTGCATAAACTTTTTCCTTTTCAAACGAATGAGCCGCGCAATTAAACGCTTTGCTGGCTTATCGTTCCGCCCGGTTCGTAGGTAAGAAGCTTCGTTGCAATTTTATCAATAAAGAAACGGTCATGGCTTACCGTAACCACCGCGCCCGGAAAATGAATCAGCGCCTGTTCCATGACTTGGATGCTTGTGAGGTCGAGATGGTTCGTAGGCTCATCCAATATGATAATTTCAGCCCCGGACAATAAGCACTTCGCCAAGGCGACCCGCGCCTGCTGGCCTCCCGATAAGCTTCCGATCACCTTCTGCAGATCAGCTTCGGAAAATTGCAGCATGGACAGAAATTTATTCACTTTTTTCCGCGGAGCATCCAGCCCAAGGCCGTAAACATTCACGGCATGGCTTACCGTATCCTTTTGGTCCAGCTCGTCCCACATCCGATTGAAGAAAGCATAGTTCACGCCTTTGCTAAACCGCACTGCGCCTTTATCCGGCTGCTCCTGACCTGTCAGCACTTTAATCAACGTCGACTTCCCGCTGCCGTTTGGTCCGATAATCGCAATCCGGTCTTCTTTCTGAATGTCGAAGCTGACATCTTGAAAAATCAAACGGTCGGCATAGCTTTTTCCGATTGCTTCAACCGAGCATAAATTGTCCGGGAACCGCAAATTTTCGTAAATGTCCGTAATGAGCACATTCACGGGATGAGGCTCGATTCGTTTCTTCATATCTGCAAGCTTACGTGAAAGCCGATCCTTGGAGGCTTTCCTTTTGGTTCGGTTATCGAGTTCCTCCGCTTCCATAAGAAGCAGCTCTTCTTCCCATTCAAACTGCCGGTCGAGCTCTTTTTTACGGAGCTTTTTTTTGCGGATATAATCCGTATAATTCCCTTCGTATTCTTGAAAATGATAGTTTTCGATTTCAATGGTACGCGTGACCACCCTGTCAATAAATTGCCTATCATGGGAAACCAGCACCATCGTGCCGGTGAAGCGATTCAACCACTGCTCGAGCCAAGCAAGTCCATCTAAATCCAAGAAGTTAGTGGGCTCATCCAGCAGGACCACGTCCGGCAGCTCAATAAGCATCTTCGCAAGGGCCGCGCGGTTGCGCCAGCCGCCGGACAGCTGATCCACGGGCTGCACACGTGAATGCTCGTCAAAACCAAGCTTCGTTAAAACCGTATCGATCTCCACCGCTGCATTCCAGCCGTCATGATGCTCCATTTGCTCAAACAGCTCCGCTTGCCGATCCAATAATTTCTCCATTTCCCGTTCATCCGCTGCGCTGCCTAGCTTCTCGCCGATTTCATTTAGCTCTCGCTCGATACTCCAGATATGCTCGTAGCATTGCTCTAGCTCCTGGCGTACGGAGCGATTTCCGCTCAGCTCGGAAAATTGGGAAAAATAACTCACCTTCGCCTTAGGGTCAACCTCTACTTTCCCGGATGTAGGCTCTTCTCTGCCGAGAATAAGCTTAAATACAGTAGATTTTCCGGCCCCGTTTCTACCAATTAACCCAACCCGTTCCCCTTTGCCAATACGAAAATAGATATCGCGAAAAATAAGAGTATCCTCATATTTTTTCGTGACGTTTTCCAATCGGATCACGCTCATGTCCTTCACCTCTGTATATGGTTGTAAACCACTCGCTACCTCCCTGTCAAGCTGGACGAAAAAGAGGACGGCCCAGCTCCGCCCACGGGAGTCTAAGTCCGTCCTCTCATTTTAAATCGCTATCGTCTATTCCTCTAGATCCGATGTGAAGCTTCTTTGTGCGTTAATTTCAACCGCAAAGGCAGAATCGAAACCGTCGAGGTTTTGAAGCCGGGCATTTTGCAGTTAGGATCGAGCTCGGGACTGGTGGCTTTGTTTACGTTTTGTATGCCGCCCCAATGCATCGGCACGAATAAAGTATCCTCTCTTATTTTATCCGTAATCCGGCTGCGTACGCTGAAGCTGCCTCTGCGTGAGGTAACCTCTACCCATTCTCCATCCACGATGCGGTGCTTCTTTGCCGTTTTGGGATGGATCTCCAAATAGTTTTCCACGTTACGCGCAGCCAAAGAGGGGCTTCTGCGCGTTTGGACGCCGGTTAAATAGTGTGATAGCACCCTTCCGTTCGTCATGGTAAGCGGGAAATCAACATTCGGCGTTTCCTGCGGGTGCCGGCTGGCGACAGGCATAAATAAGGCCTTACCATCCGAGTGGGCAAAGGAACGTTCGAACATCATGCCTTGATTACCGTCTTCTTCCGTTGAGGTGCACGGCCAATAAATCCCTCCGTCACGCCGTAAGCGATCGTAAGTAATGCCGTAATAATCAGCTACTCCGCCGCGGCTGGCTACTCGAAGCTCTTCAAAAATTTGTTCCGCCGATTCGAAAGGGAAAAAGGCCTTCTTGACGAGTCCTTCAGCGATTTGGCATAAAATCTGCCAATCATGTCTGGTTTCGCCTGGAGGCTCCAGCGTCGATTCCCGCAATAAGACTCGCCCTTCCAGGTTGGTTAAGGTTCCGTCATTCTCCAGGTAGGCCGTTACGGGCAACACGACATCGGCCATTTGAGCGGTCTCTGACAGAAACATATCCGCGACGACCAAGAAGTCTAACCCTTTGAGCCCTTCCTCTACCAAATCGGCGTTCGGATTCGATACGACGGGGTTGGAACCCATGACAAACAATGACCGGATGGTTTTGTTGTGAACAAGCTCCATCATCTCATAGGCAGATACTCCCTTGCGAGGAAGCTCATCCGGATGAATCCCCCACACATTCGCGACGTAAGAACGATCCTGCTCGTCTTCTATGCTTCGATAGCCGGGCAGCTGATCGCTTTTCTGACCGTGTTCCCTGCCGCCCTGCCCGTTTCCTTGGCCGGTAACGGCACCATAACCGCAGCCCGGCTTGCCAATCTTCCCGGTAGCCAGCACTAGATTCAAGAAATTCCGAACCGCAACATGCCCGTCCGTCTGCTGTTCTACGCCTCTTGCCGTGAAAATGATTCCGGTTTCCGCATTCCCGTAAGCTTTGGCTGCGCTGCGAATGGCTGCTTCATCCAAGCCCGTTAATGCAGCCACTTCATTCAAATCGACCGTCGAAAGATGCGTGCTTAATTCGGCAAATCCACTCGTTCTTTGAGCAATGAATGCCTCGTCCATCAGTTTCTCATCGAGCAGCACTTTAAGCATGCCATTCGCCAAAGCGGCATCGGTGCCTGGCTTGAGCTGCAAATGAATATCCGCGATTGCAGCCGTGGCTGTAACACGAGGATCAATCACGATGATAATCGCGCCGTTTTCCTTGGCTTTCGTGAAATAAGGCATTAATGTGGGCTGACATTCAGCAATATTCGTTCCGGCCAAAATAATGCAGCGGGCAAGAGGGATATCCGCCAATCGGCAGGTTAAACCGCGGTCTATCCCGAAAGTTTTGTTGCCTGCAGACGCTGCCGCCGACATGCAAAACCTGCCGTTGTAGTCGATATATTTGGTTCTTAATGCTACTCTGGCAAACTTACCGAGCAGATAGGCGGATTCGTTCGTCAAGGAGCCTCCGCCGTATACGCCAAGCGAGTCGGGACCATGCGTCTTGCCGATGGCCTGGAAGTTAGCAATAATGGCAGTCATGGCTTCCTCCCAAGTGGATGGCACGAGCTGACCATTTTTCTTGACAAGAGGCTGAAGCAGCCGATCTTTGCTGGTCGCATGCTGATGGGCGTTCATCCCTTTGACGCAAAGGCGACCCTCTGATGCGGCATTTGGCATGCCTTCAATGGAATATGAATAGCGGCGTGAGCCCGGTATAGGCAGTTCCTTGGTTACCCGCATCTTGCATTGCACGCTGCAAAATGGACATTGCGTTTCCGTAACGAAGCCTGAATGATTGCTCTCCTGCACATCTAGCAATTGCCGCATATCTCTTCACCGAGCCTTTCCGCGTTATTTAACCTAGCAGTTGAAGCTTCTGTCCGCTCAACAAGCTCTTGGCGATAGTCTTCATCAAAAACCATTTCTCTAATCTCTACGATTCCTTCCCGCTCGATCCATTTCCACAGCGGTTCGCCATGATCCGCTCTTTCGCGGTATAGCTGGAGACATGACACCGAGAGAGCCAGAGCGATCTCATCGGAATCGGCGATGCCAATGAGCTGGCCTTGCTTAACCGGGTGTTCCGAATGGCCGCCGATATAAATTTCCCAGCCCGCCGGGGCGCCGGTAATACCAAGGTCATGAACAAGCACGCCTGCCGGTTTATGAATACCTGACGTAATGGCTGCTTTCACGGCAACAGGATACTGGAGACTCCCGCAATAATTTTCAAGCTCGGTTCCGATGGCATGTGAATTATATTCCGATGAAATAGCTTGGATAAGATCGTTTCTAACGTTTAACGTTAACCCATTATGCTCCGTATTATAATAGTCCTTCTGAGCATGGGCCGGATGATAAAGTGATTCATAATATTGGATAGCAGAAGAACAAGTCGGGCAGCCCGAAACGCGATTCCAGCCTAAATCTTCCTTTAATCCGGTTAGATCCGCCGATAGTCGGTCGGCTATTGCTGCCTTTAAAGCTGCATGACTGACATCCGTGCAGCCACAGACCGGATCAGCTGCAGAAGCCATACCCTCTTTTCCATGCTTCAATGCATATTGCACGATAGCTGCTACCATCGGACGACAGCCTCCGCAAGAGCTGGAAGCCTTAGTACAATCCCTTACCTGCTCGGTCGTTTGCATTCCTTCCTCGATCACGGCGCACATAATCGAAGCTTTGTTGACGGCATTACATGCGCAAACCGTCTCGCGGTCCGGCATGTTAGCTGCCAACTCTTCATTAAAGTCATTCCCGCCAGCATTCACAGGCGAGGATAGCTCACTGATTGGCGCTCTCTTCTTCACTAAATTAAGCAGCTGGCTTCCTTCGGAAGAATCTCCGAACAAAATCGCGCCGCGTACCGTTCCTTCTTTCATCGTGACTTTTTTATAAGTACCGCGGATTCCGTCAAAAAGCTGGATGGCCGTTTCGGCGTCGTCCGAATGAATATCGCCTACTGAAAAAACGTCAACGCCTGAAACCTTGAGCTGCGCATAAGGGACTGAACCCTTATAGGGCTCTGATGCCTCTCCGCATAGGAGACTGGCTAGCACCTTTCCTTGTTCATATAACGGGGCAACAAGGCCGTAGGCAACGCCGCGATGCTCTGCGCATTCGCCAACCGCGTACACATTAGGTGCGCTCGTTCTCATAAAGTCATCCACCACGATTGCCCGATTCGTTTCCATTCCGCTCTTTTTGGCAAGTTCAATGTTTGGCCTGATGCCCACGGAGATGACGATCAAGTCAGCCTCTAAAGAGCTTCCGCTCGTGAAACGAATCCCTTTGGCGCGATTTAAGCCTGTAATGCTTTCGGTCTCCTTGCTAAGCCAAAATCGCATGCCTTGCTCTTCCAATTCCTTGCGGAGCAGGTCAGCCGACATCCGGTCAAGCTGCCTGTTCATGAGATAAGGAGCGTTATGGATGACATCGGTTTCCATCCCTAGATTCAACAGGCCTCTTGCGGCTTCAAGACCTAACAGGCCGCCGCCGATAACGGCTGCTTTTTTGTATTTTTTCGCATATTCCATCATCGTTTTGCAATCATTTATATTTCGGAATGAAATGACACCTTGTTTATGAACGCCGGCAATCGGCGGTATGAATGCAGATGAGCCTGTTGCTATAATAAGGCAATCGTAATCCGCGCGAATGCCGGATAAGGTTTTTACATACTGGGATTCCGTATGAATTTGAGCGACCGTCTCCCCCGTATGCAGCCGTATTCCGCGTTCCTTATACCAGGCCCAATCGTTGATCACAATGCTTTCGATTGAAGAATCTCCTTGAAGCACCTTGGACAATAAAATCCGATTGTAATTGGGATGAGGCTCATTGCCGAACACCGTAATTTCATATTTATCGGGTGAAAGCTTGATAATTTCTTCTACACATCTGATTCCTGCCATTCCGTTTCCAATGACAACCAATTTTTCTCTACTCATCTATGTTCACATCCACTCGCGTGTTTTTCTAGATCGTCAGCGAAACAAAACGAACCTCCTGGCCGGCATCGGCTCCTGCGCCTCCGGCTTGGATAAGCACAAGGGCATTGGCTCTTGCAAATGCTGCAACATTCCCCGACTTGTCGTTCCGCAAAGGTTCAACCATCCATTCCTTTTCGGTTCGGTATACAAATGCCCTTGCGTATCTTGGATATGGCGAAGGTTTTTGAATGGCATCGATTAGTTTGCCTTCCAACCATTCCGAGCGGTAATCCGTCCTCCCTGCTGCTTTCAATATAACGGGGCGAAGCAAAAGCTCGACTCCGGCAAAGCATGCCGACGGATTTCCGGAGAGACATACAAGCAGCTTAGATCCGAACTGATAGGCTGAAGTTGGAGTGCCCGGTCTCATGACGACTTTTGTAAATAATGGCTCGCCGCCTAGGGATTCCGCCGCAAGCTTTACATAATCGTAATCGCCAACCGAAACGCCGCCTGTTGTTACTATGATGTCAGCTTGTTCAATGGCATTGTTTATTGCAGCTTCTAACGCTATCGGACAATCTGGAATCGGTGAATGACGAATGACTTCGGCCCCCAGCTCGCGAAGTCTTGCGCTTACCATAAAGCTGTTCGCATCAAAAATTTGTCCGGATCGCAAAGCCTCGCCTGGCAAAGCTAATTCATCGCCTACCGGTAAAATAGCAACGACTGGTTTTCGGTAAACCGTTACATCGGTTTGACCAAAGGAAGCCAGCACGGCAATTTCCTTCGCTCTAATAGCAGCCCCGCGGTACAGCACCTTCATGCCTTCCGGCACATCCTCGCCCTTTTCGGCAATATGCTGGCCTTTCTGGTAGGACCGATCAATTTGCACGGAAGGGAAATCTCGCAGGTCATTGCGTGCAATCGCCGTTTCCTGCATAACGATGCAATCATAATCGGAAGGTACAGGCGCTCCCGTAAATATGCGTACGGCGTTCATAATACCCGAATCCATGGCATAATTCGTCTCCGATTGTCCGGCACGCACTTCATCCCTTACATGAAGCAATACAGGCTTTTCTCTGCACGCGCCTGTTGACGCTGCAGCGCATATGGCATAACCGTCCATCGCCGCCCGGCGGAACGGAGGCAGAGAAAACGGGCTTACGAAGTCGCTAGCCAGCACTCTGGATAATGAATCTTCTAATGAAACGATTTCTGTTAAAGGTTCTTTCCTATCGCGTGTCATCTTCATGACGGCTATCGATACGGAAGCTGTCAGAGGGTTTAGCGCGCTTATGACCGACATAATTATCAACCCCCAACCCGATATATGAGTAAAATGGACAGAAAAAGCCCTTTCCCGCACTCGAGGAAAAGGCATCGTTGCCGGTTGAGTTCGCACGGCACTGTGCGTTACTCTTTCTATAATGTAAGATTAGTTGATGACGGTCCTTATGTCAATATATATAACACGTAAAAATCCGGAATTGGGCAAAGGAAAAATTTATGTGTTAGGTATATTGACACATACATTACGTGATCTTATAATTCGAATTGAGATTACAACTTTGTGATCCGTTTAATAACAAGGTCGTACAATGTCGTGCAACCGATGGCAATGAGGCCGCATTTTGTTCCTGTTCAAGGACGAACTGCGGCTTTTTAGGTTGATTACAGAGAATAAGGGAGAGATAGGGATGGAGAGAAAAGGATTTTGGCAAAGCGGGCATAAGCCTACCCTGTTCAGTGCATTTTTGTATTTTGACATGAGCTTTATGATATGGGTGTTAATTGGTCCTTTAAGTGTAATTATTGCGGCAGATTATCCGATGGATCCCGTTCAAAAAGCGAATCTAGTCGCACTTCCTATATTAGGCGGCTCTATTCTCCGATTGGTGTTAGGTTTCATGACGGACTATATAGGACCAAAACGTACGGCGCAATTCGGGATGCTGTTCACGCTTATTCCATTAATCATGGGATGGAAATTCGTAGACTCCTTAGATCAGCTTTATATTGTAGCTTTGCTGCTTGGCGTTGCGGGCGCTTCCTTTGCCGCAGCGTTGCCGCTTGCCAGTCAATGGTATTCGAAGGAGCATCAAGGCCTTGCGATGGGTATTGCAGGGGCTGGTAACAGCGGTACCGTCATCTCAACGTTATTCGCGAATCGCTTGGCACAGCATTATGGCAGCTGGGAAGTCGTATTCGGACTTGCGATTATTCCTATCGTACTCGTTTTCATTATTTTCACGATCTTCGCCAAAAACAGTCCTAACCGGCCGGCGCCAAAGAAACTTTCCCACTATGCACAGGTGTTGAAGCAAGGTGATGCCTGGGTATTCTGTGCTTTCTATTGCGTGACATTCGGCGGCTTCGTGGGTCTCTCCAATTATTTGACTATTTTCTTTAATACCCAGTACGGACTTTCTCCCGTAAGAGCAGCTGATTTCACGACCTTTTGCGTCATTGCAGGCAGCTTCTTCCGTCCTGTAGGCGGTTACCTATCCGATAAAATCGGCGGAGTAAAGATGTTAACCATTTTATATGCCGGAGCAGGTCTGATGCTTGCAGCGGTAGCTTCCTTGCCAGCCTTACCTTTAGTCATTACCTTGCTGTTCATCGGCATGATGTGCCTTGGCGCGGGAAACGGCTCCGTGTTCCAACTGGTGCCGCAGCGTTTTGGCAGCGAGCTTGGACTAATGACGGGCATCATCGGGGCAGCCGGCGGCTTGGGCGGCTATGCGCTCCCGCTGATTCTCGGTAAGCTTTATCAATCAACGGGAACTTATACTTCCGGATTCCTTATTTTAAGCTTTGTGACGCTTGGCTCCCTTACCCTGCTGACCGTTATGCAATCGAAATGGAAAAATAAATGGATGGCAAAAGGCGGCAAAGCAGCGCTGGACAGTCGCTCTGATGTATCGCATGTGAATGTTTAATCTATAATTTCAACAAATTAAATCGGTGATGCAAATACCCTTAGACTAAGAAAGCTACTAGTCTAAGGGTATTTTATTGTCCATTAAAAATTGTTTCATATACAGTCGTTTTGGGTTTTGCAGCAGCTTCGTCATCGCTTCCGTCCAGCGATCGCTGCGTGCTCCCTGCGTCCGTTCCGTATAGTATCTGGAAATGACTTGATTGTAGGCATGCAATTGGTCCGCAAGCTGCTCTTGGTCTTGATTATAGCCATTTTCATTGTAAACGCTGCTTATGGGCAGTCTCGGTTTCTGATCGGAGAAATTCGCCGGATACCCTATGCTGAGTCCGAATAACGGGATGACTCTTTCCGGTATTTGAAGAAGCTCGGAAACGGCCTTTAACTGGTTCCTTAGTCCGCCAATGTAGCAAATGCCCAGTCCCAACGATTCCGCCGCGATTGCCGCATTTTGAGCAGCCAGCGCCGTATCGATAAGTCCGATCATAAACATTTCGGTTGAATTTAATGCTTCCTCTATGCTTTCAGGCATAGCGTTTTCGATTGCAGCCGCCATTTCAAGCCGATGCAAGTCTAAACAAAACACTAAAAAATGACCGTTTTTTGCAACGTAGGCTTGATTGCCTGCAAGCTCGGCGAGCTTATCCTTTTTCTGCTGGTTTTTTATGCCAATGATCGTATAAGCCTGCACATAGCTGGAGGTGGCAGCCGCTTGCGCGCTTTGCACGATCGTTAGGACCTGCTCCTCTGTAAGCGGCTTGTCCAAATACGAACGTATCGAGCGATGGTTTAAAAGCAATTTTATCGTATCGTTCACCGTTTCACGTCCTTCTTCGCAGCTCATTCTGACCTATCGAGCCCGTCTTTTCTCTATTTATTGCAGCACCGTATTAACGAAAAACACAAGGAGCCCAATAATAATACTTAACCATCCAATAAATTTCGAAACTTTGCGTTCTTTGTTCATCCCCGCTAATTGAAAGCCTCTTACATCAATCAGAAGGATGAGTATTCCGCTCAATATCCAAAGAAAAACAGCATAATTGAGATAACTGATCGTATATCCCTCGCCAATCATCCAATTCATGCCCCCTCATCTTCAAATGTAGAATCGCTATTGGGCTTTCATTCCAATTCGCCGTACCTTCATTAATACCTTTACTTCGAATTGGCAATTCTTATACATTTTGCGCCAGCCTTCAATGTTTTTAACATGCTTATTCCAATATTGAGGTTTTTTGGCCCTGACATACTCGCCAAACCCGAATATATCGGACCCTTTGGCCTGTGTTTTCTTAATAATGTCCGAATAAAACTTCACTGAGATCTCCTCTTGCTTTTGTTCGATTTCTTTCAAAGTTGCAGGATTATTTATCTTTACCTCATCGCTCATTTTCGCTTCCAAATTCAGCTCGACGGAAATGGTGATCGTGAAAACAGGAACATCGTCCTTAATTTGCAATTTAATGATGGATTTTCGATGTGTAGCATTTGTCATGATCGTTTCCGATTCTCCGTCAAGCTTGATGAAAACCCTGTAGCCGGCAGGATTTATGCCTTTAACGGCTAAATAGCCTGCAATTTCAAGCGGCTTCGTTACGCCGACCATGCGATCGCCGACAAAATATGCGAGTCCTTTAATTTCGACGTTTTGTTCTTTCTTCATTTCCACGTAAGGCAAAAATCCCTCTTGGCCTTTCTTGGACAGATTACTCCAGAAAATACCGATATAATCTTTGGGAAACTTACCCATCCTCATCCCTTCATCCAACGTCGACATCAAGTATAGGGTAGGCACCCGTTCAAGCTTAGGGGATGCTTTCATGAATTTAATGGCACTTCCTTGCGAGATCATCAGCCAAGCCATTCTGCGCACTTCCGGATTTCGCCTGAAGTAATCATTGACGTTTTCCAATCCCCTTTTTGCCATCGCTTCGGATACGACGATAACACGCAGATGTCCCAAAAAAAGCCTGCTGGAAACCTGCTGCTGTAAATTCATGAACGCGTCATTGATGCTGTGGCCTACGACATCTATGACCCATACCGTCTGTTCCGCTGAACCGTTCGAGCCTCCGCTTTCGCCCGGTCCGAGTGGAATCCTGCCCGGAAGAGCGATTTGAACCGCGACTCGCACCATGTTATTCCGAGGTGCTGTAATCGTCCCGCGCAGATGGGAAACCTCATCTTCCTCTTCTTCTACAACCTCCGGATCAACCGTATCGATGGACACGCCTAAAACAACAGCCCGTTCCTCGATTTCCAATCGGTCCCAGCAGCCTGTCAATAGCGGTATGAAAATACATAAGCAGCAGAGCGCTTTAACTGTTTTGGTCCACTTTCTTGTCCGCAACGTGAGTACCTCTCTTCTTGCGAAGGATAGAAACAATCAACAACAGAGCAGGATAGATAATCGTGACATACAAACCGAAACGGCCGACATTTTCAATAATTTTATACATTTGCACAATGTTTTGGGGAAGCATCGCCATAACAAACACAATAGGCAAAATAAAATAGGAAAATAACTTGTGTTCACGCAGCCGGAACAATTTACCAATGAAATAAATGGTTAGGAAATAACTTGAGAACAGCGTCGTAAACACGGCTGTAACCCACACCGCCAAAAATGCCGCATCTAAACGTTCCAAAATATTGGCTGGCAAGGAGGTCGCTTTCGCTAATTCGAGAGTCGGCCAAAGCAGCAGTTTGATTTCTTCCGCGCCGAATACACTGACTGCTGCCCCAACGATAACCACATAGAGCCCCCCGGCAATAACCAGACCCCATATGCTCGCCTTCATCGCCTTTTCAGGCTTCTTCATCGCCGGTATGACAGCTGTCAATACGAATGAGCCTTGAAACAAAGCGGCGATGGTCAGCATTCCTTTCAGCATTTTTTTGGGTTCCGTTCCCCAAACCGGCAGTAAATTGATCACCTCCGCGTTCTTCAGAGAGAGTGCAGCGATGAGCAAAACGGGGACAAGAAGCAATGGAAAATAAAAAGTATGGATGTAAGCAAAGGTTAAAATCGTATTTCGCGTAGAGATTGCCGCGAGCAGAAGCATGACGATTACGGTAACCTCTACGGGCGTTGATCTTAGTACGGACGTGACGACCACTTCACCGAACTCCCGGGCTGTTAATGAGGTGAGTACGGCGAAAAAGAGGATAATGCACGCGCTCCCTATCCACGCGATTCCTTTTCCGATAATGGCCTCGCTGTATTGTATAAAGGTCTGATTCGGAAACCTCATCCCTAGAATCGTAATTAAAACCAGACCAATAAAAGCCAGCAGAACGCCAAGCAATGTAACTAGAGGGGCTCCGGAATCCGCGGCTTGGACGGCGAAAAGCGGCAATGCAAGCACGCCTACTCCGATAATCGTGCTGACGAGAATAGCGGCTGCTTGGATTACGGTTATTTGGCGAGTCTCCACAAGCTGTTATCCCCCCTGCTGATTCTTGTCATTTTTTGGATCGAGCGCATTTTGGGCAGAACGGTCAAGTTCATCAAACGCCTGCTCGTTCACTCTGTCCCTATCCACGGGCTGCAGAAAGGACGGTCTTTTGCTCATCCACCACAACGGTGCTCTTACCAATAGATCCTTCATCCCTTGATACTCTGCGGGAACAAGAGGGCTCAGATAGGGAACGCCAAAGGACTTCAACGACAAAAGATGGTTCGCAATCAGGATGAGCCCGATCATTACGCCGTATAGTCCGAAGATCCCCGCCATGATGATGAGCGGAAACCGCAGCAAGCGCAAAGCAAGCGCGGCATTATAAGCTGGCGTTGCAAAGGATCCAATCGTCGTTAAAGCGATGATTACGATCGTAATCGGGCTTGAAAATCCCGCTGCTACCGCTGCTTGGCCAATAACAAGGACACCGACGATTGAAAGTGCGCCGCCTACCTGCTGCGGCAGACGAATGGTCGCTTCTCGCAATATCTCCATTGAAATCTCGATGATTAACACCTCGACAACGGCCGGAAAAGGCACCCCTGCTCTACCGCCGGCTACCGCTACCGCGAATTCGGTCGGAATCAGCTCGGGGTTAAAGGAGATGATCGACACGTATATCGAGGGAAAGATCAAAGAGAACATCAGCGCGATTAGTCTTGCAAAACGGATTGAGCTCATCAATAAAAATCGTTCGGTATAATCCTCAACCGTCTGGTAAAATTGGCTGAATACCGTAGGCACGAGCAGGGCTAACGGAGACCCGTCCACCAGAATCGAAACTCTTCCCTCCAATAAATTGGCCACGACCTTATCCGGCCGTTCCGTGTATTGCACCTGAGGAAACGGAGAGTAATGGTTATCCTCGATAAATTGCTCCAAATAACCGGAGTCCAGCACGCCGTCGATTTCTATTTTGGAGAGCCTCTTGTTTACTTCTTTAACGAGCTCAGGACTCGTGATGCCCTCCATATAACAGACCGCGACTTTTGATTTTGTCCGCACTCCGATTTCCATCGTTTTAATGCGAAGATCCGGAGATTGCAGCCGATAACGGATTAATGAAATATTTGTACCGATAGGCTCAATAAAGCCCTCGCGCGGGCCTCTAATGACCTGCTCGGTTGCCGGCTGATCAATGGCGCGCTTATCAATATTTCTTGTTTCGATAACGAATGCTTCGTGTAGACCTTCAATGGCTACGACCGTTTCGCCTCTTAGGATACTTTCGACCAAAGCAGCAACATTGCATTCGAATTTGCTTGCGCTGTGATAAAGCGCATCATTATGCAATACATCCTTCAAATGCTCCACTTCTATCGTATGTCCTTGAAGATGGGGAGGTATATACATAAGCGGTTTAACGATATCAATATTAACCGTGCTTTGATTAACCATGTTAGAAAAATACATAATGACCGCGGAATATTTGCCAAATACATGAAATCTGCGAATCGTCAAATCCTCGTTTACTCCCAAAATTTCTTGTATAAAAGCAATGGTCTCCTCGATATTTACGCTTATGTTATCGTGTTTGTGCTGATCAAGAGTACGGCTTGGGTTTATGATAATCGGTTTAGCTTTCTGCTTATTCCTACCTCGTACTGGCATTTCTTCACCGACCATTCGATTGTTATGACTTATTGTGAATGCTTTCTGGGAATTTTACTCATAAAGTTAGCTTTTACAGTTCATTCCGATATTA
This sequence comes from Paenibacillus sp. LPE1-1-1.1, assembly GCF_040676435.1. NCBI lineage: Bacteria > Bacillati > Bacillota > Bacilli > Caryophanales > Paenibacillaceae > Paenibacillus > Paenibacillus sp. LPE1-1-1.1. The sequence goes on from NZ_JBEGHY010000023.1 coordinate 465,304, forward strand.
ACCATTGCCCGTGAACTTGATCATTAATGAAACAACGTAAAAAAGCCTCGAAGGACCAAGTATTTGGTCTTTCAAGGCTCAACCTCATCGTTATGCGGCAAACATTATTTTTCCAACTGACGGACAGAACCATCAGCATATCCCGCAATAACGACTGCAGCCATATCGATAAACAATCCGTTATCTACGATACCCGGAATTAGATTCAGCATGCGATGAAGTTCTTCCGGCTGAGCAATGCTGCCTAGATGGCAATCCGCAATATAATTCCCGTTATCCGTCACATAGACCTCATCGCCGGCTTTCCTCAAAACAGGCTCGGCACCCAGCTTCTGCAGCTTTCTGATCGTCATTTCATAGCCGAAAGGAATGATTTCTACCGGTAAAGGAAATTTGCCCAGCTCCTTGACCAGCTTGCTCCCATCAACAATAATGATAAGCTGCTTGGTTGCAGCCGCAACGATTTTCTCGCGAAGCAGTGCACCGCCCCCGCCTTTAATTAAATTCCAATTTGCGTCGACTTCGTCAGCGCCGTCAATCGTAACGTCAATCTCATCGATATCCGCAAAAGGAAGCAAAGGTATCCCAAGCTCCTTGGCCAGCTCCTCCGATTGGTTGGACGTCGCGATCGCCCTGATCGAAAGTCCTTCCTTGACTTTTTGCCCGATTTTTTGAATCGCAAAGTAGGCGGTAGAGCCCGTCCCTAAACCAACAATCATTCCATCCTTCACAAATTCCACCGCTTTTTCAGCGGCCAGTTTTTTGGATTCCAATTTAATCGCTCCTTTTTAATAACTAAATGGATAAATAATAATGAAAATAAACTTCATCCTTTTCAAAGCCGTTACGTTCGTATAAGCGCTGTGCCTGGCTGTTGTCCATCGCTGTAGAAAGCTCTAACCCTTTTGCGCCATTAACCAACGCATAGCTCTTAGCCTGATCCAATAGCAGCTGCGCGGCGCCATGGCCCCGATAGCTCTCCGCCACAAACAGATCATTCAGAATAAAAGATCTCTTCATCGATACGGATGAAAAAGAAGGGTACAGCTGCGTAAAGCCGATCACTTCCCCATTTGCTTGATTTACGGCAATAAATATAATAGATTGCTGCAAATGCAATCGCTCGGATATAAAGGCTGCGGCGCCATTTAAATCCGAAGGCTGTTTATAAAAGATTCGGTATTGATTAAATAAATCCGCCACTTCGGGTATGTGATTCACCGCAGCCTGTTTGACTTCGATATTCATCGTAATTTCCTCCGAGTCATTCATTTTTTAGCTTCGCCTAGCGTTATGTCCTATTCAAAAATAGTTAATGACGTTTCCATGCCTCGGGCAGCCAAAGTTGCCCTGCCGCCAATCGGGAATGTGAACATGGGTGAAGTATGTCCGAAGTCAAGATTAGCGATTACAGGAATACGGGCAAGTTCCGCTTTGGATGAAATGATCTTCGCAAGCAGCTCTCTGGTCATATTGGAAGAGCGTTGGAACCTTCCGATCACTAAACCTTTGACATACTCGAAACCTCGCTGATGGATTAACGACTGCAAATCCCTATCAAATGTAACGGGCTGAGATTCATAGTCATCCTCTATAAACACTATCGTATCCGAAAGGCTTGGCATAAACGGCGTACCCTGCAGCAAATTAAACGTACACAGATTTCCCCCTATGATCGTTCCTTCTGCCATTCCTTCATTAAGGATATACGGTCCGTCATTGGTTTGGAAAGATCTATTTTCTTGATCGAGAAACCATGCGTCATCACTCCACTGTGCTGCCGGTTCAATCCTGAGCGAGGCATTCCCTGTCATCATCCGATTAAAACAATCGACGGTATAATCGTTTCCGTATTTCATCGCAAAAGTGGAGAAATGCGGACCAGAATAGCTGATTAAACCTGTTTTCGCATAGATAGCGTTACTTAAGGCCGTAATGTCGGAATAGCCGCATAGGCGCTTCGGTTTAGCCGCAATGACGGAATAATCAAGGCTGCCGAGCAGCTGGTTGCAGTTATACCCGCCGATCGTCGTAAGAATGCCTTTTACGTTAGCATCCAAAAAAGCTTCATGCAGGTCATCTACTCGGTCCTGAACGGATGAGGAAGTAAAATCATCGGATACCGAACTATTTTTGGAGTAGGACACGGTAAATCCCATCGATTCTAATTGTTTTTGCGCTAATCTGATTTGTTCTTCGGTAATTATTGACATGCTTCTGGATGGAGAAACAATACGGATTTCATCGCCGGGCTTCAATAGATCGGCTTTCATTTTCCGGCACCTCTTTTTCTGGAGTTGAAAATGATACGGAATCCAAATAGTATAGCAGTCATCCAATTTATTGAAAACATAAAATGTGCATATTGTGGCTTGCCTAAGCCAAAAGGAGCGCTATTTATGTCGTTAATTATTTATTTTTTGATGCAATAACCGACAAACATTACATCTATCATCTGCTAAAATTTCTATTAGGTTGTCCCATCACAGAATAGGAGCGCTGATCATGAACACAATTGCCAATGAACATTTTAAGAACGAAACGATTGTATTTGATGGTTTTAGTTTTATTAGCTGTACCTTTACGAATTGCGTGATTATTATTACGACGCTTGACTTTAATTTCGAATACTGTTCCTTCTACGAATCCTCCCTGCACGTTAATCCGAAGCTATCTATATTTGCCATCTCTCATAAGCTATCGCAATCGACATATGATTCAGAAACAAACTGCTACCGGAATGATTACAAATATCCGCAGACGGTTGTCGATCTCCCGGTCGTTACCACACCCATAAACGTATGAGAAAAAAGAAACGCGCTCCGTTTTGGGGCGCGTTTCTTTTTAATCGTTCAGGATTCTGCTGGCAAGGCGTTCGATCCGAAGAACCAGCTCCTGCATATGGAAAGGCTTGACGACATAATCATCGGCGCCGATCTGCAAAGCGTGCACGATATCCTCCGTATTGTTGCGGGCAGTCAACATGATAATTAGCAGCTGCTGCCCGGGATAGCGCTCGCGAAGCTGGCGCAATACCTCTAATCCATCCAAATCAGGCATTGAACCATCTAGCAAAATAATATACTTTGCGCTCTCGTCGTACCAATCGGAGGACAAGAAGGACCTGCCATCCGCAAACCCCAGCGCGTTAACCTTCGCATGATTCGTAGGTTTCCAATTAAAGAAACGGTTGATCAGAATGTCCCGGATTAACGGATCATCATCGACAACGATTAGATTTAAAACCGTTTCATTTTTTCTCTCCAGCATTTCCGCTGAGTACATAACCGTTTGATTCCTGCCTGCCCGTTTTGCGCAATAAAGGGCTTGGTCAGCCTCGTCAACCAGCTTCTCGGCATGTCCGGTTTCCCCGGATATTTGCGCAATGCCCGATGAAAATGTGACCTGGAATGCCGCATCCTTCACCGGGAATTTAATGGCGTTAAATGTATGCCGGAACTGTTCGATAAGGCCAGCTGCCTGCACGCTGTCCATACGCGGAAGAATCAAAGCGAACTCCTCTCCCCCGTACCGGCAAAGTATGCCTTTGGTTTGCACCACATCTTGTGCTGTGGATACGAAGGCTTGCAGAACTTCATCGCCTTTGAGATGGCCGTGAGTATCGTTCACATGCTTGAAATAATCCAAATCGAGCATAACAAGCGAGAAAATGTAATCGGAACGTTTAAAATCATCCATTTGCTGCCGCATCATACGGTTAAAATGCTTACGATTATAGGCGCCGGTCAGCTCGTCAACGATGATAGAGCGATCCCAATCCTTCTTCATTGCAAATCGATTCTCAATCAGCGCAGTTAAGAGCTCTACTTCAAGCGGCTTCGCGAGAAAATCCATTGCACCGGAACGATAAGCATTTACTTGGTTTTCAATCGAGAAATTTCCGCTGACCATAATAATCGGAATATGCTCCAGCTTTGCTTTTTCAACAATATGTTGAAGCACATACATTCCGCTTTGGTCAGGCAATATGAAATCTAAGAGAATGAGGCTGGGCTTCCACTCGTAAAAAATTTTTAAGCCCCGTTCCGCGGTTAAAGCGATCGATACGGGATAGTCGTGTTTCTCCAAAATTTCTTTAACATAAGTGACAAATTCCACATCATCGTCAATGACGAGAACACGTTTTTGGGTTCGAAAGTTTTCATCGAAGGAATGGGCTTGAAACAGGCTGCCAGCATCAAGCTCCGACCCTTCTACCCGTTGTTCTGCTGGCGGGAACATGTCCGCCAGCGGTAAAACATGCTCCGACCAATTCGCAAGCTGGAGCGCTTTTGCGCTTTTTTCGGAGAACAACAGCTCTTTGGCTTCAGAAAATTTCTCGACTTCTGCCAGCCCAATCGTACCGCTCGTGCCTTTTAAATTGTGGAAAAACCGATGGATTTCTTGTTCCGCCACAGCATCTTGATTTGACCAATCCTCTATAGTCTGTATAATTCTTTGGTGAATGAGCTTTTTATACTTTTCCGTTTTCATTGCAATGATCTCCCTCAATTAACGCAGCATGCGCGTTATAGCTGCACTTAGTCTGCCGGGTAAATAAGGCTTCACCAGAAATTCCTTTATTCCCCACTGCGCGGCTTTCTCCTTTTCTTCGAATGCGCTGGAGATGATGATTGGCTTATTCATCAGCAGGTCTGTTTTTTTGATTTTACTAATGATATCCCAGCCAGTAATGCCTGATTCAAGCATAAGATCGAGAACCACGATATCCGGATTTAGTCTTTCAATCGCAGCAATGGCTAGACCGCCCTCTTTAAACAAATGAACCCGATAACCGCTTGCATGCAGTTCCTCGCATAGAAGAGTGGCTAAATTATGGTCGTTCTCGACGAGCATAACCTGAATTGAAGCTTCCGAGTGCGTATTGTCCTTTGCTTCGTCGTTATAAATTCGAATGGGCAGCTCGGCAATTGGCAAAGTAACAATAAAGGTAGTCCCTCTGCCAAATTCCGAATAGACATCTATTTTGCCTTCATGCTTAGTGATAATTTCTTTAACGATGGCTAAACCTAAGCCCGTGCCTCCGATTTCTCTGCGATCCGAATTGTCGACCCGATAAAATTTATTGAACAGGTTCGTCATCGCGTCCTTGGGAATACCCAATCCTTCATCTTCGACGCGAATTAGCAATTGTCCATTGTTAATGCCGCTAATTATCCGGATTTCTCCGCCGTTAGGCGAGTATTTCACAGCATTGCTCAGCAAATTGATGAAAACCTGATGCATCTTGTCACGGTCTGCTAACACGATGGTATCCGGGGCTTCGTTTGTCCAGATAAGCTGATGGCTGCCGGTTGACAGCTGCTGGGTTTCGATAGCTTCAGTAATTAATGGCGTTAAAGACATGAGCTTCATATCATAAACCTGTTTGCCGGATTCCATTCGCTGCAGATCAAGAAAATCATTAATTAATGACGTTAATCTTTTTGCTTCTTGGTAGATCGTCGTTATATATTTCCGTTGGCGTTCAGGTTTCAGTTCGCGGTGAAGAAGCAGCTCCGCGAATCCAAGCACGCTGGCAAGCGGCGTCCTCAGTTCATGGCTTACGGTGCTTACGAACTCTGACTTCATTCTGTCAACTTCGTATTCCTTCGTTATGTCCCGATGGACGAGCAGTAAACCGAATTTTTGGCCGTTACGGTAAAGAGGCTCGCAGTAGATCTGAATAAATCTTCTTTCAGGCTCCAAAATTTCATAATTCATGCTGCGTTTACCTTGATAATGTCCGTGCTGGATAAGCTCCTCCATAAATTGAATGAGGCGATCCGCTTCACCGACAGCCGCACGGATCTGTGCTTGAAACCGTTTGAACGGCAGGCTTGTCCAAGTTTCATCCGGTTTGAAAAATGGCAGCAGCTCTGACATTTTTCGGTTTATCTGCAGCGTCGTTCCATCCAGATCAAGTAATTGTATGCCTTCTTGAATGGTGTTTAGCATGTCGCTTGTCATTAAACGCTGCTTCTCGGATAACTCATAAAGATGCAGTTTGTCAAAAGCCAACGAGACCTGCGTCATCAATCCTACGATCTCGTCTTCCTCTTGTTTGGAGATACTCCGGTTCACCTTAGTGATCACTAAACAGGCTACCATATCTTCACTGGCATTTAAGATCGGCAAAATAAGATCGGTTGCCTGCATGGCCTTATCATGATAGCCTCGTTCACCGATCGAACCCTCCCTTACAATGCTGTAAGCTTTCTTGGTTTGCAATGCGCGTAAAACTATGCCGTCATTCATATGTTCTATAAAATGCTTTGCAGACGTATCGGATATGCCGACGGAAGCATAATCATATTCCCTGTTCAACATGACGATTAACCCTTTATCGCAATCCGTTAGCTCGACAATATTGCTGACAATGCTCTGCAACAGCTCCTGCTGGTCGAGGGTGTTCGAGAGTGATTGAACAAACCGATTGCGCTTCTCCAAATAATTCTCGTTCTGCTCCATGATTACGACTGCATTTTGCAGCTCATCCTGTTGGGCCTGAAGTTCATCCTGCTGGGCCAGAAGCTCTTCATTCTGGGCAAGCAGCTCTTCTTCCTTGCTTTGAATTTGCTTCATCATCGTTTGGAACGTTCGGGCCAGCTCGCCCAGTTCATCCTCTCTATCCTTCAATTCAATCTCAGCATGCCCGCCGCTCGTGTATCGCCTTGCATGATTCGTTAATACCATTAGCGGCACTCCGATAGCGGTGGCAAATTTTCTTGTAATAATTGAAGATAAAATGAGGATGAATAGGATATAGCCGATGAATACCAAGGCTTGCGCAGATAGCTGATTTATCAATTGCTTGTTTTTTTGGTCGGCAATCATTTGCACTTGGTTTTCAAAATCGCGTGAGTAGCTGATCAGCTTGTTAACGGGATTATCTTCTCCTGCTGATACCAGCACACGGAGGGAATCGTAATCTTCAGCTTTTGAGAACGCGAGGGCTTTCGGAAAGACGACATCAAAGTAGTCGGTAAAAAATGATTCGATATTTTGCATAACCTCTTTTTCGGAATCGCTAAGCGTCATCACTTTAATTTCTGCCAATGCTTGATTTAACAATTCCTTTTCGGCAATTACCTTTTTATATTCAAAATCCGACAAAAATACATAATAACCGCGAGCACGTAATATAATTTCGGTGGAATGATCGGCAATCTGCGAGACCAGCTCTTGTTTTTCCCTTAACTCGGTTGTTTCAGCTTCATAGTTTTTCAATATCAATACCGTACTTATGAATACGAGTACGGCACCGATAAGAATGAAGCTTAAAGCAATCGTCATCATCGCTACCAATTGCCGGGTTATTCTTTTTTTGAAATAGAGGCGAAGCTTAGCCACGAAGCATCTCCTCTACTTTTGCAATAAGCTCTAACGGGCTGAAGGGTTTGGACATGAAGCCGTCTGCTCCGGCGTTCAATACTTTTTCTTGTTCGGATTGCTGGCTTTTAGCCGACAACATCAATATCTTAGCTTGCTGGCGGTTCTCCAATAAACCTGTTTTTTCAATAACTTCGATCCCAGTCATTTTAGGCATCATATAATCCAAAATAATTAAATCGAATTTCTTTTCTGTTATCTTTTGCAGCGCTTCTTCCCCGTCAGCCGCTTCTTCGAGCGCATATCCTTCGTCTTCGAGCGTATCCATGATGAGCATTCGTAGTATGGGTTCATCTTCCGCAATTAATAATGTCTTCAATGCTTATGCCTCCATCGATGATCTTTGAAATATTTTTCTGCAATTTTCGTCAAAATCCAACATTCCTATTTCATTCGACATTCGACAAAAAATCCCTTTTTGCCATTGCGATTTCTGGTTAAATAAACAAAAAAAAGCAGATGCGTGAAGCATTCTGCTTTCTTCTCATAGCTATCTTATCGTGATTTGACGATAATCTTCCGAATACTTTCACCGGACAAATGATATTTTCGCTCTAGATCGGCTACAGACCATCCATTCGAATAATAGCTGTAAATCTCTTTATTTCGTTCAGCCAGCAGCTTCCGGGTTCCGCTTACCTCTCCCCAGTGCGCACGCTTCTCCGCTAATTTAGGTACATAAATCAGGTCGCCTTGAATGTATTTTTGCAGCTCCTGCAACAAACTAGGGGGAAGCACATCTCTCCCATTTTTGTAGTTCACTATAAACGTCCTCCTCGAATAAGCTCATCGATTTAAGATTATTCCCTAACGTATTCAGCAACATTTTTTACTTCCTCCCTTCGATTTTTGGTAAAGCCAACGACACTTTGAAAGCAAAAAAAACCATGGACGCTACCTCACTCCATAGAAGCTTCAATCATGCTGTACTCTGTCATTATATTGTAAGCCTTTTCAGTTGACAAGAAATGTTTAACAAAATTTCCATTAATCCGAATGACGATGAGGATTAATCATAAAAGGAGACCTTTCGGTCTCCTTCATATGGGTGATCTCCGTTAAACGGAGATCACCTCCAGGTTGTTAATCAATTCGATCAGCTCCTTTCCTCATCATTCGTCGGCCCGACTTCATCAGTATAAACCCTCTGATACGGCACGCGAAAGTTAAAAAACGGCTATAAGAAATCTTTACCACAAGCCTATTGTCAAGATGAAAAAATGAGTTTTTTATCATCACTTTCTAATAATTATCATTTTCCCCTACGCCTGCAAAGGTTTGGTTTCTCATAGGTAAGTAATGGCTTTTTTATCTATGTTATTGTATTCCTAGCCGCAACACTATCAACACAATTCAAGGAGGGTCATCATGATAAACACACAGAAAAATCGTATGCGCAAGATCATTGCAGGTGTTGGTATCAGCTTGTCCATTGCTATCTCCGCAGGTACCGTTTCCATGCCGCAACCCGTAAACGCTGCTACAACTTCCACTGCTTTAAAAGCGAGCAGAATCATTGCCACTGGCAAAAAATACATTGGGGTTCCTTATAGATTTGGCGCAAGATCGGGCATCACAAGCGCTTTTGACTGTTCATCCTTTACGCAATACGTTTACAAGAAACACGGAATCTACCTTCCAAGATCGTCGAGAGATCAAGCAAAAGCCGGTAAATATGTTTCAAGAAGTAACGTTAGAGCCGGGGATCTTATTTTCTCCGACACGAACCGCGACGGTAAAATTAATCACGTTAGCATTTATATCGGCAACGGCAGACTCCTTCACACTTATAAAGTAGGCCTTGGCGTTACGATTTCGAAATTTTCCGGAAGCGCATGGGACAAAACTTACGTTACAGCACGACGTGTGATTAGATAATTAATAACCAATCATATAAAAGAAATGAAGAGACTGATCTCCTGCAGAGGTCAGTCTCTTCTTCAATTAGGTTCCTATCAACATCCCAATAATAGTTGCACTTAATTAATCTTTTAGCAAACCCAGCATCCTTAAGCCATACATAATCCCGTCATCCGTTACATCCTTGGTGACATAACGTGCAGCCTGCTTCACTTCGTCAGAGGCGTTCCCCATCGCAACGCTGTGACAAACGTATTGCAGCATTTCCAAATCATTGATCCCGTCCCCAAAGGCGTAGACGTCCTCGCTCCTAACCCCTGCTCTTTCAATAAGCGCCTGAATCCCTTTTGCTTTAGAGCCTCCCGGAGGAAGTATATCGCTTCCGAACATATGCCAACGTATAAAACCGAGCTCTGAAAAATTTTCTTTATAGCAGCTCTCGTCTTCTTCCTTACAATATAGCAAACACTGGTAAATTTCCTTCCCCATGTAATATTCGGGATCCATTGGCGGCAGTCTCATTCTTAAAGCTTCATTCGCCTCTTCCTCGTAAGCCGTTTGATGCGTGCTCGACCGCATTCCTTCCGGCGTCATATATACTAATGGATGCTTGTTTTTTAATGTGATTTCAGCAAGCTCAGCGAGCCTTCCAGGATCAAGCGGATGACTGTAAACGACTTCCCCGTTGTATACCGCGTAAGAACCGTTAAAGCTGACATAGGACTCAATGTTTAACTCTTCGGAAATGGGCTTGAGCATAAAAGGTCCTCTGCCCGTCGCGATTACGAGTTCATGGCCTGCCTCTTGGAGCTGCTTGACGGCTAGCCGCGTAGAAGGCGGGATCTTTTTCTCGTGATCGACAAGGGTGCCGTCAATATCAAAAAATATTAGTTTCTTCGTCATTGTTCTTTGCCTCAGTCCTTCTTGCCTTTTGCTTTATTATAGCTTATTGCAGTGAAATCAGCGTACTTTCGGTCAAAAAAAGCTAATGCCTATCAGCATCAGCTTATCTATATAAGGCACCTATGCAGCTATCTGCATGGAGGACTTATTATTATTTCGCGAGTGCCAAACTCGGCTATTCGCTTTTAATTTGGCGTTTTGGGCGATTCCTATTACTGCGGGCGCTTCCAAAATATCTCTTTGAGCCAGCTCAATGAGCAGTGCGACATCTCCGAGCTGGTAAGCAATCGCCATAGCGCTTAAATAGCTTTTCATATCCTCGTTATCCGGAGGTAGCATTGCTTCGGACTCAAGGTCGCGCCTAACCGCGCGCAAGGCCTCCCGCGCCCGGTGAAGCGCGGCTTTAATTGCTCCGCTTGATGTCTGGAGAAGCTCTGCTGTCTCTGCTGCAGAGTATTCGAAAACATCGCGAAGAAGGAACACCGTTCGCTGAAGCGGCGATAGATGCTGGATGAGCCCATATATAGCAGCCTCATGATCCAAGCTGCTCGTGTCCGATACAGCATCCAAATGCGAGCTTTGCTGATGAATCAGGCGAAAGTGGTTTTTTCTGCGCAGTTGATCGATCCATGTATTTTTGGCAATACGCAGCATAAGCGCTTCAGGGTTTTTGTGCGCAGTGTATACAGCCGCCCGCATACATTTTAACCATGTGTCCTGTACGAGATCCTCGGCTTCCCATTTCGATTTCGTAAGCGACATGCAATAGCGATATAAAACGGCATAAAGCCGTTCGATTTGTTGTTCTGAAGGATACCGTTCGTTACTTGGCTTGGTTTTGATTATTTGCATCATTATGCCTCCTCTTCGTTCTCCTGCCCACCACAAGATTAAGGGAGCTATCCTTATTATTGTAAACGAATGAGAATTGAAAAAGGATACGCATTTTTCTCTTGCGATTGTTCGTATCTTTTGAAGCCTGTGGTTCGTTTACCGTTTTGAAAGCCAAAAACATCTTTCAGGAGGCAGATAAAATGAACAGCTATGTACCATATGTCGTCGAACAATCAAGCCGGGGGGAAAGATCATACGATATTTATTCCAGACTGCTGCGGGACCGCATCGTATTTCTAGGCTCCGCGATTGACGATAACGTAGCAAACAGTATCATTGCCCAGCTATTGTTTCTGGCCGCTGAAGACCCTGACAAAGAAATTTCCATGTACATCAACAGTCCCGGAGGCTCGACCTCGGCCGGATTTGCGATTCTGGATACCATGCAATTCGTGAAGCCCCCTGTGCATACGATTTGTACGGGTTTAGCTGCTTCCTTCGCGGCCATCCTTCTGCTTGCGGGAGAAAAAGGACATCGAACCGCTCTGCCAAACAGCGAGATTATGATCCATCAACCCCATGGCGGCGTACAAGGGCAAGCCAGCGATATCGCAATAAGTGCTGCGCGTATTTTGAAAATCCGTTCTAAATTAAATCAGATCAGTGCCGAAAAAACGGGCCAGCCTTTAGAAAAAATCGAAAAGGATATGGACCGTGATTATTTTATGTCATCGGAGGAGGCTTTGGAATATGGAATCATCGATAAGATCATCCTTTCGATGCCGTGATTAAGCTTTTATGAATCCAAATCGCAGCTTGGCTGCCGTCCCCCATTGCAATGGTTACCATCTCGGAGTGCCCAGCCACATCCCCAGCTGCCCATACATGCTTCACGCTGGTAAGCTTTGTGCGCGGGTCGATTCGAATATGTTTATTTTCCATAAGCTCGACGCCAAGCTGCCGGGCTAGGTCCGAACGCACTTCATTGCCTCCGAAAGCGATAAAGCAGCGGGAGCGATTGATAACCGTTCCATCGTCCAATACGATGCCTTTGAATTGTTCTTCTGAAAGAATAACATCGCGAACCATCTGTTCGATACAGGGGATGCCATGTTCTTCTAGCTGTACGCGAAGCTCGTCGTCAACCAGCACACGTTCATGATTCACATAAATGAGCTCCGAGGTCCAATGGGTGAGAGTCAGCGCCATTCTTGCGCCTGCATTTCCTGCACCGAGCACAAGAGTCGGCTTACCGGACACCTCATACCCATCGCAATCCGGACATACAAAAACACTATTCCCCATGCAGGGAATAAGCATGCGGAAATCTGAAAGGCGATCCTTTACCCCCGTAGCAAGCAGCAGCCTTTTTCCGCGAAAGGACTGATTATCGGATGTTGTTAATTTCCAAGCTTCTCCGTCGCGTTCCGCATGTATTACTTTGGCCTGAATAAAAGCGGTGCCGAACCGCTTGGCTTGGGATTTACCCGAAGCAAGCAGCTCGGCACCGCTGATTCCGTCAGGAAAGCCGATCAAATTATGATAATTCTTACATATGGAGGATCTGCCTTCGCCAGCATCAATAACGGCAACATGATGACGATAGCGCCCTAGTTGTATGGCTGCCTGTAAGCCTGCAAAGCCCCCGCCAACAATCACACAGTCATAAAGCATTAGATTCCTCCTTGCTTAGTAAGCCCGCAAAATTAAGAGCATATGATTTTATTATCTATGATCAGGTTTCCTATTATTCATCAATGATTGCAATTGCCTAAGCAGAAATGCCTGTGTCATTTCTTACACTCATTTTTTTCCGTTTAAGCAGCTCAGGCAGAGCAATTCCGATAAGAACAATAATGACTCCCATCCATTGCAGCGCACTTACATGCTCATTCAGTACGAACGAAGAAAGCAGGACCGCTACAGGAAGCTCCGAAGCGCCAAGGATGCCGGCCATCCCTTCTCCGATATGTGGTACGCCGACCGCGAATAATACAGGCGGAATAAATGCGCCGAACATGCCCAGCAAGAAGCCGTAAAGCATCAAATCTCCCCAGATAAGGCCGTTAAACAAAAACGTTGGCGGGAATAAGATGAATACGAGAATCAACCCGCCTGTTATCATCCAAACGCTCCGGTAAGCTGGATGCACGGACGGTACTGCTTTTCCGCTGAACAAGATAAACAAAGAATAACTTACGGCGGATAGAAGACCCAAAACGACGCCCATTACATTAAATTTCCCTGCGCCCTGCTCAATGATTCCAGCCGCAAGCATAGTCCCGCCAAACAAAATTGCAATCGTGAAAAACATAATGCCGTTTGGACGTTTCCGCTGGCTCAGCGATTGAATGAGTACGCCGATCCAGGTGAATTGGAACAACAAAATAATGGCAAGCGATGCCGGAATATAACGCAGGGATTGATAGTAAAGCAAGCCTGTAATTGCAGTTGGCGTCCCTGCCGCCATCAGCAGCAGGCGCTGCTTCCAAGTCAGGCTTACAAAGCCGGTGACTGTCTTCTTGCTTCCATCAGAAGCTGTTGCCTTGCTGCGTTTCTCGCGCCATTTCATTACAAACGCAAGTCCCCATGCAAGTACAAAGCCCGTGAGCAATTGGCTTCCGACAACCTCTCCTAAGTTATAGCCGCTGCCATAAGCCAGAACGACTATGGTAGACAAAATGCCGTAGCTTGCGGCACCCAAAAAAACCGATAATATATATTTCACTTTTATATGAACCCCTTTCTTATTTGCAAAATAAAGCTGTTTAAACACAAAAAATCCTAACGACGAATATAAGATCATTGCAAAAATGATCGCATACTCGTAGTTAGGAAGTTAAGGCTTCCCGTAGAAACCCTCACCCTGTTCAAGCCATAAAAGCCGTGAGGTTATACGAATGATTTAGTTGTCAGCAAGCTACTTCAGCACATTGAATGTTACATGACAAGTAAGGTACTGTCAATAGTTTTTAGATGGAAAATAAAAAGCGGCATGTTTATTCCCTCGCCGTTTGAGTTAACTATGCCTCAGCGGAAATGGATTATGCTATGATAGGAAAACAGATCTTAGGTTGCTGGATGGAGTGAAAATGAGAATGAACAAAACAATTTCAGATGGAACGGTTCGTTCCGTTTGTCCCTTTGATTGCCCAGATACCTGTGGGCTCAGCGTCACGCTCGAGGATGGAAAAATAACGAAAATTACCGGCGATGCATCGCATCCGGTTACGCGCGGTGCCATATGCAATAAGGTTAGGCATTTGAATGAACGCGTATATCATCCGGAGCGGCTGCTTTATCCGATGCGCCGCGTCGGCCCCAAAGGCTCGCTTGATTTTGAGCGAATAACATGGGAAGAAGCTTATGGGGAAATAACCGCTCGCATGGAAAAAATCATTTTGGAGCATGGCGCGCAAGCGATTTTACCTTACAGCTTTTATGGAAATATGGGCGTTCTCAATGCTGAAGGCATGGACAGGCGGTTCTTTCACCGTTTAGGCGCGAGTCAGCTCGACCGCACGATTTGCAATGCAGCCGGTGCTGCCGGTTACGCTTATACAATGGGTGCTTCCATGGGCATCGATCCCGAGGATACGGTTCATACGAAGCTGTTCCTGATTTGGGGCTGCAACTTAGTATCTACGAATATGCACCAAACGATGCTGGCATCCGAAGCGAGAAAAAACGGTGCCGTCATCATCCATATTGATGTTCACCGCAACCGCACCTCGGCTTGGGCAGATCGGTTCATCCATCTCCGGCCTGGCACGGATGCTGCGCTTGCTCTTGGCATGATGCATGTGATTATTCGCGACGGACTCGCAGATCAGTCTTTCCTAAACCAGCATGCGATAGGCTTCGATGACCTTGCTGCCCAAGCATCCGAATATACGCCTGAATATGCAGAATCTATTACCGGCGTGCCTGCAGCCGAAATTGAGGAGCTTGCCCGCTTGTACGGTACGGCATCCCCTTCCTTTATTCGTATCGGAAACGGGCTGCAGCATCATGACAATGGCGGTATGACCGTTCGGACAATCGCATGCTTGCCCGCGTTAACCGGCCAATGGGGGATCCGCGGAGGCGGCGCAATGAAAGGAAACGGTTGGTATTCACGGCTTAATGCCCGGAAAATCGAACGTCCAGACCTAATGCCTGATCCGAATGTTCGCACAGTCAGCATGAATCAGCTTGGCGATGCCCTGCTCGATCCTTCAAATCCGGTTAAGATGCTGTTTGTCTATAACAGTAACCCCGCAGTCGTGGCGCCTGATCAGAATCGGGTCCGCGATGGCCTATCACGTTATGACCTTTTTACCGTCACGCATGATTTGTTTCTAACCGATACATGTAAGTATTCGGATATCGTGCTGCCGGCAACGTCGCATTTTGAAAACTTAGATCTGTACACTTCCTATTGGCATCTGTACTTACAGCTTCACGAGCCGATCATGGAGACGATGGGTGAATGCAAATCCAATTTCACCTTGTTTAAGGAGCTGGCATTGCGATTAGGTTTTGAGCGTGAAATCTTTGATATATCCGAGGAACAAATGATTCGCGAAGCGCTGGATAGCGATAATAACCCGCTCTTAAGTGGGATCACGTTCGAGGCGCTTAAGGAAAACTCGTGGATGAAAGCCGGCGGCAGCCAACTTCCTTCGGTTACCGCGATGATACCGACTCCTTCCGGTAAAATTGAGCTTTATTCGGAGAAAATGCGCGAGCTCGGCTTCTCCCCCGTGCCGGTCCATACGCCGCTTCGGGAGCCGGAGAAATATCCGTTCTTGCTCATGACGGGTCCGAATCACAGCTTTATTAATTCGACCTTTGCCAATCAAGAGCGGCTGCAGAAGCTCGAGAAAGAACCGCTGCTTCATATGCAGCTCGATGATGCCGCGGCGCTTGGCTTTCAAGACGGAGAGCGCGTGAAGGTTCGAAATGACCGCGGCGAAGTGGAAATTACGCTGCGTGTTGGCCGCGATGTGCTGCCCGGCGTACTGGTGACGCAAGGCTTATGGTGGGATGATCCAAGCAATGGCCGCCAAGCGGTCAATGCGCTCACTCCGCAGCGTCTCGCAGACATGGGCGGCGGCGCAACCTTCTTCTCTAATCGCGTGGAGGTCGTGAAGCTGTATAAAGGATAAAATACTGTAAGCAAAAAAACCTGGAAACCGCTCTTGCAGCGGTATCCAGGTTCTTTTAATCGATCGGCTGCTCATTAGTAGGCAATGCCTACCCGCTTCCTGATATGCAAGCCATTCAAATAGGCCGTCACGGCAAATTCTGCCGTATCGGCAAAAGAAATAGCTGAGCCGCCGGTTGGCAATACGTTCTCCCGGACGCGATATTCGCCTCTTCTGTCTTCATGAACGAGTCTTGTTGGACATATGATCGTCCAGTCAAGCTCCGATTGCAAAAGCTGCTCATACACCCGCTCATGCTCTTTGGCAGCTTCGTGATGTATCCGTTTATTTTCGATGGATTGATATCTATATAAATGCGGCTCCAGCTCACTTTGCAGAATGCCAGCCGTACCGATCGTGACGAGCCTCTTGATCTGATGCTGCTTCATGGCGGCAATGATGCTGCCCATTCCGCTAACAAGGGTGCCGTTTCCTTCTGTGTTCAATGCACTAATGACGGCGGTTGCACCAGCCATCGCTTCGATTACATCCTCTAGATTGCGTATATCACCCAAAAAGCTTCCTTGCCGCATTTGCTCTTCAGAGCGAACGAACCGTTTGAAGCTAACCTCTTTCTCTTCCAAGCCGCGTTCGATTAATTGTCCCGTCTTGCCTGTTGATCCGACCAGCAGCAGTTTGATTGAAACCATTCCCCTTTTCAATATGATTTAAAGAAGAGCCCTCACGTTAACGAAGGGCCCTTCCCTATACAAAATTTATTTAGCCTGTTCGAGCTGGAGACTATGGTACAGAGAAGGATTTACGATTTTTCGCAATAAATGCATCGGTCCATCCCCGTTATCGAAATCGAAGACATGGAGTTTCTCATACCCTCTCCGTTCATACATGGGCAGCAGCCAAGGATGCTTCTCGGCGGTTGCCAGCGTGACGGCCGCAGCGCCAAGCTTCTCCTTGATAATGCTTTGCTCGACCCAATTCAGCAGCTTATGCCCAAGGCCAACGCCCTGGTAAGCCGGATCCACCGCAAACCATTTGATGAACGGCAATTCGGTAACCGCTTTTACCTCATCGCCTTTGGATAAAGTTACGGTGGCTGCGATTTCCCCGTTCAGCTCCAGCACATAACATTCATTGCTTAAAATATTATCTTGAATCAAAGCCAAATCCGCATGGGCAGCCGGCCAGTGAAGCTCCAGCTCTCTGATCGTAACATAAGCTTCGAAAATAACATGCAGAAGCCTTCCTGCGTCCTCAAGTTTAGCCAGCCGATAAATCTCGCTCATCTCTACCACCTCTGCGCAGAATGAAGTTTTTAATTCCGATAAAATGAATAGGAATTAATTTTATTTCACTTTAACATCCCGGTCAGACCATGGCTAATAGAAATATATTATAGCGTCATAAAGAAGTTGTATCGGTTCAAGTAAATGACTGCAGCTCCGGTACGATATGGGCAGGGGTTTGTCCGGTTATTGCATCTACCAGATTTTGCGCGGCTAGCATAGCCATATCAAACCTAGTAGCCTTTGTCGCCGATCCGATGTGTGGCAGCGTCAGCACGTTATCCATTTTTAGAAAAGGATGATCTGCAGGTATCGGCTCAATTTCGTAAACATCAAGTCCGGCCGCAGATATCGTTCCCGATTGCAGCGCTTCGATCAAGGCTTCTTCGTCAACCGTCTGGCCGCGCGAAATATTAATGAAGATCGAAGATGGCTTAATGAGCCGGAATTGCTCCCTTCCGATCAGCTTCGTCGTTTCCGGCGTTAGTGGCGCCAGCATGACGACAAAATCCGATTCTTTGAGCAGTTCATTGAGTTCAAGGTAACGGACGCCAAGAAGGGATTCCGCTTCAGGCTTTCGGCTTCGGTTGTAATACGAAACTTCCATTTCAAAACCAAATCTCGCCCGGCGTGCAACGGCTTCTCCGATCCTGCCCATTCCAATGATGCCCAGCTTCGCGTGATGTACGTCTTGTCCGAACCAATTATTCCCTGCGCCCGACATCCATTTGCCTTCTTTTACATACCGGTCCAGCTCAGCTACGCGTCTTGCCGTTCCCAAAATGAGCGCAAATGCAAGATCGGCGACGGTATTGTTCAAAACATGAGGAGTATGCGTTCCAATAATGCCGCGCCGCCTCATCGCATCGATATCAAAATGATTGTAGCCTACGCTAATGGTGCTTACCGCTTTTAGCTGAGGAGCATGCGTTAACAGCTCAGCATCTACTCTGGATCCTGCTGTCAATAATCCGTCCGCGTTGGCAAGCTTCGCCAGCAGAAGCTCCCGGGGAATCGGGTTTGTCCCTTCCCACTTGTCGACAACGCAATGCTCGGCAATCCTCGCTTCTACCTCGCTCGGGACGGTGCGGTCGATAAAAACAGTTGGTTTCATTACCATTCTCCTCTCGGCCTTAGTCAGTATAAGCATAGCACAGTAGATAAATCGCGTGAGCGGTTTTTAACCAAGATAATGGAAGAATAATTACGTCTTCCCTATGAATCTAAGCATGCATTGCGGCTTGCCGTTTTATTAAGTCCTCGACGACGATGCAAGCCATGGCCTCAACGACAGGAATGATCCGGGGACAGATACAAGGATCATGTCTTCCGATGGTCTCGATCATTTTCTCTTGTCCGTGAATATCGATCGTATGCTGCGGCAAAGAGATGGACGAGGTTGGTTTCACGGCTATCCGGAATACGATTTCTTCGCCCGTGCTGATACCGCCAATAATTCCGCCTGCATGGTTAGTAAGAAAACCGTCAGGACTCATTTCATCGTTATGCTCGCTTCCGAGCATCTCTGCCGCAGCGAAGCCTGCGCCGAATTCAATCCCTTTTACAGCTCCAATCGAGAGCATCGCCTTCGCAAGCTCAGCATCGAGCTTATCGAATACAGGCTCGCCAATTCCAGGAAGGACACCACGAATCCGGCATTCCACGATGCCTCCGCAGCTGTCTCCAACGGCAGCTAAATTCTCGATTTTCTCTATCATCCGAACGGCTGCTTCCGGATCGCAAGCCCTAACCGCGTTTTGTTCAATGGCATCCTCAACGAAGGTTTTGCATTTGATTCCCCCGATTTCCTTCGTATAAGCAACGACGCTGATCCCTTTATTCTCAAGCAGCTTGCGCGCAACCGCTCCGCCGGCGACTCGTCCCGCCGTTTCCCTGCCGGATGCCCGCCCGCTTCCGCGGTGATCCCGGATGCCGTATTTTTGCAAGTAGGTGTAATCGGCATGCCCTGGACGGAAAGAATATTGGATATCGCTATAAGCATCGGGCCTCATATCTTTGTTATGCAGCATTATAAAAAGCGGCGTTCCCGTTGTTTTCCCTTCAAACATACCCGAAAGTATGCTGATTACGTCATATTCCTTGCGCGGCGATGTAACGGAGGATTGCCCCGGCTTGCGGCGATCCATTTGGGTTTGGATATAACGCTCATCCAATTCGACGCCTGGCGTGACGCCATCCACAATGACGCCTACCGCTTCGCCATGAGATTCACCGAAGGTTGTTATTTTAAAGCTTTCGCCATACGTGCTTCCTGCCATGAGTCGTTCCTCCCGATTGAATGCTTTGACGCATTCGTTATGTTTCCATTATAATTTTGAATGTGAAATAAATGAAATTTAAATATAATAGGACTGCCATAGAGAGAGGTTATGTCATGTTATTGAATATGGAGTGGTATCGCATATTTTTGCATACCGCCAAGCTCGGGAATTTGACAAAAGCTGCTCAGGAGCTGCATATTACGCAGCCTTCCGTCAGCTATGCCATAAAGCAATTGGAAGCTCAGCTGGAGGTGAAGCTGTTCGACCGGCTCTCCAAGGGAGTGAAGCTGACGCCGGAGGGCGCTGCCGTACTCGAATACGTTGAGAAATCGTTTGCGATCCTGCAGCTCGGCGAAACCAAATTGCAAGCGCTCAAAAATCTGACTGCTGGGGAGCTGCGTATCGGAGCTAGCGGTCCGGTCATTAAGCATTTGCTTCTGCCTCTGCTTGATACTTTTCATGCGGAATATCCCGCTATACGGATAAGGCTATTGCAAGGGAAAACAGCGGACATCCGCGCGAAGCTGAAGGCTGGACAAATCGAAATCGGTTTAATCCATTTGCCGTTTAGCGACCAAGAGCTGGTTGTGCAGCACTTAACCGATATACAGGATTGCTTTATTGTGGGGCCTGCGTATCGTCATTTATCCGAGACTGCGATGACCGCCAACGAGTTAACTCAGATTCCGCTTCTGCTGCTCTCCGAAGGAAGCAGTACAAGAATGTTCGTCGATCAGTGGTTTACATCGCAGGGCATAACGGCAGATGCGGACATGGAACTCAGCAGCATGGATATGCTGGTCGAGCTTGCTATGCGCGGTTATGGAGCGGCATTCGTTACCCAAACCTTCATCCGGCAAGAGCTTGATGAACAGAAATTATACCAATTAATGCTAAGTGAACGGATACCGCCACGGTCTGTGGGCTATGCTATTCGTCGGGACTCCACTCCGTCCATCATTGCCAAGCGTTTTATTGAACTGCTCCAAACATGACGAAGAGCCTCTCCGTTTCCAGAGAGGCTCTTTGTAGGTTTGGCTGCATATGGAATTAATATGCACGCTCCTATTGCATTAGAGGAATAACGTCGCTCTTAACGCTTTTTATGGCATGAATCGCCCAATTTTATAGGTTATCAAGATTCGAAAGGGTTTATGTTGATAATATACAGAGGTTCAACTATAATATAGTATGCTTTTATTTGTTTCCGGAAAGGAAAGACTACGATGAGCGAAGTGAAACCCTATCGAATTTTATTGTATTATAAATTTGTAGCAGTACCCGATGCGGAGCAATTTGCGGCCGAGCATCTTGCATATTGTAAGGAATTAAACGTGAAGGGCCGTATCCTTATTGCCGACGAAGGCATTAACGGGACGCTTTCGGGCACGGTTGAGCAAACCGAGCAGTATATGGAGCATTTGCGCGCGAACCCGCTCTTTTCCGATATTGTGTTTAAAATTGACGAGGCTGACGAGCATGCCTTCAAAAAGATCTTTGTCCGTTATAAGAAAGAGCTGGTTACGCTGCGTTACGATAAGCCTCTTGATCCGAATACGTTAAGCGGCACCCGTCTCTCTCCGAAAGAGTTCCATGATTATCTGCTAAGAGAAGATGTTATCGTACTTGATGGACGAAGCGATTATGAATACGATCTCGGCCATTTCCGCAACGCGATCCGGCCTGATCTCGAGACGTTTAAGGAATTTCCGGAGTGGCTTCGCGAGAATATGGCTGATTTCAAAGACAAGCCTATTCTTACCTATTGCACAGGCGGCATTCGCTGCGAGAAGCTTACAGGCGTGATGCTCAGCGAAGGCTTCAGCGACGTTTATCAGCTGGAAGGCGGCATTGTTACCTACGGTAAAGACGAGGAAGTACAAGGCAAGCTGTTCGATGGAAAATGTTATGTATTCGATGAGCGGACTTCCGTTGTCATTAACCAAACCGATGAAGCCGTAGTCGTTGGCAAATGCCATCACTGCAATGAACCCGCAGACACTTATATCAACTGCGCGGATGATTCCTGCCATCTTCAGCATATCGTTTGCACGGACTGCCAGGAAACCAAGCATGGCTTCTGCTCTACCGCTTGCGAAGAGCATGTAGTCGGCGCAAAATAAGCAGCAACTCAATAAAGAGGCCGGGCTTCAGCATGAAGCCCGACCTCTTTTTTATTTTTCCTTTATCTGCGTTTCCTATCTAATTAAGATTAATTCAATGGAACATGGATAACCTAATCATGCCTTAGTAAACTAGGCAATACAGGTAATGGAGGTTATACGATGGCAAAGCACAAAAACCAGTCGATTCCGAGTAAAAATCAAGCTTTTGAAGCAAACTCGAAGGAAGCAGAAAACAATTTGGCGGCTTCAACGAACGAGAACCGTAATCAAAAAGGGCATATCCCTAACAGTCCCTCAACAGGCTAGCAAGCAGCAGACCGGCATCATAAAAAGAGCTGTACGTGAAGGTATCTTCACGTACAGCTCTTTTTCGCAGGGAATCCATCGACTATTTTTGAATAACGGATTCCCATCGGTGTTTATATTCAAGGAGCCTTGGATGCAATCGATCCGGCTCTTCCGTCAGCAATAATCTAATTTTAACGATCCATTCTTCAAAGGAAGAGTAAGAGGCAAACAGATTAGCCATCTCTCCCGTCAGCAGCAAAAACAAAGGTTTAGGGTAGGTTTCGGTTAAATGCCTTAACGCGGAATCGATCGGCGTGTATTTTTTGCGTTTGATTTCAAGCCTTTCAACAATTACGTTCTCTTCTCCGCGGTCCCTCTTCCATTCATGCAGACGATCTTCCCGCTTATAAAAGGGACTAACCTCTTCCTTGGTCATTCGTTTCAAGCTCTGCTCATGCAGAGGATAAAGCACAAGCTTGCGAAAGGAACGCTCCTTCGTAATATAAGCGGCCAAATCAAGCTCCCGTTCCGTTGTATGCTCGAAGGAATCATAATACACGATCGTTCCCTTCAGCTCATCTACTGGCGGCTCATAGCCGAACGGCATCTTTTGAACGGTTTCACTCATCTATGTCACCCTCCTACACATCGTAATCTTCAGCTGCTTAGGAGTTGAAAATAACATATTTGAAACAAAAATGCCATGTTAGAGCTTCCTGTAATCGCTTTTCATTATATTTTTCACCAAGCTGGACCATTTTGAATTGGCGGGGCAATATTTTCGGGCAACCTTTTCTATGGTCGTGAGCCCTTTGCCGACGTAATTTTTGGAGAGAAGCTGTCCGAATTTTCGTACGCTGTCTCCTTTCGTTTTGAAGCTGAACGCCTTGTTGTACTTATCCCCGTCTATCGCATTCAAGCCAAACAAATTATTTTTGCTTTTGGCTAATCGGCTTTTGCCGTTTCCGCTTTCGAGCTTCATGACTGCGATTGTAAAATAGGCATTAATCCCGTATTCTTCCTCGATTTCGAGGATAGCTTGTTCCAAATCATGTCCGGATAACGCTGTGCCTTCAAATATTTTGGCGATATGCGCTTCGGTCAAGCCGGAATCGGACTTCACAACGGATGTCGGAGCGCTTAGCTCTTCCTCTATGGCCTTTTCGGGCTTTTCTTCTATGGTTTCGGATTGCTGCGCGATCTTTGCGCGGCCATCATTGATTTCAATTGTAGGTTGACGGTTGGTCGTATCCGGGAAGGATAATACTGAAACTTCATTTTTCACTTTTTTGGCGTAACCGCCGTGAATGTAACCACCGCCCTGCACCTCGAGCCAGCCGTTGTCTGTTTTTGAAGCAATTTCTAAACGCGTCCCCTGTTTCACTACTTTGAGGATTGCCGTTTTCGCGCTTGGTCCTTTACGGACGTTTAAATAATAGGCGGAAACTTCATATGTATTTACGGGCTTTTCTTGAATGGCGGGCTCTTCTTCAATGGGAATTTCGGGTTCGGGAAGGTTGGTTGAAGGCTGTTCGGCTATTGTCGCCGCAGCTTCGGCAAGCGTAGAAATCGGTGAGGGTGTCGCCGTTATGACTGGAGATGAAACAGGCTCTTGCGCTTGCGTTGTGAGGACAATCCCGGCAGAAGCTTGTTCTGCTGGCTTTTGCTGCTCTGCAGCCGTATGGACTTGCGTGTCGTTATTTATAGGTTGGACGTACATGCCTAATGTAATGACTAAAGATAAAACAAGCAGGTAAACAAAAAAATGCTGATTCAACTTTTTTCGCATGATTATACCTCTCCCTTAAGTTAATGAAGTATACCTGTTACGATAGAAGTTAGATAACGAGAATAGCAGGCATCGGGTTAAAGTGGACGGTCTGTGATGAGTATATGTCGCTGTTTCCATCAAAAGACGAGTTTTTATCCTTCTTTTCTTCCAAAAGGCAATTATGAGAAAAAATTTAATTATAGCTTTCATGCTTGCAATCTCGTTTTGGCGTGTAAAAGCAAGCACAAAAAGGCTCTAATTCCCTAGAGAATAAGAGCCTTTTTCAGCTATTTTCATTCGAATTCAGACTTATTTTTTAAAACCTGCCGCGTGGGCCTAGATGATACGGTCCATTTGATCATTCCATGCTTGATCCTCGGTACAGCGTTCCGGATGGGCTTCAAACCAAGCTACCGTGCGCTTGATGCCTTCCGCAAATGATAAAGCTGCGTCAAAGTCAGGCACTAAGCCTTTAATTTTGCTGTTATCGAACACGCTCGTTACGGATTTGTCGCCCAGCAAGCCGCCTTCAAGCTCCGGATCATGAGAAATCAGGAAAGGCGTGGAGATATGAACAAGCTTCGGCTCTGCGCCGGCAGCCGCCCCGATCGCTTCGTAGATTTGATTCCAGGTTAACACCTCATCGGAGGTGATATGATACGCCTCGCCAATCGCTTCCTCTCTGCCTAACAAGCCAACGAAACCTTTGGCAAAATCGGTATTATGCGTCATCGTCCAAAGCGACGAGCCGTCTCCATGCACGATAACGGGACGGCCGGCACGAATTCTCGCAATAAGCGACCACGGATGCTGCCAGCTATTCAGCGCCGCAGGAATCATCGTATCGCCATAGGTAAAGGAAGGCCGAACGATCGTGACCGGGAAACCCGTGGCTGCTTGTTCATCAAACAAAAGCTGCTCGCAAGCAATTTTATCGCGGGAATACTGCCAATATTTATTTTCGAGCGGCGTCGCATCCTCCGTAATAATATAATGCTTGGGCGGTTTCTGGTAGGCCGATGCCGAGCTGATAAAAATATATTGCTTCGTCTTGCCGCGGAACAGCTCGATGTCAACGCTGACATGCTCAGGCGTAAAAGCGATCCAGTCGACCACCACGTCGAATTGCTCGTTTTCGAGCGCTGCCGCAGCATCCTGAGGATTTCGGATATCCCCTTTGATAACATGCGCGCCTTCGGGAACGAATCCATCGCGGTTGCCTCTATTAAACAGATATAAGTCGATCCCTCGTGAAATAGCTAGCTTAGATACGGCTTCGCTGATTAATCCGGTTCCTCCAATAAACAATACCTTCATCGTTAATCGCTCCCTTTGTCATGCAGCATTTAGTACGATAAAATGGAAAAGTTGCAGAATTGAAGTTAGCAATCGCCCATTAATAGTATCATATGCACAAATTTTTTTGTATTTCAAAATGCTATAATAAACCATTGATAGAAAAAGGAGTGTCCCTACTTGAAACGAATGGCTGTAACTACCCTTTATTCGGTGCTGCTTTCCTCCATGCTGCTCAGCGCCTGCGGCAGCAGCTCGGACGCCGGCCAACAAGCCGCAAACGCAAACAAAGCAAGCAGCGCCAATCACGACCATAGCCAGCATACGGCATCCGGAGATTTGCAAGAGACGACGGCTTCCCTCGAAATTTTGCCTGTTTTTTTGGAGGGCGCCTCCAAAGACATACGGACCGCTTATCAAACGGCAGCGACGGTAGCCGACGTTTTGCCCTATATCCCCTGCTATTGCGGATGCGGCGAAAGCGCCGGCCACAAGAACAATCTGAATTGCTTCATCGCAGAGCTGAAGGATGACGGATCCGTTGTCTGGGACGATCATGGCACGCGCTGCGGCGTATGCCTTGAAATAGCCGTAACCTCGGCAGCAATGAAAGCCGCGGGAATCGAGACCTCGCGAATTCGCCAAATCATTGATGAAACCTACAAGGAAGGTTATGCCAAGCCGACGCTTACACAGCTTCCGCCTGCATAATAATCCATGATCTTTAACAGAAAAAACGGGCTGTCCGGCATATGAATCTTCATGTCCGACTGCCCGCTATTATTTTACATCAGCCTTAGCTGTCCCCTTCAATGTTCCTCCGCTCTCTTCCTGCTAGAGTTGGGAACATTCTCTAGCCTTCCCGAACCTCATGTATTGCAAAAAAACAAACGAAATCATAACTTTACGGCATCGCCACGTTAGGGGCAAACTCACTAAGATAAAGCTACAAGGCCTATCATTCTTTTTACGTCTGCTTTGATGGAGGGGATCTATGCATTTGCAAAAAAAGGTTGTCTTTCTTACGGATGCGGACAGCGCCAGCGGCCGCGCGATCATCAGGCGATTGACCGCAAGCGGTGCCCAGTTTATTCTGAATAGTTATTCGGGCGGCTCGGACCTCGCTGCGGAATTACTGCTGGTCCAGGAAGCGGGTTCGCAGGCGATCGTTGTCAATATTGACCTTTGCAAAAGTGCTGAAGTGACCGACATGCTTCAATTCGCTGCTCAGCAATTGGGTCCGGTAGACGTGCTCATCCACAACAATAAAGCGGTTTATCCATGCACCATTGAGGCTGGCGAGGAAGAAATTTTCGCGCAAAGCCTTGCCGTGAATGCCAAATCCGCATTTATTTGCACGCAGGCCGCCGGAAAACAAATGAAGGAGAAGCAGTCGGGAAAAATCATCTACGTCTCTTCGATTCATGCCGAGAAACCGACGGGCTCTGCCTTTACCTACAGCATTGCGAAAGGCGCGGTTAAAATGCTTTCAAAAGAGGCCTCGCTCGTATTAGGCCGCTTCGGTATCAGCGTGAACACCATTGAGCTTGGCCCGATCGAAGGCGATGATAAGCTTTTTGAAAGCACGATCTCCACGCTTTACCATGATTACGAATACAAGGTTCCCAATGCCGTTTTAGGCTCAAACGAAGACCTGGCAGAGCTGGTATTATTTCTCGCATCGGAGGAGTCGAACTATATTAACGGCTCTGATATTCGACTCGACGGCGGGTTTTTGCTCCATTATATGAACTTCAAAATGAAACGACCTTAACCGCCGGTATGGAGGTGTAGCATGAGTATTGCAGGTAAAATCGCATTAGTTACCGGAGCCGGAACGGGAATCGGCAAGGGGGTAGCCATCGAGCTTGCCAGGCGCGGCGTATCGGTTGCCATCCACTACAATCAAAGCGATGCCGGCGCGCTGCACACGAAGCAATGCATTGATGAGCAAGGCGGCGCCGCATTCCTTGTCCAAGCGAATGTCGCGCATAAACTAGAAATTGAACGAATGGTCAACAGCGTCGCGGAGCATTACGGCGGCATTGACATCTTAGTCAATAATGCGGCTCTTCAGCTGAATTATGATTTTTTTGACTATGATGAAAATTCGTTCGATCGTTTGATGAACATAAACTTAAAGGGCTATTGGCAGTGTATCCAGGCCGTTATTCCCTATATGAAGCAGAAGCAGTCCGGCCGAATTATCAATATGTCCTCCGTTCATAGTAAGCGGCCTACCGATTTCGACGTCGTTTATTCCATGACGAAAGGCGGCATACGCATGCTGGGCCGGGAAAGTGCAATCGAGCTTGCCCAATACGGAATTACCGTCAATACCATCGAGCCCGGAGCGGTGGATGTCGGCAAACAAAGCGCGAGGGAATCCAAACCGATCGTGTCCGCTGACGATATGGAAAGGCATAAAAAAACGTCCCGGTCTATCCGCGACAAATTTCCGCTTGGTCGAGTCGGAAGACCGCTGGACGTTGCGCAGCTTGTTTGCTTCATCGCTTCGGATGAGAGCGAATTCATGACCGGAGCGGCGATCCGGCTGGATGGCGGGAGCATGCTGCTTTAATGCACCCCGCTGCCCTTGTAATACCCATTCTAATAAAACCAAGGAGTGACCTTTTGTGTCCAATAACCCATCCTATGAAGAAACACTAGCCCATGTCAACACCTTCTCAAGCCCTGCTTCGCTGCGCATTACCGATATTCGCTTCACCGATATTGTTGGCGGTCCGTTTCACAGCAGCTTGATAAAAGTGTATACCAATCAGGGCTTAGTGGGATTCGGCGAGGTGCGTGACGGTGCCGATAAGGTATACGCGCAAATCCTAAAAGGACGTTTATTAGGTGAAAATCCTTGCAACATCGATAAGATCTTCCGCCGCATCAAGCAGTTTGGCGGCCACGCCCGTCAAGGCGGCGGTGTCAGCGGCCTTGAAATCGCCATGTGGGACTTGGCAGGCAAGGCTTACGGAATTCCCGTCTACCAAATGCTCGGCGGGAAATTCCGCGAGAAAATCCGTATGTATTGCGATACGGAGGTTGTAGGCAAGGATACGGGTACGGCCATGGGATTAGCGCTGAAGAAACGTATGGAGCAGGGTTTCTCCTTCTTGAAAATGGATTTAGGCATCGGCCAAATCATTAATGAGCCCGGTACGCTCAGCGCGCCGGTCGGCTTCATCGATGAAATGCGCAATGCTTCGAAAAACCGGTACAGCAACAATCACGATACGCTCACGGATGAAGAAATTCGCGATATCCGCAACCAGCATTACGACATTCACAATATCCCCCACCCTTTCACGGCGATTCATGTGACGGAAAAAGGACTGGATATGCTTGAGCAGTATGTGGCTGACGTACGTGCGGTCATCGGCTATGAAGTCCCTCTTGCGGTAGACCATTTTGGCCATATCGGACTTGAGGATTGCATAAAGCTTGGACGACGCGTTGATAAGTTCAATCTGGCTTGGATGGAGGATATGCTCCCTTGGCAATATACCGACCAGTATGCCAAGCTTGCGCGAGCCGTTGCCACTCCGATCTGTACAGGCGAGGATATCTATCTGAAGGAAAATTTCCGTCCGCTGCTGCAAGCTGGCGGCGTATCGGTTATTCACCCTGACGTTCTAACGACCGGCGGCATATTGGAAACGAAGAAGATTGGCGATATGGCGCAGGAATACGGCGTAGCCATGGCCATCCATATGGCAGAGAGCCCGATTGCCTGCCTGGCTGCCGCGCATGTTGCAGCCGCAACGGAGAACTTCCTCGCGCTTGAATATCATTCCTGCGAGGTGCCTTGGTGGGATGATATCATTATCAGCAGCAAGCTTCCGAAGAACCTCGTTCAGAATGGCTTTATTCATATGAGCGACGCGCCTGGGCTAGGCATCGATGATCTGAACGATGAGGTGCTTGCTCAGCATCTGCATCCGAAAATTCCAGGCCTGTGGGAGCCCACCGACAACTGGAACCACTACCACTCCAACGACCGGCTGTGGAGCTAGCCATTGCTGGCGCCAGCGCTTGAAAAATGATGCTTTTGTAAAAAGGTAGAAATGAAAAACGACAGCCGTGGACGCGAGTATCAGTCCTTGGCTGCCGTTTTTTAATGACAAACGATTCTTTTTTGCCCGTCTTATTTTTTGATGATTAAGTAAGCTTGCGGGATACCCAGCCAAAATCCGGATACCGGCATTAGAATCACACCGGCCACGCAGATGGCTAGGAAACACCAACCGACTGAACTAGGCAGCTCAAGCCCTTTCGTCTTAACCACCCACCCGATAAGTAATGCCGATAAAACCATGAAAAGACCGCTGAACAGAAACCAGATTACCGCTGCTCTTGGATAATCCTGCCCCACCGCATTAAAAATGCCTGCGTTCACAATCTCTTTTAATGGATTCCAGAATACAATAAACCCCACAATAATATGCAAATAACCAGTCAATCCAAGCAATAAACCGCTTTGTCTTTTTAGCCCTGTGACCATATGGCACTCCTCCATAATCGTATTAGAGCTTGCTTAGTCACTAATCTGTACTTTGCGTGTTTCTTGCCCCTGCCCGTCATTAGCTGTTTTTTCCGTTTCTTCGATTACTTCGACCGCGCTTTCGATTATACCCTGCACGCCAAGTAAAGCCTCTTTACACGAAGCAAGCAAATGCTGGCGTGCTCCATGCTTTTTCATCTGATCATCGAACCGCGCGATAGTATCACTCATCTTGATCAGCCTTTCGGCAAACCTATTGATTTCGCTCAACGCAGCCTCCTCCTTTGCTTTTCTTACTTATTCATCGCAAAACGGACAGACAGCTTTCCTTCGGAAAATTTAGCGCCTTCAACCGTGGATCCCAGCAATGCCCTAGGCAAAATAACCTTACGTTTATAAGAACCGACATGGAGCGTTAATTCTTCTCCCTTTTGCGTTAGGTCAATGGCCTGCTTATCCACGAAAGGAATATCCACGTAGAGATGATAAGCATCATCGACTTTACGGATTTCTTCGGTTCGCCCAACATACATGATTTGCATCGGATCGTTATTTTCAAATAAATGTTCGCCGACTTGGTCCAGCATCTGCAATCCATACACTTCAGACGTCATGAGAGGTACGCGCAAAATAGGAAGCGGGCTGAAATTCTCCATAATTTCTTCTTCGTAGCGGCGATGTAGCTGATGCCATTGCGCTAAATATCCTTCAGACGCTTCATCCGGCAATATTCGATTGACAATTATCGCGTCCGTATGGAAGCCGAACAAATTTAGGTAAGTAAAGGAACGCTTAGCCTCGGAGATTACCATTTTCTCGGGATTTAGCACAATACGCACGGATGTCATAGCCGGATCCAGCAGCAAGCCCTGCATTTCGCTCATGTCGTTGACCAAGGAAGCGATGCTGTCCAATACGTCTTCACTCGGCAGCTCGTAGCCGGTAAATACCTTGGTAACCGGTCTTAATACTTTGACCAGCCGGCGTTCATGCGGAAAGATTTTCTCCATCCACCATTCCAGCACATTCGGATAACTAAGCAGCCGCAGCGTTTCACCCGTGGGTGCGCAATCGACTATGAGCGCGTCAAATTGATCGCTTTGGGCATGCCGTTTAATTTGCAATAAGCTGAACAGCTCTTCCATGCCTGGAAAAACAATCATTTCATCTGTCGTAATATCCCTTAGATTGGCTTTGTCCATTAGCTTAGCCAGTCAGGCCTGCACCACTCCCCAATTCCGTTCACATTCACGCAAGCTATTTACTTCCTGCCCCCACAAAAACTCCGATATTTGAACCGGATCCGGACCTAGCGCTACGCCGAAGGCGTCTGCCAAGCTATGTGCCGCATCCGTGCTCAAAATGAGCGTTCGTTTGCCTTGTTTAGCCATTTTCACGGCTGTAGCCGCCGCGATACTGGTCTTGCCGACGCCGCCTTTTCCTGTATAAATGATAATTCTCATCGTCCACGCCCTCTCATTTAGTACGATTTCGTATTAATTTATTAAAAAAAAGCTTAGTCATCGATACGAATACGTTTGACGCTGCTTTCCTTTACATCTTTTCCTTGGATTTCGCTATTTTTAAATGCTTTCATAATCTTAAACACGAGCGATAGGAACTGCTCCATCTCTTCGGCCGTTAACGCTTGTTCCACACGGTGTAGGTTGACATCCATGATTTTGCGCGCTTCAGCGGCAACCTTTTTTCCTTCTTCCGTCATGCGAACCAACGTAATGCGCTGATCCTTCATGGAACTGAAGCGTTCAATATACCCTTTTTTCTCCAAACGCTTGGCGATACTGGTCATCGAGCTAAGCGGCGCTCCCAGCTCAGCCGACAGCTCCGACATCGCTAGTTCACTGCGGAACGATAAGATAAGCAGCGTGGTCAGCTCAGAGCGGTTCAAATTCCGTTCCAGCGTGGCCGTTTCAGAGAAAAAAGAAAAGGGACGCAAACCTGTTTTGAGGAGGATGTCGTAAAGCTGCTGCATAAAAAAGCTCCTTTTAGTACGAAAGTGAAGTATTATGGCTTTATATTATTACGATATCGTAGTAAAGTCAATAACCTTTTGGAGCCATAAAAAAGCATCTTCTATTCCGCGTGCAGCGCGGATAGAAGATGCTCTTCTTTTCTGCCGTAAATTCAGCTGGTACATATCTCTCGTTCAAAAGCTCTTACTGCAGCTTCTTATACGCTAATGCTTGCCACGGCGCCTGATGCTGCTTTAGCTGCGGAAGCCGCTTCCATTAAGCCGCGAATATAACCGATGCCGTATAACCGCCCCAGCAGCTCGTAACCCGGATTCGTGTTGTCCTCGCCTTCCATGGTCGGCACATGATCCGGTCTCGCCGGGCCGTTAAACCCGACTTCGTAATACGTATGCATGGACTCGAGCATATTCGTTTTACCGTCA
This sequence comes from Paenibacillus sp. LPE1-1-1.1, assembly GCF_040676435.1. Lineage (NCBI taxonomy): Bacteria > Bacillati > Bacillota > Bacilli > Caryophanales > Paenibacillaceae > Paenibacillus > Paenibacillus sp. LPE1-1-1.1. Next base: position 497,418 of record NZ_JBEGHY010000023.1, read on the forward strand.
TCATGAAACGTTTCCTCGAACTTTTCCGGCGTTCCTTTGACATCCCGGAAATGAACGAAAAATAACTTATCTTGTTTGGCAAACTGGCGGATCACGCTCGGAATGTCATCGCCTGCCGTAGCTAAAGTGCCTTGGCATAACGTAATTCCGTTATAGTCGCTGGGAACTAAATCGATCGCCTGTTGAAGGGCAGCGCTGCTGGTCAAAATTCGCGATACGCCTCGGATAGGCGTGATTGGAGGATCATCGGGATGAAGCGCGAGCTTCACCTTCGCTTTCTCCGCTACGGGTACGATGCGCTCCATAAAATATTGGAGGTTTTCCCACAGCTGCTCCTCGCTCACCAGCCCTGCATCCGTCAAAGGAGCATCCTTCATTAAGCTGTGATCATAGCTGGATACAAGCGCTCCGCCGCGCGTACGCGTCGTTGTCGATGTCCGGAACCAATTAAACTGCGCCATAAAGTTATAACAGAGAACAGGAATGCCTGCTGCGCCCATATTGGTTATGAATTGCTGGAACACTTCTATCTCTGCGTCGCGCCCTGCTGTTCCGAGTTTGATCTCGTTGCTTGGCGGCATCGACTCAATGACGGTTAGCGCAAGGCCGGAATCGGCATACCGCTGCTTCATACGGATTAGCGGCATGAGATCCCATGGTTTTTCCAGCTTCTCCTCCCAAGGCAAACCTCCGACAGCATGGTCTACGCCAAGCTGCTTTGCCAATTGCCAGAGACGGTTAGGCTGTGACGAGAAAAATTCTGCTAATTGCATGCTTCAAGCACCTCTTTCTTTATTATTGGCCGCCCGCTTTAGCTGCCAGCTCTTTGCCCATCTTATCAATCTTATTGAACGCATCCTCAATGGATTGTTGTCCGAACGTAACGGCCTCCATTTCCTTCCTGTACGCATCCACCCACTCGGAGAATCCTGCAGCCGGCGGATAGAAAGGCAATGCCTTGTCTAGCGATAAATCATAGATTTCCTTGCCAAGCTTATCTTTGGCTTCAAGCGTCGGCTCAAGGTCCTTGTATACATCCGGATTAATCGGAATACCGCGTGTTAAGCCAAGCGCCTGTCCGGCTTCTTTATCCGAAATGAACCATTTGACGAATTTTTTCGCTTCATCCTTGTTTTTGGAGTTCGCGCTCACGCTTAAGAAAATTGTAGATTGCGCCCAGCCGCCGCCGGATGGTCCGACAGGCAGGTTCACAACGCCTACTTTACCAGGCATCAGCTGCTCCAAGGCGCTGACGGAGCCCGTTGTCGCGCCGCGGGTCATGACGACGCCGGATGCCATCGGATCGGCCTGCGGATCGTTTTCAAGGAAGGCGGCTGCTTTGTCGGCTGGCGGAACGATTTTGGCTTTGCGGAATTCCTCATACGTTTGGTAGAAGGTCATAAATAAATCCTTGTCGAGCGTGAAGGTTTTGCCGCCGTCGGACATAACCGGCGGTTTGCCCATCGAAGTCTGGTAATAGTTAAAGCTATCCCATGTCGTCGTATCTCCGATTGGATATTTTCCTTCCGGCAGCTTAGCTCTAGCATCTCTCGCCCATTGGAAAAACTCATCATAGGTCCAGTCCTTATGCGGGAGCGGAATGCCGTATTGCTCCAGCTCGGTTTTATTGAAGGCGATGCCTTGCGCGTTTTGGCTAAGCGGAATACCATACAGCTTTCCGTCGATTTGTAAATTCGAGATCACGTTCGGGTCTACAATGCCGCTTAGATCAATATCAGAGAGATCCTCTAATTGACCGCGCGATACGTATTCTTGAAGGTAAGCCGCATCCATTTGCAAAACATCCGTAATGGACTTAGACGCAGCAAGCGTCGGAAGCTTTTGCCAGAAGGCATCCCATGCCATGAATTCCGGCTTAAACGTTACGTTTGCGTTTTGTTTCGTATAGATATCAAGCGCTTTTTTCGTTGCCTCGTGACGCGCATCGGGCCCCCACCACATGATGCTTAAAGTAGTCGCCCCGCCGGCATCCCCTTTATTATCCGGTGCTTCCGTTGCGTTCGTGCCTTCGTTCGTATTGCCGTTATTGCTGCCACCCCCGCCGCTGCAAGCTGATAATACCATGATCAGAACCAGCATCAGTAACCCAAAGCTCTTTGACCAACCTTTGACCATTCCCATACATCCCCTTTATCTGGTTAAAATGAGTTGCCATTAGCCTTTTAAGCCGGTCGTCGCGATTCCTTCGACAAAATGCTTCTGGGCAAGGAAAAAGATGATAACCGAAGGAAAGATCGACACCAGGGACATCGCAAGGAGCTGACCCCATTGGATGTCGAATTGATCAATGAACATCCGCAGCGCCAAGCCTACGGTAAACTTATCGACGGAGCTTAAGTACAGAACTTGGGCGAAGAAATCATCCCAGCTCCAGATGAATGTAAAGATAGCGACCGTAACCAGCGCCGGCTTCAGCAATGGCAGGACAATGCGCCAAAAAATACCATACACGCTTGCCCCGTCAATCGTTGCAGCCTCATCGAGATCCTTCGGAATGCCGCGGATGAATTGCACGAGCAGGAAGATAAAGAATGCGCCTCCCCCGAAAAAATGCGGCAGCACCAGCGGAACGTAACTATCGACAAACCCCAGCTTGTTAAACAAAATGTACTGGGGAACGACCGTTACTTGTCCCGGAAGCATCATCGTAAGCAGCAGGATCGAGAACCACATGCCGCGCAGCTTGAAATTCAACCTCCCGAACCCATAGGCGACAATGGCTGCCGTGGCAACCCCTCCAAGCACATTTCCAAGCTCCATGAGCAGCGTATTGCCAAAGAAATGAGCAAATGTATATTCGGCTGAGAAATGCCAGCCATCCCAATAGTTGCTCCACATCGGCGTCGACGGCCAAAGCGTCGGCAGGCTGAGTTCCTCCGTTTTTTTAAGCGAGGCCCCTGCCCACCAAATCACGGGATACAGCATCAGAAAGGAGAAAACGGTTAAATAGACATGGCTCGAAAGCTTAGAGCGCAGCGAATTCATTTTGTTTTCCCCCCGTCCGATTCGTAAAAGACCCAATATTTGGATGCCATAAAGTTAATGATCGTAAGGATCGCGACTATCGTTAGCAAAACCCAAGCCAATGCCGACGCGTATCCCATCTGGTAATGCTTGAATGCCTTCTCGTAAAGAAACATCGCATACATATACGTAGAGTTGATCGGCCCGCCTTTGGTGATGATGAAAGCGGATGTAAACGTCTGGAAGGAACCGATGATGCCGAGCACTAAGTTGAAAAACATGACCGGCGACAGCATCGGCAGCGTGATGCTGATGAATTTCCTTACTTTTCCCGCGCCGTCAACGGATGCCGATTCATACAGCTCTTGCGGCACCTGCTTTAAGCCGGCCAGGAAAATAACCATCGTCGAACCGAATTGCCAAGTATTGAGCAATATCAAGGTCCCGAGCGATGTATCCGGATTGGAAATCCATCCGACGCCTTCGATTCCGAACCAAGCGAGCACTTGATTGATATAGCCGTCGATGCCGAACATATTACGCCAAAGAGCGGCTACCGCAATGCTCCCGCCTATTAAGGACGGAAAATAAATCGCTGTGCGGTAAATATTCATGCCTCTCATGTTTTTGTTGAGGGCTAACGCAACCATTAGCGAGAAAAACAGCTTAAGCGGAACTGAGAACAGCACGAACATAAAGGTGACGCTAAGCGATTTCGTAAAGGTGGCATCGCTCGTAAATATTTTCGAATAGTTGTCCGTACCCGTCCAAACGGGATCCTCCAGTAAAGAATATTCAGTGAAGGACAAATAAAACGATTGTGCGATTGGCCAAAGCGTCAGCAGCAAGAAGCCTATCAGCCATGGGGAGATAAAAACGTATCCCGCTAAATGATGCATCCCCTTATCTTTGCGCTTTGGCTTTGCAAGTCTGCTTACTCGTTCTATATGATTAGCTCTCTCCGTTTTCACTCCGATCATCTCCTCCCCTTTCATAGATAATGTTCTCTAACTTTATACGAAAGCGGTTACAGGGTTGAAGGGGAGGAATTTATGAATTCGTTTGATTTTATATAGTGTGAAAAATTCATAGATTGACGAAAAAAGCCTTAAGAAAGTCGCATCGACAAAAACTTGAATGTCCCTAACAATAGACTTAGGAAGCAAGCCACACCAGCCTTCACCATACTATTGCGAGAGAGGTGCTCATTATGAAATTTGATAATCCGGAAGATATGATTCAGCTTACGCCGCTTTGGGAGGGTGAACGTTTTCCTAATGGACGCCCGAAGGTATCCGAGGATGTCCTTCGCCGTATGCGGAAAATTACGTTGGAGGAAGCCTGGGGACCGCTCTGGAACAGAGGGTATGCCTTTCAATTCGAGGGTGATTTCAAAATCGTACATCCTAATAACGTGATGGTTGGCCGTGCCGTTACAGCCGTGATGGTGCCGAAGCGGCCCGACCTGCATGAAACCTTGCTCAAGCATGGCCATGAGCAGGAGGATCGCAAGGGCTTCTTCAATCAGTGGGTCATCGATGCCTTGGTTGAGGATGACGTAGCCGTCGTGGACATGTTCGACAAAGTTCATCTCGGCACATACGTTGGCGGAAATTTGTCGACGGCGATCTCGACACGGACCAAACGCGGCGGAGCCGTCATCTGGGGCGGCATTCGCGATAATCAGCAAATCGTTGAAATTGATAATATCAACGTCTTCTATCGCGGCAGCGATCCGACCGCCATCGCAGACGTGACAATGGTTGGCATGAACGTGCCAACGCGCATCGGCAAAGCGATCTGCATGCCTGGCGACGTAGTGCTGGGCACGCCGTCAGGCGTGATTTTCATCCCTCCTCATCTAGCCGAGCTGACGGTTGTGCAAGCAGAGAAATCACAGGTGCGCGATGTGTTCGGGTTCGTCCGTCTACGCGACAGCGTCTATTCGACCGCGCAAATCGATGCAGCCTGGGATGTGTCGCTCTGGACTGATTTCTTGAACTGGTTCGAAAATGATGCAGCGGCAGCGGAATACCGTCATCTTACATGGGATTCGGAGCTTGCGGATGCACAAAAAGCGGAACGGAACGGCCCGCAGAGCGATGTTCGCCTCTAACTGGAAACCAAAAAAGGACTCCGGCAGGCAGCGTTATTGCCGAAAGAGTCCTTTTTTTCTCTTTATTTTCCGACTGATTCCCGGTATTCGCTCGGCGACAACCCAACCTTCTTCTTGAAAATTTGGCTAAAATAGCGCGGATCCTGATAGCCGACCTTTTCCGCAACCTCGTAGTTTTTGAAATGCGTGCTCTTCAGCATATCCTTTGCTTTATCGATACGAATATCGGTCAAATGCTCGATAAACGTCTTGCCCGTATTCGTTTTGAATAACAGGCTTAAGTAAGTTGGCGTCATGTACACCTTTTGGGCAACGCTTTGAAGCGACGCGAATTGGCATTCCTGCTCCATGTGGTGAATCGTTTTTTTGATAATGCTGCGATGGGTCTCTTTCTGGCTGTGAGACAGCACGTCCTTTAATCCGATGAGAAAATGAATGACATAGTGCTTAATTTCTTCCAGCGTTTCCAGCTTGACGATGGACATAACGTCGAATCGTTCATAGGCGATGACATTCTCCGTTTCAGTAAGCACTCTCTTCTCGATCCCGACCAAAAGCCTAACCGTCAGATCGTAAACGATTTGCGTATCCAGCGGTCCCTTATGCAGCAGCTCGCCATAAAACAGCTGCACGCATTGAACGATTTCCTCCGACGTTTCAGCCGATTTATAAGCGTCATACAGCTCCTTCTCTTTATCAGAAGGATACTGCTGCAGCGATTCGTAGCGTCCGAGCTCGCTGTAACAAATAATCGTGCCCGTTCCCCGGTAAAATTTATGCCGAAGCGCTCGTGATGCTTGCTTGTAGGAATGAACGATGTCGTACAGGTGGCTGCAGGGTTTTCCTACGCCAATGTTGATCGGCTGCAGGAACTGCTCCTTTAACATGACCTGAATCTTTTGAATCTGTTCTTTGGATACCCAGGAAAAGAGAAGGCCGACCCTTCCCTCTTCATCCACGAATACAACGCTGCCATCCGATATATTTTTCTGCAAGTAGTCCCTCATTTGCTCCAGGTACAAAATCTTCTCATGCTCATCATCAAAATGAGCGGTCGGCTCAAGCAAAGCCATAGCCGGAAAAGTGTAATAAGGATTTAATTGCAGCCGAGATAAACTATCCTTTAAATCTGATTTCACGGCACCGGTATCCGACACCAAATTGCGAAAAAACCGGTCTCTCATCCATGTAAGAATGACATCTTCTTTAAATAATAATCCCTCGCTCAGCATACTCCACTACCCCTTTTGTAAGGTTGACTTGCGAGATGCATGACACTAATTGAGATGAATCATTTTATAGGAATGCATGTGCTCGATAAACGTTTGCTCCGCTAAGACCGTGTCGCCGGATCGCAGCACCTCTACAAGCCGTAGGTGCCAATCGGCAAGTTCATCGGTTGAATAATGACGATTAGAGATCGCCATAAAACGCATAACCTTGATCCGCATCCGGTTCCAAAGCTCAAGGATCATATGATTATCGCAGCGTCTATAGAAGAAGCCATGGAACTCCATATCGAGCTCTAATATGTTTAAGATATCGTTTTGTTCATGTGCAAGGTCCATTTTGTGAATGATGTCTTCTAAGTAAAGGAAATCCTCCTCGATTAAATGTTCCATGGATCTCCGAACGGCAAAACCTTCGATAATTTCACGAAGCTCGAAAATATCCCTGATTTCTTTGGAGGTTATATTTGAGACGACGGAGCCTTTGTTGGGAATTCCGGTAATGAAACCAGCCGACTTCAATCGTTCCAGCGCCTCTCGAACCGGTGCTTGGCTAATATTGAACTTTTTAGCGATTTCAAGCACGAGCAGTCGCGCACCTGGCTGCAGGTCTCCAGCTAGAATTTCTTTCTTCAATGCGGTATACACATGCTCGCTGATCGAGTTTACTGGTGAAATAGGTACGTTTCCATACATGCACTCACATCTCCGTTTCATATTATCGATTATCGATAATACAGATCAAAAAAAGAAAGCGTTCCCATATCCGATGAAAAAAAGAGATTCGTCACTTTAACCTCCTTCACTCACAGATTATCGATAATTTGCTTATAGGCTAATTATAGAACTTCTTTTCTTCCATAACAACCGAATACTTTGTCGAATCCTGATAAGTTATGTATTCTTTTCTATGCCTCCCGTTCATTCCATCCGCCTTTAGTCCGTAGTTCCATTAAAAATATCGGGACTGTCTAGTCACGCATCCTTCCAGAGCATATAATAGAGATTGATTTATATCCGATATAATTACTTGGACAATTGGAGAACAATAATGAATATGAAACATCCAACCATAAAAAAACAAGTTTTTGATTTTATTATCCGAAATGGCTTAGTCTCCAAAGCCGCGTTAATGGACCGGCTAACTGTTACAAGCACCAGCCTATCGAGACTGCTGGAGGAATTGCTGACGGACGGCCTCATCCTGGCATCCGAATTGGGACGTTCTACCGGAGGGCGAAAACCGATTCTATATCGCGTAAATCCGGAACACCGCGCAGTGTTTGGTTTGGAAATATCCCGATTCTCCTCCTCGATCGGCTTATACGACCTAAATCTAAAGCCGCTGGCTTTCGAGCGTTGGAAGATGGACGAACGAATGACGCCGGAGACATTGCTAACCAAGATTACGAAGCTGGCCGAGCGCATGCTGAGCGATTGCGAGATCGAACGAAAAAAAGTAATTGGAATCGGAATCGGTGCGGTTGGGCCATTAAGCCGCGAAGACGGAATTATGCTGAAACCGCGTTATTTTCCGGCGGAGGGCTGGAGCAATGTGCCCATTTGCGAATGGCTCGAACAGCGTCTCGGATTGCCGGCCCTGCTCGATAACGGCGCTAACACGGCTATCATCGGTGAGCACTGGGCGCTTCGCAATGAAGAAGTAAAGCATATGCTCTATGTCCATGCCGGCGTCGGTCTCCGAACCTCGATGATGTCAGGAGGCCAAATCGTCAGAGGCGCCGTTGACATGGAGGGCTCCTTTGGACAGATGATCATCCAGACGGATGGACCGAGGCTTGGGGACGAGGGGAATTACGGAGCACTCGAAGCGCTTGTATCCATCCCTGCGCTGGAGAAGCAGATACGTTCCCAGCTGAAGCTCGGCCGGGTCAGCTCGCTTTCAGGCATTCCGCCGGAGGAAATTCAATTCGATGCCTTGCAGAAGGCTTATCGGCTGAAGGATTCCTTCATAACGGAACAGTTTCTGCAAACAGCCACCTACCTAGGGATCGGCATTGCCAATCTCATTAATATTTTGCACCCGGAGGCTGTTATCCTCGGCGGTCCGCTCGTTAACGTACATAAAAGCATTTATGAAACGGTCATACAGGTTGCGCGCAGCAATATTTATTACTCCCCGCAGTACGAGCCTAAATTTACGCAAGGTCAGCTGACCGAAGATGCCGTAACAGCCGGCGCAGCAATTATGCTGCTCCAAGAATGGGAGCTAAGCTAGAAAACCGTTAATATGATGGCGAAGGGCAGGCTTGTAACGTTCTTTTAAATTGCTATAAATAAAAAAAGACAAAACATCCATTCGGATGTTTTGTCCTTCACCGTTACGAATCTTTTGATCGATTAGCCATATCGATGATCATTACGATAAGCATGAGCAGTTGAATGAGCAGATCGATACTCATTGCAATCCCTCCCTGCTGCAGGTAATGCTCCTTCGCTGCGGCCTCTCCTCCCGTTAAATCTAACTTAACGAACATCTCCCGCTATTATGTCTATGGTCGAAATTTGAATTTTATGACGGATAATCTGACGGCCGCGGCAGCCATTACGACAGACACCAGGCATACCGTGACAAAATGTATGACGCTGTTTGCGATGAACAACGCTTCAAGCTTCGCGGCTTCAGCTGCTCCGCGCACTAGCACGATCGCAATAGGATGCAAAATATAGATCCACAACCGCCACTCCCGAAATGCTTTACCGGAGCTCGCTTTCCAACTTAGTGCCCATTGGAATAAAAAATAGGCGGCGGGCAATGCAAATACATACATGCTGTCATGACGGGGAAATTCCGCTTCCTTTAACAGGATACCCTCGGCAAGCATAAGCACCAGACCTAAGAAAAACAAGCCGGCATTCCCTTTCGGCTTTATCGCTGGCGCAGGTCGCTTCGCTGCCCAGGCACCCAGCATGATATAAATAGGCGCATAAAATATACCATTGCGGGTATAATCAAAGACCAAAAACATCGATTCGTAAAGCTGATGAAGACCGGCTGCCCTCACCGTCAACCCGTAGTAGCTATCTCCGAGCAGTCCGATGCCGTAAAGGCAGACTCCGATCATGAGCAGCTTAGGAAGCGACATTTTCCGGTACAGGGTATAAGTCAAACTAAGACCGATGATCAGAGCAGGCAAATACCATAAATGATAAAAAGTGCCGTTAAAAATAAGATCTTTTAAGAGCGCAAGAGGCGAAAAGCTTTCCAAGAAGTATCCTTTGTACACATTCAGAGGAAGATACAGCAATATTGCAATTCCGTATAAGACCGTTATTTTCTTTATATAAGCTAGAAATGCCCGATGGTCCTTGGAAGGATCGCCAGATAGCTTTCGAAAGAAAAAGAAACCGGAGGACATAAAAAATAGAGGAACGGCTATCCGTGTCAGAACCCCGCTGAGCAGAAAATCCGCATAGGCATGGAAGGCATGCAGCGGGCCGGTATGGTTGGCTATGACCAATAACGCAGCTGCAAATTTCAGCCAATCCAGTCCGCTGTAATTTGGTTTATCAAGCACGGGCAGTATAACCTTTGCCGGTGAACGCGGAAATAATAAATCCATCCCTATTATTGCCCGATATCCGGTAATGCTCACAGCTTACGATCGGAACAGTCGTATAGGGTCCTTCTTCAGCCGGAACGTAATAAATCTCGACGCGAAGACTTTCATTTTCAAACCTGAAACGTTCTCCGGCGTTGGTGACGCTTTGCAAAAAATCGATGTACTCCTCGAGGCACCATTCGTTTTTCTCCATCAATACGGCATGCGGATATCCAACATAACGGAAATGCCAGGGCTCGCAGGCTATATTCGTTATCTGTTCCTTTCCCTCCTTATACCGTTGAATAAACCCAAATTGCGCGGCCAGCTGTTTAAAAGACCTATAAATTCCGCTGTCTGGAAAAGAAGGCGCGATAAAATCAACATCCTTGTCAGCCTTCCCAACGTCGATCGCGAGACCGGTTTGGTGTTCGCTTTGATCCGGCAGCGCAACGTAGCTAGCTGTATACTCCGGGCCGTTTTCAACCCATGAGCTTTCATAAATATGCGCCTGCTCCTCCTTTGTGCGATACCCGCTGACAGCGACAATATCTTCCATGCCTTGGCAAGCATCAAGAAGTGAAATAAGATGCTGCAAGCAGGATTTTTCCAATAGCATGCCATCCTGCAGCTCTTTTAAGCTTGGACTCACGCTAAGCGGCAGCAGTTTGTCGGAGGAAATCGCTTTCCGAATGGGATGATCGCGATTGACCAAAACAAGCTGTCCCTCGTAAATTTCGGTTCGTTTAACCTGGACGAACGTAGGCTCTACATTACGGCTTTCTTGTAAATCGACTGTGCGGTTCGTTTGCCCCATTTAGCGCCGGCCTCCTCTTTGCCTAAATCGTTCGTATAGTTCCTTACAACCCTCGCGGTAATGGAGGTTGAAACTTCTTGCGCAACGCTCCCGATATGCGCAGCAAGCTCAGCGAAGGTAATCTCTTCTGCTCCTTGGCACCCGATCAATGTCACTGCTGTTCCTATTTCACATGGTCCTGGCAGACGAACCATTAACTGATCCATGCAGATTTTGCCGATTACAAGGGCACGCTTCCCGCCTATAAGCAGCTCGGTATGCTGCATCCGTTGAGACCAGCCGTCCGCATAGCCAATTGGCACGGTTCCGATCCATTCATCCGCTTCCGCGCAATAACTATTGTCGTATCCCAGCCATTCTCCTTTGTTCAGCTTTTTCACATGAATGAGCCGGCTATGCAAGCTAAATGCGGGTTTCAGCTTTAAAGACGGTAATAGCTGCTGCGGATAAAAACCATACATGGCTGCACCGATTCTCACCATATCCATTGCCAGTGAAGGAAAGCGCAGCGCAGCCGTGCTGCCGGCGCAGTGATAGTGATTAACGGAGAGGCATGAGGCATAGCTCCAGTTCATCATTTCCGTAAACCGTTTCGTTTGCAGCTCTAAAAATGTCGTATCCGCATTGCCCGCTGTTGCAAAATGCGTATAAAATCCATCGATCACAATGTCGGCCGCCCTGATTAAAGGTACAAGCTCTTCCCACTCATCTTTCGTTTTCACACCAATTCTTCCTAGTCCCGTATCCATCTTAATATGCAATTTCAACCGTTTTGCAGGTGATAGCGGCTTATATTTTCTCATTTCCTTAAGCCATGCCGCACTCGCAACCGTTAGCATCAAATCATAGTCTAACGCCAGCTGCACATCCTCGGGATTTATTGGCGTCAGAATAAGTATAGGCAGCGTGATGTCATTTGCCCGGAGCCGGAGCGCTTCTTCTAAATGGGCAACGGCTAAATAATCGGCGCCGGCTATTTCAGCCATCCTTGCTGTCTCCAAGTCGCCGTGGCCATAGCCGTTTGCTTTGACAACCGCCATCAGCTTGGCGCTTCTTGGAAGAGATTGACGTATTTTCAGCAAATTCTCGCGTATATCGTTCAAATTAACTTCAGCCCATGTATTTAATGACATTTGGTTTCACCTCGTGTAGTGAATCGTTTGTTTTTCTGCATGGCGCGTGAAAGCATAATCAATGAGCTTCTCAACCAGTTCCGAATAAAGCGTACCATCCGTGCGCTCCCACATGACCGGATACATGCTGTAATTCGTAAAACCAGGCAGCGCATTAACTTCATTCACGTACAGTTGCCCTTCTTGATCGAGGAAACAATCCACGCGGGCAAGACCTGAGCAGCCATGGACTTGGTAAGCCTGTATGGCGATTTTCCGAATTCGTCCAGTCAGCTCTTCCGATAGCTGAGCCGGAATGGACATCGTAAGATGCTTGTCCATATACTTGGATTCGAAATCGAAAAAAAGATGATTATGAATGAACTCCCCTGGCAGCGACGCAAGCGGCTTCTCATTGCCCATGACCGCCACCTGTATTTCCCTGCCTAATACTTCGCTTTCCAGCACAAGCTTGCTGTCATATTTAAACGCTTCGGCAATTCCCGCGATCAGCTGCTGCTTGTCCGAACATCTGCTGATGCCAATGCTTGATCCCAGAGAGGCCGGCTTCACGTAACAAGGATACCCGAGCTTCTTTCCCGCCTCTTCCAAAATGAACGCACGGTCCTCCGCCCATTGATCGTAACGATAGGCGAGGTAGTCCGCTTGGTTGATTCCTGCTTGCGCGAGCAGCTGCTTGGATATGGCTTTGTCCAACGTCACCGCGGAAGAAAGCACGCCGTTGCCCACATATGGGATATTGAGCAGCTCCATCATGCCTTGTATCGTACCGTCCTCTCCGTTCGAGCCGTGCAGCAAAGGCAAGACGACCTTTCTTCCCGGCAATGCGAATTGACTGATGAGCGCCTGTCCAATCGATTCCGCAGCTTCCGCATGCCTAGGTACCGCGATCAAGTCGTTAAGCTCTAATTCGGAGCGGCTTAGCTTTCCTGGCGTTGACCAAATCCCTTCGCGGGTGATGTAAATCGGGAATAAATCATATTTGGATTCATCTATGGAAAGCATGACGGTATAAGCTGTTTTCAAAGAAACTTCATGCTCGACGGATTTGCCGCCGTAAAGGACATATAGCTTTGTTTTCACAAGAAAAAACCTCCTAAGATCGACTCGTTATCTCTACCTAAAGATAACCGTCAATCATTAAGAGGCATGTAATTAAAGTTTAATTAAGTCTTAAGTTTCCTTAAATTGTTTATATGCTTTTTTTGCCCGAATCGGTTATTGCTGCCGCAAGCGCCTGCAAATCCTGGCCCTGCAGCGCTCCCGCAATTAGCTCCGGCAGGCGGTCAGGCGTGCAGCCAAAGCAAGGAATTCCGAAGCCGGAAAGCTTCTTCGCAAGCTCGGCATCATACGAAGGCACACCTCCGTCTGACAAAGCCAGCAGGCAAATCACGCTTACCCCCGATTGACGCATGGCTTCCATCCGGCGAATCAGGGCAGACTGGTTGCCGCCTTCGTAGAGATCTGAAATTAAAATAAAAAGCGTCTTTTTCGGATCATGGATAAATGGCTCGCAATATTGAACCGACTTGTTGATATCCGTTCCGCCGCCGAGCTGAATGCCGAAAAGCATATCTACTGGATCGTTCGCGCATTGTTCGCTTAGATCAACGACTTCCGTGTCAAAAGCGACGACATGGGTATCGAGCGAGGGCAAGCTGGCAAAAATCGACCCGATTATCGAGGCATAGATTACGGAATCAGCCATTGACCCGCTTTGGTCAATATCAAGGATGACGGTCCATTCCTTACTGCGCCTTGCCCGTTCGAAAAAATAAAATTTCTCCGGTATGAGCAGCTGCCTCTCCCGGTCATAATGCTTTAAATTACGGCGTATCGTCGTCTTCCAATCCATCCCGGTTACGGATGGAAGCGGAGAATGTTTCCTGCGGTTCAGCGCGCCCGTCACGGCACGGCGAATATCATGCGCGAGTCTCGCCATGATCTCATCTACGACCTCGCGGACCAGCATTCTCGCCGTATCCTTCGTTTTCTCGGGAATACGCCCCTTTAACGCGATGAGTGTCGCAACCATACGAATATCAGGCTTCACCTGGCTGAGGGTTTCGGGCTCAAACAACAGCTGGGTTAAGCCCTTTCTTTCAATGGCATCCGCTTGGATGACGGAAACGATGTCGGAAGGAAAGAAGCTCCGGACATCGCCGAGCCATTTTGCCAACTTAGGTGAAGAGGCGCCTAAACCAGCGGAACGTGCAGCGTTTTTCCCTTGTATATCAGCGGATTCACTAGTCGTATCGTCATAAATAGCGGCCAGCGCTTCATCCATTAAGCTTTGCTCTTCATCAAGAAGTCCGCGTCCTCCTGCCATGTCGGACAGCCTATCGTTTGCAGCTTGGCCTAAAATAAGCCGCCAGCGCTTCAATTGTTCGAATTGTTCATTATCGCTCATCTTATAGGTCTCCAAAATCGAACTCGTTGAGCTCGTCCAATTTTTGTTGCTCTTCGCTGCTAAGCGGTCGCTGCAGGACATCGGCAGCTTCCGTTTCGCCAAATCCCCATAAGTCGCCCAGCATTTCGGCAATCGCGTTCTTCTCTCTTGGTTCAAAAGCAGCTAAGGCCCTTCTAAGAAAAACCAATGAACGCCTGAACTGCTCATCATCAAGCGAAGCGGTATACAGATTAAGCTGCTCCCATAGCTGCCTGCGAGAGATTAGCACATAGCGGTTTCTTAGCGACATGCCTTCAAACCAGCCTGCGCCGATATCTGCAGGGATCCCCGGCGATAATCTTCTGGATACCTCCCTGGCTAAACGGTCATGATCGATTAGATTTCGCTCTAGAAGCAGAGCAAAGGCGAGTCCGGAAAGCTTCGCGTTGCGGTCATCCCGGTAGGCGAGCATCTCCAGCTGAGTCACCCAACGCTCATCGTCTACCATATCGAAATGCTGTTGGGAAACCGCATGCATATCGATAATGGCCGATGCCATTGCCGCAGCCGCATCATCGCTGCATGCGGCAGAGTCAACCAGAAGCAGCGTTCCCCGCAAAAACAGCTGCTGCAGCAGCGGGATTAAAACCGCCGTATCCATTTTGCGGACATCGCCAAATTGCACTAATAATGACAGCTCCCGGAGCGTACCTGCAATTTGCGAATAATCGCCAGCGTCTACCGCAAGCCGCTGGAGCGTTTGCCGGGCATCTTCCATGGAAGCAGGAAGACCGCACTGCCATGCCGCCCGGACAAGTACCGCGGCATCTACGATATTCGCGCTTTGTGCCAAGGACTCTTTGATGTGAAACGAAGCGGCAATCTCAATCGTCTCCCCTTTCATGATGGATTCAACCGCTTCGATTTCCGCCTCCGGCGTCCAGCGCAGCACCCAGCTTTCCGCCCAGGTCGCGCTGTCCTGCCTGACCCCACGCTTCTTGGCAAAGCTAATTTGCAGCAGTTGAATTCTTTCAAGGAAAAAGGATCTTCTTAAATCGAGAAACGCAGCCTCCTCGGACTTCACTCTCCGGTTTTCACGGAGATCCAGCTCGAGCTCGGCCGCTACGGTCGTCTTATATTTTTCAAGCTTTAACGTCTTTAAATTCCGGTTCAAATCATCCTGTATCGGCGTTTGGCTGACGCCTTCCGGCAGAAAGCCGATGCGGGTTCCAACATCCGTTCTGACGATCGCATCCGCAACATTCGCCAGCTCTCCGTATCCAAGACAAGTGACGGCGGCATCATGAAGGTCTCGTAATACCGGCTGCCTTCCACCATGCAAGGAAGCTAACGACTCGGCGAGCCTAACCGCTTCAATAACGGAAGCAGCGGAACGGAACGTTCCGCTCTCGCGCATATGGCCGGCAATCGTAGCAAGATAGAGCGACGCCAGCTTAGCGGGATCCCCTTTCTTTGCGCACTGCCATGCCAGCTCAAAATACGAAGGTGCCATATTGCCTGCTCCGTAGCCAGAATGGTTAGACAGCTTATAGTACGAATAAGGCATCAAGGTCAGCTTGGTCGGATTGGACGGAAAGGAAGCCATTTCCTCCCCCGACAATCCCGGCCGTTCCGCTTCTAACGCAGAGGTATGATAGGCGCCTGTTACGACCACGATGCGGTTTGCCGGAATGCCCTCTGCAATCGCTTTGGAGATTTGGGACCTCA
The DNA here is from genome assembly GCF_040676435.1 of Paenibacillus sp. LPE1-1-1.1. Lineage (NCBI taxonomy): Bacteria > Bacillati > Bacillota > Bacilli > Caryophanales > Paenibacillaceae > Paenibacillus > Paenibacillus sp. LPE1-1-1.1. Next base: position 513,378 of record NZ_JBEGHY010000023.1, read on the forward strand.
TATAAGCCTCTCGGATTTCATTGTGCGCAGCCTCCAGCGGCGTATGCATTCGCTCCTCTGCCTCGGAAAGCCCGTGCATTTCGTTCGAGAAAGCATGCATGGCAAGGCGGTAACTTCTTTGGTCGTTTATTTGTTCAAAATGACGCTCCCAATAGGTTTCGTAATCGGGTTCTCCAGCCAGCAAAGCGACTTGCTCGTAACGTCCATTGCTTTGCTGACGGTACTCGCGCGCGCCTTCTGATTCCTCTTCCTTTTCCAATGCGGCTCTACGGCTTGCATATAGGCTAACGGAGACATCCGACGGCAGATCAATAAACCTTGCCTCCGCTCCATTCGCGGACGCCCATTGAAATGCCTGATATTCCGGCGAATATTCGGCTAGCGGGAAAACAACCGTACGGATAGGCAGCTGCTCCGTATAGGCCAAAATCGCGATGGGAGGCTTCACTCCGCTTGACGTGATCTGACTAATCAGCTCTGACGCATCCGATGGACCCTCGACAAGGACTAAAAGCGGCTTCGTCTCATTTAAATAACTGAGCAGCTGGAGCGCGCCGTTTGGCGAGAGATGGCGCACGCCGAATAGATGGACGCCGTGCCGTGCTGCGGCACCCGCGCTCACGAATTAAGCTCACGGCAAGCACGATATAGCCCTCTCCACTCGGCTCCCCGTTTCTTCATCACATTTTCCAAATATTCCTTCCATACCGCATCATCCTTGGCTTCATCCTTCACAACCGCGCCGAGCAAGCCCGCCGCAAGATCCTCTTCGGCTACCTGCCCATCGCCAAAACTGCTCGCCAGTGCCATGCTGTTGATCAACAAAGAAATCGCTTCGGCCGTCGAGATCGCTCCGCTTGGCTGCTTAAGCTTTTCCTTGCCATCCAGGGTCATGCCGCTGCGCAGCTCACGGAAAATCGTGACAACCTTGCGTACCGCCTCCTCTTCCGGAACCGCCTCGCCGAGCCGATAATTTGAAGCGATCTCGCTCACCCGCTTGCGTACGATGGATACTTCTGTTTCTAAATCGGAAGGCGCCGGAAGCACCACGATATTAAAACGCCGTTTTAATGCGGCCGACATATCATTTACGCCGCGATCCCTTGTATTCGCTGTCGCAATAATAGAGAACCCTCTTTCTGCCGGAATGTCCCTTCCCAGCTCAGGAACCGAAATCGTCTTCTCGGACAAAATGGATATGAGCGCATCCTGCACCTCCGATGCGCAGCGCGAAATCTCCTCAAAACGCGAGATGCCGCCTGTTTCCATTGCACGGTAAATCGGACTTTTCACCAACGCTTCCTCCGAAGGGCCATTTGCCAGCAGCATCGCGTAATTCCATGAATAGCGTACCTGCTCCTCGCTTGTGCCCGCGGTTCCTTGAATGACTTTGGAGGAATCGCCATGGATGGCTGCCGTTAGATTCTCCGAGAGCCATGATTTTGCCGTTCCCGGTTCTCCGATTAGAAGCAGTGCACGATCGGTTAGCAAGGTAGCGATCGCGATTTCCACCAAACGAGTATGGCCGATATATTTTGGCGTAATTTCGACCTCTCCAGCACGTCCGCCTGTAATAAAGGTAAGCACGGCCCGCGGTGACAGCTGCCAGCCGGCAGGTTTTTCACCTTGATCATGGGCTTTCAACGCTTCCAGCTCATGCGCGTACAGCAGCTCTGCCGGCTGTCTTAAGATAGTTTGTTTTTTATCCATGCTAAAAATCCCGCTCCCTCTGCATCCGTTTCGATTGCTGCCGGCTTGGCGGCAACATGATCGGCCAACTGTTTTAATTGATTGCGTGAATATTCATAAGTGATTTTATCGGCGATTTGATACAGCTTCTCCGCGGAATGGCTTGGCAGCATCGCAATTAAGAGCTGAATCTCCCGATCCAAATAATAATAGGAATGCTGCGTTGCCTGCTCCAAAGCGGGAAGGAACAAGTCAGCCGTTTCCCTGTGTCCAACCCTAAATAACGCATGAAAAAGATGAACGGTCCGCGGTTTCATCAGCTGAGGCGCAACCTTGGACTTTTCGACCAGATAAGCCACGATCTTCTTATCCGGCTCTCTAACCAAACGGCAAACCAGCTCTTCTTCGTTCAGCTCCACGAATCGATCGACCCATCTTGCATCCCACGCGAAATCCGATTGCTCCTCCTGTTCCGAGATCATATGAGCAAAGGAATTAGGCGTACAAACATAAAAGGCTTGAAGCAGCTCACGCGCATTTTTGCTTTTTTTCTGCGTAAGATAGCTTTCGTATTGATCGTACAGCTCAGCAGGGTCTAGCAAACGGAGAGCAGCTTTTAACGAATAGCCTATGAGAGTAGGCCGGTTATCCCGCAGCTCATGCAGATACGTCAAAGCAAGCTGATCCTTGGAATTCAACAAAATTTGAGCCGCTTCGTTCAAAAGCGATTCGTATTCTTTGAAATCCAGCTTTTCATTAGAGAGAACAAGCATTAAAAATGATCTTACTGCGCTCTCATTAGCTTTGGTTTGAAAACATGAAATCACGCCTCCCAGCGTTTCTTTTAAAACGGCGTTTTGTTCGCCCGACTCGATTTTACCGACTAGTGATGAACCAAATTGAAGGAGCTGCTCGGTGAGCCGTGGTGCTGTACATACTTGTATTGGTGCAATGGCAAGCTCTGTATCCTTTTTTGCCAGGGCATCAATCAAGCGCCCGACGACGCGGTCAGAATGCAGCCTTGAAAGCGCGGTTAACGCAGCGCCTCGGATCTCTTTCTTTTTGTCATGCGACAATTCCAGCAATTCGTCTTCAAAAGCAGGCAAACCTGCCATTAAAGAAATCGCAGCAATTCGAACCGGCTGCGCGCCTTCCTTCGAAGCAGCAGTAAAAAGCGGCCAAAGCGATTCGGTATCCGAGGTCAACTGGTATATACAAACTAGCAGTCTGGCGTCGCCGCTGTTTCCCTGGATTTGAAATTGCTCATGCAAAATAGGAAGTACCGCTGCACCCATCTGCGGGATCACTTTCTCCGCGATATACTCCGCAATTTCCGCATAGCTGTCCCTCAGTCCGTTTACTGCCGGAATAAACGTTCGAAAATCGGCAAATAAGCCATCTTCTGCACCTTGTTTGATGGTCTCAAGGCGGCCGGGCCCGCGCTGGGTCAACGCATCAAGCAATGGCTTCAGCTTTCTATAAGGGACTACCGTGGTCACGTTAATGGAATGGGCCGGGTTCCCGAGCGGAAGCAGTTCGCCTTCCGCTTCCGCCGAGCTTTGGGTGTGCAAGACCGCGTGAAGCAGGACCGCTAAATCCAAGAGCTTCCCTGACGCATGCTCCGGCTTGGCCGCCGTAACACCGTTAACTTCTTCGGCAACCCGTTTGAAAATAGGTGCTTTCTCCCCTAGCTGCTGCAGCTGCGGCAGCATCCGCTTCAGCTTTAAATCATCCGCCGCAATGCCCGCTCCCGCGATGACTAAACGGCGTACGTCTTGATGCAATTCTCTAAGTAATGGAATGCTCATCCTATGCTCCTTCGTCGCGCATTAATAAAATAATCGGATCATTTCATTCTCGGTTATCAGAGTCAGCGGCTGGGCAACAAGCTTGCCTTCAGATAATTGATCCTCGAACATGACCAATACCGCCGTATTTTTCATTTGCTCTTGATTCAAATGCGGCAGCAGCTGCAGCGTAGGATATCCAAGTCTCGCTATGTTGGCAAGCGGCATCCTTTCTCCCGTTTCATTAACCAAGACGCAGCCCTTTTCCGTTTTGGCCACTTCTGCAGCATGGAGCAGCAGAACTGGATTTTTATCGGCTAACGGGTTTTTTAAATGATTTTTTACGGCTTTCAATGCTGCGCCGTAGGAGTGCTCGGCAAACGATCGGATTTTTTTCCGGTCGTCTGCGCTGCACTCCCGCATGGTCATCTCTTCCCATCTCACTCTTTTGTTCAGCTCACCCGGATAGGTAAACAGTTCCTTCGTTTGAACGGCCATATAGACGGAATCGTCCTCTTTCATATGCTTTGCTGCTCTGAATGGCCGATAGTTCCGCGTAATGACGATTTCGCCGTCTTCCAGCTGAAGCCAATGCCCCTCATCTACATACTCCCCGCGCGCTTCATCCGAATAGGAGCGGAAGTTTAGCTGCATAAGCTCCATATTCTTGCGAATAAGCTCCTGCTCGCGAAGCTCTGAAAGCTGCCAAGCGTGTCCGATCTTTTCTTCTAGAACACTCGTGATATCCATCGGCAGTTCAGGATCTACCATGCGCGCAGTAATGTAGTCACGGCTTCTTTTAAGCAAGGCATGCAGGGCAGAAAGCATCTCGAATGCTTCCGAATAAACCGCTTCATGGTTATCGCTTGCATTTATTAAAATAAATACTTCGCGAAAAGCAGCTTGCAAACCCGGCACAAAATGATTGCCAAGCTGCTTCGCTTGGTCTTCATACATACGAATTGAACGTTTATCCAAAGACGCCAAACCAGATTGGACAATTTGCTGGACCAGCTTATGAGCAAGCTCAATGCCCTCTAACTGCGAGGCGAGTTTTTTAGCCAATGCATTTTTATTAACCCTGCGCTTGGCCTCCGTACCTGGCGGAGCTGCGGCTGTTTCTTTTTTCTTTTCCTCGCGTTTGTCTGCTTTCTCCCGTTTATCCGCAATATCGGCAGGAATATCGGCAATTTCAAAGGGTTTTCCGCCCGCATAGGCGTACAGGAGTCCTAATATATGTTTGCAAGGAAACTGCCGGCTTGGACAAGAACAACGAAATACAGGCTGCTCCGTTTTTACAAAGTCTGCCGAACAGCTGTAAGGCTCTTTGCCGCTTCCTTTGCATTCACCGAAAAGCAGCGTTCCATCTTCCGTTCGCGCTAGCTTCTGAAAGCTGTTTTTACGAACGAGATCATTTCCGTTTTTGATCGCACCCGCGTTTAGCGCGAATGAATCAATGTAAGCTACACTTAGTTCGGTCATAGTTTCCCTCATTCATTTCATTGTTTTTTCATCCAATATTTCCACAGAATACATTGCATTTCCTGCTTTTGGTTTAATTTTGCCGGCGAAGACAAAGAAAAACCCAGGCAGGTTCGCCTGGGTTTGTTTTTACCATGGAAGATTTCCAATATTATGAATAATTGAATCGATCTCTGAAATTTCTTCAACGGTTAACGGTGCGCTCTCGAGTGCCTTTACATTTTCTTCGATTTGGCTGACGCGGCTGACGCCGATAAGCGCTGACGTGACCCCGCCTTCGCGAAGCACCCATGATAATGCCAATTGCGAAAGGGTTTGTCCTCTCTTGGCGGCAAAAGCCTCCAAGCTGCGGAATTTCCGTACGCGTTCAATGGCAATGGCTTCCGGCTTCATTGTGCCGCTCGGCGCCTTGGATTCCGCTTCGATTTTATCGACGTATTTATTCGTTAGCTGACCTCTTCCGAGCGGGCAATAAGCAATTGACCCAATGCCTTGCTCAACAAGCACATCCTGCAGCCCATCTTCAATCCAACGATTGAGCATCGAATAGTTCGGCTGATGAATCAGACATGGCGTACCAAGCTCTTTCAGAATTTTTACCGCCGCGCTGGTTTGCTCCGCACTGTAATTTGATAATCCAACATATAACGCTTTGCCTTGCCGGACGGCATGGTCAAGCGCTCCCATCGTTTCCTCTAACGGCGTTTCCGGGTCAGGGCGGTGAGAATAAAATATATCGACATAATCCAGGCCCATTCTCGTTAGGCTGCGGTCAAGGCTGGACAGCAGGTTTTTACGCGAGCCCCATTCGCCGTAGGGTCCTTCCCACATGTAATAACCTGCTTTGGTGGAGATAAGCAGCTCGTCCCGATAAGGAACAAGGTCCTTCTTGTATACCGCACCGAACGTTTCTTCGGCAGATCCTGCAGGCGGTCCATAATTATTTGCAAGGTCAAAATGGTTAATACCCAGATCAAATGCTTTTAAAATCATGGCTCTTGAATTTTCCAGAGGCTGGTTGCCGCCAAAGTTTTGCCAAAGCCCTAGTGAAATGGCCGGCAGCTTAACGCCGCTTTTTCCTGCGCGTTTGTACAACATATCGGAATAACGTGATGGTTCTGCTGTGTATGGCATGTAATGGTAGTCCCCTTATCCTATTAGTGTGATTTCCTTGAACTAAATATGCTATAATGTTTTCTTCCGCATCTGATTACTTTCAAATTATATTGATTTATACTGGAATAAGGAATGTCCACAAGCAAGATTTATATGTCATAATGTAAGGTGTATAAGATTCATTGGCAGGAGCTGAACAGCATGTGCGAGCGTTATGATCTCATTTATTATTATCATGGAAAGCAATACTGCCCACCGGGCTACAATTGGGGGCCAGGGGTAAAAGACCATTATAAAATTCTATTTATTCATGAAGGCAAAGGTAGCTATCAAATAAACGGTCATACGTATGAGCTAAATAAAGGGCAAGGCTTCATGGTTTTTCCGAATATCATATGCCATATGAAAGCTGACGAGCAGGAACCTTGGGTTTATTCTTGGATAGCTTTCCAAGGCAGCAGCGTTGAGGATTTGCTTGAACAAGTGGGGCTCAGCAAAGAATCGCCATATTTCACCTATGCGCCGGCAAATTGGTTCGACCCTTGGCTGGATCAGCTGTCTGAAGCAGAAGCTCTCGAGAAAAACAGCGGGTTAATCGTACACAGTCTGTTGTACCGGCTTTTCTCCGAGTGGATCGAGATGCTGACCGGACCTAATCAATTGGGGTATATGCCAAAAGCAAAGGATGAATACGTGCGCAAAGCCGTCGAATTTATCAAAATGAATTACTACACCAAAATAAGCATTGCCGAGCTCGCTTATCGGATCGGAATTGACCGTATTTATTTCTCTTCTTTGTTTAAAGAGGTCGAGAAGCTATCCCCTCAGATGTATTTATTGCATTACCGTATGGATAAAGCGTGCGACTTAATGAATAATCAGCAGCTGTCGGTCTCTGATATTTCCCATTCCGTTGGTTATTCAGACCCTCTTCTCTTCTCGAAAATGTTTAAGAAAGTGAAAGGTGTATCGCCTTCTCAGTTTCGCAAAAAATTGATCTGATCCATCGTTAAGAACCTGTTGGTTGCGCACACCAACAGGTTCCTTTGCAAATTATTTTGTTGAATCTTTGGTGGTTACATAAAAACAAAAAAGGAGTGACAAATTGTCGCCAATTTGCACTCCATTTTTAAATCCATAGCCAAATGAAGCTTCGAAAAATAATTAATGGGATAAATCTTTAACCATCTTAACATGCGGGATGTTTTCTTCCATAAATACGGTAGATGCGACTTCATATCCTTGTTTTTCGTAAAAAGCTGCTGCCTGCACTTGTCCGTGCAGCTTGGCTTTCTTCATGCCTTTCTCGCGCGCAATGGCTTCAAGCTCGTCCATGATCGCTTTGCCTAACCGGTGCATCCGATGCGAGGATAACACACAAATCCGCTCCAGCTTCGCGTATTCATCCACAACACGCACTCTTCCCGTACCTACGGGCTCGTTCTCGTAGTAAACGAGGACATGATCGGCGATATCTTCAAATTCATCCAGCTCTACTTCCTCCGCTACACCCTGCTCCTTCACGAAGACTGCTTTCCGAATACGGAATGCATCATCTAATTGCTCATCGGTCGTAATACGTTTCGTTTCCATTGTTCTCTTTCCTTCCCTGACAAACTCGCTTTTTTCAGCTTTTCAACAGCCTATATTACTTATTATAATGCTTATCGCCTATTTAGCAAAAACCTTTCGGCCCATTCAGCACCAAATCATCCTTGTTAGGATTCCGGACGATGTTTTTTTCTGCAGACGTAAACAAAGGCAGGAGGAATATTAATCGGAACAAATTTGATTTCATCAATATCAAAATAGAAGCTCAACTGCTTCTTCATTTGCAGCGAATATTGAAAAGCAATAAACAAACCGTCATCCCGTAAAGAAGACACGATCTGTTCCAACAAAGCCGTCCTGTATGCTTGCGGGAAATTGAAAAAAGGAAGTCCGCTTATGATGCAATCCAGATGTTCGATTCCTTCTCGGGTTAAAGCTTCATGAAGTCCCATCGTGTTCTGGAGGATAATAAAATCAGGATATGCCTCTTTCAAGGCTTTAAACATATAAGGATCCTTTTCAAATAACAATATTTTAGTTTCGTTTCGAGCAGCCTTCTTAATGTATTTGGTTATCGCTCCCGTGCCCGCGCCAAGTTCAGCCAAATGATTCACGGCATGCCATGGGACGCCTCCAACCATTTTTCGCGCTAAATAATTCGAGCTTGGCGTCACGCTACCTATCTGCCCCGGTTTATAAAAAAACTTTAAAAGAAAAAATATTTTCTCGGATATCGATTTTTTAATTTCCATCTGCTGTGAACCTCCCTTATTGAAAGCTCATCCTGTTGGAATAAGTGAAGTAAAGGGAATGGTGAACGAATTTGAGCGAATTTCCGCTTGAACCAATGCTCTCCCGAGCAAAAACACTATCCTGAGGAACTATATGCCAAATGCGAACGTTTTTTTCGGTTTATTACATGCTATGCTATTGTTAGGTTTAACCATTATATTAAAAGGCGGGATCATTCGTGTCATACCTATCTATTAGCACATGGAGCTTGCATCGCCATTTGGGACCTCTCCGCTTGACGTATTGGGATACGGAAACCAAAAACCATCAGATTAGGGTACAGGAGCAGCCGCAGCAGTTAACCTTGCTCGAGCTTCCGGCTGAAGCAGCCGCCAGAGGCTATCAAGCGCTTGAGGTTTGCCATTTTCATTTTCCATCGACGGATCCGGCCTATTTAGAACAGCTAAAACAGTCCTTTTTCGAGGCAAATGTCAAATTCGATACACTGCTGCTAGACTATGGCGATATCACTTCATTGGATGAAAGCAAACGTAAAGCCGACTTCGCTTTTATTAAAAAATGGATCGATATTGCATCGCTTTGCGGAGCAAAACAAATTCGCGTGATTGCAGGAGAAGCTTCGCCCACGGATGAAGCAGCCATCCAAATTTCTGCCGACTCCTTAGCAGAGCTGGCATCGTACGGTGCTTCCAAGGCCGTGCATGTCATTACGGAAAATTTCAAATCACTCACTTCTACTGCTGACAGCAGCCTCAAACTGCTTGCGAAGGCTGGAAAGCCCGTCGGTTTTATTACGGATTTCGGCAACTATCACGGAGACGGAAAAATCGAGGAAATCGGAGCAACTGCTCCCCTTAGCGTTTCGGTCCATGTAAAACCCACTTACGATGAAGCAGGCATTCCGGATAAAGCTGAGCTGCTTGCTTATCTTCAGAAGGTTGGAGAAACGGGCTTTGACCGTGCCTATGTCCTTATTTATGACGGCCCCGGCGATATGTGGGAAGGCCTTAAGCGAGTAAAAGCGATTGTAGAGCCGTTTTTATTGACAGTACGATAGCTTCCTCCTATACTAAAAATGAATGTACAGAAAATGATAATCGTTATCATTAATGCATATACTCTATCGTTCATTATTTTAGTTAAGAGGAGACGCGGATGCCAAATCAAATGGATTTTACGCTTGTTGAAACTTATTTCCACATTTCACCTGGCGGTGCTGCTCATCCCGTTTATGAGATACCCGCCGTTGATTTTCTAATTCGTGAAATTTCACATGCCACTTTGATCCAAGCGGGCAATATGGTTCAAGCGACCGGCATGGAATTAGCGGCATCATTTGTCGGCATGTCCTTTTTCAACCTTTGCATTACGAATCTCATTTTTGCAGCCCAATACAACCGATATTTAGATTTATCGCTCCAAAATTTAACCTTTCAGCTGGAACAGCATAATGATCATGCTCATCTTGGCTTCAAAATTAATGAATTGCGCTGGACAGAGGTACCCCATAACGACGGGGATCGTAAAGCTTTTCTCGAACATGCCTTTGGTACTTATTTCAAAAACGAAATCAATGCTATCGTCGAAGCCGTTGCTGTAAGTGCCGATGTGAAATCGGCCATGATCTGGAATCAAGTAGGCGGCCAAATCCATTTTGTACGTGATTATGTGCATCAAAATATTCAAGACCCCGCTCTTCTAGCCAATTTCCAACGGGATTTTGATGTTTTAGCGGGACTGCCTGCTGAAGTATTTAACCGTAAACGCAATCCATTCATTCATAAACCGCGTTATATTGATAATCCATGGACTCCCGAGGGCGGAAAGCTTATGCTGAATTCCTCCTGCTGCATGTATGAATGCCGCATAGACGGTCAAAAATGCTATACCTGTCCGCGCATGCTGCCTGAAGAGCGCGAAGAAAGACGCAAGCTTGTTGCCGCTGGTTCTTATTAGCAAAAAAGCAGTTGAAAGATACGTTTGGTATCTCTCAACTGCTTTTTTATTTCGTGCGGATTATTCACTTTATGTTCCATGAGAGCTTCATAAGGTTTCACTTTTGGATAAGCAATAGGAATTTTATGTAAACCAATGCTCATTTTCATGTTTTGTTTACATAATTATAATTACGTTAACTACTTTGAAATTTCAAAGGAATTTTACTGGAAATATTGTTCATGGCACTCCGAAGCTGCTTATTATCGATGTGCGTGTAAATTTGCGTCGTTTCTATGCTGGCATGCCCAAGGAGCTCTTGCAGCGTTCGGATATCGGTTCCGCTGCGAATTTGCATAGTAGCAAACGAATGGCGCAGCTTATGGCTTGATAACCGTTTATCCGCCAGCGCTGGCATCTGCTCCTTCAACTGCTTGATCGTATCATCCGCAATGGTCTGAATCATTCGAATGGATAATCTTCGTCCGAATTGGGAAACAAAAAACGGCTGCTCCTTGCCCTGCCTTGATTCCTTGCGATCTGCCAATGCCTCATTCAGCATATGCTGCAAGGCATCCGGCAGCGGGATAACACGCCATTTGCGTCCCTTCCCTAAAATATGGATAGATCCGTCCTGCTGTAAATCCTGTACATTCATCCGATGGACCTCCCCTACCCGCAGGCCGGCATATGCCATCAGCAGCACGATTGAAACATTCCGGATATAATATTTGCCCTTCATCGTATGGAGCAGCGCTTCCAGCTCATTCTCCTCCAAATAGACAGGAATTCGGTTTTTCTCCTGCTTCGACTTCGCAATGAGCGCTGCAGGGTTGCTCTCCAAATGCTCCATTTCGATCATCGCTTTAAAAAAAGAACGGAGCGAAGAAAGCTTCCGGTTCCGTGCCTCATCCCCGGCTCCCTTCTCACGGCATAGGGCCATGTATCTCATAATATCCATTTTTGTAATTTTCTTCGATTCAGTCGGATGCACAGTCAGGAGAAAATAACTGACATCGCTCATATAAGCTTGATGCGTCGACTTTGTCATACCTTTATTTTTCATCCATATGGAAAAGAGGTCCATTTCCAAGCCGTAGCTATCCTTCACTTCATGATATCCCATTCCTATTATAAATCCTCCATATGTATCCATATTATAGACTCTATTTGGCTGGTCACTATTCTAGTATGATAGCCTAAAAATCGATATAAAAGCAAACTGCGTGAAATATGTATTTCACGCAGTTTTTTTGGCGAAAAAATGAGCTGTTCCGCTTTATATAATAGGCTAGTGTCCTTGCTTTGTGCCCGTTTCTGTAATCTTTACCTTCACATCATAAGTAATGTGAACACGGCTAAATTCTTCATCCCAGTCCTCTTTTACTTTTTTCCATACCTTGGGATGCTTGATACTCAATCTTGTGCCAAAACCGACAACATCCGTTTTATATTCCTTCTGGATTTTGTTAAGCCCCAGCTTGATGAGGCGATTAATTTCCTTCTCCACGGTTTGCTCTGCCTTGCTTAAAAATTTTGCATCTACGGGTTCATTCGTGACCAGCCATTCTTCAATTATCCGTCCTTCGGTTTCGATATTCACGTGAAAACTGATTTTACTCCCCTCGATATGAGGGACGATTTTACTTTTCATTGTTTTTAGCTCGTACGTGATCAACTCTTTCGTTTTTTGATCATAGCTTTTTACGGCGCCGCCTTTCCCATCGCCTCTTAACCAGGTTACGCCTATCAATTCTTCTTCGTTTAATCTGCCTCTAAATTTCTGCGACTTGCCTTTGACTACGGCTGCTCCCGAAAATTCCACTTCACCGTCAACCGCAATAACGTTTTGCAATAAGTAACTGGATTTTGAATTCATTTTTCCTTCAAGTTTAATGAGAGACATGGGCGGCAAAATTTTATACGTGCGATACCGGTTGTCACTCATGCCAAAAAGCCGAAAGGCTGGAATAATGGATCTCCCTTTTGCTTCCAGGACCTCTCTTGCAATCCCGCTGCTCATGACGACTAAGCAATTGAGCCGAATATCATTGTCCCTAAGCATGAAGCTGAGAAGATTATTCATATCATAGCGGCGGGATAATGATTCATTGATGATGATCACCTTCAGATGATGACCGATAATCGGACGCTCCAAGCGGGAGGAAAATTCCCTGATCATCTCAAAAAGCGAATCACCTGTTTCCGATACGTTGAGATAAGGTTTGGCCGAGGTATCGCTTTTGGCATCTCCGCTCCTCGCTTCTGATTGCTTGTCTACGATTTGCAACGTATAGGTGACGTTGTCTTTTTTTCGGTAATTTGTACGTCGTTTGTCCAGCTTTTCCTCAAGCTTTGTTTCATTTGCCATATCCAGGCCCATGCCGACAATGATACTCAGATCTTCAATTTCATCCTTGCTCCAGCAGCCCGTTTGAAAAATCAGCGCAAGAAGGCTAAAAACGATAACTATACAGCGAAATTTGCTAAAGCTTCGGTATCCCATCATCCTTCGCTCCTTTATTGCGTTTCTTCCATTTGGTCAGCATTAACAGCAGGATCGGAATCGGAATAAACAAATACAATGCCGAACTTCCAAGAAAATCACCATAAGCAAAAAGCACGCTTAAATCTTTTGGGAGCGTAGAAATAAAAAATACGATCGGGAGCAGCGCGTACAGGCATTTCATAATACTAACCTTAATAATCTGCGACATCCCTAGAGCCGCTGCATAATACGTAATCGTGAAGGTGGAATAAATTTGCATGATCCAGATGACAAGCAGGAACGACTCGAATCTCTCAAAGATCAAGCCGGGAAATTCAAAGCTTCGAACGAGATCAAGCGTTGGCCATGTCCTTGTTAATACACCGTCTGCCGATAACCCGCCTACAACGACAATGACGGTAAGCATGTAGATGAACATAGGTATGGCTGTGCCAATTACAACGGCTTTGACGGATTTATTAGGATTGCTCATGAAGGCTGTAATGACCAAAATAATCTCAACGCCTGTGAACGAAAGTGCCGTTGATCGAATACCTTTAAAAACAGGAAAAATTCCTTGACCCAAAAATGGCCGCAAATGATCCCATTCAAAAATTCTAAGAGACATAAACATTACCAATAAATAAATCACGATCGTGACAGGTAAAATGAGCTCAAACAATCGCGCGATCGGGTTAATCCCGCCAGTCATTAAATAGAGACTAACCCACATAAAGACCATGACGATAGCCCAAGCCGGTGTTCCCTCGAGCAAAAACAATTGTGTAACTTCCGAGAGCGCGCGCACCTGATACGAAGCAGTCATGAAAAAATATACGATAAAGGAAAATCCAATAAGCCCTCCTATCCATTTACCCAGCAGCTGCTGATTATATTGAAAGATCGTAAGGCCTGCATGCATTTTGGATAATATGGCCATGAGAATGCCCGCTCCAATGGCAACCAAACCGCCTAATAGTACGGATAACCATACATCCGGCGTTCCCACCATATCAACGGAAGCTCTCGGCAAGGTTAGGATCCCCGATCCAAGTATAAAATTGGTTACGATAACGGCGGTTTGGACGGTAGTAATCCGATCCTGCGCTTTTTTCATAGGCCCCTCCCTCTAACCCGAGAATTACTTCTTTTTCCTTTTGGCATTTGCAGGATGCAGCATTTCTGGTCTTTTTTTCATCAAGAAAATGGGTACGCGAACAAAAAAGTCTTTCCAATCCCCAACCCGATAAGGCGCACCAGGACTTGCATAAGGAACGCCAAAGCTCTTCAGCTTGCATACATGCGCGCATAAGAGGAGGATAAACAACACCACCCCGTAAAGACCGAAAGCTGCCGCGCAAAACATGGCCCCGAAACGAAGCATGCGTAATGCGATTCCTGCACTGTATTGTGGAATAGAAAAGGAAGAAATCGCCGTTACCGCAACGACAATGACAAGAATAGGACTAACGATTCCTGCTTGCACGGCTGCTTCGCCGATGATCAAGCCGCCCACGATGCCCATGGCCGGTCCAATCGGTTTTGGCAAACGAAGCCCGGCTTCCCGCAGTATTTCTATCGCGATCTCCATGATTAATGCTTCAACAAGCGACGAAAAAGGAACGCCAACCCTTGCCCCGATAATCGAAATTGCGAGCTTTGTAGGAATTAATCCTGGATGGAAAGAAATGAATGAGATATACATAGCAGGCGTCAACAAGGCAATCATGGCAGCGAAAAACCGAAGGAGTCGGAGCAGCGAACCCGCAAACCAGCGTTCATAATAATCCTCGGGAGATTGCAGCAGCATACTAAAGGTGACAGGCGCGATCAAGGCAAAAGGGGTACCGTCCAGCAGGATCGCAACCCTGCCTTCCATCAATGCCCCTATCACGCGATCCGGCCTCTCCGTGCTCTGAATCTGCGGAAATGGACTAAGAAAATTATCTTCGATTAGCTGCTCGACGTAGCCGGATTCCGGTAAATTATCGATTTCAATTTTGCTGACCCGATCCTTCACTTCTTCAAGCAGTTCCGGATTAGCAATATCTTTCATATAAGCAATGACCAGCTCTTTTTTCGCGCGCGATCCCACCTGCATGCTAATAAAGGCCATGCTGTCATTTTCGCCATGTCTGCGCAAAAGCGCGGTATTATCGGATAAGCATTCATTGAAGCCCGCGCGGGGTCCCCTGACCAATGCTTCCGAAATCGGCTCCTCGATGCTTCTTGTTTTACTTTTTACCGTCCCGATCAAAATCATTTCCGGCATTCCATCGATTAACAATGCGGTAGCGCCCATCAGTACCTTCGGAATCAATTCATGTATTTCGTTTACTTCCGATAGCTGACTGACCGTTAATACTTTGTTCATCAAATATGACTTTGTTATCGGCGCACAATCCCGAGTCAAGGACATTAATGCTTGCAATATATGAAGATCTATCAAATCGCGATCGGATAATCCATTGACGAACACGATCGCAGCCTTTATTTCGGTATCACCGAGAATGAACTCCCGTATCGCGACATCGGAATGATATGACATTTGCTCGCGTATAGCAGCTATTTTTATCGTTAAGAGTTCATTCATCTCGGTTATTCATCCCTTGTTTTTCGGATCCTTTTGAAAATATAAGAAATGATGAGCGGTATGACTAGAACAACTACAGCTTCCAAATATACAATCCATTCGGGGATATTCAATTCAATGCCCTTCGCCATTGTTAAACTCCTCCGTGTAGATATTTGTCGAATAATCAATATTTTTGCCGTAATCGGATGGATATAAACACCAATCTTCCGGATTTGAAAAATTATGCTTTTTTGGAAGTTGAAAAAGCAGTACCGATTTTGGTTGCCATTCGATCGCTGAACATAAAAAAAGAGAAGAAGGATCATTCCCTCTTCTCTCTATTTGCATAGCTCTTATTCCCTACTGATCCACCCGTACATGGCTTGGAAGAATATGCAGGATATGCTCGCGTACCGTTTGTTCACTCAGCTTCTCGCCAAAAATAACGATTTTGCCGCTGTCCTCGCGCGTCCGTATCAAACGGCCGATACCTTGCCTTAAGCGAAGCAGCATATAAGGCATATCCACTTGCTCGAACGGTTCTTCCGCATCCTTTCTTCTCGCCGCGAATAAAGGATCGTTCGGAGGGAACGGAAGCTCCCACACGATTACCTGGGATAAGGATGGACCCGGAATATCTAAGCCCTCCCATAACGTCACTGCGCATAAAATACTCGCTTCATCCTGCTGGAACTGTTCAATCAAATGGCTTATTTCGCTAGTTCCCTCATAATAGAACGTGTAATCTGCCGATGCGGCATGCAAATCCGAACTTGCTTTGAATTGCTCCAGCTGTTCCATTGACGGGAATAAAATGAGTGTCCGGCCGCCGCTTTCCTTCAGGAAGCGATAGGTCTCTTCAACCTTATCATTTAACCCCATTAAATGATCCGTTTTTGGAATGACAACCTTCATTTGATTCTCGTAATCATACGGAGACGGTACCGAGAAGGATAGCGAGCTGTCCATGCCCAAAATATCCATCATGTAATCGAAGGATCCATTCACCGATAACGTGGCGGAGGAGAAAACGATTGGCATTTTACGAGAAAACACCTGCTCCTTCAGCACTTCCTTTACCCATTTGGGCATGATAACAAGCGAGGTTCCTTCCTTATCCTGCGACACCCAGCTTATCGGCTTGTCCTCTTTTTTGAAAAGCGAAAGCGCAAATTGGATCATTTCCAAATGCTCTTCAACGATTTTCAGCTGGTACGTATCTATCGTGTACAAGCCACTTTCAAATACTAGCTCCTCTTCAATGACAGAGAGCGTATCCTGCAGACGGTTGATCTCGCGAATAAGCTCAGCGCTCCATATAATCTCTTTACGGTCCGACGCCGGAACCTTTTGGCTGTGTTTATTCATCATTTTGAACAAATGTTCGCTTTGCGTGATGGCATCCTCGACGGCAACGGCTAACGACTCGCGGATTTCCTCTTGCAGCAGTCGAGTCACAATGCCCTCAAATACGGCATGATTGAGCTTATAAGTCAGCGCTTGCTGCGCGGCTGTTTCCAGCAAATGGCCCTCGTCAAAGACGACAGAACTGTACTCGGGCAGCAAGGGAAGCTGGCCCTCGCGCTTTCTGGCTTCATACGTCCAAATATGCTCCATATAGAAATCATGGGAGCAGATGATCACATCCGCCGCTTTGCGGTAATGGTCTCGCGATAAGGTTTGACCGCAGCGATGCCGGACATCGCACACCAAACAATCCTGGAATACATCCCAGCCAAGTTCATTCCACTGCTCATCGTTCAAGCTCGGATAATCTTTGCGGTTACCGTACGGATGAAAGCTCTGCATGGAATCCTGCTTGTGGACAAAGCTTGGAAGCTCACGGTAAATGCCGTCGAACAGCTCCGCATGATCCTGGCCTGCTCTCGCGTCTTCCAGTTTCTTCAAGCAAATATACTGATCCGCGGACTTACCCAATCTTGCATCGATCGTTAAATCCAAATAACGCGCAAGCTTGGCGATATCCCCTTCGGGCTTCACGAGCTGTTCAATTAATGATTCATCCGCGCATGCGATAATTGCCGGTTTTCTCGTATATCTCGCATAGGTGATGGCATACAGCAAATAGACGAATGTTTTTCCTGTACCCACTCCTGCCTCGGCAAAAATAGTCTGTTTATCGGCATAGGCGCGCTCCAATTGAAACGCCATATAAATTTGTTCATCTCTTATTTCAAAACCGGCCTCAGGCAGCTTTTCATAAAAAACATCGGCGATCCAATCGCTCGCCTGGGCCATAAAAGGTTGCTTCGGATCAAAATCAAACGGATATTTATTCAAGGGTAGCTTGCCTCCATATAATAGGCACAAACGGCTGCGTGCATGCACGCAGCCGACTGTGAAATCTCCTGTACTTATCGCACACTCAAATATATCACTAGATTGCATGCGGAGTCAAAGATTACATAAAAATGATCTCCTTTAATTCGAACGCTATCCCCGTGGAATGATAAGTCATAGGCAACATATGCATCTTATATGCGATTTAACCATGATTTTTTAAGATCGGAGGATGAATGCTATCTCTTCTATCGTAAAATGGGATTTAAAGGCACTGCTTTTCGGATTGCTGTTGTTATCTTTCACGGATGCGGCATTTACCGACATTGGACTGCGTTTTTTTCTGATCGACGAGCTGAATCCGATTGTTAAGCACATTTATGAATGGAATATAGCGAGCTATTACGCCATGAAGCTCTTGCTTCCGATGCTGCTTATTCTGATTTATTGCTTTACGAAAAACCGGAGATGGATTAATCCCTGCATACTTCTCACGGTGGTTCTCTATTTCTTCGTCAATATTTATCATCTGATTTGGATTTCCCTCGGCGTGCAGGGCGGTTGGTTGACCTTTAATCCTTTGGCATGATTTTCTTTACCTCTTAAAAGGGAGCTGTATAATAGTTGTGAGGAGATCGGCAAAGGAGTTTATCGGTATGGTTAAGGAAAGACAGCTAGACCTGCTTTATCTAGTGAAATATATTTTAAAATGGCTGGTTATTGCCGGCAGCATAGGCATCCTCTCAGGCTCGGCATCCGCATTTTTTCTAGCGGCGCTTGACTGGGTTACGGAAGCACGGCTTCATCACCCATGGCTGTTATGGCTTCTTCCCGCGGGTGGCGCATCCATCAGCTTTCTCTATCTTAAGCATGGGAAAGAGGCTGGCAAAGGCAATAATCTCATTATCGAACAAATTCATTCGGGAGATGGCGCGGTACCGTTACGAATGGCACCGCTAGTTTTATTCGGGACGCTAACGACGCATTTATTCGGCGGTTCAGCCGGCCGGGAGGGAACGGCCGTACAAATGGGCGGCAGCTTATCCGAATGGTTCGGCAGGCTGATAAAAATTAATCCGCTTGACCGGAAAATTGTTTTGATGTGCGGCATCAGCAGCGGCTTTGGCGCCGTGTTCGGAACGCCGCTGGCGGGTGCGGTATTTGGATTAGAGGTTCTTGCCATCGGAGTTATCAGCTACGAAGCGCTGCTTCCCTGCTTCATAGCAAGTTTTGTAGGCCATTTGGTTACCACTGCTTGGGGAATCCAGCATATCCATTATGCAATCGGCGATATCCCCCCGCTCGATTGGCTGGTCATGACCAAAGTCATTTGCGCATCGGTACTGTTCGGATTATCTGCTTTCGTTTTCATTCAGCTCACGCGTAAATTAAAGCAGCTGTTTAGCAAATGGTTCGCGAATCCAGTGGCGAAAAGCGCGATCGGCGGCTTGCTCGTTATCGCACTGGTCTATGCTCTCGGTACGCGGGATTATTTAGGCCTTGGCATTCCGCTCATTCAGCATGCCTTTCAAGAAGCGGCGTCACCTGCCGTTTTCCTGTTCAAAACATTATTTACCGCTCTAACCCTTGGGACAGGCTTTCAGGGCGGAGAAGTGACGCCGCTCTTCGTGATCGGATCAACGCTAGGCAGCGCGCTTGGCGGATTGCTCCATCTATCCGTTCCCTTTCTCGCAGCCATCGGTTTTGTCTCGGTATTCAGCGGAGCCGCTAAGACTCCGATTGCCTGCTTCATCATGGGCATTGAGCTCTTTGGCTCAGAGGGGGCGATATATTTGTTCATCGGCTGCCTCATTGCTTTTCTTTGTTCCGGCCGCAACGGGATATATGAGTCTCAAAGACCGCTCGCCTACCGAATGGGAAAATAAAAATGGCTTGCTCCCCTTTTTCGAGGGAGCAAGCCATTTTTTTTAGAAATAAACGATATAAATGACAGCTGCGAGCACGATACGGTAAATCGCAAAAGGGACCAGCTTGATTTTATTGATCAGCTTCAGGAAGAAGCGTATAGACAACAATGCAAATACGAAAGCACTCAGAAAGCCTGCAATAAAAAACGGCAATGATTCAACATTGAAGTATTCCCAGTTTTTGGCCAGTGACAGCAAACTCGCACCCGCCATGATCGGCACCGCCATAATGAATGTGAAATCCGCGGCTGCCCTGTGGCTCATGCCAAGCAATACCCCGCCTGAAATCGTTGAGCCCGAACGCGAGAAGCCCGGCCATAACGACAAGCATTGAATCAAGCCCACCGTTAGAGCTTGTTTATAGGTGATCTGGTCAACGGTCTCGATACTAACCGTCTTGGGCCGGAAACGATCCGCGATAATCATAAAAATCGCTCCGATAACAAGCCCCACAAGCACCGTTTTAATGGAAAACAAATATTCATCGATATAATCATCGAACAAGAAACCGAACACGCCTGCAGGAATGAGCCCTACCAGCACATGCGTAAGCTTCAGCTTTTTCGCGGGCACTGCTGCACCCTGAACGTCCCCTTGGCCGCCGCGCCGCAATCCGAGCAATTCAATGAATCGGTTACGGAAGATAATAATGACCGCCAAAATCGATCCCAGCTGTATAACGATCTTGAATGTGTTCGCTACGTATTTCGTTAGATACTGCTCTGACTGCAGCCACATATCGTCGACGATAACCATATGTCCTGTCGAGGATACAGGGGCAAACTCCGTCAGTCCTTCCACAATGCCCAAAATAATCGCTTTTAAAATCGTAAGAAAGTCCATTTGTCTTTGAATCTCCTAACTTTTTTTAATGATAGATTGATAGAAAAGAACGGCACGAAACAAATCATAACATAAAAAGCGTCTGCCCAACAATTCGGCCTCCTACATAATGTCTTCCCGGACAGCTCTGCGGATCGAAACGATGGCGGATACCAAGCCTAAACCGAGGCTGAACAGAGCGACCGCTGCCGATAAGGACCAATTACTGCCGCTCTCATCATGCGTGCTTCCGAACATCAACGCC
This sequence comes from Paenibacillus sp. LPE1-1-1.1, assembly GCF_040676435.1. Lineage (NCBI taxonomy): Bacteria > Bacillati > Bacillota > Bacilli > Caryophanales > Paenibacillaceae > Paenibacillus > Paenibacillus sp. LPE1-1-1.1. The sequence continues at coordinate 534,070 of NZ_JBEGHY010000023.1, forward strand.
AAAAACATGGAACAAACCATAAACGCGGGGACAGACTTGCGAATCACGCCTATATAAAGCGGAATCATTCCCAGACCCATTATGGAAATGCCGTTGATCAACATTCGAAAGGCTTCATCGCGCAGCATAAGCATTGTCAAAGGCTCGGCTATGAACCCTTTCTGCGCGTCGACGAATAAAAAAAACGCAGCGACGAACACGTTAGAAAGCAGCGCCGTCAAAAACGAGAATAGGCAAAATAAGATTAGCTTCGCCATTAGAATATGATGTCTCGGCACAGGATAGGTGAACAATACGGAAATCGTTTTGTTTTTGTATTCATCCAAAAAAAGCTTTGATAACAGCACAGATGAAAAAATAATAAACGTGATCTCCACATAAGACCGAATGCTGTAAAAGGCCTCCAGATAGCTTTTTACGCCTTCATCTGGCAAATTCGTGCTTACCCACAGACTGATCAAAAGATTAGCTATGATTGCGGAAATTAGCCAATTTCTAAGCTTTATTTTTTGCAGCTCCAGCCTGATAAGCTTACCCATTATCGCTGCCTCCTTGGATCCATTTGACGAAATGCTCCTCGAGCGAAATGCTTTTCCGGGTCAAGGATTCGATACCGATATCGTTAAGCACCAGCGACCTTGCTAATTCGGCGGCTGTCATTCGCGGGTCATAGACTCGGAGCGTGTGATCCTCCATCATTTTAAAATTAACAATGCCAAGCTTGTCCTCTAGGACAAAGGCCGCTAATCTGCCATCTGTCGTGATTACCTCGATATAATCGGCATGTTCGCTCCGCACCTGCTCCATGGTTACCTCTTCAATCAATTTCCCGTTGTGAATGACGCCGATCGTATCCGCAAGCAGATCGATCTCCTGCAAAATATGGCTGGAAATGAGCAATGTCATGCCGTATTCCTTGCTCAACATCGTAAACAACCCTCTTAATTCCCGAATGCCTACGGGATCCATTCCATTTACCGGTTCATCCAAAATCAACAGCTCCGGCTTCGTGCTAATCGCCCGAGCAATCCCTAAACGCTGTTTCATGCCAAGGGAGAATGCTTTTACCGGCTTATTCCCCGTCTGCGAAAGACCGGCCAATTGCAAGGCTTCGCTTATCGCTTTGGGCTCATAGCAGCCCATGTATTCGCAGTGCAGCTCTAAATTTTTGTGAGCAGACAAATGGTCATAAAATATCGGATATTCAATAATGCTCCCCATTCGCTTCATCAGCTCGCTAGCGTTCCGGTTCATCATCGACCCAAACAGCTCAATCGAACCTTTAGTCGGTTGAATCAGACCTGTCAGCATACGCATAATCGTCGTCTTGCCCGCTCCATTAGGACCCAGAAAGCCATATATTTCGCCTTTCTTAATCGTCATGCTGACCTCGGAGACGACCTCTTTCCCTTTAAATGACTTACTAAGCTTGTTCGTTCGAAGCAATATGCTCATTTTTTTCCTCCTGCTCTGCCAAAATCACCATTTCATTGTTTACTAGAACCAGTGTATCAAAATGAGCTGTCTTTCCCGTTTCGAAAAACTTAAGAATTTCTTTCGAATGGTCTCCCGTATGAAAAAAATCGCCGCAGGCTCATAAGGAGCGTAACGACGATCTTCTTAAGTTATGTTTTGCGCTTAGTAATTAAGCTTGTTCAACGTGACCGTGAAAATCGTTTTCTTAAATGGGATGCTATGTACCTTTATATTCCCGCCAAGCTTTTCAACCAGCCGTTTGGTGATGGTCAGTCCAAGGCCGCTGCCCTGATATTCCCTGTTCCGTGAATCCTCCAGCGTGCATAAGCGCTCAAATATATGTAGCTGATCCTGCTCGCTTATTCCGCGTCCGCGATCCCATACCTCGATATCGACCTTATCAGCATCGGCGCGGAGCTCGAATCCAATGACACAGCCTTCGCTGCCGTACCGGATGGCATTCGAAATTAGGTTGCTGTATATTCGCTCCAATGCGTCCTCGTTACCAAGCGCATAAATCGTTTGCTCGGGAATAACGATATCAACCTCTAGTCCTTTGGACGTGATTGTATCGTAAAAAAACAATATGATATTTTTGCAAAACGAGTTCAGGTTTATTTTGGCAAGCGGAACGAGCTGATCCTCTGATTCCAGCTTGGCTAAATCAAAAAACTTATTCAGCATCGCTACCATTTCAAGTGCCTTTCCATGCACCTTCGTCAACAGCCTCGTCCGTTCTTGCTCATGCAGCGCAGGATCCTTCGCAACTGTCTCCGTAAGCCCCAGCACGACCGTAAGCGGCGTTTTCATGTCATGGGACATATTTGTTAGCATTTTTTGCATGGATTGCTCATATTTCGCATGCAGCGCTTGCGTATTGCGGTTACTTTCAATTAATCGATTCAGTTCGATTAATAGCGGCTGCAGCTCGCGGTCGGCTGAGAATAACAGTAATTTCTCCGATGTTTGGCCATTATTCCATTCGCTTAGCTTGCTATGGATATATCGGAGCTGTCTGCTGCGTTTGAGATGGCGATACGAGAGATAAGCCAATATACCTCCCGCTAATATTAAGCTGAGCGATAAGAGCATCTCCACGTTAAAATTCCCCCAGCTTATACCCGATTCCCCATACCGTTTTGATATACTGCGGCGAAGAAGGATCGTTTTCAATCTTCTCTCTCAGTCGGCTGATATGAACATTAATGGCATTATCATCGCCAAAGTAATCCTCATTCCATACGGTCCTGTATATTTGTTCTTTCGTTAAAGCACGTCTCGGATTTAGCATAAACAGCTTTAATATTTGAAATTCCTTGCCCGTCAGCTTAATTTCGTTGCCGTTTTTGCTTACGGTATGCAGCTCCGGATCGAGGGAAAGCTCATGAACGCGAAGCTGAGGATGCGATTGCTGACTATGCCCGTCTTTACCGGCATAAACAGTAGCACGCCGCAAAGAAGCCTTCACGCGTGCGGAAAGCTCAATAAGCGAGAAAGGCTTCGTTATATAATCATCCGCGCCAAAGCCGAGTCCCAGCGCTTTATCCAGCTCACTGTCCTTTGCTGAAACGATGAGTACGGGGACGAAGCTTTGTATCCGGACAGCCTTCAATAATTCCGTCCCGTCCAGCTCCGGGAGCATTAAATCGAGCAGGATCAAATCGATTTCCCCTTGGCTGAACCGTTCTAACGCGGCTGTGCCATTCAAGGCGTGAAATATTTGGTAGCCTTCCTTGTTCAAATGGTCGGACATCATTTCCGCAATGGACAGATCATCCTCAACGATCAACAAATTTATAGGCATATCCTGCTCCTTCAATCCTTTTCTTCTTTACGCTTGCCAGCCGAATCATCCAAAACGCTGGCGGTAGCCGCATTTCCGGCATAGCTCTTCCACCGCTTCACGTCTCGAGAATCCGTCATAGAGCTGTGTTGCTCTTTCATTTTCAATGATTTCCGAGAAATGGGTATCATGGATATTGCCTAAATTAATTACGCCTTCCCCGTCTAAGCAGCAAGGAATAACGGTGCCGTCTATTAAGATCCCGGCTTGGTTGCGCAGGGCGTGACAGAAGCCCTTCCCGTTATACTCCGGCTCCTTCAAATCGGGCCATTTGAATTCGGGATCTTGGTTTAAATAGATCCGTTCCGCGATCTTCACGCCGGAGCCCGGAATGAACTTCTCTTCGATTTTATAATCAAGATCAAAGGCCTTCTCTATCATGCCTAACAGCTCGCGGTTTTTGTTTTTCTGCTGATTCGTTTCATTATCCATATCCAGATTCCATAACCGAAACGAAATAATGATGTCACTGCTTGCTACCGCCTCCTTGACGAAGGACAAAATCTCCGCGAGGTAGCCTTCTTTATTCGTAGAGCCTGCATGGCCGTCAAAGCTGTGAAGCGAGAAATTGATTTGGCGCAGCGCAGGTTTATTCAAGAGCTTTTCTCTGTTTTTCGTGATAAGCGTTCCGTTCGACGTAATATTTACTTTGAAGCCCTTCTCATGGCTGATATCGAGAAGCTCATCCATCTTGGGATGAAGCATCGGCTCGCCTTTGACATGGAAGTAGATATAATCCGTGTGGGGCTTGATTTGATCAAGCGTTTTTTTGAAATCCTCTACTTTGATAAAGCCCTTGGCGCGCAGTGTTGGCGGGCAAAAGCTGCACGAAAGATTACATATGCTGGTTGTCTCTATATAAAACTTTTTAAACTTTTTCATTCATCATGTACTCCATTTCCTACGGACTCCGCTGCGTGAGCCTTGCCAGCGTGAATCTCCCAATCCTGTCTACCGCTATTATACAACGTACAGCAGGGAAGTGACAAAAAGGAATAAACGGCAGCGGCCGGTTATTCCCGTTTTTCGTCACGCAGCGGCCGGATCCCTACCGGTATTGCCTCAGGTTCGGTCTTAATAAACGTTGCTTGAAAGGAGCCTACGTATCGGAATATCCGTCCAAAAACTGGATTGCGCACATCAACCGTAATTCGAAAGCATTCATTTTCGTCATCATACCACTCATGAACCTCTGCTTCGCCGGTAAATAGCCTTGGGAATCGAAACTGAAGCCGTCCCTCATAAAAACGCTGTTCGCCCGAGCGAATCCTGATCCCTCCGTTTGGGGAAACCGCAATATCCAAATCTACCGCCAAATGCTGTTTATTGCCCAAATAGTCAACGATAAGGTCACGCTCACGGCTGAAAACCATCGTCGCGTCGAAATGTTTAACCGCTCGCGGAAACTTGAATTTTCGAATCCACGTTACGGTTTCTCTCCCGTATTTATCAATGTAAGCAAAATTTTCAATGGAGAACGGAATGTCGTTTCCGCCCTTCGGAAACATGATATGACGAAAAGTCCCGATTAAAAGCGGCAGCGTGACCAGCTTGTTATACCAAATTCGCTGCATGACGCCATGGCCGATCGATGCGGTTTGATCTTGACTTTTAAAGCCAAATCGCTGCTGAATACGAGGATGAAGCTTTAGGAATTCTGCGCCAAGCGCTTGCTCATAAATGGATCGCATGACTAAACCCCCTCTTTTCGAAGTAATGGACTGCGTTTACGTTTGCATCGGTTAGCTTGAGGCAGATACCTGCTGCTCCAATATGCAGTAAGGCATAAGCCAAGCATTGGCAGCGCCAGCGTGATCGGATTAAAAGGCGCTGCCAGCAGCTCGGGATCAAACAAAACGATCGGAGCAGTCAGCAAAAACAGGAGCATAGCCTGAACAATATAGATTCCTTTTTTTCTATGCCATACAACGGTAATCCCGCCTAGCCCCATTTCGAGAATGCCGATGAGCTGTATGAGTCGCAGCTCACTTCCTTCAAACCAGCCTAACTTTCTCAACAGGTACAGCTCCCCTGCTTCGGGAAAAAGCAGCTTCGGTACGAGGCCTTCATACAACCACAGCAGCATGATCAGAATGACGCTTAGATAATGAATCAATGCCCTTTCCGCTATGACAGAAGGCGGGATGCGCTCCTCCAGCCAAATCCGTAAACGATCAAAGCTCCAAGCCGTGGCATAGCCGAACAAAGGCCGGAATAGATGCCGATCCAGAAATCGGCCTGCAAACCCGAAACGGGTTTGATAGTCAAATAACGTCATAAAAGTCAGCTGATCTCCGCTTTCCTTGTATTTCCAGTATCCAGCGCCTTTTCGTATTAACGAAAACCGCTGCTCAGAAGCGAAGGCTAGAGTGGACATACGCGTTCCGGTGCTTGGTGCGGAAGAGATGCTCGTCTCGCCGGTACCTGCAATTTTCAAACCAAAGCCTATTCTCGTTTCATAGTGAAATGATTGCATATCTGATTCGTACTTTCTTGGCAGATACTGAATTTCCGAGAAACGCAGATCCCACTGTTCATGCAGCCGCGGATCCTGCGTATGCTCCCATAGCTCATCCATGGTGCAGCCGATCTCGAGCTCTACATAAATCGGTTTATTTTTCATTTAAAATGTTCTCCTTTGGCTCGGCATGCACGCCATTTTCCAGAAAACGATCCGATAGCAGCTTGGGCGGTATTTTACAAACATCGGTCATTCCAAACCATCCATATCGATTCCGGGCAATATATTCATAGATGCGATCACGCAAGGCCCGCGGTACGGCAATGAGTAAAAACAATACCCGCCACCAGCCATCAAGTTCGCGCAGGACGCGTAATGCAGCATTTGATTTTGTATCATATTGTCCATCCCGTATCATGACAAAGGTGTCGATATCGTCTGTCGGCAAATTTCCTGCCCTTAGCAGCTCTTGCCCTGCCTTTGACTGCAGCGCCGCGAACCGAAATCGCCGCGACTTATCTCTTTTGACGACAAACTGCGTAATTCCGCTGCACAGCAAGCATTTTCCATCGATTAGAAGAATGATTGGCACATCTAATTTTGGTTCGGCTTTATACATCCCATCGCGTCCTCTCACCACCTATTTTAATCCCTTTAACCGCATGCCTGGCAGTTCCAACTTTCATAGGACGATAAAAAAAGAGGTACTACGTTTCGTAGTACCTCCAGATCTATAAAATGTGCATTACACTTATTTTCCCTGTTCATCCCGCTGAAAAAGCCCTCTTCGCCTGACCTTTTCCACGGCTTCTTTACTGCTGCGGACGCCAAATTTCTTCAGCATCTTGTTGACTTGGTTTTTCAAGGTGCTTTCGGCCTTAAACAGCTTTTGCTCAATTTGAGACTGCGTATAACCTGACTCTATAAGCTCAAACACCTCTCGTTCAGCGCCGGTCAGCTCCTTAAGCTGCTCTTCGCGTTTCAATCTTGCCAGCTCCTTAAGCAGCGCCTCCATCGGTGCGGGATGGTGATAGGCACTGCGTATCGCATGCGGCAGCTCTTGAAAGCGCGTTTTCTCCAAAAATTGAACCGCACCCGCTGTAAATGCGCGTGTCATCGTTTCCTCATCATTTAATGACGTTAGCATTATGATTTTGGCAGTGGAATGCTCCTGCATCATCATGGCCGTATGTATACCGTCAAGCCTGCTGCCCTCCAATTGGATATCCATGAGAACAACATCGAATGGGATGGTTTGAGCCATGCTTAAAGCTTCAGCTGAATTTGCCGCCGTGCCGACGACCAGCAAATCCGGCTCGCGATTCAAGTAAGAAGTTAAAGCTTTGATCCAGTCCGAGTCGTCCTCAACGATAAAAACCTTTATATGGCTCACGGCGGTTCCTCCCCTATTCATCCTCTAAAATCTTCTTTCTTGGCCAAATCAGAGCTGCGCGCGTGCCCTGCGCTACCGCGCTGGTGAGCACTGCTTTTGCTCCGCTTTTCTGCATGACATTATACACATAAGACAAGCCGAGGCCGAAATTTCTACCGCTCTTTCCGCTGCTGAAGAACGGATCGAATACTTGGCTTAGTTTGTCTGCCGGTATGCCGATGCCGCTGTCTTGCACGGACAACTCGACGCCGTTTTTGTGCGCAGACAGCATAACCTTGATCCTGCCCCCATTCGGCATTGCCTCACTGGCATTCATCAGCAGGTTGCCGAATGCTTCGCTAATATGGACGGCATCGCCCAGGATGACCGGAGTTATTTCATAGACCGCTTCTACAGATATTCCTTTTCCATTAAGCAAAGCTTCATGCTGCACGAGGCTTGATTCAACAAGTTCCATAAGCTGCACTGCTTCTTCCTTTAATACAATGTCCTTCATCTGACTATGGATCCGGCTCATCATTTCCAGCATATGATTGGATGCATTCATAATAATCTGCATGTGCTGCTTGGATTGCTCGTTTGTCTCCGGCAGCAGGCTTTTTAAATTTTCTGTGCTGATCGCGATTTTGCCAATTTCGTTCTTGATCGTGTGATTAAGCATGGATGCTCCCGTACTAACCGCCCGCATCGCGCTTTCCATTGGATCATGCTCGAAACGCAGCTTTACCCCCAGAACGCCATACATAAACGTGCAAAACAGCGCGACAACGAGCGAATAGATAATAAATACCGAGATATAATTAAAAAATTCAAAATCGGGAGAAACCACCTTAGCCACATAGATGAAAAAAAGTACGGCCAATAAAGTCGGCACAACGATAATGGTCGTAATGAACCGATTCCGCTTTAAACGAATATCGCGTTCTCTCCATACTGACATGATCAGCAAGTAACATGAAATCAAATAATAAGGAGCGCTCCACAGCAGCAATAAATTAAAAAACCATTGCTCGTTATCTGAAACCAGCTCGTAAGCGCCCATGAAGAGAAGCGGAATCAATAAATATACCTTATGTTTCCATCTTGTGCGCCTATCCTCCGCCGCATCCGCATAAATAAGGCTAAAAACAAGGACACCGTAAGGGGTGACCGTATAATTAAAAAATTGCAAGATATTCGCGGCATGATAATATCCATTTTCCAGCAAAACATCGCAAAGCCCGCCAATGGATGCGCTGCATAAGAAATAAGCCGCCCAGCGATTCGACTCATTCCTTCGGTTGTTTAGCCATACGATTACGGCAGCCGTAAACAAAGCGATAAAATAAAACAGCATTTTGCAATACCATCCTGTCATTGTTTGGTATATCTATCCTATCATAACAGCCTCTCGGACCCCCATACTTTCCAGTACCCTGCGCAAAAAAAATCCCAATCCGTATCTAACATGCGGATTGGGATTTTTATGGATACAACTAGTAGTCCGATTTAGGCTTACGAGGCTGCGGCTTCGGTTTATTTTGAACCGCGGGCAAATGCCGCATGCTTCTTAGCATTGGTCCTTTGCAAATCGGGCAGGTTTGCTCGGTTGCGGCAAACTCATCTCTTACCCATGCTTTGCATTCTGGATTTTTGCATTTAAAAATTTTAGTCGCCTTTAGTTTCGGTTTTTCATCTTCGGTAGTAGCCACGCTTCTGTATTCCCCTTTTCATCTCTTTGCTTACACCATTAATTATTTATGTCGTTAAATAAACAGGGACTACACAAACTGGCTTCGCCAAGGTAACGCTTTTGCCTGTAAATTGCAACTTTCCGCTGTTTTGATCGACTTCAAACGTTACGATATTATCCGAATCGCGGTTTGCAGCCAGTAAATATCGGCCGTTAGGCGTCAATGCAAAATGTCGCGGGTGACCGCCTTCGACAGAAATATGCTGCAGCAGCGTTAGTAAGCCTGAGCGCTCGTCGATCGCAAATACAACAAGGCTGTCGTGTCCGCGATTGGAGCCGTATAGATATTTACCATCCGCAGAGACCGTAATTTCAGCGCAGGAATTCTCACCTTCGAAGCCGGCAGGCAAAGTACTTACCGTTGCCAGCGTCGTCAACCGGCCTGTCTCTTTTTCGTATGTAAATGAAGTAATGGTCGAATCCACTTCATTGATCACGAAGACAAAGCCGCCGTTTGGATGGAACGTCAAATGACGCGGTCCTGCTCCGGGATGAAGTGCAACCTGACTTTGATGAATCAGCTTTTTAGCATCATGATCCAGTTTGTAGGTAACGATGCGATCCAGGCCTAAATCGGCTACGAGCATAAATTGCTCGTCTGGACTGTAGAAGGATGAATGCGGATGCGGCCGGTCCTGACGTTCAGGATGCTGGCTTTTCCCTTCATGCTGAATGACATCCAGTTTTTGACCGATTGCGCCATCCTCAGCAATACTGAAAAGACCAATCATACCGCCGTGATAACTAGTTACCGTCAAAAATTCGCTGTTTTCATCACGTTGAATATGACATGTGGTTGAATCTACCGTTATTTCACGATTTAAAAGTTGAATGGACCCACTTATGGCATCAATTGCGAAAGCTGCTGCTTCCCCAACCTTTTGACCGGACTGGTTAACCGTTTCAGCGATAGCGTAAAGTAATCTGCGATCTGCATCCACATTAAGAAAGGTTGGATTCTTAAGCCCGGCAATCGAATCCGTCATTGTTAATGTGCCCGATTCCTCATCAAATGCATACACATATACGCCGCTCTCTTCTGCTTCCGCATAAGAACCAACGAATACCAACAGTCGTTGTTGTTCCATTGTCAAAATAATTCCCCCTAAACATTTGCATGCCATCGCTCATCAGCGAGTGACTATTTATGCCGTTATCTATTATAAGACTTGATCGCGCTCGAGACAAACGAATTATGGATTATAGCTGATCGTCGCTTGTGCTCTGGAATAGTTCGATAATCTCGCCGTCAGGACCCTTGAAGAAAGCTATGCGAACCGGAATACCGCCAAGCTCGACTTCCTTCGGCTCTACGGTAACTTTCATGCCGGCTGCTCTCGCAAGCTCAACGGCTTCCGTAACGCGGTCAGACCTTAAAGCCAAATGTAAAAATGCGCCTTCGTCCTTCTGCCCCTCTTTGCCGCCCGCGAATACTTCTAAATAATTGCCGTCGCCCGTGTCAAGCATAATCGCGCGTTTATCCCCTTCACCCCAACGAACGCGCTCCGTGAATCCTAATATCTCCGTATAAAAAGCAACCGTTTTGTCAAAGTCAAACACGCGAATCGCGATATGATGAAACCCGCCGCCGCCTATTTTAGCATTTGTGCCCATTCTGGTTCACTTCTCCTTTGTCATAGTATCGTATCATTTCAACTTGAAGGTTTAGCCCTCAGGTTCCAGCAGGTGCCAGACCAAACGACATGTTCGCCAATCTTTATGCCTTCGGCAACCTTTGTCGCTGGAACCTCAATGTTCTTTCCATGGATAGAAATAATGACCGTGATGCTATTCAATTCCTTAACCTCGCCTACCCGCTCAATCTGACAGCGGTTATTGCGCCCGTCATTATTCATGCGAGAACCGTCATTCACGGGGCTTAGGATTTTGGTGAATCAGGTACGCAATAACCGTCCGTGCACAGCGCATCCGTGTCGCCTTCATTTACTTGAATAAAAGCTGGATGTTTCTCTTCCCATGCTTTGTTCAGCGTGTCCAGGAATACTTCTGGCGACTGGGCGCCGGATACGGCATATTTACGGTCAAACACATAAAAAGGGACGCCGCGAATGCCCAGCTGGCTGCCTTCTGCTTCTTCTTCGCGAACGATATCAGCGTATTGGCTGGTTTGAAGCATCTCTGCCGCCGCTGCCTGATCTAGACCGACTTCTGCAGCCAATACAGCTAACTTCTCCCGGCTGCCAACATTCTGGCCTTCCGTGAAATAGGCTTTAAACAGCCGCTCGGACATCTCTTTTTGTTTGCCAAATTGCGCTGCGTATTGGACAAGGCGATGCGCGTCGAACGTATTCGTGGAAACCGTGAGATCGAAATGAAAGGATAATCCGACGGCTGCCGCTTGTTCGGCTACGCCAACGGTCGTTTCTTTCGCTTTCTCTAGACTCATGCCATATTTGGCGGCCAGCATGCTGTACGTGCTTTCATTCGAGTTGGGGTCTGCGCTAGAATCAAGCTCAAAGCTTTTGAAAACAATCTCGATTTTATCCTTGTGCGCAAATTTTTCAAGAGCGAGTTCGAACTTTCTTTTCCCTATATAACAAAACGGACATACATAATCCGACCAAATTTCTACTTTCAACGCATACACCTCCGGTTTTTAAAAAAGCTTAAAGCTTTATATATTATTGTAACATGATTGGTTACGACTTTGAAAACCGCTCTTTGACGATTATTGATAAAAAACAAAAAAGATTCTTACCGCAAGCGTATGGCTTACCGATAAGAATCATTTTGTTAAACAGCAAAGATGTGGCGTCCGATTTTCACCGTCTGCTTGCGTGACCAAATCCAATCCGACGTTGCGATCTCCGGATTAAAATAATAAAGCGCACCGTTGGTCGGATCATAGCCTTTCACAGCATCCTGAGCGGCTTGGTAAGCCGTCTTATCAGGCGTTAAATTATATTGCCCGTCTGCAACAGCCGTAAATGCTCGCGGCTGCTCTATAACTTCCCGGATCGAATCGGGAAAGCCAGACGCAGATAATCGATTCATGACAACCGCTCCAACGGCAACTTGACCTTTGTACGATTCGCCGCGGGCTTCCGCATAAATAATTCTCGCCAGCAGATCAAGCTCCTTTTGGTTTGCAGACACTTTCTTTAGCGTTTCCCATGTTTGGGTTCCCGCTACGCCATCGGAAGCTAAGCCGTATTCTTTCTGAAACCGTTTAAGCGACTCCAGCGTTTTAGTACCGAAATAAGTGGTTACATCCGTATTAAAATAACCCATTGTCTTTAACCGGTATTGTAAATCCGGAACGTCCGGACCTGAGCTTCCCACCTTAAGCGTTGCTGGCTGCGCAGCATTGGCTGCTTCTAACGGAGCTCCAAAGGTCATCATAAAAACAATAATAACAGCCACGCTGTATGTGATAAATTTCTTGTTCATTATAGGAATGAACCTCCCTTTTCAATTGCGCGTGCACGATACCTTCGCAAATTGGAATAAGTTTGGCAACCTGTCGACTGGTTCGTTCGATTTTAGCACAGTTACTTTCAATTTGTAACCGAAATCGCGAAATTACATACATTTACTAATTTACAATTACGACAAAATCTGAAACATTTCTCATAAATTCTCTGATTTCCAAGAAGCAATAAAGCGGAATAAACAAACCGTCGCGAGGCACACTAATCCGGATAATTTTTGTACTACAGGAGGGATTCAAAATGATTATTACCGCGGACAAAAACCAAGAGCACGCTAATATGCTTCGAGTAAAGGACAAGGTTGCCGTTATCACAGGCGCTGGTTCCGGGATTGGGCGAGCAGCCGCATTGCTTCTGGCCAAAAACGGAGCAAAAGTATGCCTTATTGATTTAAATAACAACCGGAGCGAATCCGTTGAACAGCAAATTAATCAACTAGGCGGAGAATCATTGTTTGTTGACACTGACGTGTCCGACCCCAAGCGGGTACAGGAGGCGATCAAGACAGCCGTTGATCAATGGGGCCGAGTGGACATCGTTTTTGCGAATGCCGGCATTAACGGCATCGTCTCGCCAATCGAAGATTTAACGCCGGAGGCATGGGATCACACGCTGACCACTAATTTAAAAGGTACATTCTTAACCGTTAAATATGCGATTCCGCATATGAAAGAAAACGGCGGAAGCATCATTATTACCAGCTCGATTAACGGCAGCCGGTCATTCTCGGGATTCGGTATGTCTGCCTACAGTACTTCAAAAGCCGGTCAGATTGCTTTTGCCAAGATGGCGGCGCTAGAGCTCGCACGTTATAAAATTCGTGTTAACGTGATCTGTCCGGGAGCCATTCAAACCCATATCGGAGAAAGCACGAAAGAAACTCCCCAGCTGGACAAAATCAAAATTCCGGTAAAATATCCTGAAGGCAGTCAGCCGCTAGAGCATGGGCCCGGTTCGGCCGAGCAGGTTGCAGATTTGGTTTTATTTCTTGCTTCGCAAGAATCGAGCCATATTTCGGGCACAGAAATCTTTATCGACGGCGTGGAATCGCTATTGTAGTACGGAACCGAATAGCCGAATCAAGCTGTTCCAACGCAGTAAAACGAATAGAGCAGCTCGTTCCTCAAATGAGGGCGGGCTGCTCTTTTTAAATTTCAACTTGCTCCAACGTTGTAGTCTTCCTCTTTGAAAATTGTTACAATATATTGGAATCTATTATTGTTCATATTCTTTGTTTACATAATAATTATTATGTTACCTTAACGACATTAATTATTCACCACATAAAACAAAGGGGCTGTGCTGCCATCAATATTTTAAAACAGAAGGACCGCGAAGAATTGGATAAAAAGCTTCCCTCCATGCCCTGGTACATTGAGAAATTCATTAACTATAAGCTGCCGGACTTATCTCCCTCTTCATTAGTGGAATATATGAGAGATTACGAAACATTCCTTAACTGGCTTATGGCTGAAGGTCTGTCCGAGGCTGCGAACCTTAGAGATGTGTCGCTGCTGGAGCTGGAGAAGCTGCATATGGACAGCATTGACGGGTTCCGGATGTATTTATCGACATATAAAGAGGAACGAAACAGCAAAACAACCATATCCCGCAAGCTCTCCTCTCTTCGTTCTTTGTTTCATTACTTAAGCCAAATCGCCGAGGATGAAGAGTTCTATCCGCTGCTCAAACGAAACGTGATGGCCAAAGTAACGATTAAGCGGACGCATAAACCAAAGGATACGGCGGCCAAGCTGGAAGGCAAGCTGCTGCAGGAGGAAGAAATTTCGGAATTCATGTCGTATATCAAGCAGCATTACGGCACCGATGTCGCCTCAAACAAGCAAGCGCTCTACTCTTATGAATTGAATTGGATACGCGATGCTTGCATCATAAGCTTCATATTGCATTCCGGCCTGCGCGTGTCGGAGCTCGTGAATTTGAATGTCGATGATATTGAATTAAAGAAAAAGCTGTGTTACGTATATCGCAAAGGCAAAAACGATGATACCTTTAAAACGCCAGTCTACTTCCGCCAAGAGGCAGTCGAGGATTTACAAGCCTATCTGACCTTGCGGGATGTACGCTACAAAGCACCAAAGCGCGAGAAGGCCTTGTTCTTAGCTATAGCGAATGGGAAAAACGAAGGCTCACGTATGACAAAACGCGCGATCCAAGAAATGGTCATCAAATATGCTAAGCGCTTTGGCAAGCCCTATTTATCGGTTCATAAGCTAAGGCACAGCTTCGCCACCGATTATTATTTGCGAAATGATATCTATAAAACGCAAGAGCAGCTGGGGCATGCCTCACCGGAAACAACGCAAATCTACGCTCATTTAACGGACAAAACGATGGCTCAAGCAATCGATCGCACAAAAAAAGAGGAGGAGCAAAGCTAACGCTTCATCAGCGCTTGCTTGACTCCTCCTCTTTTTCTTAAAGACAGTTATGTGCTGGTTTGCAAAACAACCGACTCCTGCATGGAGAGCTGCGTGAGTACCAGATTCGCATAAATCCCGCCTTTTTTCATTAACTCGCTATGCGATCCCTGTTCGGCAATGATTCCATTCTCGATGACTAGAATCAGGTCTGCGTCTTTGATGGTCGATAGGCGATGAGCGATAATAAAGGCAGTTCTGCCGGCGAGCAGCGTCTGCAACGCTTCTTGGATATGCTGCTCCGTTTCCGTATCTACGCTTGACGTTGCCTCGTCTAAGATAAGTATTCTTGGGTCGGAAAGCAGCACGCGCCCGAATGCGAGCAGTTGCCGCTGACCGACGGACAGCTTCGATCCGCGCTCCTCCAGCTCTGTTTGGTAGCCGTCAGCAAGCTTCGAGACGACCCGGTCCAGCCTGACGCTCTCTGCTGCTTTGCGCAGCTCCTCCCCACTCGCCGTCTCGTTACCGTAACGTATGTTCTCTTCCACCGTGCCTGCAAAAATAAATGAATCCTGCAGCACGATTCCCATTTGCTTGCGAAGCGATTCCAGCGTTGCTTGCTTGACATCCATACCGTCAATCCGAACGGTACCTTCGCTTGCATCATAAAATCGCATTAATAAATTGACGATGGTGCTTTTCCCAGCTCCCGTAGGTCCTACGAGCGCCACTCGCTGTCCCGGATTGACGTGAAAAGAAACCTTTTTTAGCACATCGGGTTTATTTTCCTCATAGCGGAACGATACGTTCTCAAAGGTTACTTCGCCTTGAACCTGTGGCAGCTCGCGCGCCAGGCTGCTGTTTTTCACTTCCGGATCCGTATCCAGCACTTCAAAAATCCGTTCGGCAGATGCCATTGCTGACAGCAGCTGGCTGTACACCTTAGAGAGCGCGCTGAGCGGCCCCCAGAAACGCCAAAGATAATTAATAAACGCCATGATAAACCCGAGTGTGATCGCACCGTCCATTACCCGCGCTGCCCCATACCACACGACAATGCACGTACCTAGCATTCCGATCATTTCAACCAACGGGTAAACCGTCGATTCTAACGTAATTGCCCGCATGAACGCCTGTTTATTCCGAAAGTTAATGCCATTAAATCTTTCGTTGTTCGTCCTTTGACGCGAGAAGGCTTGAATGACGCGAATACCTTGAATCGTCTCGTTCAAATTGCCGTTGATTGCAGACATGGTTGACCGCGAACGCGACCACGAGCCTTCAATTTTCGGACGCAGCTTCAAGATGATGAGATAAAGAAGCGGCATCATAACGAACGATAACAGCGCAAGCTGCCAATCCATCCAAACTAAGATGATAACGATACCGAGTAAATGCGTAACTTCCATGACCATCGTAATTAAACCGCCGTTAATCAGCTCGCCAATCGCATTCGTATCATTCGTAATACGGGACATGATTTTACCTGCCGGACGTCCGTCAAAAAATCGGAAGGATAAAGTTTGCAAATGATTAAATAATTGCTGCCGCAGATCAAACAATATACGCTGGCCCGTAAAATTGATCCACCTCGTATGCATCCAGCTGAACAGCCAGCTGAGCAGCTTAATGCCTAGAAGTACCGCGCCAAGCACATGGATCACGGTAAAATCCTTCGCTACGATCCCTTTGTCGATGATATAAGCGAGAATGATGGGCTCCGACAAGCTCAACAACATATTGAGGAGGACGACAATGACGACCCATGTCATCAATTTGCGATACGGAATAAGATATTGCATCATCCTCCGCATATATTTCCCGTTAAACGGCTTCTCTTCCTGATCCTCGTCCAGATCCCACTCCACTTGACTCATGCTATGTTCTCACCTCTTCTCTATTGATGAGCGATTTGCTTCTGTCTATCGAACAATTGACGGAAGAATCCGCTGCCTTCATTTAGTTCCTTATGGGTGCCCTCCTCAGTCAAACGGCCATTCTCAAGAACAATAATGCGATCGGCATGCTGTATGGAGGAAAGCCTCTGCGCAATAATGAACGTTGTCCGCCCTTTCATGACTTCAAGCAGAGCCTCGTGAATTGCCGACTCAGTCGCTGTATCCACGCTTGCGGTTGCTTCATCCAGAACGAGGATCGGTGGATCCATCAAGATTGCCCGCGCCAAAGCAACGCGCTGTCTTTGACCGCCAGACAAGCCGACGCCGCGTTCGCCGATTCGCGTATCGTATCCGTTTGGCATCGACTCAATGAAGGTATGGATTTGTGATTTTCGGGCTGCGTCTTCGATCTGCTCCTGCGTTGCTTCCGGATAACCGTATGCGATATTATCGCGTATGGATGCCGAGAACAGGAAAGTCTCTTGGGGAACGATACCGATGCTTCTGCGCAAACCGTTCAGCTCATACTCCCTCACATCAATCCCGTCGATTTGAACACTTCCATCCGTTACATCATAGAAACGTGAAAGCAATCCGATCAGACTGCTTTTACCTGAGCCTGTAGCACCGAGCACGCCGATTACTTCGCCTTGTTTTACCCGGAAAGAAACCTGATCCAATATTGGTTTTTCCTTTGAAACATCTTGATCGGCAAAATGGAACGTAACGCGGTCAAACACGACGTTTCCGCTCATATTCGCGGTATCGATTCCTTCTTCAGGATTCTCGATATCAACAGGCGTATCCAACACCTCAAATACACGGGGAGCTGCTTTTATGGCCTGCTGAAAAATATTAATTTGCCAGCCGAGCATGTTTAGCGGCCATATAATTCCCCATGTATACCATTGAAAAGCCATAAACGTACCGAGCGACATTTCACCGCGCACGACAAAGATGGCGCCGATCCATATCATCATGACAAAAGTAAGACCTCCGTATAAGCCCATAAGAGGGAAAGCTTTGGCCTCCAGCTTCGCGCGATCCATATTCGTATCAAAATTTTGTTCGTTTCGTTTTGCAAATTTTCTTTGCTCGACCGACTCGGTAGCAAACGATTTCACGACGCGGATACCGGAAATGTTTTCTTGGAGCGTTGTGGTTAAACGTCCCATTTGCTCGCGAATATTGGACCATGCAGGGCCCACGCGATGATTAAAACGGAACAGCACATACAAAATAAAAGGGATTGTAATCAAGCTGATTACCGTGACCTTCCACTGCATGGTCATCATAAAAATGGTCGTGCCAAGAAAGGTGAGCATGCCGGTAAATAAGTTCATCGCCCCGAACCCGACGAAGTTTTTTACAGCTTCAATGTCACCGGTCATTCTCGACATTAATTGCCCTGTCTGCGCCCGGTCGAAATAAGAGAAGGACAAACGCTGCAAATGCTCGTATAGCTCCTTCCGAAGCTTGAACACGACATTTTGGCCGACGAGCTCTTGCGAATAACCTTGCACGAACATCCCGATGCTTTTCAGCGCCTGTATGCCTGCTAACGCAAGCGTCAATCCAATGACTACGGACATATTTCGCTTACTGATTCCCTCGTCAAATATTTGACCTAAAATCCATGGCGCAACCAGATCAAATATCGTTGCCAAAATCATAATCGTAATTGCAATGAATACCCATTTCGCATTAGGTCTTACATAAATCATAAGCCGTAAAAGCGTTTTCATTGGACAACCCCTTTCCATTATGGAAACAAAAAAAGATCTCAAGCCAAAGTTGGCTTGAGATCTCCGTATGACAGCGAACAACGAAAGCTACGAAAGCTCAGTTGGCACCATTGAACGAAGGCAGGCCGGTCGGCATGTTTGATCGGTAATATGGAATAATAAGCTAATCTGCGCGTCAGCAACCTTCATTCCAAACCCATTGTTAAACATCCTAGAGCCCCCCTTTTCATTTTCCATTTGATAATATCTTCCTAACCCACCCAAATCTTAACATCCTGTTCCGGCTTTGCGCAAGAGGTCTTTGGAAAAAAAATTTTAAAATCTGTCCGTCTCATGGGACTGCTCAAAATCGCTCGAGGAGATTCCTTCTTCTACGGCAAATTCAAAATCTTCGATGTCATAAATTTGTACGGGAACCTCTGCTTCTATCAGCTTATCCTGAAATTCAAACTGGTCAGAAAGCAAAGGCACGCTCAGCTTCAAGCTCGTAAGCAGCAGCTCGGTTTCGATAGGATCAAACAATTCACCGTAATGCGCGTTATCTACTGCATGCACCACCGTAAATTGAATCGTTTCATTTAGCAGCAAAGGCGAGCTTTCCCGCCAAGGAACCTGCATCGCCTTTTCAATTTTTTTGCGATTGAGCGAGTCCTCGAAAAAAGCAATCAGCTCATTTATTTTGTTTTTTACATGCCCATCATCGTCTGGATCATCCATAACGGGATCAGCACCGTCTCTCATATCGTACAGCTCTGCGATGGAAGAATAAGGCACGACATAATCAATCGGACGACTTGGTACAAGAAGATGCCCATACGTTGCTACCAGTACTGCTTCTATTACAAAACGCCGCCGCATGTGATCTCCTCCAATTCTTTTATGAAATAAAGCTAGCTTCCAATCTATTAGCTATCTTATTATGAACGTTTCCACACCATTATACAATATTCCAATGCCTGTACAAGAGAGCCAATCATCCAAATTTGCACAAGATGTGCGCTCCGCAGTAAAATGAGCGTTAAGCGTTCTAATAGAAACCTTGATAGCTTCGCTATCTGTTTAGGAGGGTACAATACATGCAAAATGAAGAGGCCATCATTATCGGAGCCGGTCCGTGCGGCTTGGCGGCAGCCATTGAGCTCGAGCGGATCGGACTTCGTCCCCTAGTCATAGAAAAACGGAATATTGTCCATTCCATTTCGCAATATCCGACGTATATGCATTTTTTCAGCTCGCCTGAGCTGCTCGAAATCGGCGATATCCCGTTTACGACGGCCAACGAAAAGCCTTCCCGGTTAGAGGCGTTGAATTATTACCGGACAGCGGCTCAGCGTCACCAAATTCGCGTAAAAGCATATGAGTCGATCACAAGCATAACGCCAGATTCGGATTATTTTATTTTACAAGGCGAGAACCGCTTCGGCGAGAAGCACCGCTACAGAAGCCGATACGTCATTATTGCAACCGGTTATTTTGATCACCCTAACGAGCTCGGCATTCCCGGTGAACAGCTGGAT
This sequence comes from Paenibacillus sp. LPE1-1-1.1, assembly GCF_040676435.1. Taxonomy (NCBI): domain Bacteria; kingdom Bacillati; phylum Bacillota; class Bacilli; order Caryophanales; family Paenibacillaceae; genus Paenibacillus; species Paenibacillus sp. LPE1-1-1.1. The sequence goes on from NZ_JBEGHY010000023.1 coordinate 553,968, forward strand.
AAAGTCAGTCATTTCTTTCGCGAATCCCATCCCTATGTCGGCATGAAGGTCGCCATTATCGGCGGCAGCAATTCGGCCATTGATGCCGCACTTGAGCTTGAACGGGTTGGCGCGGACGTTACCGTTATTTACCGGGGCGTGGATTATTCCAAAAGCATAAAGCCATGGGTCAAACCCGGGTTTCAAAGCAAAGTAGCTAAAGGATTGATCCGTATGCTGTTCCAATCGACCGTTATCGGTATAGAAAACAATGCGATTACCGTCGAAGGACCGGAAGGTTCGATTCAAATCGAAAATGATTTTGTGCTGGCATTGACCGGCTTTCACCCCGATCGCCACTTCCTTAATGCCAGCGGAGTTACGATCGAGGAGGAAGGATTTCCTACCTTCAATGAGAATACGATGGAGACCAACGTACCTGGTATTTATTTAGCGGGAGTCGTTGCATCGAGACATGAAGCAAATGAAATATTCATAGAATCCGGCCGCTACCATGGGCGTAAAATAGCGGAGCATATTCAGAGTCTAGCTTAAGCTATTTCATATCATGACTAGAATAAAAAGAGGGAATCAGCCATTACCGGGCTTGATTCCCTTTTTTATCGAACTGCTCCTTAAAGGCATCCACCTGCTGATCGTCGGGCAGCTTGTCACCGTATCGGACCTTTTCGTATACGTCAATAAAGTTTTGCAAACTGCTTGGCTTTAATGTTCCGTCCTTCCAGTTCGCCATCTCATCCGCTGTTTCTCGTGGTGTCAAATAGTCTTTGGCGACATAGCCCTGCTCGGCTCCGTTTCGCAGCAATCGTGTGTACAAATACCTTATTTTTTCAGCACCCGTCCGCAGCTCATTCCATTCTTGCGCAAACGTACGTTTCTTAGGGAATAGCTTCTTAAGCTGATTCCCCATCTGCTCACGCCAGTTAGTTAATGACATTAAACTTTCGGTTTCATCCGTGTATCCTGTTTCGGCATGTCGATGATCGGCCCCACGCTCCCGCAGCTTTGCTGCGATAAGCCTCCCCCATTGATACAGCTTCTTAACCAGGAAATACAGGAGAATGCATATTACAGCGATAGCGAGTATGATGCCAATGATTTTTAAAATTTGCTCGATCAGCAGCATCCACTCGGAAGGAGCTTTCGCTTCTCCGGCAGGCAGCTGCGGCTCTGCAGCGTTTGGCATCTCCTCGGCAGGCGGCTGTACTTCCTTGGGCTGGTCAAACCAGCTGATCAACCGTTCCACAATAGAATGAAAGAAGCGCTCAATCGTTTGTTGAATTTGCCGAAACAATGCGATAACGCAAATGATCACTACAATGATGGCCATCATCATCCGATTTTGTCGTTTAAAAGCAAGCGTTGCGGTTGTTTTTCCCGTATCAATGGTCTCGCTGTTCAAATGCCGTTCATTTGCTAAGAAGAAAAATAAAATGACAGCGGTAATCCCGCCAAGGATTAATGCCCCGTTATAATCGATTAGCTTTTTAAAAACCATCAGTTTTAGAGGCTGCATCGCTACATAAAGCAATACACAAAACAGCATCTGGGTATTGGGAAAAGAGATGGTCCAACCCCGCGACAGTGCAGACATCCCTTTTAATGCAAAAAGAGCAGCGATTAAGGCACAAATTGCATTTGCCCATATCGCCCCTGCTCCTAACCCAGCGGCACTTAAGAGCAAGCTGTGTACTATTCCAAGAACAGCGGCCAGCAGCAATCGCGTGCCTAATCGCAAACCCGCCCGATTTGCTATAATGAGCGAGCCTCCCGAGTAACATAACGGCAAGGTGGCAATCCATATCCAGATGGCTGACAAGGGCAGCAGGTATACGGCAGCAATCAGTACAACAGGCAAATAAAATAATAATTCAATGATGCCCTGCCCTAAGCTTTTTAACGAAGCGGTTTGCTTCATCGGACTGTTCACGCACTCACCTCTTCCTTGCTTGCGCTTGCTGAAGCTTGTCCGCCATTGGCTTGATTTGCTAGAGCCTTTTCGGTCAGAGTCCACACCGCTACTGCATTGCCGTTATATCTCAACTGATTGGCCTGCTGCTCCAATTCATCATTCCAATAGGATGTAATCATAAGAATATCTCTTTCGCTGAATCCGCTGCGCGCTTCCCGTTCCAGCAAATGATGGAAAAGCTCCGTTCGTTCGATTTCGAGCTTTGCCATCTCCTCAAATAGGCCGATTAAATGCTCGTGACCGCCTCGCGGCTCAATAAGTACGCTCTCCTTCATGCCTCGAATGGGCATATTCGTGCCGAAGCCAACCTCCATGCCCTGCCGGATAACCGCCTCCGCCGCTCCCGCTGCCCACTCGATCCCCCGTTCAATAAGCGCGAGATCCGTTACGCTGCGCCACATGCCTTCCGCATCGTCCACATTCAAATAAATCATCAGCCTGCGGTCTGCCGTAAAATCATATTGATGGACTTGAAAACTTCCCGTCTTTGCCGTTGCCTTCCAGTTGATCTGCTTGAAAGTGTCTCCTGCTTGATAATCACGTACGCCGGCTATGACAAAGGGATCGTTAATTACCCACCGTCTAACCGATTGGTCGCCTTGCCAGCTATGGTAAGGCAGCTCTTGGATCGGCACCTCTGCCGGCTTTGGGTACACGAGAAGCTCGCCCTGCAGAGCAATTTGCTCTGACGCATTAGACAGTCCGAGCAAATCGCCGCCTGTTAAAGTCACCGTTTGAAGCTTATACCATCCGCGTTTTGCGCAGGTGATGCGGTGGGTGCGCCTAATCTTCGTGTAAGGCGCAAGACTGAAAAAGCTTTTATGATTCTGATAGAGCTGTCCGCTGCTCACCGAAAAATTGTCCTGCTTTTGGAAGTGCAGGTGCGTAGACAGCTGAGACTCTACTCGAAGCCACGGAACCGGCAGCCACTTCGCGTTGGCCATTTCCTCCAATAACTCCACCTGTTCCCCGCTATAGCATGCTTTTGAGGTGAAACGGCGTTCATATTTGATGTGCCGCAGCACAAACCGCTGGAACACTCGGCTTTGTACGGATATGATTGCGACAGCGGCTACGATAAACCAGAATAAGACCATCGCTCAGCCGCCTAACGGACCGATACGCCGGCTTCAGCAGGCACGGCCGTTAGACGAATAATATCATCGATGATCGAATCCGCTTGGTTAGCCGTACGCTGCATGCCGCGAATCGCTAAACGATGCGCTAACACGGGCTTCGCCATCGCTTTAATATCGTCAGGCGTAACGAAGTCACGCCCACGAAGAATGGCATGGACTTGGGAAGCACGCAATAGCGCCTGGCTGCCTCGGGGACTTACACCGACGGATACCTCTTCGCGCTTACGCGTTTGCTCTACGATTTGCAATAAGTATTGCAGAACATCATCCGTTACCTTAACGGCTGCATAGGCTTGCTGTGCCTGCAGGATGACTTCGATGCCCGCCACAGGCTCAAGCTCAGACAAAGGATCATTTGCCATAAAGCGCTTTAAGAGCTGCAAGCCCTCTTCGCTCGAGGGATAACCCATTTTAATTTTAAATAAGAACCGGTCAAGCTGCGCTTCTGGCAAAGGAAAGGTCCCTTGATGCTCCACTGGATTTTGAGTGGCAATAACCATAAAGGGGCGCGCTAGCAGCTTCGTTTCTCCGTCGATGCTGATCTGGCGCTCCTCCATGCATTCGAGCAAGCTGGATTGCGTGCGCGGAGTTGCGCGGTTGATCTCGTCGGCTAGCAATAAATTTGTGAATAAAGGACCCGCGCGGAATTCAAATTCGCTTAGCTTTTGATTATAGAAATGAATGCCGCTCAAATCCGATGGCAGTAAATCCGGCGTGAACTGAATTCGTCTAAAAGTGAGATCAAGCGATTTAGAAAGTGATTTTGCGAGCAATGTCTTGCCTGTTCCTGGAACATCCTCTAGCAGGACATGGCCGGATGTTATAAGTGCAATGAGCAGTAAATCGACAACTTCCTCTTTTCCGACGATAACGCGGCCTATATTCATTTTCACTTGTTCGGCTAATTGCTTGATTGCTTGAAAAGACATAAGTCAGCTCCTTTTTTAAGTTTTAAAGCAGGTACGGTCACGTTGAAGCTTCTGAAGCTCGCGCCAGCGAATCATGCGTATGCCTTCATCCTGTAGGGTCTTCTGAATATCCGGATCACGGAACAGCTCCAGCTCCATCCCCCGTTTGAGCGGCTGTCCGTGAAAAGCTTGAAGCTCATCCGTTACGAGGGAAGGATGGATGATAAGCTCGGTCACGCCAGGATGCAGGCTTTTTAACAGCATCCGCATGTCTGCTTTTAAGGAATGAAAGTCTTCTCCATCCTGTAATTGAAAGGGTAGTCCAACCAAGTAATCCAAGATGACCACTCCCTTTGAATCCGCAAGCTGTGCCAGCTGCTTCGCCTGTTCGGCAAGTTCCGGCGGCGCGATTTGCCCATTTTCCTGGAGCAAATATCGAGGCAGCCGGAAAGGCAGTCCGTAGGAAGCGCATACATCCAAAACAATAGGAAGGAAATGGCGGCCTGTCGCTAACCCATACATGCTTCCCATATGATTATCGGCATGAGAAGGCTTCATCCCCATCGCCAATGCCATTTCGATTTGCGCGATAAGCTCTTCCTTCACTTGATCCGGATCGGCAAGCTGCTCTACGGTTTTGCTTTCCTTCGGAAAATAGTTTTCGCTTGTTACCAGAGAATCGGTTTTCCCTTTGCGGTTGACCGGTCCCCAGCGGTAAAGATCCCATTCACTCGTAAACGTAAAATGTACGCCTACGTCGATTTGCGGATGCCTTGCGCTCCAAAGCGCCGCCTCCCGCGCCCAGCCGCATGGCATCATTAATGTTGCCGAGCTGACCGTTTGGTCAAGCAGGAGCTGCTGAATGCCTGAGTTAACAGAATGGCATAACCCGAAATCGTCAGCATTGATAAGAAGCAGCTTTTCCCCTTCGCCGTATCCCAGCGCTTTTGCTAAACTCATACCATCTCATCCTCCCAATGTTCGTTAATCCATTTGCAGCCAAATAATGATTGATCGATAATTCCGCAAAGTACATCCTCATGATCAAGCTGATCTCTTAAGCGTCCTGCAAAATGCAAAGCAACGTCGAGCAGCCTTAGCTTCATTAACAAGGGTAATTTCTTAAGCTCCCGACCGGTTAGCGGATTCGTATCCTGGTAGCCGTTAAGCAAAATCCTGACTTTCTCATGCAGCGCGACGTCATTGGGCTTAATTAAATCAACAACAATGACCGCAAGCTCCATCGCTCTTACATCCATTGTCGCGAATTCAAAATCAAGCACGCCGATGATCCTATCATCTTGCGACACCGTATTGTTGAAAACCAGATCCCCATGAATCCATTGCATAGGCCATTGCTCGAACTCCGCGCATGCCTCAGCTAACTGCTCACGCTCCGCTTGAAGTGCTTCGAAGCTGGGTTTCCGGGCAGTAAGCTCCGCGGATCGCTCTGCCATAACCAAGAAGATCTTTCCATCCATAGGCGCATAGGTCTCTTCCAGCCGATAGTACGGACTGTATTGCGCCTTGCGAGTTGGCCGGATCGCAGCTAATGCTCGAGACAGCTTCGCTGCCGTTACGCCTAATGCATACACATGCGCCAGGTTAGCCGCGGATGGACGCTCGCCGTCTATATAATGAAACAATGCAGACAGCGTCCCGTCAGTCGCGATGCTTATCGTTTCTCCGCGCTTATTCCTTAATGGAACGGGTATACGAAACGGAAGCTCCTCCTGCTGAAGCTCAGATAGGATTTCTTGTTCAAGCCTAACAATATCGGTGTCCTTGTGGTTATTGTAGATTCGCAGCACATACCTTTTGCCGGCCGAGGAAATGATCCGGGTCGTATTGTTCATTCCGCTTTCCAGGTTTTCGATTAAGCAAGGAGCGGGAAATTCATATTCGTTTAAGTAAGATGTAAAATCTATGGTGTCAATCAACGTGCTGATCCCCCTTGAATCTCAATCGACAGCTTTGTAAGACGGCCGCCAAGTTGTTCCTGCCAGCTCGCAGCCAGCTCTTTCACCTCCAGCAAAGCGCGGATGCCGTCAAGATCTTGTTTATCTTGGTACATAACGCGGTTAGCTTCGGATATGGTTTTGCGGGCAGGATGCCTTTGCGTGATCGTAAACTCTGTTCCCGCTTCGATGCTTCCTTCTTTAATGACCCGGAAATAAAAACCCGTATAACCCGTCTTTTGCACATGAACAGGCAATTCAGGCAAGTTATGCCGTAAACCAAGCTTAAAGCAAGGCTGTCTTGGCTGGCTTACCTGAAGGATGGCTTCGCCCGCTTGGATGATGTCTCCGATACATAAGTCATCCTCTGTCCAATGGGACAAAGTGAAGTTTTCTCCAAACGCTCCATAATCTACGGAACTAGCTAGCTGCTCTCGCCAATAGGGGTATCTCTGTTCAAAGTACACGCACACGGCCTTATCCGGCCCGCCATGATTAACGGTGTCTCCTTGGCCGTCGCCTTGAAGCCCCGTTAAGGCTAAATGATGGGGATTCGATGAAGGCGTTTTGAAAATGCCGGTAATAATCTCCTTAGAGCCGTGAGCGATCGCTGCAGGCTTGCCAATATTAAGTGAAATAAGTCTGGCTTTCCCCGTAGTTTGCGTCATTTTCCTCTTTCCTCCTGAGCGATTTTTCTTATCTGACTATTATAATCTTCCCAGGGAGATGTTGGCAAAGAGATATAACTGCATTAAATATTAATGAGGTTAATTTTCTTCGGAAAACGCTTTCGACATCTTCTCCATTTCCCAAGCTGCTCGCTGTCGAAAACCTCTCTATTATGTAGCATATTGCGTTTCCCCGGGAAATGTTTTTGCAATTGTCCGAATATTTCCTACAATGATCTTTTTTATTTCCCGTACTTTTTCCAGGGTTTTTGACATGAAGATATCCCTCCCCTCCCCCGCTGAGCTGCTGATCAAGCAGAGAAAATAAAAAACCTCCCATCTTTTAAGATGCGAGGCAATTTCTATCCGGTCGTTTTTTAACCAGTAATTTTTAACTGGCGCTGGTCAATCGTTCTCGCAATTTCCTCTTGCAGCTCCAAAATATCAAAGGGCTTCGTGAAGCAATTGCTAATGCCAAGCTCAATGGCTTCATTCATCTTTTCAGGCGAGGCATACGCAGTGAGCAGAACGACCGGTACATCAACCGAGATTGACCTGATCTCCCGTAATATTTCAATGCCATCCATATCCGGCATTTTTAAATCAAGCAAGATGCAATCCAAATCGCGGCTCTTGCATACTTCTAATGCGTCAAAGCCGTTATCCGCCTCGAACACTGCCATTCCCCGTGCAATAAAAACTTCGGATAACATCTTCCGAATAGCATATTGGTCATCCACGACCAACAGGTTGCGTTTCATGTCTCCCTCTGATTGCAGCTCATTTTCACGAGAACCATTCAATTCTGCGTCCACTCGGGCCGGGATAGCATGAATAGACCGTGAACTAAACGTAACAGAAGACGGAAGAGCCGGGATTTTCTTCATTCGGCTTTGTTTCTTATCTATATGACGCTGTTGATAGAAGACAAACGAGACGGCGGCAATCAATGCAGCTGCGAAAAGTATAAAAAAGTAAGTCAAATCGTCGTCTCCTTGATAGCTTGCGGCTGTTACGCGGCTTAGCAAAATAGGCTTATTTTGTTTCAATCATTAACAAGCATCGCTCCGAGAGGACCGTCCTCATTAATGATATCCTGAAGCTCATAGACCGATATCGGAAAGTATAGAAAACCAAAGACATAGGCCGCCAGCTCATAAAGCTGAAAGTAAATAACGAGCGAACGATCCGCCACATAATAGTCTTGATCTGGACGGATAGCTTTAAAAGGCTCCAGCGTATCGATATTTCTCGCCTTGATTTGAGCGTCTACAATCGCGCTAATGCGTTCTACATAGTCCGCTCCCGGTTTAAAGAGCTGAGCGAGCGTATACGTTTGGCCGGTCGACTGTTTAAAGGTAAGCGATTCCTGCAGGGTCAACCCGTGAGCGCCGCCCGTAAAAGCGTAATTAAACAATGACAGGCTGAGGTAGTCTTTCTGGTTATTCTTTTGTTCAAAATAACCCAGCATCTGTGCCCTTGGATCATCCAGGGAACCCTGATTATGAACCAATTGCTGAACTGCATGATGAATCGCGTCATTTATTTTTTTATCTGCGGCTTCACTTTTCCCTCCGCTTATGTATGGCAAGGACAGCTCTGCCTTAGGAAAATCGGTCTTGGCAGTTTGTACAACAACCGGTGATTGAAATGGCATGTTGAAGACACCTTCCTATTCGGTAAGATGCTCCATTGTATGCAGCGAACGGCTCATCTCATACCAAGTTATTCCTCCGTGCTTCGAGGCCGAAATGCCTCGAAGCACGAATTGTTCGGCTTCATAGAACGGAATGAGATGCTCCTCGCACATTAAGATAACGTTTTCGATGCCGGAAGCTTTGCATTGTTGCACCAGCTTTCGCAGCAGCAAGGATCCGATACCCTTCCCGCGGTGCTGCCCGTCCACCGCAACCGTGAGGATACAAAAGTTTACGCCGTTAAAAAAATCGGTTTGATTCCCCTTCATTTCGTCCCCGCATTCGGATTGGGATGTTCGAATGCCGTTTATGATGCCCACTAGCTGATTATCTCCCCAGGCTGACCAGAAAAAGGGGCGATAATGGGCGTATCTAAATTGAAAGCCAGCCAAGGTTGCTGCCGCTTCAGGCGGATAACAGCGCAGCTCGAGCGCGATGGCGTCCTCCAGCTCGTGTTCGGATATGGTGCGCAGCTCGATCTCGTTCACAGCAGAGCCTTCTCGCGTTCCGTGAGTCTTCTGCCGCTGACGTCAAGCACGAGCTTGCCGTTCTTCAAACCGAGTATGCGGTCCGCGAATCGCTCCGCCCAATCTCCTTGGTGCATGACGGCAATAACGATTACGCCCTGCTCTTTGCACAGCGCTTTCAAATCGTTCAAAACAAGATCTGCCGTATGCGGATCGAGGCCGGACACAGGCTCGTCCGCCGCGATGACCTTCGCGCCATGCACAAGAGCTCTTGCGATTGCCATACGCTGCCGCTCGCCGCCGCTTAAGGTACTGGCTTTCTGGTGGGCTTTCTCGAGCAGTCCCCTCTTCTCGATCAAGTCCATTGCGCCCATATAATCATCGCTTCTCACCATGCCTGTCCATCTGCGCCATGCCGGTGTTTGCGAGACTGAACCGATTATCACATTTTTGAGACCCGTCTTATTCGGAAACAGAAAAGGCTTCTCTTCCACATAAGCGACTTCTTTCTTCACTTTAAGCTTACCGGATATCCCCTGCTTGAAAACATCCAGGCCATTAAATTGATAGGAGCCCTCGCTCCACTTTTCCTGCAAAGCAAGACAACGGAGAAGGGTTGACTTCCCGCTTCCGCTATCTCCTTTAATGGCAATAAAATCTCCTGGATAAGCCTCGAAACTAATATCATCGAGCACCTTCGGCCCGCCGGGAATTTTTTTTGAAAGATTCTTTATTCTGATCATTTTCCGCGCTCCTTCTGTTTGCAGCAACTGCTTCTATGAATCTAGTTTACGTTAAACAAAAAACAGTTTCCATACGAACAAATGTTTGGTATAATAAAAACAAGAACAAACGTTCTATTGATCATCGAATTCAACATTTTGAAGGAGGCCTGATCACCATGAAAAACATCTGCGAAAATTTCCGTTATGTAGAGAATGAACGTCCCGGACGCGACTTAACCTTTAAGTTCTATGCCGATGGACGGCTTATTATCATTGATAATGTTGCAGAGGAGGTGATCACTCCCAATGATTTGAAGGGCGCATGCAAGGACTTTTACGTCCGCAGGCGCATTGCTTTTATTAAAAATCAATTACGGGCTTCACAGCTTAAATATGCTTAAACTATATTTAAGGAGAGCTAAGAACTTTTACGCTCTCCTTTCCGTATAGCGGCCCCTTGTTCTAAGGAAGCTGTTTGTTAATACCATTCAAGCTCGACGGACGCCTGGCGAACTTGTCTGTTTTTAACTTTCCTGACTGTCCGCGCAAGCCCGCTTGATTTTGACGATTGACGTTTTTATTCATGTTGTTAATGACCAACTCAATCACCTCCAATAGCTATCATGCCTTTTTTCTGGATAAATTATGTAAAAGTTATCCTAGCCTTCTCCCATACATTGACTCCTCCCTCCACTTGCGGTAGATTGATCATACAGTTTCAAGTACCGCAAAGGAGATCGTATCTATGAAGCAGCAAATTATGTTTGACCTCGACGATACCTTAATTCACTGTAACAAATATTTTTATTTGGTGATTGACCAGTTTATTGACGCGATGACTACTTGGTTCGGCAGCTCACCGCAAGTGTCTGTCCAAGCCATCCGAGACAAGCAAATGGAGATCGATATTGCGGGTGTTGCTGTATTTGGCTTTAAGAGCGAGCATTTCCCGCAATCCTTTGTCGACACCTACATTCACTTCTCTCATCTAACTGGGCGCAAGCGTTCAACCAATGAGGAAAACTTTTTATGGAAGCTTGGTCTCAGCGTTTATGAGCATGATACCGAGCCCTATCCCAACATGGAACAAACGCTTTTCTCACTCGCTGAAGCCGGACACGAGCTTCATCTGTATACGGGTGGCGAGATGCCAATACAGCGCAGAAAGATCGAGAAAATGAATTTGGAGCGTTATTTTGAGTCGCGGATTTATATCCGCCGGTTAAAGAATAGTGACGCGTTAGAGAATATTCTCTCCACAGGCGTATTTAACCGCAGCAGCACCTGGATGATCGGCAACTCCATACGAACGGATGTCGTTCCTGCTTTAACGGCCGGTATCCATGCCATTCATATGCGTGCGGTATCCGAATGGGAGTATAACGTTATTCAAATTGAAGTAGAGCCTAAGGGCGCTTTTTTAACCCTTGATCATTTGAAGGACGTTCCTGACGCGATCCATGGTTACGTGAACCGTTAAACTAAACGCCGATAAACGTAAACGGCTGTCGGCATGGTATGCGCCGAACGCTCGTTTCACTGCGAAATATAACAATAACAAATAGACCCGAATTCATCTCATCAACACGAGATAAATTCGGGTCTTTACTGTAATCCGGCTTATTCATTATTGCTCGATTGCCAGTTCGCCTGTATCTATATTTCTGATTACGATTCTGCCCTCACTAGGCGTGCCGTCTGCCAATTCGAGCTTCAGCTTCGTAGTCTTTCCCTTCTCCACTAAAGCCTTGACCTGTGAATCCGTTAAGCTCCGTCCATAGCTTTCCTTCCAGATCACGAATTTACAGCCTTCCTTGTAATGCGAGCAGCCATAGCCCTTGCGTCCCATAAAAATCGAACCGCCGCAGCCCGGCCGCGGACAGGAGGCGATCATCGTTATGCTTCCTGGAGCTGCTGCAGTCGCTGCAGCGCTTTTTTTTGTTGTTCCCGGTGCCTTTGGTTTTGCAGAACGAGTCCGTGCAGCTGCAGCCTTACCAGGAGATCCTTTGCTTGCAGCCGATGGTTCGCTTTCAAATGATGTTTTTGCTGCACGGGATTGAATCCGAACCTTGTCTACGATCATGGTCGCGAATTTCTTTACATTTTCCATAAATTGACCGTCTGACGCCGTCCCTCTCGATATTTCATTCAAACGACGCTCCCAAAGACCCGTCATTTCCGGCGAGGTAAGTAAATCGATGCCAGCCCCGCGAATAAGCTCAATGGCTGTTCTGCCTTTTTGCGTGACCTGGATCTTCTTGCCCTGCATTTCCACATAACCGACGTTTTTCAGCCGTTCAATCGTTGCTGCGCGCGTGGCAGGCGTACCTAAGCCCGAATCTTTCATCGCATCGCGCACGTCCTCGTCTTCGATCTGCTTGCCAGCGCTCTCCATCGCCTTCAGCAGCGTTCCTTCCGTGTAATGCTTAGGAGGCTGCGTATCCTTTTCTTTCACAATGGCATCCGAGCATAGAATACTTTCTTCCGCCTGAATCGAGAAGGGCTCGTTAACTTCGATTTCTTCCTCTTCAGAATCCTCTTTATCCTTGCTTTTTACAGTGGATTTTGCCTTCTCTTTCTTCTGATCGGCATAAATAACCTTCCAGCCTAAGCTTAAAAGCTCCTTAACCGTTGTTTTGAATTGTTCGTTTTCTACCTCGGTCAAAACGGTATGCACTTTGTATTCGGCTGGAGGATAAAACTGGGACAGAAATCGCCGAACGATTAAATCATACAGCTTCTGCTCATCGGGACTTAAACCGTTTGCCTTGCGGTTTGTCGGCAAAATCGCATGATGGTCCTCGACCTTTGTCGGATTGCAAATAAATTTATTTCCCTTATGCACAAGGTTTCGGTTTGCCCCTTTTACAAGCTCATCGTATACCGTGCCTTGAAGGGCGTTTAACGTTTTGTGCATCTCCGGAATGTTCTGTTCCGTGACATAGTTCGAATTCGTTCTCGGATAGGAAATCACCTTATGTTTCTCATATAGCGCTTGCGCCGTATCCAAAGTCTTTTTCGCCGAAAAAGCATACTTGCCGTTTGCTTCCCGCTGCAACAGCGTTAGATCATAAAGCTTGAAGGGATACTCCTTCGTCTCTTTCACCTCGTAGGAAGCAATCCGTCCCTGTTTCCCCTTGACCTTGGCCGCGATCGCTTCAACCTTTGCTTGATCGGTTGCTCGCTCGCCCTGCCACATGCCTTTGTAGGACATCTCCATTTGGGTGAAATGACCTTCCAGCTCAAAAAACTTCAAGGAAGAGAACGCCTCAATCTGCTTCTGGCGGTCGTAAATAAGCGCCAAGACAGGCGTCTGCACGCGGCCAACGGAGAGCAGCACATTATGCTTGGTCGTAAATGCCCGGGATCCATTCATGCCAATCAGCCAATCCGCTTCGCTTCTTGCCGTGGCGGCCCTGGTTAAATTCTCGTATTCCGCTCCCTCTTTCAATTCCTCGAATCCTTTGCGGATCGTCTCTGGCGTTAAATCCGATATCCACAGCCGCTTAACCGGCTGGCTAAGCTTTAAATGACGCTGGATCAATGAAAAAATATACTGTCCCTCACGCCCCGCATCGCAGGAGTTTACAAGCAGATTGCTCCGTTTTGCAAGATCGCCAATTACTTTAAGCTGATCGATTGTTTTTTTGTTTGGCACAAGCTTGAACTGCGCCGGAATAATGGGAAGATCATTAATATTCCATTTCTTGTAACGGTCATCGTAAGCATCGGGCTCCGCCAGTCCAATTAAATGACCGATTGCCCATGTAATGATATAGTGTTCGCCTTCTATGTAGGAACGGTGATTTTTTGCTTTTGGATCGATTGCGGCAGCAATGTTTCGCCCCATATCGGGTTTTTCCGCAATGATTAATGTCTTCAAAAGATATTCGCTCCTTCGTTAAGCATTTCGCAAGCCGGGCCGTTTGGCCAAGCCGCATTCGGCTTCAGCCAGCCCTGCACTGGATTTCCTCTTAAACATTTTACAGACTTCCCGGTCAAAATGGAATCCTTTTCGCCTTTTCCGAGAATGGAAATCGCTGAAAAAAAATAAAACCCAACGGGACGTTTATCCCAATTGGGTTCTTTTATATGGCTATTTATGAAAGATTGCCGCTCGCAATTATTGGACTGGCGGGTTCTCCAAATACTTCATGATCGATGCGAAAATCGACCGAACGCCGTCTGACCATTTCGGATCCTCCGCGTATTTTCGATTGATCCATTTAAAAGGGTCTGTCTCGGCCGGCCGGTCTTTGCTCAAGTTAGAAACGGTTCTTGCCGCGATTTCAGCGGATTCTTTGATATCGGTATTAAACTCCTGCCAGCTATGAAACACGTTAAAAGGATTATTTGCGATTTGTTTATGCTGCTTATTCGTTTTAGGCACAAAGCCCTGCTCTTGTCCCGTGATAGCAAATAAAATAACAGGATGGATATCGAAAGCATGTGCGGCAGAGACGATCGCGTCGAAATAAGGCGGTTCGGCCAAAACAGAGGATTTGGATTCCAAAAATTGCTTTAAACGTTTCTTATCAATGTCATTGTAGCGAAGTTCGGATGGAAGCCCGCTTAACGATACGATTGGCGGCTCAGCGGGCATCAGCGCGGCTGGCGGCTGAAGCTTATAGGGCGATGGCTTGCTTAAGGACCATCCATACAATAAGCTTGCCGCGATGAGGAACAAACAAAGCATGCTGTAAATATAAGATCGCAAGCTTGTTTTCTCTGAAAACAGATTTCGCCACTTTTGCTGAGGGAGTTCAATGATCTCTGCTTGTACCGCAGCTGGTGCAGTGCTGCCAAGCGCGACGCCCTCGGCAATCAATTTTCCTTTTAGAAGCCCCAGAATGCCGTTCTCAGCAATTTTCGTTACGGAATCCGATTGTCCCAAGGTCTCGGACAGCTCGTCCATTATACGCTTCATGAGGGGCTTCTGACAGCTTATATGAAGCAAATTTTCCAACCAGTCATGAATCGGTTCAAATATCGACGAATCCGTTCGGTCGAGAGCTAAACAAGCTTGGAATATATCATCGGCTCTTACGGGGCCTTGTCTTTCCAATACAACGGTCCTAATCAACATTTCCGTGACGGTACGTTTGATGCTGCCCTCGAAATTCGGCAATTGCTTATGTATGATTCGTTTGACCGCGTCCGCTACGATTTCTGCGCGCTTTTCTTGCGGCATCGCTGCGTATTTATGCTGAACGTAGCTTTTGATGTTCCGAACGTCCGTCGGAGACAGGACATAGGCTTCTTCGGCTGGCATGACGATTCGCTCCTTTGCGTCATCTCAAACCGATTTTACCACATCTTTCCTTAAAACGGTGAACCTAGTTTTCGAATCGCTTCTTGTACGGCCGGCTGCAAAATAAATGCAGTGATTTGCTCTTTTTCACTTACCGTGAATTGGTATTCGCAATCGCAGCCTTCGTCATGCGGAACGATTTGCGCAATCGTTCCGTCGATCGTGCAAATGACAAGTGCCGAAAAATCAATCAGATCTTCCGGGACTTCAGTCTCTGGTTCAAGCTCAAAACGCAGCGCAATATCGACCCACTGCTCATCCCTTTGTTCAATAATAGGCTGGAAGGAGCGGAACTTAAGCTCTGTTATTCGATCTAATCCATATTTAATCATGGGACAATCCCTCCGTTCAGAAATTATTTCAAGGCATTCGTCATGCGTAAACATTTAAATTCTTATACATCAAGAAAAGCGCCCGAAGGCGCTTCTCTTCACTCTTATTAAGCTTTTCTGATTGACTACCGGCTCTTTATGGAAGCATCGAAGAACCCATCAAATATTTGTCTACCTCTCGAGCTGCTTCGCGGCCCTCGTTGATTGCCCAGACAACCAAGCTTTGTCCGCGGCGCATATCGCCTGCGGCAAATACTTTGTCGACATTTGTCGTATATTTGCCGTATCTTGCTTTTACGTTTGTACGTTTGTCTTGTGCAAGGCCAAGCTGTTCGATCAGCGTTGTCTCAGGACCTTCGAAGCCTACTGCGATAAATACGAGATCCGCAGGCCATACTTTTTCGGTTCCAGGAATTTCGCTATATATTTTACGGCCAGTTTCATCAACCGTGCGCTCAATTTGAACGGTATGAAGCTCTTTCAGGTTTCCGTTTCCGTCGCCGACAAATTTCTTCGTCAATACGGAGAATGCGCGCGGGTCTTCGCCAAATAGTGCTTTCGCTTCTTCTTGAGCATAATCAAGCGTGTAAACATTCGGGAATTGCGGCCAAGGATTGTTCACACTGTCACGCTCCAGCGGAGCTTTGGCATGCGTACCGAATTGCGTAACCGACTTGCAGCCGTGACGCAAAGCAGTCGCAACGCAGTCAGTACCCGTATCGCCGCCGCCAATAACGATTACATCCTTGTCTTTAGCGGAAATATAGTTGCCATCTTCAAGATTGGAATCAAGGTAGCTCTTGATCGTGCCATTAAGATAATCCATCGCCATGTGAACGCCGTTCAAATCACGGCCTTCCATTTGCACGTCGCGCGCTCTTGTAGAACCGCCGCAAAGCACAACGGCGTCAAAGTTCTCGACAAGCTCGTTAGCTGTAATATCTTTGCCGATTTCCGTATTGGTTACAAACTCAACGCCTTCTGCAGCCATCAAATCGACGCGGCGCTGAACCACATGCTTCTCCAGCTTCATTGTAGGGATGCCGTATGTGAGCAAGCCGCCGATGCGGTCTGCGCGTTCATAAACGGTTACGGTATGGCCTGCTTTGTTAAGCTGAGCAGCCGTTGCCATACCCGCAGGTCCGGAACCTACGACAGCAATACGTTTGCCTGTGCGTACTTTAGGCGGCTGAGGAACAACCCAGCCTTCGTCAAAACCGCGATCAATGATCGCTTGTTCGATGGTTTTAATCGTAACCGCATCGCCAATCAATCCAACCGTACAAGATCCCTCACATGGAGCCGGACAAACGCGGCCTGTGAATTCCGGGAAGTTATTCGTTTTATGCAGACGGTCAAGCGCTTCGCGCCATAACCCGCGATAAATCAAGTTATTCCATTCCGGAATCAAATTGTTCACCGGACAACCTGAAACAGAGCCTGCCAGCTCCATGCCTGTATGGCAATATGGCGTACCACAGTCCATGCAGCGAGCTCCCTGCGTCTTTAGCTGTTCATCCGAAAAATGCTTATGAAACTCTTGCCAATCCTTGATACGCTCCAGCGGGTCGCGATCGGCCGGCAGTTCGCGTTGATATTCCATAAAACCAGTAGGTGTAGACATGATCGCATTTCCTCCATCCATATTTCCCGTTAACCTATGTTTCGATTCTCTTTCAAACTATATCGGGAATCCATCAAATATTCAATAACAAACTTTCTCAAAAACGAATATTTTGTCAAAAGCACTCGTTTACTATTTTACAACATCCTAGCATTCATGTGCTAAAATCGTTAATGGATTATCCGTACAATCATTTGCACTTTATGACATATCGTTCGTCAAACGTTCGCTTTTAGCTTCTGTAACAGCTAGGATTGGCGAATGAATGTCTGAAACGTAAAGGAATACTTATTCTTTTCATCGCTGTCGCGCGATTCGCTTTCCATAAGATTCCATTCCGATTCAGAGAACGCTGGAAAGAACGCGTCTCCGCCCTCTATTTCGACATCAACTTCCGTCAGCAGTATCTTATCCGCGTATGGAAGAAACTGTGCGTAAATATCAGCTCCGCCTATGACAACCAGCTCATCGTCATTCATTCGTTCAAGAGCTTCCTCAATCGAATGAATGACTTCGCAGCCTTCGGGATGAAAATCGTTTTGACGCGTCAAAACGACATTGCGGCGGTCTTTCAGCGGCTTCGGCAGCGATTCAAATGTCTTTCGCCCCATCAACACGGTTTTCCCTAATGTTGATTTCGTGAAAAATGCCATTTCCGCCGGCAAACGCCAAGGAAGCTTGTTGCCAATGCCAATCGTACGGTTTCGATCCATTGCAGCAATCAATGTAACAGACATGCACATCTGCACCTTTCTATCTTTAGGCTTTGCTTTATTTTAAACGGCAACTGGCGCTTTTATGGCTGGATGCGGTTCGTAGCCCTCAATACTCAAATCCTCCACCGCAAAATCAAAGATCGACGTTTTATCGGCGTTGAGCTTGAGCTTAGGCAGTGCCTTCTGCTCACGGTTTAGCTGTATTTCGATCTGCTCCAAATGATTGGTATAGATATGAGCGTCTCCAAGCGTATGGATAAAATCCCCTGCTTGTAGTCCGCATTCATGAGCAATCATGTGTGTAAGCAGCGCATAGCTCGCAATATTAAAAGGTATGCCGAGAAAAATGTCCGCACTGCGCTGATAGAGCTGGCAGGAAAGCTTTCCGTCCGTCACGTAAAACTGAAACATCGTATGGCATGGAGGCAGCGCCATATTGCGCGGTACATCCTCCGGATTCCATGCAGATACGATCAGCCTTCTTGAATCCGGGTTATTCTTTATCGTCTGAATGACATCCTTCAACTGGTCAATCGTTTCGCCTTGAGAGGTTTTCCACTCCCGCCACTGCTTGCCGTAAACATTGCCGAGCTCCCCGAATTGTTCGGCAAAAGAGTCATCCGTCAATACACGCTGTTTGAAAAGTTCCATTTGCTGATCGTACTCGGCTGCAAATTCGGCATCGGATTGTGCCCGCAAACCAAAGTTCGTCATGTCTGGGCCCGCGTAGGCATCGCTTTCGATCCATTTCTTAAACGCCCATTCATTCCAAATATTATTATTGTGTTGAAGCAGATAACGAATATTCGTATCGCCTTGTATAAACCAGATAAGCTCACTGGCAATTAGCCGGAAAGGAACCCGTTTTGTCGTAAGCAAAGGAAATCCTTCGCTGAGATCAAACCGCATTTGATAACCGAAGGTAGAGACCGTCCCGGTTCCCGTACGGTCTTCCTTTTTTGTTCCATGCTCTAAAACATATTTTAACAATTGCAAATAAGTTTGCTCGCTTTTACTCATCTGGATTCAGCACCCCTATCATGTAACAAAAATCGTAAAAATAACAATTTATTATACCATTATCCGCGTTGTCTGTCCTGTTTTCGTTTTTTCCGGAGGGCATATCGCTCAGGTGCTGAAGCATGCAGCTTTTTTTCCTCATCGGTGACCGGAATAACGGTTGGGACGGTCGCCGGTTTACCGTTTTCATCTAATCCAACAAACGTAAAAAAGGCGGTAACGGTCGTTTTCCGAAGGCCGCTGAACAAATTTTCCGATATCACAGACACATAGACCTCCATGGAGCTGCGATTCGTCCAAGTAACGAATGCCTCAACCTCAATGACTTCCCCAACCCGGATCGGAGCCAGAAAATCAAGGCTGTCGGTAGAGGCGGTTACGGCCTGCATTCGCGCATGGCGCATAGCTGCGATTGCGGCTACCTTATCCATGTATTCCATAACCTTGCCGCCAAACATCGTCTCATAAGGGTTGGTATCCAGCGGAAATATAAGCTGCGTCATCGTCGTTCTGGATTCGCTTGCGGGCTTCTTCGTTTCTTCCATGTGACCGATCTCCCTTTTTTGTTGGATTGGATGCTCTAGAAGCACAAAGAGGCCCCGTCGGCTGGGGAGCCGCGTGACCTCTTTGAGCGCTTAATAACAGCGATGATTCCAATTATTTAATGAAAGTATGGATCGGGTGACCAAGCGCAACTTCAGCTGCGTCAAGCACGATCTCTCCAAGCGTTGGATGAGCATGGATCGTTAGCGCGATATCCTCGAGCGTTGCACCCATTTCGATTGCCAAAGCAAGCTCAGCGATCATATTGGAAGCTTCAAGACCGATAATTTGCGCGCCGAGTACAAGACCGGAGTCTGCATCGGATACGAGCTTCACAAAACCTTCGTTAGCGTTAAGCGACATTGCGCGTCCATTGATTGCGAACGGGAATTTGCCGACTTTAACGTTATGGCCTTTGTCTTTCGCTTCTTTCTCGCTGAGGCCAACGCTTGCGCATTCAGGATCAGAGAAGCAAACAGCTGGAACGCATTTATAATCAATCACGCTTGCTTGACCTGAAATGGCTTCAGCAGCTACTCGGCCTTCATACATTGCTTTGTGTGCAAGAGCAGGTCCTGCAATGATGTCGCCAATCGCGTAGATGTGCGGGATGTTCGTACGGCACTGCTCATCAACTTCAACTAGTCCGCGATCGGACAGCTTAACGTTGATAAGGTCAAGGCCAAGCTCGCCATCGGTATTTGGACGGCGTCCTACCGTTACAAGCAAGTAATCTGCCGTTACTTTTTCTTCTTTGTCGCCTACTGTATAAGTCACGGTAACGTCTTTATCCGTTTGCTCAGCGCCTTTTGCTTGTGCGCCGGTAATGATATCGACATTCGTGCTTTTCAGTTTCTTCGCGACGATGGAAGACATATCTTTGTCAAAGCCTGGCAAA
The DNA here is from genome assembly GCF_040676435.1 of Paenibacillus sp. LPE1-1-1.1. NCBI lineage: Bacteria > Bacillati > Bacillota > Bacilli > Caryophanales > Paenibacillaceae > Paenibacillus > Paenibacillus sp. LPE1-1-1.1. The sequence continues at coordinate 573,946 of NZ_JBEGHY010000023.1, forward strand.
ATCGCATCCGAACCTTCGATTACGGTTACTTTAGTGCCGAATTTGGAATACATTTGGCCAAGCTCGATTCCAATGTAGCCGCCGCCGATTACAACAAGGCTCTTCGGAATTTCCGGCAAGGACAATGCGCCAGTCGAAGAAACGATACGGCCGCCGTAAGGGAATGCTTTTAGTTCGATCGGACGGGAACCCGTAGCGATAATGCAGTTTTTGAAACGGTAGCGCGGCGCTTCTTGATCGTTGAAAACACGCGCTTCGTTTTCGTTAATAAACATAACTTCGCCTTGGAAATATTGGACTTTGTTTGCTTTCAAAAGAGAAGCAACGCCGCCTGTCAATTTTTTGACGATACCCGCTTTAAACTCTTGCACTTTCGTGAAGTCAACCTTCGCTTCGCCAACTTCGATACCGAAAGCGGAAGCGTGGCTGATTGACTCATATTGATGGGAAGCAGAGATAAGTGCTTTCGATGGAATACAGCCCACATTCAAGCATACGCCGCCTACATATTCTTTATCCACGATAAGTACGTTTTGACCAAGCTGAGCAGCACGGATGGCTGCTACGTAACCGCCTGGGCCCGCACCAATGACTAGAGTGTCAATATCAAGGGAAGCATCACCTACGACCATGTCTTATACCTCCATTATGAACAATTCCGGTTGGCCCAGAAGTGTTTTGATGTAATTCATAAAATTTTGTGCCGTTGCGCCGTCGATGAGACGGTGGTCAAAGCTGAGTGAAAGTGCCATTACCGGAGCAGCTACGATCTCGCCGTTGCGCACAATTGCTTTCTCCGTAATTCTGCCCGTACCGAGAATAGCAACCTCAGGGAAGTTGATAACCGGTGTGAAGAACATGCCGCCAGCCGAACCAATGTTCGATATCGAAATCGTGCTGCCCTTCAATTCGTTGGCAGCCAGCTTGCCGTCGCGTCCGCGAGCAGCTAGATCACGAATGGAATCCGCGATTTTGAACAAGTTTTTACGGTCTGCATCTTCGATTACAGGAACGATGAGGCCGTTATCTGTATCGGTTGCGATTCCGATATTGTAATATTTGCGCAATACGATTTCTTGGTTGGCTTCATCAAGCGTCGCGTTCAAGATCGGGAACTCACGGCAAGCTGCCACGAGAGCTTTCACGATGAACGGCAAGTAAGTAAGCTTGGAGCCTTTTTTCTCTGCATAAGGCTTATATTTAGCGCGAAGAGCGACAAGCTCGGTTACGTCGACTTCGTCCATAATGGTTACGTGAGGAGCCGTGTACACCGATTTGGACATCGCATTCGCAATAATTTTACGGATACCTTTGAACGGTACGCGCTCTTCTGGACGGTAAGCCGTTCCTGAAGCCGTGATCGCCGGTTTTGCTTCGCCAGCATTTTTGGTTGCAACTTCTGCATTGCTTGACGTTTCAGCTGCTGGAGCCGCTGCATCCGCAGTAACAGCTGCAGGAGCGCCGCCAAAGCCGTTCACATCATCGCGGGTAATGCGACCGTTTTTGCCAGTTCCGCCGACTTGAGTCAGGTCTACGCCCTTCTCGCGCGCAAACTTGCGAACGCTTGGCGTTGCAAGAACTAGACCGCCAGCTGCTTTAGGAGCCGCTGCCGGAGCCGCCGCAGGCGCTTCCGCCTTAGGAGCTTCAACTGCCGGAGCCGCCGCTGCTGGAGCTTCTGCTTTAGGAGCCTCAGCTGCAGGTGCTGCTTGCTCAGGCAATTCGCCTTCCGCTTCGATCAAAGCAACAATCTCGCCAACGTGGCAGACTTGACCGTCTTTCACGCGTACTTCAAGCACTTTACCGTTTACCGGGCAAGGTACTTCAACGATCGCTTTATCGTTTTGGACTTCCATAATAATATCATCATCTGTAACCGTATCGCCGACTTTGATGTTCACTTTCACGATCTCGCCTTCGTGCAAGCCTTCGCCGAGCTCTGGGAAACGATATTCGAATTTAGCCACCGCTAGTAACCTCCTTTAAAAGTTCAATACTTTTTGAACCGCTGCAGTGACGCGCGCTACCGAAGGAAGCCACGCATCCTCAACAAGCGCAAACGGATAAACGGTATCCGGTCCAGCTACGCGAAGTACTGGAGCCTCCAAATGAAGAATGGCATGCTCGTTGATTTGAGCGATAATTTCCGCTGCTGCGCCGGAAGTTTTTTGTGCTTCTTGAACAACAATTGCACGGTTCGTCTTTTGAATGGATGCAACGATGGTTTCAATATCAAGCGGCACCAGCGTACGAAGATCGATTACCTCTACGCTCACGCCTGTTTTTTCAAGCTCTTCTGCCGCTTTAACCGAAGTATGGACCATCATTCCGTAGGTAAGGATCGTTACATCAGTACCTTCGCGGACTACGTTCGCTTTGCCGATTTCAACGGTATATTCGCCATCCGGCACGTCAGCTTTAAACGCACGGTAAAGGTTAAGGTGTTCCATGAAAAAGACAGGGTCATTATCGCGGATTGCTGAGATCATCAGCCCTTTTGCATCATAAGGATTTGAAGGAATAACGACTTTAATACCTGGCGTTTGAATAGCCAGACCCTCTAGCGAATCCGTGTGCAGCTCAGCTGCTTTTACGCCGCCGCCGAAAGGCGTACGGAAAACGATTGGTGAATTGTAACGACCGCCTGAACGGTAACGCATGCGCGCTGCTTGAACAAACATTTGGTCAAGTGCTTCATATATAAAACCAACGAATTGGATTTCTGCGATTGGGCGGAAACCTTGAAGTCCCATTCCCACTGCCATACCTGCAAGCGCGGATTCGGCAAGCGGCGTGTCGAATACGCGGTCCTCGCCAAATTCTCCTTGCAATCCTTCTGTTACGCGGAACACTCCGCCGACCTTACCTACGTCCTCACCGAAAATGACAACGTTTGAGTCGCGATTAAGTTCTACGCGCATCGCATCGCGAATTGCTTCCAACATATTCATTTGAGCCATGATCGTCTGATCCTCCTCTACTATTGAAAATCGGCCTTTTGCTCTTCCAGGTGTTTCGGCGTTGTTTCAAACATGCTATCGATCAAGCCTGCAACAGTCATTTTTTCAACTGCTTCGGTTTTTTTAATTTGCTCGTTTACCGTTGCTTTTGCTTCTTCTTTCACACGGTTTGTGTCTTCATCCGACCACAAGCCTTTTTTCTCCAAAAATTTGCCGAAGCGAACCAGCGGGTCTTTAAGCGCCCATTCTGCTTCTTCTTCTTTTGTACGGTACTTCGTAGTATCATCCGCCATGGAATGCGGACGGAAACGGTAAGTAAGCATCTCGATCAGTGTTGCGCCTTCGCCATTGCGTCCGCGTTCCGCTGCTTCTTGAACGGCTTTAATAACCGCTAGCACGTCCATGCCGTCTACTTGTACGCCTTTGATGCCGGCAGCAACTGCTTTGTGTGCAATCGACAGTGCGCCTGTTTGTTTAGAATAAGGAGTCGTAATTGCATAACCGTTGTTTTGTACGGCATAGATAACCGGTAGCTTATACGCTCCGGCAAAGTTCATACCTTCGTAGAAATCGCCTTCCGATGAACCGCCATCGCCTGTGTATGTGATAGCTACGCGCTTTTCATTTTTCTTTTTGAATGCCATGGCTACGCCAGTTGCATGCAAAATTTGTGCGCCGATAATAATTTGCGGCATAAGAACATGCACGTCGTCAGGAATACGGCCGCCCTCTTGGTGACCGCGGGAATATAAGAAAGCTTTATACATTGGCAAACCATGCCATACGATCTGAGGCATATCGCGGTAGCCAGGACAAATGAAATCATCTTTATTCAGTGCATACTCACTGCCGATCATTGACGCTTCTTGACCGGATACCGGTGCGTAGAAACCGAGGCGTCCTTGACGGCCCAGGTTAACTGCGCGCTCATCCCAAGTACGGGTAAATACCATGCGGTACATAACTTCTTTTAGTTGATCATCAGACAATGCCGGCATTAAATCCGGATTAACAACTTCCCCGTCGAGTGACAAGACAGAAAGCGGAGTTACCGGTTCCGTTTGAACTTCGTATGGCAATTTGCTCATTTTGAACGCTCACCTCAATCGAAATATTTGAAAATCGTTTACCTCTGTTATAGAATTATTATAAACCTGTTTAACGAAAATGGTCAAAGCAAAAAACAAAAAAACCTTTGTTTTTTCGCTGATTCTCATCATTATCTTAAGAAATTGTATATGCTACAGTCTTATTTTTTTACTATAACAGCATAATACAACAAGACAGAAATAGATGTGATTCCCTTGATTACCTTTCTATTGTTTACCCACAACCGTTCGTTTCCATTCAATGAATCCAAATATGAGGAGAGAAAGATATGACTGATGAACGCTATTTAAAAAGAACGATTGTGAAAGAAACCGTACCCAGCCGTTTCTTGCCTGAACAATCTCGCAATTTACGGATATTTTTACCGCCCGGCTATAACGAGGTTTTGAGCTATCCTGTCGTATACTGTCAGGACGGCGAAGATTTTTTCAATTTCGGACGGATCGCAACGACGGCTACCCGGTTGATTTTGGACGAGGGCCTAGAGCCCTTCATTATCGTCGGCGTTGATGTCGACAAAAAGCTGCGTACGGAGGAATATGCGCCAGACGGCAATCGACATGCGAACTATATCCGTTTCTTCGCCGAAGAGCTGATTCCGTTCGTCGAAGAAAGGTATGCCGTAAGAGCGGAACCCGAGCATCGCTTGCTTGCCGGTGATTCCTTGGGCGGCTCCGTATCGCTGCATCTGGCAATCGCCTATCCGCAGCTGTTTACTCGAGTGATGTCATTATCCGGCGCTTTTTACGGCGTTTCGCAAAATATCATTTCAGAGGCCGGCGATCTAAGCTGGCTGACTATTTATATGATTGTCGGGCTTCAAGAGGACGCTTATGAGACGGACCGGGGCGTGTTCGATTTCGTCGCGTTGAACCGGAACGCGAAAGCGCTGCTGGAATTGAAGCAGGCGACGATTTTCTACGAAGAGAAGGACGGCAAGCATCAATGGGGCTTCTGGCAAAAAGAACTGGACAAGGCTCTCTCTTATTTTATCGAAGTAGAATAGCTGCAAATAAAAAAAGCTGTTCCGCAGTCTCCGATACGGAGCTGCAGAACAGCTTCTTTTGATTCCTTGCAATTTTATGCTAATTTCAGATCCGCTTGGACCCGCTTCAACAGCTCCCTGCAGCCGCTGTTCACCAGCTCGTAAACAAACGGAAAGTTTCCGTCATAATAAGGATCCGGCACATCGGCAATCCCCTTATCTGGAAGCAGCTCCATGAAAGTAAACACCTTCGCGCGGCTTTCCAGGGTCCCCGCATTCTTAAGAAGCTCGCGGACATCCCGCAAATTCTTTGTATCCATGCAAACAATGTAATCAAACGTTTCGAAGTCGCTCTCCGCTACCAATCTAGCCTTCATGCCTTGATAAGATATCTGATGCTCGTCAAGGAGCTTGCGCGTTCCTTCATGGGGAGGATGGCCCAAATGCCAATCGCCGGTACCGGCAGAATCAATTTCTATGCGGTCGTTCAATCCTGCTTGCTCAACCTGGTGCCGCATGACGGCTTCAGCCATCGGGGAGCGGCAAATGTTGCCTAAGCAAACGAACAAAATACGTGCTTTCATGAGTTACCTCTTTTCTGCTGTTCATGCGCGGTGTCGATATGAAGTGACCGGCGCGGCAGCTTCCATTTGTAATATACCGAGAGCATACGGAAACTAATAATGACAACAAATAAAAATAATAGCTCCAAGGTCGATTCAAGCCAGCCGAGCCCAATGACAAGCCCTGCAAGCATAGCCCAAACGGCATAAATTTCATCCTTGAGCACCAGCGGCTTGCGTCCGGCCAATACATCGCGAATGATACCGCCGCCGATTCCCGTAAGCATTGCCGCAACGAGAACCGCGCTAAGCGGATGCTTCATCTGGGTGGCATATAACGCGCCCTGAATGGCGAAAGCGGACAAGCCGATCGCATCGAAAAAAGCTTCACTTTTGCGCCAGCGCTGAATCCATATCACCGGCAAAACAAACGCAATCGTCATCGCGATTAACGCTATTTTCAGCAGATAGCCCTGGCTCCACAGCGATGTTACCGGCATGCCGATCAAGAGATTGCGGACGACCCCTCCGCCAAATGCCGTGACCAAGCCTAATACGAATACGCCCAAAATATCGTACTCTTCCTCCATCGCAACGATCGCTCCGCTGACAGCGAACGCAATCGTCCCGATAATACTGAAAATCCCAAAAATGTCCATATCCACTGCAATGACTCCTCGCTTCCCGTCCATGAACCGGCCTGGATCGCCGGTACTTTCCTTCACCATTTTAGCTGGGAGGCAGAGGTTTCGCAACGACAAATTTCGCAGTATTCTGCGAGGCTCTGTTCGAATAATTGAACTTCCTCTGTTTTTAAGGAACAATAGGCTTTATACTTAAAATGTTTGAAGTAAAACTGCCCCGAAGAAAGGATAATACGTTATGCAGCCTCGTATCGTTATTTGCACAGGCGGTCAGCTAGGCGCCTTTGCTCTTGAATATATAAATACCGCCGATTTGCTCATTGGAGCAGATAGCGGCGCACGCTTTTTAATATCCCAGGGCTTTCGCCCGGATATCTCTATTGGTGATTTCGATTCGGTTTCGGAAGATGAGCTTGCCGTTATTCGAACGAACAGCAGTCAAACCATCGCGTGCGACCCCATTGACAAAAACTATACCGATACGGAAATGGCCGTAAGGCTTGCCTTGGATATGCAGCCGCGGGAGCTCATCCTGCTCGGCGCTCTCGGAACAAGATTCGATCACTCGCTCGCAAACGTGCACTTGCTTGCGCTAGCCGCAGAGCTCCAGGTGCCCGCAACTATCATAGACGGGCATAATAAAATAACGCTTTTAACGGACCAGGCGGCGATTGCGATTGAACAGCAAGGCTATCCGAACGTTTCGCTTCTCCCCCTCTCCTTGGAGGTAAAAGGCATTACGCTGACAGGCTTTCAATACCCGCTCACGGATGCACGATTGTCGATCGGGCAGTCTCTTGGTATCAGCAACGTACTGCTCTCGCCGGTTGGGCGCATTGAGATCAAAGAAGGGTTGTTGCTGGTCATCCAAAGCCGGGATTAGTTAAACTCAGATACAGCCGGGGCATTTGCTCCGGCTGTTTCTTCTAAGCAAATCAAGTGTACTTCAACAACAATCAATATTGCTCTTCTTCCGGCGTAACAATCGAAAGGCCATCCACATGCTTGCGTCTCATCAGCTTGCGGGCTTTTCTGTTTTCCTTGGATTCGAAAACAATGTCCAAATCATATTGCTCATCCGGATATAGCTCGGTTTTCGCGATATAAAGCTTCATGCGCTTGCGATTAAAGGTAAGCTTTTGCCCCTGGACTTGAACAATGACGTTACCTCTTTCATCGGCTGGCCGATAAACCACTCCCATCCGGTTAAGCGGGTAAATCCAGACGGCATCTCCTTTGACAAATGACTTGGCAGACGCTTTAACCGTTTCCGTATCAGTTTTTCCGCTTGTTTCCGTAATTAATACAGAAGACACCGCTCCGTCGTGTTCAGAGACTGAAAGATTTTCAGCAGAACCTTGTTGCTCGTTAAGCGCATCCGCGAAGGACTCCGAAATAACGGGTTCCTTCTTCTCCAGCAATTGCTCTGCCCGGAGCATGACTACCTCCGGCAATCCGAACCGCCTGGCTATCGCGAACGCATGGCTTTCCCCGGCCTCTCCCATCTCTAATTGATAAAGCGGCTTTAACGTTTCTGCGTCAAAGGCCATTTTTCCATTCTGGCATCCTGCTGTGCGAGCGGCGAATGCTTTAATTTCGTTAAAATGAGTCGTAGCCGCTGCTAATGCCCCTCGCTTCAGCAGCTCCTCCAATAAAGCGATAGAGAGCGAGATTCCTTCTGTAGGATCCGTTCCCGCTGCTAGCTCATCAAGCAATAACAGCGACCTAGGACTGGCAGCTTCGAGCATTTCCTTCAGCACGGTGATGTGAGAGGAGAAAGTGCTTAACGATTGCTCCAGATTTTGACCATCGCCTACATCCGCAAGGACATGCTGGAATATACCGATTTCGCTACCTTCACCCGCGGGGACCAACAGCCCCGATTGCACCATGAGCGCAAACAAGCCAATCGTTTTCAAGGTTACGGTTTTACCGCCCGTATTGGGTCCCGTAATAATCAGCTGCTTCCATCTATAACCAAGCTCTACATGAAGCGGTATGCTCTTTTGGCCCAGCAGCGGATGGCGAGCACTCACAAGACGGATGACCGGCTGCTCGGACAGCTTGATTTTATTCCCGCCATAAGAACGTGAAAGCTTGGCACGGGCCGTAATAAAATCAAAGGCAGCCATCGCCTCTACATTGCGAAAGAGCTCGGAGGAAAACGACTCTGCCAGCTCTGATAACCGTGCTAAAATGACCGTACGCTCCCTTTCCTCTTCCGCTTTCCATTGCTGCAGCTCGACTTGAAGGTCTGCCACATCGAGCGGCTCGACAAACAAGGTCTGTCCGCTCGCGGATTCGTCCCATACGGTTCCGGGAACCTGTTTGCGAAGCTCTCTTTTGACGGCTATGACAAACCGGTCTCGACGCTTGCTAATGACCGACTCCTGCAAGGAAAATTTATATTTGTTTACGGCATGCTCCATTTTCTTATGGATTTTATCTTCAGATGCGTAAATATGCCTGCGGATATAAGCAAGATCAGTGCTCGCTTGATCCGTAATTAAACCGTACCGCAGGCAGCGGTTCAATTCTTCACGCAGATCGGGGCAATCATACATGGATTCAGCATAGGAAGCTATCGTTGGAGCGATATCGCGCTTGCTGTTCATATATTTTTTCATTTGCACGACAGATCTCAGCCATACGGACAATTGCTCCAATTCTTGTTCGTGATAAATCCTTCCTTTGCCCAGGAGAGCCAGAAACGGATCGATACCGTCCATCGCGGATAACGGGATGCTTGCTCCACTTCCAAGCAGCTGCGCCGCTTCCTCCGTCTCCTGCAGCCATGCCTCAACCTGACGTTGCTTTACGCTGGGCTCGTGACGTTCAGCTAATTGCCGACCCGCCGGCGATACGGTATAGCTAATCATAGCTTCTTTCACTTTATCAAATTCTAATCTTCTCCAAGATGCTTCATTCATTTTTATTGCCTCCTCTGATTTTGAATAAAAAAAAGACAGAAATAGAACGCGGGTGCGTTCCACTTCTGTCTCAATCGACTAAGCTCCAATCCCCTTTTCAAACGCTCGCAATCGACGTCTTCCTGAAAATGGGTATAAAAAAACCGCGCTGCGTGAGCACGGTGATTGGGCCGCTGTCGAATAGCTTCAGGCGGGAATCCTCATGTCCATAACTCTTGGCGCCAGATCACGAAATAGAGCCTCGCAGCAGGGCATAAAAACGCCGAGCCTCCGTCGCAAGACCAAATCATATCTGACCATATCCAATTTATGAGTTAAGGACACCAGCAAACATTAAGATTTCCCCTTTAAGCGTAATAATAAAAAGGTTTCTTCCATAATATACAAAAAAGACGAGCTGTTTGTCAAGCCTAAGGTTTTTCGTTATCGCACTTGCAGGTCAATCTTTAAGCCTGTATGGGCAAAACGCATCTGCTCAGGCAGCTCATAGTTTTTTTGAAGATCAATGTCATGAGACATATGCGTGAGTAACGTTCGTTTAGGATTCCATTTACGGACTAGCTCGACCGCTTCGAGCACGTCATAAACAGATCTTGTTTCATAGGCAAAAGGCTCATGATAAAAGCTTGTTCCAAGCACAAGCAAATCCAATGCAGCCAGCTTTGCTTGCTGCTCGTCTGTTAAGCCGATCGAGTCGGAACAATATACCCACTTATAGCCGGTATCCCTATTCTCGAAGCGAAAAGCATAGGCATATCCATTTTTTCCGTGATTGACTCTCCAGCTGGATACCTGCCATTTACCCAATTGAATCGGTTGGTCAAAGGACTCAAATTGAATCTGGTTACCCAGCCATGGAAAACGGTCGAGGATCTCTTTAATCACTTCAGACGGTGCATAGGCTAAGCCTCTTTTAGTGGTCCAGCGGCAAGCATCGGCCCATTCGACTAGACCGCCGATATGATCAAAATGAGCATGCGTAATGAGAAGCGTATCTATCTTCCGCAATTCGGCTGCCTCTAATTGCTTTGCGAAATCAGGTCCGCAGTCAATCCAGACCGTTCCTGCATCCTCATCCTCTATTTGGACAGATGAACGCAGGCGACGGTTGATCCCTGTATTTCTAGCTTCCGCGCACACCTCGCAATCGCAATAAATGCGCGGAACGCCCATGGAATCGCCGGTGCCCCTAAAAATAAGCTCCGTCATAACGGCAAAAGCCCTAATGTACCCGCTGCACGAACCTGTTCAATCATGCGAATCCATTCCTCCGGCTTATTCGGCAGAGCTGCATAATACCCTTCTAGAAATTCCGCAACTAAGTCAGCGTCGATGGAAGACATTTCCTCATCTTGCGGCAGGAAGCATAGATCCAATTCGGAAACGGCATGACCTTCATGGTCCCATGACGGGTGTACATAGGCGAGGTCGATCCGCTTATAACCGATATGCGAGAGCACTTCGCGGCGAACAAACGGATTCATTGGCGAAACGCCGCCGAAAGCATGCTCTTCTGCACGGTAAGGATCATACACCTCCGCAAACATTCCGATTGGCGTCGTACCCGATTGCCCGGCCAACTTAGCTAAATCACGCTCCCGGTTGCGAAGCAGAAATCTTCCTATTCCAAGCGAAGGCTTGCCAATTATCGTAAAATCAGTCATCGCTACGCGCAGCTCCGGATAGTAACGATATTCCGTTGATCCGACTACTTCTCCCTCATGAATGGCAGCATAGACGTGAATCGTTGGATCCTCGAGCGGCTCCCGCCAAAGCTCATAGGCAAGTACTTCCTCCGGCGGAAAAATCGTTTGCAAAAGCTTATGTAAGGAAGCAAAATAAGAATCCTCGATGGATGTAATCCGATGGTAGGTCAGCATATTCGTAGATCTCCTTTATTTGAATGGATTGCGCCATTCCATAATGGCAGCGCAGTTATTTGACTGTTCATCTTCTAAATATTCGCGGGCAATGCCGACTGGCATTCGGCCGCATCGCAGCAAAAAGGTTAAAACAGGATCCTTCCATTCCCCGGTCAGCACTTTTTCCAAATAGGCTTCTGGCGTAACATCTTGGGCATGCGGTCCATAACCAGGCATGCGTCCGCCACCGAGCAGCCTGACGAGTCCAAGCTGAACAACGGTTTCATACATCGACTGCATCAGCCATTTGCCAATCCCTGTTTGCCTGAATTCCGGAATCACGCAAATATCTACGATATAGAGCGTGTCCCCTTCCGGATTGTGATTGCGAATATATCCGCCGGCGGTAACCGTTTCCCAATTATGCGAATGGCCATAGTCCTGCATATTAACCAAGAGTCCGGTCATTGAGCCAATCAGGATGCCGTCAACCTCTGCACATAAAGCGCCATCCGGAAAACGTTTGACGTGTTCGGAAAGCTGATCGATATTCCACAGCAGCTCCTCAGGGAATGGGGGAGGAAAGCTTAAGCGTTGAACATCGATTAAAGCTTCGAAATCAGCTTGAGAATAATTGCGTATCACTGCTTTTTGAGGCTTGCCTTTTACAAATAAGTACAGGTCTTTGCGCATCCCAAGCCGCCTTCCGATGAAAAATGAATAATAATTGCAGTTAATTCCAGTCTGTATATAAATCCGTACGACGGTCGCGCCAAGTGGTTACGGCACCTCTCAGCCTCACTTCTTCCAGCAGCGCCAAATCCAAATCCGCTACGACGAGCATATCGTCATTTATGATTCCTTCGCTTAAAATGCCTGCCGGCGGGAAAGGAATATCATTAGGCGCGATCACTGCGGCTTGTCCAAAATTCGCTCGCATGAGATCTACCTTGCGAAGCGAACCTACCGTACCCGTGGTGACAATATAGATTTGGTTTTCAACGGCTCTGGCATGACAGCAATACCTCACCCGGTAGAAGCCATGACGGTCATCTGTGCAGGAAGGGCAGAAAATGACGTCTGCTCCCTTTGCCCGAGCCATCCGGACGATTTCCGGAAATTCAATATCGTAACAGGTTAGCATGGCAATGGTGCCGTATTCCGTTTCGAAAACTTCAAGAGCTTCGCCAGCCGACATGTTCCAGCCTTCTACTTCCGAGGGCGTAATATGGATTTTATGCTGCACATCGACTTTACCGCTTGGATGAAACAGATGGGCAGCATTTCTCAAGCTATCGTCAGCCGTTTTGATCACATGGGTTCCGCCTATGATATAAACGCCGTATTCAGCGGACAAGGAACGGAATAAACGTAAATAATCATCCGTGAAATCAGGCAGGCGGTCGATTGACAGCGCTTTGCCATGTTCATCGCCGATAGACATTAATTGCGTCGTAAAAAACTCTGGAAATAAGATAAATTGAACGTCGTATTCTGATGCATTTCGCACATAATGAGTCACTTGCTCCGCGAATTGTTCAAATGAATCAATGTCTGCCAGCTTATATTGTATAGCTGCCGTACGGAATTTCATTATTGAACCTGCCTCCCTCTTTAGGTTATTGTTTGCGCTGTTTGAACTGCAAAGTAATCGTCGTGCCTAAATCAGGCAGGCTAAAAACATCTACTTTTCCCTCATGCAGATCAATGATCCGTTTCGCGATCGATAGTCCAAGACCCACGCCCCCGGTCGCGCGGCTTCTTGCCCCGTCAACCCGATAAAAGCGTTCGAACAGATGGGGAATCTCATTTTCCGGAATACCCATTCCTTTATCCTTAACTTCGATCTTCACGATATGCCTAACGAGCGTAATCGTGATGTCGATCGGATCTTTCGAATATTTGATGGCATTGTCCAGAAGAATGACCAGAAGCTGCCTAATCTTATCCTTGTCGCCGACCATCCGCACAACCTTGGACATCGCCTTCACTCGTATAGGCCGTCCAAACGTCGTTTGAAGCATCGTCGCCAGTTCATCAACCACCTGCACCACATCGAAGAGCTCCTGACGCAGCCAATCCTCTTGTTCGGCCTCCGCCAGCATCAGCATCGATTTCGTCAGATTCTGCAGCCGATTAGCTTCTTTATCAATAGCTTCGATCGCTTCATCCCGCAAATTCTCGTCATCCCGTCCCCAACGCTTCAGCATGCCTGCATAGCTGCTGATAACGGTTAGCGGTGTTTTGAGCTCATGCGAGGCATCTGCAACGAACTGCTTTTGTTTAGCAAAGGTGCGATCAAGCCGCTCGATCATTTGATTAAATGCGCGGACGAGCTGCAGCAGCTCCGCGGATTCTTCACGGCTGCTCAGCTCGATCTGCCTAAGCTTGCCGCTGCGGTCGATTTCTCTCATGGTATTGACCATTTGTTGAATAGGCGCCGTCAATCTGGATGTAAACCAATAGGTCCCGAAAATGGCAAACAAGATCGCCCCGCCGCTGGTCACGCTAAGCGCTGCGACCAATACCTGCAAGTAATTATCAAGCTCATCCAAAATCCGATTAACCTCAAGCATCGCAATGACGCGGTTACCGTCATATAACGGAACCCGCATGAACAGGATGCGCTCTCCGCCTTTCGTGATCATCCCCGTATGGTGATGGGTCTCAAAGGCGGCTGGCAGCTCCTGAAGCAGCTCGTCCGAGCCGGTAATATTGACTACTCTGTTATTAGGCGCAATTATGCGGATCATTTCATTTACGTTGTAATACTCATTGAGCAGCTCCGGATAATTCAATCCTCGACCGCTTTGAATTCGGGGATTCTCGAGCATGAGATTCACCTTATTCGCGATAACCTCTTCTTCGCTTTCCGTCGTAATTTTGATGACGTAGAAATAGACGAAAATATTAAAGAGGATCAAAATAAAGATAAGCCAGAATATCGTAAAAAGCGTAAACCGTTTGCGCAGTGTCATGCGTCCGGCTCCTTAATCATATAGCCCACTCCCCGCACCGTATGGATCAGCTTATGACGGTACCCCTTGTCCAGCTTCTGGCGCAGATAACGGATATAAACATCGACGAGATTCGTTTCGCCAATAAAATCGTAACCCCAAACCTCGGATAAAATATCCTCGCGGGATTTTTCGTCGTTTTTATTTTCTACGAGATAAACGAGCAGCTCAAACTCACGGGGCGTCAATTCGATTAAAATATCCTTGCGGTACACTTTGCGAGTCCGCAGCTCAATCGTCAAATCGCCGACCTTAATCATGTCCGAGCCTTCCGCTTCCTTCGGATATTGCTGGAATATACGCAGGATGTTGCGGACGCGGGCCAGCAGCTCCTCCATCGCAAACGGTTTTGTAATATAATCATTGGCACCGTGTTCGAAGCCGCTAACCTTGTCCGGAACGGTATCCCGCGCCGTTAATAATATAATAGGTACCGGATTCCCGGCTTGCCTTAATAATCGCAATACTTCAATACCGCTCATCTCGGGAAGCATCACATCGAGCAGAACCAGCTCCCATTCCCCTGTAGATGCCATTTCATAACCTTTGCGGCCATCGGCTGCCGTGCCTACCGTATAGCCCTCATGCTCCAGTTCCAGCTGAAGTATACGAGAAATACCAGCTTCATCTTCTACGACAAGAATTCGTTCTTTCATCTTAGAGGTACACCTGCTTCCAGTTGTAAATAATCGAATTGCATATTAAACTTCATGGCATTCTCCTGCAAGAATGCTTAAATTTATCATAATGAAGACGTTTCGCAAATGCAAGTAAGCCGATCTACTGAAAGAGTAGACCGGCGATCGCCGCGAGCGTTGACGCTTGCCGCAGCTTACTTTGCCATAGCTTTATATTAGATCTGGTTTTGCATCGCCCATGATTCAACATCCCAGGTTTTGGTTACCCAATCTCCATAAAATTCAGGTTCATGGGATACGAGCACAACGGTACCTTTGTAAGCCTTAAGCGCTCGTTTTAATTCGGCTTTAGCGACCACATCCAAATGGTTCGTCGGCTCATCGAACAAAATCCAGTTGCTCTCGCGCATCATCAGCTTGCAAATACGCACCTTAGCTTGTTCTCCCCCGCTCAGCTGGTTAAGCGCGCGGGTAATATGCTCGTTCTTTAAGCCGCAGCGTGCAAGAGCAGCGCGCACTTCATGCTGGTTCATGAAGGAAAACTCATTCCAAACATCCTCAAGCGGCGTCATCGTCGGCGCTTTTGCTTCCTGTTCAAAGTAGGCCGGATTTAAATAATCGCCTAGATACGTCTTGCCGTCCAGCGGCGGGATAACGCCGAGTATTGTTTTTAGCAGCGTTGATTTGCCGACACCGTTACAACCGACGATTGCAATTTTGTCACCCCGTTCAATGACCATGCTCATCTCCGGCAAAAGCGGCCGGTTATAACCGATAACCATACCTTCTGCCTCAAATACGGTTTTACCGCTCGTTCTGGATTCTTTGAATTGAAAAGTTGGTTTTGCTGCTTCCTCAGGCTTGTCGATACGGTCGATGCGGTCCAACTGCTTCTCCCGGCTCTTCGCCCGGCCCGATGTCGAAGCGCGAGCCTTATTCTTTTGTATAAACTCTTCCTGCTTCTTGATAAAATCCTTCTGTTTCTCATAAGCGTCGATATGCTGCGCTTTGTTCAAATCAGCCATCTCAAGGAATTTATCGTAATTCGCTGAATAGCGGGTCAGCTTCGTGAATTCAAGATGGTAAATAACGTTAACGACCTGATTCATAAAGCTAGTTTCATGCGAGATAAGAACAAAAGCATGCGGATAATTTTTCAGGTAGTTGGTCAACCAATTGATATGCTCTTCATCCAAGTAGTTCGTCGGCTCATCGAGCAGCAGTACGCCTGGCTTCTCAAGGAGCAGCTTGGCTAGGAGAACCTTGGTCCGTTGCCCCCCGCTGAGAGCTGTTACGTCGCGGTCTAGACCGATTGCATTTAAGCCCAATCCGTTTGCCATTTCATCGACCTTTACATCGATCAAATAAAAGTCGCCGATTTCCAGCTCCTCTTGGATCTCGCCCATACGCACGAGCAGCTCGTCAAGCGTATCTGCATCGGCGTCACCCATTTGCGATGCGATGTTGTTTAATTCTTCTTCTAAAAGAAGCATAGGAAGAAAAGCATCCTTCAGCACGTCACGGATGGTTTTGCCCGCTTCAAGCTTCGTGTGCTGGTCCAAATAGCCATATCGAACGCGAGGCGTCCATTCCACCTTGCCTTCATCCTTTAATAATTTACCCGTCAAAATATTCATGAGCGTCGATTTGCCGGTTCCGTTCGCGCCGACAAGACCGACATGCTCCCCCGCCAGCAAACGGAAGGATACGTTTCTAAACAATACCCTGTCCCCAAACGTATGTGATAATTGCTCAACTGTTAACAAACTCATTTTCGTCTTTATCTCCATTCATATATAAACCATATTCAACCCATGCGTATTCACTCTTTTTGCCCGTATTATTGTACCACATAAATGATCATCCTGTGTTCATTTCATTGTAAAGCAGCTTTAAAATGGGCGATAACGCTAGTTTTAGACTTTTATTGAGACGTTTGTCGTCGGTTGCCCACAGCCCGCGCCACTGCAAGGAGAGCATCGTCTCCTCCGGCAGTTTAGGCACGATGGCCACCGGACGACCTGGAAATAGATGCAGCCATTCGGTTCGGCCGTAAAAAGCAATATCCTTATTCGCAATGAAAAGCAGTCGAGCGTTGGTTGATTCCAGCTCATTCTTCAAATCAACCAGCTTCCTCAGCTCGCTTCTTTGCCATTTCACAACGGCCGGATCGCCCACCACTATCACAAGTGTCGCTTGCTTCATGAGCTGCCACGCACGCGGTTCCGTCCATTTTCCCGATATGTCGATTAAATTTATCGAAGCGCCTGCTTGGCGAAGCATTTGCTCAAAGCGATGATCATCATGCCTAATATCTGAACGATGTTCCGGCTTCAACGCAAACCAATTCAGAGAAGCCTGATCAAGTTTATAACGCTCGTACCGAAGATCCAGCGCGTAATGATCCTGCACCACGTTCGCGTTCTCGCTCAGCCTTTTATTTCCGGAAAGCCATGCATGCCATTCCGGCCTTGCATGTTCATATTCGGCTGCCGTAACGGAATCTTGACCGGATGCCAACAGATTAGCAAGCGCATGCGTGATGAAGGTTGCGCCCGATCCGGGCGCAAGTGAAAGAAGGCACACGAAATGCTGTCCATAATAAGGGTTGTGATCCGCAATCAATTTCATTTCTTCGTTAAAACCTTGGGATTGCGCAAACGGCGCAAGCGCCTCTTCAACCTCCTGCATGGAACGGTATCGCATCCTCGGATCCGATTGCAGCAAGCATCGCAGCATCTTTTTGAAAGGATTCGGGATATTGCGAGACAGGTGCCCAATAGGATCCCTGCTGTCTATATTCCCTTCGTTGTATCGGTAAATCATCCCTCCGCTCGCCATAAAAAACAAGAGTGCTCCAAAACCGTATATATCCGTTTTTTCATCGCTTTGTCCTTTTCCTGCTTGCTCCGGCGCTGCAAAACCTAAGGTTCCCAGCCGGTCCGTATCCTGCTCTTTCCCCAGCTTGTATTGACGGGATATGCCGAAATCAATCAGCTTAACCTTCCTTTTGGAATCGATCATCACATTCGAAGGTTTTAAATCCCGATGAATGATCGGCGGATCATTCGCATGTAAATAACGGAGCGCCGAGCAAAGCTGCAAAGCAATTTCCATTATTTGCGCAAATGTCAGGATAGCGCTCTTTGTGCGGTATAGTTCAGCTATCGTATGCCCCTCAATGTATTCCATAACGAGCGCTTCAAATCCATGCTCGCTCGGTGGATAATAATCTACGATTAATGGCAAATGCTGATGACTAATTCTCATCAGCATTTGTGCTTCTTCCGCGTATCTGCCATTTCCGGGTATCGGAGCAATGACTTTAATCGCCCGGAGCTTATTGGCAAGCCTCAAATCATCCGCAGCGTACACGATCCCCATTCCGCCACGTCCCAGAACTCCAACGATCCGATAACGGTCATCAATTACCGTTCCGATCGGATACGGGTCAAACAGCCCTGCCATGCCCTTCATCATAGACTCCCTTAAGAACAAAAAAAGCATCCCGACACCGTTTGCTAAATTCACAAACGGCATCAGGATGCTTTCCCGATCCATCTTTTATTAGTGCAACTTTATCATAAAAGCTAATCCAATAACAACAATTCGTTTCGTTAGAATACACGATTCTTGGAATTAAGCAGCTCCGCCAGAAAAGCAAGGGCCAAGCCTTGGCCCCAGCCTTGAACTCGCTTATGTGCGACATCGCGGTAACCTTGCAGATCATTCATAACAGCGGTTCCGGCGGATACGTTCAGCACGGCGCCGTCGTCGGTAATTTGGCTTAAAATACCATCGATAGACCGCTGAATGTATTTATTATACAAAGAACCGAAGGCGAACAAACCTGTAGCGATTCCAGCTGATCCCGAAGTTTCATGATAAGACGTTTTATCGTCGAGGACGGTATGCCACAGCCCATTGTCGTCTTGTAAACGCACAAGCGTGCTTAGCTGATCCCGCATAGAGCCTTCGATAATCATGAAGGATGGGTGCTGTACCGCGATATGCGGCAAAGCTTTGGCCATCGTTAGTGCTGCCCATGAGTTGCCGCGTGCCCAGAAGATGGAGGACATATGGTTCCGGGCGATATTATCCCAGCCATGGTAATACAGATTCGATACGGGATCCTGGAGAAAATGCTCATGTCCATGATACTGCTTCAAGCCGTCCTCCAAATAATCCGCACGGCCAAGCAGATGCCCCATACGGACGAGGAAATAGCCTGCCATCATCATCGTGTCAACCCAAGCTTGCTCTGGAAAATTGTAAGTCTCCGAATTCACCGTATGTTGAAAAACTCCGTCCGCAAAACGAACGGCGTCATTTTTCAAGTATTCGGCCATTTGAATGGCCACATCCAAATAGTTTTGATTGTCGGTTGCTTTATAAAGGGAGATGAGCGCATGTCCAATGGATACGCCGTTCACGGAGAGCTTAGGCAGTCCATCCTCCAGCTTCTCGTCTACCCACTCTTGCAGCAATTTAATATAATGTTCGTTTCCCGTAGCTTCGTAAGCCTCGGCCACTCCGTAAAAAGCTACGCCGCCTGGCCAATCCCAGCTAAAGTCCATTCTAAAGGTACGGTCTACTACACGGTCAATGACTTCCCGAATATGATTTTCATCAAATTGAAGCTGAGGCATTTCCATCTTCCTCTCCCCTAATTCAAATGATTGACTATTTCAAACCGCTTGTACTGATGCCTTCAACAATGTATTTCTGAAAAGCGAAGAAAATGGCAAGCACAGGAATCAAGCTTACGATCGACATCGCGAACATCGCGCCCCAGTTGGAGACGGTATCGCTGTCTAGGAACATTTTTAGCCCCATGGATACCGGATATAAGCTTGGGCGGTTCAAATAAAGGACCGGTCCGAGCAAATCCTCCCATCTCCAATAGAAGGAGAAAATAGAAGCAGTCGCGAGTGCAGGAACGACGAGCGGCAGGATGATCCGGAAAAACAAGCGGAACTTTCCGCAGCCATCGATGGTTGCCGCTTCATCAAGTTCATTTGGAATGGTCCGAATGAATTGAATTAGCAAAAAGATGAAAAACGGAATACCGAAATATTGTGGAATAACAATCGGTTTAATCGAATTCAGCCATTCAAGCTTCGCGAACAAAATATATTGCGGCACAAGCACGACATCATGCGGAAGCATGAGCGTCACCATCATAATGCCAAACCAAAACGTTTTGCCCGTAAAGTTAAGTCTCGCAAATCCGAAAGCGATAAAGGCCGAAGATAATACCGCTCCGATCGTTGAAATCACTACGATTTCAAGCGAGTTCATAATGAAATTCCCGAAGGATTGGCCTGCGATCCCCACCCAGCCTATTTTGTAGTTCTCCCAAATCCAAGGCTGCGGAATGAGTGAATCCGCGGTTGCGAATATAAGGTTACTTTGCTTGAACGAACTCATTAACAGCCATAAAACGGGATACACCATGACTAATGCGAGCGCTGCGACAAAGATATGGTAGATCGGCCACTTCAGTTTTTTTAAGATCATGATTAATGGCCACCTTTCGACTCGTAATGAACCCATTTCTTAGAGGTATAGAACAGAATTCCTGTCAAAATGGCAATGATGATCAACATAACCCATGCCATCGCGGACGCGAAGCCCATATCGAAATAAACAAACGCCTGACGGAACAGATAAAGTGAGTAGAGCAGCGTACCGTCAAGCGGGCCGCCTTCCCCTTTGGAGATAATGTACGCTGGAACAAAGGTCATAAATGCGCCAATGGTCTGCATGATCGTGTTGAACAAGATAATGGGACTTAGCATTGGAATCGTGATTTTGAAGAACCGAATAATGGGTCCTGCACCGTCAACATTGGATGCTTCATATAATTCTGGCGGAATATTTTTGAGTCCTGCAAGGAAAATAAGCATAGAAGAACCGAATTGCCATACTGACAAAGTAATCAGCATCCAGAGCGCAGCTGCCGGTTCCGCAAACCATCTCACGCTATCTAAACCGAGTGCATTCAGAAATATGTTTATAACTCCTTCGTCTCCGTAAAGGTTGCGCCACATAATGGAAACCGCAACGCTGCCGCCAATAATGGAAGGAAGATAATAAACCGTCCGATATAACCCGATTGCTTTCGAAGCTGTATTCAATATCATTGCAATAAAAAGCGCAAAAGCCAGCCTAAGCGGAACTCCGATAAATACGTACAGGAACGTAACCTTAAGCGATGCCCAAAATTTCGAGTCATCCGTAAACATCGTCGAGTAATTCTCTAATCCGATAAAGGATGGTGTCGAGAGAAGATCATAATCTGTAACGGAAAAATATAACGATGCTGCTGCCGGGATCAATGTGAATAATAGAAATCCGATAACAAATGGTCCAATAAAGGTGTAACCGATCAAGTTGTTTTTCAGTGATAGCGATTTCATCTTATCCAACTCCTATACGAAGTCTATCTAGCCGATTCTTCGGTTTCTAAGAAAATGCGATGGCCGATCTTCCGACCAACCATCGCATCTGCTCAAACAATATTACTTGTTTTTCTTAAGAATGGAGGTTGCTTCGTCTCTAAATTTCTTTGCTGCTTCTTCCGGCTTGATTTTGTTGTAGTTCATTTGCTCAGCAAGGCTGGTTAAGGATTTAAATACTTCAGCAGAACCGATCGGATCAGCTGGATCCATTGGGGAGCTGTTTGCTTCAGCCCAAGCAACATAGTCATAAACTTGGATTTGTGCTTCCGTGGAAACGGCTTTCAAGGCTTCTTTGACTTTCGACGATACAGGAACGCCGCGGTCGCCCAGAATCAATTTGTTTGCTTCGATATCATTTACGAAGAAGTTGATAAATTTAGTCGCTTCTTCTTTCGCTTTCGAATTTTCAGACACGGAGAAGAACATACTCGGTTTCAAGAACAAACCTTTTTCCATGTTAGGACCAACCATTGGAGCGATTGCAAGCGGACGGTTTGCAACTTGCTGCAAGCCTACATATTGGTTCGACCACTGCCATACGCCGATGCCTTGGTTAAGTACAAGGTGGCTGTCTTCCGCGCCTTTGATTTGCGCAAGCACGTCAGGTGAAGGTACTGCGCCGTCAATTACCAACTTAGCAAGCATTCCGAAGAAATCTGTAAACATTTTGTCATCTTCATAACCAAGGCCGGTACCTTCTGCATTAAACAATGTTTTGCCTAATGTACGGAGGTAGTAGCCGAAGAATACTTCAGGACGCATGCCGTTATCGAAGTAAAGTCCAGCAGCTTTAGCTTTGCCAGCCATTTCTACGTAATCGTCCCAAGTGAAGTTTTCAGGGATAGATTCAATGCCTGCCTTTTTCAGCAGCGCCGGGTCATAGTTAAAGCCGAGTGCGTTAACGCCAAGGTTGATTCCGTAAAGCCCGTCGCCTAATTTACCGCCGTCGATTGCGTTTTGGCTGATGTCGGTAACATCGATTTGGTTGCCGATGAACGGTGTCAAATCAGCGAGTTGATTTCTGCCTGCATATTGCGAGTAGTTCTGAGTATCGATTTGGATAATATCTGGAAGCTCGTTTGCAGCCGCTTGAGGCGCTAGCTTCTTCCAGTAATCATCATAGTTCGCATATTCCATTTCAATCGTGACATGCGGATTTTTCGCTTTGTACATTTCAATGACTTTCATCGTGTAATCATGCCGAGGCTGTCCGCCCCACCATGCGATTCGCAGTGTAACTGGTTTTGCTTCTGACGGCTCCTCTTTTACTTCGTTGTTAGTATTAGGTGTGTTCGTGGAGTTCGTTGCGTTACCGTTGCCGGAATTCCCTCCGCAAGCGCTTACGAGAACCAGTGCAACAGCCATGATCATTAAAAGCATTTTCTTCGGTGCTTTCATTGTGTTACGCCCCTTCCAAACTCTTTAATGTTGTTTACAAGCTTTATTATAGGTCGAATGTCGAATTGTCGGAATTAAAAAAACCGCTTTCTTTGTTAAAAAAACAGAGGTCGCCATTACGGCGACCTTTTGAATTCGGATGGCGTAAATCCGGTATGCTTTTTGAATACTTGGCTAAAGTATTGCGGATTATCGCCGAATCCGAATTTTTCCGCAAGCTCGAATACCTTCACGTCGCCGGTTTTTTCGATTTCTTGCACGGCCCTCTCCATTCTTAGACGAACGACGTAGTTTGAAAATTTTTCATTCGTTTCCTTTTTAAACAGCTTGCCCAAATAATCGGCGTTCATATATAAAATCTCACTCGCTACCCAGTTGAGCGACAGCTCCGGGTTAGAGATCTGCTCATCAATTACGTTGATCATCTTATCGATAATGAGCGAATGCTTTTTGGAATGGGTTTGAAAATTGTTCAAGCAGATTTGCTCGGCATTTTCGGTAACGAATTGTTCGATCGTTCTTAACGTGTGAAATTGCTCGAAGCTCGCAATCTTTGTAAGATAATCATTGATCTCTTCCGGTCTTCCTTGACGCACGATCGAAATATATAACGGGATGACATAGGATTTCGAAAGATGCGTATCCATCCGGCTTTCCGCCAGCAAGGCAAAATAGCTTTGCAGCTCCGCTTGGACAAAAGCCCAGTCTCCCGACTTTACATGCATGCAAAGCGGCTCTTCATCATAAATGAACGGCTTCAGCGTGCTTTCATCGCCTCGTTCGACATCCTTTTGCGTTATGATGCTGCCCTCACCCAAATAAAACTGGTAGTTTAAGCACTCTAATGTTTCCCGGTACATTTTACGGGCATGGGTAATCGGGCCTTCGTCGCTTACCGCAACGGTTGCATCGAGCTTGTAATAAGTCGAGAAGGTTTGTTTGATTTCATTGAGCTTTGCGAATAAAGCTTCTGTGCCGATGCTCGCCTTTATTAGCAAGAGTACATGCTTTCCGATCGTGGTGCTGAGCAGGACTATCGATTGGCCAATAACATCCTGCGCTATATTTTTGACGGCGAACATGTGCTCAAACTCAAATTTCCCTTCGATTTGAAACAAAAGCAGCTGTACCCTGTCATTTTCTACCGTGATATGAAACAGGTTGCCGTAGTCGTCCCAATCGCGCTGACCATACGTTTTGTTCGTGACGAGCTCCTTCAAAAATTGCTCCTTGGCATGAGGTAGCACCTTTGACAATTCCTTTTGAATATTGTGCATGAACTTTTCCTGCGACTGCTGTTCCTCAAGCTCAGTTATCACGTTCGTCAAAGCTTCTGTAATCGTGTTCTCATTGCAGGGCTTCAGCAAATAGTGTTTTACTCCGAATTGCATGGCGGTCCTGGCATAATCGAATTCGCTAAAGCCGGATAATAAGATGAAAGCGATGTGCGGAAATTTCTCATATACTTTCTCAACCAATTGCAAACCGTTCATCCCCGGCATTTTGATATCGGATATTACGATATCCGGCATATGGCTTTCAATAAATGCCATCGCCTCGAGTCCATTGCGGGCAGTTCCAGCGAGCTCCGTATTATATTCGTTCCATTTTACCGTAAGCGAAATGCCCTCAACGATGATTCGTTCATCATCTACCAACAATACTTTATACATGGGAATCCCTCATTTCATACGGAAGCATAAGCTTAACTCTCGTACCTCCATTTGGCTCGCTCTCAACCTGCAGACCGTATGCGTCTCCATATAAAAGCTTGATGCGGTCTTCGATGTTTTTCAATCCTAGTCCCGAGCCCTTCGTTTTCACTTGTCCGCTTAGCAGCTGCGCAACAAATTGCTGCTCCATGCCTGGCCCGTTATCCTCGACCGCGATAAACAACCGATCATCCTCTGTATACGCATGAATATTTATGGTGCAGGTATCAATCATTTGTTCTAGTCCATAGTTAATCGCGTTTTCAACAAGCGGCTGAAGCGAAAGCTTCGGTATGCTGCAATGAAGCAGCTTATCAGGTACGTCGACGTTAAAATCAAGGCGTTCCTCGAAGCGGTATTTCTGAATCGTTACATAATGATTGATGATATCAAGCTCTTTGCTAAGCGGAATAAGCGGCTCCTTCAGATTTATGGAGGTTCTAAGGAGAGAGCCTAACGCTTCAACCATTTGTGAAATATGCGTTTGGTTGCTCAGCTTCGCCGACCAGTTAATGGACTCCAAGGTGTTATACAGAAAATGCGGGTTGATTTGTGCCTGAAGCGCTTTAAACTCCGTGTCGCGAATGGTCAGCTGCTTGACATAGTTTTCATGGATGAGCTCATTGATCCGTTCGACCATAATGCGGAAATTCCGGTGCATTTGCCCGGCTTCATCCATCGCAAGCGCTCGTTCATTCGGTTCTTCGATATAGGAAAAATTGCCCAGCTGTACTCGTTTCATCTTTGCATTCAAACGTTCGATAGGCTCGGTTATGCCATTCGCGAATCCGACGGCAATCAACAGGATGACAATGAACAGAACAGCAAAAATTAAGATAATCGTATTTTTCACCTTGACCACGCGTTCAAAAATATCGTCAAACGGGATCAGCGTATAATACGTCCAATCGGTATAGGTAGAAGCGATAAAGGTGACGAAATATTGCTTCCCCTCGTACCGTATGACCTTATATCCCTCATTTCCGGATAAGGCAGCTAATGATTCAATCGGTAATGCGGAAGCTTCCGGATAAACCGCTTCATTATTTTTCAAAATAATTAACTGCGCATCATTACTGTTCAACCCTTTCGCTAAATCCCTGAACAGCTTGTTCATGTCAATACGAAGCGCTAATGTGCCAATGTAATCCAACTTCAACTGTTCGAACGATCTCACCTCACGCGCGGCAACTAGAGACTTATCGTTGCTATAGGGGGCAATCCATGTATTTCCCCCTTGATTCACGGAAGTTGCCTGCTTATACACATTCAAGCGGTCCTGGTACACGGTAATCGAATTGGCTCCGACCGCGTATTCGTTGTCATTCACGTCATATAGCTGCGCTGAAAGCACGTATTTATCAAGCGCGCCGATGTTGACCATACGTTCTTTAACCGTCAACCGCAAGACATAATTGTCATAATCGGATAGCCCGCTTTTAATGGAACGCAAATAACGCTGAATGGTCGAATCCGTAGCAAGCATAAAAGTAAGCTTCTCCATCTTTTTCAGCTCGTTCTCGATACTGATTGAAGATAAGCTCAGTGCCTTTGAAGACTGCTTGTATATTTCTTGATCGTAAAAATCAAAGGCATATTGTTGAATGATGATAGCAAGCACGGCAACAACCAGCATGATGACCGAAATGAGCACAAACATTTTATGCTTAATTCTCAAATTAGTATAAAGCGCTTTCAAATTGGGCACTTTCAACAGTCTCCTTTCACCGTCGCAGCGTCAAGAAAGATCAAAAAAGAGCGCCCTGCCTGAAGGCGGGGGCGGCTCATGTTATTTTTTGATCAAATATAGCGTGATTTCTTCTCGATTGTGGAACAGCTGTTTCGCTTTTTGAAGCACGAATTCCGTTGATAATCTGGAAATCACGTCTCGGATGGTTTGCAGCGGTTTCCGGTGCATAAGCTTCACCGTGATAATCGCTGTAGCGCCGGCTTTGAGCGCCGGCTCAAGATCAAGCACCAATTTGCACATTAGCATCGGACTCCAACTCATATCACATACGAGCAGATCAAAAGTGGCGGGATTAAATTTAACTTCCGATGCGTTCCGTTTTAAATAGGTCAAGGTCGGATAGGCCATTAAGGACGGATGCAATTCTGCTGGATCAATCGCCGTTACGCGTAAGCCGCGTTCCAGCAGCAGCGAAGTCCAGCCGCCCGGCGCTGCTCCGACATCGAGTGCATTTTGGTAGCCGGCATAATTTAGGCCAAATTCCCTTTCTGCTTCAAGCAGTTTGAATTTTGCCCGGGATACCTGTCCTTCTTCACGTTGAAAACGAACAGCGCCGCCCGGCCAATCCGACAGCATGTCCGCTGGCGCACCGAATCCTGCATACAGCTGGGTTGCCGCAGCATAAATCGCAATTATGATATCCGGCTGCTGGACGACAGGCTCTGCTCCGATCTCTTCAAGCACCGCGTCCAGAACGGCTTTCGTGTCCGCAGCCGAATAAACAAATTCGGATTTGGAGGTTCGCCTAATATGCACAGCGACCCGTTTACTTTCAAAGGACAGCACGGCGTTGCGGACCATATTCGAAAGTTCCTCGAAATCATTCGCGTTTCCTGTTATGTCGATCGTACGATCCACCGGCTGGAAATGGCGTAAAAAGATCGGTTCCTGCTGTTGTATAGCTTGCAGCGTCTCTTCCCGATTTTGCGGGCTCGACATTAAAAATACTTCACCTGCCGCAAGCTGCGTGAAAGCGGCACCGTCAAAGAGCCTGCGAAGTTCTTCCATCGCATAAGGTGCATAAGTTTGATTGGCCGTTCCGATCCATTGACTCACGTATGTTAAACCTCTTTCGTATATGAATTACCCTCGGTCCCTTGATTGGACCGTTTCTTCCCTGCTCACAAGAGTGATCTCTTGCTTATGAAAATATGATTAGAGCAGCTATTAAAAAGAAATTTTTAAAAATGAAGGATGGATTTAACTGGAAAATCTCCATCTAATAAGCTGTGTTTTCCTCAGTTTATCCCAAACAACACAATTTAACGGGAGTTTTTCCTGTTAATTATTATTAATCACTTCACCTACTGCCTATCGGCAATAGATATGCCCACTGCGAAGCCGCTTCACCTAAGCGCTAGCAACGAGTCAGTCTCCGTCGTCAGCTACATTCGATTGATTTCCATTGCTTGCATTATAACCGAATAAGTCACATTTCGTGAAACTAAACTTGATCCTAATTTTAGAATCAATAACCAATGGAGTCCTTCTCGAGCAAGAAACGCCAATTAGTACCACGAAATAAAACCAATTCTATTATCATTAACGCAAAATTCTCACGGAATGCTTGTCCAATCCTATCTGATTCCATTCCTAAGCCCCACTGTAAGCCTGTCTCTCGGAACGAAAGCGCTCCATCCTCTCACCAAACTATTCATCACGTCGGTTTAACATTATGTTGTTCCAGCTGCGAGTGTTCAGAGTGTACAACCCTTGCCGCCCTCCCTTGGAAGGGAGGGTGGCAAGGGTTGCAACGAAAAGATTTGAAGGTTTAGAATACTCCTTTAAACTTTTGTTAAAACCCCAAAGGGCAGACATAACGAAGTTAACGAGCAGCTATTTCCATTAAGAGAGCGTCCGGCATCGGACCGTTATGCAGCTTGGTTTCAGCCGGAGCACTTTCGGATAGCATATGGTACATTTGCATACGGCCTGCTGCACTTGAGGTGTGTAAGTAAATTTGTTCCGGATAACGCCCTGTTTCAACGATATGGCGAACCACTTCATAGCCAGTGGGCTGAGCCCAGCCAAGATCGTAATCGAGTGAGAGGATGCCAACTTTCTCGTGATCTAAAAGCTGCTTGCATTCTTCGGCATTACTCGCAAGAACGAATCCTTTGGGGCATACTCGGTAATCGTCTAAGTACACATGGATCATGAATGAAACCCCCGTTCAACGAATAGATTCAAAGCTTGCTTATTCATTGATCCTTTTGGCAGTTCGAACAAACGTATGCCTTCCGGCCAGAAACATCGATTTTCTCGATAACGCCTTCGCAGCTCCGGCACATTTGGCCTTCACGGTCATAAACTCGAAATTGATCGCGATGCTTCCCCGTATGGCTATCCTCTGCCGAAAAAGCATGCTCGCCCGCTCCGCCGTTTGAAATCGCTTCCCTTACTACATTATGCATCGCTCCGTATAGGCGTTCCCAGGTTTCGTGTTCGAAGATAGGAATTTTTGCATCGGGACGGATCCCGGCTGCATTACAAATCTCATCCGAATATGCGGCGCCGATTCCTGAAACTACATTTTGGTCCATTAACGCCGTTTTTATGGCTCCGCGTTTTTTGGCAAAACGCCCGATAAAACGTTCCAATGTCAATCTTTTGTCCAGGGCGTCTGGTCCAAGCTTACCCAGCTTTTCCTCATTTTCCTTTACCGTTAAAAGCTGCAAGTCATCCGCTCTCAATCCGACGCCATACAAAACTGCTTCTCCAAAAATGAGCTTCAGCTGTGCGGCGCGGCTTGGTTTATCGGCCTCGCTTCCCTTATACAAATAAGCCCCTTGCCCCAAATGGAGCAACAGACGTTTCCCATTATCCAGATGCAGTACTAAATATAAGCCTCTTCTTTCTACAAACCATACGATCTTGCCTACAACATCTCGCTGTATTTGTTCGTCGCTTGCTTGAAAAATCTTAGCATTCGTTATTTCGATACCGGTTATTTGGGCTCCTGCGAAATGCTCCGCGATAAAAGTCCGATAAATATCCAGTTCGGGCAGTTCTTGCATGAAAGTTCGCTTCCTTCCTATGTTCTTCGTTTACGAAATCTCATATTTCCCTGTGATCAGATATATAAGAACGAAGCTCTTCTAAGTGATTGCAAATTACGGTTGGTTTACATCCTGCTTGCTCCATATAATAAGACATATTTTCAGCAGTCGTAAGCCCGGTCAAAACAAGAATCGTACCACATCCGGCAGCTTCCCCGAAAGCGATGTCTGTAGCCATATTGTCCCCGACTACCCATGTTTCTTCAGCTTTTAAACCGATTTCCCTAAGTGAATATTTCATAAGAACGGATGAGGGCTTGCCGATTAAAATCGGTTCTTTCCCGCCTGCCGCACGCAGCATGGCCCCGATGGAGCCTGCTCCGGGAATGAGGCCGTCGGTAGATGGGAGCAATAAATCCGGGTTTGTCATTACAAAATCCGCTCCGCCATGAATATACCGAACCGCTTTTGTTAAGCGCTCGTAGGTAAAGGTCCTGTCAATTCCCTGCAGCACGAAATCCGGCTGTTCCTCCGTTAAAGCTAAGCCCGCATCCTGAACGGCTTTTTTAAGACCCGCTTCCCCTACTACGAATACAGATGCTCCCGGCTTGATCTCCGCAATATGTTCCGCAGCTGCTTGCGCTGAGGTGCATACATCCTTTGCAGCCGCGGGGATCCCCATCTTCAGCAGTCTTTCAGCTACCTCTTCCGGCGTTGACGATGAATTGTTCGTGACAAAGCGAAATGGAAGCTTCGTTTCTTTCAAATATGAAATAAGTCGATCCGCATCATCAATTCGGTGCGTACCATGATATAACGTGCCATCAAGATCAATAAGCAATCCGCGCATAGCAGGATTTTTATTTGTCATTGGTGTTATCCTCCCAAGCGAGAACGGCTTTCGCTGCAATCAACTTTATTAACTTTGATTGCCAGATAAGAAAACGCTCCCTACCCAACAATCGCAGCCAGAATTAAAATGCTCATTATTGAATATGTTTTGTGGATTTCCGCCGCAAGCGCGTGATGCGATTACGCAGTGCCTCGAGCTCAGCTCTTTTTTTGGTATCGCGGCGAATAAGCAGAGAATGATTCATGGCATGTTCAAAAGCGGTATTTGCATGCCCTAAAGCAGCCTCATAATCCTTCAGCTTATGCTCGTAATACATGGCAAGCTCGATACTTGCTTCATGGGCGGCCGGACCAAAATGCGAGGCGGAATGTATAATAGCCTTCTGCCACAATAACACAGCCCGAACCCAATTTCCAGCCTTCTTGTCACGTGCAGCAAGCATGAGAAGCGTAGACGGATTCGATTGTTCAGCATGCATGGCGGTATCGAACAATTGAACAGGCAGCTCTTTTTTCCCCATTCGTTCAAGCCAGAGTCCCGTACGAACCATTTCCTCCGGCTCATCCGGAAGTGGAATATACGATTCGATATTGCCGTTCAATAAATGCCCAAATCGAATCGCGAGGCAAGCGAGGGAGAGCATATCGATTTCATTATGACGAAAAACGCCTTCAAGCGGCGCGGGATCTCCACTCGCTAAATATTGAAAATAAAGCTGAGGCGCCAGAGAGCCCGGCACGTCATCCTCGCGTTGAATGCCAAGGCGTTCTTCCTCGACATGACTTAACTTACACGAAACCAATGTGTTTCTCCAAATCGAACGCGCCGGATGCAAAAAATCGAGATGCCGGGGCTCCCACATTTTACGGCCAAGCCCATTCAAAATGAAACGGCTCTGGACAAGCGGCCAATCGAATGTCTTGCCATTGTACGTGGATAAATAAGTGAATTGCTGCAGCTTATCCGCCAAATACATGAGCATCGCTCTCTCTTCGGCAGGATGCCTGATCAAGGCCTGCTCAATGACAAATTGCCCCTTTGACATATAGCCTATGCCGACCATAAAAGGAACGTTCCCCGCTCCGACGCCAAGGCCTGTCGTTTCCAGATCCAGAAACAAAATTTGCTCAGCGGCCATTTGCTGATTGGCATGAAAGGCAGATAAACCAGGAGCTGCCTCTTCCAGCTCCTTGAGCGCATGCAAACCATGGCGATGGTTTATTGTATATTCTATCTTTCGCAGCAGAAAGCTGCCTGTCTCATTCGTTGCGAGCTTAACGCCAAAAGCAGCCCAAACAGGTGAAAGCTTTTCCTCCTCCTCCTCATCGCATAGCACCGCCATGGGTTCCTCTGTCAGTTCGGGAGATTCTTCAATTACTTCTTCCTGCTTGGCGCTTTCCCCCCGCAAACGGTTCATTCTATCGCGCATTCCGCTCATCGCGTACCCTCCGCTTCGTTCAGCAGCTCAAGCGCCTGCTGCTTTCCGAGAAGACCCACTTCTTCAATGGGGCCAACGCAGGCGGGACAGCCGCTTAAGCATGTGCAAGCGCGTATCAATGATTTGGCTTGACGAATGAGTTCGTCATGAACCTCGAATAAACGCTCGCTTAACCCGATTCCCCCGGGGTATCGGTCATAGAAATAAATCGTCGGCTTTTGCGTATGGACAGCTTTTACTTGAGGTACGACTCTAATATCAAAAGGATCGCACATTAAATAGAGGGGAGCGATATGCACGAGCACGTTCGCAATGCCCAGCAATGCAAACTGCATTTCGTTTTTGCTTTTGCGCGCTGCCGCTTCCTCGCTGAACGAGAACCAGTAACCACTCGTATGCAGCTCTTCCTCCGGCAAATGTATAGGCCCCGAGCCTATATTTTCATGCGTGCGAAGCTTGATTTTTTTGAAAATGGTCGGTTTGGCGTTGACCGTAAGTTCACCGTATTGCCTAATCAGCTCCCCAGACTCTCTCTCCTTGTCTACGTACAGCACCTTCAGCTCGACTGCAAGGTTAGCATCTGTGTAATAGTCTACGCTAACTTCGCGCACATAGGCTTTTTTCTCCGGATAGTCAAGCTTCTCGACCTGATACTGCACGCCTTCATGGATATAGATCGCTTCCTCATGGATGAGCGTCGGAGCGCTGAACCGGTCAACCTCTCCCAATACCCGGCTGCCGTTCGTATTATCTATAATGACAAAGTTCTCCTGCGCCGCTGAGCGCAGCGATATGTTATGTGCCGGAAAGGATTGCTCCATCCAGAACCACCGGTTGCCCGCTTGATGCAGCACCTTCTCTTCCACGAGAAACTCCATCATATCCTCAAGCGATTCCGAGCCGAATGTGTCCCCGGCCTCGAATGGGAGCTCGTATGCCGCGCATTTGACATGATCCATAAGCACCAATAAATTATCGGGATGGATCAATGCCCGCTCAGGAGGCCGATTAAAGAAAAAGTCCGGGTTTTGGATCATGTACTGATCCAAGGGGTTGCTGCTCGCCACCATAAAGGTAATCGAGCTCTCTTGCCTTCTCCCCGCGCGTCCGGATTGCTGCCAGGTGCTTGCGATCGTTCCCGGATAACCATTCAAAACACAGGCTTGCAGCTGTCCGATATCAATGCCAAGCTCAAGCGCATTCGTGCTGACAACGCCGCGGATTTCGCCCGACCGCAAGCCCCGTTCAATCTCTCTGCGCAATTTGGGCAAATATCCGCCCCGGTACCCTCTAATCGACTTATCGTTAATTTTATCGCGGATCAATTCCTGCAAATAGGTCAGCAGAAGCTCAACGCGGACACGGCTTCGCGCAAATACGATCGTTTGAACTCCCTGTTTCAGCAGCAGCCCGGCGAGCTTCCGGGTCTCCAGCACGCTGCTGCGGCGAATGCCCAGCTGTTTATTAACGACAGGAGGATTGTAAAAGACAAAATGCTTCTCTCCCATCGGAGCGCCGTTATTGTCGACAAGCTTTACTTTCTCACCGATTAAACGCTCTGCATGCTCTTGAGGGTTATCTATCGTGGCCGACGCGCATATGAACTGCGGCGTCGAACCGTAAAACTTGCAAATTCGCTTAAGCCGGCGAATAACATTCGCCACATGGCTCCCGAACACGCCTCGGTAGGCATGGACTTCATCAATAACGATATACTTTATATTTTCGAACAGCTTGACCCATTTGGTATGATGCGGCAATATCGCCGAGTGAAGCATATCCGGGTTCGTGACCACGATATGTCCGGCATTTCGGATCGCAGTCCGAACCGTTGGCGGCGTATCCCCGTCATAGGTATGTGTTTTAATGCCTGCGTCCATTAAATCAGCGAGCGCTTGCAGCTCAGCTACCTGGTCTTGCGCCAGCGCCTTCGTCGGAAACAAATAAAGCGCCCTGCCCTCTTCATTCTCGAGCAGAGATTGCATCACAGGCAGATTGTAGCATAAGGTCTTGCCCGAAGCCGTTGGCGTCACCGCGACAACATGGTGTCCGGCCCGCACCTCGCGGTATGCTTCGGCTTGATGCGTATATAATTCGCTGACCCCGCGGGAATTCAGCGCTTCCTTCCATGCATGGTGCAGGCCTTCCGGCAGCGGAGCGGTACGCGCGTCACGCGGAGCAAGGGTTCGCCAGTGCGTAACGTTATCCATAATTTCGGTGTTTTCCCGCACCTGCGTAAGCCACTCCTCCAAACCGGAGGTTTTTCCCGTAAACCGGTTCATGACCGTCCATCTCCCATCAAACGTATGTTTCTTTATATTTTACAGAATACATGTTCGGTCTGCAATTTTAATTTAAGGAAACAACAGCCGCCTCGAAAATTGACAGCCAATTGCGTACACGATATAGTAGTTTCATATCATTATTTAGACACTTGTTTAAATATCTAACCGTCTGCGAAAGGATGGGTACCATGTCCATCAACCTTGCCTTTAAAGCTTTATCCGATCCGACAAGGCGGAAAATATTAGATCTTCTTCGCGAGCGTGACTTGACTGCTGGCGAAATTGCCGACCATTTTCAAATGACAAAACCAAGCATCTCCCATCATCTAAGCTTATTAAAGCAAGCCGAGCTCGTATCGGATGAGCGTCATGGCCAACATATCTACTATTCACTAAATACGGCGGTATTCCAAGATTTGATCAGTTGGATCATCTCCTTTCAGCAATCCGACGCCAGGGGGAATGATAAAAATTGAAATCTGCCGTGCTCTCATGGATCATCGTTTCGGTTGCACTAATCGCAAGTATTGCAACTTATTCCTATTTGCCTGAACAAATGGCTATCCATTGGGATATTAATAATGAAATCAACGGATTGGCTCATAAAGCCTTCGCTCTTTTGCTGATGCCCGCGTTAATGGTCATTTTGATCGTTATTCTGCCAAGAAAGCAAAACTACCAGAAGCACAAAGTTACCTTGCTCATCGTTCAAAATATCATTCTGCTTACCCTTTTGGCTCTGCACAGCACCACGATTGCGTTAGGCTTCGGATTCGAGGTCGATATCGAGAAAGTGGTCATACCGATGATCGGCGTCATTTTAACCGTCTCGGGCATTTACATGCCGCGCATCCAGCCTGACAGCTTAATCGGCATCAAAACAGCCCATACCTTAGCAAGCGAAACCGTTTGGAGAAAAACGCATCAGACGGCTGCTAAGTTTTATGTTTTCGGCGGCCTGTTTATGATCGCAAGCGCATTCGTCCCGAGTCCCTACCAAGTATTTATTTTTTTCGGCATAATCGTTATCATCGTTTTAGCTTCGGTTTTCTTGTCCTTTTTTTATGGAAAAGACCATCATTAAACAAAAAAACGCGAGGAAATCCTCGCGTTTTTTTATTATTCATTCAAAGCACGTTTTACCTCAATATGGAGCAGATCGACGGCTGCCGTTGCCGTTTCGAAATATTGAGCGGCCTCTCGCTCCAGCTGCGATAGATCTTCATTGCTGTACCGCCCGCTAAAATGTGTCATAACCAGACGCTTGGCCTTCGCTTTGGAAGCCGTAGCGGCGGCTTCCGCCGTTGTGCTGTGGCCAAACTCATGGGCCTTCTCTTCCATGCCTGCGGCAAAGGTAGCTTCATGCACAAGAAGATCCGCATTGACGGCCAGTCTGAGAGCGTTATCACAAGGCTTCGTATCTCCCAACACCGTGATAACCCTCCCGATATGTGCCGGGCCGGTTACATCTGCTGTGTGCACGATCGTACCGGATGGCGAAGTAACGGACTCTCCTTGCTTTAGTTTCCCATACAAAGGGCCTGCTTCGATGCCAAGCTCCTTTAGCTTATGAACAAGCAGCCTGCCGGGCTGATCCTTTTCCGTTATACGATAGCCGTAGCTGACCACGCGATGCTCAAGCTGCCCAACTTCCACTTTAAACCGGTCATCTTCGAATATAAGAGCTTCGTTCCCCGTTATTTCATGG
Organism: Paenibacillus sp. LPE1-1-1.1; assembly: GCF_040676435.1. Classification (NCBI taxonomy): domain Bacteria; kingdom Bacillati; phylum Bacillota; class Bacilli; order Caryophanales; family Paenibacillaceae; genus Paenibacillus; species Paenibacillus sp. LPE1-1-1.1. The sequence continues at coordinate 609,259 of NZ_JBEGHY010000023.1, forward strand.
ATAATCAGTTCATAATCGAGCTGAGTGGCGCTGATACTGAAAACCGTCTCTATAAACGCTTTTATACCAACCGGACCATAAAGCCGAACTGGGGTAACTCCTCCATCGAACGAGCGGCTGCTGAGCAGACCCGGCAAACCGTATAAATGATCGCCATGTAAATGCGTAATGAAAACGAACTCAAGTTTATTCAGCTTAAGAGGCGTACGCATGAGCTGATGCTGAGTCGCTTCGCCGGCGTCAAACAGCAGCCAGCTGGAATGGGGCTCAGGCAGCTGCAGCGCCATTGCGGTAACATTCCTATATTTAGAGGGTCTTCCGGCCCCCGTCCCCAAAAACCACATATTCATATCCACAGTCACCTCACTCTTAGCAGAAGCTGCCTTCACTTCGATTATTGAAAGGAAGAGCCCTTTCAAGCTCGTTAAACGAACGCTCAAGGGCTCTCTTTTTATTATAAGCTATAGTTTCTCTACGTTAAAATATTGCGCTTCAGGGTGGGCGAACACCATTGCGGATACGGAAGCCTCCGGCTCCATCATGCATCCTTCGGTCAATTCAACGCCAATATCCTGAGGTCTCATCAGATCGAACAGCGGTTCCTGATCTTCAAGATTCGGACATGCCGGATAGCCGAAGGATACGCGAATCCCTTGATAACGAGCACCGTGGCGTTGCTTCATCGTCATTTCTGCAGGATCCGGGTAACCGCAAATATCCCGCATAATATGATGGACACGCTCAGCCATTCCTTCTGCCACTTCCAGTGCTACGGACTGCAGGGCATGCGAGCGTAAATAATCCCCGTTATCTTTCCACTCGTTGGCGAGTTCACGTATGCCATGCCCAGCCGTTACGACCAAGAAGCCAACGTAATCCATAACGCCGCTCTCCACTGATTTCAAGAAATCAGCTAAGCATAAATACGGCTCGACCTGCTGACGAGGGAATGTGAATCGTTTGATTTCCTGCAAAGGATCAACCGGGTTGTAAATAATGACATCATTGCCCGATGATTGCGCCGGGAAGAAACGGTACATGCCATGGGTTTTGATAATGCCGTCAGACGTGCCCTTTTGCAAAATTTCATCGACGGTAGCTTTGAGCTGAACCGCTTTCTCATTGCCTTCCTTCAGCAAATTATCCACGTTACCTTTTAGTCCGAGATGATGTCCGAGCAGCATTTGCATATTCACGTATGGAATAACATGCGGCAAAGGTACATCGCGCAATATATGACGGTCCAGATCCGGCGGCGTAAACACGGGCGCATCCGGCGAAATTTTGGAACGAACCGCTCGGGTTAATTGCGGCAAAGGCTTTTTCTCTTCCTCTTCGAGGCCGCCGGATGCTTTAAACGCAGCCATCTCGTCCTCCATCCGCGAGCGGTGCGCCGGATCCATCAGCTTGTTCGCGATGTCAAGCCCATCCATGGCATCCTTCGCGTATAACACAAGGCCGTCGTATTCTGGGCCGATTCTCGTTTTAGTAAACTTCCGCGTCAATGCGGCGCCTCCAACAAGAATGGGTGCATCAATGCCTGCCGTACGCAAATCCTGTGCCGTGATCACCATTTGCTGCGCCGATTTCACGAGCAAGCCCGATAAACCGATCGCATCGACCTTCTCTTTGCGGTAAGCCTCGATTAATTGCTCAGGCGGTACTTTTATGCCCAAATTTATAATTTTGTAGCCGTTATTCGATAAAATAATTTCAACGAGATTTTTGCCGATATCATGCACATCGCCTTTAACCGTCGCCAAAATGATTTTTCCTTTTACGGATGATTCATTTTTCTCCATAAACGACTCTAAGTAATTTACGGATGCTTTCATAACCTCGGCGCTTTGCAGCACTTCAGCTACGATCAGCTCATTCCCGTTAAATAGGCGGCCAACTTCCTCCATTCCGCGCATAAGCGGTCCGTTAATGACATCCATAGCTGAATATTTTTTCAGCGCTTCGTCAAGATCCGGGATCAGGCCTTCCTTCGTTCCTTCCACTACGTATGAGCCAAGACGCTCCTCGAGGGTTAGATTCGAAATCTTTTCTTTCTTCTCGACCTTCTTGTCGCGGAATGCCGCAACAAAAGCTGCCAACGTTTCATCCGTCGTATTGTAGATGAGCTCCTCGGCCAGGCGACGCTCTTCATCCGGAATCGAAGCATAACGCTCTAGCTTTTCCGTGTTAACGATCGCATAATCAAGACCTGCTTTGGTTGCATGATATAAGTATACGGAGTTAAGCACTTCACGGCCCGCATCAGGAAGACCAAAGGAAATGTTGCTGAGTCCCAAAATCGTTTTGGCAAGCGGGAACTTCTCCTTGATCATCCGGATGCCTTCGAGCGTTTCAACCGCGGAACCGATATACTGGGGATCGCCGGAGCCGACCGGGAACATATTCGGGTCAAAAATAATATCCTCAGGGTTCATCTTATATTTTTGAGTCAGCAGGTTATAGGAACGCTCCGCAACCTCCATCTTCGCTTCACGGGTTACCGCTTGGCCTCGCTCATCGATGAGAATCATGACGACAGCAGCGCCATAGCGATGGATTAACGGCAAAATTTGTTCGAATTTAGATTCGCCGTCCTCCAGGTTAATGGAGTTAATGATTGCTTTACCTTGCGAATATTTAAGCCCCAGCTCGATAATATGATCATAAGTGGAATCGAGCATTAACGGCGCTTTTATCTTTTTTACGACCTGCGGCAAAAATTGATGGACCGCATAGGCTTCATCGATATCCGTGTCCTGCAGGTTAATATCGATCACATGTGCGCCGCCCTTAACTTGGGCTCTTGCGATTTCAGAGGCTTCATCGAACTTTTCTTCCTTCAGGAGCCGTTTGAATTTACGGGAACCGGAAATGTTCGTGCGTTCCCCAATCATAATCGGGCGATTCTCAGGCTCGATGTATACAGTCTCGATGCCGGAAACCGCATTCGGATGCGATCCCATTTTTGTGCGCGGAGCGTATTTCGCCATGGTTTCACCCATCGCGCGAATATGATCGGGCGTCGTTCCGCAGCAGCCGCCGGCAATGTTCAACCAGCCTTGCTCAGCAAATGCCGACATTTTCTTGGCCAATGATTCAGGCGATTCGTGGTAATGCCCGTTCTCGTCGGGCAAGCCCGCGTTCGGATAACAGCTTATCGCAGAATTGGCAATATCGCTGAGCGTACGAAGATGATCCCGCATAAACTCTGGTCCCGTTGCGCAGTTCAGGCCAATGGAAATCGGCTTCAAATGCTCCAAGGAAATATAAAAAGATTCAATCGTTTGGCCGGCAAGGGTTGTCCCCATCGGCTCAATCGTGCCGGAAATCATAATTGGAAGCTCTTTGCCGAGCTTATCAAAGGCGTTGCGGATTCCAATGCTGCCCGCTTTCACATTTAACGTATCCTGTGAGGTTTCGAGCAATAGAGCATCAACATCCGCTTCTATTAAAGCAAGCGCCTGCTCATAATAGCTTTCAACGAGCTCATCAAAGGTCACTCCGCCGGTTACCGATAAGGTCTTGGTCGTAGGACCGAGCGCGCCGGCTACGTATCTAGGCTTGTCAGGCGTGCTGTATTTATCGCAGGCGTCACGTGCCAGCTTCGCAGCAGCTAGATTGATTTCTCTTGCTTTTTCAGGGATATCATAATCAGCCAACACGACGCTTGTAGCTCCGAACGTATTGGTTTCCAGGATGTCCGCGCCTGCTTCAAGATACTGCTCATGAATCGATTGTATGACATCAGGTCGAGTCAGAACGAGCATTTCATTACATCCGTCCAGCTCAGGTCCGCCAAAATCATCTTCATCTAATCCAGCTTGCTGGATCATCGTCCCCATTGCGCCGTCCAAAATAAGGATACGCTCCTGAAGCATTTGTTGTATGGTCGGTTTCGACAATTTACTACACCCTTCCCAAAATCATTAACACATAGTTTATCAGAATACCTTCTGCGTGAAAAGGTAATCCATCGACAATCCATTTGATTTGTTTTATAATCATTATATCATTTAATCTCTATAGGAAAAGAGGGAATGTTCATGGCTGAAATTAGAATTCGCAATACAGAGGAACGGATTCAAGGAGAAGAAGCTGTCCGTTCATTTCTAGAACAGCAAGAGGTGCTTTACGAGCATTGGAACCCGAGCAAGCTGGCAGAAGGCCTTCAGCAGAAATTCGTCCTTTCCGACGAAGAAAAACAGGAAATTTTGGCAACCTATGACGAAGAAATCAAAGACCTCGCAGAACGCCGCGGGTATAAAACATGGGATATTATTGCCTTATCCGATGCTACGCCGAATCTAGACGAGCTGCTTAAAAAGTTCGAAAACGTACACACCCATACAGAAGATGAAGTTCGCGCGATAACTGCGGGACGCGGCATCTTTATTATTAAAGGTACTGACGATGTAGGTTATTTTGACGTGGAACTGGAAGCTGGCGACGTTATTTCCGTCCCGGAATACAAGCCGCATTTCTTTACGCTTATGGAAAACCGTCAAATCGTTGCCGTTCGTCTTTTCATTGAAACGGAAGGCTGGATCGCCCATCCTTTTGCTGATGAGAAGTTCGCATCCAACCAGGCTTAATACGTATCAAAAATAATGCAAGCCCCTCTTATGCTGCAAATGCAGGCAATGAGGGGCTTTTTGTTGCAATAATTTATAGTTCCAGCAGCTGCAGAAGCTCTTCTAAGTGTTTAATTTCATGGGTAGGAATGATTTCGTCGTTACGGACGGCGCCGTGGCGATTAATCCAAACCGAGGTCATCCCAATCGTATTCGCGCCTAGTATATCCGTTGTCAGCTTATCGCCAACCATAATTCCGTGCTCCGTTTCGATGCCAAGACGCTCAAGTGCATGCTTAAATATCGCAGCAGCCGGCTTCCCTTGCCCGAACTCGCCCGAGATAATGATATGGTCAAAATAAGGCAGAAGTTCCGGTACGCCCGCGAGCTTTTCTCTTTGCAAATCAGGAGAACCGTTCGTGAGAAGTAGAAGCTTATATTTACCTTTAAGCGCATCCAGCACGCGGAATGTTTCTTCATATACGATTGGACGCGAACGGCGTTCAGCCGGGAATTGCTCGGCTAGCACAGCGCCAAGCTCTTCATTGTCCACGCCAAGCGCCTTCAACCCCTGTGTCCATGCTGCTTTCCGGTAACCGGGAGCAAGATTCTCAAGCTTCCGGAATTCTTCCTGCTCGCCTTCGCGGAAGGGAGCCCACAAACCCTCAAACGGATTGATTCCGATCATTTTTGTAAAAGGGAACGTTTCATACGATTCATAGAGGGCTCTTGCTTCACGGCGTACCGCTTCCTCAAGAGCATCAGGATCAACTCCGGTCGCAGCCGCTGCCGCTTGGCAGGTTGCTTCAAAAGCTTCCTTTACGCTGCGGTCATCCCACAGCAATGTGTCATCCAAATCAAATAATACCGCTTGTTTAGCCATCGTTGTTCAAACTCTCCTACCTATTATTTTTCCTGAAAAGGAATGCCGTTTGCTTGCGCAAACACTTTCAGCTTCTCGCTAATTTCTTCAGTCGGAAACCGGTTCGTTAATTTAGAGAACACCCAGTTACCGCCTTTATGCTGCTCCACGATTACATAACCCTTTTGTGCGCTAAATCCTTTAATTGCTGAAGCAGGAATACGCTTATCTCCTGTCAAACGGCGGGATTGCACAAAGTCCTTGCCAATCGTTATGTACGGACGTCTAAAGAAAAAGAGGACCGCAAGTAAAATATAACAGCCAACCGTTATCCAAAACATCGTATCCATTTTGAATTGGGAAGAGCTTTGCATCAAGATGACGTACATGCCAATAAATAAAATCAATAAAATTGGCGCGATGTAATTGCGTCCAATTATTTTTTCCGATTTCTCGGCATTAAAAACGATTTGGCCATTGCCTTGTTTTTTGCGTTGTTTATTCACTTCGGTCATATTTTTGCGCACTTTGCGCTCCCAGGAACGTGACAAGCTCATTCTCCTCCTAATTTAAAACCCTATTCAAACGGTCTGCGGAATTTTTCGATGAAGCGATTAGGGTAATCATCCGGAAGCGCGCTGACTTCCTCCAAACGGTTCCAAATCCCGTCTGGCATTTCCCAGCCAATTGCTCCGATATTATCCTCAAACTGTTCTAGTTTACTGGCACCGAAAATCGGCGATGTAATTCCTTCGCGTTGAATCAGCCATCTTAACGCAACCTGCGCCGGCGTTTTATCCAGTTCCTTGGCAGCTTCCAGCAATGTGTCAAGAATGATGAAATTTTTGTCCAAGGCACGATTGATCCAAGCGCTCTCTCCTACCTTAGAAGTCAACCGGCCTTCCTTTGGCTCTTCTCTCGAGTAACGTCCCGTTAAAAATCCGCCGCCAATTGGAGCCCATGGAATAATGCCTACCTTCTCCTCTAAGCAAAGCGACATCATTTCAAGGTCCATCTGTCTGCTCACCAAGCTGTATTGCGGCTGAATGGAAACAAAACGGACATATCGGCTTGCATCGCTGCATGCCAGCGATTTCATTAACTGCCAAGCGAAAAAATTCGAACATCCTATGTAACGAACCTTACCCGAGGTTACAAGATCATCAAGCGTGCGCAGGGTCTCCTCAATCGGTGTTGCATGATCCCATACATGTACCTGATATAAATCGATATAATCGGTTTGAAGACGTCTCAAGCTTGCTTCAACGCCATCCATGATATGCTTGCGCGATAACCCCACGCCATTAATATTTTGGGAAGTGGTCATCCTCACCTTTGTCGCCAGAACGATATCGGAGCGATTGTTTTTAATCGCTTTCCCGACTATTTCCTCGGAACGGCCGCTCACATATACGTCAGCCGTATCGAGAAAATTTCCTCCCCGGTCAACAAAACGATTGATCATTTCAATCGAATCCTCTTCGCTCGTTGTGTTACCGAAAGTCATCGTTCCCAAGCAAAGCTCGGATACTGCCAGTCCACTTTTGCCTAATAGTTTGTAATTCATCTAATCACCCTTCCTTGGATATTAAATGATTGCCCTAGACATTTATTAATGCTTGATATTATCCTTGTCATCCACAATTTCTATCGTTTCGAGCTGCTGCCGGAAATTGTTCTTGAAGTTCGTTAAATATTGCTTACGAAGCTCATCTCTTTCGGCCATTTCCGCATCGGATAAACCTTCCGATTTATTTTTACGAGCGAGCTCGTTAATCCGTTCAATTATTTTCGAGAATTCCATACCTTGCTCTACTCCTCTCATGATGAAAAACCACTACTCTATACTTTGACATTTTCGACGTTCAGTTGTCAAGGCAAGGGGAATGCATTCTGTGCTCTTGACCCTTGCCACCGATTCCTTTCCTTTTAATGTGTACTCCAAATAGGAAATAAACAAGCGCTTCAATTAAAACGTAAAAATGCTTTCCGAGACAAGCAGATTCAAGTAATCTGCTTGTTCCAGAAAGCATAATGGTGAGCGATATTAGCGAAGGAAAATAAAATAACTCTACTTATATATTTGGAATGATTAGCTTCTGCCCGGACTTAATCTCTGCGTTATGTAATTCATTCCGGTCCTTAATCATATAAACCACATATCTGATATCATGGCTCGAATCATTGAATTGTTTAGCAATCTCCCAAAGCGTATCGCCTGGACGAACCGTGATCACCTGTTCTTCATTCGAAGCAGCTTCAGGAGAAGTGCCCGATGCATCTGTTCCCATCATGAGAAAGCTCGTGAATAATAGAGTAAACAAAGCTGAACATACGATAGCCTTAACCGTATGACGCTTTACCAAGCGTACAACCGATTTTGTAACTTTCATTGCTTTGCTTGCTTCCTGCTTATGAATCGTTCTATAAAAGCTTGGACTAGTTATCATTTATCAGCACCCCAAACGTTTGTTCTGTTTTTAGAATACACGAACAAACGTTTGGTGTCAACAAAAAATGCGAACCTTTGTACTTAAGAACTTATGTTTGTACGAACTCCGGTTCTATGTTATAATTTTTTGCAAACCTACTAATGGAGTGATTGCAGTGTCGAAGATTTCTAACCGACAACATTCGATTCTTGAATTTATTAAGAATGAAGTCCGGGAGAAAGGCTATCCGCCCTCCGTTCGAGAAATCGGCGAAGCTGTCGGATTGTTATCCAGTTCAACCGTTCACGGTCATCTAGACCGCCTGGAGAAGAAAGGCCTAATTCGCCGAGATCCCACGAAACCCCGTGCCATTGAAATTTTAGACCAAGAAGGCGTCGATGGCATTATTCCGCTTTCCGTAGCCAAGGTGCCGATTGTCGGTAAGGTTACAGCCGGTGTGCCAATCACAGCTACGGAGAACATCGAGGAGTATTTCCCGCTCCCTTCCCATTTTGTGGGTGATAGCAGCGTATTTATTCTGAATGTAATGGGCGAGAGCATGATCGAAGCCGGCATTCACGATGGGGATTACGTCATTGTCCGCCAACAGCAAACGGCAAATAACGGTGAAATCGTTGTTGCAATGACCGAAGACGACGAGGCAACGGTGAAGACGTTCTACAAGGAGAAAAATCATATTCGATTGCAGCCGGAAAATTCCTCTATGCAGCCGATTTTACTCCAAAATGTAACGATTCTTGGCAAAGTCATCGGTCTTTTCCGCGACATTCATTAATGGCATCACACTCGTACATAAGGCAAAGGCTGGATCAGATGCATGAGCATCAATGATCCAGCCTTTTCTTTGTTTACAGTCATCCCTCTTTTTAAAAATAGGCATCTGCAGGGTCGCCCATCCCAAGGCAAACACCCAATCACTGAGCAATTATCCCGCATAACATACTGTGTACTCAACACGTAAGGAGGTGCATTGAAAAATGTCCGGTTACGTTGGCGGAGCTTTTACAAATTTAGGTACAATTTTGGTTCTCTTCATTTTGTTGGTGATTATCGCATGCAGCTGCATGGGTTTTGGCGGCTATTAAATAGCGGCCCTATCCCTTGTTTCAGTTCTAGACATCTGATTTTATACAAAAAGACCCTATAAACGGGTCTTTTTTTGTGCGAAGGATATTCAGTTACCTCAATCATTTTAGGATCAGAACGGTGCATTGCTTCTCGGTTAAACCCATCCGTAAATAAAGGCGGGCAAGTTACATAGGCAGCGGTAGAAACATAGGCTGTTCGTATCAAAATAAATGATTGGAGGAAAAACGCGATGGCATTCGGACCGCTCGCACCCCCATTTTACCCTTTTCCGCCCTCTTATCCCTATCCATACCCTTATTCTTATCCGTACCCGGAAGTGCTTCCGCTCCCCATTCCATTCCCCATTGGCAGCTTTGGAGGACCTTGGTGGCATGGCGGCATACATGGAGGAGGTTTCTTCCCCAGCGGAGGGCCAGGCGGCTTTCACAGAGGGCATTCAGGAGGCTTTCATGGCGGCGGCTCTCATGGGGGACACCGTCAATTCTGTAAATAAAATAAATATATGATTATTATGCAGAATATGCGCATATCGGGGGATGTAAAGCATCGGCCTAAATCCCCCGTTGTGTGATAAGCTCGTGTTCTGCCCAATAGTTTGAAATCCCTCGCTTATTTGGCCATCTCGGAAATAGCCTTGCTGTCTAGAATGGCTCGCGCTTGGCCAGATTTGGCCGCGCGGATCATAGCCAGCCCAAGCTCCCTTAATGAAATCACATGGTTCGGGAAGAGGATTCGGAGCATTGGATACAACCACTTCAAAGCAGAATAGTAGCCATGCGTATTCGTTAAGCCCTTGATCGGATGGATGTAACCAGGCCGGAACATATATGCGCCTTTGAAAGGGAGCTGCAGGAGCGCGTTCTCTGTTTTCCCCTTCACTCTGGCCCACATGCTTTTGCCTTGCTCCGAACTGTCGGTTCCGCTTCCTGATACATAACAAAACACCATTTCCGGGTTCATGTTCGAAAGAATGCCTGCCAGATATAAAGTCAGATCATAAGTGAGGTGACTGTATTTTTCTTCATTCATGCCGACTGATGATACGCCTAGGCAAAAGAAACAAGCGTCGATGCCGGATAACTGATTGGAAATAGGTTCGATTTGAAAAAAATCCTCATGGATAATCTCTATTAATTTGTTATGAACGACACCACAAGGTCGTCGATTGATAACCAGCACGCTTTCAACATCCGGATGCTGAAGACACTCATGCAGTACGCCTTCCCCTACCATTCCTGTAGCACCCGTAATTATAACTCGTAATTTTTTAGTCGCATTGTCTGTCATATCGCCTACGGATACCATGCCGATCACCCTTCACTATTTTATATGCGATTTTGACATGGATTTAACTTGATATCTGATTTCGTAAATCCGGAGTTTCATAAAAAACAGCTTCCTCTTCTTATCATAAACAATCGCTTGATTAAAGTAAAAATATGATTTGGGTTTACTGCATAACATTTGCGCTACACAGCACTTTTTCCAAATAGAACCGCGGAGTACAGAGGTTTGAGCACCCGGCCCAGTCTTTGGCGATCAAGCTTGGGATACTGATACAATGGACCTTCATAGACGGCTTGGACACTCTTGTGTTCAAGAAAATCGTTCGGCGTCACTAAAGTTGATGGACGGTTCCACAGGTGAATTCCGCAGCTGCGGAGCGTCTCTGCAACAAACTGCGAACAGAAATAGGAATCTGCAGGCTGCAAATCTATTTCTAATAGAACGCCAAGCAGCCCAATTAAATTATAGCGATACTTATTCTTATCCTTATCGAACTCGCAAATTACTTTTATTATCGATGTTCTTTGTTGTTCCGTTACCGACATACGCAGCAGCTTGCAGCGTGTTTCCGGAAAATGCCTGTATGTTCCCTGATAGATATCCTCCTTCACAAACCCCGCGTTTAATGGATTATGCACATGCTTACGCCCAAAGCTATAGATTTCTTCTAACTTCTCGTCCAGCACGAGTGAAGCATGATTGTAAGGCGCACCCGTAAATCCTTTGATCAGCCTTGTGAACAAGGTTCCCGTATCGGTAAGTAAAATATATATACTGTTTGTTTTCTCGTCATTTAAGTTTGTTTTGTTCATCCTGCTCATCTCCTGAACTCCGTTGTTATATTCATCCGGCAGCCGTTGTTAACTGTACTGAATATAACAATTCGTCAGACAAGCGCATAGTACCAACTCTGTATAGTACTGCTAGCTCAAAAAAATCCCTCAACGCAATTTGCGTCAAGGGATTCTAATTTTTATTTTAATAAAGCGTCAAATATTGATCTCTTTCCCATTGGTGAACTTGGGTACGGTACATATCCCATTCGATTTCTTTCAGCTCATAAAAATGGGCAAGCGCATGATCGCCGAGTGCTTCGCAAATGATATCGCTTCTTAGCATTTCATCGAGCGCTTCCTTCAAATCAAGCGGCAAGCTTGGAATGCCTGCATCCTGACGTTCTTCCTCGGTCATGATGTAGATGTTCCGGTCCGTTGGAGCCGGCAATGGCAGCTTGTTCTGTATACCGTCAAGACCAGCCTTAAGCATAACGGCTAGCGCTAGGTATGGATTTGCTGCCGGATCCGGATTACGAACCTCTACGCGAGTGCTGAGACCGCGTGAAGCCGGAATACGGATCATTGGCGAACGGTTGCTTGCTGACCAAGCAACATAACAAGGCGCTTCATAACCAGGCACCAAACGTTTATAGGAGTTGATCGTTGGGTTCGTAATGGCTGCCATTGCTCGGGCATGCTGCAAAATGCCTGCCATGTAGTGGCGTGCAGTTGCACTTAGGCCTAGCTTGTCCTTCTCGTCATAGAATACATTCGTATCCCCTTGGAACAAGGACTGGTGACAGTGCATGCCGGAGCCGTTTACGCCGAACAATGGTTTTGGCATAAATGATGCGTGCAGGCCATGCTCGCGTGCAACCGTTTTGACGACAAGCTTAAACGTTTGGATTTGATCCGCTGCTTTGATGGCGTCCGCATATTTGAAATCGATCTCATGCTGTCCTGGAGCAACTTCATGGTGGGATGCTTCAATTTCAAAGCCCATTTCTTCCAGCGTCAGAACGATTTCGCGACGGCAGTTCTCACCCATATCCATAGGAGCTAAGTCGAAATAACCGCCTTGGTCGTTTAATTCTGTCGTCGGCTCGCCGCGCTCGTCGGTTTTGAACAAGAAAAACTCAGGCTCAGGACCGACATTCATTGCTGAATAACCAAGATCTTCGGCTTCTTTCAAAGCACGCTTCAAAATACCACGCGGGTCACCGGCGAAAGGCGTTCCGTCAGGCATATAAATATCGCATATCAAACGGGCAACGCGATCTTGCGTAACCCATGGAAATACAACCCAAGTATCGAGATCAGGGTACAGGTACATATCAGACTCCTCGATACGCACGTAACCTTCAATGGACGAACCATCGAACATCATTTTGTTGTCGAGCGCTTTTTCAAGCTGGCTCACGGGAATTTCTACGTTTTTGATCGTTCCGAGTAAATCCGTAAACTGCAAACGGATAAAACGAACATTTTGTTCCTGTGCAATACGTCTAATATCCTCTTTAGTGTAACTCACAGAATCATCTCCTTTGATGGCGAATCGATAGTTAAAAATAGTCCAACTAGCGCTTATTTAAGAAACGAGTCAATTGTCCTTGAATTAGCGATGCCTGACCCGGTCTTTTCTCGAGCAATTGCTGTTTAAGCAAACGATGCAGCTGCTGATCGGATAGCTCACGCCGCTTTACTTCCGATTGCTCGCTTACGATCGTTGCATCATCCGACTCTTTAGATACCGGATTCATCACTTGTTTAATACCGGCGATGTTAACGCCCTTCTCAATCAATGATTTAATTTCCAAAAGCCGTTCTACGTCATTAAACGAAAATAACCGCTGATTTCCTGCAGTTCTTGCAGGGACGATCAATTCATGCTGTTCGTAATACCGGATTTGGCGGGCCGTTAAATCCGTCAGCTTCATTACGATGCCGATTGGAAATAAGGCCATATTTCTGCGAATATCATCAGCCATGTCGCATCAACCTTCCAGTCGTTCATTAATATGTTCATTCTAACCGTTCCTACGCAAATGTGTCAAGTTATGTAAGGTTTAATCACAATTAAACCGCTGTCCACAAGTCGATAAAGCGCAGTCAGAATACCATATTTAGCATGAGCGTAGGTAAGGCCGCCCTGCATGTATGCAATGTAAGGTTCACGTATTGGAGCGTCTGCCGAAAGCTCAAGACTGCCACCTTGAATGAACGTTCCTGCCGCCATTATGACAGCATTCTCGTAACCAGGCATATCCCAAGGCTCGGGAACGACATGGGAATCGACGGCAGCCGCTTGCTGTATTCCTTGAACAAACGCAATTAAATGCTCGGCTTGCCCAAAACGAACGGCTTGGATAAGATCGGTCCGCGGTTCGTTCCATCTCGGCTTTGTTTCAAAACCAAGTTCCTCGAACAAGGCCGCTGCCAGCACGCTTCCTTTAATAGCTTGTCCAACCAAGTGGGGAGCCAAAAATAAACCTTGAAACATGTTTCTGAGCGTGCCTAACATTGCGCCGACCTCGCCGCCTATTCCGGGCGCTGTCAAACGAAAGGAGGCAGCTTCGACAGCAAAGGCTTTGCCGGCGATATAACCGCCGGTTTCAGCCAAACCGCCGCCAGGATTTTTGATTAGGGATCCTGCCATTAGATCTACCCCGACTTGGGTAGGCTCTAACAGCTCAGTGAACTCCCCGTAACAATTATCCACAAAAACAATCACGTCAGGCTTCAATGCTTTGACACGCTTGACGATAGCTTCTATTTCAGAAACGGTAAACGAAGCTCTCCAATCATAGCCGCGTGAACGCTGGATTCCGATGACCTTAGTTTTCTCCGTAATCGCAAGCGAAATTCGATCCCAATCGAGACCGCCATCCTCTAGAAGCGGCACCTCCGAATACGTTATGCCAAAGTCCTGCAATGAACCCATCCCGTCTCCAGGCTTGCCAATGACCTTATGCAGCGTATCGTATGGTCTTCCAGTCACATACAGCAGCTCATCGCCTGGCCGAAGAACACCGAATAACGCACAGCTGATTGTATGCGTGCCCGAGACGAAATGCGGCCTGACGATTGCTGCCTCCGCTCCCATAACATCCGCGTACACAAGATCAAGTATTTCACGTCCGCGGTCATTATAGCCATAACCTGTTGATCCCGTGAAATGAAAATCGCTTACTTTATGGCGCTGAAACGCCTCGATGACCTTCCATTGATTGCGTTCAGCTATTTTATCGACGCTTCGGAAAGCTTCTGAAGCCAGCAGCTCGGACTGCTCAGCGACCTGCTCAAGATGCTCCCACAGCTTCTGATTATCATGTTGCCTATTCATTTCGTTATCTTCTCCTTAAAGTTTTGCGAAGCAAAACTACTTCGTAAGCATGGACCTAAGTTTTGCGTAGCAAAACTACTTCGTAAGCATGGACCTAAGTTTTGCGTAGCAAAACTACTTCGTAAGCATGGACCTAAGTTTTGCGAAGCAAAACTACTTCGTAAGCATGGACCTAAGTTTTGCGAAGCAAAACTACTTCGTAAGCCTATGTAACCGACTATTCGATATATTGCTTCAGACGGTGCCCATGCTGCTCATACTCTTGCTTGCTGACTTGAACGGTAAGCCTCAGTGACTCTTCCGTCACCTCTTGGCTTATCACCTCGCCGCTGCGATAGGCCAGCGCAATCAGGTCACCGCGTTCAGCAGGAACGTTAAAGGTCACGACATCCCCGCTCAATTTATCCTGGACCGTTTGCTTCAGAAGCTCAAGGTCATCTGCATCGTAAGCGCTGATGACTAGATTATCTCCGCTTGTAATAGGCAGATCGGCTAAAGTGCCGTTGCTTATGCACATGTCTTTCTTATTGTAGACCTTGATAAAAGGCTTATCGGATGCACCGAGATCGCCTAGAATTTTGTTCACAACAGCAATTTGCTCATCGCGCACCGGCGAACTGCTGTCAATGACATGGAGCACTAAGTCAGCCTCGCAAACCTCTTCTAAGGTTGCACGGAATGCAGCTATGAGATCCGTTGGCAGGTTTTGAATAAATCCTACCGTGTCGGTGATCACGATTTCTCTGCCGTTTGGCAGTTCCAGCGTTCTGGACGTCGGGTCAAGCGTTGCGAATAATTGATTCTCCACATAGACATCGGCATCCGTCAGCTCGCGGAGCAGCGTCGACTTCCCTGCATTCGTATAGCCAACCAAGGCAACCTGTGTGACTCCTGATTTTTTGCGGCGCTCACGGTGCAGCTTCCGGTGGCGGACAACCTCTTCAAGCACCGTCTTCAGATCAAAAATCCGGTCTCGGATATGCCTGCGATCCGTCTCGAGCTTTGATTCGCCCGGACCGCGGGTGCCGATGCCTCCGCCTAGTCTGGAAAGGTTTTTGCTTTGTCCGGACAAACGCGGGAGCAGGTAGCTGAGCTGGGCAAGTTCGACTTGGATGATGCCTTCGCGGGTTTTTGCTCTCCCGGCGAAAATATCCAGAATAAGCTGCGTGCGGTCGACGATTTTCAAATCGAGCGCTTCTTCGAGGTTGCGGACCTGGGCACCCGATAATTCCTGATCGAATATGGCAGTCGTGGCGCCCAGCTCATCGGCTAAAGCTTTAACCTCCTGCACCTTGCCCTTACCGATAAACCATTTGGAATCCACGGATTCCTTGTTCTGCGTAATCGTCGTGAGCACTTCGACGCCTGCCGTTTCGGTTAGCTGAACCAGCTCCTGGAGCGACATCTCCGGGTCGCCGCCTTTACGCTTATCATTTGAAGTTACCAAACTAATCAAAATCGCTTTCTCAATCATATTGGGATTCGTATCGAATGTTTTCTCGCTCATTTTATACTCCTTCTAAGCTCCAGCATTATATTGGCTTCGTATCCCATTTCAAATCCTCTGGCCTGATCGTCATTAATTCCTGCTTTGCGGGAACCGAGCTAGCATAATGCGTAAGCAGACGAACGGCTTGAAACCTAATCGCCTTCTCGATCGAATTACGGACATACCTTGCATTGCTGAACGAAAACATCGTGCTTTGCTTCTCCTGCATGAGATGCTGCCTTAATTTAAATACGGTCTGCGGCATCAAAATGTAATCGCGGTCCTTTGCCATCAGCTCGCTAATTTGAATCAATTGATCCACCGAATAATCCGGAAATTCGATTTGGATCGGAAAGCGTGAGGGGAGACCTGGATTGGTCAGCAAAAAATCCTCGATTTCGGCAGGATAACCGGCAAGAATAAGCACGAACTGGTTTTTGTGGTCCTCCATGGCTTTAACGAGCGTATCGATCGCTTCTTTGCCGAAATCCTTTTCTCCTCCGCGCGCAAGACTATAGGCCTCATCCACAAAAAGGACGCCTCCTATTGCTTTACGCACGAGATCTCGCGTCTTCTGCGCCGTATGCCCGATGTATTCGCCAACAAGATCCGCGCGCTCCACCTCGATTAAATGTCCTTTTGTAAGGACGCCCATCTTCTGGAACAGCTTCGCTACGATTCGCGCGATAGTCGTTTTTCCCGTACCGGGATTACCCTTAAAAATCATATGATACACATGAGAGCCGCCAAATAAACCTGCTTCCGAACGCATTCGGCTAATATAAAGCAGCGCATATATTTCATAAATAAGTGATTTCACGTTTTCCATGCCAATCATCGGTTCGAGTTCTTTTTGAATATCGGCATAATGATCCACGCTGGGAAGCGGCTTTACGGCAGGAAGCGGATCTGCTTCTAGCGCATGGGCTGATGCTCCTGTCTGAAATGTTTCTTGGCTTCTTAGGACCACATTGATTTGACGGGAAGGCCTTGCGGAGCCATTTCCGGGTCCCGATATGACGTGTCCACTCATCTGTCGCATCACCTATCCTTTGCATCGAAAGCTGTTGCGGCTAACCGCACTACAAGTTTATTCTACCTTGCAGCTGCATATTAGCAGATTTACAGCGACGAATCGGAAGGCGGAAATCCAAACATGCGGATAAGCGAGTCAAGCCTCCATTTAGTGAATGCCAGTACTTCCCGCGACTCATTGTATACGGGATTCAGCACTTTCGATTTTGTGGCAGCCACCTGCAGCGGCGAATAATCAAGCTGTTTGGCGATTTCCTTCGCTCTTGCAGCATGATAATCATGCGTAATGACAAGAAGACTTCCCAGCTTGTTCTGCTCCGCTATCCTTTTGCTAAAAGCCAGGTTCTCATACGTGCTTGTTGATTTTTCTTCTAGCAACAGCTTGTCAGCAGATATACCTTTTTTTAACAGATAGTCGCGCATACCCTCTGCTTCCGTTTTGGTCGAACCGTTCGCATCTAAACCGCCAGACAAAATCAGCTTGTCCACCGTTCCCTCTTCATACAGCCGCAAAGCAAATTCCAACCGTTCCTTTAACGCCGGACTTGGCAAATCATTCCATAAAGCGGCGCCAAGAATAATACCCGCATCCGATTTGATAAGCGGTTTATCTGCCTGGTAGCCATTAATTAACCACAATAAATATCCGCACCAAAACACGCCTGCACATATCCCCCAGGCAACAACACGAAACAAGAGCAGCCACGGACGCCTTTTTCTAGACCGTTTGCGTGAGCTGCTCCTTTTACCCGTTGCCGTATTCATGATTCGCTTAATTCCCCAGTTCTTTCAAGTAAGCTTTTCCGATGTTTCAGACTGAGCGTAAAATACCGGAAACGGCCATTTCGAATGCTTGAAAGCAATTTTCCTGCCGTTTTGCGGGCTAATGCTACATCCTTACCGTTGACGTCCCCTTGTCTAAGCGCATCCTCCAGCTCATCCTCGTCCATGAGGAATACTTCTCCGCTAGGAAGCACTACGACATCTAAATAGAGATCATCGAACCAAGGCACCTGTTGATCGGTTAAGCCTTGTGTCTTGCACACATCGATATACCATTGTACAACGCGTCCCTTGTCATCAAACATCGTCGTGACGACAAAATGCTCGCCTCTAGGAAAATGCTGCATCCACAAATAACCGCGATCGGCCAAACACAGCTTCCGTCCGTTATATTCCTTCCATAACGGCTCGCGCAATTCATGAATCCGGTAAAACGTCACGAGTCCTTTAAACTCCTCGCCGTCAAGCGCAAGGCATGAATAGCTTTTGCGCAAGATACGCCGCCAGTTGGCGCGGTCTGAAAATTTTCTCTTCATACGGAACGTACCTTTCCGTTCAATTGGGAAAAGCTTGCACGGAACCTGCAGCGCTTTTCTCGGCTCTAATTTTACAGTGTATGCCTTACAACCAACGATAGTTGTTATTTACCCATAAAAAAAGATTACCATATCTTAACGTCCATCTCCAGCCGACAGGCAAAATAAACCAAGCTCTATGCGGAAAATAAAAAGAATACCGCCCTAGAAGGCGGTATTCTTCTTTATTTCTCTACAATTTCGATCGAGTTGATGATGATTTTCTCAGACGGCTTGTTATTTTTCATAGGTGTCTTCGCTATGGCTTGCACGACCTCCATACCGCTTTCCACCTTGCCGAAAATCGAATAATTAGGCTCCCGGTTCAAGTTTTCCGAATCGGGCCCCGTGCAAATGAAAAACTGGCTTCCGCCCGAATTAGGCTTGCTGGCATTTGCCATGGCTACAATGCCCTCATCGTATTTCATTTCCGTGCTAAGCTCATCCGGGATGGAATAACCGGGCGTGCCTGTGCCATTTCCTTTCGGATCACCGGTTTGAATCATGAAGTTCTCAATCATATTATGAAAGGTGAGTCCCTCATAGAAACCTTTCCGAGCAAGAAAAACGAAATTATTTACGGTAACCGGTGCTTCATCCGCAAACAGCTTCACCGAAAATTCGCCTTTTGTCGTTTGAAACTTGGCCACATACGATTTATCGAGATCAATTTGCATGTCAGGCATTTTGTCCCAAATCATCGTCTTGGCGGAAGCTTTTGCAGTACTCCCGTCAATACCTCCCGACCCATTCTTGCCGCAGCCTGATAAAAGCATGATGACCGCGGCAAGCATGAATAAAGAAAGGATTCGTGCCGTTCTTGTTTCCGTCATTGCTAACCACCCGTTTCTTGCGTATTGCCGCCGGTTTCAGAGTTTCCTAGAGCGTTCGTGCTGTTGTTTGCGCCTAGACCGTCATCAGGTGTAGGTGTCGGCGTTGGAACAGGTTCGCCTGTTCCATTCCCGCTGCCTGGATCAACCGTCTCTTCCGGCACCGTATCTTCAGACGGGCTTGGAGAAGGAGATTGTTCTTCGCCGCCTCCTTCGAGAGGAGGCGTGATCTCGCCGCCATCCGGATCGACGGGATCCGGTTCCATCGGAACTTCCGGAATAATTTCGGTTTCCGGTATGGTAACCTTGATTTTCGCGGAAGGCGCGCTTTCCTGATCATTTTCAGCATCATAGGCAACGACATAATATTCATAGGTCATTCCCGGGAATGCGCTCATATCGTCTACCCCCGTAGAGGTCAATGAATCCACGAACCGGATATATTCACTCTCTGACGCTTCTTTACGGTAAACCTGATAAGTCACTTCGCCGTCCTGGAACGGATCCCATGACAATTGAACCCGCATTTCTTCCGGAATGAATACCGCATTAAAATTCGTTATTGCTGCCGGCGGCTTATCTTCTTTAATGCCTTGCGGTTTGTTAAAGCTTGATTCCGGTACGTTTTTCATGGCTGGCTTCATTACCTTCGCGAACATTGCCGCAGCTTGGCTGCTGCCCGTCTTCAAGTAGTGATCCAAGTCAGTCCTATCGTATCCCATCCATACGGATGCTGTCCACTCCGGCGTATAGCCAACAAACCATGCATCCTTTACGCCGTCGCCCGTGAATCCTTTAATCCCGTGCTGCGTCGTACCCGTTTTACCTGCCAGCTGGCGACCGATCGCTGCTTTCGTTCCCGTACCGCCCCTTTGAACGACGGTTTGCATCATTTCCGTCAAATAATAGGCTGTCTCGGCGGACATCAACTGCTTAGCAGCCGGCGCTTTGTAGGTATAAGAATTATTCGATTTCCCATCAATTTTGCGAATCGAGTGCGTATCAACAGACTTCCCGGCATTAGCGAATACGCTGAATGCCGTCGCCATCTGAATAGGCGTTGCTCCGTTGGTTAAGCCGCCGAGAGCTGCTGATAAGTTGCGATCCCGATCATCCAATTCAATTCCAAGCTTAGAAGAGAAAGCAAAACCTTTATTGAGGCCGACCTGATTCAGCATCCAGACGGCCGCCAAGTTGCGTGAATCCTTTATGGCCTGCGTCATGCTGACCGGGGTCGCACCCCATCTGTCAGTCGGACAATAGTCTCCATAACATTTCTTGTCGTTGGCAAGAGTGGTCCATGGATAAAATTTGCCTGATTCAAGAGCTGGCCCATAAGCAATGATCGGTTTGAAGGCTGAACCCGGCTGACGTTTTACCTCAGCGCGATTCAAACCTTTCTTCACGTAATCACGCCCGCCGGAAATGGCTTGTATCGTGCCGTCGCGGTGATCGATAATAATCATCGCGCCTTCAACCTGCTGTTCATCCTTGCTCTTCTCGAAATTGTCATCGTCGTTGAACTGCGCATCCATCGCGTCTTGTGCTTGCGTGTTTAGCGTAGTATAAATTTTAAAGCCGCCGATGCGAAGCTCCTCTTCCGAAAGGTTCATAACCTCCGTTGCTTCTTCCACCACATAATCCACGAACGCAGGATATTTATCCGAGTTGCTTTCGTTATGGTTTTCCGGAATTTCGTATACGACCGCTTTCGCTTTCTCCATCTCGGCTGCCGTAATAAACCCTTGATCGAACATGAGCTTCAGGACAACCGCTCTCCGGTTCATCGAATCCTCCGGATGGGCGATCGGATTGTAGCGGTTAGGCGCTTTCGGCATAGCCGCAATCGTTGCTATCTGCCAGAGCTCCAATTTATCAAGGTCGGTATCAAAATAAAATTTTGCGGCTTCCTTGACGCCGTGTACCCTTTTTCCGAAAAAGATACGGTTCAGATACATCGTCAGTATCTCGTCCTTCGAATACTGCTGCTCCAGCGCGACTGCGATCGATGCCTCCGTCGCTTTACGGAAAAACGTTTTGTCTGCCGTTAAAAATACGTTTTTTGCTAATTGCTGCGTAATCGTGCTTGCGCCTTCCACAGCGCTTCGTGCGATAACGTCCTTGACAACCGCACGTCCGATAGCGAATAAATCAATTCCGGAATGCTCGTAAAAGCGCTGATCCTCCGTTGCCACAATCGCATTAAGCAGCTGCTTCGGAATTTCCGAGAATTCCGCCATTTCGCGGTTTTCATTAGGATCTGACAATCTTGCAATCTCTTTGTCATTTGCATCGTAGATGATGGATGCTTCCCCAAAAACCAGCTTGTTTGCGTTCTCGGTCAACACTCGCTCACCGTTCAAAATAATGAGCAAATAGCCGATGACGCCGCATACGATTGCAATTACAGCTGTAAAGAATAAGCCATAAAACCATTTACGCCCCGAAATTCTTTTTTTCCTCTTTGGTTTCGGTGCAGTCTTTGTGCGCGGTCGTTCAGCCATAGCCGACTCCCCTCCTGTTGATCCATAATTCTTCTTTCTATCTTTGCCACGAAATGAAAAGAGCAACCCAGCTTGGAGCGGGTTGCTCTTGCATGCCGCTATCTAGTTAAACGATACTCATTATTAGAAAGTTTCACTAATTGCTGAAGCCTATGAATCGGAACCGTTATGATCCTGCTGCATAAGAGAAACATTCCGTTGCGGGGTAAACGTCGAAATAGCGTGTTTATAAACCATTTGTTGGCGACCTTCGCTGTCAATAATAATCGTGAAATTATCGAACGCTTTAATAACGCCCCGAATTTGAAAGCCATTCATTAAAAAAACCGTAACCGGTATGTTGTCTTTGCGAAGCTGATTCAGGAACGTATCTTGAATATTGATCGATTTGTTCATTGGACGTTACCCCCGTCTTAAAAAGATTGATTAGAAGTATATTCAAGATTAACTTGAAACTTTCCTGCTATTATAGCATGAACGGTTTGCAAATTGTTGTGAAAATTTTCCCCCATGTCGATCCAATGAATGCCATTCATATGGCGAAACCATGAGAGCTGACGCTTGGCAAACCTTCGCGTATCTCTTTTGAGTCGCTCTACCGCTGCTTCCAGCGTGCAATTTCCGCGCAAATAATCTGCGATTTCCTTGTAGCCAAGACCCTGCATCGCGACTGCGGCAGGCGGCAAATCCCTATCCAGTAGCTGCCTCACCTCATCTACTAATCCTTGCTGCATCATCTCATCTACCCGCTGCTCTATTCTACGATACAACTCCGCACGGTCCATAGTCAAACCGATAATGCAAAGCTCATAGGGAGACACCTTCGTTTGGCCTGCCTGCTGCTCGGAAAACGTTTGTCCCGTCATATGGTATACCTCAAGCGCGCGTATGACGCGTCTCAGATCGTTAGGGTGCAGTCTCTCTCCCGCGGGAGGATCGATAGCGGCCAAACGCGCATGGAGCGCCTCAGCGCCGTGTTCGGCGGCATAACGCTCTTGTTCTTGCCTAAAAGCTTCATCCGAGCCGATCTCCGCGAACTGAAATTGATAGCAGACGGATTCCACGTACAAGCCTGTCCCGCCTACTATGAAAGGCAGCTTGCCCCGCTCGGCAATTTGCGCTATCGCTTGTGTCGCGCCCGCTTGGAAATCAGCTGCGGAAAAAGGGACTTCCGGCTCACAAATATCGATGAGATGATGCGGAATGCCTTCACGCTCATCCAACGGTATTTTGGCAGTACCAATATCCATCCCCCGATAGACCTGCATCGAATCACCGGAAATAATTTCCGCATTCCAGGCTTTGGCAATATCCAGGCTCATCCGCGTTTTACCTACCGCTGTAGGGCCTATCAGAACCAATAGAGGCTGCTTGCGCTGCGGCAGATCTGTATTTTCTTGCTTTATTATATTGAGATCCTCACTCAAAGCTGTATCACTCCATATGCAATTTTCGATGTGTTCACATGCCGGCGCTCGAAGCCAAGCCGCGCGAATTCCCCGCTCGCCTGATGCTCCTTAAGCACTACCGTCTTCGTGGCCACCCGCTTTGCCTGCTCGATGACTTCATCGGTTAAAGCGTCCATATTCGCGATCGCGCGAAGAGGCTCCATCGAACTCGATTCATTGATCGGCTGCCTGAACATCGGATCGAAATAGACGATATCCGCGCTATTATCGGGTAAACTCCTTAAATAATCCAAATGATTCATGCATTTCATATTGATTCGTCTCATCGCCTCATTTACATCCGCGAGACTGGTCTGATAGGCTGCCAATCCTTCGCGGACGAGGGCGCATAAAACGGGCTCGCTTTCGATCGCGGTAACACTTCCCGCAGGTCCAGCGGCATAAGAGAATACAAGCGAATCCGAGGCAAGTCCAGCCGTACAATCAATGATGCGGTCACCTTCCTCGCAGCCTGACAACTGGACCAGCGGATCCGTTTCCCCCCGTCGAAGCCGTTTCACCCGTACAAATGCCATGCTCGGATGAAAATAGAGCGGCGTCTCCGCCTGTCCGTCGTAATACCGGACTTCTTCTTCGGTCACGACGATTAATTTCTTGTCTTGGCTCAGCGTTAAGAGCTTCGCAACCGTCAAATTCCCGCGTGCTTTGAGAGGGCTTGCCAGTTCCGCCGACAATCTGCCGGCTTGCTCTAGCGCGCGGGCTGAGGGCTTGGCTGTCGTTGTAATAATCACGACATCACCCGCTTGAACATTTTCTCCAGCTGGTAGGTCGATAGATGCACGATAATCGGACGTCCATGCGGGCAGGTGTAGGGCTGCTTGCAATTCGCAAGTCTCGCCAGCAGGGTCTCGCCCTCCTCGCGATTCATCCGATCATTCGCTTTGATCGAAGCTTTGCATGAGCACATGATAGCGGCCTTTTCGCGAAGCTTGCCAATATCTATGGATTTCCGCTCAGCGATTAATAGCTCCGCCATCTCCTCGAGCAAGGATTGCTCCTCCCCCTGCGGCATCCATTCCGGATAGGAACGAACGAGAAAAGTTTGCGCGCCGAAGGGCTCGAGCTCAACGCCCGCCTGGGCGAATAAAGGAATCAGCTCCCGCAGCTGCGAAGCCTCTCCGGTCGTAAACTCAAGCGTTAACGGTACAAGCAGCTGCTGGCTTGCGGCCTGCGGATTTCCAAACTTCTGATAATAGTATTCGTAATTTATCCGCTCGTGGGCGGCATGCTGGTCAATAAGATACAAGCCGTCTTCGGATTGCGCCACGATGTAAGTGCCGTGATGCTGCCCGATCCAGTAAAGCTCCGGGAAAGCAGGCTCGCCGTTTGGCGCGTCTTCGTCCGATGGCAGCTGGGCCACAGGCGCTTCGTATTGGGAGGCTTCGGACGGACTATCCGCTTTCGCTCCAGCCTCTGCAGGTGGCGCTTCTCCTGCTAAAGGCTCATTTTTTTGATCCGGTTCAAGCAATATCAATTCCGAAGCCGCAGGAGCAGCCTGCTCCCAAGCGCCGGAAGCCTCACGGACAGCCATTTTCTCCGCATCCACCGGTGCCGGCGGCGCATAAAGCTTTTCCGCAGCGTTCCGGGGTACGTATTCCCGTTCAATGACCGGCGGCTTATACGAAGACGATGTGCCTTTATTCGTCTGGCTTGGCTGAAAGGGTTTAAAAGCTTCCGCGATCGGTTCCGGCCGGTGAAAAGAGATGGCATCCTGGACGAACAGCGGCTTGGAACGCTCCGGCTTGATGCTTGATTCCGGACCCGGAATATGACGTTGCTTACCGAGCACGGCTTTTACGGCATCTTCAATCATCGTACGAAGCTCAGGCTCTTTACTGAATCTGACCTCCATCTTGGATGGATGGACGTTAACGTCCAATAAGCTTGGATGCATCCCCAGCTCCAAAATGACAAGCGGATAACGGTTGATTGGCAGAAGCGTATGGTAAGCCTGCAGCAAGGATTGATTAATCGTATGGCTGCGGATATATCGTCCGTTTACGATAGCGGTAATCCCGTTCCGGTTCGCCCGGGTAAGCTCCGGCTTCGAGATATAGCCGCGCAGTTCGTAATCGGAGGTTTCCGCTTCAATGGGCAGCATGACCTTCGCCGTATTGGAACCATAGACCGCTGCAATCACCTGCAGCCGGTCCCCTGATCCGAGGGTACGCAGGAGAACATTGCCGTTATGCTTAAACGTAAAAGCGATCCCGGGATGCGCAAGCGCGATCCGGTTAATATAATCAGAAATATGTCCAAGCTCCGTTTGGATGGCCTTCATATATTTCAGGCGGGCCGGCGTATTGTAAAATAAATCTCTGACTGTCATTTCCGTTCCCTGCGGCGCGTTTGCGGGTTCGTCGACGGCTACCTTGCCGCCTTCGATTACGATGCGCCTTGCCAGTCCCGATGAGGTATCGGATGACGTGCACTGCAGGCGCGATACCGCCGCGATACTCGGCAGCGCCTCTCCCCGAAAGCCCAAGCTCGCAATGCGAAAGAGATCGCTGCTCGTCGAGATTTTGCTCGTAGCATGCCGTTGAAATGCCGTAACGATATCAGAGGCCTCGATGCCGTAACCGTTATCGATTACCTTAATGAGGGTCAAGCCGCCCTCTTCAATCGAAATGTCGATGGTCGTGCTGCCGGCATCGACCGCATTTTCGACTAGCTCTTTAACGACCGATGCCGGCCGTTCGACCACCTCGCCAGCCGCAATCTGGTTGGCAAGCTGCTCGTCCAGCACTTTGATTTTTCCCATGACGTTACGTTTCCCCCTTTCGCTATGCTAATTGTTCAACTTGCTTTTCATGTCATTCAGCCATTGCATCGCCTGCATCGGCGTGAGGTTAAACAAATCCAGCTTGCGTAATTGCTCGGCCAGCTGCTCCGCTTTCGGGCTCGCTTTCTTGCGAGACGGCTCCGCTTCGCTTGCTGCAGCCGGCTCATCGAAGATGGACAGCTGTATGATCCCTTGCGATTCCGCAACCTTCTGGGGTTGCGCCTTTTCCTCTGTCAAAACGGATGAAGAATACGTCATGGCCTTCGCTATCGTTTTTGGTGCGTCTGCGGCCAGGGTCTCATCAAGCAGCTCATAAGCTCTTCCGATGATCGACTGCGGCAAGCCGGCTAATTGAGCGCAATAGATGCCGTAGCTTGTGCTTGCGGCGCCAGGAATTAGCTTTCTTAGAAATGTTACATTATCGCCGCTTTCTTCTACCGCCATACGCGCATTCGCAAGCGACGGCAGGGATTCCTCGAGATGCGCAAGCTCATGGAAGTGAGTCGATACGAGCGCCTTGCAGCCAATGTGGTGGTGAACATACTCAATAACCGCCTGGGCAATTGCCATCCCTTCACCGGTTGAGGTTCCCCGGCCCAGCTCATCAATGATTACCAGGCTGTTTGCGGTTGCCTGATCCGTCATAATCTGAATATCCTTCATCTCGACCATAAAAGTGCTCTGTCCGCCAATAAGATCGTCCGCTGCGCCGATGCGCGTAAAAATGCGGTCGATAAGCGGTATGACCGCCGACTTTGCCGGGACGAAGCAGCCCATTTGAGCCATGATGCAAATGAGTGCCACCTGGCGCATGTAGGTGCTTTTGCCGGCCATATTGGGACCGGTTATGAGAAGCATCCACTGCTCGTCCTTGCGAAGCGACGTTCCGTTCGAAATAAACGGCACGCCATCCATCATCGCCTCTACGACGGGATGTTTCCCTTCCTCAATGCGCAAATCAAAGGATTCGGTCACTTGAGGACGGGAAAAACGATGTTCGGCACTGACCGTGGCTAACGATTGGTATACGTCAAGCTCCGCTATAATGGCGGCCGCCTTTTGAAGCCGGTGCAGATGGAGCGATAAATGGTCTCTCAGCTCGATAAAGCGTTCGTACTCCAAGTCAACCATTTTATCCTCGGCCTCAAGAATCAATCTTTCCTTTTCCTTGAGCTCCGGAGTCACGAAACGCTCGGCATTGGCCAGGGTTTGCTTACGCTCGTATCTTCCTTCCGGAAGCGACGACAAATTCCCTTTGGACACCTCTAAGTAATAGCCAAAAATACGGTTATAGCCGATTTTGAGGTTTTTGATGCCCGTCGCCTCGCGCTCTTGGCGTTCCAGCTCTGCAAGCCATTTCTTTCCGTTCGTGCTTGCTTCGCGCAATTGGTCCAAGTAGGCATCGTAGCCCGCACGAATAAGTCCGCCCTCCTTGATGTTTACAGGCGGCTCATCAACAAGCACGGTCTCGATAAGATCGGCGAGATCCGCGCAGTCATCCGTACCCTCAACGAGCGCCTTGAGCACATCCGAGCCGGATTGCTCGCATAAAGCGGTCAGCTGGGGAATACGGCGCAGCGAGCTTCGCAGCGCATTCAGATCTCTGCCGTTCGCGCTGCCGAATGCCACTCTGCCGACCAGCCGTTCAAGATCGTAAATAGGCTGCAGCTCCGAACGGATATCGTCTCTTAAAATAAGGTTAAGATACAAGGTCTCAACCGCATCCAAGCGCGCTTCAACGGCCGCGCTGCTGAGCAGCGGCTTATCGATCCAGCGGCGCAGGAGCCGCGCGCCCATTGAGGTCTGCGTACGGTCAAGCAGCCATAAAAGCGACCCCTTCTTGCTGCGGTCGCGAACCGTTTCGGTCAGCTCGAGGTTTCTCCTTGTATAATGATCCAAAATCATATATTGATTGGGCTCATAGCCCGTGATTGTACGCACATGCCCGAGCGAACGTTTTTGGGTTTCGTCCAAATATCCCGTCAGCACGCTCACGGCCTGCAGGCGGGCTCCCGAAATTTTAGCCAGTTCAGCCTCGCCGAACTGTTCAAGCAGCTTGTCCGCCGCCATCGGCTCGCGCGCTGTCAGAAGCAGCTGTTTGTTCCACGCCGCGGAAGCCTGAATAAGATCCAGCAGCCCCCGGTCGCCCACAAGCTCAGAAGGCTGGTAAACGTTGATTTCATCGATAAGCGCTTCTACATGCTCAGGAAAGGAAGTGACATAGAGCTCGCCTGTCGATAAATCGCAGGCAGACAATCCGAACATGCTGCCAGCTTGTACGATTGCAGCAATGAAGTTATTGGAATTGCCGTCCAGCGCCTTCGACTCCATGACGGTTCCGGGCGTTATAATCCGTACGATTTCACGGCGAACAACGCCTTTGGCCGCCGCAGGATCCTCTACTTGCTCGCAGATGGCAACTTTATAGCCCTTATCGACTAGCCGGCTTATATAATTCTCAGCGGAATGGTAAGGCACGCCGCACATCGGAATTTTTTGCTCGCCGCCGCCCTCCCGTCCCGTCAGCGTAATTTCCAGCTCGCGGGATGCCGCAATCGCATCCTCAAAAAACATTTCGTAAAAATCGCCAAGGCGAAAAAATAAAAAAGCGTCCTTTGCTTCTTCTTTGATTGCAAGATACTGCAATATCATTGGCGTATATCCAGCCATTCCGAACCTCCTCAAAAACGTCAACAGCGTGATGGTATATAGGGAATTCACTAATTAATGTCGTTAAACACATGAGCTTCGGTGAAGCAGCATTGTCGCTCAAGCAGTAAACATCAGATATTCATTATAACAAGCGGAACAGATGTGCGCTATAAGCGAAGTGAAGAAGGCCAGCGACAGCCGGCTTTTCCGAGCCTAAAAAAAACAAGATTGCCTTCGCATATGCGCGGACAACCTTGCTCATCGTTGGAAAAAAGATATTCAAATGAATCTAAATAGGCATCCGCCATTTGATGCGTATATCGGCGCGTTCATCCCAGGTCGTCCCACGCCTAGCCGCCTCGAGAAGCGGCACGATGTAAGATGCCAGATCGCTAAAGCTTGCAGTCGCCGACATCGACTCGGCCAGCCCATCCAGGCAGCCGGCCAGCTCGGAGCGGTCGCCGGTGTAATAGGCTTCTACATACCGCTCCTCCAGAGCCGGCAGGAAAGAGAGATTTTGTTCTTCGCGCGCGCACAGCAGCACCAGCGCGAATGCCGCTTTGGCCGCTGCCGGCGAGACCAGCCAGCTCGGCAGCGTCCGGTATTCGAACCCGCCGTGCGGCTGCTGGCGGAAGTCACCGAGCGTGCCGTAACGGGGACGCCGTGCCCGCCCAGCGGGGTCCTCTACAAGCGCGAGCGGGAATGCCGCGTAGCTGTCTAGCAAGCGGAGCAAGCGGCCCGTAAGCGGCGCTCCGCTGAGGTGGATGTGCCCGCCGAGCGCCAGCCCCGGCACGGGCATTGCTCCTGCGGCCCAGCGCAAGGCGGGGTCGCTGATGCGGTCGGCGGCGCGCTGCAGCAGCCGCCGCAGGTTCGCGGCGAGCGCGGCCGGGTCCGCGGCCGGCTCTGGCCGCAGCTCGGCGACGGGATAAAGCAGCCGCCGCCCGACGAGCACGGCGTCGGCTCCGGCTGCCCCGCCGACGCCCGCCCCAAAAAAACGCGACGCCGAAGCGATCTTCCCTTCCTTCGTCACAAGCACAAACTCGGGATCGGCGCCGATTAGCAGCTGCCGATCCGCAATTCCCGCTCCCGCCGCGGCATGCCGCGCGGCGAATCGGCGCAGCGCTGCCGCCTCCAGCCTCGTATCCCTCAGCTTCGGCCAAGCATCGAGGACGGCGGTGCGCCCGTCCCCGCCAAGCGCCACCTCGGCCTCGCCGATATCGAGGCCGAGCGCATACAGCGCTGCCGTCGCGGTCCGCGCCACTCTCCGCAGCGCCGGATCCTCCGGCCACCCCCCCGTTCCCTCGGGGAGCAGCGGCTTCCCTTGCAAGATTTTACCGGCGGCATTGATGCGAAGCATCTCCACCGGCTCTAAATCCACGGCGCTCACGCGATAAATCCGCTCGCTCTCCAAGGGAGCGCCGCCGCATAAGCCGGCACGCTTCCATATGCTCAGCTTCTCGTCGAGGGACTTCTGCGCAGCCATTCGGCCATTCGCATTCAGTACCCATACGCCGTTAAAGCGGCTGCAATCGATCGTTCGCGCATCTGACCATGCCAGAACGGCGTCTCCTGCCTTTACTTCCGTCCAAGGCTTGGCGTAAAGCGGCTGACCGCTGCGTTCGCCTGCGATAAGCGGTCTTTCTTTGTTAGATGTCATTTTTTCAAGCCGATCGTAGCTGCCCCGCCATATCCACGTCGAAGCCATTCCGTTTCCCGCCTTTTTTGCGATCCGATATCGTGAGATTTCATACCTTTAAATATTTCCAAAAAAAAGAGGGCTTTCGCCCTCGAATTTGCTGCTCGCGCAGCATATGATACCTTGACAGCAAAGCTTCCCGGCTTGCTTACAGCTCGTCGTCCAGCAAATCCGGATCCAGATCCTCATAATCGCTATTGCCGAGGCTGAACTCCAAATCCTTGCCGTCCAGGTCGCCGCAACCGCCTGGAAGAACCGCTACGCAAACCTTAGTCTCGGCAACAAGCTCCACCGAAAACTCACGCTCTACGCGAACCACGACACCGGAACCGTTCGAAGAAATATTCGCTTCGATACAGTTCGGCTCTTGAATCACATCGGCTGACACCTCCACGGTAGACGGGCGATGCTTAGGGTCTACATAGGAAAGATTGACATGCTCGACGTAATGCACCGATTCCTTAGCTACGTCTGTTTGCGAGTTTTTGCTGTACGAATACCAAATGTTGATATCGTAAGTACCAATTACCTCAATGCCGTCGCCCGAACGAACCGCTTCATATTGATGGTTAATTATCCATGCTCCGAGAATACTGGTCGGATTATGAGGCGGCGTTACGGTATGGGTTACAGTGGAAAACTTACGACCTTTGCCGCAGACAGCCTTCGTAATTATTTCTCTGTACTGGAGCTGCTTATCTGCAATAGTCATTGATTTAACCTCCTCCATACAATCATTCATTTAAAGTGTATGCAGGACATTCGTCTAGGGTGACTGTTTATTTTCTCGAAATATAAGATTATATAAGTTTTTATACTTATAGGCATCCATATAGATCTGTGCGGAACGTTTGCTAGGCCGCCCGAGGCCGGAATTAGCCGTCACGCTTGAAATATAAGAATACATAAGTCTCGCACTTATATCGATGCTTATATTTCTCAGCTAAACGTATACTGCGCCAAACCAGTCAACGCAGCCGTTTACGCTTGAAAATCAAGATATTATAGGTTTCCTCCTATAACTACGCTTGTTTTTCTACGCGAAACGAAAGCCGTGTCTCCATTGTAGCCACAGCCGTTTACGCTTGAAAATCAAGATATTATAGGTTTCTTCCTATAACTACGCTTGTTTTTCTACGCGAAACGAAAGCCGTGTCTCCATTGTAGCCACAGCCGTTTACGCTTGAAAATCAAGATATTATAGGTTTCCTCCTATAACTACGCTTGTTTTTCTACGCGAAACGAAAGCTGTGTCTCCCATTGTCGCCACAGCCGTTTACGCTTGAAAATCAAGATATTATAGGTTTCCTCCTATAACTACGCTTGTTTTTCTACGCGAAACGAAAGCCGTGTCTCCATTGTAGCCACAGCCGTTTACGCTTGCCTTCGCAACGAATTTTTCCCTTTACATTCTATGGCTGAAGTTCGGACAACATGACTTTTCTTTTTTTAAGCCGCTTGGCTATGCTCAAATACCGCTCCAGCTCACGGATAAGCATGAGCAGCGATGCGCGCACCTCAAACTCTTCCCTCGTTTTCGGAAGCTCCATCGCTTTAAACAATTGCGACAGCTCATTCAGCCGTCCTTCAACGGCCCCTTCATATACATCTGATTTCACATCGCTTGATAGCTGCTCAAGAAGATTGGCAATCATCGCGGCTTGCGGAAACTTCTGATAAACGAACGCGAGCTCGACGAGCATCTGCTGTACCGATTCGAGCTGCTGCCGCCTCATTTCGAAATAGCTGGACCAATAATGTTCCTGGCCCCACAGCCTATTCTCGCGATTGCGAACGGAGCGCTGCGCCCCCTCTTCAATCGCGTTATAAGCCTCCAATATTTCGCCGCCGTTCCACACATGCGTTGGATTCCGAAGCGTGAAAGCCATTTCTTGAAAAATGACGCCAAAGCTTTGTTCAATCGATGAGCGGTAAGAGCTAAGCTGATGCTCATCCTTCGGCATGTAAATGATATTCACGATCGTTGCCCAGCCTAAGCCGGCAAACAGCAGCATAATTTCATTGCCGATAATATCCGTCGTCACCTCAGCCCGGTTAAACAAATGAAAGACGATAACCGAGCTCGTGACGATGCCGTCTTTTAATTGAAATCGCGACAATACGGGAAAAGTGATGAGAATAAATACCGCAACTGCCCAAATGCGAAAGCCGAACAAGGTAAAGATAAGCGATGCAAAAAAAAGTCCAAGCACCGAGGCGACAAACCTCACGAAGGCGCTTTTAAGTCCTTTCATCCGCGTCACTTCAACGCCGAGAATGGCAAGAATCCCGGCGCCAAGCGGCGGCTCCAAACCTAGATATACAGCGGTATAAATAGCTGCAATGGCGGCTAGCGCCGTTTTAATGATACGAATGCCCATGAAATAACCTCGCGAACCGTAGGATTTATTCCTACATCCTACCGCTCCCGCCAGCCCGCCGTCAACCGTCGTTCAAGCGCGGCGACGAGCTGGTACATCACGGTCGCTACGACCGCAATTACAATTAAACTGGATAGCACTAACGTGAAATTAAAGACCTGAAAGCCATATATGATCAAGTAACCAAGGCCTAGCTTAGCAACAAGGAACTCGCCGACGATCACGCCAATCCATGCTAAACCGACGTTGACCTTCAAGGTGGAAATAATCACGGGAAACGAACCCGGCAGGATGACCAGCTTGAACAATTGCAGACGGGAAGCTCCAAGCAATCTGACAACCTTGATATAACCGGAATCGATTTCTCGGAACCGGTTGTATATATTTAAAGTCGTAATAATGACCGTGACCGATAAAGTAATCGCTACAATCGACATGAAGCCCGGTCCTAGCCCGACGATAAAGATCGGACCAAGCGCTACCTTCGGCATACTGTTTAAGACAACTAAATAGGGATCGAATACACGCGATAAAAAAGGAAACCACCATAACGCAGCCGCAATTGCCGTCCCAAGCAGCGTTCCAAGCAAGAAGCCGACTACGGTCTCGGTCACCGTCATGCCGATATGCGGCCAAATTGAACCGTCAGCCATCGTTTTCCACAGCTGGGCAAGCATCTTCGAAGGATAACTGAAAAGCAGCGGATCAATCCAATCATTGCGTCCTGCAGCTTCCCATAAGCCTACGAACAGCACCAGCAGCACCGCCTGGGTCGCAAGAACGGCAGCGGTAACCCGGCGTTTCTGGCTTTTATAGCGGGAATGCAGCTCGCTCATCCAGAAACGGCGTCCTTCCTGTACAGCTATATGTTTATCGCTTTTTGGCGCGGCTGCTGCCCGAGGGTCCGGCTTTTTCGGATCATCCACCCTGCTTTCCCCCTTCGTTGTCTTCCTTGTCCAGCTCAAGCCATAACCGCTCGAACAGCTCTTGGAAGCCCGGCAGCTTGCGGGCTGCCATTGGTGAAGCAAGCCGTACGTCCTCGGGTATAACGACCTCGCGGCGGATATGTCCGGGATTGCGTCCAAGCACGATGACACGGTCGCTCATTGCAGCCGCTTCCGCCAAGTCATGTGTTACGAGTACCGCCGTCTTGCCTAGACGCTTCAGCGTCTGATGGACTAAATCCTCTAGTTGAAGCTTGATATGCAAATCAAGCGCGGAAAATGGTTCATCGAGCAACAGCACCTCTGGCTCCGTCGCCAATGTCCTTGCAAGCGCAACTCTTTGGCGCATGCCTCCAGAGAGCTCATGCGGATATTTGTGGCTGGAGTCAGGCAGACCAAGCTCATATAACAGCTTTTCAACGGCCTGCAACGACTTCTCCGTTTTCCGCCCGCTAATTTCCAATCCGATT
Organism: Paenibacillus sp. LPE1-1-1.1; assembly: GCF_040676435.1. Classification (NCBI taxonomy): domain Bacteria; kingdom Bacillati; phylum Bacillota; class Bacilli; order Caryophanales; family Paenibacillaceae; genus Paenibacillus; species Paenibacillus sp. LPE1-1-1.1. The sequence goes on from NZ_JBEGHY010000023.1 coordinate 643,250, forward strand.
GCAGCATTTTCTTTTATTGATCGCCATGGAAACAAATAATCTTGCTGCAGCATATAACCTACTTTCGGGGAGGGGCCGGCTACCCGCTCTCCGTTTAGCAGAACTTGACCTTTCGTGGGCGGAAACAATCCTGCTAGCAAGCTAAGCACCGTTGTCTTGCCGCAGCCGCTCGGCCCGACCAAGCTAATGAACTCCCCGCGTTCAACCGTCAACTCGATACGTTCTACCGCAAGAGAGGCTCCCTTTTCATTCACGTAAACATGGGATAACTGCTGCAGCTCAAGCACTGGTTCACTTCTCATGCCTAAGCCTCCATTCCTAGCAAGCTTGTTATTTCACCTCTTCGATTGCTTTCTCCGCAAAGCTAGTATCGACAAGCTCGTTATGCTCCGTACGTTTTTCAAGCTCTCCAGCCGTTGTAATTACATCAAGCAGGTTATTCCACTCCGCTTCGTCGATGATCGGATCCGTCGCAAACGAGCCTTGCTTTTTGTAACGGTCGATGGAGCTGATCAATATATCACGGTCGACATTTTCGAAATATGGAAGAACCACTTCGGCGATTGCTTCGGCATCGTTGCTCTCAACCCAAAGCTGGGCTTTATGGACGGCATTCGTGAACGATTGCACCGTTTTTTTGTTTTTATCGATATAGCTTTGCTTTGCCATGAAGACGGTATACGGCAGATGGCCGCTCTCCGCGCCAAAAGACGCCACGACATGGCCTTTGCCTTCCTTCTCAAAGATCGAAGCCGTCGGTTCGAATAGCTGCACGTAATCGCCGGTGCCAGACGCAAACGCCGCCGGAATATTAGCAAAATCCACATTTTGGATGAGCTCCAAATCGGCCTTCGGATCAATGCCTAATTTTTTCAAAGCGAATTCGCCTGCCATCTGCGGCATGCCCCCTTTTCTTTGGCCAAGGAACACGCTGCCCTTTATTGAATTCCAGTCGAAGCTTTCATCCGCTTCCCTCGACACAAGAAAAGTGCCGTCGGTTTGCGTTAGCTGAGCAAAGTTGATGATCGGATCGTCCGTGCCTTGCTGATAAACATAAATAGACGTTTCTGAGCCTACCAGTGCGACATCGATGGCATTAGACAGCAGAGCGGTCATGGTTTTGTCGCCGCCCGGCGTTGTTGTCAACTCAACATCGAGGCCCTCCTCCTCAAAGAAGCCCTTTGCTACCGCTACATACTCCGGGGCATAAAATAACGATCGCGTTACTTCCCCGATCCGGACTTTGACCTTCTCCGAATCATTTTTGCCGCAGCCTGCCAGAACAGCAGTCATGATGAGTGCTACCGATAGCAGCAGCGACAATAAAATACGTCTTTTCATTTTCGAGTCCCTCCTGCGCATTTGTGTTTATAAATGTACTCCAACGTATGCGCAAAAGTCATGGGCGGTGAATGCGAACATCAAAAAGAAGGCTGTCCGCTATCGTCCTTGGACGATGGGACAGCCTTCTTATCGTTTCATCTGATCTGATTCGAGCTAAAGCTTGTAGATGTCTGTATATTTATTCGTTAAATACGTGACTAAATGCTGCGGGTCCAGCGGTTTGCCCGTCACGCTCATAATAAGTTCAGAAGGCGTTCTAAGCTTGCCGTATTTGTATATCCGTTCAGTCAGCCATTGCTTAATCGGCAGCAAATTCCCTTTACCGACATTTGTCCAGAAGCCATCAAGCTCCCGCTCCATCGTGTCTGCGATTTGTGCCGCATACATATTCCCCAGGGAGTAGGAAGGGAAGTAACCGAACGCCCCGCCTGACCAATGTACGTCTTGGAGCACGCCCTCGGCATCATTGGACGGCGTTACGCCCAAATACTCCTTATATTTATCATTCCAAATGGCCGGCAGGTCTGCCGCTTTGGCTCCTCCGTTGAAGATGAGCTTCTCCATCTCGTAGCGTATGATGATGTGCAAATTATAAGTAAGCTCATCGGCTTCAATTCGGATAAGCGAGGGCTGCACGACATTGTTCCCGCGATAAAAATGATCAACGCTGACGTCAAGCTGACCAGGGAACCTTTTTTGAAGCTCGCCGAAATACCGGTCCCAGAATGGCCTGCTGCGGCCGATTACATTTTCCCAGAAACGGGATTGCGACTCATGAATGCCCATGGATGTTCCCGTGCACAGGGTCGTTCCGATCAGCTCTTCCATAATATTTTGTTCGTACAGGGCATGGCCGCCCTCATGAATCGTGCCAAATAAGGCACTGGTTACATCGTTTTCCAAATACCGCGTGGTAATGCGAACGTCGCCTGGGCTAAGTCCAGTAGCGAACGGATGCGCGCTTTCATCCAGTCTACCCGCTTCGAAGTTGTAGCCCATTTGCTCTAATATGTATAAGCTAAATGCTTTTTGTGCCGACTTATCATAGTTTTGCTTAAGAAAGGAAGTATCGGGCTGATGCGGAGAATTAGCGATTGCTGCAGCAAGCGGTACGAGCTGCGAGCGTAAGCCGCCAAAAACCTGATCCAGTTCTGCAACCGTCATTCCCGGCTCATATTGATCAAGCAGCGTATCGTAACGAGTCGCTTTAGGTCCCCATAGATCGATAAATTGGTTCGTGTAATCAATAACCTTTTCCAAATAGGGCTGAAAGCCTGCATAATCATTGCTTTCTTTAGCTTCCTCCCACTTCGACTCGGACTGCGAGGCAAGGACTACGTATTCTTGGTATAGCTTCGGCGGAATTTTGACGCTGCGGTCATAATCCTTCCGAGTCTCGGAAACTAAGCGCTGGTCGATTTCAGTCAGATTCGAAAACACGGTTTTCTCCTCCAGCGTAGAGATCAAATCCCCGAGCTCCGGCGAGGTGGAAAGCTTAAACTGGTCAGCGGACAAAGCCCCGATTACCTCGGAACGATTATCCATCCCTTTGCGCGGTGCGCCTGTCCGCAGATCCCAATAAAGGACGCCAAGCGCTTCCTCATAGCTCTTTATTTTACGAATCGTTTCTTTAAAGCCTTGAAGATCTTCGTTTTGTTTGGCTGTCATTGTTTTTCCACCTTTCTCTTTTCTTAGTTACATACGTATCTTTGGAATAGCGTTCATCGGAACTTCACTTGATCTTGCTTATTTCAATCCTTATAATCATCTTAAACCCGCTAGTCATACAGTGCAATAGAGAGAAAGAGAGGAAATCATCATGCAAATTACTTTTTCGAAAGCTGCAACCGATCGCATATCTCCCTATTTAAATGACGGAAACACTCAGCTCAAGCTGCTACATGATACGGAGGGCTGCGGTTGTGTCGTCAGCGGCGTTCCCGCCCTTCAGCTTATCAGCGAGCCCTCTGTCGACGACAAGCTTGCCCAAGGCGATCCATTTCCATTCTATTATGAGCCTCGGCATGAGATTTATTATGAACCGCGGCTTCGTGTCGATTACGATGCTGAACGCGGCACCTTTAATCTGAAAAGCGATAACCAAATTTATACGACGAACCTTCGCTTTCTAACCCAAGGAAGTGCCGCATGAACAAAATAGATGAAATTTTATCCTACAATCAGCAATTCGTTGAAAACCGCGAGTATGAGAAATATTCAACGAGTAAATATCCGAATAAACGTATGGTTATTGTCACTTGTATGGATACAAGATTGACCGAAATGCTTCCTAAAGCCATGAACCTCAAAAACGGCGACGCCAAAATAATCAAAAATGCCGGAGCTATCGTTACTCAGCCCTTCGGGAATATAATGAGGAGTATCCTGGTTGCTCTATATGAGCTGCAAGCCGACGAAGTATTTGTAATCGGCCATAATAATTGCGGCATGACGGGACTCAATCCCGAACTGATTATTCAGCATATGGAGGAACGGGGCGTTTCAACCGAGACGATTACAACGTTAAAGCATTCCGGCCTCAATCTGATGCGCTGGTTGACCGGCTTTGATAATGTCCGGGACAGCGTCATTAACAGCGTCAGCATTATTCGCAACCATCCCCTGCTGCCAGCCGAAATCCTCGTGCATGGATTAATTATTGATTCAGAAACGGGAGAGCTGGAACTTGTGGACGGAGCCTACAAATAAGGATGACCTATAAAAAGAGAGCGTAAAGGGTATTAAGACAACCCCTCACGCTCTCTTTTTTTTGCGGCAAACGCTGCTTTTCTCGCTAAAATAACTTCTGATCGGTCTCTCTTCGTATGCCTATGAACGACTGCTTCATTATCAAGCGGGCTTGGAGCGCCCCATATTAATCCTCTTTGCTTGCATGCTAGTTTGCAAATAGCAGCCAGCTCAACATTAATAATTTGAAGATTAATGTCCGTATACGGTCTTTCCTCGCCCGATTGCAAAGCGGAAATTCTCGGTTTCAATTGTTCTTGGAGGCTATCCTTATCGATGCCGAGCTGCAGGAGCGGTGCCCGCGATAACTTCCGTTCCGCTTGCGCGAGCATCTTCTCTGCCCCTCTCCGATTGCCTCTCCGTTCGTGATATAGGCCGACAGCGAGCTGTATTAGACCTACCCATGTCAGCGCGAGCGGATCTTCCGGATGCTCCTTCCAATATTCTTCAAGCAGCTCATGGCATTCGAAATAATCTCTCGAGGCATGGAATTCCACCAAATAATCGATATAAGCTTTAGGAAATAATAGCATGAATGCCTCCTCTTCTTGTGTTCGAATGGCCTTAAGCCATGTCCTTCATCCTAAAATATTAGCATATGTCGCTTATACTTTCATACATTTAGACCAATCCTAAAGATGAAACGAAACCTTCGTCTGCATTAGCCGTATTATATTTCTATAACAATGGAAATATCAAAGATACCAGGAGGAGAACAGACAGATGAAAAAGGGAATATTAGTTATGATGGCATTCGTGCTATTCTTCACATTAGGCTTCAGTCAGTATGCGGATGCAAGACCGCGTGGAGGAATTAAATCTCCAAAACAAAGCGTTACGCAAAACCCTAAAAGAACAGATGACGTTAAACAAACCAATCCGGGGACCAAAACTGGCGCGACAACAGGCACGGCAAAACCTGGCTTTTTCAGCGGAGGCAGTTTAATGAGGGGCTTAATGATCGGCGGCTTGGCGGGATTAATGTTCGGAAGCTTATTTGCCGGCTGGGGCGCTTTTGGAAATATACTGGGTCTTATGATTAATCTGCTTGCCATCTTTGCGGTCATCATGCTCATCCGGGTTGCTTTCGTTTATCTTCGCAGCAAGCGTAACCCGCCAGACCGCCGGAGACCTTACTAACCGTGCGCATCTATACGGATGAAATAATAAACGCCATCTGCCTCAACATGGCCGACCGAAGAGGAGTCAGTCCCACAGACGTTGAAGTTCAGCTCTCGTGGGAAGAAGAATACGGGTATACGGCCGAGGTTTGGGTAAATGGCCGCAGCCAATACATTATTGAAGCTAATATCCTAGAAGCCATCGAACAATATATTTTCAAACAATATAACCGACGCGTATTCCGTTCCAATATTACTTTGGACGCGGATGAAGAGTTTTGGGCAGATATCGTGGAAGACTAGAAAACATGCATCCTTCGGCTGACATTATCGAAACGATAAGCAGCTTAGGGATGCTTTTTTTTATGCCTATTTGAATCTATTCATTCTCCTCCCAATAATTACTAGAGATATTTTCATAGTTTTCGTGCAACCTCCCTCTGACTCGTGCGTCTAACCACTTGACTAGAGAGGAGTGACTATAGCTTCATATGAGGAGAAAAATGAGTACGGCCCTGCTGCTGCTATTGTTTTGCCAAACGGTATTGACGGCAGCATCTGGAATCGCGGACGCAGCAGCCGCGCAAATGACGAAGTTTCGTGTCTATCAGAATGACCAGGCGCTTCGTGAATTTGCAACTGAAACGCAAGCTATCGCTTATGCAGGTAAATTCGGTTACAGCCACGTCGAGAAAATTGCTGATCGCGCTTGGGTGTGGGACAACTTTCCCCGTTACAAAGTATATCAGAACGGCCAATCGAACCCGAAATGGGAATTTAGCTCTTATGCTAAAGCCTTGTCTGTCGCAAAGACATTGACCAACGTACATATTCGCGATCTTGAAAACATTGGCTGGAGCTATCAAGCCTATGCCAAATTCAAGCTTTACCAAGGGGATAATACCAGAACGAATTGGTCCTTCCTAACTCTTGCTGACGCTAAGCAAGAAGCCAAAAAATGGGGAAATGCGCACATCATCGATATATCGACGAACAAATGGGTATGGAGCAATCTTACCGCTGCCCAAAAAATAGCCCAACAAAAAGCAGTACCCGTATACCAAATCGCCGTAGGCGGCAAATCTGTTCAAGATCTGCCTTTGTACTCCTTCCTATTCGATGCCATTCAAGCATCGGCTGCTGTTCCGGGAAGCGAGATCATTAACACAGCAACCGGTAAAATCGTTCATTCTAACGAGCCTGCCTATTTGGTATTGCAAAATGGCGTTACGCTCCATTCTTTCATAAGCTTAGAGGCAGCAGTGCAGCAAGCTAAGAAAACGCCGAATGGCGAGGTAATCTACAAAGGATCCGTCTATTGGTCAGGCATTCCGTATTTGGCCGTGTATCAAGGAGAAAACAAGATCCGGTCCTTTAATGCAAGGAGCAGTGCGGTTGCTTTCGCTAAGAGCTATTCCAACAGTACGGTAAGAACGATCGAAGGACGAAAAATCTGGGGCAATACAAAAAAACTAATCTACTTGGGCTGGAACGGAAGCGCAACAAGTACTACCGTAATGAATCATGTCGCAAATACCCAAGGCTTATCCATTGATTCCCCCACTTGGTTTGAGCTCGCATCCGCTGACGGGACGCTGAACGATACTTCGGATCCATCGGCAGCCAATACTTTTAAAGCGCAGGGGATAAAAGTCATGCCTCTTGTTCATAACCAGTTTGACAGGAAAATGACAACGGCGTTTCTAAAAAACGCTTCCGCACAGCAGACGTTCATTAATCAATTGACAGCTAAGCTGTCAAAGCTTGGCGTCGCCGGCATTAACCTTGATTTTGAAGAAGTGGCCGGCAGCGACCGTACGGCATACACAGCCTTTGTAAGCGCACTGGCCAAAGCCGTTCATGCCAAAGGCCTGCAAATCTCCATCGACTTGCCCCGCGGAAGTTTGAGCTGGAATCATTTGACCGCTTATGACCATGCAGCGCTGGCAGCAGTCGTGGATACCATCATCATAATGGCTTACGACGAGCATTGGAGCGGCAGCGAAACACCTGGTTCGGTCGCAGGGCTGCACTGGGCAGAAGAAGGCGTTAAGCAATTTCTAAGCTATGGGATCCCGCGCAGCAAGCTTATGCTTGGCATTCCGTTTTACGTGCGGGAATGGAAGCTGGACAGCAATAACAAGCTGGTTGGGAACCGAGCCATTTTCATGAAAGAAGTTCCTAAGCTGATTGCCGATACGAACGCTAAAGGCGTGCTGGACCCGGAATCAGGACAAATGAAATATAAATACTTCAAGGACGGCTATACCTATCTGTTCTGGGCGGAAACCGAAAGCACGGTAAAAGCTCGCATTGATATCGCCAAAACCTATGATCTAGCAGGCGTCGCAGCATGGCGGCTTGGATATGAAAGCTCAGCTTTGTGGAACATGATGCTGCAAATGAAATAAACGGCTTACCTCCCCAATCTTTTGTCATAGGATTGGGGATTATTTTTTTCGGCATTTACACCAAAAAAAAGACTATATCAGCAGATGCTGCACAGTCTTTGATCAAAAATCCTTTTCCATTCGGTTGGTCTAATGATTCTTTTTAGCGGCCGGAAAACGAAGCACAACCTTCGTTCCTTTTCCGACAACGCTTTCAAATGCGATCTTACCTTTCAGAGCTTCAACAATTCGAACCGTTACTAAAACCCCTAATCCCGTGCCTGTATCCTTTGTGGTAAAAAAAGCGGTACCGACATTGTCTAAATCCTCTTTGCTCATCCCTTTCCCTGTATCTATAATTTCTATGAATATCTCTTCAAAGCGATAATAAGCATTGATCGTTACTTCACCGTAGTCCGGTATCGCTTCCACGCCGTTTTTGATCAAGTTCAATAAAACTTGCGACAGCTTTGGCTTATCAGCCCGTACATACAAATCCGTTTGGTTGCAATTTAATTGGATTTGGACATTTTGGATGAGTCCATAGGAATTCATCATTTCCAAGGTGCTGCCCAGAAAGCTGGCAACCTCTATTAATTCAAGCTGGTCCGAGTGCGGCTTTGCCAAATTCAAATAATCGGTAATGATGAATTCTGCCCTGTCCAATTCGTCTAATGCGATTTTTAAATAATCTTTTTTCTTATCGTCAACGGATTCCTTAACAAGCTGCAAAAAGCCTTTTACAACCGTTAACGGATTACGCACCTCATGCGCAACGGAAGCCGCGATTTGACTCACGATCTTCAGCTTCTCGCTGCGTTCCAATTCAAGCTTCAAATAAGCCGTTTCTATGAGATGTTCCTTTAGCAGGGTTGATATTCCCATTCCGATTAATGAAGCGAATGCGAGAATCATCGACATCATTAAGCTATGAATTTGGCCTTCCATGTCATACTGATAACTCTTTATGTAAAAGGTCAACAGCACATACGTAATGAATACCGAATTTAATGATAGCAGCAAGCATATTGCGATTCTTCTAACCGATGAATAACCAAGAAATGATTTTACAAAAAGAAATGCGGGTCCAAGAATAAGTAAAAAAGATAGTTCAGCAATAAGTACAGCATCCCCGCAGATATAATAACGGTACAAAACAGCGATAAGAAGCGCAATTATGCCAGGCACGTATTTTCCAGACCCGTATACAATCGAAATGATTAAAGGAATGCTTCTTAAATCGCCTTGAAAGCTGCCAATCATTTGAACAGGAACAGCCATGCAAAGTACAGCGGATAATCCAAACATACAGCCATTCAAAATTTGGTAATGCAGGTTATCGATTATTTTTTTGCGCGAAAAAAAGAACTGCTGAATAAAGATCGGAAATAATATGATAATTAGATGAATTAGCAATTGATTTACCATATCCATATATCGATTCCTCTCTTTTTTACAATATATGTATAGTTCTAAAGTACCAAATCCCTGAAATTATAATACCATAAAAAATTATAATCCATCACTATTTAAATTATATGAACGCCCCAAAATTCATCCACATGTTTAGATGTCCAATCGAAACTATAACTCTATGAATATACTAGTTCAACTCAGCATAGAGGTGGTGATTGATATGGGATTCGGCGGCGTGAACAAAAAAAGCGTATTGGTTATTTTTGTTAAACCTGGTCAAAAAGTTGTTATTATCGGCAAGAAGCATCGGAAATGGAAACATGATTGCTAATTTTGAACAGTGCATGGTCTAACAGAGTTAATGGAGGTGTCCAAGTATGCTTCAGCTTAATGGAATCGTAGGCGGTAAAAAGGATATTGCGGTTGGTCCTCGCAAAACTATTCTTTTGCAACAAATTGTTATCGCAGTAGAAAACAATCAAAAGCTGACCTTAAAAAGTTTAAATTTCTTATTCAACAATGATGCTTTCGCAATTAAAATCGAAGCGAATCCAACGCCCGGCATTTTTGTTGCGAAAGGCGGATTTGGCGACCTCAATCCGAATAAGGTGCTTTTCAATAACAATACCGGTGATGGAATCATCATTTTTCTAACGATAAGCGCCGTAAACTTAGCCAGAAATACTCGCACGCTTAGCCGTTCCGACAGCTGGGTTCTTGGACTCTCCCGTTGCTCGAAACGTTTTCCTAAAGTGCCAATCCAGAAGAAAAAAAGTTACAAAGTGAAGAAAAAGGTTTGAGGATAACCATCAAGCAGTCTGGATCAGGAAAAAAACCTGCTAGGCTGCTTTTTTTTCCGTTGTTCAGCGCATGTAATTTCCCTAGGCTAATAATACGGATAAAGAGCCATCGGAACAAACACCCAATCATCCACGAAAAAATTCGCATACATTACTGAGTACACTCAACACGCAAGGAGGTGCATTTATACGATGTCCGGTCATGTAGGTGGTGCTTTTACAAACACTGGTACGATTCTGGTGCTTTTCATACTATTGGTGATTATTGCTTGTAGCTGCGGCGTATTCGGCAAAGGCTACTAAAAAACAAAAAAAGAAGGACCCTCAGATTACTGAGGGCCTTTTTTCCGTTCCTATGGACACATAATTTAAATGGATAAGAATTTACATAAATATATTTTGTTTATTTACGCCTAAATGTTACACTAGACTAGGAAATAATGGAATGGAATGCCTAAAACGCTTAGATGATGAAGGAGTGAATGTAATGGCCCTAGATGTATATTTGAACTTTAATGGTAACTGCCGAGATGCCGCACATTTTTACGCAAAAGTTTTTGGATCGGAAGTCACGCATTTAGCTACCTTTGGTGACATGCCGCAGCATCCTGATTTTGAACTGCCGGAGGAAGCTAAGCAGCTTGTCATGCATGCACGCGTAAATGTAATGGGAAGCAGGGTTATGTTCTCTGATGTGTTTCCAGGCAAGCCATTTACTTTAGGAAACAATATTAACCTAACCTTAGTAAGCAAAAACGAAGATGAAGTGAGAACCTTATTTAATAAGCTGGCAGATGGCGGTCAGATTACGATGGAGCTTCAAGAAACCTTTTGGAGCAAGTGCTACGGCCAAGTTACAGATAAGTTCGGCATGGAGTGGCAATGCAGCCATGAAGGCGAAGAATTCTCAGCGTAGCACATAAACCTTACCAAAAAAAGAAATGAAGCTTTTCCAATGCGAAAGGCTTCATTTCTTTTACAATTGGTTATATATACTTGATGGCCCTCCTACGTTCTTGCCATAGCATCCAGCTTGAGAATGGTTTTCCAATTCCTATCCGTAGCGGGCAGCAGCTTTTGAAATTTTTTGGTAAGCTTGGAGTCTAATATGCTCTGCCGGTAAAGAAAGTAGATTTCTTTTCCACGAATTAAATATTCGTCTTCGCCCTGTTCGACTTCCGGTAATTTATCCAATTGCTCTTGCGTTGGAGCTTCCTTTAATAAGGTAAGATGGATACTTTGTTTGTCTTCAAGCACAACCGACTTAAACGGTGATTGGCCGATGATGCTCGCAAGCTCTGCTGCTGATCTCACGAAGACAGCAATATTGAATCCAAAGAGGCGGCTGATCTCCATTTCTAGCTTCTCTTCCAATGTATCAGCGCTCACATCTGCTTCAAACATCACGTTCCCGCTGTTTATGTACGTTTGAACCCGCTTGTAGCCCATTTCCTCAAACATTCGCTTGAGCTCCGGCATCTTAATCATATTATGCCCGCTCACATTGATGCCTCGCAATAATGCAAAATAAATGGTCATCTGCAGACTCCTTTCTCTTTCCGGCGAATGAATATTTATTGTAAAGTTACTATAATTATACCTTGTGCAAACAGGCTTGTCCTACAAATTCATCGCATCTTTGCGATTTATTCGACTAAAAAGACGCACCGGCATTTTTCGTCAAACATTCCTATAAACTGCACCTATCGTTTGACATACTTTTTCAGTAAAATCAATTATTCTTGTCTTGTTCTTATGCAAGCTTACAACTAAATATGACTATTATTTTATAAAGAAAGAGGAGATTACTAATGCTGATTAAAAAGAAAACGGACATTACATTTATTCTTGAGAATTTTAACACTTTGGCTCAATGGGATGAGGAAGGCGAAAAGTTTTATCTAGTTTTTGCTGACCGGAAGCGCGGAGGGCAATGGACGTTAATGAGCTATGGCGAGGATCGTTTCAGCGTACACGGACTTGGACAAGACTACTGGGATAAAAGCGAATATTTCTTCGATGAACAGAATGAGATCTTCTCTTTTTTATGGGAAAACCGGGCAGCTTTCAATGCAGCGCTAAAGCCGACCTCCATGTGCAGCTAATGAGTAACTTACGGCCTTGAGATGGACAGCATTCCGCTTGAAAGCATGAAATATACGAACAAAAAAACACACCAGTCACTGCGTGTGTTTTTTGTTCGTATATTTCGTTTTATTCTTTGAATACTAACCTCTGCTGCAGCATGGAGGCCAAATCCTCTGGGTTGTCCCACATGAGCGGCCGTACGGGCTGCGCATGGACGCCGGCACCGGCTTCCGTGCCTTTCTTCATCGTCCAGATGACAGGAATGCTTCTGCCAAGCGCGTAGCCTGCCGCTAAATATACCTCCGGTGCGTGATACGTAATATCCGCAAAAATCAGCTTGCTGTCCGAAAGATCGGAAAGGGATTGCGCTTCACAGCCTTCCTTTTCCGTTTGTTGAAATAGCCGCGGCAAAAATCCGCTTTGCTCGATTTTCGGAAAAATGCTATCGGTCCATTCCTTGCGGATTCCCTCATCATCCGGCAGCAGAAAGTAAGAGGATTTCAGCTTTCTTCCCCCAGCGCTTGCCGCCGCTTCATTCCACCCTTTTTCCGTGAGCTTGAAGGTCATGCCTTCCCTGGTCAGCAGCTGAGCTTCTCTTAGCTTTTCAATAATATAAACAAGCTCCTGTAAGTTTGGCGAATACGTCAAGTTATAGTTATTTGCTAAAGGCTGGATAACGACGGACTCGCCTGGCGCCTCCGAATTCCGGTACACGTATTGCAGCAACCGGGCTTCCTTGTCCTCAACGGATACGGGAATGGTTGGCGCATTTTCAATGTTTTCTATGTTCTCTATGGTCAATGTGACTCTCTCGCCACAATCCGATTGTTCTCTGATGTATCCTGAAATAATGGGAAAACGCTTATTTTTAACGGAATAGGATAATGCGTTAATTGCCGTGTAATCATCCCTTAGCAAGCTATAATAGCTGCCCGGCGAGCAGTTGCAGCTCAAATATCGTTCAAACTCCCCTTTTACCTCGATAGGTACGATCTCCGAACAAAACAAACATCTCTTTTTCTCCATGCCGACTCCTCCCCCTCTTATCATCTATCTTTCGCACATCTTATCGGATATTAGGGGGACGATGGGATTAATATTTTTTAATATGCCAATATAATCCTAATAAAGCCGCTTATTGATTACTATTTTGATCTGTCTTTTTTCGAATCGAGCTCCGATTCCTGCTCTATAATGAGTCGGTGAAGTTTTTCCGTCTCTCTCTTTTGATCATCTATTTCTATATAAATATCACGGAGCGGCGGCGGTGGGTTATCATCAAAATGAACTTGCGGAGACCAATCACCAAATTCGCCGTTTTCCCGATCCGTTGAAGAATAGCTTCTCTTTCTTGCTGGGGACCTAGGGTTAATCCCGTTAAGTTTTACCATGATTTTGAGAACCAAAGCAGAAACCAGCATGAAGGCTCCCGACTTCAAATGGTCGGTCAGCCCAATAACGAGCACAGAGAAAAGAATGGCCGGAATAATAAATAGAAGCGTAAACAAGAAAATGACCAGCTTCACTACTATTCTTCCCGCATCTTCCATGGCATGCTCCTTTAACCATTAATCATACCGTCATTTAGATTATGCGAAAACAGGTTATCCCTATTACCACTCCACGCCCCAAGCAGACTCATAGCCCTTGTTAGCGGAGCGCTGCGGTACTGCGGAACTGCGTGAATTCTTAATGGCATCATCCGTACCCATATAATTTGCAAAATGCTTGCTTTCTTGCCTGCGGATTCTGCGCGCTTCCTTCCGATCGGGCGCCGTGTCGAACAACAAACGTTCCTCATCCGATTCCGCAATCACGCCGGGTACCTCCGTTGGTTTGTCATCGTCGCCCAGCGCAACGAAAGTTAAAAAGGAGGTAGCGCAAACTTTGCGGGCGCCTGTCAGCAGATCTTCCGTCACCACACGGACGAAGACCTCCATCGATGTTTTATGCGACCAGGTAACGAACGCCGATAAACTGACCGCGTCCCCTTTTTTTACAGGATACAAAAAGTCTACGGAATCTGTGGATGCCGTAACGACAGGCCGGCGCGAATGCTTCGTTGCCGCTATCGTGGCCACATCGTCGATATAGGCCATTAATTTTCCGCCAAAAATCGTACCGTGATGATTCGTATCCGGTGGAAGCACAATCGATTCTTTTATGGTTAAAGAGGCAGATGCCGGTCTTGAAGCGATGGGAATAATCATTTCTTCTAATGTTTTCATGGTAACACCTTTTTTCTTGTTTGATTTTTTGCTACGGCTAAGTTTACACCCCCCAGACATATAGGTAAAATACATATATCGAATAGTTTTCATTCCTTTTCACTATACTTGCAGATGAGCAGACCTGAGCGGATATCTGCTTTTATGCAAAGGAGCAACTCTCATGGACCTCAAGCATTTAACCTATTTCGTAGCCGTAGCCGAAGCGGGAAGCTTCACGCAGGCGGCGCGAAAGCTGCACGTAACCCAGCCTTCCTTGTCAAAAATGGTCCGGCTGTTAGAAGAGGATCTTGGCGTTCAGCTGATCGACCGATCCGCCAAACAAATCGAGTTAACCGATGCCGGGTTATCCATTCTTCGCTCGGCAAAACATATTATCCAGTCGTTCGAAGATATGTCCAGCGAGCTGGAAGAAGTGGTGAAATTAAAAAAAGGCACTCTTCGCTTAGGTATCCCTCCAATGGTAGGCGGTTATTTCTTGCCTTCCGTCATTGAGAAATTTTCGACTCACTATCCTCAAATCAAGCTTCAAGTGATAGAGCAAGGCGGACAAAGCTTGGAGCAGGATATTCTCCAAGGCGATTTAGATTTCAGCATGGTTATTCTCCCGGTAAAAAACGAGGAACGGTATCATGTTCTGCCTTGCATTAACGAAAACTTAAAGTTGGTTGTACATCCGGAGCATGAGCTTGCTGAGCAAACCCGCATTCAAATGAATCAGCTAGAGGATGAATCATTTATCCTTTTCCGCAAAGACTTTACGATCCATCATTTGATCAAGGAGAATTGCGCGGCCGCAGGCTTTGAGCCGAAAATCGTATTCGAGAGCTCGCAGTGGGATTTTATGACGGAAATGGTTGCGGCCAAATACGGCATTACCCTGCTGCCAGAGGGTATTTGCTCACAACTTGACGCGAAACGCTTTTCTTCCGTTGCGGTCGTTAAACCCGCAATCCCATGGCAATTATCCATGATCTGGCGCAAGGATAAGTACCTTTCTTTTGCTTCGCGCGAGTGGATTCGTTTTGTTGAAACGGAGCTGAGTGAAAATAAATAAGGAGGGTTAAGCTAATAAAGACCAAAAACAAATAAGCAGCCAGTATCATGGCTGCTTAGGGTTTTCTTTATTCGGACTGGCTGCCTTTCCAAGAGAAAAGCCTTATTTCCGTAGCCGTTTTGCCCGTATGCTGCTTCACCGTTCTTGCAAAATGAAAGGTGGATTTAAATCCGCATCGGAGTGAAATTTCAGTAATCGATAGACCGGTATGGCTCAAAAACTCTAGCGCTCTTAGCACCCGGTAGCGCCATAAGTATTTAACCGGAGTCGTATTCTCATTCACACGAAATAGACGGACCAGATGCTCCGGCGAGACACCGGCTTGATCTGCCAGCATGGTTAAGGTCAGCTCATCCTGGTAAGCCTTGTGAATCAGGTTTTTGGCCCTCAAAATAGAAGAATGCACCTCTTCAAGCTCCCGTGTACGGGTCATTTCCGAGATATATACCAGAAGCGCCGACATTCCCAAGCTTCGCAAAACTTCACTGCTCGATGGATGTTCAAATTGCAGCGAAAGCATAATATCTGCTATTCGGTTTAATTCCTCGGAGATCGGAAGAAATAAAGGCAGTGCATCGAAAACAGCTTTCTCCTCCATCGATACATGGCTCATATGAACCGAGATCCAGCGATGCCATGTCTCTCCGCGGTCAGAGAAAGTAAAAAGCTCATGATGCCCGGGCTTAAGCAGCACGACGGAGCCGGGCAAGAAGTAATGTGCCATGCCGTCAATTTCGATCTTCATCTCGCCCGAATGCAAAAACACCAACTGGAAATCATCCTGAATCCGGGGCCCGTAACGGCTGCCGGATGGATAAATGACCGTCCCCGCCCTAGCCGATATAATTTTGTTATAGGATACCGCGCACGGGCTGCTCTTCATGTTTCAAACCTTCCTCATCCTTGGGTCTCTTCAAAATTAAACCAAAGCGTATTTCTCGCGCAAATCTTCGCGCAGCGTTACGGCTGAATCTTCGCGAATTTAGTGGCATACGTAAGAACGGCGCCAGCGGTCGGTGCTCCGGTTACGATTAGAGGAATGAATCAACAGCTCATGAAAAAATAAGATGTCTCCTTTCTCCATAATGACCGGAATTTGCCGCGTTAAATCGATGCCTTCCGTTTCATGTGTCCACTCTTCATGCTCCTCCAGGTTTTTGACCTTGCCATGCGGCAGGAGTCCGAGCTTATGCGTGCTTGGAATGACCCATAAACAGCCGTTTTCCTCATTCACCAGCTCTTCCATCGCAATCCAAGCCGCAACCATGGTCATTGGATCATTTTTGATATAATAATAATCCTGATGCGCGGCTTGGCCATGGGAGCCAGGTTCTTTATAAAAGAACATGCTTTGCACGCAAACCGCTTCCTTTCCCATGAGCTGGGCTAAAGTGCCCCGTACGATCGGCAGCTTCATCACCTGACGCGAGAAGCTGTCATGCTGATGCGGATTAAATAACCGCGTGGAATAACGGGCTTTCTCCGAAGTGCGCGCCCAGTCCGGTGTTTCTTCCAGCGGAGCCGAGCGGAGCTCAAAAATATGTCTGTTAAAAGCATCGATCAAATCTGAGCTGCAGCCTTTTTTTATTACTATATATCCGTCTCTTGTGTATTGCTCCATTTGCTCAAGTGAAAGCGGCTTCAAAAGTTCGGATTGCAGTGTAATCAAGGTTATTTTCTCCCTCTCCCATACCCAAGAATGAACGGCGCCGTTTCGGTGCGCCGCTATCCTCGTATCTTACTGCTGCAAACGTTTTTCAACAATGGCTCTAATTATCATCATTGTGTCTGTAATTGATATTTATCGTTTCGATGTTAAATCAAGATGACCGAATAATCCGCTTCTCCTTTGCCGCCATTAGCCAGCTCGGAAACTCATTGAGGAGCTGGTCGTACAGCTGCTCATCCGATACGGCAGCAATATCATCCAAATGAATAAAGTTAGCATTATCTACGACTCGTCCTTCCATCGTATCCAATTGCTTAAGCACCTCGAAGTCAGATTGCCCAATGCCGACGAATTGCCAGAAGATAGGCTGAACGGATGCAGCGGTGATCACCTTTTTTATCGGCTTCACTACGCCGCCATCATTGATAAAAATGATAAACACAGGAATTCCGTCATCTTCCTCGACCGTATATTTTCGGATGACGTCTTCCATGACAGGCGGCTCGTTATTCCGGCCGAATTTATGGATTTCATGGTTATTCAAAATTTTATTTTGCACATAATCAACAAAATCCCGCTCAGTTACCGAAGGCAACCGGCTAAAATGAGTATCGTACACCCACACGTCGAGCGTACCGTTATCATCGAATTTGCTTGCAACGGCGAGTATCCGCTCAACCACTTCCTGTACGGTCCCATTTTTGTATAAGGCTTGCATCGATCCGGTTATGTCGAGAACAATGCCTACCTTAGCAACGACATGGGTCAGCTTTTTTTTCTCCAACGTAATTTGAACGAGCTTTTTGCGCAAATCGATTGGCGTTAATACGATCTCCTCAACAGCTGCAGCCGCTTCTGAAGCATCGGCTTTAATTTCAAGCCCAAAGCTTGTGCATAACGCTTCAAGCCCGCCATAAAATCCACCGCCGATCGCGTTGAATTTCCACTCGCCGCTATGTCTATACAATTCACCGACAACTACAGCTGTTTCCTTCGTAAATTCAGCGCCATATTCGTAACGGAGCAGCTCATCACCATTACTTTCGTTTATGAGCCGAACATATAAGCCGGACACATCCTGCATAAAATGCCCTTGACGTTCGCCTTCGTGCAGGGTAACCGTGAATGCTATTTTCGCGGTAGAGTCCGGCACGCGCTGCAGGTTTATGGAGACGGCTTCTTGCTCATCGCCATGTAATAACCCCGTATGAGATGCAGCCCCGCTGCGAGCGACTGGATTTCCGTAAAAAATAAAGTCCTCATCCTTCTCACAGCGGTTCCTATCCGATAAAAGAAATGCAGCCGCATCTATGCTCATCGAGCTGTCACTCTTTGTCCATCCGAATAGCAGCTTTATCGTTGTGAGTTTACGCCCCTTCGTGACATCTACCTTTTGACCTTTTGACAGCAGCATGCAAACAGCTCCGTTTCATAGGCTATTCTATCGCCCCAAATTAACATTCCAATTCTGAATGACATAGAATTGGCTTCTATTATTATAACCGATCTACAACGAGTCGGTAGATCCTATGATAAGCCGACGCCTATTAAACCACCAGCTGCCCTTTGCTCTCGGCTATCCCGATCGTCGCTTCTACGCCCGCATTAAATTCCAGAAAATCGCTTTCCACGCCGTCACTGAAAATAACTCCGTTTTCTGGCATTTGAGAGGTAACCCGAAGCGGCTTGCTCTCGTTGATCTGACCAAAAACAAGCTCTGCTGCCGTGGTCTTGCTCGGAAAAGGTTCTCTAACCGTGAAATACAGATATGGCGATTGCCATGTAAAGCTATCTTTCTCCTGCTCCGATTGATTTGGCGCCAGCGTAACCCTTTGCTTTGTCGTACTGCTGACGATGCCGGCTGCACCGGCTAGCACGCTCTTGAACCAGCCTGTCGCACCCAGCCCCGTGGAAATAATAATTCCGCTTGAGGACTGCTGTTCGATTTGATTGTCCAGCTGCAGCTGATACCGTGCAGAGACATGCGTTTTACGGCCAACAAACAGATCATTCACGCCATACAGTGCCTGACCGTCATTTAGCTGCACCTTCGCCAGCGTAACCTCCTTGATCTGGCGCTTATTGCGAAGCACCTCCGGTACGATACGTTTTATATCTTCCACCGTGAACGGGAGCAGAACCCCGTCCCAACGCTGCGGATCGGGATTCACGCCGATTAACGGCCGTTTTCTTGCATATTTTAAGGTGTTGGCAACAAGACCGTCTTGCCCGATGACAACGACGGTATCCTGCTCGCCGAAGATAAACTGCGGTACATGCTCCCGATCAATGATTTGCACGCGCCCGAAAGCATTCAATTCGTCCGCTGTATAAGCAACAGCTCGTTGATAGCAACTATCCTCTGCAAGATAATCACTGAAATCGGCACCTAGTCTTTCGACATAGAACTGTGCTTGCTGAACCGTATTAAACCTCGCAACTAACTCTTCCAAGCGTGTTTTGCGTTTGATCAAAATCATTTTGTGGCTCATTCTTGCATCGTTCATCGTGTATGCCTCCCCTTGCTTCCAGCTGGCTCCGATATCCCCGCACCTGTCATGATGCCCTGCAGCAGGTCTGGCGTTATATTAAGCTGGCCGATTTTTCCTGCATTTTCCGCAATATCCTGGAATGCGATTGCGATGAGCTTATTCGGCTCCATGCCCATGTTCGCCATCGACTGCAGCACATAAGGTTCTGTGCCGCTTATCGCTTTCATGACCGCTGCCAGCTCATATGCTTTTGCGTCGGCCTCGGCTTTCTTGTTCGCCATTGCCAGCTCGATCAATGCGCGTTTCTTCTCCTCCAGTGCGGTATCGAAATAAAGCTGTTCTTCCTTCATTTCATTTTGCTTTTGCTTCACCAGCCGCTCGGCGTCAAGCTGCGTCTCGCGAATTTGTTTTTTCTTTGTTTCAACAGCGATTTCAGTGCTAAGCTCGTTTTCCTTGACTCGTCTTTCCTGCTCGATTGACGCATTTCGGCGCTCGTATAGCGCTTTGTCTGCATCACGGAGAATTTCCTCGCGTGCCTTCGCTTCAAGCGCACGCATCGTCTCTTTGTTAGGCAATACGGCTAGCACGGATAACCCGATCAACTCGATGCCCAGCTTCTCGATCTCCTCGTTAACCAGCATTTCTCTTGAAACGGTTTGAACCAGTCGCTCGCTGGCTTGAATCGCGTCTTTAAGAGGCATCTGGACCAACTGCTTCTTTATTAATACCTTAACGATGTGAATAACTCGCTGCGCAAGCTTATTGGGGTCATCCGATATATAGGCTCTCTTCTTCAAATTGTACGTATAGTTCAAAAGTTGAATCGTTTTTTTAAAATCGGCGATGCGATAAGTCAATTGTCCCTGAACCGTGACCGTCTGATAGTCATGCGTCATTTCTTCGAACATGAACGGAACATCAATTGAGGATGTCGGCACTACGACAACGGAAGTCACGGGCTCGTAATAATGAAAGGAGAGCCCCACTCCTTCTTGAACAACCTTCCCGTTTTTCACCTTTAGCACATAATCGCTCGGCTGGAACTTGACGAATCGAAAACCAAACATAATGAAAACCTCACTTTCACGGGATAATTCGTTATTGTAATTATCATTTTGATATTATCAATAAGATATCATCGAACTTCGATAATGTCAATATGATTTTATCAAAACAATAAAGCGTATCAACCCCATACTGTTTCTCGCCAACCCACTCGAACGAAATACCTAATTCTTCCAATCTTATAACCTAAGCCCCCCTACAAACTATCCATTTTTTATGAAGGTTTCGTTTACAAAAATACATATTTAATATAAAATTCTTTATAACGAACATTAAGTTCGCAATGAATGCTTTGTTGGGGGAGGTGTTGACGTTATGTCCAAATTCAAGAAAATCTTATGTCTTACGCTGCTCATAAGTGTGTGTATGTTCCCCGCTTCCGCTTTTGCTGCATCAAGTAAAGATACATCCAATAACAAAAAAAGCTTTTTATCCAGCATATTTTCCGTATTTACAGTAACGAAGAGCAATAACAGCAATGACAATAACAATCAGCAAAACAACAGCAATAATCACTCCAATTCAAACTCGTCCAACCATAATAAGGTCGATAAGGATTGGGATTCAAAAGACTGGTTTGATTGGTTGGACGATGATGATTGGTGGGATGAAATCAATTGGTGGGATAAAAATAAAGATGATTCCTTCAAAATTTGGGAACGTTATTATTGTTACTAACGGTAAGCCCGGAGGAGAACCGCAAGCGAGAGCCTGCGGTTCTTTTTTCGATTTCTTGCGCATATTGGAAAAACTCGATTCTTGTCGAATTATTGTAATGATGATGTTTAACGGATCATAAATTTTGCAAAAAAAAAAAAGCGACATTGCCCTACAACGGCATGTCGTTTTCTCTATTAATAAGATTACTAGCCCAGTCGGTAAGCTTTGCATTCCAGCCTTACTGCAATAACAGCTACCCAATCATCGAAAGCACGCATCATTCGCCCTGTTTTATTTTCACGTTTCAAGATCCTGTAATCCTGCAGTAAAGGAACAAGCCAGCGACTCAGCGGAGAAGCTGCATTTCCTATCGAATAACGTACCTCGCAGCCTTTGGCATGCGGCTTAAGCTCATAATCGTTGCGGTACCACCAGCCGCCAAATACGGTGAAGTGACCGTTTGCGGCATCAATATCCATATAGGCAACACGTATGGCTTCCGACTCGCTGCCCGTATAGACCGTAAATAATTGCGGACCGCCTTTGATATGCAAAACTCCCTCGCTCCCCGATGCTCCCGTTAACAGCAGGGGCAAATGGCTTGCTGTTATTCTCCCTGTAGGCATGGTCGCAAGATATTGAACGACCTCTTCATACGGCTTTTCGATTACTCCGGTAAATGAAATCAATTGTTTCACAGCTGTCCCCCCCTTACTACAGTACTTCCATTTTGACATCATTCACCGGACTTAAACTCGCGCCATGGCCCGAATTCTTTCTCCGTCTCCAGGCTGATATTTTAACAAAATCAAATTTCGGTCCATCCTGTTAGCGCTTGGCATTCGCGAATCTGTGTATGCCGAAATCGGTTACCGACGAGTTTAGAATCGCCTCTTTTAAGGGGTGAAGGTTCGGAGTAAATCTTACCTCGATATTAAGCTCTATTAATCTTTCTAAAAGATTATTTACCGGTTCGACCTCGAGGGGTTTTACGGTTTGAGTGGATATGTAGTATCCTGCGAATTCATCGAATAATCGAAAAGAATCTGCAGGCATCGCATATTTGAAAACGGTTGTGCTCATCATTCGCCCGTACCATGCCGTTTCAACCGTAACGACAATGTTTGAGGCAGTCGATCCAAAAAACTTGTCGTTGTCGTCATCGGTCAAATCATTCGTTCTCGTATATACGATTCTCGGACAATTTCTTGGAAAATAAAAGGTAAATTCATGAGCATCATCAATCGCCCATACGACCGGGGGCATATCCCTGCGATTTTCTTTCACTCTAGGCACGAAAATATCGATGCCGCTTTCTTCGCTGAAATGAAAAAGCTTCAATGCATATTCCTCCTTTTGAGAATATAGCCGACTTTCCTTCCAAAAAAATGATAAAATAAACGAGAACAAATTGAAAGGCGGAGAAACGATGCAGCATACTTTTATTATTGAACCCATAACGTACATGCCCTTCGAGAGCGCAGCAGAGCAAATAGAAAAATGCAAGGAATGGGGCTTGCTTTCCGAGAAAGCCGTCAAAACAAAAACTTTCTTCTATAAAGGGCACGGAAATCATCTAACCTGCAGCATCATTGGTTTTGTGGATAAAATGACTGCGGTTATTTCATTCGACAATGAGCAAAAGCACTGCATCCATCCTTCCTATTTAAAGGAAATGCAAGCTGCGAATTACGGACAGAGAACAGCCGTCGCTACTGAAGAATCAGAATCTGCAGCGCCTGAAATTACGGAAACTAGCAGCAATGATGCTGCCTATGAAACAGCGATGAGCGCCGAGCAAGATTCGAGTTTGAAGGCAGCATTGCCAAATAAGGAAACAAATGAGGAAACAACTGAGCAAAAACCGGCGGCAAAGAACCCTCCGAAAGAAAAAGCAAAAAAAGAAAAGCAGCCTAAGCTGCAGCTCCCCGAAGAAAAGGTCAAGATGGCAGCAACCGTAAAAGAATTTACGACAGTGCCTAACAATTTTTCGGACACGGAGGATGAAGTGGTTATTTATGAAGCGGTTGCCATCGAGGATCCCGAAATCACCGTTGGCGATGCGTGGTCCAGCCATAGCGCAACGCTCAAAAAATTAGAACTGGAAATTGGCGATATCCTTCATTTCGAAGGCAAGATCGTTGCGAAAAAATTGACCAAGCACCCTATTCCCTACAAAATCAATAACCCCGCGAAGATTCAAAAAGAGAAAACGGAATAACAATGGAACGAGGCTGCAGCTTAAAACCTAAATAGGTTAAAGCTGCAGCCTCTTCGCTATCATTAAATTTGTTCCAAACGGTATGTATATCCGCAAAACGAACAACGGAACAGAACGCTTTTATCGCCGATCGTGAAGGTCAGTCTCTCGTCATCTTCAATCTCGATATATTCCCTGCCCTGCTCATCGCGGTCTCCAGTCGCAAACATTACTGTCTTATTTCCGCACTCGCATTCAAAGCTCATCATAAATTAACTGCTCCTCTTTTACTAAATGTAGTCCGGATGAAAAGGATAAGGCTGATGACGGCCATACCTGCTGCATAGCCTCCCAAAATATCCGTCATGTAATGAACGTGAAAATATACGCGGCTTAGACCCATCATCGCAATGAGAAAGATGATAATAGCGGTACTCCATGCCTTAGCTCCGCGAGAAAATCCGCTTGCAGCAATAATGTTCCACGCGAGCAATCCGAACATCGCCATCGCCAGCATCGCATTCCCGCTCGGAAAGCTGGCCCCGTCCGCTTCGATCCCCCACGCAGTGGATGGCCGCGGCCGATCGATCCACGTTTTGATCCAAACGTTGAGAGCGTAAGCCGAGGCTGCGCCTATTAGCACGATAGTGCCTCGCCCCCACCCATATTTCCAACCTGTAGACAAACTTACTAGTAAGGTCATCGCGATGATAGCCGTTGTTGAGCCTAGTAATGAAAACAGCTTCAAAACAGACGTTAATCCGTCATTCCTTATGCTGTCCATCATCTCTTCCGCTGATTGATCTAATGCATTGCCATTGTTCTCGGGGACGGCCGCTGCAAGTGCTGCGAACAGCATTACACTTACGATAAACGTAATAAGCCACCCTTTCTGTTGCTTTCGAATAAATACCAGCCTCCATTTCCATCGGTTTCATTGCTTCATTGTGTTAGCTTCGATATAATTATCGATGACATTTATTATATTACAAAAACAACGTCAAGGAAGGGTTACGAAAAACATGTACATAGCAGATAAATGGGTAGACTACGAGGTTATAGATACAGGAGACGGGGATAAGCTGGAGCGTTGGGGAAATTATACGCTTCGCCGACCTGATCCACAGATTATTTGGCCGATCACAAACGAAACCGGCTTATGGAAAAAAGCGGACGGCCACTACCATCGCAGCAATTCCGGCGGCGGCCAATGGTCGATGAACGACACGCTCCCAGAGCGCTGGACGATTTCATACGGAGAGCTTAATTTCCATATTAAGCCTACAAATTTTAAGCATACCGGCCTATTTCCAGAGCAAGCGGTTAACTGGAGCTGGATGATGGACAAAATCCGCTCGGCGGGCAGGCCTATTCGTGTTTTGAATCTATTCGCTTACTCCGGAGGCGCAACCGTTGCTGCCGCCGCTGCCGGCGCAGAAGTATGCCATGTTGACGCAGCCAAGGGCATGGTCCAATGGGCGAAGGATAACGCGCAGCTGTCAGGACTGGAATCCGCACCGATCCGTTATATTACGGATGATGTATTTAAATTCGTACAGCGCGAACAGCGCCGCGGCAAGCAGTATGACGCAATCATTATGGATCCTCCTTCTTACGGGCGGGGACCCAATGGAGAAACATGGAAGCTCGAGGAAAACCTCTTCCCGTTCCTGCAGTCCTGCACGTCCATCCTATCCGATAATCCATTGTTTCTGCTGATTAACTCCTATACGACGGGTCTGTCGCCTTCCGTGCTGCACAACCTGCTGCATATGACGATGAATGCGAAATACGGCGGCGAGATTCATTGCGGAGAAATCGGCTTGCCGATTACGAAATCCGGACTTAACCTGCCATGCGGGATTTTAGGACGCTGGGAGTCTAAGTAATGCCGATCAAAGTATTATTTGAGGATAATCACATCATTGCGGCCGTGAAGCCGCCCGGCATCCTCTCCCAAGAGGATGATACGGGCGATCCAGACATGCTCACTCTGCTTAAGCAGGATATAAAAGAAAGATACAACAAGCCGGGAAATGTTTTTCTCGGCCTCGTTCACCGTCTTGACCGTATGGTCGGCGGCGTCATGGTTTTTGCTAAAACATCGAAAGCCGCCTCCAGATTGTCCGAATCGGTTCGCAGCCGCCATTTTGGAAAAACCTATGTCTGCGTTGTGCAAGGCGTGCCCAGCAAACCGCAGGCCCGTCTTACGAATTTTATCCGCAAGGATAACAAGCAAAACCAGGTTACGGTCTACAATAAGCCAACAAACGAAGCAAAAGAAGCGATACTTGATTACGAAGTGGCAGCCGTATCCGGCCGTTATTCGCTAATCGCCGTTAAATTGCACACGGGCAGGCCGCATCAGATTCGCGCGCAGCTGGCGCACATAGGTTGTCCTCTGGTAGGCGATCTTAAGTATGGCGCAAAGCCAACGGGCGGGATTACCGAAATCGCATTGTGGTCAACATCGGTTTCCGTCCCTCATCCCGTTTCAAAGGAAATGATGAGCTTCCGCTCCGTACCAAGCGGTTCGGAAGCCTGGAGCTGGTGGATGGATTCTCAGCTCGCAGACGCATCCGTCATGCTAAGCAATGAGTAAAAAGGAAGGAATAATACAAGATGCGCCGCAAACGGCACCAAAAAGTTCAAGCCCTATTATTAGTATTTTGTTTAATTGGATTATTGATCATCTTTTTAGTGCCCCTCCTTACGGATCGCGCACCTGAATCTTCTAATCAAATTCCGATAGTGACCGCAGAACCCGTTCCTGATGAAGCAGCAGCCGTTACGCCTTCTCCGTCACCCGTTGTCCTAGAGCCTACTCCTACACCTGAGCCTGTATACGCAGACGCCGTATGGATGGCTGTAGGCGATGTGATGATGCATACCCCGCAGCTCCCTGGCGCTTTTGACAAAAAAACAAACCGTTATAACTTCAATCCTTTTTTTGCGGAAGTGAAGCCTATTTTGGAACAAGGCGACTGGGTCATTGCTAATCTAGAAACCCCGATGGGAGGCGCGGAATTCGGTTATTCCGGATATCCGCAATTCAATGCTCCTGCGGAGCTTGGCGAAGCGCTCAAGGCCGCGGGCTTCAACCTCATTACGAATGCCAACAACCACGCTTTGGATCAAGGCGAATCCGGCATTTTGCGTACGATTGAGAACCTGAAAGCATTGAATATTCCATTTAAAGGAACCGCTTCGACGCAAGAAGAGGCTGACAGCATGGTTTTATCGGAGAAAAACGGCATTGTGATGGGCTTGCTGGCCTACACGTACGGAACGAACGGAATAGCGGTTCCCGAAGGTAAGCCTTACCTCGTCTCCCTAATAGACGAAGAAAAAATAAAAGCGGATATCGTCCGGCTCCGTGATGCCGGCGCGGATTTTATTACCGTTTCCCTTCATTTCGGCACCGAGTATCAAATCGCACCAAACGAGGAACAAAAACGCCTAGCCAGAAGCTTGGTCGCTGCGGGAGCGGATATTATTGCCGGCTCGCATCCGCATGTCGTACAGCCCTATGAGGTCGTTGAAACAACGGACGAGAACGGCCATGCAAAAAAAGGACTCATTATTTATTCTATGGGAAATTTCATTTCTAACCAACGGGGCGACTCGAAGGATTACGGGGTTATTTTCAAAGTAAATGTTCGTAAAAATATGACGGACGGCTCCGTGGACTTTACGGAAATCGAATCGATACCGACATGGGTTCACCGTTATAAGCCCGATCAGGCTTACCGCTATCGCGTCTTGCCTGTCGAAGATACGATTGCTGCATCCAACGATGCCCTGCTTACAAAAGCCGACTACGAAGTGCTTAAGAGAAATTACAATATGCTGCGTAATCGGCTCGATTCCATGAAATAAGCTCATTCACCGGTAGTAGCTTACTTACAGATTAGCAACTTTACCCAACAGATAAACTAAAAGCTGTTGATTATGAGAGGAAATGCGGTCCAGCGATTGTTCGATCAGTTCGGTCCGAATCGTTGTACCGCGCTCCGCCTCAGCCTTCCCCTTCTCCGAAACGGATACCCACACGATTCTCCGGTCATTATCGTCCCGCGTGCGTTCGATTAATTCATTTCTTTCCATCCGGTCTAGCAGCGTAGTAATTGCAGCAGGCGTAGTAGACAAGTATTGCAGCAAATCCGAAGGTTTCATAGGCTGATGCTGAAGCAGCAGCTCAAGCACATTAAGTTGGCCTTCCGTTAATGGCGCAAGCGATTGTTCCAAGTTATTTTTCCATTCCCGCGATAGCCTTGTCCATAATCGAGTAAATTCTCCAGTCACCATACTCTCACACCAGCTCTCTGTCAATTTCCAACTATTTGTTATTTATTATAACAGTCTTCATTGTCGAATAAAAGATTAACCCAATTAATAATTTGCGCTATTAATCGATAGGAAGTCGAACATTATGACATCGTTAGACATACAATGTGGCGAAGGCCCAGCGCCATGTCTGTTTATGTTAATAAAGTAAGGAGCGTGTACCGAGTGCAAGAAAGAAAAGCGTTGATTATGGAAAAAATCAAAAGTTATGGCATCATAAAAGACCCACAATGGCTGGACCGCCCGGATGAGCTGGTACCATTGTGGGTCATGCTTGAAGCCATATTAGAAGTTATTGAACGATTTGATCCGCCTAATCGGCCTTTTGATTAAGTTCTGAGAAAGAGCGTGCAAGCGTATTTGTAATTACATCCGATTTCTCGACTGGGAACACAAGCTTGCCAATCGCTTTACGCTCTTCTATCGGCGCTTTCTCCGAAGTGGCCGTTAGCTTGGCACCCGATGAGGTCACTGCAACAATTTCCTTCGCTGCTTTGCAATAATACGCCCCGACGAGCGCAGCTCCGTTCGGACGCACCCGCTTGCCTTCTTTGAATTCAAAGGTCTGTACGCCTTTGCCTCCTCTGCCCTGAATTGGATAATCCAGCAGCAGCGTTCGCTTAGCGTAACCAATATCGGTAATGACGAGCACTTCGCCTTCATCCTCTGCAACCCATTCCGCAGCGATAAGCTCGTCTCCATCCTTCAGCTGGATTCCTCTTACGCCGGTTGCCACTCTGCCCATCGGATTAACCTCCGTCTCAGCAAATCGAATGCTCATTCCCTGTTTGGTAACGAGCATGATTTGCTTCGATCCGTCACTGAGGACCACCCGGATCACTTCATCGCCTTCCGAAACCTTGCATGCCGCAACGGCGGTCGATCTCGTAGTCGCGTATTCCTTAAGCTCCGTCCGCTTGACTTGGCCTTTTTTGGTTACAAAAACAAGCGATGCGGCGGAAGCAGAAATATCTTTAACCGGGATCACGCTAACGATCGAGTCATCCTTTGGAATCGGCACAACGTTTACGATAGCTGTTCCCGTGTCCTTCCATTTAAATTCAGGAATTTGATGGACAGGCAATAAATAATATTGGCCTTTGCGCGTGAACAGCAGCAAATTATCAATAGTATTTACCGCGAGCAGCTCTCGAACGAAGTCGCCTTCCTTGACGCCAGCATTTTGCAGCTCTCCGCCCGATCTCGTAAACGAAAGCATGCTTGTCCGTTTCACATATCCGTCCTGGCTGAGCGTAACTAGAACATCCTCCGGCGTTACCAGCACTTCAAGGTTTACCTTCAGCTCTTCGATTTCACCGCGCAGGTCCGAACGGCGGTCGATCCCGTATTTCGTCTGGATTTCAAGAAGCTCATCCTTTATGACGCCAATAAGCTTTTTGTCGCTTGCCAAGATTGACTTCAAATAAGCAATCTTCTTCATGGCTTCTTTAAGCTCTTTCTCAAGCGTCGTAATCTCAAGATTCGTTAAACGGTATAGCTGCAAAGTCAGAATGGCATCCGCTTGTCGGGCGGTAAACCCGAACTTCGCGATCAGGTTATCTTGGGCATCCGCGCGGTTTTTGGAAGCTTTGATCGTTGCGATGACTTCATCCAAAATATTGAGCGCCTTCACGAGACCCTCGACCACATGCGCCCTGTCCTCAGCCTTTTCGAGATCGTATTTCGTCCGGTAGGTGACGACTTCCTTCTGATGTTCGATGTAGGCCGACAAGATTTGCTTTAAACCTAGCTGCATCGGCGTTTTATTGACGATTGCGACCATATTGAAGCTGTATGCCACTTGTAGATCGGTTTTTTTAAATAAATAGGCCAAAATCCCCTGCGCATCGGCGTCTTTCTTAAACTCGACGACAATTCGGAGACCGTTCCGTCCGCTCTCGTCGCGCACCTCTGCAATGCCCTCGACCTTTTTCTCGAGCCGGATGTTTTCCATTGCGGTAACCAGGCGGGATTTAACGACCTGGTAAGGGATTTCAGTAATGACCAGCTGCTGCTTGCCGCCTCGCATATCTTCGATCGCTGTTTTGGCGCGTATGTAAATACGTCCCTTGCCAGTTGCGTAAGCATCGCGAATACCTTCTTCGCCCATAATGATGCCTCCGGTCGGAAAATCCGGGCCTTTGACATAAGTCATGAGCTCTTCCAGCGAAAGCTCAGGACTGCCCATAAGCGCGATACAAGCATCGATGATCTCGCGCAGGTTATGGGGCGGAATTTCCGTGGCAAAGCCGGCAGAGATGCCGCTGGTCCCGTTAACGAGCAAATTAGGGTACCGCGACGGCAGCACAACCGGCTCCTTCGTCGTATTATCGAAATTATCCTTGAATTGAACCGTTCTTTTCTCTATATCGCGAAGCAGCTCCATCGCAATAGCGGACAAACGCGCTTCCGTATAACGCATGGCAGCCGCGGGATCATCATCCTGCGAGCCCCAGTTTCCGTGTCCGTCAACGAGCGGATGCCCCATTTTCCATGGCTGTGCCATCCTTACCATACCTTCATAAATGGATGAATCGCCGTGCGGATGATAGTTACCCATAACGTCGCCGACCGTTTTCGCCGATTTGCGGTATTGCTTGTCCGGCGTATTTCCCGAATCATACATCGCATATAGAATACGACGCTGCACCGGCTTCAAGCCGTCGCGAACGTCAGGAATGGCGCGGTCCTGAATAATATACTTTGAATAGCGTCCGAAGCGGTCTCCCACAACCTCCTCCAAAAACGCCGGTAAAAATTGTTCCAGCATACTCATGCAGTAATCCCCCTACTCCTCATATTCCATAAAGTCGACATTCTCTACGATCCAGCGCTTACGCGGATCGACCTTATCGCCCATAAGCGTCGATACTCGGCGCTCTGCTTTGGCCGCGTCTTCAATCTGCACCTGCAGAAGCGTGCGTTTCTCCGGATCCATCGTTGTTTCCCAAAGCTGGTCGGGATTCATCTCTCCAAGTCCCTTGTAACGCTGCAGTTCGTAGTTTTTGCCGTATTCCTTCAAATAATTTTGCAACTGTTCATCCGTCCATGCATAGCGTATCGTTTCGAGTTTACCTGATTTGCGGGTAATTTTATACAGGGGCGGCTGAGCGATATATACGCGGCCCAGATCGATAAGCGGCTTCATATAACGATAGAAAAAAGTAAGCAGCAGCACTTGAATATGAGCGCCGTCTGTATCCGCGTCCGTCATGATAATGATTTTATTGTAATTGCATTCTTCCGCTACGAATTCGGAACCGACACCCGCTCCGATAGCCGAAATGATCGCTTTATACTCGTCATTTTTCAAAATGTCGATCAGTTTCGCTTTCTCGGGGTTCATCGGCTTGCCTTTGAGCGGCAGGAGCGCCTGGTATTTCGAGTCTCGGCCTTGCTTGGCCGAACCGCCTGCGGAGTCCCCTTCCACGATAAACAGCTCCGTACGCGTATAATCCTTAGACTGCGCAGGGGTTAGCTTACCGTTCAGGTTCGAGCTTTCGCTCCGCTTCTTGCCGCTTCGGATTTCTTCGCGCGCCTTGCGGGCCGCTTCACGGGCCTTCGAAGCTTGCAGCGATTTTTTTAGCAGCATTTGCGCGATTTGCGGGTTTTCCTCCAGAAAAACCTGCATCTTCTCGGAGACGATCGCATCTACTGCGCTTCGAGCGGAAGAGCTGCCGAGCTGATCCTTGGTTTGGCCCACAAACTCTACCTCGGACATTTTGATATTAATAACCACCATCATGCCTTCCCGCAGATCGTTGCCTTCCAGATTTTTATCTTTCTCCTTCAGCATTGCCGCTTTCCGCGCATAATCATTCATTACTCTCGTATAGGCGGTTTTAAAACCGGTTTCATGCGTACCGCCGCCTCGGGTCGGAATGGAGTTAACGAAAGAAGCGATGGTTTCGGTATACCCGTCGTTATATTGGAGGGCAACTTCAACCTCAATATCATCCCGCTCGCTTGCGAAGTGAATGACGTCGTGAAGCACCGTTTTGTCCTCATTCAAAAACTGAACGAATTGACGCGCTCCGCCTTCGTAATGATATACATCCTGTTTGCCGCTGCGGTCATCTTTAATCGTTACTTTAAGCCCGGAGTTCAGAAAAGCGATTTCCTGAAGCCTTTCCGCGAGCGTGTCATAGCTTAGCGTCGTCCCGTTCTGAAAGACGCGGCCGTCCGGCTTGAAAGTAACCTTGGTGCCTGTCCGGTTTGTTGTCCCGATAACCTCTAACCCTCGAACCGGCTCGCCGACATGCTCGCGGCCTGCTTCGTCGACCCAATACTCGAACCGTTGGCGATGAATTTTGCCATCACGGTAGATGTCGACCTCGAGCCATTCCGACAGGGCATTCGTTACCGAAGCGCCAACGCCGTGCAAGCCGCCGGATTTCTTATATCCGCCGCCGCCGAATTTTCCTCCTGCATGCAAAATGGTAAACACAACCTGCGGCGTCGGGATGCCGGTCTTATGCATGCCGGTCGGAATACCGCGCCCGTTATCATGAACGGTTACCGCTCCGTTCTTATGCAGCGTAACTTCGATAGCCGAACAAAACTTGGCTAAGTGCTCGTCGACCGCGTTATCGACAATTTCCCAAACCAAGTGATGCAAACCCGAGCTGCTCGTACTGCCTATGTACATCCCCGGCCTTTTTCGTACGGCTGTCAAACCTTCAAGTACCTGTATATCATCGGCCTCGTAATTTCGGTCTGCGGCCGCTGTATTTGCGAAGAGATCTGTTTGCTCTGACATGAGCGTCCCCCAATCTGTAGTCACGTTTCCGTATCTTCAAGCTATTTTAATTCAAGTTGTCCTGTTTCGTAAAGACACCAAAGCAGAGGATCAAAGCCCTAATCCTCCAAACCGCATGCACAATAAGTGAAAAAGGTGTGGCATTCCCGCCAAGCGGCGGAGTAATCCGCCAAAAGCCAACATTCGGATAACGAAGTAAAATGATATGACATCCGTTAGCGCTACGAATAAGGATAACACATTTCATTTATTAAACAGTATCTTTCTCCGAATAAACAAAACAATGTGCAGGATTGATTCTAAATCGTGCCCGGTTGACGGTCAATTGATACCTTTGCAGCCGGGCTTGGCCTTGCTTTTCGTAAAATCCTTCGGCACGGTATCGAGAAACCTATTGCTCAGCGTAAGTAAAAATCGGAATACGCGCAAGCAAAAACCAGAACGATTGCGAAAAAAGAAATGTCTCTTAAAAGGCGGCATTGCATTTGTTAAAGGAACTGTTGTTAGCATGTTTTACAAATTTATGGGATTTATGTATGGAGTGATGAAAATAGGGGTTAAATGATCTGAAAATATGGCAAATTGATTGTGAAGTCACAGACCTTGAGATAAGATATACTTAAATTTATCCTAATTATTGCGAGGTCGAAATGTCGGAGAATCCACGGATTGACTGCATGAAATGCAAATATTTTTTTATAACATGGGACCCTAATAGCCCAAGAGGCTGCAAAGCCTTTGGTTTTAAAACAAAGACGATGCCTAGTCTCGCGGTCTTGTCCTCCTCCGGGAAGCCTTGCATGAATTTTGAGGCTAAACAGCCGGTGCGGGCTTAGCTGAATAAAACGAAAGGCAGCGGCATCCGCAGCAATCAAAAGAATCCGTCCCGACGATAGCCGTACTGCTTATATTCCATCTGAAACAGGGGGATATCCCGCAAGGTCAGTGACCTAGCGGGATATCCCCCTGTTTGGGTTTCGTTTCAAAAAAACTCCCGCGAGCCGAAGCGTTATTTCTCTCTTATCCATACGCTCATTTCGCCGCAGGCTCGATTTGCCCATGCGTAATACGGTATGAAAGTTACCTTTTCCTCGACGCTGGTTTCCGCTGCAGCTGGTTTATAGAGCTTTCCGTTCCAATCGGAAGCCGAAGCTCGCTCAGCTAGTCCGCGGATGACCGTGACGCCTCCAAGCAAGTCGCTTTGAAAATCTGCTTGTAATTGCGCATTTCCGGGAAGCACGAGCTCATGCAGCAAATTTCCGTTATCCGCCTCTTCTAAGCAATAAACGAGAGGTCCTCTTTGAAGCGCAACCTTACCTATCGTTTCGCGAACAAGCGGGTTCGCTTTCATCCGGATAATCGGCATCTCCAATTCTAACTCGACCGCATCACCGTTTTTCCACGTCCGTTCAATCCGAATGTAGCCGTTTTCCGAACGGCCCTCCGTCAAAAGCAGCTCACCGTTAACTGATATGTGCATAGCCGGACACCAATCAGGCTGTCGAAAACCTAGAGAGAAGACGGCTTCCTCGCCCGGATATACCTGAACGGAAACTTTATTGCCGCTAGGCAAATCAGCTTCTTGAACGAGCCGAACGTTATGTGCACCGAGCTTCAAATCGGCTTCGCTGCCTGCATAAAGATGAACAAAAATCGTGTTTTCGCGTATGGAATAAATGTACTTGCCAAGCGATGATAGCAACCGCGCCACATTCGGCGGGCAGCAAGCACAGCCGAACCAGCCTTGCCGCTCTGCCTTTACATGCTGCTTGTTATGGTAATCGCATGCCTCGGGCACAACCTCGAGCGGATTCACGTAAAAGAATTTTTTTCCGTCCAGCGACATGCCTGCAAGCACGGTGTTGTATAAAGCCCGCTCGAGCACATCCGCATATTGACTGTTCGGCTCCAGACGAAGCATCCGCTCCGCGAAAAAAATAAGTCCGATCGAAGCGCAGGTCTCAGCGTAAGCGAGATCGCTCGGTAAATCATAATCAAAGGAAAATCGCTCGCCGAAAGCCTGCGATCCGATTGCTCCTGTAAGATACATTCTCTTTCCTGCAAGATTATCCCACAAGCGCTTACAGGCCTCATAAAGACCGGCATCACCCGTTTCTGCAGCGATATCAGCCATGGCAGCATACATGTATACGGCCCTTACCGCATGTCCGGTCGCATGCTGCTGCTGTCTTACGGGCTCATGCGCCTGCGCGTAATCAACGCCAAAATCCTTCATTTCCGGGAAAAAGGTTTTCCGTCCCCTTCGTTCCCACTCCTCTGTCAAATACAGAGGCGATTGGCCTCGCTCATCGATGAAGTATTTGCTTAACTGCAGGTAGCGGTCATTGCCCGTTGCGCGGTACAGCTTGATTAACGCCAGCTCGATCTCCTGATGGCCGTCATAGCCATGAAGCCTGCCCTCTCCTTTACCAAAAACCGAATCGATATAATCAGCGAATTTGCACATGACATCAAGCAGCTTCCGTTTGCCCGTTGCATCAAAATAAGCCACGGCTGCCTCCATCATATGGCCGGCGCAATATAGTTCATGGCATTCAGCCAAATTGGTCCAGCGCTTATCCGGCTCCTTAATCGTGAAGTATGTGTTTAAATAACCGTCAGGCTGCTGCGCCGCCGCAACCAAATCAATCACCTCGTCAGCCAGCTTCTCCAACTCGGAATCTGGCACAGCCTGAAGGCTGTATCCAACCGCTTCCAGCCATTTTGCAACGTCGCTGTCTTGAAAGACCATGCCTTGAAATTCCCCTTCCGCGAGTCCTGCGGCGATCCGGAAATTTTGGATGGCGAAGCTCTTTTCCGCTTCGGGAATTCGGTCGTGTATGGCTTTATATTGATAGGGTATAACCGTGTTTTTTACCAGTTGAATATATCTCGACCAAAACGGACTGTCTATTCTTACATCTTTCAGTGCCGGCGTGACGCCGTAACGCGGATTGGCTAAATGATTGGTCAATGAAATCCCTCCCAAAGGTTCGCGGCCGGTCATCCTCTAAGGACGGCAGCCGCTTTGTCCATTTTGCGAAATTCCCTAGTTGTCGTGCCTGTGAATTTTTTGAATAAGAAACTAAAGTAATGGGCATCGTTATAGCCCACTTTGTAGGCAATTTCATAGGTTTTGAAGTCCGTCGTTCGCATGAAATCAATCGCGCGGGCCATTCGGACGGAGGTCAGAAACTCGACAAAGGTTTGACCCGTTTCCTGGCTGAAGATCGTGCTGAAATAACTGGGGCTCATGCCGACATGTTGGGCAACGATATGAAGCGATAATTCGTACCTGGCCGATTGCGCGCGGATAAAGTCCTTCGCTTTTAAGATTTTTCCCGCGTATTTATTGTTAGCCTGCTCGCGGAATCTCGTAACCGTCTCAAGAAGCTCGGCGATATAATCGACGGCCTCTTCATGGCTGGTTACCTTTGCTATTTTTTGCTCGAGCATATTGATCTCATCTTCGGACAACCCCTCGCTAGAGACCGATTCCCTGCAGAATTGAAGCGCCGATAATCCGAGCTCCATGCAGACATAGCGGCCGACAAAGGATGACTTCCAATCTATGCCGCCAAGGAAGCTCATATATTTTCTCGTAAAGGACAATGCGTTTGCGGCTTGGCCATACTTCATAAAGTTACTTATTTCTGTACGGTCGATAGCAATCAGCTTCTGCATGGATAACGTTTCCCGCTGGCTGTGGATGCTGGCATGCTCTGATTGCCTATGGTCCTGCTGCCTTTGGATATCGATCTGTCTGGCTGCTGCCCGAACGGCATCGCTTAGCTCAGAGGCACTGATCGGTTTCAGGCAATATTCGCTTACCCCGATACGCAGTGCCTCAAGCGCATAATGGAACTCCTCGTGTCCGCTTAGCAAAATAATTTTCACGGAAGGCATCGTGCGCCTCACATTTCTGCTAAGCTCCAAGCCGTCCATAAACGGCATCTTAATGTCGGAGACGATAATATCAGGATGAAGCCGGTTGATTAGCGGGAGCGCCAGCTCCCCGTCAGGGGCATCACCGCAAAAAACGCAGCCTATCGACTCCCAGTCAATCCGGTCGCGCATCGCTTCTCTTATATCCGGTTCATCATCGATCAGAAACACTTTTTTCAACGAGCTCGCCTCCTTTTTGATGAAGCGGGAGCATCTTCCGTTCACCTCCGCAGCCTTGCTGGATGTAAGCATTTACATTTCCATTCCATCTTAGCAACTATTGCCGGATGCCACTATATAAACGGGAACATTACCAAATAATTTCTACGATTACAAAAAAATGAGAATAAAAAACGGGCGGCGGACCCTAATGCTGTCCGCCGCCCGAATCATTTGTCTGCCTTACCGGCTACCAGTTAAAAATCAATCTGGCTAAGGCCGCAAGATCCTCGATGTCGATTTTGCCGTCCCGATTGAGATCGCTTCCCTTCACGGCATCCCAGCCCGGACTTTGCGATGTCATGCCGTATCCTTTGGCCATGACCGCCAAATCACCGATGCTTACCTGGTCATCGTTGTTGTTGTCGCCGATAACCTTCGTAATGACTGCCGCTTTAAAAGCTTCGAGCGCCGCATTTAAGTCTTCGGCTGCTTTCGTTACTGCAGCTTGCGCAGCGTTCCTGTCCCCAGCGATAAGCGCAGCGATATCAATCGCTTGCTGCAGTGCTGCTTTGGCACCGGCAGGGTATTGGCCGATCCGGTTACCTTCAACCGCAGATTGATGGGTCTGTTGCGCCATCAACAATAGCTCGTTCAGAGCGGCTTTGTCTACGTGCCCGATCTGAATGCCGTGCGTAGCGCCTTGAAGCTTCGTTTCAACTCCGTTTCCGCTTGCCGTAATGAGTTCGGAAACCGCGACATTAGCGATGCCGTCTGCCGCATTCTCCTTAACTTTAAACGTTAATTTCAGGTGATCGATATTGCGGTCTGCAGGCGGTTCATGAAGATGAACGCTCAAAAAACGGATTTTCCCTGCTGTCTGTTTGAAATCAGCGATCGCGAAATTCCCTTCATCCAAGGGAATCGCGGAAATGAACGCAAGCTTGGTTTCATCGAAAACAAGCGTCATGTCTTGAGCCATAACGTCTTCTCCGACTCCCTTTAAGCCAAACACGATTTCAATATTTTGCCCGGGCTGAACGGCATCCGGCCCCTTTAGCACAGCGCCGGCCAAGTTCCCATTTAATTGAAGGGCCTGATGGTATGGCGTATTTACTTCTTCCCCGCCGGCTCGCAAATGATATTCGCCGGCAGTAACGTGAGTAGGCAAATAAGTGAAAGCGAAGAAACCTCCCGCTCCGCTTGTCGTTTGATTCAAGTAATCCAGCTTGCCGCCCGGGTCGGTAATGGTCAACGTTACTTGCTTCCCGCTGCCCGAAGCGATTTTGCCTTGAACGGTTACGAAGCCGGAAGTTTCATCCACGTTCACGTTCTGTAACGTCACTTCTTCCTGCTGCTCTGACGCACTGACGATATTCGCAGCCATGAACAAGCTTATGGCAACGGCAAGCATTAACTTCAAGCTCCAAATTCGCGTTGGCAACTTTCGTGGCATATCCTCGTTCCTCCTTTTAAGGGTTGATTTTGAAATAAGCGTGATATCTGAAATTATGAGCCTCGTACATCGGCACGAGCGGGATGCCGTTCGTCGTAAAGCTTAGCGGTCCTGTTGAGGCGATAGATTGGGACAATTGATTTTCATTTAACGCCAAATTCAACCAAGAAGTACTGTTGCTATTACCGACCATGACAAGCGGACCGTAATAAATGCTGCCAATCTTCGCATCGTCAGGCGTTTTCTCCAGCCGCAGGCTGAACGGCATGGTTATATCGACGATATCGCCCGAAGACCAAGTCCTGCTCAACGTTACGTAAGATCCGGGGACGGCCTCAATGTTTTGTTCAACTCCGTTTATGGATACTTTATAGCCGTTCTCTACCCAAGAAGGCACACGCAGCTTAATCGCGAGCGGACCGTTTCCGTCAACGGAAATGGACGTTGCCCCTTCTTCCGGATAACTCGTCGTTTGGGTGACCGTAAAACCTTTTGCCTGCCAATGCAATGTAGACGGGATGTAGAGATTTACATAGAGCGTCGATAAATCCGCGGAATGGAAATAGATGGACTCCTGGTATTTTACATGGTTTTCGAGTCCTGTCCCCATACAGCAGGTAAAGGAATTATAATCATTCGTATACGATTTTTGGTTGCCCGGTCCAAGCGGAACAAAATAAGTCGTATGGCCATGCTCCTCATGCTGCTGCGAGGCAAGGATGTGATTGTAAAGCGCTTTTTCGTAATAATCCATATAGACGGGATCAGGATTATGGAAGAACAGGTTACGGGTCAGCTTCAGCATATTGTACGTGGCGCATGTTTCTGCCGTTTTGTCATCAAGAATAGCGGCGATGGCGTCCGCGCCCCTGAACATCTCGCCCTGCCCGGTACCTCCGATATTAAAGGTCCGTTTATCAACGACCATATGCCAGAAGTTATCCGCGACCTTATAATAATAAGGATCATTCGTTTGATCGAATATGCGCAAAGCTCCCGTAATTTGAGGGATGTGCTGATTCGCATGCTTGCCTGTCAAAGTATCCGTATTATCGGCCGTCGGTTTAAATAAGGTCTCGTTATCGAATAGCTTGGCGGTTTCCAGAAATGTATCGTTACCGGTAATCGCAAACATTTCCGCGAGCACCTCGTTCATTCCCCCGTATTCCCCAGCAATGTAGATCGACCACATTCGCTTCAATTGCTCCTTGGGCAATACGCTTAAACGTCCGTGTGTCCATTCGCCCATCGCCTCTACGATCTCGAGTGCTTGCTCATTTCCCGCGTATTTGTAGGCATCTACCAGTCCGGCCATAATCTTATGAAGCGTGTAATACGGAGCCCAGATGGTCGGATAGGTCGTAAATTGTTCCAGCTTAATGAACTGATCCTCCGAATAGCCGCTCAAAAATCCTTCGCTGTATCCTTTGGCCGGCATGGCATCTTGGACCTTACCCAGCTCGGTAATCATTTCATCCAGCTTCTGCTTGAAGCGGTCGTCGCCGCTGCTGGCGTAGGCCATCGCCAGCGCAGACAAATAATGCCCGGTCGAGTGGCCGCGAAGATTGGAATTCGGCGCATCCCAGCCGCCCAGCGGCTGAGCGCCCTTGGTCGACAGCCCAGCGGCATCACGGAAGTTATATAACATCCGGTCATTATCCACGAAAAGCAGGTAGGAGTAGGTGCGGTCCCGGTTTTCGGTGAACGGGCTGTCTTCAAGCGATACTTGGCTTAGCTGAAACGGCTGGACAGACCAGCTTGCATTGCCCGGTACGCCTTGCACGGTGGCGTTTTGCGATAAGCTCCATGCTGATGTATCGTCCGCGCGTTTGGCCCGAACCGCATAAGAATGCGTAGAGTCGTAAATCAAGCCTTTATGCTCGTAAGGACTGCTTACATTGGTCATCACCGCGCCGTCAACTTCAAGATCGTAACTGACGGCCCCTGGTGAAGAATCCCATGTTACGGTAATTTGGCTTTTCCCTTCCTCTGCTTTGACCGATAGGTTGGTTGGAGTCGACGGTGCGCTTGATAGATCCGCGAGCTGGGTAACGGTAGATAAAGGCTTCAGCTTGGACGATTTAATCTCATCGCCTTCCCATACAAACACCTTCACCGTATGCCCGGCAATTTGACTTGGAAGAAGCAATTCGGCGTCCAGCTGCTCAGTTGTTCCGGCTTCTACCCGCTTATTGGCATGAACGGCATCCTTCATCCGTCCAGCCTCGTCGAATCTTGCAGCTGTTACGAGCACAGGGACGGCAATGCCGCTTTTGTTGCTAGCTTTTACGGCGACTTGAAGGTTCTCGCCCGGCAGAAGCCGATCGTGGCTGAACGTGGTTTTAAATAATATTTCCTTGACCTTGACCTCTGCTTTTGCCTTGACCGTTGTACCAGGCACTGTGCCCTCTACTTGGAAGGTACCTGTTTTTTCATAGCTCGACGGGTCAATCTCTGGCCATATGACTTTCATTTGCCGGCTTGTTTCACCGTCGTTATAATCGGCAATCACGATGTCAGTAAGGACAGGCGCCGTCCCTATTGCAGTTTCTAAGTACTCTGGCCTAATGCTTTGTATGGACAGCTGGAATGGCTGTTCTATCACCCGTGCCCCGAAAGTCTTCGTCGCGCTGGCCGATCCTTTTGTGAGCACGGCCGTTAACGTTACCTCCGCATCGCCCGTGCGCGGCTCGGGTCTATTCACCTTTCCGTCCGTACCGATGACCTGGCTGTTGCTCGATTGCCACGCAATAGCCGAACCGTTTGGCCCCGTCTCCGGCAGCTCCAAATCGGAAATAATCGCTTCGATATCACCGAGCTGCAGATGTTCCTTATCCAAAGCCACTATTTCCTGATCGGAAAGCTTAGCCAAAACGGTCGCTTGGAATTCCCTTGTTACGCTATAGCCGCCTTTGGCGATTGTCGCAGTAAGAAGCACGTTCTCGTTTCCTTTTCCAGGCGCTGGCCGAATCACCGTTCCATCCGTTGCAATCACTTTCTCATTGCTTGAAGCCCATGTAATCGATGATCCCATTTGACCGAGAGCAGGCAGCGCAATATCCGCCTCCACCGTGAATAAATTTCCTAAATTAATCGCATCCCGATCCGTATGCACAATAAATTCGTCAGACAAATCCAGCAGCGATGTTATTTCAGCCGCGCTCAGCGCTTTATTGTAAATACGGAAATCCTCGAATTTTCCGCGGAAAGATGCGTCGCCGTTATATTGCGATTTGCCGATGAAATTAGACGTAGTGCTTCCCAGACTGGATGGATTTAGCGTCAAATCCTTGTTTTCCGCTGCTTTAACGCCATCCTCGTACAAGGTTCCCGTTTTCCCTTCTATGACGAGCGTAACATGCTTCCATACGCCTGTGCTTAGATCCGTTCCCTTCGTTACATGCTGCTCGCTTCCCCAGCCATTTGTCGTAATCGCGGCGGTTAACCCCTCCGCCCCCTCGTTTCTACCTGTTGCGGTTACGAACAGGTAACGCGTCGTCCCGCTTCCGAAATCGAACAATCTGGCATAGTCCTGCGAGGTGTCCATATACACCCATGTAGAAACGGTCATATCGGTCACGCCGTTTAAAAGGTTATTGGGCAGCTGCACGTATCCGCCCGCCAATTGAACAGCTTTGCCGTTTTTGCCGTCGGTGATCGAAGTGCTTCCCACGAGCGTTGCATCATTTCCTTTTCCCGATTGATCCTTGATTTTGCTTGCTTCCGCTTCATCGAAAGTGTACCAAGCAATAAGATTTGCCGCAGATGCATCCGCGAATACCTGAACGGTCGGAATGATTCCCCCCAGCATAGCTGCGACCAGAAAGAGCGACATCCATTTTTTTATCCGCATCTCTTAAACCTCCTCATTCCCCATGTTTTTCGATAATCCTTTTAAGCGTTTACACGAATCAAGCTCCACTCCTCCTTCTTCAGACGGCTAGGTACATCAAGACTATAAAAGGACGAGGAAACGAAGACAATGCAATTTCATCCGAAAAAAGTTCGATATTTTTGAAGGGTGTTTTCTTCCATTCGCACGGTAACCTGCCGTATATTTTTCACCTTTCTTTGCTATTATCGATTTGCTATAGTGACTTTGCGGCAACTTTCTATCCAAAGACGAATGAACCGTAAAGGAGAAATAGATGATGAAACGAGCGGTCAAACCATGGTATCGAAGCTATCGTTTATGGATGTTTAGCTGTCTTGCTTTGTTCCTCTTGCTGCTGCTCCTTCTTATGACAGCCTTCATGAACGGACGTGAAAGCAATAAAAAGCCTGTACATGAAACCATTGCGATTGTAAACGGCATCGAAATCGAAAAAAACCGGCTCTACGACATGCTGATGGATACCGGCGGCAAGCAAGCATTAGAAAAGGTAATCGTGGATGAGCTTATCGCTCAAGAAGCGAGCAAACTTAAAATAACGGTCACGGAAGAGGACATTGACCGGCAGCTCGATATCTTAAAACGGGAATACGATTCTCCGGAGGAATACCGTGCCAAGCTGGCGGAGGACGGCTTCACGGACCGGTCCGTGCGGGCCCAAATACGCTCGCAGCTGCTGCTGCGCCGGCTGCTATCGGACAAAACCGACGTAACCGAAGCCGACGTACGTAACTACTATGACCAAAATAAAGCGCTGTGGTCGGAACCGGAAGCCATCCGGGTTTCTCATATCCTTGTGCAATCGAAGGAACAGGCGGAAGAAATCTCCGCAAAATTAAAAAAAGGCGAAGATTTCGCCAAGCTCGCCGTCCAGTTCTCGCTTGATCCAGGTGCAAAAAGCAACGGCGGCGATTTAGGCTTCATCGAACGGGGTTATTTGGAACAAAGCTTGGAAGATGCCGCCTTTGCCCTGCAGCCGGGTGAACAAGCTCATATCGCGGAATCCAGCCAAGGCTTTCACATCCTTAAAGTAACGGAACGGCAAGAAGCCGCTGCCGCAACCTTCAACGAACGCGAAGAGCAAATACGAAATGAGTTGATTGATTCGGAGATTTATGATTTGCTCGGTCCTTGGCTGGAGGAATTGCGTGCCGAAGCTTCAATTGAACTCATGCAGGCGCAATAACGCAATAGGCTTTAGGTTAAAAAGAATGAGGATAAAGGGGGTAAAGGATGAAACGAGGTATTATGCTGCTCGTAACCTTATTCATGGCTGCATCGATCCTTGGCTGCGCCCAGGAAGAAGCAGAGCCGCTGACCAAAGAACAATTCCGAGCCATGTACGAGAAGGTAAATAAGTTTAAGGGAAGGACCGTCGAGATTTACGGCGAAATCTTCGCGACGCCGCAAAGACTCGAAAAAATGGTTTATATTCAATTGTACGCCGATCCGGTCAACCGTGAGCAAAGCGTGATCGTCGCCTTCAAGGATCCTGGTCTGGATGTGCAAAACGGGGATTATGTCTATGTTGCAGGAAAGGTCAAGGATGCTTTTACGGGAGAAAACACGTTTGGCAGCAAGCTTAGCGTTCCGAGAATAATCGCTGGAACGGTCCGTAAAATCGATCCAGCGACTGCCCTCTCTCCCCCGTCACGGAGCAAGCTTACCTCTGAAGAGGGATCGTAACCGCAACGACGGTCCCTTTTCCAATTTCCGATTCAATGCTCAGCCGGGACTGGTTTCCGTAAATAAGCGAAATTCGCTGGGCTATGTTTTTCACGCCGATGCCCTCCGCCTCCGGATTCAGCAAGGTCCTGACCTGCTGCTCGGACATGCCCTTTCCATTATCACTTACCTCGAAATACAGCATCTCTCCGTGCACCTGCCCGCTAATTCGGATAACGCCTCCGCTTTCCAAAGCTTCAAAACCATGGATAATCGCATTTTCCACGATCGGCTGTAAAAACAGCTTCGGCACCTTGCAATCACCAGGCAAATGATCCAGCTCGTAAGTGACTTTAAAAACGCCTTCAAAACGGTTCTCCATAATATGCGTGTAGCTTCTCAACCACTCGAGATCATCCCTCAGCTTCACGATTTCCTGCTTGTTATTCACCGTATACTGCAGCATCGTGGAAAGACTCACGATCATTTTACTGATTGCTCTATCGTCCCGGTCAATCGCCATCCAATTGATAATGTTCAGCGTATTGTACAAAAAATGGGGATTTAGCTGCAGGTTGAGCGCCATGATCTCCGCTTCCTTCTCGCGCAGCGTGCTCTCATAGTTTTCCTTGATTAATTCTTGGATCTTCTCGTTCATATGGTTGAACTTTTTGATCAGGATACGAAACTCGAGCTGCGGTTGATCCGGAATTTTGGTAGAGAAGTCGCCGGAACCGGTTAACTGGATCGCAACCAGCATTTTTTTAATCGGATTCGTCAGCCGTCCCG
Source organism: Paenibacillus sp. LPE1-1-1.1 (assembly GCF_040676435.1). NCBI lineage: Bacteria > Bacillati > Bacillota > Bacilli > Caryophanales > Paenibacillaceae > Paenibacillus > Paenibacillus sp. LPE1-1-1.1. Next base: position 687,540 of record NZ_JBEGHY010000023.1, read on the forward strand.
CGATAAAAGAAGCTATGACAATCGCGATTACGATAAGGGCCATGGCGATCAGGAGATCCATATATCGAACGGTAGGCAAATTTCGCAGCAATTGGTTGTACGGAATGACGGAAACGGTTATCCAATCCGTTACTTTCGACGTATCGTAAGCAATGAGAACATCCTCGCCATCCTCCTTCACGAGCGAAGTGCCCGAGGAGGCCTTAAACTCATCAAGGTACCAGTCGTTCTCATCTTTTTTCCCCAGCTTCGAGAAATCCGGATGCGTTACGATTTGGCCATCCCGCGACACGATATAGAAATAGGAATCCGGCACAGGCAATCTTTGTTCGACCGTATTGCGGTAAAATTCTTCATTGAAATTAATGAGCAGCACGGGGCGTTCTACCGAATCCGGCCAAGTATAGCTGACGCCGTCAATAATGGGCGAGCTGTTGATCATGCGCGCGCTGGAGAACACCATTTTAAACTTCGGATCCATCCCAAAAAGCTGATCCTGGTTATACACTCTCGTCAAATCGTATGTCGGCACCCACACTAGGCTTCCTTGACGTTCCTTTACTTGATCATAGATATAGGAATTTTGGAAGCCTTGGGGCGAGACGGACACGAACGGCGAGTTCGTCGTATACGTCGGCGTTCCGGAACCGAAGCTGTAATAGCTGGTCATGAGCTGCACGGTGTAAAAATCTTGGCTGTGTCCAAAATACTTATACAAAATGGCCGTCGCCTGCCGATCCATTTTCACAAGCTCATAATCGTTACTTGGACGGGGCCTATCGAATAATCGAAATAAATCCGGATCGGAAATGAGCGCAACGGTTCGCTCCTCGATATTTTTGTAGACAATGTCGCCGATCTCGTTATTTTTTTTGACGATTTCCTGGATGCTGTCCCTCGCGTTGCGGACGATGATATCGGAGCTCGCATTATAATTGATATAACCGTTAATTACGGAAGGAAGAGAGATGAGCAGCACAAAAAACAGGATCAGCTTGGTCCTGAATTTCATGTTTAATAATCGGTCTTTCACAATTGAGATCGTAACGGTTCCCTCCCGAATGGATGACTGCGGATATAAGATTATCCCTGCTTCATGCTGCGGGCTATCGACCGGTATTCCTCAGGCGTCAAGCCGAACTCCTTCTTGAACACGCGGTTGAAATATTTAGCATCCTGATACCCGAGCCTGCCCGCCACCTGATAAATCTTATCGTTGCTTTGCTCCAGAAGCTCCTTGGCCTTCGTCAACCTGATTTGGGTCAAATATTGGCTGAAATTGATATTTAGCTTGCTTTTGAAATAATGGCAAAAGTAGCTGCTGTTGAAATGAAAGACTGCGGACACCGACTCCAGCGACAAATCCTCCATATAATGCTCTTCCATGTACGCCAGGCATTTAAAAATGACCGTTTCTTTGCTGTCCCGCCGCGCTTCCGTGATGGCAGCGGCAATATCGGCTAAACGGCCTGCAATAACCGCTTGGAGCTGCTCAATCGCATGAACTTCGTCATGCGATTCTGCGATGCCTGCAGCCAAGCCTTCCCGAATTTCAGGCTTTAGGTATTCCGCTGCCTCCGAAAGTTTCATTAGCAGTTTTTTGCAGTACGCGATCAGCTCTGAAGGCGCTGGCAGCCGTTCCCCCTCAACCAGCTTCGCTATGATGGTCCTCGCTGCATTCTCTATCGCTTTTTCGCCATGCGTCGCATGTATGGCATCGCCCAACATCGTCTCAAGCCTTGCGCTTGATTTAAGAAATAAACGCGGATCAATTTTCGTTCCGGTGCTCTCAAAGACGATTCTCCCATCCGCGTAGAACCCTTCCATCCCGGCAAAATAAGCCTCTTTGAACAAGCTCGGCGCCGCTTCGACCAATTCTTCCGTGCAACGGCTTATTCCGACATTGATGCGAACGCTTTCAAATTCAGCAAGCCGAAACTGCTCCTCGATCCGTGCAAGCAAGGATTCTTCCAAGCGTGCATTCGTTGCTGAAATGAGCAGGCTCCGCTCCTGCTCCGAGAAGAAGCTGATCGAAACGCCGTTTTCGCTTAGCAGCTCTTGCATTTTTTCCCTGATCCGTTCCTTGCTTAACTCCAGTGCCGTATCCTCCTGATGGTCCCTTCCATGGATCGCAGTTACGACGATGCTGCCTCCGCCTTGGAACAGCAAGGTATCGCGCAGTTCCCTCTCTTCATCCTTGGACAGCGGCAAGCCATGGTTCCAATCGCTCAAAATACGGTTATGATATAAGGGAATGATGGTCTGCAGCTTTGCCGATAAGCGCTCCTTCTCCTCGATACCGGCAAGCTCTTCCTCTAAGCTCCGTTCGGCCTTCTCCAGAATATGGGTAAATTTATCGATATCGACGGGTTTCAGCACATATTCAAAGGAGCCGAGTCCAATCGCCTTTTGCGCATACTCGAAATAATCATAACCGCTTAAAAAAATGACCTTTTGCGGTTTCCGGCTGCTTGGCAGCCTTTCGTAAAAATCAAGCCCGTCCATAATGGGCATTTGAATGTCCGTAATAATAATTTCAAAGTTTTCCGAATCGCAAATATTTAAGGCCTCTTCCCCGTTTTTAGCCGTGCGTACGGCGTATTCCGGACGGAGCCTTCGCAATATTTTGGACAAGCCGGCCAGATGCCCCGGTTCATCGTCCACGAGTAAAATATTATACAAGAAGATCGCCCCTTTCTCTTGTCGTATCTTCATCCTATTCTACGTAAAATCGGTTTGCAATCGGAGGTTTTGTTGAATAATGAGGAATTTTGCCGATCCGCTGACAGCGAATAGAAGGGATGCCAAGCCGGCATCCCTTCCCTTCTCCCATCGCTGCGAATGTGCTATCCGCTTATAATCTGCCTTGCGAGTGCGGCTAGATCCTCGATATCGATTTTGCCGTCGTTGTTCAGATCGCCTTTCTTTAGGATGGCCCATTGCGGATCATCGGAGGTCCTCCCATAGCTCGCTGATACGATGCCCAAATCGCCGATGCTGATGCGTTGATCACCGCTTACATCTCCCGGAAGCTCCTTTATAATGGCTGCCTTAAAGGTAATTAACGCCGTATTCAGCTCCGCTGCAGCCTGCTCGATCTGCTGCGCAGTAGCGGCGCCGTCAGCCGCAATGCTAATTGCATGGTCAATCGCTGTCAGCAATCTAGCCTTTGCGCCAACCGGATATTGTCCGGCTTTCGTGCCTTCCACCGCAGAAGCGTATATGTCGCGCGCTTCTGCGATCAACGCGGTCAAAGCTTCTTTATCGATTGCGTTAATCATGACGCTCAACGTTGCTCCTGTCAGGGCCGTTTCCTCGCCTTCCCCGTTCGCAACCTCCAGCTTCGACACCGCGATTCCTGCAGTCGCCTGACCTTCGATGCTTTTTGCTCTAAATCTCAGCTTAAGAAGCTCTCCGTTCGCGCCCGCATCCGCATCCCCGATATTAACAAGCATGATGCGTACCGTTCCTGGCTGATGATCCTCGCCGACTTTGACGAAATTGCGGTTGAGAACCGGTTCCTCGACACCGATCCACTCCAGCTTATCCGCATCATAGGTAACGGTCATATCCTGGGCAAGCACCGGCTGATCGACATCCTGCAAGGCTGCCGTTACGGTGAACTCCTCCAAAGCCGCAACCTTGCTAGGTCCGCTTAGCAGCATCGCTCCTTCCGTTTCCGATTCTCCCTCGTACAATGCCATAATGTCCGCTTCAGACATTGCCACGTCATAAATGCGCATGTCATCCAATGCCGCGTTTAGATGGGAGTTCGAATATTCCGACATGCCGATCATTTTATTTTTGGCCGACGGAGTAATCGAGGCTGGCGTGCCATTTACCGTTAGGGTCTGGCTTATGCCGTTCTTGTAGATCGCCCCCAGCTTCGTCTCCGAATCGAATGTAACGGCAATATGGGTCCATTCGCCGAGCGGAAGAAACTCATCGGGACTTTCATTCACATAAAATCCGTTAAAGCCGTCCACGATCATATAGCTGGAGCTGAGATCCTCCGGATTCGAGCCGTCATAGGTGATATAAAAGCCATTGCCGTTCCAGCCATCCTTGAACCACAAAATATTGCTGTTGCGCCCGTTCATCGTCTCGGTTCGTTTAATCCAATACGCTACCGTAATATCCTTAGGCTGGAGCTGACCGCTTGCGCCCAAATCCACATAATGATTTGTGCCGTTAAATTTTAGGGCACCGCCCCCGCGGCCGTCTTGGATCCACTCGCCGTCATCGCCTTCCACTAAACCATGAAGGCCATTTCCAGAAGCATCCGAGACTTCTTTTCCCGACTGCTCATCGAAGGTATAACGGGCCACCAAATGCGGGATTTGCACGGGAGGTTCTGCAACCGTTACAGTAACAACCGCTTTCAGCGCCGTGCCTTCCACCGTTCCATTCACGGAAAAGCTGCCAGGTGCGGCATAGACCGCCGGCGCCACCGCATCCCATGCTACGGCTGCGGCAGAAGTGCTGCCATTCTCATACGTCACGTTTACAGTCGTAGGCAGCTTTGGCGCTGTACCTGCAACCGTAGCTGCCGCAGCGGGGTGAACGGCTTCGATAAGTTTCCCGTCATATAGCGCTTTCACCTGCGTGTCGCTCATTGCCCCGTCGTAAATTCGGAAATCATCCAAAGCTGCTTGAAGCTGCGCGCCGTTATTATAGCCGGATACGCCGATTTTTTTGACATCGCTTGTAGAGGTGATGGAATCCGGCGTACCCGTAAGGGTGATCTCTTGCTTGACGCCGTTTTTGTAGATAGCGGAATCATCCGTCTCCGAATCGAACGTTATGACAACGTTCGTCCATTCATTCAGAGGCAGAAACTCGTTTGGCCGCTGCTTCACGTAAAATCCGTTAAAGCCGTCAACGACGACTAAGCTCGAGCTTGGATCTGCCGCGTTTGTGCCGTTATACGTAATATACAAGCCATTTTGGTTGTAGCCATTCGTCGGCTTGAACCAGAGCAGGACGTTTTCCGCGCTGTCCATGTCACTTGTCCGTTTAACCCAATAGGATAACGTCAGGCTGCTCGGCTGCAAGGCCTCGCTCGTTCCGGCATCGATATAATTTCCGCTTGTGCCTGCGAAGGTCAATGCGCCTCCTTTTTTGCCGCCTTGCTCTCTCTTTATTGTTCCTACAAGCGTACCGTCATGCCCATGGTAAGTGGAGTCTGACACCGTAGTGCCAGACGATTCATCGAATCCGTATTTGACGATAAGCGAAGGCATAGCCGCTTGCGGAGGCTCCTCCCCCTGCGTCACGGTGACGTGTCCGTACACGTTAAAGGTTGCACCCTCAATTGTGCCTTGAACCGTAAAGGAACCGGGCTGCTCATATTTAAACGCTCTTACGGGATGCCACTCTACCGCAGCCTGCGACGTCGATCCGTCGCTGAGGGTAACCTCGACGGTCTCCGGAAGACGCGGCGCTTGGCCCGCTTCCGTCGTCACGGCCGCTGAGGCTGCCGCTGCGATTCCCGTTCTCGTCTTAAGCCGAAGAATAGATACGGAATTCGGAACGCTGTCATACAAGAACGAGTCCGATACACCCGGTAGAACGCTTGTAACGGGAGCTACGTTAAGCGGATCGGCAAAAGTGTTTTGCGAGCTGATGTTATCGGAAGCCAGCACAATCGCCGTCCCGCGCGGCTCTAATCCCGAAACATTCTCCAGGTTCACGTTAACGGTCTGCACATCCGGAGAATTATTGACAAGCTTAACAATCACATCGCCGCTTTCATTGTCTTTGCTCACGACCGAATACAAGGGGGAAATCGCTCCGCCCGAATCCGTGAACTCATGGATCAGCTGGCCGTCGATATAGCAGCGGACTTTCGAGCCTTCGAGCTCGATTTTCAACTGGTAGGTTTTGTTCGTTTCTACCCGAAACGTCGTATTGACTGAGCTGGCTTCGGTTTTGCTGCCGCCAACCGCCTTCTCCACCAGAGTCCGGGTGTTGCCCCAACCCCCGATATTCCACCAATAATAATTATCCGTGTCCTTTACGCCGAAGCCGACGAGCATGCCTTCATTCCCCGATTTCTTCGTTGCTTTTAAGGTCATCGTATAATTGTTCCAGCTTGCGTCTCCTGCCGTGTTGCGGGCGGGTGTCGCCGTGCCTGACTGTCTCATGACCCCGTCAGTTACCTGCCAGGTCCCGCCGCTCGGGCTCCAAAGGCTGTTCGCGCTGCTGAAATCATCGCTCAGCAGCGTTTCGCCGTTAGCCGCGGTAACCAATAGATCATCGTAATCCACCGCAGTGCTCCAAGAGGCGAGCATGATTTTGCCCGTAATCGGCTTCTGTTCCTGTTCGTCGTTTTGCAGCAGCTCGCTTGCTGTCACTTGATCGCCGACGTTTGCGCTGAACATCTGCTGCACATAGAAGCTGGGGGCGCCAAATACATCTGTATTATTAAACCAGATCAAGTCCGGCGTCCATTGGACGAATTTATCCTTCGCAAACGTCGGCGCATAAGACGCAAACCGTATCACATCGCCATTGCGCTCAAGTCCCGTCATGAAGGCCGCTTCCGAGATCGCTCCTTGTAAATTGCTAAGCCTGCCCTTATCGCCCGATCCGATATGCGCGGCATATTCGCCAACGAATACGGGCGGATCATTGCGGTCATAGCTGTCGTACCGCTTCGTATTGCTTAGGAACCAAGCCGGCGGCTGATACATATGCTCATCAACGACCTGTGCTTTGCCCGTCTGGCGAGCCCAGCTCCAAGCGGTGCTGAACTCCGTTCCCGAAGCATAAGCGCCGGAAGACAACATTAAATTAATCGACGGGTACACCGCTTTAATCGCATCATAGAAAAGTTGATAACGGTCAAAGTAAGCGCCGGTCCAATGCTCGTTGCCTAAGCTCAAATATTTTAAATGAAACGGCTCGGGGTGGCCTGCGGCTGCCCGCTTAGCGCCCCATTCGCTCGTTACCGGCCCGTTCGCATATTCGATTAAATCAAGCGCGTCCTGAATATACGGCTGCAGTTCGGCCAGCGGCACGACGATGCCCGGCGCCAAGAATTGCTCCGCCATTCCGACGTTGATGACCGGCAGCGGCTCCGCACCCAAATCCTCCGACAGCAGGAAATATTCATAAAACCCAAGCCCGCCCGTTTGATAGTAATAGGGATCGTTGCCGCGCGCAGGATCGGACCAGAAATTTTTATTGACCTTGCGCTCCGCGACGTCGCCTATCGTGTTTTTCCAGCGGTAAAAGTTATCGACGTTTCTTCCGCCGACAATGGAACCGCCGGGAAAACGGATAAATTTAGGCTTCATATCGGCCATCGCTTGAACGAGGTCGGCTCGCAGGCCGCCCGGACGGTTTTTCCACGTATTTTGCGGGAAAAGCGATACCATGTCTAAATCGACGGTGCCTGCTCCGGACGAGGTAACGCTTAGTTTGGAGGCTGCGGCAGTCTCGGATGCCGTAAGCGTCGCCGTAAGCTTCTGCCAATCCTTCGTAATTCCGTCTATCGTGGCTTCGGCTATGGTTTCGCTGCTTGCATTTAACAATCGGATGCGAAGCGGCGACTGAAAAACTCCGCTGCTGCGCGCATAGACGGAGAAATCATAGCGGAGTTCGCGTTCGACGGCTATGCCTGCAAAACCAGAGTTAACCAAGCCCGCGCCGGTTCCCGGCGTTTGAACCGTTAGTCTAGCATAATGCGGGTTATTGGCATTTAACGGCTGCGCTGATTCAATGGTGACATTCGCCGAACCTCCGCCGTCCGTTACTTTCGACCAAGCTCTGAGCGATTCTTCAAATTCGAAGGACCGATTTTGCACAAGCTCCGCATAAAGACCGCCGTCTCCGGCGTAATTAATATCCTCCAGAAAAATGCCGTTTAACGTCGGGCTTATCGCTGCGCCGTCCCGGGCTCCGTTTATGTTCAGCTTATAATCATAGCTTCCCGCCTCCGCCAGCGCCGCCGGATCATCTATCGCATTCTGCACGGGTTCGGCCATGCTCCCTTCGGAGGCCCAAACCGCTCCTGGCGAGAAACCTATTGTTCCTGCAAGCAAGACAGCCAGCGTACTGGAAACAATTTTACCGAATCGACGATTCATGAAATTCCCTTCCTTCTCTTATCATCCAAGACATAAGACATGACCAGCCTTCCTTGTTCCCAGCCTACGATCCTGTCTCCTCAGCCTGCTTATCCAGCATGTTCAGCATTAAGGTAACGGCCTCGGCACGTGTAGCGGATGCGTTAGGCGCGAATCGATTGCCTCCTTGGCCTTGAACGAGCGCTATCTCTACCGCTGCCGCGATGGATGGCTCTGCCCATGCCGGAATTTGATCGCGGTCAGCAAATGCGGTACGGTCGTTCAGATCGATCGTCAAGCCTAATACTCTCGTTAAAATGACAGTCATCTCGGCTCGCGTGACCGGCTGATTCGCTCTAAATGAGCCGTCTTCGTAGCCTTTAATAAAACCTCTGTCCGCCGCAATCCGGGCATAAGCCCTAGCCCATGACGGAATATCCGCTGTATCTGAAAAAGCTGCCGTCTCGTAATCTGCTGCCGGGATTTCAAGCGCCCTGACCAGCATTGCCGTGAACTCTGCGCGCGTGATGCTTCGGCTAGGCATGAAAGTCCCGTCGCCATAGCCTTTCACGATCCCTAATTCGACTGCCCTTTCCACATTCGTTCTTGCCCAATGATTCGCCATATCGCTAAAATGAATGCTATCCGCCTGTCCGCTGACGCTGCTTGTTACCCGGAAAGCAGCCGCAGGCTGGGTCGCTTTCAGCTTGCTGTCCACAAGCTTGGCAGCCGTCAGCTCAATGCTCGCCTGGCCTTCGGCCAAAGCTTCGAACGTAAGCGTGCATAATGTTAATTTCCCGTTCTCGCCGGCTACCGCACCGGTTTTCGTGTGGGCAAATACGATTTTGTTGTTGTCGATAATCGGCTTGATCGAGAAGCCCTTGATTTCGGACTTTGCTCCGAGCAGCTTCAGCCGTTTGGAGTCAAAGCCAAATGTTAATTCGAAAGCGTACATATCCGTTAAGCCAGCCCCATCGACGGTCACCGTGACCATTTGTCCGACCGCCTGCTTCTCTTTTGATAAGCTCATCGTAAAAGCTGGAGAGCTCGCAGCACCGGCAGCTGCCGGGAATAAGGAGAAACAGAGCAGCAGCGTTATTGCTGCGGACAGCCATCTCAATTTCATAGGACGTTTCTTCCTCTCCGTATGTAGGTGGGGAAGGCATACTCGCCTTCCCCTTGATTGCTTCATCTTTCGGGCTGCGGTCAGCCGAGTATCAGTCTGGCAAGGGCTGCAAGATCCTCGATATCAATTTTTCCATCCTTATTCATATCCGCTTTCTTGATTTGCTCCCATTGCGGATGTGCTGATGTTTTGCCATAGGATACGGCTACGATTGCAAGATCGCCAACGCTAACCTTGTCATCGCCGCTCACATCGCCCGGCAGCGCTTTGTTGACCGAAGCTTTGAACAGCTGCAGCGCGTCGTTCAATTGCTGGACAGCCTGCTCGATTTGAGCAGAAGTAACGCCGGTCTTAACGGCAATGGCCTGAGCGGATTGAATAGCAGCGAGAAGCGCGGCTTTGGAACCGGCCGGATACTCGCCAACCTTCGTCCCTTCGACTGCCGCATCATGCACTTGCTGCGCATCCGCGATAAGCGCGCGGAGCACGGCTTTATTTACTCCGTTAATCTGGATGCTGTAGCCGGCTCCCTCCAGCTCTGTTTCCAGTCCGGCTGCATCTGCGGCAGCCGCTTTCGTTATCGAAATATTCGCCATTGCTCCGCTGTCCGTATCCTTGGCTTTAAACATTAGCTTCGCAAGCGGACCGTTCACATCCGAGCCTGCGGCGTTGATTTTCGCGGTGATGAGACGAATCTCGCCATCCTTCTGATCTTCGCCGACGAGCGCGAAATGCTCGTTCAACAGCTCATCCTCTGCGCCAAGCCATTCAAGCTTATCCGCGTCAAAAGCGATGGTGATATCTTCCGCGTAAACCGATTGTTCCGCTCCGCTAATTCCGAGGATGACATGAAAGGCTTCTCCGCCTTCTATTTTCTCCGGTCCGCTGAGCGTTACGGCAGCCGTGCCTTGCGCTTCGGTTACGGTAACGGAAGCCTCCGCCTTCTTAGCGGTAACGGCAACGGTTCCATTTACTTTAAAGGTACCCGGCTGCGCGTAGGCTGCCGGAGCTATCGCATCCCAAACGACTGGCACTTCAGCGGTTGCTCCGCCTTCATAGGTCACGGTAACCTTAGCTGGCAGGTTCGGAGCCACGCCGGCTGAAGTCGTTACTTGAACGGACCCCACTTCCGTAACCGTACCTCCCGTCACGGAAACGTATGCTTTCACCTTTGTCGTCGAGGCTGCGATGGCGCCCTCTACGATAAACTCGCCGATCTGGGCATAGGATTCCGGCGCGATGGCATCCCAAGCGATGACATTGTTCACGTTATCCCATGAACCGTCGTTGTATAGAACATCGGCTGCCGCAGGAAGCACCGGAGCCTTTCCGACGGCAGTGACCGCATGGATATCCGTGATATTGGTCACTTGCACGGCATTCGTGACTCTGACGTAAACGGAAGCCTCGGCCTGCAGCGTTGACCCTTCGATAATTCCCGTCACTTTGAAGGAAGAGCCTGGATTTTGCAGGAGCTCCGGATCGATAGGGAACCAAGTCACCTTGCTTGCTTGAGTCGAACCGTCTGCGTACGTTTGCTCGATTTTGGCAGGCAATTGAGGCTGCTCGCCAACCAGCGTAGGAATTTTGACTGCATTCGCGCTTACCGGCGGTTCAGCGAATACCTTCCATTCCAAAATGCCCGTCGAGGCATTATTGCTGACCATGACGATTCTCAGCTTCGTTGTCGTCACGGGTTTGAACTGCACGTGGTTATAACCGTTTTTGGCTAAGCCGTAAGCGGTAGGCTCAGCAACGTCCACAAGCTTAGAGCCGTCCCAGTATTGCAGTTTCCAAGAGGCAGGCAGCTTCACGCCTCCGCCGTCATCCATCCAAGAGACCGAAGCTTTCCCGATTTTCACCGGCTCGCTCCACGTATATTCCACCCATTGCGTGCCTTGCTGGCTCCAGTTGCCGTATCTCGGAATGCCGCCGGCGGACACGCCATTAGGCGGATTGGAATTGGGCCAATCCAAGCCGTCATTGACCGCGGTTACCGTCTCCCAGCTGGATACGAAGGAAGTTTTCGGCGTCGCGAAGGTCGCCACGTTAATTTCCGATGGCAGAGGTTCAACAATGACCGTCAACTCTGTTTCGGATGACAACTCGCCGTCGGTTGCTTCAAATTTCAGCGTGTAGGTTCCGGCGGCCGTAAACGTTGCGGTTGTGTTTCCTTCCTTCGGGTTCGCGAAAACGACGTCACCCGGCCCGCTTAGCTTACTCCAGTTCACCGTGACGACGCCTTCCGGCAATCCGTCATCTACAGCGCTCCCGATTAATTTTGCTTGAAGCGGCAGCTTTGGTCCGCTGTCTAGCGCAGCGGTAACCTCCGGCTTCTCATTAACCGGAACAGGCGGGATAATGCCTGTGTGGTACACCTGAATTTCTTTTAGGGCTGTTTTGTTCGCACCCTTATGCGTCATCGTTACCCGCATTTTGCTGGCTGTAACTGCCGGGAACTGCACTTCGTTCAAATTTGCCTGAGGGATCTTAGGCAGCTTATACGGCTTCAGCGCAGGCAGCCAATTCGAGCCGTCGAAATATTCGACCTTGTACATGGATGGCTCGCTATAGCCTCCCGAATCCACGCGGTCGTTGTAGAAGTAAAGCTTCACATTATCAAAAGCTGTCTGCTTACCGAAGTCGATTTCATACCAATCCGTCGCGTTTGGCGAGCCTTTGCTTCCCCAGATCGGCGGCGTAAAGGCCGCTTCACGAGGTTTGGACGTTCCGGAAATCGTAAATCCGTCCACGGCGTCGCTTACCTTTGTTCCCGCTGCATTAAACGATGCGGATTGCTGAACGCCTTCGCCAGCGGCTAGATTAGGAAACGCAGCCGTCTCCGGGTCAAGATCGATGCCTGCTTTCTGGAACATGTCGATCACTCTGCCGTCGGTCAGCGCAACATCCTTCGCTTCCTTCAGCTCACTCATCGTTTTTTCATAGAGTGCCGTTCCGTCATCGCCTGGGAATTCCACCTTGCCGGTCTCCGGGTCCCAAACCAGCTGAACCAGCTTATCCGCCGTAAATGCGCGCTCACCGTCGATAAATACGGAATAGCCCTCAGGTGCCGTGCCGTAATGCGTCGCGCCGTCCCCCGGCTTATCCCATACGATCGTCAAATCCTGATCATGGTAATTCAGATTGTTGACCGTAAAATGATCCCAGCCGATATCAAGCGGCCAAAGCTCGATTTTTTTGTCGAGTCTTGGACGCAAGCCGGCCACGTCCTCAATCAGCGTATAATTGTAATTCCCGAGAATGTTGTGGTGGATCCAAGAGCGGTAATCGATTTTTTGGGTAGCTGGATTCCAGTTCGCCCAAAATTCGTTCGCATCCGGATATCGCGTATCCCCGTCGTAATATTGCGCCCAAGCCACCCAATAAAGAAGCTGCTTATACATATCTGCCGTGATGTACTCCGACGGATATTCCCGAAGCGCTTTCGCGAACAAACGGAACGTGACCGTAGAATTGATGGTCGAAAAGTTGTTGGAGCCCGCTTCCCCTTGGGCCGCTGCTGCCGCTTTATCCTTCTGGTTCGCCGTGAAAAAAGGAAAGATCGGATATTCGGCGGAGTCCTGCCATAGGCGGAATGCTTCCTTATACTTCTCTTCATTTGGCGGAACGCCTTCGGTAAACGGATAGTAATTGTTTATTTCCTTCCAAGGATTCAATTCGTCCGTGCTGATATGGCGATGCTTGAATACTTGGTCTTCTTCGTCCCAAAGCTCTTCCATAATGCCTTGTTGAATATCGGCAGCGATTGCGCCAAGCTCGGCTTCTTTCTCCTCGTTGCCAAGGAACCCGTACATTTCAGCAGCCGCTTTCGCGCCTCCGTATACGTAAGCCCCCTCCGCCCGCTCTTGGTTACCCGATTTCCAGTGAAAAGACACGGCGTCTGCATCATTGCCGGTTAATGCTCCCCAATCGTAGGCAATGACGCCGTTATTGTTCTTATCGAAACGAAAGAGCTGTCCAGCTACGTCTTTTTCCGCATAGTGGGCCAAGTTGCCGATAATCTCGGATTGTCCGCCATGGATTTTATAGCTGTTCCATGCCGCTTCCGATAAGTATTGGGTGTAATAATTGTTCCAATTGTCCGGCATGCCCGGGTTATCTGTAAAAGCGCCGCCATTGGAGGTTTCGCCGACCGATACCCAGTTCCCGTACGAATACATCGGATTTCGCAAATATTGCAGATCCTGAATATGCATAGGCTGCGTCAAAACAATCGCATTGTTGTAGCCGAGTACCCCTTCAATGGAGGTAGGGAATTGAAAGTCATTCCCTGGAATGTTAGCGTCAAGATAGTTGAAGCGGTTCAGCCACCACCGGTAATAGGCGATTTTTTTGATATTTTCATCCGGTACATCGATATACGGCACGTTATCCGCCCACCATTTGTTATAATCCTGTGTCTGCTTGGCGAGCGCGGCATCATTATTTAGGCTCTTGTAAACGTTGTATTCCGTCAGCGATTCCGGAATTTCAGCCGTAATGAAGCCCATTACCACATTAGCCTGCAGCGTCGCTCCGGCCGGAATGCTTATCGTGCGAGTAAGCTTGTTATCTGCAGCTGTCATGCCGCTGCCGGATAAGCGCGTGTTAATTTTGGTTAAATTCCGGGCGGAATTGACCACACCCGTCAGCTCGTCGCCTTCCGCTTTGGATACGAAGGAAGGATTAACCGTCATCGTTACCGTTTTGGCTTCCGTTCCCGTATTTATGAGATCAAGCAGCGTTACCGCTGCGTTACTATCCGTAATGAATTTACGCTGCACGATGCTTAATCCTTGCGCGTTATGCTCGCTTCTCCAGTGGCTCGGCATTTGCAGCCGCTTGCCGACATCCTCCGTTAAAGTCAGTCCGGTGAACGTAACCGTATAGGCATTGCCGCCAAGCACATCCTGATATGCCGTCCTTCCGGCAAAGCCGATCAAGCCCGGCGTATGCTCTTTCATATACAAGGCTCTGCCCCGCGTCATCAAATCTACGCCGCGAGCCTCCCTGGCCGGATCATTGCCGGGGCGCGCCAGCAAACGGTCTATCCAGAAATCAGTACCGTTTTTCTCCATGTCGTAGATGGCCTGCATCATGCTTTGTTCAGGAGAATAAGCAGCGGGCTCCTGCGGAATTACGGCACCCGAGCTTTTAAAGACGGGCATTCCGGGATTGTTGGCCGCCGATGCGAGCGGCGGGATGCTCCCGAAGACAAGCGCAAGTCCCAAGACGAGGGACACGGTCCGCTTTATCCGTTTTGTCGATCGTAACATGATAGAATCTCCTCCAATTTCGATTGAATTTTCGAACCCATTATTTTGTAAGCGCTTTCTTCATGGCTCGAGTCAAAGCAGCATCCTGCCTGCAGCACGACCATTTGTTTTGAAGCGTAAGCATAACGATAACCGCAGTTAGCCTTTTATGCCAGTCATTGCAATCCCTTCGATAAAATGCCGCTGCGCGATGAAGAAAATGATTAGCGATGGAATGACAATGACGGCGGTGGCTGCCATCATGAGATGCCATTGTGCCGAATAAGAGCCTTGGAACAGTGTAAGTCCCTGCATGAGCGTATAATTTTTCTCAGAAGTGATGAAAGCTAACGGTCCGAGATAGTCGTTCCAATTGGCAAGAAACGTCAACAAACCGACGACAATCATGGCTTGTTTCGCTACCGGCAAAATGATCTGCCAATAGATCCGGAAATGTCCGGCACCGTCAACCTTAGCCGCTTCATCCAAATCTCTAGGAATGCTGAGAAAAAACTGACGCAGCAAAAAGATATTGAACACGCCGCCTCCGAACCATGAAGGCGCAATAAGCGGAACGAACGTATCCGTCAGATACAGCGCATTCCAGAAAACAAACTGCGGAATCATGACCACGAAAAACGGAATCATTAGGCCTGACAGAATAAATCCAAACACCTTGTCTCTGCCCTTCCAGTCGATTCGCGAAAAGCTGTATGCGCAAATCGAGCTTGAAAGCAGCACGCCTACGACAGCGGAACCCGTTACGATCGTGCTGTTAAGGAAAAAACGTTCGAACGGGTACGCTTCTAGCGCCGACTTGTAATTTTCCCAGCTGAGCGATTTCGGAAATATAGTGGGCGGCACCTGATAAAGATCGCCCATACCGATCAACGATGTTCGCAGCATCCAGAATATAGGAAATAAACAAAAGAACGTACCCGCGAGCAGCAAAGCGTAAATGACGCAGCGCTGAAGAATAGGAAGCTTTCTCATTTCTTCCCCCCCTTCCCTTCGTAATAGACAAATGATTTGGAGAAGAAAAATATCGCTGCGGTAAACAGGATGATGACGATAAACAGCAGCACCGAAATCGCGCTGGCACTCCCCATTCGGGAAGACTTGAAGCCTTCATTAAACAAATAAAGCACATAAAACAGGCTTGAATTATTCGGTCCGCCTTGCGTCATGACGGCAGGCTGGACAAAGGTCTGAAAGCCGTTAATAAAGGCAATGACCGTATTGAAGAAAATAATGGGAGAACTCATCGGGATTGTGATGTATATGAGCTTATGAAATGCGTTTCCGCCATCAATGTCGATGGCTTCGTAGAGATGAGAAGGAATGCCTTGCAGGCCTGCCAAAAAAATAACAATCGTGTTACCCAGTGTCCAGAAGCTGAACAAAATAAGCGTCGGCACCACGGATGTCGTATCGCCCAGCCATTTCGAGGATGGCAAATGAAGCGAATCCAGCACATAATTGACAATACCGAAATCCGGCTGGAGCAGCCACATCCATACCATCGACGAGGCAGCCAGCGGAATGATGACCGGCAAATAAAATACGCTGCGGAAAAACCCTCTGGCCACGATTTTCTGGTTAAGCAAGATCGCCACAAAGAAAGATAGAATAATGCCAAGGGGTACGCTAAGCCCCACATAATAGAGGGTTGCCTTAACTGCCGGATAGAAAAAAGGATCGGATCCCTCGAATAAATGGACGTAATTATCGAACCCCAGCCATTTCGGCGTCGTTCCAACGCTGTAAGAAGTGAAGCTAAGATACAGCGTTGCTACAATCGGTACGATGACGAAAATGAGATAGCCCAGCAATACAGGTGACGCGAAAAGTATGCCGTAGCCGAACTCCTTGGATGAACGCTTTTTCCTGCCGGCACGCTCCTGCACGATCGAGCGTTCCCGGAAGCCCGCTATTGATTTCATAGTTGCTCTCTCCAAACTATTGGTAGGTTAGGGCAACCGGCAATGCCGGCCGCCCGAATAGCAATTCTCCTCCTCTAACTTATGGGCTTACATCGTATCTGCCTTGAATTTCGGGCTGCACCTTCGCTTCGATTTCTTTCATCGCTTCTGCGGCCGTTTTCCTTCCAAGCCATACTTCATCCATACCGG
Source organism: Paenibacillus sp. LPE1-1-1.1 (assembly GCF_040676435.1). Lineage (NCBI taxonomy): Bacteria > Bacillati > Bacillota > Bacilli > Caryophanales > Paenibacillaceae > Paenibacillus > Paenibacillus sp. LPE1-1-1.1. The sequence goes on from NZ_JBEGHY010000023.1 coordinate 704,125, forward strand.
AGAATGTAATGGCGTTCACCTTGGAGAAGTTTTTAATATAGTAGGATCCGTTAGGCACGCCGTTATTCAGCAAATTGTTCATCATCGCATCCTTGAAGCCGGCTGGATGCGCCGGGTTATTCTCTGCCCATTTGGCAATAAGCTCAGGCTCGGTATACCATTTCGTCATCGTCGGCATCCATAATCCGCCGCTGTACAGTTCAAGCGAGCCTTCCGGGTTTTCCAAAAACTTCGTTAACAGCCAGGCTTCATCCAGATGCTTACTGGATTTGTAAATGACGGAGGCCCCGCTAATGCCCATCGGTACGGAACGGCTCATTTTCGGAAGAACGCCGATATCGTAGTTAACTTTGGCTGCTCCAAGATCAAGGTTGATCCATTGTCCGTGCATAGACATGGCAACTAGCTTGGATTGCAGCGCGACCGCTTGCGACGGAATCGATTTCATTTGCACCGGCGAAGGCGCAACATGATGAACATTGATCAGATCGGCAAGTCTTTGAATCGCTTCCGTTGCTTGCGGCTCGCTAAACCCAAACTTGCCGTCCTTCGTTATCCATTCGCCCTCATTGTTAATAACGGTTGCGTGGATCGGTCCATGCCATGTTTCGAACGACACGCCGTACTGCTTGATATTATTCGGATCAAAGCCTTCTTCCGAAGCATTCTTGCCGTTTTTGTCCAGCGTCAGCTGTTTGGCCACTTCGACGAATTGATCCCAGTCCCATGCTTCCTCCGGTTTGGATGGCGGATAGGCTTGCTTCGCAGTATCGAAGAGGTCTTTATTATAGAACAAACCGAATGTCTCGCCGGCTGTGCTGATTCCGTAAGCGAAGTCCTCGGAAGACTTAAACCAGATGTAATCCAAGAAATCTTCACGCTTTAATTCGTCGTCTTTGTCCAGCAGCTCGAACATATTGACGAATTTCCCTTCCTTTTGCCACGGATCCGCCAGCTCCCCGTGCATATAACCGAGATCCGGAGAATCATTTCCCGCTACCATTGCGGTTATCTTCGCATCATAATCCGCCTCCGGGATATGAATCGCATCCACGGTAATCCAAGGATATTTTTCCGTAAACTTTTTCGTCGCCTGCTCGATTGCCGTTTTCTCTTGCGGGCTTCCCCAGAATGTGAATTTCAGCTTAACCGGCTCTTTCGAATCCTCTGTTTGTGCATTCGTTGGTTCGTTCCCGCTGTTCTCCGGGCTTGTTGTTTTTTCGGTCTGTGAAGGCCCGGTCTCATTTTCCTTGTTCGTCCCGCCCGAGCAGCCTGCAAGCAGAGTTGCAAACATTAAGATGGCCAGCATGAGGATGAATAACGCCTTGCGGTTTTGTTTCATGGTATACCTCCCTTGTAATGTAGAGCTCTTTAACGTTTTTGTTCCTGTTTTTAATACTAATGAATGCGGTTACAGTTTAATATTCGAAATTTTTTGTAATAGTGGACTATCTACACAACCTTCTTCATCCTGCGGCCTGGCATGCCATACAAAGCCTTATTATGAGCATTAGGCCTTCTCCCGTAAAGGAGCTTTTACGTTTTTCTAAAATAAAAAAAGCACCCGGGAGGGTGCTTTCGATGAGGCCTGTCATGAATATAAAAAAACAAGAAACGGCTATTTATGCTTGGACCAGCTCGGATCGCTATTTTCAAGCAAATACGAGAAATCATTTTCCAAGCGCTTTTGTTCCTGCTTTTTCTTTTCTTCCTCCTGCTTACGGATGTCTTCCTTGCGGGTCTCCTCGGCTTTCTTCAATTCCTCGGCCTGTGCTTTCAGCTTCTTTACGGTATCTGCGCTCAGAAGCTCATTCAGCAATACAGGATTGTCCTTTTCGCCTTTCGGCGCAGCTTTTGCCGCGGATGACGCTGCCTGCTTTTTTTTCTTGCTCATCCTTACATTCCCCGATTCTTCATGATTTCAATATGACGTGTTTCTAATGCCTATATGTTTATAATAACATCCCCGCTGCAAAAAAGTTAGCTCATCGGAACATCCAACCAATGCATTAATAGTACTACGATTACGATAGAAACCAGATAGGCGAGCAGAGGCCTCTTATGATGAAAGACCAGCATAGGAAACATCATGATATCAAATAAGAACGAATGGAATAAGCTCCATCCGTTTTGATAAGAAATTCGTCCGAAGTATTGCAAAATGATTTCTACTATCGTGTAAATCAACAGCCATTTGGCTAAATAAATAAGCTGCTTCTTTAATGTTTGCGGGAACCTTGACAAGAAGAGCAACACGCTAAGCGGCATCGTAACAAAAGCATATACAATGACAGTTATTTGCTGATTATATAGAAAATCCGGATGAAAAATCCATAGCGTATAGTCTTTAGTTAAATACTCGTATAATAATCCGCCTGCCGCTATGTAGAACATAGTCGCGTGGTATTTCCGCCAATTTTGCCAGTCACCCCAACGCCATGTCGAGAAAATCGTAAATAAACAAATCGCTACATGCATATATCCACCATCGTTTTCATAATTTTTCTTATTTTATATTCACCTCATCGCCTTTTCTTTATTCTATTTCCTGAAAATTTCAAACAAACGAACATCTGAAAACTTATCCATAACTGTAAATAGGTATAAAAACAAGCAACGAAACCATAATAAAGAAATATTCTCGTTATGGGGTGTAACCATGCATTTTAATTCGTATTGGTATCTGGGATTAGGGATCCTTAGCCTACTTCTTCTCGTTTACGTATGTCTGAAAAAAAGAAACAAGCGAAGCCTATTGCTGTTTTTTTTTATGGTAGGTCTCGGTTACTTCATTGAAGCTATCATTTATATTTTCATGGGCAGCTATCAATACTTCCCGAAATTTTTAGCTGATGAACCTTATTATGATAGTAATATGGGAGCGATTGCATCCAATGCGTTAGCTTTACCTTCGGCAGCAGCCTTCATTGCCGTTTTTCGTTTACGATGGATTTGGTTGTTTGTTTTTACAGGCTTATTCGTAGGTATTGAAATATTATTTCTATACCTGCACATCTATTCTCACAATTGGTGGCGCCTAAGCTATACTGCATTAGGCCTTCCAGCATATTTTGCTACGGCTAAAATGCTGCACCTCAAATTGTTACAACCCTTAAAAGGTGCCATTCACTTTTTGATCCTGTTGTTCATTATAGGCCCGATTACAGGTACCTTGCATATTCTCCCTATTATGCTGCTGAACAACAGATATTACCGTCCAGGCTGGTTCGTTAGCCTAGCTCATGATACAACCGCTTTTTCCGCCGTTTATTATATGTGCTTGAGTCTAATCCTTGTGATAACGGTCAAGCTCCATTGGAAATATAAATGGTTAAAATATGCGTTTGTTTCAGCTTTTGCAGCATTAGTAACAATCACTCTGAAAATAGCAGGAATTTTGTATAGCCTTGTGTGGTGGGATCCGATTTATTATATTCTTTTGCCTATGGTTGTTTTGAAGATCGCCATAGTCGTGAGTAAACGCCTATCCATAGGTCCGGTATTAAGGAAGGAATAGGCCTTTCTTCGTTACGATACCGTATACAAGAGAGATCGCGAGGAAATATTGCTATGAAATTAAAAAGAAACTTCAACTCCTCTGGCCAAAGCGGTCAACAACAAATTATCGCGCAAGCGGAACCGCTGTATGCAAGTCTCGATGAAAATATAAAAAAGATCAAAATGGATCTCGGCAACAGCACGGATATCATTATCCGGGAGATCCGGAGCGGCAAAGATAAGAAGACAAAAACAGCCATTCTTTATACGGACGGATTAGCTGATAAACAAGTCATCACGGATTTTTTTATGGAATCGTTAATGCAGGATTCACAAATCGAACCGATCGAGCAGCTTTCTGAAAGCGATAATCGTCTGGAATCATTGAAAGGCATGGCCCTCCAAATTGGAGACAACAAAGAAATTACCGATTTCTCCTCTTTGTATAACTCTATTTTATCTGGAGACACGGTAATTTTATTAGACGGCTGCTTGCAAGGGATTTCTGCCAGCACCCAAGGGTGGAAAAGCCGGGGGATCTCGGAACCTGTCGCTCAAAGCGTCGTTCGAGGCCCGCAGGAAGGCTTTACCGAAACGCTGCGTACGAATACGGCCATGATCCGCAGGAAAATTAAAGACCCTAACCTTTGGCTGGAAACAAAACAAATCGGCAGCGTTACGAAAACCGATGTAGCCATCATGTACATCAAAGGAATCGTCAACGACAAGATTGTCGAAGAAGTCCATAAACGACTTGATAAAATCGACATCGACGGCATCTTGGAGGGAGGATATATCGAGGAGCTGATACAAGATGAACCCTATTCTCCTTTTCCAACCATTAATAACACTGAGCGGCCCGATGTGGTGGCTGCCGAGCTATTAGAAGGCCGTATCGCTATTTTGGTCGATGGGACCCCCTTTGTTCTCATCGTTCCAACCTTGTTTATTTCGTTTTTTCAAACCGCGGAGGATTATTACCTGCGCGCGGATATCAGTACCCTCCTCCGGATCATCCGTTTTATATGCTTGTTTATTGCCATGGTCGGACCGGCAATCTATATAGCGATTACCACCTTCCACCAAGAGCTGCTGCCTACGCAGCTTCTTATCAGTTTAGCTGCGCAGCGGGAAGGCGTACCCTTCCCTGCTTTCATCGAAGCTTTAATGATGGAGGTAACCTTTGAAATTTTGCGGGAAGCGGGTCTAAGAATGCCTCGGCCGATTGGACAAGCCGTATCGATCGTCGGTACGCTGGTCATAGGGCAAGCGGCTGTTGAAGCCGGCATCGTATCGGCATCCATGGTTATCGTCGTGTCGATTACCGCGATATCTAGCTTTGTCATTACGGGATACAGCATGGCAATCTCTATTCGTATGATTCGTTTCATCATCATGGGTCTAGCCGCATCCTTCGGCATTTTCGGGATAGTAGTCGCTTTAATTGCGCTTGTTCTGCATCTTTGCAGCTTGCGCTCCTTCGGAATTCCTTACATGAGTCCGTTTGCTCCTTTAGTGCTTTCCGACTTAAAGGATACGATTTTCCGCCTTCCCCACTGGGCAATGACTTCAAGGCCTCGCTTGATAAATCAGAAGAACGTGATTCGTGAGCAAATGTCCCCGCCCACTAAACCAAAGACTTGAATAAGGTCAAGAAAGGAGCAAACTTAATGAAACGAAAGTATATAGTTTTCATCAGCTGCCTCCTTCTTCTTAACCTGTTAACAGGATGTTGGAATAGACGGGAATTAAATGAGCTAGGGATTTCAGTAGGGATCGGAATCGATAAAGAAGGGAAAGGATACCGGGTCTCTGCCCAGGTAGTCAATCCGGGGGAAGTGGCGTCGGCGAAACCGAGCGGGAACCGTACGCCGGTAACCGTTTATGAAGCAACCGGGGATACGATATTCGAAGCAATACGAAAAATGACGACCACCAGTCCCAGAGTCATTTACATGGCGCATCTTCGCGTGCTCGTGATTGGCGAGGCATTGGCAAGGGAAGGGATCGAGAAACCTCTCGATCATTTCTCCCGGGACCATGAGGTGCGAACGGATTTCTTCATCGTTATCGCGAAGGGTTCGTCAGCCAAGGATGTATTGAAGGTATTAACCCCTGTTGAGAAAATACCGGCAAACAAACTGTTTCTTTCCCTTGAAACATCTCAGAAGGTGTGGGCGCCAACATTGACGACTACGCTGGATGAGCTCATTACGGACATTATTAGCGAAGGGAAAAGCCCAGTCTTAACAGCTGTTAAAGTCACTAACGTAAATAAAGGCCAGTCCCAACAAAACGTGGAATACATAGAGCCTCCGGGTAAATTAAGATATTCGGGTTTAGCCGTATTCAAAGAAGATAAATTAATCGGCTGGTTGAACGAAAAGGAAAGCAAAGGTTATAGCTACATCCGAGATAAAGTAAGGAACACGGTTGGGACTCTTGCATGTCCAGAGGGCGGTAATATAGCCGTAGAGATCATGAAGTCAAAAACGGATGTGAAAGGAAAAGTGAAAAATGGAAAACCGCAAATTGACATCGAAATAAAGACGGAAGAAAACGTGGGCGAGGTGGAGTGCGAAATCGATCTTACAAATAGAGAAACGATCGATATGCTTGAAAAAAGCGCAGAAAAAAAAGTAACGGCAATCATCCTGGATTCCATCCATAAGACGCAGAAAAGACTAAAGGTTGATATTTTCGGATTTGGCGAAGCCATCCGCCGGTCGAACCCTGCAGCTTGGAAAACGTTAAAACAGGATTGGGAGGAACAGTTTTTAAACTTGGAGATCAATGTAAAGGTAGATGTAAAGATTAGGCGTATCGGTACAGTGTCCAATTCGTTCCATAGAGAAAAGGAGGAATAATCAGATGTGGATGATTACGGGAATCGTGGCCACAGCCTCTTTCATTGCCTTGATCGAGGTTCCTCCTTTGTTGAAAGCGAAATTAAAAAGGGAGCTTTGGCTCTTTTCTATCCTGCTTGTGCTTGGAACCGGGTTAAGCATAGCGAAGTCTCTTCAATTCCCTATCCCTAATCCGCTCGACCTGCTCTTTATCATCTTTAAACCATTCAGTGATTTGTTATTCAGCTTCCTAAAGTAATATTGGAGTGAAAAAAATGAGCATCAACATTAAAATTTCAGCTCGTCAATTTACCGTACTTATCATGTTCTATACGGTCGGAACGTCCATATTAGTTATTCCATCAAGCCTGGCTGCGGATGCTGATCAGGATGCTTGGATTGCTGCGATTCTAGGATGGGCATTGGGATTATTAATTGTAGGGATGTTTATATGGTTAGGCCGGCAGCTTTCCAATATGACGCTCATTGAATATAACGAAAAAGTGCTAGGGAAATGGTTAGGCAAGCTCGTCTCCTTCCTATTTATTTTCTTTTCGTTTATAGGGGCTGCTTCTATATTATATTACATGGGAAATTTCATGACGACGCAGGTTTTGCCTGAAACGCCGATCGAGTCCTTTACGATTCTCTTCGCAGGCATTGTCGTCATGGGGCTGCGTCTCGGTCTTGAAGTCATTGCCCGGGCCGCCGAAATCTTATTCCCATGGTTTCTTTTGTTGTTCTTTGTTACTACTCTTTTCCTTTTGCCTGAGATAGAAATTCAAAAAATACAACCGGTATTCGAGGGCGGCATTCGACCGATAATGAAAGGAGTGTTAACATTTGCAAGTATTGCTTCCCTTCCGCTTGTGATTCTCTTGATGATATTTCCTGCTTTCTTAAATAATCAGAAGGACGCAGAAAAAGCCTTCATTATTGGGGCTCTTCTCGGAGGAGTGTTTGTTATCATCATCACCTTTTTAAGTATTTCGATATTAGGGGTAGATTTCAGCGAAAGAAATATGTACCCCAGCTACGCTTTAGCGAAAAAAATAAATGTCGGCAATTTTATTCAAAGGGTAGAAATCTTAGTTGCGGGGATGTGGTTTTTGACCATATTTTTTAAAACCGTATTATACTCCTATAGCTTCTTGAAGGGTCTTGCGCAAATCTTTGGCGTTAAGGAGTATCGTCCCCTTGCTTTGCCTTACGGCATGATTTTGGTCGTATATTCGCTTGTCGTCTATCCGAATGTGACTTATATGATGGATTTCGATTCAAAAATATGGACCCCTTATGCGTTGACGATTGGATTATTGCTGCCGCTTTCCATACTTGGCGTCGGTTTGCTCCGCAAGAAAGTATCCAAACAAATGCATAAAAAGTAAGATTGGAGTGATAGCCAATGACAGGCAACATAAAAATTTCAATACGACAATTTACTGTGCTTGTCATGTTTTATACGATTGGCACGACTATCTTAGTCATTCCATCGAGTCTCGCCGCTGATGCGGAACAGAGTGCTTGGATTGCTGCCATAGTAGGCTGGCTATTAGGTTTATTCGTTGTGGGCCTGTATCTATTGCTCAGCAAACAATTCCCAGCTATGACGATAATTGAATATACGGAAAAGCTATTCGGTAAATGGATAGGCAAACTGATTTCTCTGCTTTTTATTTTTTTTTCGTTCATCGGTGCCTCTTCCGTATTATTTTATATGGGAAATTTCATGACGACGCAGGTTATGCCTGAGACGCCGATTGAGTCTTTTATCATATTATTTGCAGGAATTGTTATGATGGGTCTGCGGCTTGGACTTGAAGTGCTGGCTCGGGCAGCCGAAATCTTATTCCCATGGTTTTTATTGCTGTTTGTTGTATCTACGCTTTTCCTTATACCTGAAATGGATATTCAAAAAATACAGCCTATTACCGAGATTGGCATGAAACCGATCTTTAAGGCTTCGTTATCTTTTGTCGGTACGGCTGCTCTTCCGCTCATTGTTTTTCTTATGGTATTTCCTGCTTGTTTGAATCATCCGGAGAAAGGAGCAAAAGCATTTTTTATAGGGAATTTATTAGGCGGAATATTTGTCATTATTATTACTTTTCTGAGTATTGCGATATTAGGCGCAGATTTCAGTGAAAGAAATATTTACCCCAGCTATGCTCTCGCTAAAAAAATAAATATCGGCAATTTTATTCAGCGGGTAGAGATTCTAATGGCAGGCATGTGGTTTTTAACCATTTTTTTTAAAACTTCATTTTATTCCTATCATTTCGTAACGGGGCTTGCGCAAATTTTCGGGCTTAAAGATTACCGCCCCCTTGTGTTACCCTACGGCATGATTTTGGTTGTATATTCGCTTGTGGTCTATCCGAATGTTGTTTATATGATGGATTTCGACACGAAAATTTGGATCCCTTTTACATTGACAATCTGTCTCTTCATTCCGTTAATTATGCTGATAATCGGTTCGATACAGATGAAAATGAAAAAATGATGTTACCCGGGCATAAAAAAAACCGCAGCATTTGCGGTTTTAACTCTGAAGATTTTACCAGCTTCAAACATGCTCCGGCTGGTAGTAAGGAGGTTGTTTAAACCAACCCTTTTTCATCGCTAAATCCTTTAAAGGTAAAGAATACGTAACCTTCATGATTTGAAATTTGGCAAACATGGCCGCTACATCCGGTCTGACGGCCTCCGTCAATCCCCGGCAAGCATAGTTTATGCCTAATACCATATTGAATTGCAAAAGATTGGAGACTTCCTCGTCGTTTAATTTTGCGCCTTCCGGGATTTCTCGAAAATCTCCGATCGGTTTATCCGGCGTAGACGGAGGAAGAGATACCCCTTCTTCTCTGAGAAATTCCGTAATTTCCTTAATAATCGGGGCATGGACATTGTTTATGATTTCTCTAAGGTTTTCTTTGAGTTCTTCATCTTGGACAATATTGAAGGATATTTGTTCTCCCCTCATGGTTTGCTCTGAAGCAGCCAAATAGAACCATAGATTCATCACTTCTCCTACATGCAAAGGCGGCTTCTTTCCGTCTACAAAAGGTTTTATCGCATCCTTTAAGATCTCCAGCAAATTCATTTTTTCACCTCTTATATCTCATTCTTCACAAATAAGATACCCCCTTTTGTTGTATTCATTCACCAAAGAAATTGCAATGCAGGCATTTTAGCTGAAATACTTGTTCATTATTTTTTCAGCTGTCCGCGTGGCTAAGGCTTGTGTCGTAAGCGTAGGATTTGCTCCTCCTAATCCATTAAAATGAGCGCTGTTATCGGCTATGAATAATCGTTTGACCTGATAAGCTTCGCAATCGGTATCAATGACAAAGCCCATTCTCATTGAGCTTTCCATATGTAGAAACATACCCGGCGGCCAATTGGCGCGGCTGATTTGCCTTGCTCCCGCTTTTTCTAAAATATCGATTGCGATTTTCATTAATATATCCCGGTTCTCTCGAGCCCGTCGACTTGGCATATAACTAACCCGTGGAATCGGGCCATGTTCATCCGCGACATTCGATTCAACGGTAATCCCGTTACGTTGGTCCACGTCATCATCTGCATAAATGGTTATTTGCAATGCGTTTCGATAATCTGCCATTAATCCTGTCAGCTCTGGACCAACGATAAGTCCTTGCGCGTTCCAAGGGGCATCCGGTGCAGGAGGCTGAAGGAAATTATAGCCTGACTCGCTGATCCCATAGCTAAATACGGCAGTTAATCCAGGGCTCAGACCCGTTACCTGAATGCAGCCTACCCCTGGATAGTCCAGCCTTGCGCCTGATGTATGGCCGGCAAACGAATCAATATGCGGCGTTCCCAGGATCGAATATAATACTTTCTCATCAAAGATTCCCGTTACCCAGTCAAAATAGTGATTAACAAGCCCTTTCCCCACCCACTCGTTTTTGGGCAAGTCCGAATTTAACCAGAGTCGCGGACTTTCAATGCAGCCGGCAGCCATGACTACGGTTTTTGCATAGATGTCTTCCGTCTCCCCGGTCCAGGTATCCCGAACCTTTACGCCTATGGCGCGCAGCTCGCCCAGTGGATTTGTTTCCGTTAATATCTTAGTCGTGTACGCATTTGGCCTAATTCGAACATTGCCTGTCTTTAATGCTAGCGGGACATAGCTTACATTAGTGGAGCGTTTGGCTATCTTATCAACCGAGGGCCCATGCGGACAACCGTTAATGCAATGCCCGGCTAACGTGCACCCTTCCATCCAAGATAATTCCTCTAACGAATAATTCGGATTCATCAAATGGCGATTGGGCGGAAGTATGGCATTCGGCTGGGGGCGGTAACCGGGACTCGTCACATCCAGCGTCGAAATTAAAGGCCAGCCAGCTTTTTTGGCCCCATAATAAAACAACTCTTCCTTAGCAGTTGTAGGAGCAAAATCGACAGGCAGCGTAGCTTCGACTTTCTCATAGTAGGGTATCAATTCACGATAAGAAATAGGCCAAACATCATCAACCGCCAGCGGAAATGCCCGGGGGGAATGGGAAAGATAATGCTGCGTGCTCCCTCCCACGCCTGAGTTTTGCCAAATAAACCCTTTCTGTGAAAGTGTCCGGTTCCACGGAGCGCGTCTGCTGTCAGCCGGCCCCCAGCGGACTCTGCCGGATATCAGGTTGTCCATTGTATCCTCTAATTTGTTATAGATCTGTTTAAAGAGAACGACATCCAAATCCTCGGTATTCGAACTGCTTGCCGCTCCCCTTTTGCTGTTCGGTTCCGGCCATCGTTTATTACCGTACCAGGGACCTGCTTCCAAGACCAAAACCTTTAACCCCAAATCTCCGAGCTCCTTGGCAATGACTGCCCCTCCACCGCCTGCACCGATCACGATGACATCTTGATCTGCCATTCAGATCCTCCCTTTCTGATGAGGAAAACGCATTAAGAAACCGCGAAAGTCGCGGTAACCGTAAGAGGGTCCCGGATAACCGACCAGCTTCCAGCTAGGCGGGCAGCATTCGATTCTCTTAAGGTTTGACGGTAAAAATCGGGTCGTTCCATATCCGAACCATTCCGAGTAGTAGCCGAACAATGTTAATTGATTAATGGAAGACATCATGACCTGAACAAGCGCAGGGTTATTTTGAAAGGGCTGCGGAAGACTTTCAAGGGGAACAGCAAGGTGGTCCAGCAAAGTGACCGCACGTAGTCTGTCACTGCGCGGAAGAGTAGAAAATAATCCCTCGCAGGGATACGACAACCCGCTGCTAGGTAATAGCGCATGGTTTAAGTTAAGAAATTGCGCTGCACCGATATCAAGCAATATCGCCGTTGACTTGGAAAGCGGAATGATATTCGGCTCCGCATCTACCGGTATAAACTGGGAAAAATCCAGTTCCTTAATGACGTAATTTTGAATACAAAGTTGTAACGCCCCCGGTGCCTGCTTTGCTTCCGAGGAGCCCGTGCACTCGCACACAGGCGGAATTATAGCATCGACAAGCGCCTGAAATGTCGCCTGGGTATGAAGATCGCGTGTACCCTCAACTCTCCCGGAACTCACCAATGCTTTCACCGCCTACGTTCAAAATGTTTCCTGTTAGAAACTTTATCTTATTGTATTTATGATGTTGTGTTTACATGCCCGGCGGATTTACATATAAAAGGAAATTTTGGATACCATAACGAACAAAGTGACTTTGTTGAAAGGAATATATGATTATGAACACGCGGCGCTTGTTTAAAAAGCTCACCAAAGCTTCCATAAAAAAAATACACGACGAGCGTGCTCAGCAGCAAAACGCAAATCATAGTCAAATACAGCAGCTTTTTACCGATTTACAACAAAACGAACAGCAGCTCCGCTCTATTTATACCAACTGCTCGGACATCGTCTTTCGTTCTTTCATCATTGAAGGCCAGACTAAAGCTATCTTGATCTATATTGACGGTCTTGTCGACTCCGGGGGAATTGAGGCCAATGTCATCTCCCCCCTCATGCAAGAAGCGGACGGGAAAGTATATGCAATCGGTCAGCTCGCTGAGCGGAAAATATCAACGTCGAAAGCAACGCCTTTTAACACCTTTCAAGAATGCGTTGAATATTTATCAAACGGCCTTCCGATACTGCTGCGCGATCAAGAATCAACAGGTCTCGCATTCGGTTTGAATAAATGGGAAAAGCGCCCCATCGAAGAGCCCGTTGCTGAATCTGGCATTCGGGGACCGCGTGAGGGCTTTACCGAAACGCTGCGAACGAATACCTCGCTTATTCGCCGAATTGTGAAAAGTCCTTTGCTCAAAACGGAAACGATGAAAATCGGCGAGTACACCCAGACCAATGTCGTCATCGCATACATCGAGGGGCTAGTCGATACGACATTGGTGGAAGAAGTGAGAACTAGGCTTAAGCGTATCCGAATCGACGGCATTCTGGAAAGTGGATATATTGAAGAATTTATTGAAGATATGCCCTACTCGCCATTTCCGCAGCTCATTTCTACGGAACGCCCCGATGTGACCTGCGCCAATTTGCTTGAAGGGCGGATAGCGATATTGGTTGAAGGAACTCCCTTTGTTTTAATTGCCCCCATCACCTTATTTTCCTTAATGCAGTCAGCGGAAGATTATTACCAGCGGTACTGGGTAAGCACCGCAATGCGTTGGCTTCGTTATATGTTTACTTTGATTGCTTTGCTGCTACCTTCGTTTTATGTAGCGGTTCTGACCTTTCATCAAGAGATGGTTCCTGGCAATTTGCTGTTCAGTATGGCGGTCTCGCGGGAGGGAGTGCCCTTTCCTGCATTAATTGAAGCGCTCATGATGGAAGTGACCTTCGAAGCGCTTCGTGAAGCGGGCGTTCGGCTGCCTAAGCAGGTAGGCTCTGCCGTTAGCATTGTCGGAGCGCTCGTCATTGGCCAAGCGGCGGTTCAAGCCGGCCTCGTGTCTGCGCCGATGGTTATTGTCGTAGCTATCACCGGGATTTCGTCCTTTATGATCCCCCGTTACATTGCCGGTATTGCGATACGGCTGCTGCGCTTTCCGTTAATTTTTCTCGCAGGTTCATTAGGGCTGCTTGGCATAATGATGGGTATTATCGCTATTGTGCTCCATTTGTGCAGCCTGCGTTCTTTCGGTGTTCCTTATTTGTCAGCCATCGCAACTCCAAAAATGAAGGAATTGAAAGACGTGCTGATCCGGGCTCCTTGGTGGATGATGAATACGCGTCCGCGTTTTACAGGGGACTACGATGAGTTCCGGCAAGCGCCAAATCAAAAACCGGGACCTGAACGGGGAGGCGAAGTCTAAAGAAAAGAGGTGAAATGGATGCTGAAGAAAGGAAAAATTTCAGCTTTTCAAATGGCAATTATGCTGTACCCAACCGTACTATTAACGGGATTTCTCGTCCTCCCTACAATTACGGCCCAATATGCGGCTAACGATCTTTGGTTGACCGGCATTCTCGCCTCTTTGATGGGATTTCTTACCGTTTATGTGATGACACGTATGCATGAGATTTACCCGAAACAGACCTTTATCGAGTACAGCGAACATATTATCGGTAAAACGCTTGGAAAAATCATGGGTATCGTATACTTCCTTTATCTTTTGTATATTTCTGGCATTGTTTCCCGTCAATATGCTGAATTCGTGATAGGAAGCTTTTTATTTAAAACTCCGATCCTACTGATCATCTCCTCCTTGGTCTTCCTCTCCGCTGCAGCCGTACGTGGTGGGATTGAAGTGCTTGCCAGAAGTTCTGCCATTTTTACGCCAATCTTTATTTTGCCTCTATTTTTTCTATTACTGCTATTTCCCGAGTTGGACGTAAAAAACATACTTCCGATTCTTAGCCATGGAATGATTCCCGTGATCATATCTCATTTAAGAATATTATCCTTAGAGTTACCAACGTTCTTCACGCTCATTCCGCTGCTTTTGCTACTTGCGGCCGTTATACGTCGAAGAAAATCGGCAGACAAGGGGGTCCAACCTTGTGAAAAACGGTTTAAAATTATGTATTTTACTTACATTATTCGTATTTCTTGAAGGCTGTTGGGACCGTACGGAGCTGAACGATCTCGCGCTTGTTACGGCGATGTCTTTCGACCTGACGAAGGACAAGCAAATTCAAACAACCATACAAGTCATCATTCCGCAAAACCAAGGTGGCGGCTTGTCGGGCGGAGTAAGCGGCGGAGCACCGAAAAAGACAACCATCCGCGGAGAAAAAGGTATAAATATTTCCGATGCGTTGTCAAAGCTGCAACGAAAAATTCCGCGAAGACTGTTTTGGGGACAATGCAAAGTATTTATATTCAGCGAAGAAGTCGCGAAAGCAGGCATCAAGGACGAATTCGATTTTTTGGTTCGTCATCCGCAGCCGAGAGAGAGGGCTTATATGTTTGTAAGCAAAGGAAAAGCGTCGGAATCACTCGAATTGTTCCCGCCGATTGAACGCAGCTCATCGGAAGTGCTGAGGGAATTAGCTGATTTGCAGATTGGGGTTAAGGTTACGCTTGAGCAGTTAAGCATGATGTTGAAAGGGGATGCTGAGGCGGCAGCACTTCCACTCGTTCATATCCTCCCAAAAGTCAAGTCAGCGGAACCGCTTCAAACGATTCCGTATCTCATGGGAGCCGCACTGTTCAAAAAAGACAAAATGGTCGGACAAATTTCGGAAAAAACGACGCGCGGCGTGATGTGGATTTTAAATGAAATCGATGAATATACCGTGACGTTTACGATGGACGGGAATAAAGATCTCGTTTCGTTAAAACCGGTTAAAGCTAAAGTCAAGCTCCTTCCGAAAATCGAAGGCGACAAATGGATGATGACGATCAAGGTGAAAGCGGAGGGAGACATCATTCAGAACGGTACCGAATGGAACCCGATGAATCCAAAATTTCTGGAGAAGATGGACAAGGCTTTTGAGGATGATATAAGAGATCGTATCGATGAAGCGCTTCAAGAGGTCCAACAAAAAAATAAGGCAGATATTTTAGGCTTTGCGACCGCTTTTCACCGGAAATATCCAAAGCAATGGGAGAAAAACAAAGATAATTGGAATGAGCTGTTTCCCAAGGTTGAAGTATTGATCGATGTTAATGCGTCAATCAAGAGACCGGGACTGATTAACGCGCCGGGAGGAATACCTGAAGATGAGGTGCAGGAAAAATGAGACTGGCTTTTTTTATCGGAGTGACGATCGCCGCGCTGCTTATCCTAAGCTTTGAATGGCCGCGAATGAAAGCAAAACCGGCAAAGGACAAGGCGGCGTTAGTATCGCTGCTCCTTATCGGATGGGTGCTGTCTATGCTGGATCTTCCAAACATGCCTGGCCCAACCACGCTGCTTGAAGTCATCTTCTACCCGTTCAGAGGTCTGATTGAAAAATAAAACGAGGTGGTGAATGATCATGTTGGAGAAAGGAAAAATATCAGGCGTCCAGATGGTACTGTTGCTGTACCCGACCGTGCTGGCCACAGGATTTCTTGCCCTGCCGACGATTACGTACCAGTATGCTCAGAACGACCTTTGGATGACGGGAATCCTTTCCATCTTTATGGGTCTCGCTTCTGTATATGCAGCGGTTCGGCTCCACGAGCTATATCCGAAAGAAAACGTCGTCCAGCACAGTGAAAGGATTGTCGGGAAATTAGCAGGGAAAATCATCGGTACGATTTTCTTTCTCTATTCCACTCACGCCAATGGTACGATTATTCGCCAATATGCCGAATTCGTAAAGGGCAGCTTCCTATTTAAAACGCCGATCCTGCTCATCAGCGCTACCATGCTTTTGCTCGCCTCGATTGCCGTACGCGGCGGCGTGGAGACCATGGCGAGGAGTGCCGTTATTTTCACGCCGATTTTCATAATTCCTTTATTGTTCCTTCTTCTCCTCATTCCCGATATGGATGTACGAAACATCTTCCCTATACTTAGCCACGGTATTATCCCGGTCCTCAAAGGAACGGCCACGCCGCAGGCGTGGCTCAGTGAATTATTTTTTATGACCTTTTTTCTGCCATGTATGACCGATTCGAACAAAGGCCGAAAATGGGGCCATCTGGTATTGGGCGCTGTCGTACTCAGTTTAACTTATGTCAACTTAATTATGCTATTTTTGTTTGGATCAGACACGGGCAACAAATCGTATCCGGTACTGGTCGCTTTCCGTTATATTAGCGCTGCCAACTTTTTTGAAAATTTAGAGGCGCTGCTTCTCGCGATGTGGATCGTAGGAAACTTCGTTAAGATCAGTGTATTTTTATATGCGTCCGTTCTTTCTTTCGCACAAACGATGCATTTATCGGAGTATCGGCCTATTGTATTCCCGATAGGCATCCTCGTGCTCGTGTTCAGCTTTTGGGATTTACCTAGCACATCCAGATTCGGAATCTATTTAATGTATGCCGTTCCATTCCTGATACCGATAGTGTTGACGCTTATCCCGCTGCTGCTGCTATTTATCAATCGACTGCGCAAATTCTGAACGATAGGAGTAAAAAACCTCCAATTCCCCTTATCGGGAAATCTGGAGGTTTCTTTGATCCTTGTCAATTAGTTATCATATTTAATATATAGGGCTTCGGCGGCCATACGCGCTGCTTCACGTGCTTGCTCCACGTCAGAAGCGCTGCTAAGCGCTACGGCCATACGGCGGCCTACCTTCGTCTCGGGCTTGCCAAATACGCGAACCTGCGTATTTGGCACCGAAAGTGCTTCCTCAATACCGCCGATACGGAATGAATCAGATTCACGGTCTGCTTTCAACGTATGCGATGCGCCTGGCGTCAGCAGCCGGATCGTTGGAATCGGGAATCCTAGAATAGCACGGACATGAAGGGCAAATTCGGACAAATCCTGCGTAGCCATCGTTACCATCCCCGTGTCATGCGGACGCGGCGATACTTCGCTGAACAATACGCCGTTTTTCGTTATGAACAGCTCGACACCGTAAATGCCATACCCGCCGAGTTCATCCGTAATCCGCAATGCAATAGCCTCGGCTTGCGCGATTTGCTCCTCCGTCATTTCATGCGGCTGCCAGGATTCGATATAATCGCCATCCTTCTGAACATGACCAATCGGCGGGCAATAGCTTGTCCCGGATACGGAACGAACGGTCAGCAATGTAATTTCGGATTCGAACGTGACGAAGCCTTCTACGATAATACGCTGCTTCTTCGCGCGGCCTCCCTCCATGGCATAGCTCCAGCATGCTTCAAGTTCCGCTTCGGAACGGCAAACGCTTTGGCCCTTGCCAGAGGAGCTCATAATCGGCTTAATGACGCAGGGAAAGCCAAGCTCTTCTGCGGCAAGCCGCAATTCGTCGAGCGTATCGGCAAAACGGTAGGGCGCCGTCGGGAGCTCCAATGTCTCCGCAGCCAACCGGCGAATGCCTTCGCGGTCCATCGTGAGCCATGCCGCGCGAGCCGTCGGAATGACGCGATGTCCTTCCTTTTCAAGCTCCAGCAGCGTCTCCGTTGCGATCGCTTCGATCTCCGGAACGATATAATCCGGTTTCTCCAACTCGATAATACGGCGCAGCTCGGCGCCGTTCAGCATATCGGCCGTATAGCTGCGGTGCGCGGCTTGCATCGCCGGCGCATGATCATAGCGGTCAACGGCAACCGTCTCCACGCCAAGGCGCTGAGCCTCCAATACGACTTCTTTCCCAAGCTCGCCGGAGCCTAACAGCAGCAATTTACGGGCATTCGATGTTAACGGTGATCCATACATAAAGAAAAAGAACCTCCTGGAAGCAAATCGATTCGTTTTCCTCTGCCTTGTTCGGCAAAGATAAACGCCTCGGTTCGTTTTTTCTTCCATTGTGGAGGTTCCTTGATGAAAAATCAACCATTATTACAGAAATCGATACTGTGCTTCGATTAATCCGTTATAAACGCCACGTTTGTTAATCAGCGTCTCATGATTGCCTTGCTCTACGATTTGACCATGGTCAAGCACGATAATTTCATCCGCGTGGCGAATCGTCGACAACCGGTGGGCAATCATAAACGAAGTGCGACCGGCAAGCAGTATTTTCAGCGCTTCTTGGATCTTCAGCTCCGTCTCCGTATCGATACTCGCCGTCGCTTCATCCAAAATCAAGATTTGCGGGTCGGCCAGCAAAGCCCTTGCAAATGAGAGCAGCTGACGCTGGCCCATCGAGAGTACGTTTCCGCGTTCTTCAACCTGTGTATCGTATCCGTCGGGAAGCCCCATAATGAAATCATGCGCATTAACGGCCTGGGCAGCCTTAACGACTTCCGCGTCCGTTGCGTTCAACCGGCCATAGCGGATATTGTCACGAATCGTGCCTGCAAAGATAAATGTATCCTGAAGGACGATCCCCACCTGCGAGCGCAGGCTCTCGATCGTTACGTCGCGAATATCGATGCCATCGATGAGCACGCGGCCTTCTACGGGATCATAAAAGCGGCAAAGCAGGTTTATGATCGTACTTTTGCCGGAACCGGTGTGGCCGACAAGCGCGATAGATTGCCCTTCCTTCACATCAATCGTCACGTTTTTTAGAGCAGGCCTTCCCTTCTCATATTCGAACACAATGTGGTCAAACGTAACGGCGCCTTTAATCTTAGGCAGCGGCTTCGCTTGCGTTAATTCGGCGACCGTTGGCTCTTCGTCGATAAATTCAAAGATACGCTCCGATGACGCCATCGCGATCAGCAATTGTGAATACATTTGACCAAGGCGGTTGATCGGATCCCAGAAGTTTCCGATATAGTTGGCGTACCCGACCAGCAAACCGACGGTAATCGCGCCGGTTTGAATGAGATGGGCACCGTACCAGAACAGAATAAAAGTTCCGATGGCTGAGGTGACCTCGATGACGGGACCAAACGCTTGGTTCATCGCCGAAGCTTTGTTCCAGGACTTGACGTTGACCGTATTCATTTGGTCGAAGAAGCCCATGTTTTCCTTTTCCTGCACATAAGCCTGCGTAACCTTCATCCCTTGAATGCTCTCATTCAAATGGGAGTTGATTCGAGACTGCTTAATCCGGACATCCTGCCACGCAAAACGAATTCTTTTGCGCAGGGTCGTTGAAACGAGGAACATAAGCGGAACGGTTATCATCACGGCAATGCCGAGTTTGAAATTCCAAACGAGCAGGATGATAACGATCCCGAACAGCTGAACGCAGTCCATCAATAGATTGACGACCCCGTTCGTAAATAGATCCTGCAAAGCATTAACATCGTTCGTCACGCGGACAAGCACGGATCCAGCCGGCCGTTTATCGTAGAAGCGGAAGCTGAGCTTCTGGATATGCTGGAATAAATGATTCCTCAGGTCATAGATAACCTTTTGTCCGATAATATTTGTATATTTGATGCGGTACGTATTGGATGCCCATTGGATAATATACAAGAAAAGCATGGCTCCTGCAATGACGAGCAGCTTGGGTACGCTCGTTGCCCCGTTAGCCGGCGCGATCGCTTCGTCGATGGCGAGAATGACGAGCGCCGGTACGCCAAGACGCGTCATTGTTCCTAGGATCATCATCAAAATAACAGGCATTAACTGTTTAGAGTACGGCTTCATATACATGAACAATCTGCGCAGCTGTCCCCAGTTAAAGGGTTTTTCGATCAGCTCATCGTCTTGATAAATGAAGCGTTCGTTTTTATTGCTTACCTTTGCTTTGGCATTCGTGCTCATTATACGGTACTCCCTTTCCGATCATGCGCCCCCGCAGTCAATGTTGTATCATCAAGCGGATAATCAGCATATTGAATGTTATAAGTATCCCGATAAGGGCCTTGCTGAGCGATTAATTGCGCATGCGTGCCCCGCTGCACGACATGGCCTTTATCGAGGACGATAATTTCATCGGCATGTCGGAGCGAAGAAATACGGTGAGCGATAATAAACGTCGTCCGCCCAGCCATCAGCTCTTTAAAGCCTGCTTGAATTTCATGCTCGGTTTCCATGTCAACTGCGCTTGTTGCGTCATCCAAAATAAGAATGCGCGGATTTTTAATGAGCGCTCTTGCGATGGCAATCCGCTGCTTCTGTCCGCCTGATAAGCCCATGCCTCTTTCACCGACGATCGTATCGTAGCCAAGCGGCAGCTCCATAATAAAATCATGCGCTTTAGCGAGCTTAGCGGCGTATTCGATTTGCTCCGGTGTGACGTCGCGCACGCCGTATGCAATATTGTCCCTGATCGACGCGGAGAACAAGAACGTCTCTTGAAACACGGGAGCAATCAAACGGCGGAGGCTTGCAACATCGAGGTTGCGGATGTCGATGCCATCCAGCGTAATCGTTCCGTTTTTCACGTTATAGGCTCTCATCAGCAATTGAATGATTGTCGATTTGCCCGAGCCAGTCGCTCCCAAAAACCCGATAACGGAGCCTGCCGGCGCATCGATAACCAAATCCGTGACGGCCGGCGTTTTGTCCGGATAGCTGAACGTCACATGATCGAAGCGTACATGGCCTTTCACGGTTTCATTGCTGACCTCAATCGCATCTTCTGTATTTTTGACGTGGACATGCTCATTCAGCAGTCCCAGCACGCGCTCGCCTGACGCTTTGAACTGCGTGTAGTTGTTGATATGAAACCCGAGTCCCCACATTGGTCCGATAATGTACCAGATTAAACTGAAGAATGCGACGAATTCGCCAAGCTTAAGCGAATTGTTGATGACAAGAATACCGCCGGTAACGAGCAGGATGACAGCGCTTAAGTTAGCGACAAGCTCCATGACCGGAAAAAATTTAGCCCAGATCTTTGCTGCGCCGACTTGGTTCGTCTGATACGCTTCGCTCCGCACCGAAAACTTGGATACCTCATGCGTCTCTCTCGCAAAGGATTTGACCGTGCGCACGCCCGTGATGTTCTCTTGGACCGCGGTGGTAAGATTACTCATCGCTTGACGCATTTCCCGGAATGCGGGATGAATGTTGCGTTCGAAACGAATCGCCGCGAAACCGAGCAGCGGGATCGTAACCAGCGTTATAAGCGTTAGCTGCCAATGGATCGAGAGCATCATGGCCCCGCCGAACACAATCATGAGGACCATGTTCAATATTTGAGCAAAGCCAAAACCGATAAAGTTGCGGATCGCTTCCAAATCCGCCGTTAGGCGAGACATCAGATCCCCTGTCTTCGCTTTGTCGTAATACTGGAAGGACAGCGTTTGCAGCTTGTCATACAAAGCGTTCCGCATGCGGAATGCCACCTTATTTCCAAGCCGTCCGCCAAAAAAACCGTGCAAAAACTGCATAAAACCTTTAAATGAAACGACTCCAACCACCGTAAAAGCAAGCGCAGGTACCAATTCGAATTTCTGTGGCGTGATCACATCATCAATGAGGTAACGCAGCAAATTCGGATAGACAAGTCCGAGCGCCGTAGCGCACATTAAGCATAATATGGAAGAGAACAAAAACTTTCGTTCCGCCCAATAGAATGCTTTCAACTGCCTTAAAACGTCCAAGTAAATCCATCTCCCCGTATCTATTTTGTAAGCATGAGTGAATATTATCAGCATCGTGAAATGCGAGCAAACAGTATAAATATTCATATAGGTGATTGAATCCGCTTATTATCGCGATATGTAAATTGGAAACCGTTAATGCTCTCAAATGGTCCTAAATCGTGACATATATGTGCCAATTGCTCGCTTTTTGCACAGAAACACACAAAAATAAAAAATGCTTTTGCGGACGTCATGCAAGTCCGCAAAAGCATTCAGCTGTTAATGCGATAGAACCGTCAAGATCCATTGACGATTAGAGAACAATTAACTTAGAGATCAATTAATTGCTTGTAAAGATTTTTGAGTTCCGCAATATCCGCGCTCCCGGTTAACGAAACCCGCTTGCCGCTCTCATAAGCAAGCATATCCTCTTGAAGCAGGCTTCCCGCATGCTCGGCTGCGCTGAGCCAGATCCGCTCATACAGCGCAGTCCACTCTGCAGTGTGCACCGCCATCCAACCGTTTAAGGACGGGGCAAGCAAAGCTTCCAGCTCTTTGCGAAGCTGAGCTTTGCCCTCGCCTTCGAAAAATTGGCGCGGAGATTTGAATCGGCTCCAAAGAAGCTTCGCGTCAATGTTATCCGCTTCCCAGGCTTTAGGCTCATCCGGCGTTGGCAGCGATGCCGGTGAATACGGAATAGCGCTGTATGAAACGATCGCCGCTTCCAGACGCTGTGCCGCTCCGTCATATTGCTTCTGCAGCTGGGTGTGGATGCCGCGTTCCATCCGCAAAGAGGTCGCCAGCATCTCCTGCGACAGCTCAAGCTGGACAAGCCGCTGCAGCTCGAGCCACGATGTCCAAATCGCTTTCCGCAGGTCGCGACCGTCATCCTGCAAAGAAGCGGGATTAAAGGCAAGATTATAAAATTCGCCAAAGCGGTACTGAATGCGCTGTACGACATAATACAGCAGCTCGCTCAGCTCCTGTTTAAGCTGCTCCGGCATTAATGCGCTTTGCAGCTCCGAGATCTCGCGCTTCGCATCGCTCACGGCAAGCAGGAGCTCCTTGAGCTCCGCTTCCCGCGCTGCGGCATCCCCCTCTGCGCTTTGCAGCCAGCCCGCAACCGTTGCTGCCGCCCGCTTCAGATCCTCCTCCGCCGCTTCAATTGCCAGGCGTCCAAGGTCATTCTGGATAAAGGAAAGGAATGAGTGCTCAAAAGCTTCGATGCCCGAGCGCTTCAGCAGCTCCGCATTTCCGTCAAGCTTGCCGTCAAGCGCCTGCAAGCTGGAAACCGGAAACAGGCGAGGCGAACGAATCGCATGCTGAAGCAGATTCGTCTCTACGTGCTTTAACACGCCGGCCAGCTCCTCCCCGTCTGCGGCCAAATCCGCCGCGTTAACGAGGAAAAACATTTTATCGAGCTCGAACTGGTCTTTTACCCGGCCAAGCTGCATGAGAAACTGGCGGTCGGCCTGTGAGAACGCATGATTATAGTAGGTAACAAACAAAACCGCGTCGGCATTTTTAATATAGTTGAAGGCAACGCCCGTATGCCGAGCATTAACGGAGTCTGCGCCTGGCGTATCCACCAGCACGATGCCCTGCGCGGTGAGCTCGCAGTCATAATGCAGCTCGATTTCGCTGACGAAGCAGGAACGTGATTCCTCTGCGACGTAGCGCTCGTACGCGGCTTGGTCAACGGAAAGCTGCTGCCCAAGCAGCGGCTCATGCTCTGCCCAGCCTGCGCGCGCGGCGCGCAGGAAGCTGTAATGCGGCCGGCCGCCGGCCCCGATCGAATCGGGGGTAAGACGGTCAATCGCCCGCATTAGCGCTGCGGCATCAGGCAGCTGGTCGATGCCTGCTTTCTCGCCGAGCAGCGCCAAAGAGTAGCGCACGTCGTCTTCGATTGCGGCGCGCGACTTCATGACGATGCGCGCCGTGCCGTGTCCGTGCTCCGCCGTAGGGGGCACGAGACGGTTGATCGCTGCCGTCGTCGGATTAGGCGAGACCGGCAGCACCGGTTCGCCGATCAGCGCGTTCGCGAGCGATGATTTGCCGGCGCTGAAGGCGCCGAACAACGCGATGGTGAAGCGGCTGTCCTGCAGCCGCTTCGCCTTCTCGCGCATCGCTTGCGCAGCCGCTGCCAGCGCGGCATGCGGCGCCAGCAGCGCCGCGGCGCCCGCTAAGCGCGCAGCAGCGCCGTGCTGCTGCGCAAGGGCGGCGCCGCCTGCTAAGGCGCCCCGCCCGGCGGTGGCGCCACGCGGCGCTCCTGCGCCGCTGCGTGCGTCGAGCGCCAAGGCAGCTCCGGCGGCAGCGGCCTCTGCCGCCGCCTGCGCCTGCACTTCCGCACCAGCATGCCGCGGCGCGGGCAGAGCCGGCCTATCCGGCGCTTCAGGCAGCGCGGCGGCAAGCCGCGCCTGATGCTCGCCTGCTCGCTTCGCCAGCGCAGCCAGCGCCTGAAAAGCGCCAGCCTGCGCGCGAAGCGCCGCAAGCTGTGCCTGCGCATCTGCGGCGGCGGCTTCAAAGCCCGCCGCTGCATGATCCGCCAGCGCATCGATCAGCGCAAGCGCCCGCTGGCGGTAAACCGCTTTTACATCCGCGGCCATATCGCGGCTATAAGTCATCGTATATTCATTTCCGATGACAGCCCCGGCCTTTACGCGCGAAATGAGCCAATCCGAATCGGGCAGCCACCCCAGATTGCCCACAAGCTCTGCTTCCAGCTGTCCGCCGTCAAAGCCGATACGTTCAGCCTCTCCGCGCAGCAGATGCTTGACATGCCAATCGATGGAGGCACTGATGAGACCGTTTAATTCCTCGCTGAACGCCTGCAATCTCCGTTCCTGCTCAGCAGCCGTCTTGGCCGCAGCGAACAGCAGACCCGCTTTGAAGCCGGGCTTCCGGCTTTCCAGAAACGACTGGGCCAAATCCCGAAGTCCCGCCGGCGTAATATTGGCATTGTCAAGCAGCGATTGCAGCTCTTTGCGAAGCTGCGCCCGGTATACCTCTTTTTGCTCCGCAAGAGAATGCAGAAGACCCTTTAAGCGAGCCATTTCAGCCGTCACTTGCGCCGCGGCTTCTTCCCCGCCTGCCTCTTCCAGCAGCCTTTCACGTTCAGGCTCCGCTTGAAGCTCACTCCATTTCAAATGGCCTTCAGCCAAATGACGCAGGGAAGCATCCACGCTATAAACGCAAAGCGGCTGCCGGATCATTTGAAGCTGGTCCAGCAGCTCTAGCAGCTGATCCCACTCCTGATACGGATGCTGCGGCTCGCGCAACGACAAATAAACGATTCCTGCCGGCTCCAAATGCCAAGCATGAAACGCTTCCTCTACGCTTTGGCGGTAACTGGCAAAAGATAGCTCGCGGTCGCGATGCTTATCGATCTGATTTACGATAAAGTATAAGGGCTTACCCCAATCCTTCAACTGCTTCGCAAATGAAAAATTGATCTCGGATTGCACATGGTTATAGTCCATCACGTAAAACACGACGTCAGCAAGATGCAGCGCCGATTCTGTAGCCATCCGATGGGCATCGTCGGTAGAATCGATCCCTGGCGTATCCAGCAGCACGGTATGGTTCCCTAGTCGCTTGCTTGGATAGACGATCGAAACCGAAGTAAACTGCTCGCCGTCTACGCAATAGCGATCAAGCTCGTCGATCGGCACCTCTGCTTTGGATACAACGCCGTCGCGAAGGATTTCGACAGCTGCATAAGCCCGTTCGCCGCCGCGGATGGATACCACGTTCGCGCTGGTCGGAATGGGACTGGAAGGCAGCAGCTTGGCGTCGCATAATCGATTGATCAATGTTGATTTCCCAGCCGAAAAATGTCCACAAAAAGCGACAGTAAGCCGACCTTCGGTCAGCTTACTGTTTAGCTCCTGTGCTTGCTTTGCATGTAATTTATCTCCTGAGGCTGCCATTAATCCCGCTGCCTCGGATAAAGCTCCCGCTATGCTTTGCACCGTTATTTCTGTCATTTGCTTCTCCTTAAACTGCTTGCTCTTCTTCAGACGGCAGGCAAATTTCAAATACGTTGCCGTGCTGCAAAATCATAATGTTACGCTCTTTATCGCGCATAACGACAACCTCGGGTTTAACGCGCATACGCTCGATGTATTGCTCAGGCACGTCGCCGGAGCCGCTTACGGTGATGCCTTCAACGACGATGTCCTCATTCTCCTCCGGCGGAGATTCTAGCACCTGCTCATAAATATCGGAAAAAAGCTCAAAATTCTTTGTGTAAACGGAAATACAGTTCATCGTCATCATCCTTCACTGGCTATTTTAGGTTTTATAATCTTATTTTTTGTTTTAAAGCCTGGCTTCATACGTTGTTTTCCTTCTTTGCACAAATCAAGCAGCGGACAGACCGGACACTGCGGGCTTTGCGCTTTGCAATGATAGCGGCCAAAAAAGATCAGCCTATGGTGAGTTAAAGTCCATTCCTCGCGCGGAACGAGCTTCATGAGCTTCTTCTCGACCTCCAGAACCGAATCCTCCGCTTTTGCAAATCCAAGCCGCTTGGTTACGCGATCCACATGCGTATCAACGGCAATAGCAGGAACGCCAAATGCATTGGACATGACGACGTTCGCCGTCTTGCGGCCGACACCTGGCAGCTCGGTCAGTCCCTCATGGCTTTCGGGCACTTCTCCGTCATATTTATCAATGACGATCCGGCATAGCTTTTGTATATTGGAAGCTTTGCTTCGAAACAAGCCGATGCGGCGAATGTCCTGCTCCAGCTCTTCCAGCGGCACGTTCAAATAATCCTCGGGACGCTTATATTTCTCGAATAAGCCCACCGTTACTTTATTGACCGTTTCATCCGTGCATTGCGCTGACAACAGCACGGCTATCGTAAGCTCAAACGGATTGCTGTGGTTTAGCTCGCAGTGCGCATCTGGAAACATCTCCGCAATGATATCCAGCACATGACGCATTTTCTGTTTCGCACTCATCGTCCTCTCTCCTAATGAAACACTATCGTTCAAAGTGTAGCGAAATTTGACACGCTTCGCAACCGTAAACAAGCACATTCTATAAAAAAACTGCCCATAAGGGCAGTTTTTTCACAAAATATAAATATCTCTGGCTTAAATTCATGAAGTTTCAAGCATTTTGCTACTTGACGACCGCAATCGCGTAATTTCTGAAGCCATAGATCGTAATGGCATCGCCCGCCTTAAAAGCGGTCACGGCAACGGCATTCCCGTTTAAAAAGTATTTCGATAAGCTGTTCACGTTAAAATAATTCCGGTTGTCTGCGTCCGATGCTTTCTCTGTCCAAATTTGCGACGCCGTTGCATTAAAGTTCGAAAAGATACGGCTCTCTCCAACAGCTACCGATATTTGAGTCTTGTTTCCGCCCGGCTTCTGTATCTCTACGTAATCGCCAACCGTAATCAGGCTGGTAGCCGTGCTTTGCGAAGCGCCTTTAATAGAAGTGAATCCTGCATCGACGTTATAAACGACCGTTTGGCCCGCAAGATCTACGATGGTTACGCTGCTCGCCGAAACGGCTTGTACTCTCCCGAATGTTGCAGCTACCGTGCTCGCCGTTGCTGCCTGCTTGCCGATATAGCTGACATTAATGAGAGTACCCGCTGTAATTTGATCGATGGTCAGCTTAGCGCCTGCTTCATTCGTAAGCTCCGTGCTGAGCACGGAAAGATCGAATGCAGCGGTCATTGCGTTTTTCACGCGCAGTTTTTTGCTCCCGGCATCTATGGAAATTACTTCGTATTGGGCATTCGAATGTACTTTAATTGCAGAAACACGGTCCTGCGTATTATTCAATTCCAATGTCAGCAGATCGCCTGACTTCAGATCGCTTAGCCCCGCGCTTGCGATGGCCGCATGCTCTACATAAGCGGTATTGTAAGGCAAAGCAACCGACGAGCCGTTGTCTAAACGAATCGTCATGAGATTGCTAGCTGCGTTCATCGAGACTAAAGTGCCCGTATATTTAGTCACGAATTGCAGCGATACGATCGTATTTCCTGTATAGCTGATTACGATTTTACGGTTAAGCGTCAGCAAATTGTAAGCGGAAGCCAGCGAAATCGCATTGCCGCTGTATTCAATTTTTGTTTTATCCGTAAAATATAGCGCCTGCGCATTTCCGCCGTTGGCATCAACGATCGTTAACAGCTTCTTATCGTTCACATAGCTGGCGATTTGCGCGCCTGCCAGCATTTTCACATTGCGGTTCACGACTTTAATCTTCGTTACTTTATCCGATTCATTAAGCGTCAGCTCAACTTCGTCCGCTTCTTTGATTAAGTCGTCGATTGTTGCCCCGCTCAATCCCTCGATTTCCACGGTTACCGTGCTTGCCATAAATTTCGATACAAGCGCGGAGCCCTGCATAACGGTAATCAGATCGCCGCCCGCTCCATAGAAAGCTCCTTTAACGCTCGTTGAAGTTGCTTGCGGAGCAGCGATGATTTTAAGCGCTAACGGCGTTTCACGGAACGTATCCTGCACGATGCTGATTTGGCTGTCTCTTTTGATATCGGACAGAGCAAGCGCTTTGCCGTCGCTGTCTGCTACCGTGAGCGTATCATTATAAAAAATTTCGACAGGCTTGTTATTTATCCAAACGTATATTTTCTTCTCGTCGGCAATTACGCGATCAAGCGTGCCTGTAACGGTTTGGGTATAGGCTTTGTCGCCCTTCACCTCAACATATAAGGCTTTGCCGTCTTTAGCAATCACGGTTACATCGCCATATTCAAGCAGCTCCTGCTTCGTAATCGGCGTTTCTGTATTGTAATGGTAAAAAAGCGTGTCTGCGTTAATCGTATAGCTGGTTTCCTTTTTATTGCTGTAGAGAGTGATTGATGAATCCGTTATTCGGGACAAGATCCCGTCGACCTGTCCTTCATAAGCAACCGGGTACAGCTTCTCTGCACGGCTGAACATTGTGGCGAGGCTTGCCCGATTCACGTTTGCTTTGGGATCGAATTTAACGGTTGTAACGCCCTTCACCAGCTCTAGCTTAGCCGCAAGATTCACATATCCCTTATAAATCGAATTGATCTGGGAAGCGTCAGAAAAGCCGGAAGCCGTATTTTGCAGCTTCTGTGCTTCTTCTTGTTGATTAATGGCACGGACCATAAGCTTCGTTACCCATTCACGCGTAGCAGGCTTCGTACCCCATGCAACATTGGGATCTTTGGCAGCAAGCTCGAACTCTTCCGTTTGGTCAAGCAAGCCTTCTTTGAAGGCGAGTGTTATGTATGCTTTAAAATAAGCGCTGACAGAAAAGGAAGCCGGAAATCCGATAATCGCGTCCAGATCGGCTTTTTCGTCTAAGCCCGCAAACCGCAGCGCCATAAGCACAGCCTCCTGCTGGCTTACGTTTTCGCTCGGGCGGAACACAAAAGCGCCGCTTGTTGTCGTGTAGCCTTCGATGATTTTCTGCAGCGCCAGCTTTGCGATATGCTTCTCTGCCCAATGTCCGCTGCTTACATCTTTGAACGGTGTCGATAATACGGAAGCCGCGTTAGCTTGGTTTGGGATAATAACGCCGCTTCCTGCCACCAACGAGAAAGCCAAGGCTCCGATCAAGATCTTTTTGCCCGCAAAATGCATTGTCATAAGTTGATATTCCCCCTGATAGTTTGTGTAGATTCAAGCAGAACGGCTTCGCCGCCCAAAAAAAGAGGACGGAGCGAAGCCATTGGTTTTATTGCCTTATTCCTTGTTCATTGGGTGCTCGAGCTCTACATGTCCCATAAGCGTTTCGATTTCGGCTCCATCGACCAAAAGTTCAATGGATTTAACAAAATCGAATTGGAACAACGTACTCTTGAGCGTTTCGATGACGAACATCTCTCCCGGAGCGCCCAGGCGAGCTTCATCCGGCAAATGAATATCAATTGTAACGAGCCCGTCAGCAAGTTCTACGGTCTTTACTTCGATTGGTTTCCATAAGGATAAGGCATTCTCGCCTGCGTCCTTCTGTAATTCGGCAATTGCAGCCTTGACCAAATCGGCATCCGTCTCGTAAGTTAATTTGACGGGTTGTTCAACTGTTTCATTCAGCTCTGCATCGGTTAAATAGATAATAGCTTCTTTCGTATTCAATACCGGTGTCGGTTCCGGGGCAGACGAAGCAGTTGGCGCTGCTGTACTTCCCAGGTTACTTTCCGGCTTGCCCTGTACACCACAGCCTACGATCGCAGCAGATAAAATGATGACAGCAAGCAGCCCTTGTGCTTTGAATATTTTCATTACACTGAACACCTGCTTTCTATTTTACTTTTAGATACTCCTTGATTCCGGCAACCATCTCGGCAGCAATACGGTTCTGAGCTGCATTGTCAAACAACATTTTCGCATCGACCGAGTTCGATAAGAATCCAGCTTCAATCAGTACCGCCGGCATGGTCGTTTGCTTAATCACTTTATAGCCCTCTTTCTTGAGGCCACGATCTTTAATTTTGGTAGCAGCAATCAAGTGTTTGTGAATGACTGCGGCAAACGCTTTGCTATTCTCGCGGTAATAATAGGTCTCTGATCCTGATGCCGCTTTGGCTCCGCTATTTGCATGAATCGACATAAATAAATCCGCTTTAAGACTCTCGGCAAACTTGACACGCTCGTCCAAGGATGGGTAGGTATCTCCCGTTCTTGTGAAATGAGCTTTAATTTTAGTTTCTTTATCAAGCAGCGCTTTCATCTTTAAAGCAATGCTTAGATTGAATTCCTTTTCCCATTTGTTCAACACGCTTTTCGCTCCGGGATCCGATCCCCCATGTCCGGGGTCAATCACGATATCGAAAACGTCATTGGATGCGGGAGGATTTTCCGGGTTGATGACAACCGGAGGTTCAACCGGAACGGTCGGATCTACGGGAACATCCTTAAGCGGCATAAACTTTAATTGGAATTTGCCCAAATCTTCCGTCATGACATAGCCCGTATTATCGGCAATCAAGATGACTACGCGTGCTACGGGAGGCGATTTCGAAAATAAGGAATAACGAAACCCGTCTAGATAAGTGCTGTCTGTAACATCGACTTCAAACTGCCCGTTCAAAAACTGCGTGTTCAAAATCGGGGTGAACGCCGTGTTCGGAAAATCAAATACAACCCTTTTCGGGTTATCGAGCAGCAATGGCTTATTGGCTTTGACTACGCCTTCATAATTAATGGTCAGCGTACTGTCTCCACTGTAAGCCACGTTCGTAATGATTCCAGCAGCTTCTATTGGTGCGTTTGGATCGCTCGGTTCCTGCGGATGCTCGTACATATGTACTTCTTTCTCCGTGGCTTTCCACTCAAAATCCAAGCCGAATTGCTCGCCGATAAAGCGAAGCGGAACTAATGTCGTACCTTTAATCACTGATGCTGTGGTATCCATTTGAACCTTTTGGTCATTCACAAGCGCAACATTGTCATTTAATATGAGCTTGATGACATTATTGCTGTGCGTGACCGTCGCTGTTTTGGAAACATTGTCCCAAAAGATTTGATAGCCGAGGCCTTCTGATACCGTCCGCACCGGAACGACTGTCGCATTGTTGATGATCTGCGGGTTGACATCAGATTTTAACTGCTGACCATTCAAAAACAGCTTTGGGACGACCTCTGCAGCTTGTCCTACAGTGGCGAACATCGTGAAAAAAACCGACATAAACAACAACATGGATACAAATCTTTTCATTTCCCACCTCGATGACTGAAATTGCCCGCATCGAATGAGTGCATTCGACTTTTACAGACGAAAATATAGACGCAGCTTGTCAGAAAAAGTTGCGTTAAAAGGAAAAAAGAGGACGATTCGCCCTTTCGGGCAAAATCATCCTCATTTTTTGTTAGATTAAACTAAACGAGCGGCGTGTTTTTGCTCGTAAGCCGTGATTTTAGCCTCATGTTGAAGCGTCAATCCGATATCATCAAGCCCTTGCAGCAAAAATTGACGACGGTGTTCATCCAAGTCGAACGAGATCGTCAAACCATGCTCATCGGACAGCTGTTTATTTTCCAGGTCAACCGTCAGCTTGTAGCCTTCGAATTTCGCTGTACGCTGGAACAGCTCTTCCACTTGCTCTTCGCTAAGCTTGATTGGCAAAATACCGTTCTTAAAGCAGTTATTATAGAAGATATCCGCATAAGACGGAGCGATAATTACTTTGTAACCATAATCAAGAATAGCCCAAGGCGCATGCTCACGTGAGGAGCCGCAGCCAAAGTTCGCACGGGATACGAGTACGGAAGCACCCTCGTAACGCGGTTTGTTCGGCTCGAATTCAGGATTTACGTTGCCGCTCTCGTCAAAACGCCATTCAAAGAATAGGAATTGACCGAAGCCGCTGCGCTCGATGCGCTTTAAAAATTGTTTAGGTATGATTGCATCAGTGTCGACATTGACCCGGTCGACCGGGGCGACGATGCCTGTAAGTTGTTTAAACGGTTCCATATCGGTTATACCCCTCTCTCGCGTTCAATTAGTTCAACACTTCGGATTTAATTTCCCAATCGCGTACATCTGTAAAATGACCTTTAACTGCCGCAGCTACTGCCATTGCTGGCGATACAAGATGCGTACGTCCGCCGCGTCCTTGACGGCCTTCGAAGTTACGGTTGGAAGTGGATGCGCAGCGCTCGCCTGGTTTCAATACGTCAGGGTTCATCGCTAGGCACATGGAGCAGCCTGCATCGCGCCATTCAAAGCCAGCTTCCGTGAAGATTTTATCAAGCCCTTCTTTCTCGGCTTGGATTTTTACGCGGCCCGAACCCGGAACGACAATAGCCGTAACACGGTCGCTAACCTTGTAGCCTCTAGCAATTTCTGCTGCAGCGCGCAAATCTTCGATCCGGCCGTTCGTGCAAGAGCCGATAAATACATAATCAATCGCGATTTCATTCATTGGCGTACCTGGCTTCAGATCCATGTACTCAAGAGCTGCTTCAGCCGCTTTACGTTCGTTCTCTGTTGGAAGATCAGCAGGGAATGGAACTTTAGCCGTGATGTTCGTACCCATGCCTGGGCTAGTACCCCAAGTCACCTGCGGGATTAGAGCATCAACATCGAAGTGAACGACTGTATCGTACTCAGCGCCTTCATCCGTTGTAAGCTGTTTCCAAGCTTCAACCGCTTCATCGAAGTTAGCCGGCGCATATTGACGTCCGCGAAGGTAGTTAAAAGTTGTTTCGTCCGGAGCAATAAGACCAGCGCGAGCGCCTGCTTCAATGGACATATTACAAACGGTCATACGCTCTTCCATAGTTAAGCTGGTAATCGCTTCACCAGTGAATTCAATAACATATCCGGTTGCGAAATCTGTACCGTATTGAGCAATAACGCCTAGAATCAAATCTTTTGCCGTCACGCCCGGTTTGCGTGTGCCGTTGAAACGAACCTCCAGCGTTTTTGCTTTCGATTGCTGCAAGCACTGGGTTGCCATAACATGTTCAACCTCGCTCGTGCCGATACCGAACGCCAAAGCGCCGAATGCGCCGTGGGTCGAAGTATGGCTGTCGCCGCAAACGATTGTTTTACCCGGATGCGTAAGTCCAAGCTCAGGTCCCATAACGTGAACGACACCTTGGTCGATGCTGTCAAGATCAAACAGCTTTACGCCGAAATCTTTACAGTTTTGAGTTAGAGTGTCGATTTGCTGCTTGGAGATCGGATCCGTAATATTAAAACGATCCTTTGTAGGTACGTTATGATCCATCGTAGCGAATGTAAGGTCCGGACGGCGAACCTTGCGGCCGGATAGACGTAGGCCTTCAAATGCTTGCGGAGACGTTACTTCGTGAACGAGCTGCAAATCGATATAAATAACGCTTGGCTTGCCTTCTTCTTGATTAATGACGTGATTATCCCAAATCTTCTCAAACATTGTCTTTTTCGTCATTATATTCACCCCATCGTTTCATGAAATCTTCTGCTTTTCTTAACTGAACCTACTATAGCATTTCTTTCTTCATTGATCCAAGATATAATATCTATAAAGTCTATAGGTAATAACTATAATGGAAGTTTCTTAGCTTAATCAAACAATAAAGGAGATGGCTTATATGGAATTAAGACAATTAAATTATGTTATCCAAATCGCCACGGAGAAAAATTTCTCGCGCGCCGCGGAGAAGCTTCATATTGCGCAGCCCTCGCTTAGCCAGCAGCTCTCCAAACTAGAGCAGGAAATTGGCGTGCTCTTGTTTCGCCGTACGACCAACTCCGTAGAGTTAACGCAGGCCGGACAGGTGTTTGTGGATAAATCGCAAGCCATTCTAGATGCCGTCGAGCAGCTTAAGCAAGAAATGGACGATATGGCGCAAATGCGACGCGGCCGGCTGGTCGTCGGCACCCTCCCGATTACCGGGTCCCATATTCTACCCCTCGTTTTGCCTGTATTCGGTTCGCAATACCCGCAGATCGAAGTGGTGCTCGTAGAGGACACGACAGCCAAGCTTGAACAGCTTACCGCGAGCGGAGGCACGGATTTGAGCCTGCTTTCCCTTCCTCTTATCGATAATTCGCTTTCGTATGAGCCCTTTCTGGAGGAAGAAATTTGCTTAGCGGTTCCGCCTAACCATCCCCTTACTCGCAGAGAGGATCCGATCGATATCGCCGAGCTTGAAGAAGAGCCCTTTATCGGTTTAAAGAGAGGGCAAGGCTTCCGCCAAATTACGGTGGATTTATGCGAGCAATCCGGCTTTACGCCGCGAATCGTATTCGAGAGCAGCAATATCGAGACGATCCAGTCATTGGTAGCCGGCGGCATGGGAATAGCCTTTGTCCCGCAAATGCTGACGCGGGTCAAAGGCTCCGAGTTTGCTCCTGTGTATTTGCCTTTGCATCCTAAACCAACCAGAACGCTTGTTGTCGCGAGCCGCAAGGGACGATATTTGTCCAAAGCGGCGGATGCCTTTATCCGTACGCTGAATAAAACAATAAGCAGCTATCGGTAATTAAGCTTCATATATAGTGGGCCTGCGATCTTCAAAAACCGGGATCTTGGCACGGACCGAATCGACGAGCGACAAATCGATATCGGCATACAGGATCGTTTCTTCTTCGCCGGCTTCCGCAATCGTTTCTCCCCACGGATCCAGCACCAAGGAGTGGCCGAAAAATTGCGTATCTCCGCTCGTGCCCATGCGATTGCAGGCAATCACGAACATTTGATTCTCAATTGCGCGCGCCGTCAGCAGCGTTCTCCAATGGTGCAGGCGCGGATTCGGCCATTCGGCTGGTACAAACAGAAGCTTGGCACCCTCCAGCGCCAGCTTTCTGGCCAGCTCCGGAAACCGGATATCATAACAAATCATCATCCCCGCTTCCGCGCCTTCGAGCGTAAGCTTGCCCGGCTTATCTCCTGCAGCTAAATATTTTTCCTCATCCATCAGACGGAACAAATGTATTTTTGAATAGTCAGCAATCACTTGTCCGGAACGATCAAAGGCATAGATGGTATTTAATACCTGATCGCCTTTCGTCTCGGCAATGGATCCCCCAATGATATTTACGTGATGCTTTCTGCTGAATTCGGACAAGTACGCCCGGGTACGGGCTCCATCCTGGTCTGCTAACGTTTTGATTTCCGTCAGCGCATAACCCGTATTCCACATTTCAGGAAACATAATGACATCCGGCTTGTTAGCTTGGCTGACCGCTTCTTCAAGCAGGCTCTCGAGCTTCGCGAAATTAGCTTCCGGATTTCCCGCTTCTATGTTCATTTGCAGCAGCGCAAGCCGCAATTGTTGGCCCATCTTACGATTCCTCCCGATATTGCTTTTTTTCCCTAATGATACCCTGTCATGGATCTGTGTCAAGATGGGAACCGTAACATCGAGGAAATTACTACTTTTCTATAAAAAAGGAGAATGTCTGTTATGCTTTCAAAACGAATAGCCGCAATGCTCCTGGCTTGCTGCTCGCTTTTCCTATTTGCCCAAATTGCTGCTGCCCACCCTGCCCACAGCGCGCCAAGCTCCGAAACCGGATTAAAGCCGGTGCAGGTATTTGACGTGGCCGCAGGCAAAGTCATCAAAACGATTCCTAACGACGCACAGTATCAAACATTTGCTTCTTCATGGGTCAACTCCATAACCGGGCTTGCTCCACAAGTGACGACTGACGAGAGCTGCAGCTATGTATTCCGGGTGCCGCTTGAAAAAGCAGTGACCATTAAACAAAATGATGTATCGGTCACATCGGATGATCTTTTCCTTTTTTACTGCAAGGATAAGCCGCCGATCCTGCTCGTTTTCGACGAGAAACGCAGACCCTATTTGTTCCTTTTCAAAGCCGATATCAAGCCGTTCATTCAAAAAGTAGGCGTTCCTGCCCTATAGGCTCCGCTTCTCTTCTCCCGGCATTCATGCTACATTTAAGCTATTGCTTAAATAGATAGCGATTTTGCCATGTGGAGTGTGAGGGAATGGAAACACAAATCGGTAAACATCTTATTCAACCCGCAGATCGGATGAATGGTCTTCCGACGCAATTTTTTGCCAAACTGGTCGCCAAAGCGAATGCGCAGACGGCCAAAGGACGCGATGTCATCAATTTGGGACAAGGCAATCCGGATCAGCCGACTCCTCCCCATATTGTTGCGAAGCTTCAGGAAGCTGCGGCTAATCCGTTATACCATAAGTATCCTCCGTTTAGTGGTTATCCTTTTCTAAAGGAAGCCGTCGCTAAGCGGTACAAAGAAGATTACGGCGTAGACGTAGATCCGACAACCGAGGTTGCGATCCTCTTCGGCGGAAAAACCGGACTCGTTGAAATCAGTCAATGCCTGCTTAATCCGGGCGATGTCTGCCTTGTCCCTGATCCCGGTTATCCTGACTATTGGTCGGGTGTAGCGCTGGCCGGTGCCGAAATGGTATTCATGCCTTTAACGGAGCAAAATGATTATTTGCCTGATTACGCAGCGATTAGCCCTGAACAAGCGGAACGTGCCAAGCTGATGTTTATGAATTATCCGAACAATCCGACAGGCGCGGTTGCGAATGCCGAGTTTTATGCTCAAACGGTCAAATATGCTGAGGAGCATGGCATTGTTGTTGCAAGTGATTTCGCTTACGGCGCCATTGGCTTCGACGGCAAGAAACCGGTCAGCTTCCTTCAAACGCCGGGCGCGAAGGAAGTGGGCGTCGAATTTTACACGCTGTCCAAAACGTACAACATGGCCGGTTGGCGCGTAGGTTTTGCCATCGGCAATGCCCAGATCGTGAAGCTGATCAATATGATTCAGGATCATTACTATTGCAGCCTTTTCGGCGGCATTCAAGAAGCTGCCGCTCTCGCATTGACTGGCCCGCAGGATTGCGTTGCTGAATTAAGATCGATGTATGAGAGCCGCCGCGAGGCGCTGTTCAGCGCTCTAGATCGTATTGGCTGGAAAGCCGCGCGCCCCGGCGGTTCCTTTTTCTGCTGGCTGCCGGTTGCCGAAGGCTATACCTCCGAAACCTTTGCCGATCTTCTTTTGCAGGAAGCGGATGTCGTCGTCGCTCCCGGCGTAGGATTCGGCACGCATGGCGAAGGCTTTGTCCGGCTCGGTTTGCTTACTAATGAAGCAAGGCTGCAAGAAGCGGTGGAACGGATCGGCAAACTGAATTTATTTTAAGGACGATCCGCCGTTTGCCTTGCTTTACAGCGGCTTTGGATCGTGATATGCTTGTAGGAATTGAACATGAAACGTGATGACGGGACTAGTAAGCAAGATGGGTCGCGATCAGAGAGTAAATTCCATGGGCTGCGAGAATTTACCGAAGGCCGCTTGCTGAACCTACCTCCGAGCGGCCGGCTATGAACCGGACAGCGCCTTCTGTTATAGGCTTAAGCTGGATGACCCATTATATTGGGGTCATCAACAAAGGTGGTACCGCGGAAGCTAAGACTTTCGTCCTTTATGGACGAAAGTCTTTTTGTTGTCACGAAACAAGCATAGGATGGGATTAATGATGACGGAACGCATAGTCGTAAAAATTGGCAGCAGCTCGCTGACCTCCGAAGAAGGCGGTCTGAACCGCGAACGCATTCAGTACTTCACATCGGAGCTGGCCTCCTTGCACAAGGAAGGAAACAGCGTCATGCTGGTAACCTCCGGCGCGGTTGCAGCCGGATTTCGCCAAATCGGGTACGCTGCCAAGCCAAAAATCGTACATGAAAAACAAGCAGCCGCAGCGGTTGGTCAAGCGCTGCTCATGCAGGCGTATCAGGAAGCTTTCAATGGCTATGGCATTGTCGCCGCGCAAATACTTCTGACCCGCGCGGACTTCTCCAACCGGCGCCGGATTCAAAATGCGCTGATGACGATTGAAGAGCTTCTGCGGCTCGGGATCATCCCGATTATTAATGAGAACGATACGGTAGCCACCGATGAGCT
This sequence comes from Paenibacillus sp. LPE1-1-1.1, assembly GCF_040676435.1. Classification (NCBI taxonomy): domain Bacteria; kingdom Bacillati; phylum Bacillota; class Bacilli; order Caryophanales; family Paenibacillaceae; genus Paenibacillus; species Paenibacillus sp. LPE1-1-1.1. Next base: position 742,285 of record NZ_JBEGHY010000023.1, read on the forward strand.
CGTCCTCAAATTCGGAGACAATGACAGCTTATCCGCGCTGGTAGCCGCGATGACGAAAGCAGCCAAGCTCGTAATCATTACCGACATGGACGGCTTGTATACGGAGGATCCGCGTAAAAATCCGCAGGCGGTCAAAATCGAACGCGTCGATCAAATCTCCGAGGATATCATGAAGGTAGCCGGCGGTGCAGGCTCCTCTGTCGGCACTGGCGGCATGCGCTCCAAAATCGAAGCAGCCCGCATCGCGATGCGCGGCGGCGTCCATGCATTTATCGGCAAGGTGCAGCTAGAAGGAGATTTGACGCTTGCCGTTCAAGGCCGCGGCCGCGGTACATACTTCGATACGAAGCTGAACAGCCTGCCCATGAAGAAGCAGTGGCTGGGCTTCCACTCGATTCCTCTAGGTCGCGCTGTCGTCGATGACGGGGCTGCCCATGCCTTGCTGGAAGGCGGAAAAAGCCTTCTTCCTGCCGGCGTCGCGGAGGTCCATGGAGAATTTTTGCCGGGCGATATTATTGAGGTCGCGAATCAACAAGGCGAAACCATCGGCCGAGGTGTCGTCAACTACGCAGCTTGGCAAATCCAAGCGGTAGCCGGTCTTAGCACGGAAGAAGTTAAACGAAGAGTCGACGTAGCCCGCATCGAGTTTATTCATCGCGATGAATGGATTACATTAAAATAATAAGGAGGCTATCTTCTATGGCCAGCGAAGTTAGAACGAAAGCAGCTTTGGCTCAGGATGCTACAGCCATCATGAACCGATTGACAACCGAACAAAAAAACACGGCACTCCTGCGCATGGCGGATGCCCTGCTTACGGAACAAGCAAACATTATCGCCGCAAACGAGCTTGATTTGCAGCGTGGACGCGAGCAAGGCACGAGCCCTTCCCTGCTCGACCGCTTGTCGCTGAATAGTGATCGCGTGGCCGCCATTGCCGAAGGACTTCGGCAAATCGTCGAGCTTCCGGATCCGGTTGGCGAGCTGCTTGAGCATTTTGACCGTCCAAACGGTTTAAAGATCAACAAAATCAGAGTGCCGATCGGCGTTATCGGCATGATCTATGAAGCGAGGCCGAACGTGACGGTTGATGCCGCAGGCTTATGTTTGAAAACAGGAAATTGCGTCGTGCTACGCGGCGGCTCGGCGGCGCTTGAGTCGAATCGCAAAATCGTTGAAATCTTAAAAAATGCGCTTCATGCTACCGATATGCCAGCAGATGCCATTCAGCTTATCGAGGATTCGGACCGCGCTTCCGTGAATGAAATGCTAAAACTGAACGGCCTGCTCGATGTCGTCATTCCGCGCGGAGGCGCATCGCTTATCCGAAACGTCATCGAGAACGCAACCGTTCCTGTCATTGAAACCGGAGCAGGCATTTGCCATACCTTCGTCGATGAAAGTGCAGACTACACGATGGCCGTTGAAATTGCTTTTAACGCCAAGGTCCAGCGTCCTTCGGTTTGCAACTCGATGGAAACCCTGCTTGTCCATGAAACCTTTGCAGGTCAGCATCTTATTCCGCTTGCGGAACGTTTCCTCCAAGCCGGCGTCGAGCTTCGCGGCTGCGAGAAAACCGTTGCCCTGATACCAGGCACAAAATTGGCTTCGGATGAGGATTTTGGCACAGAATATAATGACTATATCATGAACGTCCGCATCGTTTCTGATCTGGATGGCGCACTGTCGCATATTCGCCGCTTCAGCACGAAGCATTCGGAATGTATCGTTACGGAAAACAAAGACAACGCAGAGCGCTTTATTCAAGATGTGGACGCGGCAGCGGTATATCACAATGCCTCCACCCGCTTTACCGACGGCTTCGAATTCGGATTCGGCGCGGAAATCGGTATCAGCACGCAGAAGCTGCATGCTCGCGGTCCAATGGGACTGCCTGCTTTGACCTCCACCAAATATCAGATTTTTGGAAACGGCCAAATCAGAGGTTAATTCAATCCAGCAATCATTATTTCTAACATACGATTTTACGGAGGAATGCCACGATGTCGCAATTAACTCAAACCAACATTTCCACCCTTAAGCTTTGCTTCTTCGGCGCAGGATCCATGGCTGAGGCAATCGCGAGAGGTTTGATCAATAAAGAGCTTATCCAAGCCAAACAGATCTCTATGCTAAACCGCCAAAATGCTGAACGGCTTGCTGAGCTGCACGGGCAATACGGCGTTCAAACCATATTGCAAGGCGGAGCAAATGAATCTTATATGCGGAACGCGGATATTATTTTTCTCGTGATGAAACCAAAGGATGCTGCCGAAGCCATCGCTTCGATCAAATCCTTTGTTTCTCCGAACCAACTGATCATTTCTGTTATAGCCGGCTTATCGATCCGTGCAATCGAGCAGCTGCTAGGCGGCCAAACGGCCGTCGTTCGCGTGATGCCTAATACTTCCAGCACGATCGGGCTTGGTGCTTCCGGCATAAGTTATTCGGATAAAGTTACGCCGCAGCAGCGTTTGCTTACGGAAGCGATTTTCAGCTCTGTGGGCATTAATGCCGTCGTCGACGAATCGCTCCAGCAAGCGGTGACCGGCGTGTCGGGCAGCGGTCCTGCTTACGTTTACTATTTCATGGAATCCATGATCGAAGCGGCTGTTCAGTTAGGCTTAACGGAATCAGCAGCTAAGGATTTGGTCGTTCAAACCGTTCTGGGCGCGGCGGAAATGGTCCGCCATACCGGTGAAGAGCCGGCGGAACTTCGCCGCAAAGTAACCTCCCCTAACGGAACGACCCAGGCCGCTCTTGAGCTAATGGCCGAAAACCGCTTTGCCGAAACCATCCATAAAGCGGTTCATCGTTCTGCTGAACGCGCAGGTGAACTAGGCGAAGCCATTGAGAGGAGCATTAACGAATGAACGGAGTATGCGTAGCCACTTACCGCTCTTATGACGATAAAGCGGATTTTAATAAGAAGGCGCTCTCGATTGCTGTCGGATTGACTGTCGGAAGCTGGACTGAACTGCCTGAAGCACAGAAAGCAGAAATGGAGAAGCATCTCGGTAAAGTATTGTCCGTCAGCGTTCATGAGCCGGCCAATGCCGCGCCTGGAGAACGTTATGCCGATATCGCTATTGCCTATCCCGATATCAATTTCAGCCGTGACCTCCCTGCCCTGCTCGTTACCGTATTCGGCAAGCTTTCGATGGACGGCAAAATCAAGCTGATGGATTTGGACGTATCCGAGGATTTTGCATCTGCTTTTCCTGGGCCGAAATTCGGGCTAAACGGCGTCCGCGACCTGCTTGGCGTCAACGACCGTCCGCTGCTTATGAGCATTTTCAAATCCGTCGTGGGCTATGATTTGGCTAACCTGCAGGATCAATTTTATAAACAAGCGCTCGGCGGCGTGGATTTAATCAAGGACGATGAAATTTTATTCGAAAATCCGCTTACACCGCTTGAGAAGCGTGTCGAAGCCTGTATGGACGCTGCTCGCCGCGCTGAAGCGGAGACGGGTCAAAAGCTTCTGTACGCTGTAAATTTGACTGGACCTACGTCCCAGCTTGCTGCCAATGCCCGTAAAGCAATCGATGCGGGTGCCAATGCGCTTCTTTTCAATGTGCTTGCCTACGGATTTGACGTACTGCATGAGCTAAGCAGCGATAAATCAATTCACGTTCCCATAGCTGCGCATCCCGCAATGGCGGGCGCGATGTATCCCTCCCCCCATTACGGCATCAGCGCATCCTTGCTGCTAGGCAAGCTGATGCGGCTCGCTGGGGCAGATCTTGTGCTATTCCCTTCCCCATATGGCTCGGTCGTGATGCCGAAGGAAGAAAACTTAGCGGTTAAGGATGCATTGCTTGCACCACTGCATGGACTACGGACAAGCTTCCCTGTCCCATCCGCGGGCATTCACCCTGGTCTAGTGCCGCTCATACTGAAAGATTTCGGCACGGATGTTGTCGTTAATGCCGGAGGCGGCATACATGGGCATTCCATGGGCACCGCCGCAGGCGGGCAAGCATTCCGCCAAGCGATCGCTGCCACGTTAAATGGCGTTCCGCTCCGCGATGCAGCTGAACAAGCCGGCAATGAGCCGCTGCAAGCGGCAATTCAAGCCTGGGGGATCAAAGAATAATGACAGACAACAAAACAGCTAAGAAACGCATCGTGTTCTGTGATTTCGATGGGACGATTACGGTAAATGACAACATCATTGCGATTATTAAGCATTTTAACCCGGAGGGCTGGGAGAAAATTGCGGAGCAGACGATTGCCCAGGAGATTACCATCAAGGACGGCGTAGGGCAGCTGTTTCGTCTCCTTCCTTCTTCTATGCAGAAGGAAGTCATTGCGTTCAGTATCGCAAATGCCCGCATTCGTGAAGGATTCGCTGACTTCCTCGACTATTGCAAGGAACAGCAAATCGAATTTTACGTAACGAGCGGCGGAATTGACTTTTTCGTGTATCCCATACTCGAGGCGTTTAATATTCCAAGGGATCATATTTATTGCAACAGCAGCGACTTTAACGGCGACCGCATTGAAATATTATGGCCGAATCCATGCGATGAGCACTGCACCAATGATTGCGGCATGTGCAAAACGACGATTATGCGCCGTTTTCCGTCTGAGCAGTACGAACGTATTATTATCGGCGACAGCGTTACCGATTTCGAAGGCGCCAAGCTTGCCGACGTTGTTTATTCCCGCTCGCATTTAACGGTAAAATGCAAAGAGCTTGGACTTTCTCATCATGAGTATGAAACGTTCCATGACATTATCCAAAGTATGAATACCGAAAGGAAGATCGTGCAATGAGCTTTCAACAAATCGCTTTAGAGGATAAACAGCGGGCGCTATCCGAGCTTCGCGAAGTAAAAGAACTCTTCGCTTCACGCGGATGGTTTCCCGGCACAAGCGGCAATCTATCCATCCGAGTCGGAGATTTTAATGCTGATGATTTTCAGTTTGCGGTGACGGCCAGCGGCAAAGATAAAACCGTACATACGCCGGAGGATTATCTTTTCGTTGACCAAGACGGCAAGCCATGCGAAGCCACGCGGTTAAAGCCGTCCGCGGAAACCTTGATTCACTGCGAAATCTATAAGCTGACAGGCGCAGGAGCTATTTTTCACATTCATTCCGTCTTCAACAGCGTCATTTCCGAATACTTCTGGGATCGCAAGTCTGTTCCGGTTGACGGCGTTGAGCTGATCAAAGGATTTAATATTTGGGATGAGGAAGCCCATATCGATATTCCTATCGTTTCGAATTTTGCCCATATCCCTTCGATCGTGCCGGAAATTACGGAACGGATCGTCAAAAACATTCCGGGCATATTGCTGAGAAAGCACGGTATCTATGCTTGGGGCGCCAATGCTTTTGAAGCAAAACGCCATCTGGAATCGTTCGAATTTATTTTCGAGTACGTTTACCGCATGGAGCTGCTTATGCGCGGCAACCGATAATTGCTCTTGAATAGATGCCTCTTAAGCAAAATCGCTGCGGAGGCATCTATTTTTATATTCGATGGCCGTTTTGCTGCATCACGCAGCTAAGTCCGGTTTGCTGCATGTGAACGCTTGACTTTGACGTTACGGAAACGTTCATAATGGCATTAGAGGTGATGATTTTGAAGGTGCATGAGGCAGCTCGGCTGCTCGGCGTTACTCCCCGTACGCTGCGCTTTTATGAAGAAAAAGGACTAATACATCCCAGCAAGCTGTCGGAAAACAACTATCGATCCTACTCCGAGCATGATCTTACCCGGCTGCGCTGGATTATATCGTTGAGAGAGCTGGGTATCTCCTTATCTTCTATCCATGAGGCGCTTGCTTCCATAAATGAGCCTGAAGCTTTTATTCGCAAGGTTGAGAGTGCACGCGCTCAATTATACGAACAATGGATTACCGCTTCGAAAGCGCTGCAGTCGCTTGATGTTACGATATCCGAATGGCGGCACAGCCGTTTTCCCGAGCTGGATCAAATCGAGTATGCTGCCGAAGAAATGAAGCGCAACCGGCTGGTCCGCGCTTCTTGGAGCGATCAATGGAATTATGATGGTTTAGCTCTGCAGCACGGGTTTGATACGCCTCTCGTTTCGCTTGGCGGACTGCTGTCTGAGGAGCAATATAACGATGCCTTAATTAATACGGTAGAATGGCTAGATCCGGGAATGGACGAGCTTGGTTTAGAGCTGGCGCCCGGCAGCGGCAATTTATCCGCTTTGCTCGTAAGAGCAGGAGCAAAGCTCACCGCAGTCGAGCAATCCGCCGAGATGCTTGCAATCCTTCGGGGAAGGCTGCCTGCCGTAGAGGCCAGGCCGGGGAATATGTTAGCCTTGCCGCTGGCCGCGCAAAGCTATTCCTTCATCGCTTGTACCTTTGCCATGCATCATCTTAACCCTGACCAGCAGCTTATGGCGCTTGAGGAAATGGATCGTGTGCTCCTTCATGGCGGCCGCCTCGCTGTTACCGGTATCATGAAACTGCATGATGATGATGATGTTTTGAAATCAGCTTTTTTCGAAGACAAGATTTCACCGACAACCTGGCATCCCTCCTTGGCTTCCAGCCTGATAAACTGGCTTGAAGGCAAAGGGTACTCAACCATGCTGGCCAGTCTAACACCCGTGACGGCGCTTCTTTATGCAAGTAAACCGTAGACTGCATTCTAGACTATCCTTTGCCGGGAATATGCGTACAATGAAAAAGCCAAGTCATATTGACGAATGAACGTCCGCGACTTGGCTTCTTCCTATGCAAACTTAATCAATCGGAATAGCTGGCACCTTCATTGCATTACATTGCCTTATTGAAAAATTGCGCTTGCAATAACTGCTAGATCAGCAACATCAATGACGCCGTCGAGGTTGGTATCCGCTTTTTTGATCCTATTCCAATCCGGGCTGGTCGAATTTTCACCATAGCTGGCAGCAACGATGGCGAGATCGCCAATGGTCACTAATCCATCTGCGTTCATATCACCCGATTTTGAAGCATGGACTGCATTCTCAAATGCGTGCAAAGCCAGGTTTAAAATGCTTACGGCGTGATCGATGGCTGCTTGGCTTTCAGCGCTCTCGGATGCTACTTTGGCTGCTGTAATCGCATTTTCCAATGCAGCTTTGGAGCCAACCGGGTATTGCCCGGGAGCATTGCCTTCCACCGCTGCATTTACCGCGGCTTGGGACTCAGCAATTAACGCATGTAATGCTTCTTTGTCCAGATCATTAATGCCAATGACTTCCAGGTTATGCGTGACTGGGGCAAGCGTTGTCTCTGCGCCCGTTCCGTTCGCAAGCTGTGCCCGGGATAAGGTAATGCTTGTGTTAGCCGTCTCTTTGATCGCTTTCCAGGTTAATTTAAGCAAATCCCCATCGGTCGTGACAGGATGATCAGCCCCTTGACTTGCAAGCAGAATCCGGACTTGGCCAAGGACTTCCGTTTGAGAATCAATGACCAGCAGGCCATCTTTTAGGGATACTGCCGAAACAAAATCAAGTTTATCGGGATCATAGTTGAAGATTAGATCCTGAGCATAAATAGCATCTTCCATGCTCGTCGGTACATGGGCTAAACCATAGTTCACCTCGAAGTCATTTCCCAACGAAACTTGGGACATGCCGGCAAGTGTGCCCGTTACATCCGATGAAAAATCCGGATTTGGAACATCTGCCTTATACATCGTCAAAAAGTCCACATTCACATTACCTATACTCCCGTTATCAATACGATAACTGATTACATTTTTCCCTGCTTGCAGGTTCAAACGTTCAGAAGCCGTAAACCATTCATCCCAGCTGATTGCCGTTTTGTCTGGCGCAACGGTCTTTACGAGTACACCATTTACATATACATTGATTTTTGCTCTTGCAGGCAATTGCGTCGTAGGATGATTGGTTGATTCCCCATTCACTTGTACGCCGTATGCATATCTTACGCCTACGATATAATCGCCTTCTTCTACCGCATTTACGACAAAGCTTGCTTCAGCACCCGAAGTTTCCGGCAGGTTAATATAACCTGTCCCTTGATAATTGGCATGGGTGTATTCTTTTGTAATGCTGCCAAAGTGAATGGCATCCTCTGCTTGATACATTTCGCCTAATCCTAAATCTCCAGAAGGCAATTCTTGCCATTCATGGGGGGAGACAGGCTCACCGAAATTAGGCGTACCATCTTCATTCCAACCGAATTTCTTTAAATTTACTTCACGCCACCAGTTACGTTCCGTATCTTGGTAAACGCGTGAATGGTAAATCATCCAATCTTCCGTACCATCTGCAGATTTCACAAAACCCGCTCTGGCAGAACCAGATACATCACCGGTAGAAACGAAAACATCATTTGTACGGGTCCAAGAAGCCGGGTTTAAAAAGTCCCCGTCTGTATTCGTAAAATAAGATAAACGGTAATCATTCGATGCATAGTCACCTTCTGACATGGTGATAAATACTTTTCCGTCTTTTTGTAACACACGAGGTCCTTCCCCGCCCCCGCCTGGCAAGAATGACCGATCAGCCGTTATCGTGTAGGGGTTATCCATCGGAGCAATTGCCGGACCGATTGGCTCTCCGAGGCCTAAGGTTCCCCAAACCGCATAAAGCTGGCCATTGTAGTCAAATACCGTAAAGTCGTTTGCTTGTTTATACTCGCCATTTTCACCAGCATATAATGCGCCTTTATCCACATATTCCCCTTGCGGATCATCGGTAACGGATTCTAAAACCGTTGCCATATGTTTGTAGCCATATTCTTTTAAGTCGGCACAATAGTAGATATACCATTTCCCGTCAAAGAAGAAGATTTCCGGAGCGAAAATCCGCGTTTGCGTTCCTTTGGAATCAAATACCATTACCTTTTCGCCTTGGTCTATCAGGGTACGGGATTTGGATACATATACTTTATTGTTAGAGTCTAAGTTACTGGAAGATACAAAGTAATAAAATCCGTCCTTATAAGTGACAAAGGGGTCCTGACCTTGATAAAGCGGGTTGTTAAACTTGTCAGAAACCGAAGAACTCGTGATACCCATTTCTTTCATAAAATCGGAACGTGCAATGGAGACGTTCGCAATCGCCGCTATTAATCGTTCTGCTTTCTCTCTGTCACCCATCTCTTCGTCATCAATCGTATGAAGCAAGGCATCCGCAGTTATTTGCTCGGCACTTAACTTATTGAATACGATTTCGTTTACGTTTTCAGCAAAGTTTTCTATTAAATAATCGACCTTTTGAATTTCTGCTGCCAAATCAGCTTTTTTTGTTGCGATTATACGATCAGACGGCAAATAAAGTGCTGATTCAGGAACGATCTCTCTATTTTGGCTTGCGCTTTCCCATTCCATTCGAAGCCAAGTACCTCCCCAGCCTTGCAGATATTCAACTTTGATATCATAATGTTTTCCAGCTTCCAAAGATACCGGAGCACTTACCTGAGGGACTTCCCAAGTTTGCTTCCAAAAGTCAATAATCATCTCCCCGTTAATCCATAATCTGAACCCGTCATCACCTACCATATGGAAGGTATAATCTTCTGTATATTCCGGTACGATGGTACCTGTAAAAATTGCGGTATTATAATCGGGTGTACCTGAAAATTGATTAAAAATGCTTGAAAAAGAATCACCATTTAAATTGGCAACAACTCTTTCTCCTCGCAGATCATCGAAATTAAATACACGAATATCTTCCCGATTATTGGGGTTTTGGACGCATTTATAAAATTCACCCAATAATCCGTGACCATCCATCGTTGAATCTGCAGCCTGAACCTTCATAGGTAAGTTAATCATGCCTGCAAAAAGGATCATTGCCAAAAGTAGTCCGATTGCTCTTTTCAACCTTGTTCCTCCTTTTCTCTCATTCGTTTCCGCACTCCATTCATAAGCAATATTTTCCGCAGGATTCCTCCTTTTCCCAATCTTATTGCGTGCTACAAACGTAACACATTTTTAAAATTATATATTTCTAATATCCCGATCTTTTTTAAGATTTTCTATCCTTTTTTAGCTGCGGCTCGTTTTGTCACCCGTATAAAAAAAGAGGCTAAGCCTATGGCTTAGCCTCTTCCTCCGCGAAACTTCTGCGCATGCGCGCGAGCCTCGTCTGCATTTGTTACCCTGTTGCGGCTCCATTCAATCAATATCCGGTCAATGTACCGCAGGCTCAGCTTGCCTGCAAAGACGGCTTCCTTCAGCGCAAAACGAATGATTTCATCCGTATAGCGATCATGGTCAAGCCAGCCGGAAATCGTCTCGCATTCGATGGGCGATAACAATCTTCCGAACTCCTGCTCGAATACGCTGAACAAATCCGAAGCCGGGGCCTGCTGCTGCCGAACGGGCTGCCGCTCCGCTTTTTTTGTTTCCCGTTTTAGGTCAGACGTAAGCGAAGTTGCTTTAAGCAGCCATCCCGTCCAATTGTAGCGTTCGGACTGCCTGCCTGTTGAGCTGTCCATATACTCGTCAATGGTTAAAAAATCTTCCTTCATCAAGCGCCCGAGCAGCTGACCAACCTCTTTTACGGTCAGCCCCATTCGCTCAGCCAGCTCCTCAGGTGTGGGAAAATCATTCCGGTCGGCATCCATGTAAACCATGATCTGCAGCAGCAGCATCGCTTCCGTGTCCGACAATCCAAGCTGGCTGTATGTTCTCAGCAGCATTGCGGATACATATACGCCGCCCTCCTGCAATGCTGAGGCCATACCATGCGAGTAAGCCTTCCATATCTCGTTGTTCACTGCCAGCTGCCTCCTATATTAACCTTAACGACATTTAGGCTTGTTTCACCAAGTTATAAGTATCTCTTGCGATCAGCAGTTCTTCATTCGTTGGAACAACGAGTACTTTAATTCGCGAACCGTCCGTCGTAATTTCACGCGTATCCTTGCGTCGCTCCGCGTTGCGCTCTTCATCGAGCTCGATGCCAAGAAACGAAATGCCCTCACAAATCGCTTTACGCAGCGCGACTGAATTTTCGCCGACCCCAGCCGTGAACACGATCGTATCTACGCCGTTCATCGCAGCCGCGTATGCGCCGATATATTTTTTGACCCGGTAAGCATACATGTCAAAAGCGAGCTTGGCATTCTTGTCGCCATCGACCATCGCCTCGGTAACCTCGCGCATATCGCTGCTTATCCCCGAAATCGCCAGCATTCCGCTATGTTTGTTAAGCATAGAATTTACTTCATTTAATGTCAATTCCTCTTTGTTCATGACAAACGGTACGATAGCTGGATCAATATCGCCGCTTCTCGTCCCCATCATAAGACCCTCGAGCGGAGTCATGCCCATGCTCGTGTCAAATGATTTTCCGTTTAAAATCGCTGCACAGCTCGCGCCGTTACCGATATGGCAGGTAATCATTTTTAGCGATTCCAGCGGTTTATTCAAATGCTGCGCTGCTTTCGCGCTTACATAGGAGTGCGATGTTCCGTGAAATCCGTATCTGCGTATTTTATGGCGGCGGTACAGCACGGTGGGAATCGGATATAAATACGATGTGTTCGGCATGGATTGGTGGAATGCCGTATCGAAAACGACCGCTTGCGGAACATCCGGCAAGTTCGTTTCTACGGCTGTAATCCCCATCATATGAGCCGGGTTATGCAGAGGAGCTAAGTCAAACAACCTGCGTATCTCCAGCTTAACCTCCTGCGTAACAAGGACGGAGCTGCTAAACACCTCGCCTCCATGAACGACGCGATGACCGACAGCTTCGATTTCATTCAAATGGCTGATCGCGCCGAATTCCGGATGCGTCAGCATATCGATGACCCGTTTAACAGCGGTAACATGATCGAGTATTTCACTTACATTACGAATCTCCGGCTTATCAATTGGCTCATGCGTGACAATGGAAGAATCCATTCCGATACGCTCTACGCGGCCGCTCGCCAGCACGGATTCATTCCTCATATCGTAAAGCTGATATTTTAACGAGGAGCTTCCTGCATTGATGACTAGTACTTTCATTAGATCCGGTCCCCATCCTTATCATATTTAAAGAAGCCGACGCCTGATTTGACGCCTAAATGCCCGGCACGCACCATTTTTTTCAATACAATGGACGGACGGTATTTGAGCTCGCCGTATTCACGGAACATTCGGTCAAGTGCCGCAAGCACGGAATCAAGTCCGAAACGGTCGCACATCTCAAATGGGCCATGCTGGAACGAATATCCGATACGCATGGCGCTGTCGATATCCTCCGCGGATGCCACGCCTTCCTCCAAAACATGGAGGGCTTCATTGATGAACAAACAGATAAGGCGGGATGTCACGAAGCCGGGAGATTCAAAGACCATGACTCCTTTTTTGTGAATGACCTCTTCCACGAAATGTTTCGTCCGCACGAATGTTTCCTCCGAAGTTTTCAAACCGCGGACGATTTCAACCAAATCAATCTTGAACACGGGATAGATAAAATGCATGCCGATCACGCGATCAGGCTTACTCGTTACGCTGGCAAGCTCCGTTAAACTAAGCGTCGATGTATTGCTCGCAAGGATGACATTCGGTCCGCAAATCCGGTCAATCGTTTCGAAGACCGCTTTTTTCTGATCCAAGTCCTCCGTAATCGTTTCAATGACCAACTCGCAAGCCGTCAGCTTCTCATAGCTGGTTGTTGCCTCTATTCTATTCATAATGAGCTTTTTCTCCGAATTCGTGAGCGCCCATTTTTCTATTTGCTTGTCAAGGCTTACCTCGATCATTTGTTTCCCGTATTCAAGACGCTCGTCCGAATGCTCAATAATGATGACATCCAATCCTTTTGAGGCAAGCATTTCTGCGATTCCCTGCCCCATGGTCCCTACGCCTACCACGCCTACTGTTTTTATATGCAATGTATTAGCTCCTTTAGTATGGCAAGTCTGCTTCTTATAACGATTTGAAAAGATTCTATGCCATTATAATTCAATCTTATTATAACGGTTTTCATCAAAAATAGAAGGCGGATAGACACTCCGCCTTCAAATTGTAATAATGTAAACGTTTTATGCCGCCGTACTTGTCTTAAACAGCGTTCTAAACTCGTCGCCGCTAAGTGTTTCCTCACGCAGCAGCGTTTCGAGCGATTGCGTAAACACGTCTCTTTTGGATTCTAACATTGTTTTGGTTTGCAGCATAAGCTCATCTAATATCATGCGATTCGTAGCTGCCCATACTTCCTTGGTCAACATGGACGCATCGATGATGCCTAACTCGGTCAAACCGGATTCTACCAGCGTTTTCACAACGTTCATCGCTTGCTCGAAATCGCCTCTCGAACCGGTGCTTCGGTCGCCATAGAACATTTCCTCCGCAGCGGCTCCTCCAAGCGCAATCATGATCTGTCCGTTTAAAAACGCTTTGGTATACAAATATTGGTCCTGTTGAGGATTATGGCGCACATAGCCCAGCGCCTGTCCTCGCGGTGACAAAGCTACCTGCGAAACACTGCCTGGACGAACAAGCTCCGCCATTATCGCATGTCCAAGCTCATGAAGCGCAATGCGCTCGCGTTCTTCCTTCGTCGCTTCCCGATCCGTTTTCTCGCCCATCATCACTTTATCAATCGCCATGGAAAGATGCTTTTCCGAAATTTGTTCTCTGCTCTCCCGCATCGCATAGATCGCCGCTTCATTCATGACGCTTTCAAGCTGGGCTCCCGAGAACCCAAAGGATTCTCTTGCGATGCGATCCAAGTCAACCCCGTTTTCAATAGGCTTATTGTTCGCGTGAATGTTTAAAATATGCAGCCTGCCCTTTTTATCCGGTAGATCGACGCCGATATGGCGGTCAAAACGTCCTGGCCGCAAGAGAGCTCCATCGAGCATTTCCTTGCGGTTGGTAGCCGCTATCAGCAATATGCGCGGGGATTCGTTGGCATAAATGCCGTCCATCTCCGTCAAAAGCTGGTTCAAGGTTTGATCGTATTCCCGCTGCTGTCCGCCGTCACGTTTTCCCCCGATGACTTCAATCTCATCGATGAAAATGACCGCGCTGCTTTTTTTCGCTTTGTTTGCTTTGGTACGCGCTTCTTTGAATAAATCCCTCACGCGTCCCGCGCCGACGCCGACATACATCTCAACGAATTCACTGCCTGATGCGGCCAAGTATATGGAATCCGTATACTGAGCGGCAGCTTTGGCCAGCAGAGTTTTACCGGTTCCCGGAGGTCCCGCCAATAAAATGCCTTTTAGCGGCCGAATACCCAGCTTCTTTATTTTGTCTTGGTGAACAAGGAAATCAAGCGCTTCGATAAGCTCCTGCTTCGGCCGCTCCTGCCCTCCGATTTGATCAAAGGTAAATGGCGCGGATTTCTCCCCCGAACGCTGCCTCTGACTTGTCATGGCCGTAAGCTTGCCTCTGCCGCGCGCAGTATAAACGAGTGCAAAACCAATAGCCGCGAGCATCAGCATAGGGACGACATTTTGTCCGATAAAGATTAAAAACGCGATCACAACAGGTACGAGACCTATCGCGATTTCTGTTCCGTATTTTCTCATATTACCATGCCTCCAATTGGGCTGAGATACGTGGCAGTACGACGTATTTCACCGCTTCTGGATTTTTTAAAGTAATATATACGTTTTTTTCATCCATTTCCGTTGTTACCGTTACATCTTTGTACGCTTTAGCCGTTTTGTTCATCGCTTCCGGAATGCTCGAATAGGTTTTGGTCTCCATGGCTTCCGCAATATCAAACATAGACGCATACCATAGATCTTCAAGCTGCTTATTCGATTTCCCTTTAAACTTCAACGTAAGCACACGGTTATCGAATACATCCTTGCCGTTTGCCTCTATTCTCTCATATACATCGCGAAGATTCGCATCCTCGTTCAATTCTATCGTTATGGTTACCTGCTCGTTATCCATTACCGGCTTATCTGAAGAAACAACGCCGGCTACATCTTTCGCAACCTGTTCTAACGGTGCTGCAACAGCCACTTGATTGTAAATGGCCCAGCCTCCGAATAAAACGGAAGCCGAAATGGCAGCCGTAATCACTATAGGTATCACTCGCGGTCTCAACATTTGCAAAATCCCTCCCGCAGCATTTTATATGGTCATTCCGTATATCAATTCCTCTATACGAGAGTATATCATACTTTGGGGCAAGATGCGTACTGCAAAAATAGGAAAGGAGCCTTACGGCTCCGTCCTCGATGGCAGCTTATAGGAATCAATGAAGGCTCCATTATCAAAACGATAGAAATCATAATGATAGCGAGCCGGATTTTCTCCGTCGCTGTAATATATTTCCCATACCCGCTGATCATCAAGCAGGCCGGGCTGAATTCTTTTCACAACTGCATTCGGCTGTTTGCCTTTAAACGTATTTTTAAGGTTTTGCTCGGAAATTCCCTCTGATGCTTTGATCACCTCGGACAGCTTCTCCTCTGTTAACCATACAAATACGTTTTCATTCTCTTTATTGATGCCTTCGATAACCCATGTTTCTTTATCCCATGTATGATGATAGACCTTGTCGACCTCAGTAAGCCCGGCAGCTTCTATGGCTTGCTTCTTGGCTGCTTTAATCGCCGTCCATTGCGAATCCTGTATATCACGGAAATAAATAAACCCGACTGTTAAAAGCAGCAAGAGACAGGCGACGATAACGAATAACCATCGCTGCAGCGTCATGAACGGCGGACGTTTCCTTGCTGTGGCGCGCATTAGGCGTTAAGCAAGCGATCGAAGCTCGCCTGCGCCTCATAGCGAATTTTCTCCTCGTCGAGTAAGGTGCATTCGCCGTTTTTCAAAACCTGGCGCCCGTCGATCCATACATGACGGACATCCCGGCCGGAACCGGAATAAACCAAATGCGACATCATATCTGTCTTTGGATAGAAATGAGGCTGCTCGATATCTATCGCAATGAAATCCGCTTTCTTGCCCACCTTAAGGCTGCCAAGCTGATCCTCCTGCCAGATCGATTTTGCACCGTAAATTGTGCCGAGCTTCAATGCTTCCGAAGCCGGTATAGCCGTTGGATCACCCGATACGCCTTTATGCAGCAATGCCGCGAAACGGATTTCTTCGAATAGGTCGAGGTTATTATTGCTTGCTACGCTGTCTGTACCTAAGGATACCGTTACGCCTGCCCGCAGCAGTTTCGGCACGCGGGCGATTCCGCTTGCCAGCTTTAGATTGCTAACGGGATTATGCGATACGGCTACCCCCTTGGCTGCAAGCAATTCAATCTCGGCGTCATTCAAATGAACCGCGTGGGCAACGAGTGCCGGACGCGAGAAAAATCCTAGGCGATCCAAATGCTCGACGGGGCGGAGACCGTAGTCTCTGACATTTTGCTCAACCTCGGCGAGGGTCTCCGACATATGGGTGTGCAGAGGCAAATTGTAATCATGCGCGGCCTGCACGAAACGTTCAATATATTCAGGAGGACAAGTATATGGCGCATGCGGCGAGATCATCGTCGTAATTCTGCCGTCCGCTTTACCGTTCCAATCGCGCGCAAAAGCAATCGCTTCCGTGAGCTTGGCTTCTTGCACCGCAGGCGGACATAGACCGATAACGCCCCTCGTCAAAACGCCTCGGATTCCGCTTTGTTCAACCATTTGCGCAACCTGGTCCATGCGGTCGTACATATCAACGAATGCCGTTGTTCCTGAACGCAGCATTTCCACGATGGCAAGTGCACTGCCGGCGCGTGTATCTTGGTCCACGTATTTGCCTTCCATCGGCCACATCTTCTGTTCCAGCCAAACCTGCAAATTTTGGTCATCCGAATAGCCGCGAAGCAAGCTCATGGCGGCGTGGCCATGCGTATTGATAAGACCAGGCATAAAAGCGAGCTTGCTGCCGTCTATCTTTTGAACCGCTTCAGAAAGCTGCTCGGGAGCCGCCGTGCCTATGTACGTAATCCGGTCGCCGGTAACGACCATATGTCCCTTGAATGACGGGTTTTCATCATCCATAGTTATAAACAAACCATTTTCAATCCAAATCTGACTCATTCTGCGTTTCTCCTTCTCTAACTAAATAATAGGCTATGCTTAGCAATTCCCTCGTAAAATCCGCATTTTGAATGCGCACCTCATCGGGCACCCGCAAAATAGCCGGCGCGAAGTTTAGAATGCCCTCCACGCCAGCCTCCACGAATTGATTAGCGACGTTTTGCGCCTCAAAGGCTGGAACCGTGATGATCCCGATCCGTATTTTTTGTTCCTCAACCGTAGCGTTAAGTTCGCTCATTGGCAGTACGGTCAAATTATTGATACTCGTACCGATCTTGCTGGGATGCACATCGAAAACCGCAGTGATTTGCATATTATCCTTGGAGTATTTGTTGTAATTGCACAAAGCATGCCCCAAATTCCCCGCGCCGACAAGCGCAACTTTAATCGTCTGGTCAACCTTTAGAATCTGGCGGATTTTTTCTATCAAATATACAACGTCGTATCCGACGCCTTTTCGGCCAAATTCACCGAAGTATGCAAGATCCTTGCGGATTTGTGCCGGATTCAAATCAAGCTTTGTGCCTAAGTCTTGGGAAGAAACGGTTTGAATTTCTCGATTCACCATTTCATTCAATACTTGGAGATAAACAGGAAGCCTTCTGACGACAGCCTCCGATATTTTCGTTTGCTTCATCGCTTCTCCTCCTCCGTGCTTGTTTCGTTGTGGTGAACCAATGTTTCGGCTGCCTTCCCATCGCTTAACCACTCCCGCATCCGCAGGATCATTTGGTCCGTATGCATCGTTTCGATCTTGGGCCCAGGCAAGGAGTACAAGAAATGCTTGCCGTAATAGGTGTCGATCACCCTTGTATCGTAAATGATTACGATTCCTTTATCCTGAGACGTTCTTACCAAACGGCCGAACCCCTGCTTAAAGCGAATGACGGCTTGCGGTATAGACAGCTTCATGAACGGGTTTTGCTTTTGACGCTGCAGCATTTCCGCTTTTGCTTCCGCCAACGGATGGCTGGGCGGCTGGAATGGCAGACGCACGATCGCAAGGCAGATCAGCGCTTCGCCCGGTATGTCTACGCCCTCCCAGAAGCTGCTTGTGCCGAGCAATACCGATTCAGGCGTTTGCCGAAAGCGCCTAGTAAGCTTTGTTCGGTTCCCGCTGTCGATGCCTTGCCCCAACACTTGGATGCCAGAGACGGTTAGCTTTTCTTTTAACGGCTCGTATACTTGCTTAAGCATCCGGTACGAAGTAAACAATACAAGCATGCGGCCCTTCGTTTCCTTGGCTGCATCCGCAAGCGACGCGACCAGCATTTCCAAGTACGTGTCATCGACGGATACTCCCTTCAAAACAGGGAAGTTCCTCGGGATGACCACCAGCGCTTGTTCCCTATAATTAAACGGAGAGGGAAGCTGCACGGTTTTTAACCTGCCTTGTTCTTCATACCCCGTCAAGCCTAATTGCTCTTCGGCATATTGAAATGATTTCTGGACGGATAACGTTGCAGACGTCAGCACGATGCTTTCTTTTACATCGAAAAAGTACTTTTGCAGCTGAGCGCTCACATCGACGGGAACGCCGTAAAGCTGCACGGAGCGATAACGGTAAACGCTGCTTGCTTCGATCCAAAACACGGAATCCGTCAGCTCCAATTTGATAAAGGTCCGGAGTTCATCCTTCAGACGGGTTAAATCGCGGACAGCTCCGTTCAGATCCGTTATTAGCGCCTGCACGGCTGAATCGTCAACGCGGTCTTTAATGTCCGTTACCATCTTGTCTACGGTACGAACCACGCGGTTAAGCTCGGTATGCAAATTCCCCTCTACCGTAACCCCGTCCTCCCAGCCTGCGGGAAGCTCGTTTTTTTTCAGCCTGCAAACCGATTGTCCGTTTTCGGTCGGGCCATCCGTTGACGTAGACGTGAAGCTGTAGAACATTTCAAACAGCTTATCCCAATGCTCTTTTATTTCTTGAAAAATGGGAATAACCGTATCGATCGTCTCTAACCAGGAAGCCTGATGGGCGTCATCCTCATACAGTAGCTTTTGACGAAGCCCCGGCAACAGCCCTGAACGCGCATCTTTATAGAGACGGAGCACGGCCTGCGTCAAGGAAAAATAATTGATCTGCATGCCAAGATGCTTGCCCGCCACCTCTTCCACATGATGCGCTTCATCAATAATAAGATGTGTGTACGTAGGCAGTAAGCGATGATCCGCTTGGACATCGGTAAACAGCATGGAATGATTCGTTATGGTAACATCGGCTATGTTTGATTCATGCTTTGCCCGGTGGTAAAAACATCGCTTAAACCATGGACAGGCACGATTCAAGCATGAATCCGTATCGCTCGCCACGGTCGACCAGAAATCGGAGCCTTTGTTGCCGAAATTCAGTTCTTCTTGATCGCCGGTCTCCGTCTCACCCAGCCAAACGACCATTTGCGCTGCCGTAACCGTATCTTCAATCGGAGAAACCAAGTCCTTTGTGTTTACTTTTCCTTCAAATTTTCGCAGACATAAATAGTTGCCTCTGCCTTTGAAGATAGAAGCTTTGAATTCAAAAGGTAAAATTTCATCCAAAAGAGGCAAGTCACGTTGTCTCAGCTGTTCCTGCAAATTAATCGTATGCGTGCTTACAACGACTTTTTTACCGTTTTGAATGCCATAATAAAGCGCGGGAATTAAATAGCCCAGCGACTTACCCGTGCCCGTGCCCGCCTCGATCAGCAAATGCTGGTTTTGGTTAAGAGCGCTGTACACCTCTTGAAACATTGCGACCTGCGCTTCCCGCTCTTCATAATTTTCGAACTTTTGTTCAAAACGGTGCCTGACATCGGCTAAGTAGTTATCGAATGAGACATCCGTTAACGGCATCGAATTAACGCTGCCTGCGCGCGGCGGCTGTTCGTCGCTCCATTCCCGCACTTTTAGAGCGAATTGATTGAAGTAATCATATTCATTGGATTCGAATACGGTCCGATACTCCATTTCCTGCTGGGTATGCTTAATAAACCAGCTTAAATCGCTTCCGTCATCAACAAGCGCGGAAAGCCGCTGCAAAGTGAGCAGCGGCAGTTTGCGAAGCTTTTTAACCGTCTCGATTAGCAATAACGCGGTTGCTTTAGCGTCGCTATCTGCACGGTGATGCTGATCATGCGGGATACCGAAAAGCTCTGTGACAGCTCCAAGCTGATACGTATTTATTGTAGGGTATAATATTCTCAATAGTTCAATGGTATCCAGCCTGCGTCCCGCAAAAGGACGTAAGGCGCAGCGCCCCAGCGCTTGGTTGAGAAATCCGGCATCAAAGCCGACATTATGAGCAACAAGCACTGCATCGTCCAAAAATGGGACAAGGCTGTCGATAACCTCTTTGAGCCTTGGGGCATCCGCAACAACCGATTCGTCTATGCCTGTCAGTTGTGTAATGAAGGCCGGTATTGGGATGTTAGGCCGAACAAAGGAGCTATACGATTCGATGATTTCAAGCTCATCAGAAACGATGACCAGCCCAACCTGCAAAATGTCATCCTCCGAGCTATGTCCCGTCGTTTCTAAGTCCAATACTGCAAATTTCATTCATTCCCCGATCCTCTCACAAACAGCACAGCTCCGTGCTTCCGAAATATAACGATAATTGCTTGGGCGTTTCTTGGCATGACTTCAGGTTGTTTAATGGATCCTTGAAGCTTGGGCATACATCATAAGCCTTGATAAATAATTGTTCTGCTTGCGCCAAGTTCATATGCACCGCCTGAATGCACCCTAGCGCATTATAGCCCATTGCCAGCCATTTGGGGAAGTCCGTTAATACAATTAACAATTGAAAATGCCGCTGCGCCTCGCTCCAATTTTGGAGATGCATGTGGGTCATGCCTAAAAATAGCCTTGCCAAATTGCATTCAGGCGATTGAATAATGACGGATTGAAATTGTACTGCCGCTTGCGAAAACATAAATAACTTATAATAGCCTTGACCTTTGGATATGACGGATGCGAGCTCATCTGGAATTTCTAAATCCGCTGTGTTGCATGGCGCAGTTTCGCTGACCGGAGGAAGAATTTGCTGAGCCGCTCCTGTGGAGGCATGCGCCTGTGGTATTGCCGACGCCGTTGGCATTGACTCCCCCGCCAGCTCGCAATGCTGCTCCTTAAACTCTGCAAACTTTTCCTCGAAATCGAGCCACTGCTCAATAAACGTATCGCTGACCTTTTTAAGCTCATTCATTTGCTCGTCGTAATGCTTTTTTTCCTGGACATCCGCATTTTCATACTGCTCAATGATTTGATCGAGCATGTCGTTCATGGATGAAAACATATGCTGGAACATACCGCATCCCGCCTTCGCCAAAGAATTAAGGAGTGTTATGTTCATTTTTTGTTTTAACGCGGTTTTTCATACAACAACCCATTCGTTACATAATGCAGGGATTGTCGTACCGTTCATGCCGTTACAGGATGGTCGCGTGAATCTCCTCATTCAAGATCCGAAGCGGACGATTATCGGCATCCAAAATAGTGACGACCGGTTTATGCTCCTTTGCTTCGGCATCCGTCATCATCGCATACGAAATGATAATGACCTGATCGCCAGGTTGAACCTGCCTTGCTGCTGCGCCATTTAAGCAAATAACACCCGAGCCTCGCTCGCCTGTAATCACATAAGTCTCGAAGCGCGCTCCGTTGTTGTTGTTTACAATCTGCACCTTTTCATTTTCCCATAGGTTGGCAGCATCCATCAAATCCTCGTCAATGGTAATGCTACCTACATAATTCAAGTTCGCTTCCGTTACGGTTGCCCGGTGCAGCTTGGATTTCATCATCGTTCTGAACATGCGCATTTGCCCCCTTTGCTTCTAAAATACGGTTGTCGATCAGCCTGGTTGTTCCAAATTTCACGGCTAATGCCAATATTAACGGTTGATTTAATGTTGTAAGAGATACATTCGCTTCCGGTAATTGAAGCGACGGAAATTGCAGCAGCTCGACATAGTCGACTACCGCTTCACTCGCTTTGGCAATCTCTTCCTTAACCCTAGCTGCAAGCTTCTCCGCCGTCATGTCCTGCTCATTCATCCAAACGGATGCCTGCTGCAAACTTTGTGACAGAATAACCGCCTGCTCGCGCTGCTCCGCATTTAAATAAACGTTTCTGGAGCTAAGCGCAAGGCCGTCCGGTTCCCGAACGATCGGGCAAGGAACGATTTGAACGGAAAAATTAAGATCATTGACCATTTGTTGAATAACGGCTACCTGCTGCGCATCCTTCATGCCAAAATAAGCTCGATCCGGCGTGACCAAATGAAACAGCTTGCTGACAACCGTCCCTACTCCGTCAAAATGTCCCGGACGCGATGCGCCGCATAACCGGTCCGTCACTTGATTGACGATGACGCTCGTGAGCGGTTTGTCCGGATACATTTCCTGCACGGAAGGAATAAATACGATTCCCGTTCCGTTTTCTTCGGCAAGCGCCGTATCTCTCTCTTCGTCTCTGGGATAACGGTCCAGATCCTCATTCGGTCCGAATTGAAGCGGATTTACGAAAATGCTAAGCACGACAGCATCATTCTCTGATGCTGCTTGGCGAAGCAAGGAGGCATGCCCTTCATGCAGAAAGCCCATTGTCGGGACAAACCCGATCGATTTGTTTTGTTTGCGCAAAGCAGATATTTGATTTATAAGTTCAGCCTTCGTACGGACGATGATCATGTCAGACGGACTCCTTTCTTCGGCAAGTCGTTCTTTCCGTCGTTCACACTGTTTTTCTCGCCATCATTCACGCCGCCGTATAATGACGGAATGGCTGCGGGCTGTGCGGAGAATACATGTGCTTCCTCGGGAAATTGGCCTGATTTCACTTCTTCCACATAGGATTGGATCGCATTCCTAATCGTCGTGCCGATATCGGCATAGGTTTTCACGAATTTCTTCTCAAAATAAGGCGAAGAATATTGCAAAATATCATGATATACCAGCACCTGGCCGTCACAGCCTCTACCCGCGCCTATGCCGATTACCGGTATCGTTAGCATTTCGCTGATCATCTTGGCAAGCGGTTCTGTCACAAGCTCCAATACGATGCTGAACGCTCCGGCTTCCTCGATTGCCTTCGCATCTTTCATTAAACGCTCAGCATCCGCGTCAAGCTTGCCTTGAACCTTGTAGCCGCCAAGCTGATGAACGGATTGCGGCGTTAACCCGATATGTCCCATTACCGGTATGCCGGCTTTGACAAGTGCCGAGACATCCGATGCGATGTCGGTACCGCCTTCGAGCTTCACGGCTTGGGCTCCGCCTTCTTGCATGATTTTTGCTGCATTGCGCAGCGTGGACTCTCGTCCGATTCCATAGGTCATAAAAGGCATATCGGCAACGATAAACGTTTGCTGAGCGCCTCTGGCAACCGCTCTTGTATGATAAACGATATCGTCAATCGTTACGGGTATGGTCGTATCATAGCCAAGCACGACATTCCCGAGCGAATCTCCGACAAGAATGACATCTATTCCAGCTTCTTCCGCAAGCTTGGCTGAAGGATAATCGTAAGCTGTCAAAACGGAAATCGCATTGCGGTCCTGCTTCATTTTCTTTAAATTAGTAATCGTCAGTCGTTTCCTCATCAGCTTCATCCCCCGTTCAATGATAGGATAAACACAAAAAAACCTTTTAGCCGCTGCTAAAAAGGTCCCCAAACTGAAAAGGAAACGTTTGCTTGTCGTGCTTCCTTCTGTCTCGGTCCCTACGGCTCAGAGCAGAGTGTGCATTCCCAACCATTCACATTTTTTGAATCATCATCACCAGTGCAGCTTCCTTCGAATACCGCCTGATAGATCTAGTTTACCAAACTTTCTGCATTCCGTAAACGACCCGGAAAACACTATAGCGGTTCGCCCATTTCTGCGGAAAAAACAGGCTTTACCGTGCCGTCCGGGAGTTCGATTTTTATTGCCCCGCTTTCATCAAGCCCAATCGGAACGCCGATTATATCGCCTTGCGGCGTAATTAACCTTGCAGGTTTGCCTAACGAAACGGATAATGCCTCCCATAGGGTCACGATCGGACTGAAGCCTTGTTCATGATATAGAAAATAAAGCTGTTCCCACTCTTTCAAGAAATCTGCAATAATGGCTTCCCTTGTCCATTTCTTGCCGCTGCTAATGCGGAGCGAAGTCGCTTTCTCCAATAAATCGACCGGGTAATCCGTTTCCTCTAAATTCACGCTTATGCCGATTCCGGCAATAACATAGCGGAGCCTTTCATCTTCTGCGGCAGATTCGAGCAAGATACCGCTAATTTTTTTGCCATCAATAAGTAAGTCATTTGGCCATTTGATGCCGATTGCCAGGGATGTAACGCGCTTTAAGCTTCTGCATAAAGCAACCGCCGTAAGCAGCGTAAGCTGCGGGGCAAAATGGATCGGTACGGACGGGCGAAGCACCATGCTCATCCAAACGCCCTTGCCTCGCGGCGATACCCATCCGCGTCCCATTCGCCCGCGTCCGTTCACCTGCTGCTCGGCAATAAACAACGTGCCTTCATCGGCGCCTTCTTCCGCAGCCGCGCGCGCCAAGTTTTGCGTTGATTCTACCGATTCGAACAAATGGACGGTTTGGCCAAATACCTTTGCTTCCAGCCGATTAGCCAATTCGTCTGTTGACAGGTGGTCTGGAACACTGACTAACCGATATCCAAGCCGTCTCGAAGCTTCAAAATGATACCCCGCGCTCTCCAGCTTGCGAATTTGCTTCCAGACCGCGGTTCTGCTGACACCGAGCTCTTGGCTTATGCTCTCTCCCGATACATATTCACCGGGCTTATCCATAAACAATTGAAGCAAGGGCTCATGATTCATGAAAGGTAACCTCCTAAAGTTTTGCGAAGCAAAACTGACTTCGTAAGCAGGTGCTTAGTTTTGCGAAGCAAAACTGACTTCGTAAGCAGGTGCTTAGTTTTGCGAAGCAAAACTGACTTCGTAAGCAGGTGCTTAGTTTTGCGAAGCAAAACTGACTTCGAAGCTCCCGCTATTTCCAAAGCGATGCTTGGCCGAGCAGCGCGCTTTTTTCATTTTCAAGCTCGCCGGCAGCTACCAGCAGCAGCAATTGATTTAAATATTCGCTTACCCAAGGACCTGCTTGTTTTTCCATATGGCTCGTTAACTCCTTACCGTTCACGCTAAGCTGCTTAAGCTTTGAGATAACCATTTGTTCCAGCCATTCATTTAATTGCGTTAGAAGTGAATCTGGGAAGCTTAGCTTCGCTTCTGGAAGCACTCGCATGACGTCAAGCCATTCCGTCAGTTCTTGTTTCCCGTAACGGATAGCAAGGCTTAGCCATTTGACGCGCAGCTCACGCCCGCTTGCCTCAGTTACTCCCTTAACCATATCTCGATGAATTTCAACCATCGATAAAATCAATTTGCTTCGAGAGTTCGAGAAGCGAAGCACCTTCATTACCTGCTGCACAGCATCGACCGTTAGGTCCAAGCCAATGGCCAAAGCAGCCCAGCGCAAATCCGCCGCCGCCAACTCATGCAGCCTCGCGAAACGTTCGGCAGCGCCGTCTGACTTCTCTGCTTGTCGAATGGCCATTTCAGCTTCATCGCAGAAGGGTTCTTTTAAATGTAACAAGAGGCCGCTCGCCACGGCAAAATGGAGGGCTCTCTGAGGAGAGCCTCCTGATAGCATCTTATCGAGCTCAGCCTGTACGCGCTCCATCGCAATAAAGGCAAGCAGTGCACGGTGCTTCCTGAGCGCTCTCCACGTCCGGTAGGTTGGGATAAGCCGGTATACGCCGATAAACCGAACAGCCCGCAGCATGCGGAGCGCGTCTTCCTGAAAACGCGCATTCGGATCTCCAACAGAGCGCAGCCTATTGCTCCGCAAATCCGCCATCCCGCCATAGGGATCATGCAGTACTCCGTCCGCGGCAAGCGCCATTGCATTCATCGTAAAATCCCGACGCAGCAGGTCGCCTTCAAGCTCGGTTATGTAAAGCACGCTTTCCGGCTTGCGATGGTCTTCATAGGCGGATTCAAGCCTGAAAGTAGTCACTTCATAGCCAATATCGTTATTAATTACGGTAATTGTCCCATGCTGCAAGCCCGTCGGAATGCAGTGCTCAAAAAGCTCGAGCACTTGCTCCGGACGGGCTGAGGTTGCGATATCGACATCCTTTATCGGTAATCCGAGAACGGTATCCCGTACGGCGCCGCCAACGAAGAAGGCTTCGAAATGATGCTCTCGAAGCCGGTTAACGATGGGTAGCGCGGATAATATCAGGTCCGAAAATGCAAGCCGCATTTCAACCACCATCCTTGGCTGCATTCATATACTGTTAATCGCTGCACACGGCAATGGGCAAATCTGCCTCAATGCCAAGTACCCGATAATAGATTTGCTCATATTGTGTAGTGATGACATCATTACAAAATTCATTGCGCGCTCTAAAAATGCAAGCTTGCTTAAAGCGTGCGTGCATCTTCTCATCCATCAGAAGCATCTCTGCGTTTTTCGCCATATCCTCAACATCGCCGATTGCTGACAGAAAACCAGTCTCACCGTGGGTAACGAGCTCAGGGATGCCCCCTGCGTTGGAACCGATTGTCGGAACGCCGCAGGCCATGGCCTCCAAGGCAACTAGCCCAAAGCTCTCTTTCTCAGAAGGGAGCAAGAGCACATCCGCCATGGATATCACCTGTGCTACATCATCCTGCTTACCTAAGAAATGAACGCGTTCTTCAAGACCTAATTGACGGATTCGGCACTGAATTTTTGATAGCTCCGGTCCTTCTCCGACCAAAAGCAGCTTGGCTGGCACCTTTTCTGATACGCGTGCAAATATATCGACAACGTCGCCAACCCGCTTTACCGGGCGGAAATTCGAGATATGCATCAGTATTTTCTCATTTGGGGCAGCGAAATCCGAACGCAGGGAAACGGCGTCACGCGGATAATAAACCCGCTTGTCAACAAAATTATAAGTTAAATCAATCGGTGTTGTTATATCCAGCAGCTGCCTTGTTTCATTAATCAAGTCTCTGGAAACGGCTGTTACCGCATCACTTTGATGAATGGCAAGCCTAATTAAATCTTTTAAGGATTCATCCTGCGCAAGTACGGTAATATCGGTACCATGCAGCGTCGTCACCGTCTTGAGACCGTCACCGTTCATCTGCTTGGCTAAATAAGCGCAGACCGCGTGCGGCACCGCATAATGAACATGCAGCAAATCAAGCTGCTGCATTTTGGCTACCTGAGCCATTTTGCTTGCTAAAGCCAAATCGTAGGGCGGATAACGGAACACGTAATAATCGTTAACCTCAACCTCATGGTAAAATATGTTTTTATTAAATTGACCTAATCGAAACGGAATACTGTGTGTTATAAAATGAATTTCATGGCCGCGTTCTGCTAGAAGTTTGCCTAACTCCGTAGCAACGACGCCTGATCCGCCCAAAGTTGGGTAACAGGTAATGCCAATTTTTAATTTTCTCGCCACCGATGTCGCACCTCCTGTGTTCGTCACGTATATCTATTGTATTACACAAGAGCTGTACGATTTGTCAAAAATATTGTACGGCGTGAGGACGCTTCACAGCAAAGCCCTCTGCATACGCCCAGCCTCTTGCTTGTCCAAGCAGCGAATCACGCGCCTCGACCCGTTCTATGTATCGGTTGGTTAACGGAGTTGCCACGCGATCGGAACCCGCTGCAGCCGACTCGAATTGAGAACGATAGGCCAACAGCGCCTTTCGTTTCGTTTCATAAAAATCGCTAACATCCACGATCAAAGATTCATTCTCGGAATCATTTATATAATAATAAACAAGCTGAGTTACTTGTACCGGAGGCAGCTCCGGCATATAACGGCGAAGCTTGGCATTGAAAACAGCTTCCTCAATCAAGCGGCTGCAAGCCACATGATCGGGATGACGATCCACCCAATAGGGCGCAAAAACGATCCGCGGCTTGAAATGACGAATTTCCGCTACGATACGTTCGATTTGTTCCTTCGAAGGCTCTAAGCCCCGATCAGGCAAACCAAGGTTCGTGCGAGCGCTAAGACCAAGCACCTTGGAGGCGTTATCAGCCTCCTGCTTGCGAAGTTCTACGGTACCGTTGGAAGACATTTCGGCATACGTCAGATCGCATACGCCAACCTTATGGCCAGCTTGTACATGCTTGGCTATGGTGCCGCCCATTCCGATTTCAGCATCGTCCGCATGCGCGCCAAAGATTAAGATATCCAGCTCAGACGTCATTCGGCGATACCCGGCTTATATTTATGAACGAGCTCGCGCCAGGCAAAATCTCCGCGTTCAAGCGCTTTGACCAGCAGCTCGGCCGTCGCAACATTCGTAGCAACGGGAATGCCTTGTACATCGCAAAGCCGAAGCAAAGCGATAATGTCCGGCTCATGCGGCTGCGCCATGAGGGGATCACGGAGAAAGATGATTAAATCCATTTCGTTTTGTGCTACCAAGGCTCCGATTTGTTGATCCCCGCCAAGCGGGCCGGACATAAACCGATGGATAGACAGATCGGTTTGCTCCATGATACGGGTGCCCGTCGTACCGGTCGAATATAATTTATGAGGGACAAATACCTTTTCGTAAGCGATGACAAAATTAACAATTTCCTCTTTTTTTCGATCATGTGCGATAAATGCGATGTTTAACATGTCGTTCCCCTCTCCTGCTGTCGAATCGAGCTACTCCATAATATGTTCAAAGCCGTAAATTAAACCGCTATAGGTCATAACCTTTTTAACTGCTACGTTTACGCCGGGCATATACCCTGCACGATCATAGGAATCATGACGAATTTTGAGCGTTTGCCCGTGTCCGCCGAATACAACCTCCTGCTGGGCAAATACACCCGGCAGTCTCACGCTATGTATGCGAAAACCGTTATAATATCCGCCGCGGGCGCCTTCAATAATCTCTTCCTCCTGCGGGTTGCCTTGTCGCAGCTCTTGGCGAGCCTGTGAAATCAGTTCAGCCGTTTTTATCGAAGTGCCTGAAGGAGCATCAAGTTTCTGATCGCCGTGGTATTCAATAATTTCGACATGCGGTAAATATTTAGAGGCTTCGGCTGCGAATTTCATCATCAAAATGGCGCCGATGGAGAAATTCGGTGCGATTAAACCGCCGATTCCTTTTTCCTGGCAAAGCTCGTCCAGCTCTTCGATTTGCTCAGGCGTAAATCCGGTTGTTCCCATGATGGGACGAACACCGAAAGCGATCGCTGTTTTGGTGTGGCCGTATGCCATTTGCGGGATGGTGAAGTCGACCAGAACATCCGCATTCGAACCACTAAGCGCCTCTTCAAGCGAAGCACTCGCTATAACGCCCGTTTCCGGTTTGCCGGCAAATACGCCGGCATCGACGGGACCCGCAGAAGGAGCGACGGCCGCCACCAATTGAAGCGACTCGTCCTCCAGCACCATTTTCACAACCTCGCGGCCCATCCGACCGCTTGCTCCCGCAACTGCCACGCGGATTTTTTGTGTTGACATCGTGATCACCTGTTCCTTTTTCTTTTACTTGCATTTATTCTGATGCGCAGCATGCGTCTCTTGCGGTTTACGTCAGCAAACAGCCTTCTTGCCGCTGAATGGCCTGGATCAAGCCGCATCGCTTCCTTTGCGTTTACAGCCGCTTTTTCATATAGATTTTGAGAAGCATACACGACACCAAGCGTATAAAACGCGTCAAAACTTAATGGATCGAGCAATGCAGCCTGCTCAAGCAGCTCCGCCGCTTCGATCAGCTTGGGGGGGACCTTCGAAAGCAGATAATCCGCATCTGAGAGCAGCAGCTTCGCTTCGACTACTTGCAAATGATACTTATACTCCGCATGCTCGGGATCAAGCCTCAGCGCTGTCTCGGCATGCTGCTTGGCTTTCGCCCATTTGCCGCTTCGGGCGCATGATACGGCACATGTATGGTAATAAAACGAATTGTCCGGTTCAGCCTCGATCGCCTGCTCGAACCAATATATCGCTTGCTCGAAATCGCTATTCAAAATGAATTCGTAACCCTTTTTGATGCAGCTTTCTCCATCCATCTGCCCATCCTCCTTGTACACAGGTTGATGGTACAGCATATGTAGGGAGCTTGTTTACAGTTCGGTTATTTTCTTCGTCCACCTATTCGCATCGCGAGTCGCAAACTTATGCATGACCTTATTATGCGCTTCGGTTAAATCAATATTGAGCGAATTAGCGAAGCAAGAAAGAATAAATAAAATATCGCCTAGCTCCATTTCAACGGAATTTTCCGCTTCATCGGCTTTTTTTGGTTTTTCTCCGTAATAGTGGTTTACTTCACGCGCCAGCTCACCGACCTCCTCTGACATTCTCGCCATCAGAGCAAGGGGACTAAAGTAGCCTTCTTTAAATTGAGAAATGTAATCATCTACTTCACGTTGAATATCCGACAATGTTTTTTCCGGCATCGATGTATTTCCTTTCTGTCGATAGCTATACTTCCTTATGTTAACGTAAAGCCCTGTTTAAAATCAATGTTTTTCGAATCATGCATTTTAGCCATACTAAAGCGTAAGTGTATCCCCTGTTTTCGAAGGACCGTATCCGGACAATGGACAAGGAGAGTTGAGCAATGACAAGACCATTACGGCAAATCCGTATCATTATCCCGATCTTGATCGGCACCGCGATCTATGCTTTCGGCCTGCATTACTTTGTAATCCCTAATCAGCTGATGGAGGGCGGCGTGACGGGAATCGCAGTGCTCCTTAATTATGCTGCCGGGTTTCCGCTTTCCATCTCAACTTTGGTCTTGAACATCCCTTTGTTTTTTCTGGGCTGGAAGGCGCTTGGCCGTGATCAAATGCTCTATACACTGGTTGGAATCGTCTCTCTGTCTGGCTTTCTTGCCTTGATGGAGCATTTAATCGAACGCAAATGGCTCATCCCCTTCGGAGGCTCGCAGGACTATATGCTCATCGCCCTGTATGCAGGCGTATCCTTGGGTACAGGCCTTGGCATCGTTTTCCGTTATGGAGGCACGACAGGCGGTGTCGATATTATCGCAAGAATCGTATCGCGATCTAAAGGAATTAGCATGGGACAGATCATTTTATCGCTTGATGCATTGATCATCGGGATCTCCTTGCTTTACATTCCGATCGAGAAGGTCTTATACACCTTGGTTACCGTTTTTATTGCGTCCAAAATTATTGACTTCATACAGGATGGCGCTTATGCGGCAAAAGCCTTCTCCATCATATCCGAGCACGGGGAGGCGATTTCCAAAAAAGTGACGATCGAGCTTGATCGCGGCGTTACCCTTATTCCAGCGAGGGGCGCGTTTTCCGGACAGCAAAAAGAGGTCGTCTATTGCGTCGTCCAGCGGCAGGAAATCCGCCGGCTGAAATCGATCATTCGCAATATTGACCCCCGTGCTTTTATCGTAATTAACGAAGTTCATGATGTATTAGGCGAAGGCTTTAAAGAGGAATAACCCCTCAAGGAAGCGGCTTTACGCCAAATGGATTCGTTTTATACTTTCTCCAGCCGCTGAAAGCGAGAATGGCTGAAATAAAAGCTCCTAAGAACAGTGTCCAGCTTAATGGATTCTTGAGGGGCACCGCTGCGACAGCCGGCACCTCTTCTTTAGATCGGCTCTGATCGAACATACGGATTAACGATTCCTTGGTAGCCGTAAGGGAGCGGTCAATCATAGCTTCGTTCGTCTTATTGACGATACTCGCATCAAGCAGACGGTTCGTATAATTGATTCGTTCTTTCAGCTCGGCCTCCCGCATGCTGCCGAATTGGATGCTCATTGCAGTAGATATACGAGCAGCATGGTTTTCCAGGCTGTTCATGGAAGCCCGAGCTGCGATTGCCCCGTCACCTGTTTGGCGCTTCCAGGCTCTCTCTATCCGAGAGAGGTCATCAAGCATCACACTCTCGTATTGCAGCCACAAAGCATGATCCGAATTTACAAGCGCATCGGCTGCCAAGCGGATTCGCGATGCCTCCATCAGCCAGCTCGAATCTGATGCGGCCTTCATAAGCTTCTGCTCAATGAGTCCGGTATCCTTTTCTATCGCTAGCCAGCCTTCAATCCTTCCAACGGAATACTTAAGCTCGCCTTCTAGAATCCGTTTTAACCTCTGGATATCTTGAAAGCCCGCCTGCCGGTTGTTTGTATAGGCGGCTTCATATAATGAGCTCACAATATCGTCCAATCGCACAAGCTGCTTATCACGGCTTTGCGACAACAGATCCGAGTATGCATTTAATGGTACAGCGCCGCCCCAAACCGAACCCGCGTAGCCAATCGTCATGACGATACATAAGACGAATGGAATGATAAACCGTATCTTCATGGACATCCCCCCATAGATCACTCTATGAGGGGATGCACTGCGTTATACCTTCTTTCTAAAGTGCCAAACGAGCATCGCCGCAAGAAAGCTGAAGAAGGATAAACCATATGTATATGCTCGAACAGCAGATAAATCATCATCCAATTCATCTGCAAGGTAAGGAAATACGCCAAACGTATAATCAACCGTATCATTGAGCAGAAGCCATCCTGTAGCGACGGCCAAAGCGAATACACCAGCCTTCATAAAACGGAAAAATAACAGCGCCTCGAACGCCATTCCCAAATGTGATGCAATCAGCATATAGTGCTGCCAACTCAGGTCAGCCCCCTGCCAAGCTCCTGCTACAATCATCGAAACGGCCCAAATGCCGTATTTAACGGAGCACACGACAGCTAAAGCCTCTATAATATAACGTCCAATCCTTGCAATTCCAAATGAACGCTGCGGCGGAAATAATAAATAGAGGAGAGCGACCGTAAAAAATAAGCTTGCCGTCGGCGAGTCGGGAACAAAAACGATTTGCCAAAGAGGATGACCGTTCAAGGTAGCAGCCAGCTGGCCTTCATACCAGATATATCCGTATACGGTTCCGGCAAAGTTAACAAGAAACAGAATCCACAAAAATGATCGGCTAAGCAAAAATTCGCGGCTCCAAAAAAAAGCAAGCATGTTGAACCACTTCTCCTTCAAACTATCATAATGTGCATGTTCGAAGAAAAACCTGACCGTGTAATACGATCAGGTTTTCCGTTAATGATTTATTCGGTTGCAGCCTTTTGCTTAGAAAGCCAGGTTGTAAGCTGGTCAATCTCTTCAGCGGACAATTGATCTTTGAATGCCGGCATGCCGTTACGACCATTTGTAACGACTTCTACAAGCTGTTCCTTCGTCAATTTGTCGCCAACGCCGACCAAGCTGGGAACAGAGCCTTGACCCTTCAGATCAGCAGCGTGACAGCTGACGCATTGCGCTTGCTTCGCGATATCCATTGCTGGATCGTTCGCGTCTACAAGTGCGGCTTCAACTGCAGGCTTCGTGTAATTCGGACGCTCTTGACCTGCTTCAGCAGCTTCGCGTGCCTTTTCTTCCCGTTCGATATGCTCCGGTACTTGACCGTTAATTTCCAATTGATGCTGGTAGTGGTCCCAAGAAACAACCGTCAAGTAAACGCAAGCAATAAGTGTCAGTCCCATCAATGAAGATGCAATCGGACGACGGTAGAAGCGGCGCTCCTTGCCTGTGTCCAGAAATGGAGCAAGCAGCAAAGCCCCGAACATAACCCCTGGTATGCCAACAGTACCAAGCAAGATATAATCCTGCGATACATATGGATATTTCAAAAATTGATACAGGAACAAGAAATACCAGTCCGGCATCGGTATGAATGCCGCATTCGTCGGATCTGCCGGATAACCAAGCGGAGCCGGTTCAGCAATAACCCATACTAGAAAACCAACCAAAACCACGCAGCCGACCATCCATTCCTTAAGCAGGAAGTTCGGAATAAAGGCTTCCGATTTACCTGGGAAAGACGTATAGTCCGGCGGAATGCTTGAAATGTTGCTTTTCTTAACACGCGAGTCGCCTACATAGACAACCTTCTCGTTCGAATTATGACCATGCGCCATAAGTATGCCTCCCTTCGCTTAAAGTGGTCCCGAAATACCTTGTTTCCGAATCATGATAAAGTGCGCTGCCAACATGGCAATCAATGCGCCAGGCAAGAAGAATACATGGATCGCAAAGAAACGGGTTAGCGTTTGCGCGCCTACGATATCGCCCCCGTATAGGAAGGAAGCGAGATATGGTCCGATTACCGGTACGGATTCAGCAATTTGGACACCAACTTTTGTTGCGTAGTAAGCTTTGTTATCCCAAGGCAGCAAATAGCCAGTGAAGCCTAGGCCTAACATGATGAAGAAGATCAGCATTCCGACAACCCAGTTCATTTCGCGCGGTGCCTTGTAAGAACCGGTAAAAAACACTCGAAGGGTATGTAGGAACATCATTACGATAACTAAGCTTGCCCCAAAATGGTGCATGCCTCGAACGATTTGCCCGAAAGCTACCTTATGCTGCAGATAATCAACGCTTGAATAAGCGTTAATGATATCCGGAACATAATACATCGTTAAAAACATACCAGACAAAATTTGAATGACTGTGATAAAAAACGTCAATCCGCCGAAACAGTAAACGAATGCGGAAAAATGGTGTGCCGGGTTAACGTGCTCAGGCACCTCATGGTCAGCTACATCTCTCCACAGTGGCGTAATGTCAAGACGTTCGTCAATCCAGTTGTATACACTTTTAAACATCTGCAATACGCCCTCCTTAACTCGTTCTTGTATTCGGCATTACCGGACCCAAGTATACGAATCCGTTCTCAATCTTCACTTCGTACTCATCCAATGGATTCGGGGCAACCGATAGGTTTTTCCCGTCTTTGGTATAGCGCGCGTCGTGACAAGGACAATCGTATTCGTTTTGGCCTTTTGTGTTCCATCCGATCGTACAACCTAAATGCTTACATACTGGCGAAAGCGCGAAAATTTTGTTATTCGCATCCTTCGAAATCCAAGCCGCAAGCTCAGGGTCACTAACGTACCAACCATCGATCTGATGAATTTTAAATTTAAATTCTTGCGGTTCGTTCGTAATTTTGCTCTCTTCCACAACTTTTACGTAAGTGCCCTCGCCTTTTTTTACCAAGAGCGGGTCCACTGCGAAACGAACCATCGGCAATACCGCGCCGCCCATCATAAATGCTGTCGTGCCGCCGAGCGTATATGACAAAAATTGACGCCGGGACATTTCTTTGCGCTGAACCGGTCGATGCGCGGTCTCGTGTTGTTCATGGTTACTCATCTTCTGTTCTAACCCCCTTTGCCAACCATATCTCGCGTCTTGCCGCAGGGCAAAAACACATGACGAACTAGGACATAACTTATAATAGCCTAGGTGCTTGGGAGCGTCAAGAATATGGCTTCATATTTGCAAGCTTATCAAAATACCGTTCAATAATTTGTTATCATTTTGTCACATTTGACCTTCTCTGGCATTTGTTTTCCCCAAAATTTGATTATATTATACGACAAATTCAAGAAGTTCCTGTCGCTTGTCCGCTCCATAACGCACGAATAGCGCTTGAAACCTCAGCTTGCAGCGGAAGCTCGCCGCCCGTTCCCGGACCAAAAAACAAATCAACGGCGGAGCATTCGAGTGTCAGCTCTTTATTGGCCGTTACAACGATAACATAACGAAAACCGCCGGCTTTCGCCGCTGCGCACCATTCATTCAGCTCCTTCGTCAGCTGGTCGCGGCTTGAATGGTAATGCCAAGCAGGATACGTAACCACTCTGCCTTTGAACGGGATTTCAATTAAATCCATGATGTCTCTCAGCTGTTCGAGCCATTCCGTAGCCTCGTATGGCTTAACGGAAGTATCCATTCCCGTTACGGGCAGCAGACAGGTATCTAAATATGGACTTAGCTCCTCCCATTGCTCTTTTGAAATTTCGCTAAACTTCATTGCTTCAAGCTCACTCCTTCATATTATTGCCATACTACTAACATTAATGTTTCTATGTTAACTCCATAATCGCCGATTGCCAAATCAAACTTTCAGAAAAAAAAGCCTTCCTGCTCTTTATGCGGAGTTACTAGGTTCGCATAAGTCAGGAAAGCTTCTTGCAGGGCACCGACCTATTTTCCTTCCGGCGGCACTCCCTATTTTTTTAATGCATTTAGCTGTTTTGCGAGACGGTAAAACGTATCCTCGTCGCCTGCGGCCAATGCTTGGTCAATTGCCGTATAAATTTGATTGGTTTGAAATTTCAAAACTGCGTCATCAAGCACGAATTCCGCAGCCAAACCTAGCATCGCTTCATACGTTACTTTCATTTTGTCCATAGGATACACCTCCAAACCGGCGTTAAGAGATCCTATATTCTATTCCCTTTGTCACATAGCTCTCCATCGTCTTTCTCATACGCTGTAGATCGTCATCTGTTAATTCTCTTACGACTTTGGCGGGTGAACCGATAGATAGAGTATAGGATGGTATTTTTTTATTCTCTGTAACAATCGAACCGGCTCCTATTAAAGCATATTCACCAATGTCTGCGCCGTTAAGTACGATTGCCCCCATTCCAATTAATGTGCCTCTGCCTATCTTACAGCCGTGTATGATTGCGGCATGTCCAATAGACACCTCATCTGCTAATATCAAAGGCTGGTTCACATTTACGTGACCGACAACCCCGTCTTGAATATTGCAGCTATGCCCGATAATAATCGGTGCTAGATCTCCGCGAAGCACAGAATTAAACCATACCGTGCTTTTTTCCGCGATTGAAACATCGCCAATGAGCTTCGCTCCGTCTGCTATGTATACATCATCATGAATTTTTGGCAGTATCCCTTTATAAGGAATCAACATTTTTTATCTACTCCTCTGAACGATCAAATATAGCAAGCTGATATTATACTGTCCCTCTACTCTAGCTTATATTTGACCATACACCAAGAGCGAATGAAAACTTAATGCAGCGTGACCGGTTCCAAGTCTTCCAAGCTTAAGCCCGATACGACCGCTCTTCCGGCCTTCGTCATTCTGACGACGGCACCCTCCTCCGGATGCTCGCCAAGCCGCAGCAACCCTAAATGAACCATCATCGCCATTATTCGCTGTTCTAGGATCGTGTTGGCATCGTCATAATAATAGGGTTTTATAAACGGCACAAGCACATGTCTTAATGACTCTACCGTTACCCATTCCGCCGCAAGCGCATTGATCCAGTGAACGAGCGACAGCAAATGCGTGATGGGCCCCTTATACAGCTTTAGCCAAAAGCGGTAGATTTGTTCCGCTTCGCCCGGGGGCTTGCCTTGCATGCGTTCCTCGCCTAAAGCCGTGACGCTCAGAACCGTCTGATTCTCGGTTATGTATTTTGCGTAATGGCAGTAGTCGTAAATAAACGAGAACCGATTCGGGTATTGATTGAAATGCCTGCCGTATCCAAAGCGCCATGCTCCTTTTGCAGGCAGCTCCTCCGTAACGCCGAATTTGTCAAGCAGCTGCAACGTGAATCGTTTGTACATGGAACCGTCAGCGGTCAATTGCACTTCATTATGGTACAAGTAATGAAGCAAATGCGTGATATCATCGTGGATAAGCATTTGCTCATCCCGATAAACAGGCGGCTCTTCCGTATACCGCAATTCAGCCGCGAACCTTTTGGCAAGCGTATCGCGAAAGCGGGCCTTCAAATCATTCGGCACCTGGAACAAATACCTGCTCGGTCCGCTGAAGCCGTTAAACAGCCAGCCTTGATGCTTGAATTTTGCAATCATCTCTCGCGGACTTAGCGGCTTGATTTCCGCTGCTGTCTTTTTTTTCGTTTTTTTTGTTTTGTTAAGCGATTCTGGTTCTTGTTGGATGGCATCTTCGCCAAATCTGCTCTGCTGCACGCGGGCAAGCAAATCCTCCAGGCTGAAGGAATTTCTCGCTTCGAACAGCAAAGAGTTCAAGAATCTCAAGTCCTCCAACTTCATGCTGCTTATTTGAGCTTCAAAGACATCATTTCGACTTACGGTAGAGAGAATCGATTGAATCAAATCGTTTTTGGAATGTCCGTTGCACTCACATCTGTAAACGTCAGCAATTCTGCTAAGCTGTTGAATGTCTGCATAACCTAGCATATCCGATAAATTCATAACTCTCTCCTTTCTTCAGGAACCGACTTTTCAAGCTTCGTATTCCGTTTCGTAAGCGTATTGTGTAATGGATAAGCTTCAGTTGATATCATTATGGGAAGATAACTATTGTTTTATAACCTAGTTTTCAAGGTTTTGCACAAAAAAAAAGAGTCACGCCTTCTTAAAAACAAAGGCAGGACTCTCATTCATCGTACTATGGGGTTAAGTGAATCGTACAATTATACAGCTGCGGATGCCATCCTTCTTCACGGCGTTCCAAAATAGAATAGGATAAGTTGGATAAATACTGATCTTCCAATCCGGTACAAACCTCTGCTAACAGCTGCGCCAAAAAGCTTCCATGCGAGACGACGAGCAGATTCCGGTCAGGAAAAGCCAGCTTCCATTCATTAATGGCGCTTAAGCCGCGGGCCCTAACCGCTTCATTCGTTTCCACGCCTTCGGCCACGTTGCGCCAATCCGTTCCCCAGCGTTCATGCCGTTCCTGCTCTTTTGTACCCTCAACCTCGCCAAAGTAGCGTTCTCTCAGCCGTGGATCACTTTCAAGCAAAGGAATATTCAGCTTCTCGGCAATGATTTGCGCCGTGGCATAGGCCCGTTTCAAATCGCTCGATATGACGGCATCCCAAATGCGCTCCTCGCTGCTTAAGCGGTTCCCTAAAGAAATGGCTTGCGCAATGCCCGCCGCATTTAACGGAATATCGGTCTGTCCTTGAATTTTGCCTTCTTCATTCCAATCTGTCTTACCGTGTCGAACTAATCCGATTAACAAGCAGACTCCAACTCCTCTTCCTATAGATATAACAAAAGCTCCCTAAGGAGCTTTGGCCAGTCATATGTCAGTTCCGGGTTCTGGATAACCAATTCAAAATCAGCAATGTCATGATCATGCCAAGCAAGGATAACGCAACGTAATACTGCGGAAACGCAGGCATGACCTTTAAGACGAATGGATCACTGATACTGGCTACGGGAACCTCCGCATAAAATCCGGTAGTAACAAGCCCGTCCCCGGATGCGTTTGCCGTGTCCATCAATCCGCTGATCTCGGCAATTTCCGCTTGTGACGCACCGCCGCGATGGTCAAAAACAAAAACGAAAAACGCGCTTGCAAACATAGCCATGAAGGCTGCAACGATCAAAGCAATATTGCGGCGGAACGATTTGGAAAACTGATAGCTCTTGTGCGGAACGGGCATTAACCAGGATTCCTCCGCATAAATGCGATCCATGACATTGCGATTTACATGCTCGATCGGTCCAAGGCTTTCCTCTTCATCCGATAGAAAACGAATCATTTCTTCGCTCTCTTCCCACAGCAGAAACTGCTCCGCACATGCTTTGCACTCTAGCAAATGAGCGTCAATCGCTATCCGATCTTCATCATGCTCCGATAAATCCCAATATTCGCCGAATTTGTCTTGCGCATCGTTGCAATTCATCTTGTATTCATCCCTTCATATTCTTCCATCAGCGGCGATTGTCCGAAATAAGGCTCCAGCTGCGTTTTGACGCTTGCTCTCGCTCGGAAAAGCAGTGATTTAACGGAACTGACCGTTTGCCCTAAAATATTCGCGATTTCTTGATAGTCAAGCTGGTCATATTCCCGAAGAATAAGAGCAGAGCGCTGTTTCTCCGGCAAATTATTAATCGCCTCGCGTACCATAGCCATCCGTTCATTCCGCAGTACATGCTGCTCAGGCACGGCATCGAGCGCCGCCACTGGCTCGAATCCAGATTCGTCAAGCGACACATGCGCAGACTTTTGCTTGCGCAGCTCGCTAAGCACCGTGTTGCGCGCAATCGTATATAACCATGTCGAAAAAGAAGCATCCAGTTCGCGGAACGAATGAAGGCTGCGGTATGCTTTATAAAATGATTCGGAGCACAAGTCCTCAGCCAACAGCTCAAGCTTTGCGCTCTTCAGCATATGATAGATAAAAGCCAAGATTTTTCGTTGATAGCGCCGCATAAGCTCGGAGTACAGCTCGACATTGCCATCCTTTATCTCACGTATTAATTGGGAATCAGTCATGACAGGCGAACCTCCTCCACCTGCGGATTATTCCTGGATCGCCACATAACATTGTACCGGCCCGAGAACGAAAAGTTGCGGTCTTTATCATAAATAATCCAAAAAATACGAGTATACATATTATTCGTGTTTCGCGGGCAAATTCCTGCCTCTTTCGACAAAAGGATAAAATACAATATTTTTACAAGTGAAAAAATGAAATTCAGAACGGCATACATAAAAAACCAGTCTCAAATGAAACCCGGTATCTACAAGCAGCCCTATGATTCTTAAGAAGTATAATGGGTATCCATCCATTATATGCATGCAAATATTTCAACTTGCTTCGGTTTGAGTTTCCAAATAACGTGAAACCATAAAAAAAACGAGTGTTGAAGCGACTGCTTCCCATCCCGGAGAGCAGTACCTTCAACACTCGTTGTCCGTTTCAATCTAAAATAGCGCAATAACCGCCGACGGTCAAGAACGGTTTTGACATTGTTGCGTCGTCCATGCCTTGATTTAGGCATTCGCATATCCAAGCCGAAGGAGCACGATGCCGGCCAAAAGAGCGGCACCTATAGGCAGGCATTCCTCATGAAGGAGAAATTGGGGATGATGAAGTCCGTAGGCTTGATCGGCACACGTGGCGGGACCGGATCCCAACCAAAAAAAACAACCGGGCACATGCTTCAAATAGTTCGAAAAATCTTCGCCGGCAAGAACCGGAGCCGCTTCGCTTCTATTCTCCGCTCCCTGAATCAAATCAATCGCCTCTTCGACCAGGCGGACTTGTTCATCTTGGTTGACTAGCACAGGCACCATCTTCGTATAGCGAAGTTCTGCTTGACAGCGGTGAGCCTTTGCCGTGCGGCTAATCAGTCTTTGCAGCTTTGATGGCATTGCATCTTGAACGCTCCGGGAGAAAGTTCGAACCGTTCCCGTCAGCTCCGCCCGCTCGGGTATAACGTTATAGGAAGCTCCGCCATGAAAGGACCCTACCGTAACGACCACGGGCTCAAACGGTGAGATTTCCCGGCTGACCGCAGTTTGAAGCGATAGCATGACGGCCGAAGCCGCAACGATGGGATCCACGCATTGGTCAGGAATCGCACCATGTCCTCCTTTCCCCGTAATGATGATTTCAAACCTGTCGACCGACCCCATAAGAGCACCGTGACGGGTCGCTCCTTTGCCGACCGGAAGCGTAGGAAGTTTATGCAGGCCGTAGATTTCGTCAACGCCTTCCAGAACTCCTTCTTCGATCATGGCCTGCGCTCCGGCATTGATTTCCTCGGCCGGTTGGAAGATGAATCGAACGCTTCCGGCCAGCATATCCTTCCTCTCGGACAGCAGCTTGGCAGCTCCGTACAATATGGCCGTATGCGCATCATGGCCGCAGGCATGCATTTTGCCGGGAATCACTGAGCTCTGGATTCTGATGGAGCTGCCTTCTAAGTGCGATCAGCTCGGTCTCAATCGCTTTGGCCGCAG
Organism: Paenibacillus sp. LPE1-1-1.1; assembly: GCF_040676435.1. Taxonomy (NCBI): domain Bacteria; kingdom Bacillati; phylum Bacillota; class Bacilli; order Caryophanales; family Paenibacillaceae; genus Paenibacillus; species Paenibacillus sp. LPE1-1-1.1. The sequence goes on from NZ_JBEGHY010000023.1 coordinate 783,777, forward strand.
GAAGAAGCAAATGCAGCGACGGCCTAGTCATTATTTTCCTCCTTCGTTCCGGACAGGGACTTCTCTCTGCCTTTGGCCAGCTGCTCTATTATCTGCTTGCCGGTCGGCGTCTGGGCGAGCCCCCCTCTTGCCGTCTCGCGGTGGGCGTCGGGCATCGCGCTTCCCACTTCAAGCATGACCTGAATGACCTCATCCGATGGGATTACGCTTCTCACGCCTGCAAGCGCCATATCGGCTGCCGCCAGCGCATTCACCGCGCCAAAGCCGTTGCGGACAATACAGGGAATTTCCACCAAGCCGCCAACCGGGTCGCAGATCAACCCGAGCGTATTCTTTAACGCCAATCCGACGGCGTGGACCGCTTGGGCAGGCGAGCCGCCCTTCAGCTCGACAAGCGCCCCGGCTGCCATTCCGATTGCAGAGCCGATTTCGGCTTGGCAGCCGCCCTCTGCGCCGGATATAAAAGAATTGTTCGCAATGACATAACCGATTGCACCAGCGCAGAAAAGACCCTTGACCATATGATCGTCATCCCAGCCGAAGCGCTCTTGGCTGCTGGCAAATACGCCGGGAATAACGCCGCAGGACCCGGCGGTCGGCGTCGCTACAATGCGTCCCATGGAAGCATTTACTTCAGAGACAGCCAGCGCGTAAGCCATGGCAAGCCCGGTAAACGGCTCGAGTGAAGCTTCCGGCGTACGCGTATATTCATATACGCGTTTGGCGTCGCCGCCGGTAAGCCCGCTTCGGGAGGTTTTCTCCGAAGCAATACCTTTCGTAACGGCATCTTTCATGATGCCGTAATATTTTTTCATTTTGTCCCATTCCTGGTCGGCCGAGCGTCCGGATTCCTTTGCTTGATCCTCCAGCATTATCCGGTATATCGGCTTGCCTTCATCCGCGCATACCATCGCCAATTCCTTCAAAGTGCAGAATCTCAAAGCGGTTCGCCACCATTCCATTCGATATAATCATAGCTTTTTACGTGTGCCAGCCTTTTAATCTCGTTTAAGAGCTTCTCAGGAATCGCGCCATCCGTCTCGATAACGGTTGCCGCCCGCCCCAGCCTGGCTTTACGGTCAACATCCATGTAACTGATATTGATTCCGGCATCGCTTAGAAGACGCGTAAGGCTTGCCAGCACGCCTGGACGATCGACATGATAGACAATCAGGGCCGGGTAATTGGCCGTAAACTTAAGATCGAACCCGTTTACCTCGATGACTTCAATATTGCCGCCGCCAATCGAGCAGCCCGTCATCTGGGAGCGCCTGCGGCCCGAGCTTAGCTTAATCGTCAATGTGTTCGGATGAACGGAAGGCAGGCTGCTTGCCTGAAAGCTAATCTCCATTCCCGATTGCCCGGCCAGCTGAAGCGATTCCGGTATTCGTTCGTCATCCGTATCGAACGCGAGCAGCCCGGCTGTCACGGCCAGATCTGTTCCGTGTCCGCTATAGGTGGCGGCAAATGATCCATAGAATACGATCTCCGCGCTTTTGGGCTGTTCCCCGAACAATCCGCGGGCGACTCTTCCAAGCCGAACGGCGCCCGCCGTATGGGAGCTGGAAGGCCCGATCATGCCAGGACCAATAATCGAAAACACGTCTTTAAAGCGCATAGCCCATTCGATACCTCCTAAGTCAGCCAGTCCGCGAGATGCTGCTTAACAAATTCATCGTCGTTCAAATGAGGGTAGTCCCGATAAACCCGGTCTATCTCTTCCTTCTGGCCCACAGACAGGTCTTCATGCGGGTTCAAGCACCAGGTTCCTTTCATGAGGCCTTGTCGGCGGAGCACCTCATGTATACCGGGTATGCAGCCGGCAAAGCCGTGCGCCGGATCAAAAAACGCCGCATTCGAGTCCGTTACCTCCACATTGCGAGTCAGCCACTCCGCAGGAATCGTGTCAAATATCCGAGCCCGTTTTATTTCTTCCAGCATTTGCACCGCTTTATGCGTCCATACGGCCCAGTGCCCGAGAAGTCCGCCGACAATTCTTTTCTCAACCATTTTGCCCTCCGCCTGAAACCGGTAAACTGTCATTAAATCATTGACAATATTATCGTCATTACCTGTGTACAGGGCAATTTGATCTCTGCGCGCGGAGCAGCAAACGGCACGGATGACATCAATCGTATGATAACGGTTAAAAGGAGCCAGCTTGATTGCAATTACGCCGGGAATGTCGGCGAACGCGCGCCAGAAGCCAAAGCTGAACGTTCTCCCTCCTACGGAAGGCTGCAAATAAAAACCAATAACCGGAATAACCTCCGCCACTCTCTCCGTACGGCTTAATAATTCTCCTTCCGACCAGTCCTGCAGCCCTCCCATGCTCAGCAGGCCCGCCTCGTAGCCGAGACCTGCAGCGAGCTCCGCTTCGCTCAGCGCTTGCTCCGTAGGTCCGCAAATGCCGGCTACCCGGATAAATGGACGGCTTAGCTTACCTTTATCAACCTCTTCCGCCGCCAAACGAAGAACTTTCTCGAAAAGTCCGAATTTCGGATCGCGGATCTCAAATTGCGTTGAATGTACGCCTACGGCAACGCCCCCCGCTCCTGAAGCCATGTAATAGCGGGTTAACGCACGCTGGGAGATTTCGTCCAAACGGCGATTCTCGTCAAGCGCCAGCGGGTGGGCGGGAATGACGAGACCTTCATGGAGCGCATTTAGCTGCTCGGGTGTTAATGGATTGAAATGGCTCATGTTCAGAATTTCCCCTTTCTTTCCTGAAAATGCGTAGGTTTATTCAGCGTTGCTCCGCCTGCCTCCACCCATTCCGCAGTCCAATCGATCATCTGCAGAAGCGTAACGCGCGGGTAACCGAAGCGCTGGTGGCATTTTGAAGCATTGTTCAGCAGCGCATTCTCTGCTTCAGCCCCTTCGAACTGCGGCTCTGTACTGAACCTTTTGCCAAATTCCTCGGCAGCCCAGCGTATCGACATCGTCTCCGGCCCCGTGACATTCAGAAAATTGACCGGCGCTTCGCAGGCAAGCAGCGAACGTATCGCAATTTCGTTGGCATCTCCTTGCCAGATCACATTCGCATGCCCCATCGTTAAATCGATCGGTTTACCGCTCTTCACGGCTTTTGCAATTTCAAGCAATACGCCGTACCGCATGTCGATGGCATAGTTGAGCCTGTATACGACCATAGGGATTTGATAGGTTTTAGAAAAATGCTCGAAAACCCGTTCCCTGCCCAAGCACGACTGGCCGTATTCTCCAATCGGAGCCGGCGCCGCCGCTTCGCTTGCCCCGCCGTAACCAACGGGCGTAAACGGATAAACGTTGCCCGAGGAAAATACGACGATTCGGGAGTTCCGGTATTTCACGGCAACTCTTCCGGGAAGGTAAGCATTCATAGCCCACGTAAAGGATTCGTTTCCCGTCGTGCCGAATTTGTTGCCGGCCATATAAATTACATTTTCGGCGTCCGGCAGCGCTTGAAGTTTCTCGTCGTCAAACAAATCGCACGCGATCGTCTCCACGCCTTCCGCCTCCAGCTGTTGTTGCAGGCCCGCCTCCGAAAACTTTGAAACACCGATTACTTTTTTGCTGACGCCCGCTTTCTTGATCGCGTTCATCAGCAGCCTCGCCAAGCTCGGTCCCATCTTCCCGCCGACGCCGAGAAGAAGAATATCTCCGTTTACTTTCTTTATATCGTGAATAAGCGCCGCGGACGGTTCGGCCAGCTTGGCCTCGAGTTCTTCAATTGTTCTCATGGATTCAACAGTCTCCCTTCCAGGTTTGAGGATATCTTCATCATAGAGACTGTCGTCTTAAAAGACAAATCTTTTAATCGTCTGTAAATAGCCAGTAAAAAAACCGGATCGCGAATGACCCGGTTTAATTTCCGACCTTATCCTCCAGAAAAGCAAGCCTGAAAATTTGGCGCGGCCTGCCCTTCGGAACCTTCTCGACTCCCGCGATCCGAAGCAGGCCCTGATCGATCCACTGCAGGACTAAGCGATGCGTGCTCCGTACCGTGATATCCAAAATGGCAGCCAGCTCGTGCACCATATAATCCACCCGGCCGCTTCTCGCCACGTGTGCCATCAGCCTGCTCAAATAGACCGATGTCATGCCGGCATCCTCTGCTTTCTTAATTAAACCCGCGTCGGTCATCGATAAGGCAATTTCCAGCGGATCCGCCATGGCAAGCGGTCCGATAAAAGTCTTATCTTCTCTGACGATAAAGCAAGTATCCCCGCCCGCGTCCTTCGATTTCCGAAGAGCCGACCTGGCATGCGTGCCCGCTTCGTTCGCCGACCGTCCAAAGCCGATGCCGATGCTCAGGGACAAACCGAATTTTTGATTTGCGTGCCTGCCTAGCGGGATCGTCTTATACCCGCCCGTCTCTCGTTCAAAAATGCCGCGAGTCGTAAAAAACAAATATTCATCTCCGCCGAGATGCGTCAGATAGCCGTCTAAGGACTCTACATAGTCCAGCAGCATCCGATGGATTTCCAGCTTAAACTTCTGGACCTCATGCTCCGAGGTATGCGTATGGATCCGCTTCTCGAAATGATCAATATTAAGCAATCCGACTACGATTTGCGCTTCCTTGCTCTGCCTGGTTTCCGTCGAAAGCAAGGCTCTCTCAAGAGCAACCGTGATGTTCTGGTCTGTCGGAATGATCCACTCATTCGGAATCCCCAGCTTTGTCAGCGCATCGGAAACCGCCCCTTCCGCCGTCAGCGCCGCATCGCATGCGCCGGTCTCATATAGCTGCGCGTGGAAGGCCGTTAGCGCTTCCTGGGTGGGATAAGAAGCACCGTTAAAAATCGTCGTCTGCACACGGAATTCATTAATTTCCTTTAGCGACTTGGCGATCATTGGACCCTCTAAAGTGTCAATCGACACGCGGAGCTCCTTTTCTGGGCCAAGCGCGTTCTTCAAGCGGGACAATGACCGGTAAAAGCTCGTATCCGTCAACGGCACATGATGAAGCGCGATGTTCAAGCTCGTTTCTTCCCGTATTCTATGGTATGGCATAGGTCCGGTTACCAAAATAACCTCCGCTTCGCCCGCGATTTCTTCCGCAAGCGCCGGAGCCTCTTCCTCTTTCCTGTATATCCTTGCCAGCGGACGGAAGGAAGGAAAAGCATTCAGTACCCTCAGTATCCGCTTGACCAAAATCTCGGGCCCGATTACGCCGATCGCAATGCCTTTCTCGGTGTTGATGTCCGTTTCATTCCCCATACAAATCCCCCAATATTTAAAGACATCATCTTTAATAAGTCTATTAAGGAGCATAGCATGAATGTGAATTGCCAAGCAACGATCCCGTCCACCGCGCGCCAGTTACTCGTCCTTCCATGATCTATCAGCTCGAATTGACCATTGATTAAGTTTGCGCTGAGATCGGGCAGAACATCGCGAAATCCCGCATCGTCAAAATAGGTCGTTCCGACATTAGCCGCGCCTAAATATAATCTTACCGTCGCGTATTTCGCCGTCGGCGGAGCAATCGAGGAAACACGGGCCTCTTTCCATTCGTTTAACGAGGTAATGCCTGCATTCGCAAGCGTCAGTTCGCCGCCGGCTTCATTTAAAAATTCAATGTAGACGGCCGCTGATCCGCCTTCGATGTAAGCATACGCGTAAGCTTCGTATTTAAGCCCCGGCGTAACCGGAATCCGCGCGCTTCGCAAGCCTATCCCGCCATTGTTTTTGGAATCCGTTATTTTCACGCTGCGTTCGCCTGAACGCTTCCTCTCCGTCGATGTCGAGCTGGTTACGTCGAATAAGGTGCTCCAATACCTAGGCAGCCCGTCCATAACGGTCTGATTTGGGCAAACGGCGACAAGTAAAACGCTTTCATTCCATGTTTCAATTCATTATTTTTTTTGCGTCCGCCCAAGATAGGCGCCTATTTCAACAAATTGTCCATTAAATCAATCATTTCTTCCTAAATGAAAAAAGGTTATCCAGCAAGTCTTCTGCGACCGTTGGATAACCCCATTATTAATATCCATTTGATGACATAAAAAGATTACCAACGCAGCTGCTGCTCCGTACCTGTTTCCGCGGATCGGTAAACCGCTTCGAGTACGGCAATCACGTTACGCGCGTATTCGGGCGTACAGCTAGGATCCTCACCGTTCAAAATGGACCGCTGCAAATCGGCGTACTGCAGGCTGAACGGCGCGGCATTGCCCGTGTTCTCCACCTTCTCGTAGCTGCCTCCACGGCTGATCCAAAGGCCTTCTCCGGTTACGAGCTTCAACATGCCTTCGGTAAAGATGATCTCCGTTTCATTCCTGGGAGCGCCTAAGTAACCTGATTGAACGATCGCAGCGGGAATGCCGCCGTCGAGCTCCATAAAAATCATGCCGCTTCCTTCCACATTGCCCCTGCTGCCATAGTAGCTTGCCGAAGCATTCAGCTTTCGGACCGGACGCTCGGTAAGCCACTGGATTTTATCGATGGAATGCGTGCCCAAATTGGCTAATATCCCGCCGCCGGCTTTCTCTTTCTCAAGAAACCACAGAGGCCTCTCGTCCCGGAAATAGTTTATGTGCCTGGCATCGTGGATCATGACCAGCTTGCCAAAATTCCCGCTTTGGATCATGCTCTTCGCCAGTATATTTTCAGCGATATAATGCTGGGTGTGCCCGACCAAAATTCGGATGTCTGCCCTGCGTCCGGCTTCGATAATCGCATCGCATTCCGCGACCGACAGCGCCATTGGCTTCTCCAACAGCAAGTGGCAGCCGTTTGCGGCCGCAAAAACAGCCGATTCTTTATGTAAAAAATGAGGCAAGGCAATAACCGCGATATCGGGCCTCTCCCGCAAAATCATCTCCCGGTAATCTTGATACGCTTTTATGCCATAGATTCCAGCAACCTCGGCTGCCCTCTCCGAACGAATATCCGCTACCGCGCATGCAGTTAAGCCCTTTGCGACTCGAATGGCGTCGAAATGATCACCCGCGATGGCGCCGGCTCCGAGCACCGCTACCTTTAATTCTTTTTCTTGCATGCTCGATCATCCTTCTTCCCGCTTATGCTGATGTCCGGTTATTCTGCTTCTTAATCTATAAATCTACGAACCTGCCAGTTACGCGGCTCTCATTGGCTGCTTCCATGAACCGAATAATCTGCAGGGTTTCATCCCCGTCAATATCCGTTACCCCTGTCAGGAACATGCTCATGATTCGTTCCAATAAACTCGCGTAATAGGATTTGGGATGGCTGTAAACGTCGATATGATCGGTGCGGTTTTCCCTGTGAAGCAATGCGCCAAATTGATTGTTCCCTTTACGGTTGCCCCGCATGGTCCCAATCGAACCATTCTCCCAAACCCCGCTAATCAAATCGTGATCTTCGTTCGTTACGGCCAGAACCTTCTTGCAGTCTTTGCCCAGCGTTCTAAACAGCATATCGGCCATATGCACGCCATACCAAAAAAGCCCCGGCTGCGTCGCTTGAAGCGCCATCGGACCGTAACAATCCATGCCGATAACCGGGGCCGCCTTGTTATCCGTTAATGCCTCGGTCAACGCTTCCGCATAACGAAGCGCCGAGCAGCTCATCAAAGGTACGCCATTCAGCTTTGCTAGCTCTGCAATCGCAGCTGCGTCCGCATAAGACACCGCCATCGGTTTGTCAATAAACACGGGCTTTCCGTAAGCAGCAATGCGTTGAAACAACTCCAGATGTGCCCTGCCGTCCACCGCGAGCAAAAGAATGGCATCACAGGCTTCAGCAGCTTCCTCCGGGGAATCGACGATCTTAACGCCGGACTGCCTACGTAATTGCTCCGTAAAGCCCTCGACGCGCGAGTAGCTCAATTCGAAATCGGCCGAGCCCCCGGGAAATGCGGCCGTTACTACGCCGCCTGACACATGGAATTCATGGGTTGGATCATTTAAGAGCTGGGTAAATACCGGTGCATGGGAAGTATCGAGGCCGATGATTCCAATTCTTTTGACACTCGCCATAAGCTGTTCATCCTCTCGTCCGCCGATCGCCGGCGTTAATCGTTTCCGTCATATGGACGGCATTTCTTTACCGTATACCTTCACGACATAAAAGCCCGGCAGTCGGCCTGTATCGAAATGCATGGCTGCATATAACGGACAAACCTCATATCACCGAAGCGGTTTACGCGAAATAGATCATTCCTACGGCTCTTCACGTTTATGCTTGCTTGTTTTTGTATTGCGTTGGCGTTATGCCAGTATACCCTTTGAACATTTTACAAAAATAGCGGTAATCGGATATGCCCACGGCACTCGATACCTCGTAGATTTTCATCGTCGTCTGCTCGAGCAGCTCGCTTGCTTTTTCCATCCGTACCCGATTTACGTAATCCGAGAAGTTTTCGCCGATTTCCTGCTTGAACATTTGGCCGGCATAAGAAGGGTGCAATTGCACGAGTTTGGCCAGCTCCGAGACCTGTACATCCTCCATATAATGCTTTTGTATATACCGGCACATTAATTGGATTTCTTTGCGGACGGTAGCAGGCGGACTCAATCTCTTGCTTAACCATTCATTCATCGTTTGAATCGTTTTCGACCACCAATGGCAGTACGCCGTCCATGTCTCCAAACGCCGTAATTCATTCAACCGCGCAACGACCGATTCCGGCAATGGGACGAGCTCAGGATTCAACATCTGCTTCGTTAACCGCAGCAGATCTGACGGATGAATCAAAGGGTCGGAGAGCTGGGTCATGAAAGACGCGATTTCTCCGAAAGCGTCTATGTTCTCTCGCTGAAGTGCCTTTGCAGCACCGCCTACCGTCTCGCGGATCAGCTCTGGATCAAGCCGCTTGAAACCTTTCATGTCTTTTACCGCAATAGCCGAATCCGATTTGTAAAAATGTACAGCCAAACCGTCCAGTCCTTCCCGTATACTCTCGGCTATCCATTTGGCCGCCAGCGGCTGCTTCCTTAATTCGCGCACCGTTCCTACGTAAATAAAACTCCTCACGGAGGCAAACGCGTCTACAGCCTCCAAAGCCATCATCGCTAATTGGTTCAAATGTAAGTTTTTTAGCGGCTGCTTAGATGCGATTAATAGGCATAACCGGTTTTGCTGCAAAGGAAGCATTACCAACCTGCAGCCCTCGCCGATTATGGACGGATTCAATCTATTTTCCAAACATTCGCTTAGCTGTCTTTGAAGTTGGACACGGTCTTCATCCGTTGACTCAACGCGATCAACAGCCGAGGAAGACTCACTCCAGCCGATGGTCAAACCCGTCCAATACCCAGCATTTCCCGTACCATTCAGCCATTCGCTCGGAATGTCTGATTGGTTATCTCTTCCAAAATCATCCATTAAACGTTCCGCCCATTGGCGCTTCCTCGCCCAATCCTTTTCCTTCTCCAGATTGACCCTCATCTCCAGCTTCTGATCCACATCCAGCTCTTGCAAAATCTCATCCGCTATTTTGCGGCAAATATCAACAATGATATCGGGGGTCTGAGCCAGCTTGATCAAATATTGATCCACTCCGAGCTCAATCGCTTGCCTAGCGTACTCGAATTCACTGTACGCCGTAAGGATAACGATCCGAATTCGCGGCCAACGCTTCCGGACATAACCAGCCAATTCCAAACCATTCATATTCGGCATCGTAATATCCGTCAGCAGCAAATGCGGCATTTCTTTCTCGATCATGCTGATTGCTTCTTCGCCTCCCGAAGCCGCTCCCATAAACGAAAAACCCGCATCGGACCAAGGAATCCGCTCTGAAAATCGATCACGCACCCATTTTTCATCGTCGACCATAAGAAGCTTCAGCATCGTATTCCCCCTTATGCTATCGTTTCACGCCCGATTCGCCTACAGGCAGAAGAACCGAGACCGTTAGTCCCTCATCCGGTTCGCTGTGAAAATGCAGGCCATACGAATAGCCGAATGTCATCGATATCCGATCCTGCACATTGCGAAGCCCTAAATTGTTCAAGCCTTTATACAGATTAGGCGAGCTAGCTTCTTGGGTCAGCAGCGCGAGCTTTTGCGGATCGATTCCGGGACCCGTATCCGATACCTCGAATAATACGCTGCCCGCATCCTTGCTTTTGGCGGTTACAATAATATGATTGACATCCTGCTTGCTAAGCCCGTAAAAAATACTGTTCTCTACTAAAGTAATTAAGGTCAGCTTGGGGATCGGCGTTTTGTAGTAAAGCTCCGGGACGGCAATATCCATCTCAAAGACATCCCCGTACCTCAGAACCATGATCTCTACATAGTTTTCTAATTGCTGCAGCTCATCTTCAACCGTGACGATATCTCCCACTTTATCCGTGGAGTACTGCAGCAGCCCCATCAAAGAGCGGATCATTTTGCACATTTCCTCTGTTTGCCCGGTTTCCCCCAAACAATAAATGGCGTTAAGAGTGTTGTTGAGGAAATGAGGATGAATCTGCGAATGGAGCACCTTTAATTCATGATGCCGCTTCTTTTCCTCGGCTTCTCTCAGATCATCGAACAAGGACTGGATGTTTCCCATCATGCGGTTAAAGCCATCGGCTATATGCGTAAACTCATCATTGCGCTTCAGCTTAATCCGGGCCTCAAGCTCGCCTCGCGCTGCCGCCTTGAACTGGCGCGTAATGAGAGTCACCGGCTTACGGATGTAGTTCGTTATCCAAACCGATACAATCACGGCAAGGATGATCGCCATCGCAATCACCAGCACCAGCTGCTGTCTCAGGGAATCGAGCAATGGAAAAGCCTGTGACTCCTCAATGACGGAAAATACGACCCAATCCCAGCGATTTTGGTTGCTGCTGAGCACGGTATAATTGCCAAAAGAGGTTTGTACGGTATTGTAGGCTGTCCCGCTGGTCTTGGTCAGCTCTTGCAATTTCTCTTTCATTTCTAGGTGATCCTGGAATGTTTTTGGGTGCGAGAGAAAGGTATTTGTGGAAAGATATTTGCCTTGTCCCGTAAAAAGATAAATCCGCCGCTGTTCGCCTTGAATAATCTGCGGACCCGTCAACGCATTTAAATTGATATCCATCGCGACGAACCGGTTCGCGTCGATTTGCTTGGCAACCGTGATTACGGAGCGATCGTTGACTGCACGGGGCGGACTCCACCAAAAGCCCGATTTGCCTGTCTGATAGATGATTTCATTGATGCGGTCAGGCGCGATAAAAAATTTATAGCCGTAGGGTGAACTGAGCCGCACGTTATCTTTCTCGATCAAATAGATGCCGTGAATCTGGTCTTGGTGATAAGTCATCATATCATCAATAAGCTGCGCATAATCAGCTTCGTCCATTTTGTTGTAGAGAACCGGATTAGAGAGAAAGATCAGCTGGCTCTGGAACGTATTCATCAATGTCTTCATATAATTTTCAACCTGCACGACAGAGCCCTGCAGCTCTTTTTCATTATTTTGGCGGATCGGCCCGAATAGCCGCTGATAACCGAAAAAAGCAATTACGAGAAACAATACGATGACAGAAAGAAAGGTAAGAATGAACAGTTTGGTGCTGACGCTGGAAGTGAAGCTTGTTCCTGTAAGCCGACGAACCATGCAAGACCACTCCCCAATCTTATGCAGCCTTGATTATTGATGCCTAGCGCCTAGGCAGATTTTGGACCTGCTGCTATCCACAATGATTATAGCATTGCAGCTGCTATTCTGTACCGCGTTCTTGTATCCACTGCATCGCTTTATCGGTAAGCCCGCTGCTGTTCTGCCGACGCACAGCATAACCGCATCCGCTCCTGCATCATTCGTTAAAGCTTGGATGCAGCGGACCGTCTCGTCCTCATTGTCGAATACATGCTGTACGCCTTTCATGTCGCTTCTCCTCTTTCGTTACCCTTTGACCGATCCCAGCAAAGCGCCTTTGACAAAATACTTTTGCAAAAACGGATATACGATCACGATCGGCAGCGTTGCCACGATCACGACGGCCATTTTGATCGTCTCCGGGGGAAGCGTATCAAGAACAAGCGAATTAACCGACAGCTCGGTGCTGACGTTCGGCGCTTGAATCATGCTTCTTAGGACGACCTGCATCGGCATGAGCGTTTTGTCGGATATATAAAAAATGCCTTTGAAATATTCGTTCCAATGGGTAACGCCGTAGAACAAGCCAATCGTTGCCATGATTGGGGCGGACAAGGGCAGAACAATCCGGAATAAAGTCGCCAAGTCGCCGCAGCCGTCCACTTTTGCCGCTTCCTCTACTTCCGGCGGAAGATTTTCAAAGTACGTTTTAACGATTAATAAATTAAAGGTGGATACCATGCCCGGAATAACGAGCGCCCAGACCGAATCATACAGCCCAAGGCTGCGAACCACGATGTAAAGCGGGATAATGCCTCCGCTGAAAATCATGGTAAACACCAATGCCATTAGAATAAATTGACGGCCGGGTACGGATTTCTTGGATAACGGGTACGCGAGCAGCGTCGTAACCGCCAGATTTAAAGTCGTACCCACGACCGTAATAAATACGGTAATTTTCAGTGCCTGCGGGATGCGCGGGCTGCTAAATATTTCTTTATAGGCTTGCAGCGTGAAATGCTCCGGCCAAATGACGAATCCGCCATTTTTCATTACCTCAATATAAGGAGTCACCGAAACAATGACCACATAATATAGCGGGAATAAGGTAAGCAGGGCAAACAAGGCAAGGATGATATAAATAATCGTGTCGGCAGCCTTATCCCCTTTTGATTTTTGAATGACAAGCGACATGCTGGCCAGCCTCCCTCTCCATGTTGTAACCTACCATATGCCGGAACCTCCTATTTTTTTGGCCAATCGATTTGCGCCAATGACCAATACCAGGCCTACAACGGATTTAAATACGCCCATTGCTGCCGCCACTCCAAATTCAAGCCGTTCGAAGCCGTAGCGGTATACCCATGTATCGACGATATCCCCTACCTCATAAACTCTGGCATTCAAGAAAATGAACACTTGGTCAAAGCCGGCATCCAAAATGCCGCCAATTTTTATAATCAGCATAAGCACGATGACGTCCCGTATTCCCGGCAGGGTAATATGCCAAAGCTGGCGCCAGCGTCCTGAGCCGTCCACAACAGCGGCCTCGTAGAGATCCTGATTGATGGATGCTAAAGCGGCCAAATAAATGATGGCTCCGAATCCGGTATTTTTCCATATTTCCGTCAGAACCAAGAGAGGTCTAAAGAAGTTTTTATCCGTCAGCAAATCGATTTGTCCCCAGCCCATGTCGCGCACGAAGGTGCTGATTAAGCCGGAGCCGGGAGCAAGAAACGAAAACACTAATCCATATACGATAACCCATGACAAAAAATATGGCCCATACGTGATCGTTTGAACCCATTGTTTGAACCAGCGTACTCTAACTTCATTAAGCATTAGAGCGAGTATGATATCCGGCACCATGCTGCCAATAATTTTATAAATGCTGATTAACAGCGTGTTTCTCATAACTTGCAAAAATTCGGGGCTGTCGAATATGACTTGAAAGTTTTTCACCCCTGCCCATGGGCTGCCCCAGATTCCCTTCATCAGGTTATAATCCTGGAAAGCAATCAACGTTCCGGCCATAGGCGCGTAATGAAACACAATATAGTATATTAATCCGGGTACCATCATCAGATAAAACCATCGATTCCGGTAAAAGCTCCGAAGCTTGCCCGGACGCAAGGCCTGTCTCTTTATCTGCTTCGATTTCAATGAAACAACCGTTTCCGCCATCACTATCGCCTCCTTGCTTAATCTAAGTTGGTAGGCAGAAGGAAACCCATGAACATTCCAGGGTTTCCTTCGATGCCGCAGCTCATTTATTTGAAATCGTTAAGCGGTTTATCTTTTAAAGCGATATTTAAAATTCTGGTGTATTCGGTAAAAATATCTTTGCCTTTGAATTTTGTCATCAGCTCTTCACGGTATGCAGGCCAGTTTTTGCCGCTTTGGTCCTCAAGCACGGCCTTCGCATGGAACTTGCTCATTTCTTTGCGGAAATCGCCGATATTGATGCCTTCAGGCGGTACCAAGCTGACTGGCGGGAGCGCATTATGTTTCGGGAAACCTTCGATCGTTTTCAAAATGGCGCTGTCATGCTCGGAAATACGGGAATCAATCAGCTCCAGCCCAAGCACGTTAGGCTCATCCGGCGTAAATGCCGCATATACATTCAACCAGTTGCCGGCTTTGGCAATATCCGCTTCGAATGCGTCAACATTTAATGTCACTTTATTGCCGTCTTTCGTATAATGATTTCCTTCTTGCCCATAATGAGTCAACAAGAAGCCCTCTTCGCTCGTCAGCCAGTTCAAAATTTCAAGCGAACGCGTGACCTTATCCGGATTTTTGTCAGCCGTTGTTTTACTTACCAGGATCGTGTTTTCCGGAACGTTGTATTTCCACATGACCGGTTGATCCAACGGATAAATCGGCTGCCAGTTGGCATTAGGATCAAGGGCCTTCGAACGGTTCTGCACGCTGGTTGCCACGCTGTCTAATGCAATGGTCTTATCCCCAGGCGAGAAAATCATGCCTACTTTGCCTTGTGCCGCTTTATCGTGATGTGCAGGTGCTTTGTTGAGGAACCAGTCGGGATCTACGATTCCCGCTTTGTTCCATTCCACGACTTGATCAATGACACCGGCTACTTTTAGATCTGTACGGTTGTCTACGTAAGTGTTGTCTACGATCATGAAATCGGCAACAAAACCGTTGTTCAGCCACTGCGGAAAATCGAAAGGCAGGTTTTGCCCGCTGCCTGCTGCGGTAAAGCCGTAAGTATCCTTCTTGTTGTTGCCGTCGGGGTCGCCCACCGTGAATTGCGTCAGCACATTCGTCAGTTCTTCATAATTTTTAGGCGATTTCAAGCCGAGCTTGTCGAGCCAGTCCTGACGAATATACCAGGATGCGTACGTATTGCGCTGGAATGGCAGGATTGCGCGGGTAAATACGCCTTGCTTGAGCTGAAATGCCGCAAGTTCTTCTTGCGTCACCCATTTAAAATAATTGGGCATCGTCTCTTGCGTAAAGTACGTTCCCAGTTCGGAAGCGATTCCATCCGTAATATACTTCTGCGATTCCGCGCCGCCGCTGATGAATAAATCCGGTGCGCTGCCTCCTGCAAGGGTCGCATTCAACTTGTCGTGATACTCTTTGCCAATAACCATATAATCGATTTTTAATTCCACGTTAAATTTTTCTTCGATTTCTTTTTTGACAAAATCTTTATCTGCCGAAGGAAGCGTCACATTCGCTAGATTCCCGTTGGCGACAGACCAATTCAGCGATAGCTTGGCCGGCTTGGCGTCTTCGGTTTCCGCGGGCGATCCGTTTGTCGATCCGGGAGTCTCCGTCTCCTTATTGCCGCCATTTGAATTAGAGCATGCCGTAAGCGCAAAAATGGCAGCGAGACCAAAAAGCATTAACTTTTTCATTTGAATAACCCCTTCCTGTATGTTTAACGCTCGTAACCGCTTACCTTTTGGCGAACCAAAGGTTGACCTTTACTTGAATTTATTGTAATTCGTATAAACATTCAAAACTAGCTGACGATTACAAGAAATAGTGGTCTTAATACAGAAATGCCATGCTAATTTTAAAATAATAAAGTTTCTGCCTAAGTCTGCTTCATGCTTGCTGCCCCTGCAATAGATACTGCAAAAAACCGCATAGCGTGGTTATACCCGCAAGCGGCTCATTCGCGTATCCTATATCGGTCGATTTAAGCGATCATTGCTTTTAATCTCCTAATGCAAAAAAAAACCACCCCGAAGGGTGGTCCGTACTCATGATGAGCACTATAGGATTTGGATAGGAGTGGAGAGAAACCATACTGTACCTTCATTATATGTATACGCTTCCACTTTGTCAATAAGCGCTTTCATTTTTGTTTTAAATATTTGTAAGCGCTTGATTCCGCAAAAAAAAGACGAGCACCTAATTAAAGGTGCACGTCGTATCCATTAGCAGTAAGTAAGATGACAGCCTTATCCAAATACTCCTGGCTCCGGAATGAGAGCCTTAGAACGCCCGGAACGTCCTCTCTGCTCTCTATGATATGGATATTGCTCAAGTTGATTAAGCTATTCCCAAGCTCGCTTGTAATTTTACCGATAATGCCGGGATGATCCGGGATGTCTACGTAACAATCAAAAGCAGAATGGATCATGCCTTTGCGCCGTTCCGGCATTTTGCTGCGGAAATCTCCCGCCGTTTCAAATGCGCCTGCGATAGCATCGCCGTCAGCGCTCTCCAGCATCCGTACAAACTTATCCGTTTCATGGCTCCAATCACGAAGCAATTTAAGCACGACTTGACGATTGTTTATCAAAATATCGCGCCACAAAATCGGATCACCTGAAGCTATCCGCGTAATATCACGGAAGCCTCCCGCGGCCAGCGATTCATAAAGGCCGTTATTTTCGTTATAGCCGCGAATTTGATTAACAAGCGAAACCGCAATAATATGCGGCAGATGGCTGATTGCGCCAGCAATCTCATCATGCTCCTTCGCGTCAACCTTTACGATATTCGCTTTCGTATGGCTCAGCAGCTCGACTAGACGCTCCAACGCTTCCTCGGACGTATCCTCGTCGGGAGTCAACACATAATAAGCATTCTCGTAAAGATGAGACGATGCCGCTTCTACCCCCGTACGCTCGGATCCCGCCATCGGATGACCGCCGATAAACGAAGCTTGACCGAAATCAAGCGATTTCGCGCATGCTACTACGGAAGCCTTCGTGCTGCCCGCATCGGTTATAATACAGCCCGGCTTTAAACGGAAAGCGCTTAGCTTCTGGATATATTCCTCAATATTACCTACAGGTACGCACACAAAAATAAAATCTGCCTGCTCCGCGGCCTCTTGCATGGATGTCGTCGCATAATCCACAACACCGCGCTGCAAGTATTTATCAACCTGCGAAGGACGATTTGAATGACCAATTACGGTAATGCCCGGTTTTCCTTTAAAACAAAGGGCGATCGAACCTCCGATTAGCCCCACGCCAAAAATCGCTACAGTTGTCATAACTTTATTCCTGCACCGCCGATTCTTGTAAAACCTGTTCTAACGCCGCTATGAATTTCTCGTTCTGATCACTCGTACCGACGGTAATCCGAATATGGTTCGGGTAAAAAGCCCAACGCGGCCTTGAAATAATTCCGCGGCGCAGCAAGCCGTCGAATACCTCAGGCGACGAGCGTTTCACGTCGACCATCATGAAATTTCCGTAAGCCGGGAAATAGGACAAGCCTAGGCGATCGAATTGCCCGGATAAATAAGAGAGGCCTTGTTTATTTTGCTCGCGGCAATAATCAATAAACGCCTTGTCCGCAAGGGCCGCTTTCGCGGCTGCCTGGGCTGCCCGCGACGTATTAAAGGGCTCACGCACCTGATTCGCATAACGAATGACGTCCGGGTGTCCGACACCATACCCGATACGCAAAGCAGCTAGGCCGTAAATCTTCGAGAAGGTGCGCAGCACGATCAAATTGCGGTGTTCGCTCAGAAGCTTTATTCCGTCCGGGAATTCCGGATCTTCAATATATTCACCGTATGCCTCATCAAGAACAACCAGCACGTTTGCCGGGACCTGCTTCAGGAATGCAGATAATTCAGGCAGCGTAACGATCGTTCCGGTTGGATTGTTCGGATTGCAAATCCAAATGATTTTCGTGCGGTCATTAATTTTAGCCAGCATCGCAGGCAAATCATGTTTGCCTTCTTTTAAAGGAACCTCTATGATACGGGCATTCTCGATTTCTGCGTTATGTTTGTATTGCGGGAACGTTTCGTCTGCCATAATCGTCTCGTCCCCGGGAACGATAAACGCTCTATTAATCATGAGGATAATTTCACTGGATCCGGTTCCAAAAATAATTTGATTGCTCTCTACGCCCAGCTCATCCGCTAATGCTTCCGTAAGCTCGACGCTTGCTCCGTCGGGATAAATATTGAAATTCCCAAGTTCCTCAATGACAGCGGATTTCGCCTGTTCGGAGCAGCCGAACGGATTTTCATTGGATGCCAGTTTTATGACTTCCTTTAAACCAAGCTCCCTCTTAACATCTTCAACCGGCTTACCAGGCTGATAGACGGGAAGGTGGACGATATTACTTTTAGGCTGCATGAGCCGTTCACCTCTTTTATGATTGACTAATCTCTATACTCGACCTTCATTGTCTCATATCTGTATGAGGTTTTAAAGTTTTTTTACATAGCAATAAACGTTCCTTTGAAAGTTTGAAAAGAATGGGGATTTATAACACAGCAAAAAACTCTCTAGCCGCGAGACTAGAGAGCTTCATCAAAGAAATCATTAACCTTTAAGCTGAGCTACAAAATCACCAATTTGTTTAAGGCCTGCCTCGCGCTGAGCAGGATCCTGCAGCTTAGGAATAGCTTCTTCGATCTGACGCACGATTGCGCTTCCTACGATAACGCCATCGCATTGCTTCTCGAAACGTGCCACTTGCTCACGGCTTGAAATACCAAAGCCAACCGCGATCGGCAAATCAGTCGCTTCCCTAACCATGCCGAGAAACTCGTCGATCCCGGTATGAAAATCGGCTCTTTCGCCGGTAACGCCGAGTGACGAGACACAATATACGAAACCCTTCGCCTTGCTCGATATGCGAGTAACGCGAGCCTTTGAGGTCGGAGCAACCAGCGGAATAAGATGCACGTTAGCCGCTTCAGCCAACTGCCGGACTTCTTCATCCTCTTCGATCGGCAAATCAGGAATGATCAGACCGCTGATGCCTTTGCTTTGTACAAGCTCAAAAAATGCATCTAAACCGAATTGGAATACGGGATTGTAATACGTAAACAAAATAAAAGGTATTTTAACGCCCGCTTCACGGGCTTGCTCGGCAATCTCGATGCAATCTCTCAACGTGATGCTGTTATGAAGCAATGCCCGTTCGGAAGCGCGCTGGATAACAGGACCGTCCGCCAGCGGATCGGAATAAGGAACGCCTAGCTCGATCATGTCGGCGCCTGCTTTCTCGAGCGTTTGGATAATGGCAACCGATGTGGCAAGATCCGGGTCACCCATCGTAAGAAATGGAATAAGTGCCGTTTTCCCTTCCGATTTCAGGCGAGCAAATGCCGTATCAATGAGATTCATGTTTTTCTACCCCCAAATAGCCCATAATCGCTTCCACGTCTTTGTCTCCGCGTCCAGACAAGCTGACTACGACCACTTTGTCTTTATCCAGCGTAGGTGCCAGCTTGATCGTCTGTGCGATCGCATGCGCGGATTCAAGTGCCGGGATAATTCCTTCCGTGCGCGAGAGCAGCTGCAGTGCTTCAAGGGCTTCCGCATCCGTTACCGGCACGTAGTCCGCACGTCCGGAATCCTTCAGGTAAGCATGCTCCGGCCCGATTCCCGGGTAATCAAGTCCCGCTGAGATGGAATGCGCAGGCTGAACCTGTCCATGCTCATCCTGCAGCACATAGCTCATCGAGCCTTGGAATATACCATGACGGCCTTTGGTCATAGTCGCGGCATGCTCAATCGTATCTACGCCTCGGCCAGCCGCTTCAACGCCCAGCAGCTTAACGCTTTCGTCATTGACGAACGGATAGAAGATCCCCATCGCATTGCTGCCTCCGCCTACGGCCGCCACGACGTAATCCGGCAATCTGCCTTCCTCGGTCAAGATTTGCTTGCGCGCCTCATCGCCGATAATGCGCTGGAAATCGCGAACCATCATCGGATAAGGATGAGGGCCGGTAACCGAACCCAATATATAATACGTATCGTCTACATGGCTAACCCAGTAACGAAGCGTTTCGTTGCACGCATCCTTAAGCGTTCGGGTACCGGACAATACGGGTACAACCTCGGAACCGAGCAGCTGCATACGGAACACGTTTAGCTGCTGGCGCTTCATATCCTCTTCCCCCATGAATACTTTACATTCAAGACCAAGCAAAGCAGCGATCGTTGCAGATGCCACGCCATGCTGTCCGGCACCCGTTTCAGCTATGATCTTTGATTTGCCCATCCGCTTGGCAAGCACGCCTTGACCGATCGTATTATTGATTTTATGTGCGCCTGTATGATTAAGGTCTTCCCGTTTTAAGTATATTTTTGCTCCGCCGAGGTGCTCGGTTAAGCGCTCTGCATAATAGAGCGAAGTCGGACGGCCTGAATATTTATGCAATAAATAGCTAACCTCGTCTTGAAAAGCCTGATCCTTAGAGTAATGAAGGTATGCCTCCTCCAACTCAAGCAATGCGTTCATTAACGTTTCCGGCACATATCTACCGCCAAACTTCCCAAAGCGGCCATTTACATCTGGTATTTGTGTCATGCTTCCATCACCCTTCTAACAAATAATCGGATTTTTTCGATATCTTTCCGTCCATCCGTCTCGACACCGCTGGACACGTCAATCCCGCCTGGAGAATAAGTCCTCAGCAGCTCCTGAACGTTGCCTTCATGCAAGCCGCCTGCTACGTAAAGCGTTATCCCTAATTCTCCGGCAGCTTGGTTATATTCATTAATCGCTTCCCAATTGAAGGTCTGGCCCGTGCCGCCGCCCGGCGCATCGATTAACACGGCATCTACTGCATCCTTATACGGAGATAACCGCTCTGTCGCTCTTTTTGGCTCATGGCCATCAGCATCCTGCTTCATGGAAAATACTTTCCACACTTGAACATTCAGCTTATCGCGGACTTCCCTGCATAACGCTGCCGTTTCACTGCCATGCATTTGTACGATATCAAGTGGCGCTTCCGCTAAAACAGCCTGCAGGCCCGCAAAGTCCTCATTCACGAATACGCCTGCAGCAAGCGGACGTTTGCCGCCGGCTGCCTTTAGCTCCGAGACCGCTTTAATGAGCTCTGCCGCAGCCCTGCCGCTAATTTGCCTCTTGCTGGGAGCGAACACGAAGCCTATCTCATGAATAGGCAAGCCATCCATTGCTTGAATCGTCTGCACGTCCATCAGCCCGCATATTTTTATGCGCGGCTGCAGCTTCATCGTACACCCACCGCGCCCATTAAGTCATGAACGGCTTGGCCCACATTTTCATGCCGCATAAAATGCTCGCCGATCAGCACGCCGTGCGCGCCTATCGATGACAAATAATCCATATCCGAGTTACCGGCTATTCCGCTTTCGCTAATCACGGTAACATTTTCAGGCATAAAGCCAATCAACGCTTCAGTCGTTTTCAAATCCGTTACGAAAGATTTCAAATCACGGTTGTTAATGCCGATCAGACTCGCTTTGCCCAGCTCCAGTACGCCTTCGAGCTCTTCTTGGTTATGAACTTCGACAAGCACGTCAAGACCGATGGATTTCGCGAGATCATGAAATTCACCCAGCTGTGCCGGTGTCAATATAGCCGCAATCAATAAAATCGCGTCAGCGCCAATCTGCCGTGCTTCATAAATTTGGCGGTAATCTACCGTAAAGTCTTTTCTTAAAAGCGGAACCTTAACCGTTTCTTTGACGGCTTGAAGGAATGCGTTCGAGCCTTGGAAATAATCACGGTCCGTCAGAACCGAAATGCAATCCGCCCCCGCCGCTTCATAAGCCGCGGCTAACGATGTCGGTTCAAAATCAGCGCGAATCAATCCTTTCGAAGGCGAAGCCTTCTTTACCTCGGCGATAAGCCCCATGCTCCTGTTGCGTTCAGCAGCAGACAGAGCTTTTTCGAAGCCACGGCATTTCTCTAGCGCTGCGATCTGCTTCTCTACCTCGGCAAGGTCGAATCGGGCAGCTAGTTCTTCAACCTCTGCCCGTTTCGTTGCTACAATTTTATCCAGAAACATGTGCCAACTCTCCTGTCGTTTGAATGAGACTAACGAGCTTTCGCTGCGCATCTCCAGAATCGATAACCTGCGCCGCTTTCACCACGCCATCGCGGAGTGAATCCGCCAAACCGCCAACATATATGCATGCGCCCGCATTAGCAAGCACGATATCCCGGTAGGCTCCTTGCTGCTCGCCTGCAAAAATCGCGCGGATAAGCGCCGCGTTCACTTCAGGCTCGCCGCCCATTACATCCGCGATCGGCCAGCGAGTTAAGCCCAGCTCCTCCGGCGTAATATCAAAGGTTCTTACTTTGCCGCCTTGCAGCTCCGAAATTTGCGTCGGCGCAGAAATACTGATTTCATCCAGTCCGTCATGACTGCTTACAACAAGCGCCCGCTTCAAGCCAAGGTCGCCCAGCACCTCTGCTACCGTAGCCGTACGCGCCCGGTCGTATAAGCCCAGCAGCTGCCGATCCGCTCCTGCCGGATTCGTTAGCGGCCCAAGCATGTTGAAAATGGTCCGGATGCCCAGCTCGCGGCGCGGAACGGCCGCATGACGCAGCGATGGATGGTAAAGCTGCGCGAACATGAAGCAAATGCCGATATCCTTCAAGCATTGTGCCGCCTGCTCCGGCGTAATCGTAATTTGCACGCCAAGCGCTTCCAGTACGTCGGCACTGCCCGTCTTTCCTGACATGGCCCGGTTTCCATGTTTGGCGACTCGAATGCCGGCCGCAGAGGCAATGATTGAAGAGGCCGTGGAAATATTGAATTTATGAATGCCTGAGCCGCCGGTTCCGCAGGTATCGAGCAAGCCTTCCTGTTCGGTATGTAGATGGCTTGAATGCGCGCGCATGGCTTCGGCAAACCCTGTAATCTCATCCTTGGTTTCACCCTTCATCCGCATTGCGGTAATGACGCCCGCGATTTGCACCGCAGTAGCTTCCCCGCTCATGATGATGCTCATGACCGCTTTTGCCTGCTCCCGCGAGAGGCTTGAACCGCCTATCAGTTGATTCAGCGCTTGCTGCATCGATATCGTTTCGGTTCCCAGCATTATTGACCAAGCCCCTCTCCGGCCGTGACGTAATAATCCATATTAATGGTGTTGAAGCTTTCTTGCGTATTTTTAGGCTGTGCAAAAATCGCTTCCGCCGCGCGGATAGCTTTCAGCATGCCTTTCGCTTTGTTCACGGTTTCCATATATTCGTTCTCAGGAACGGAATCCCATACAATTCCTGCCCCCGCTTGTACATACGCTTTGCCATGCTTAAAAATAATCGTCCGAATCGTAATACAGGTATCCATCGAACCGCCAAACCCTAAATATCCGATAGCGCCGGCATAAGCGCCGCGAGCTTCATTCTCCAGCTCCGAGATGATCCCCATTGCCCGCAGCTTCGGCGCGCCTGAAACGGTGCCAGCAGGCAAGCAGGAGACGAATGCATCAAAGAAGTCCTTGTCCTTATGAAGCTTGCCCGAAACGTTGGAGACGATGTGCATGACGTGGGAGTATCTCTCGATCTCCATAAACGAATCGCATTTCACCGAACCGAATTCCGATACGCGCCCGATATCATTGCGGCCAAGATCAACCAGCATCAAATGCTCTGCGCGTTCTTTCTCGTCTGCGAGCAGCTCTTCCTCTAGCGCTTTATCCTCTTCCGGCGTTTTGCCGCGCGGCCTTGTTCCCGCAATCGGTCTCGTTTCGACCCGGTCGCCGTTTACTTTCACAAGCGCCTCCGGAGACGTGCCGACGATGACTTCCTCGCCCATTTTCAAATAGTACATATAAGGGGATGGGTTCATCGTGCGAAGAACGCGGTACACATGCAGCGGATCGATATCGGTTTCGATGCTAAAGCGCTGCGACAATACCACTTGAAAAATATCTCCTGCGCGAATATACTGCTTCGCCTGTTCGATGTTGGTAATAAACTGCTCTTTTGTTACATTCGATTGAATGTCGCCCAGCTCATAATCCACCTCGACGGAGCTTCCAGTCGTAACCGGGATGGTCACTGGCTGCTGCAGCCGTTCGATTGTCGCTTCGATCTTGGCGATCGCAGCTTCATGGCTTTTTGCGATTTCGGCATCCGTTGCTCCCTCGGTGATGTGTACGTTGCCGACAATTTGCAGCTGCTGCTTGAAATGGTCAAACACGATAACCTGGTCACAGAACATAAACTGCATATCGTTCATATTCAAATCATCGATTCGGTGAGCAGGCAGCTTTTCGTAATATTGCAGCAGGTCGTATCCGAAAAATCCTATCGCACCACCAGTAAAAGGAGGAAGCCCCGGAATAGCTGGACTGCGGAAGGAGCGTAACTGGGCTTTCAGAAGCTCGATTGGTTTGTCGCCCAGCTTTTGTTTTTCTCCGTTATGCTCCAGCACCATCTCGCCGTTTTTGCCATACAGCATCATGAACGGATCCGTTCCAATGAAAGAATGACGCGCCCATTTGGCGCCGCCCTCGACGCTTTCCAGCAGAAAGGCGTGATCCTCTTTCGCGAAATGCTGAAACAACCGAATAGGTGTTTCTGTGTCCGCCATCATATAACGAACGACTGGAATTAAATTGTATTGACCGGCAAGACGGATAACATGCTGCAGCTCATTTGACATTCGGAAACATCCTCCCTTTGCAATTCTTTATCTATCAATGTGTACAAAAAAAGCTCCTGCCAGAGCAGGAGCGTTGGTTTAGATGATGACGGAAGTGTGTAAGCGGAAAATACGCATATCTGGATAGGGTGAAACAGCACTTTTACCATCAACTGCGCGCTTGCACAGTCGATCGTTCAGCTCTTTCGCTAGCTCCCTGTTCATTCCATGCCTATCTCTGCTACTCTCAACTAGTCTCGACTCATCTCAACTCAGCTCATAAAACCACTCTGCTACTCTCACTTACGTAACTAAATATACAACAACGAACAGCTATGCGTCAACAAAGGGATTTCTTTCATTATGAGCTAATAAGTATTATGCCTTAGACAGATCCGGTCGAAGCGCTTGTGCTCCGTTTAAATAAACGTGGCGGATTTCCGCTTGTGTTTTGTCCGTGTTAATCAATACCATCAGCCGGATGCAGCGCTCCAGACTGCCCTTAACAGGAACTTCAAGGGCGCACATAAGCGGCACAAGCTCCCAGCCCTTCATTTGGCGAATGGCGCGAGCCGGGAAGGTCTCGTCCAAATCATTCGTAACCGTCACGAACACACTGCATATATCGTCTGGCACAATCTCATTATCAGCAACGATCCCGTTCAGCATTTCGATCGTTGCCTGCAATATGGATTGCTCTTCGTTTGCGTCAACGGTAATTGCACCGCGAATTCCTCTGACACTCATTACAGCTGCACCTCCTGCTTTAATTGCTCCACGATTTCCCGTACCCATTGCACGGGAACATCCGGTTTGATTTCCACTGTACCGATTGCCGTAGGCACGACGAATACCATCGTCCCCTCGGTAAACTTCTTGTCATGCATCATGGCTTCCATTATCCGGTCGACGTCAAAATGCTCGGGGAGCCGAACAGGAAGTCCTGCTTTCGCAAGCACCCGCTTCGTCACGCTGTATACCTCTTCCGGAGCGCCGTAGCGAAGCCCCAGCTTAGCCGATCCAATCATGCCAATCGAAATCGCTTCGCCATGGAGCAGCTCTCCGTAACCAGCAACGGCTTCCAACGCATGTCCAATCGTATGGCCCAAATTCAATATCGCTCTTAAGTCATTCTCGCGCTCATCCTTCGAGACGACGGCTGCTTTCACGCTGCAGCCCTTATAGAGCGCATAACCAAGCGCTTCCGCATCTAGAGAAAGAAGTTTCTCGGCATTTGCCTCGCACCACTCAACGAATGCTTCATCCCAGATGAGCCCATGCTTGACGACTTCGGACAAACCGGCGCTTACCTCTCTTGGAGGAAGCGTTTGAAGCGTATGCAGGTCATATAAGACGAGCTCAGGCTGGTGGAAAGCTCCGATAATATTTTTGGCCAGCGGATGATTGACGGCCACTTTGCCGCCTACGCTGCTGTCATGCGCCAAAATCGTTGTCGGTACCTGGACGAATTTAATCCCGCGCATGTAGGATGCCGCTACAAATCCGGCAAGATCACCGACCACGCCGCCGCCAAGCGCCACGATCGTTGATTTGCGGTCAAGACCGGCTTCCAAGGCTTTGGTAACGAGCGACTCCAGCATCGAAAGCGACTTCGAGCTTTCACCGGACGGGACGACTATACTTGCTGTCTTGAAGCCTGCGCTTGCGAGTCCCGACTCAAGCGCTTGCAAATGAAAATCGGCAACGCGGCTGTCCGTAATGATAAGCAGCGGCGATTTTTTGCTGATACCGTGTTTCGTAAAATAAGCGGAAGCCTCCTGCAGGAGGCCTTCTCCGATATAAATTGGATAAGAGCGGTCACCTAATTCGACTGTGAGCTCACGCATAATTAGTACCGTCCAAGCTGTTCAAGGTAATTGTTCAGATTGGCGCGGATTTCCTCGATGGAATCGCCTCCGAACTTTTCAAGGAACGCTTTCGCTACTTCCCAAGCGACGACATGCTCCATCACCACGCTTGCCGCAGGCACAGCGCAGCTGTCCGAGCGTTCAACTTGGGCCGTAAACGGTTCCTTCGTATCAATGTCTACGCTGCGGAGAGGCTTGTAAAGCGTTGGAATAGGTTTCATCACGCCGCGTACGACGATTTGCTCCCCGTTCGTCATGCCGCCTTCAAAACCGCCGAGCCGGTTCGTTGCGCGGTGATAGCCGCGTTCCGCTTCATACATGATCTCGTCGTGAACTTGAGAGCCGCGAAGTTTCGCTGCTTCAAAGCCAATGCCGATTTCGCAGCCTTTGAATGCATTAATCGATACAACCGCCTGCGCAATGCGGCCGTCTAGCTTCCGGTCCCACTGGACATGACTGCCGAGTCCGATCGGCACGCCTTCGATAATGCACTCCACAATACCGCCGATTGAGTCGCCTTCTGCCTTAATTTGATCGATATAATCGGTCATTTTTTGTTCGGTCTCTTTATCGACGACGCGAACCGGGGATTCCTCCGTTAACCGAATCAGCTCATCAACGGGAAGCTGGTTGGCTGGCGCTTCGATTTCGCCTATGCGAATAACTTGTCCCGCTACTTTAATGCCGAATTCAGCAAGAAATTGACGCGCTACCGCTCCTACTGCCACACGGGCTGCAGTTTCGCGCGCGCTGGAGCGCTCCAATACGTTGCGAAGATCCTTTAGATCGTATTTCAATCCGCCGTTTAGATCCGCATGGCCCGGACGAGGACGGTGAACTCTGCGTTTTTCTTCGTCGCTGCCTTCGATCGGCTCTATATTCATAACCGAGGTCCAGTGCTTCCAGTCATTGTTCGCAACAATAAGCGCTACTGGGGCGCCTGTCGTTCTTCCGTGACGCACGCCGCCCACGATATTAGCCGTATCTTTCTCAATTTGCATCCGGCGCCCACGTCCATGACCCTTCTGGCGACGGTGCAGCTGAAAGTTCAATTCCTCGAAATCAATAGTCAAATTGCTTGGTAATCCTTCAATAATTGCTGTTAATTGGGGACCATGCGTTTCCCCCGCTGTCAAATACCTTAAACTCAACCCAAGCTCCTCCTTCAAAGCAAGCCTCTAAGCGCCTGCTATGCTTTACTGCACTAAACACCTTTGCTCATTATAGTACAGCGTTACCGGTTTGACAAGAATTCTAACACCTTGCAAGCTGCTGTCTTTGCACAAAAAGAGGCTGCCAATAATGTCATGCGGATCGACATTTCTGACAGCCTCTTTGAAATTCAACGCATTAGCTATTAACCGATTTTTTCTCAAGCAGCGCCGTTCCATCCTTTGTCAAAAGCGGATCATTTACGAGCCTGATCATTTGTCCGCTGTCGACGCCGATAATTTGGGCGCATTCATGAATTGAAATAAAACCGCGCTTGTAGGCGGCAATTACCTTGCGTTTATCCATCAGCTGCTTCATCCTCCAAGTCGTTTACCATATGACTAGTATAGGAGAAGATGGAAAACGGTATACATCGAGCTTACACCTTGCGATAAAAGAAGGTGTCTGCAGTCTCAAAACCGTATTGCGCAGGCGAGAAAATCTGCTCGGTGCTGCCAACGAACAGCAGTCCCCCAGGCTTAAGCGCGTTAGAAAACTTTTGGTACAACAGATGTTTAGCTTCTTCCGTAAAATAAATCATGACATTTCGGCAAACAATTAAATCAAACGAGCTGTCAAAAGCGTCATGAAGTAGGTTTTGCTGCTTAAATTGAATACATTGCTTTAATGAGTCCGAAATTAAAAAAGCGCCTTCCGATTGTTTGAAATATTTCTGCCGGCTGGCCGGCGGAACATCGCGCAATGAACGCTCGAGGTAACTGCCTTCCATCGCCTTTTGCAATACGCCCGAATCCAAATCGGTTGCCAGCAAGGACGAACGCTGCAAGGCGCCAAGCTCGGATAAGATCATCGCAAGCGTATAGGGCTCCTCACCCGTTGAGCAAGCAGCGCTCCACACCTTTAAGCGATTGTTCTTGCTAAGCATTTCAGGGAAAAAGCGTTTCTCCAAAACATCCCATCTTGATGGGTTTCTCCAGAATTCCGATACGTTTATCGTCATGCGATCCAGAAATTCATTCAACATGCTCCGGTTTTGTTCAATCGCTTTCCAATATTCCTCGAACGTTTGAAACCCGTGCTTCATTCGCAACGTGGTAAGCCTGCGTTTCATTTGGGCTTCTTTGTATTGCGATAAATCGATGGCTGTTTTCTGTTTTATCCGGATAATAAATTGCGCAAAGTCTTGATCCTGGTGCATTTGTTCCTCCATCGCGATTGGCGGGTTAAATGAATTATATCCACCGTTGAATTGAATGCTCATAGTTAACGATTTCGGATTGCGGGAAGAAAATGCCGATTTCTCTTTCCGCATTGGCAGCAGAATCGGAGCCATGAATGAGATTGAAATTCGTATGTACGGCAAAGTCCGAACGAATCGTGCCCGGCAGCGCGTCGATCGCATCCGTTTTGCCAATTAAAGCGCGAGATAAGGCGATGACGTTGTCTCCCTGCCAAACCATCGCAAACACGGGTCCGGATGTAATAAAATCGAGAAGCGGATCATAAAATCCCTTCCCCTTATGTTCTTCATAATGCCGCTCCGCAAGCTCACGGCTAATCACCATGAATTTGGCAGCCGACAGCTGCAGTCCCTTTCTTTCAAATCTCGACACGATTTCGCCGATCAAGCCGCGTTGAACGCCATCTGGTTTAATCATCAGAAAAGTTCTTTCCATCCACAACCATTCCTTTCAACTTTGCAGGATTAGTAATTTCGTTTACCGACAAAATACGCAATATCGATCAAGTTCTTCTTCGCTGTTATATCGGGTAATCCCTCTAATGCTTGCATAGCTTTTTTTATGTAGCGGTTTGCCAACTGATCGGCTAGCTCTCCGCCGTCGCTCTTTCGAATCATTTCAATCGCGCGGCTTGCATCCCTTTTGCCTCCGAACTCACGGATGGATGTGATCTCATCCAACAGCGGCTCACGGGTTTTCTCATCCTGAAGGGCAAGAAGAACCGGAAGCGTGATGTTGCCTTGGCGCATATCCGAACCGGGAGGCTTCCCGATTTGTTTTTCCGTGCCGTAAAGATCAAGCAAATCATCCCGTATTTGAAAAGCCATGCCTACATTATAACCATAACGGTACAAGCGATTAGCGGTCTTCCGGTCGGTATTTGCGGCAACGGCTCCAAGCTGGCAGCTTATTGCAATCAACAACGCCGTTTTCCTTCTGATGCGCAGCAGATAATTCCGAACGGATTGCTCCGTATTGAAAAAATCGCGAATTTGCTCCATTTCACCCACGCACATCTGTACCAGCGCGTTCGATAAAATTTGATGGATTTGCGGATTAGGCAGCTCAGCGGCAATGGTTAACGCTTTACCGTGAATAAAATCACCCGTGTACATCGCAATCCGGTTATCCCATTTGGACTTCACCGTTAACTGTCCGCGGCGAGTGTCCGCATCATCGATTACATCATCATGAACAAGCGAGGCCATGTGTATTAGTTCTAGAGGAACAGCGACCCTTTTCATCACTTCCAGCCGATAATCGCCAAACTTGCCAGCGAGCAGGACGAATATGGGCCTAATCCGCTTCCCGCCGGCTTTGAGCAGATGCAAAGAAGCCTCGCCGAGCAGCACATGGTCATCCGATACGCTGCGCTCTAGCTCTTGTTCGATCTGATTTAGGTCGCCTTTCATCTTTGCGTACAAATCTAGTAGTTTCATTCTTTCACCTATTGGGCAGATTGGTCTTCAAAAAAAGTAAGCTCCACATCATTCTTTAGCAGGCCGAGCTGCTTCGAATAATCAAAATACAATTTAAGTCCTTCTTGCAGCTTGCTCCCAAAATCATATTGAAGCGAATGAAAGTACATCTCCCAGTAAGTCGATTCTCCTCCAAGCTGCTTGCAGGCTTGTTCAATTAGCGGACGGAGATGAGTCTTATTATACTGTTTGCTCGCATTTAAAGCCTTATACACCGCTTGCACAGCTTCTGGCGCAGCGAGCGCAGCTTCTTTGCGCGCCGCCACAACAGCATACGTCATCCCGAGCCCCGTCCATTCATTCCATAACTGTCCCAAGTCGATGACATGAAGACCATGATCCAGCCAAGAAGCTTGAATGGCAGTATCGCCAATAATCAGAGCCGCATCGGAGGTTTCCAGCATTTTCTCGAGATCAGGTTCCGCCGTAACATATTCGGGCTCGCAATCGAAATGCATAGCCATTAAAATTTTCAATAAATTAACGGAGGTTGCCGATGTCGTCGTCACCGAAATGCGTTCCGGCCGTCTGCTTGCCATCGGCTCCTTCATGAACAATAGGATGGAATTCACATGTCCGACGGAACCGACGGACAACTCTGGAAGCAGGACGTAATCATTGGCATTCTGACCATAGGAGAATGACGAGATTGCCGATACGTCTAAGTCGCCTGCCTGCAGCATCCGGTTTAATTCAGAAGGTACGCGTTTAACGACTTCGAAGCTTTTCCAATCCGATCGTTCCTCGAACTGGTGAAATAGCGGCCATGCATTCGCGTAATCAATTCTACCGATGGTGATCGGGCGATTCATGCCCATTCTGTTCATCTCCCCATCTTCTGTACAAATCATGATCGATTGTCATATTATCTAGTACTTTACCCACTAAAAAGTCAATCATTTCTTCCATGCTTTGCGGCTTGAAATAAAAAGCCGGCATAGCCGGAATTATTTTTACGCCTTGCCGGGCAAGCGTCAGCATGTTTTCCAAATGGATCGCATGAAGCGGCGTTTCCCTTGGTATAATAAGCAGCTTCCGATTCTCCTTCAGCATGACGTCAGCCGCTCTAGTCATCAAATCATCGGAAATGCCGTGCGAGATCGACGCAAGCGTCCCCATCGAGCACGGCATGATAACCATTCCTTGAACGCGGTAGGAGCCGCTTGCAATGCTTGCGCCGATATCCGCATTCGGATGGTACACAAGCCTCTGATCAGCAACAGCGCTGGCAAAGCGCTGCTCTAGCGCATCCATGCGGCGCGCGGTTTCCCAACCCAGCTCCTCCTTGATAACTCTCCAGCCTGCTTCCGTTACGACGAGATGAACCTCATAGCCCATGCTAAGAAGAACTTCAATAAGCCGTATGCCATAAATAGAACCGCTGGCTCCGGTAATCCCAACTACCCATCGTTTCGTCCAGTCCGACTTGGCAGCCGTTTTGTTTCCTTCTACCATTGGTGGATAACCAATAGATCAATAATAACAAATAGGAAAAGCACGACGCTAAGCGTTCCGTTCATACCGAAAAATGCCGTTTGGACGCGCGACAAATCATTTGGACGCACCAGCCAGTGCTGATAAAACAATAAGCTGATCGAAATCAGCGTGCCTAGCAAATACATCCAGCTTAGATCAGTCAGCCAGAACAAAGTTACAAAGCCGATTGCCGTAACGATGTGCAGGCAACGGGCTATCCAAAGGGCACCTGCAATCCCGAAGCGTGCAGGGATGGAATATAAACCAGCGCCCCGGTCATACTCAAAGTCTTGCGTGGCATAAATAATATCAAAGCCGGCAATCCACAGGGCCACAGTTATATAAAGAATCCAGGCTGCAAGATCAAACTGTCCGGTAATGGCTACCCATCCGCCCAGAGGCGAGAGACCGATCGTAAAGCCCAGTACCAGATGACAAAGCCAAGTGAACCGTTTTGTGTAAGAATAAAGCACGAGCAGCGCAACTGCGATCGGCATCAATTTCAGCGCAATCGGCGCCAGGTTGGCACTAGCGACAAACAATAAAACGAACGAAACGATAATAAACAGCAAAACCTCCGCCGACTTTAGCAAACCGGCAGGAAGCGCTCTTTTCTCCGTCCGCGGATTCCGTAAATCAATTGCTTTGTCAATCAGTCGGTTCAAGCTCATAGCCGCGCTGCGCGCTCCAAACATCGCCAGCGTAATCCAGCCTATCTCTGCCCATGAAGGCAGCCGCTGTTCCATCATGACCGCTCCCAAAATCGCGCCCATAAAAGCGAAAGGCAGAGCAAAAACCGTGTGTTCAAACTTTATCATTTCTAAAATAATGCGTAATTTGCGAATCATTGCTATTTCTTCTCCTTTGTCCCCATATGCAGCGCAGCTACTCCGCCGGTCAGAGGATATGCCTTTACCTGTTCAAGACCCGCTTCTTCAAACAGCTCTGCAAGCTGCTGACGACCGGGGAACATTTTAAGAGATTCTGGGAGCCATTTGTATTCTTGAAAACTTTTGGCTACAACTTTGCCCATTACGGGCAATATACGTTCGAAATATAAGTTATACATCGCTTTGAAGGGCTGCCAGGTTGGTTTCGAAACCTCCAAGCATACCACTTGCCCCCCCGGTTTGACGACGCGGCGCATTTCCCTAAGCACCTGCAGATAATCAGGCACGTTGCGAAGGCCAAAGCCGATGGTTACAAAGTCGAAGGAATGATCCTCGAAGGGCAGGTTCATCGCATTCCCTTGTACTAATGTAATCTGTTTGTCCAAACCAAGTTTGTTTATTTTCACGGCGCCAACATCCAGCATGTTTTGGCTAAAATCAAGACCTACTATCTTCCCGTTCTTGCTTGCGTCGGCAAGCGCAATCGTCCAGTCACAGGTACCGCAGCAAAGGTCGAGTGCCGTTTGTCCTTCCTGGACGTTCATTTTCTTCATCGTCACCTTCCGCCATGCTTTATGCCTGCGAAAGCTGATCAGGTCATTCATTAAATCATATTTGGGTGCAATCCGTTCAAATACGCCATGCACATGGCTCTTGGAGTTCGTATCCATCCTAGCAGGTCACCTCGTCTCGTTGAGTGCGGGCGTGTAACCGGTTTGTTCGTACAACAGAGTATCGACAATCGAAGTCAATTCACCGAGCAGCTTGACCGATTCCAGCTTTCCAGCCGAAGCTTTCACTGAATCTGCTGTGAGCTTCAGCTTCTCCCTAAGCTGGGTTCGCACATTATATTTTTCCGCCAAACCTTGAATAAATGCACGCTCATAGGTGTGCATCGTTAATTGCTTACATTCTTCATCCGAAGCGACTTGCATGAGATGCCAATATGCCCAGCCCTGATCGAACCGGTCGGAGCTTTCACTTCTTGCGATTTCATCCACCAATATCTCGCATCGGCTGATTCCGTTAAGTACCTCTGGCCAAATACGGGAAAGCGTCCCTTCCAGCTGGTCAGAGAAGATATGAAACAAGGCGCTTTTAATTTGCACGGAATAGCCTAGATATTCTTCCGCAGACAGCTTATGCTGTCTCATCCGTACGTAAAGATTAACTTTCAGCCGGTTAACTTCGCTAACCGCGCCGCTGATTTTGGCAATCATCTCAATTTGGCCTGCTTGTGCAAGCAATTGATAAAATGTCGCGCTAAAGTAATCCCCGGCGAGCACCTTAAGCTGCCTCGACCGCATCTCCGGCTCAGAGCGCTGCTCTTGCTGCGTATCGATTAAATCATGCGTATCCATTCCTAGCTGAACGAGAGATACGACGAGCGTAAAAAGCTCACTGTGGGTCTGCAGAGTATGCTGCTGGCTCAGGAATGCCTGCAGCAGGCGCAGCCGCGCATTCGCTAAGTCAGGTAGAGCAGTATGCTCTTGGATCATGTCATACTCCACATACTTTTGAGCTATTTCAGGTACACGGTATGTTTTCATTGGGGAAGCCTCCGAACAGAGAAGCGCAAATCGCCGCTCAATAATCTAAACTATTATAGCACAACTTATTCTAAAGAGCATACGATTCCGCGTGCTTGTTCAACAAATTGCAACATACCATGTTATTCCTCCTGCGAAATGAAGGAAGGCTTTACAGTAAATCCCGCTATAGGCCCGAACCGTTCCTCCCATGCGGACGTGAAGCTTACTCTCAGCCTTTTGCGCCACATCTCGTCATGCACTGGATCCGCCCTCGAGAGAAATTGCATTTCGTTAATCAGCCATTCATCCGTCTTTCTGACATCGACAGCAGCCAGCAGGACAGGACCATTGCCGCGCTCTTCTACCATTCGGATAAGGATCCGCTTCACGTTCTCCAATTGCAGGAAGGACACGCGCACCAGCTTCTCTACGTCGGCAAACCATAATCCTGGCCTTCCCCCGCTTGTACTGACCCGCATATCCACGGACAGAACCCCGTTGCTCCAATCCGCCTTTTTTATTCGTTCATTCAGCTGAACGGCAACGAGTACGTCAACCAAATTGTTATTCGTTAAACGAACGGCCGGCGTCGGGCGAAAAACGGCGACATCGCCGCGGTTTACCGTGTTCTGCCATGCCGCATGGGGAAGCCATGTAAATAATAAAGTCACGGCCAGCGCCGTGGCGCATGCCGCGAGCAGCGGTTTTCCGATATTCATTCTGCACCTCCAAATTACGGCTCAAGGATCAAAGCCAGCTAAACAAGCTGCTTCGAGCGACAAGCCTCTTATCCCATTGTACGAGCGGTGCAGAGTGAATATTCGAAACGTTAACGGGCAAAAAAAAAGCAGGCATCGCCTGCTTGCCCGCTCGTTATTACTGGTCGGTTTCCATGGTGCCGTATTTCGTCATGACGACTGCTTTGCCTCGAATTTTAATTGCCGAAGTATGATCGGTAAACTGGCAAATTAAAATTTCGTTTTTGTCCAGTTTCTCCGTATGATGAAATTTCGTGTCCAGTCCGCGTGTTAAACCGATGACTTGCACGCCTTGATCCTTTGCTTTTACGATAATATACTCGCCGTGTGTAGGCTCCATCGTTATCCCTCCGCATCCGTATTTCCAAGCTATCCATGTGAATTATAGTTTAAGTATGGCGTTTGTGCAATCCATAACCGGTAGGCCGCAGACAAAAAAAAGCCCGGGCGGTTTCCCGTCCGGGCGTTTTCGATTATTAAATATAAGCGTTACTAAGTTTGATCCTTATGTAATTGCTTATATTCCGGCGCATAACCTCAATGCTCTCTTCCTTGCGGATAAAGTCATAGCGTTTATGCTTTTAATATGCTTAATTGGATACGAGGTCCTTAAGTGATTTTCCCGGTTTAAAAGCAGGCGTTTTGCTTGCTGCGATTTCGATTGGGTCTCCGGTTTGCGGGTTGCGGCCTTTACGGGCTTGACGCTCGCGAACTTCGAAGTTTCCAAATCCAACCAATTGCACTTTATCTCCGCTTTGCAGCGCATCGGAAATGGCATCAAAAACAGCATCAACTGCTTTTGTTGCATCTTTCTTCGAAAGATCCGTCAATTCAGCTACTTTAGTAATCAAATCTGTTTTGTTCATTGTTTCACCTCCTCCAAAGTGCTTTTTTGAATCCATTTCAAAGCTAGCATATAAATGCTCATCTTATCCCTCTTATTAACGGAAAACTTCAAAAATATACCTTTAGACCGAACAAACCTATAGTAATACAGCCGTTTGCCAATTTCAAGTGCTAAGCAACAAATCCTCTTAAACAAATAAAGCCGCTCCCTTTTTGGCAGCGGCTTATCCGTATACTAAAATCTTTTACTTACAAGATGATTGCAATCAAACCGCCAGAGCCCTCGTTTATGATTCTTCCAAGCGTTTCTTGCAGCTTGTAGCGTGCATTATCCGGCATCATAGCGATTTTCCCTTGAATGCCTTCGCGCACAATGGAATGCAGGGAGCGGCCGAATATATCAGACTCCCAAATTTTGATCGGATCATTCTCAAAGTCTTGCATTAAGTATCTGACCAGCTCTTCGCTTTGCTTCTCCGTGCCGATAATCGGAGCGAATTCCGATTCAACATCGACGCGGATCATATGGATGGACGGTGCTGTGGCCTTCAGTCTAACCCCAAAGCGCGAGCCTTGGCGGATTAGTTCCGGCTCATCGAGTGCCATTTCCGCAAGTGTCGGCGCCGCAATGCCGTAACCCGTTGTTTTGACCATCTCGAGCGCTTCAGCGAATCGGTCATACTCCCTTTTGGCATGAGAGAATTCCTGCATCAGCTGCAGCAAGTGGTCCTTACCCCGAATCTCAACACCGACAACCTCCATGAGGATGCGGTCGTACAGCTCATCAGGCGCATACAAGTCAATTTCCGCGACGCCCTGCCCCATGTTCATGCCGCTTAGTCCGGCCCTCGCAATGAAATCATATTCCATGAACTGAGTCACTACTCGATCGACGTCGCGCAATCTGCGGATATCCTTGACGGTATCGCGAACAGAGCTCTCATAGTTGCTGCGGAGCCAGTGGTTGTCGTTCAGCACCATGACCCAGCTCGGCAGATTTACATTCACCTCATGAACAGGGAATTCGTAGAGCACTTCCCGCAGAACGGAGATGACCTCTTCCTCGCCCATGGTCGCCACGCTTAGCGTCATAACCGGGATATCGTATTTCGCCTGAAGCTCATTGCGCAGCTGCAGAGCTTCGTCGCTCTTCGGACGAGTGGAGTTAATGACAAGCACAAACGGCTTGCCGACTTCCTTCAGCTCGTTGATAACGCGCTCTTCTGCTACAACATAGGAGCTGCGCGGAATTTCTGCGATAGAGCCGTCCGTCGTGACAACAACACCGAGTGTCGAATGCTCTTGGATTACTTTACGCGTTCCAATCTCAGCCGCTTCCTGGAATGGGATCGGCTCGTCAAACCAAGGAGTCGTGATCATACGTGGACCATTTTCATCCTCATAGCCCTTCGCGCCTTCAACCGCATATCCAACACAATCGACCAGCCTCACGTTTACCTCAAGTCCATCGGTAACCCTGAGCTGAACCGCTTGATTCGGAACAAATTTAGGCTCTGTTGTCATAATCGTCTTACCTGCGGCGCTTTGAGGAAGTTCGTCCACGGCTCTCACACGGTCTGATTCATTCGCGATGTTCGGAAGTACGACCGTCTCCATAAACCGTTTAATAAACGTTGATTTGCCCGTCCGGACCGCCCCTACAACCCCGAGGTAAATATCCCCGCCGGTTCTTTCGGCTATGTCCTTGAAAATGTCCACTTTCTCCACTGAATATCCCCTCCCAATTGATTTTTCCGGTTCGCCGCCATCCACCGGTCAATAGGGCAGGCCAGCGACGCAACTCGTACATGCTTTTGGACTAGTAACATCATATGTGCAGGCTTTCCGATTATGACGATTCCTTCTGCGAAACTTTTTTTTCTTACGCTGCAGGCTTTCCTTCCAAGACTGAGTTATATGAGAAAAATGGCAAATCTATGACCCCAAAAGGCAAAAAAAATCCTCTCCCAGACATTGATCTAGGAAAGGATTGCAGGTGCTAATGTTCTAAAAACGGCATGCCTTATGGCTTTACGGCCTGCGGCTCTTGATTTACCAAGTGATAGACAGGAGCCTTAACGGGTACAAAATCAGACCCGTCTACAAGCAGCGCACGCAAATCAAAATCCGCGGCATAATCTGTTTTACCGCTTTTTTGAATGTATTGCATGATATCGATACCATAGTCGGAGTACACGACGCCATTCTCATCTACGAGCGCTTGAAGGGTTTGCCCCGTAAACACGCTTCGTATCGTCGGAGCCGTTTTATTCATTTCTTTGTAGTCGATTTGATAAAAACCGGGATAAGTTTGCTCCCCCTTCGGAAGCACGCCGTTTGTCTGGATATACGAGGTAACCCAGTTCTGGATATCGTTAATCTTCTGGAAAGCAAGAATATCCAGCAGCTTAACTCTCGGCGCAGTTTCCTCGTCGATGACTAGGAAGCTGTAGCTGCCTCCTTTTTCAAAAGCGGCAGCCGGAATATCGCTTAAATAGCCTGTCCGCCCAAGCTTTGCAAAATCCACGTAAAACTTTTCATACTTCGGCGTTTCCGCGGTGCTGTTTTTAATCGGCAGCATGCCGGTTTCCGTTTTGTACTGGTCAATCGCTGCCTGAACATTGCGCACCGCTTCTTTTGGAGCGACCTGGTTTTGTTTGAGCCGGTCCTTGGGATACAAGCAGCCCGTCAAAGAAATTAATATTAAGCCTAACGCGGAAAGCAGCGCCAAAAAACGCATGCCCCGCCGCGCGCCGCTCATAGGAATACCATTCAATTGAATAACCTCCTTAAAGGTTTGTGTAACAAACCTACTTCGTAAGCATTAGCTTAGGTTTGTGTAACAAACCTACTTCGTAAGCATTAGCTTAGGTTTGTGTAATAAACCTACTCCGTAAGCATTAGCTTACGTTTGTGTAACAAACTTGCTTTCTACCACAAATCATCGGATTCCTCCGCTTGGCGGGCAAGCTGGCGCGCCACAGCTGCACGCAGCGGGTCCAACGGAATTTCCACGTCCACCTTACCCGCTACCCTAGCCTGGCAGGAAAGTCTAATATGATCGCCTTCTAAGCCGGAAAGCTTACGGCGCTCATTATCCCCAATCGGCGCAAGCTCGCTCCCTGGCCGCACGGTGACCTTGCACATGAAGCATGCGGCTTTGCCTCCGCAGCGTGTGCGGATCGGTATATTCGCGCGTCTGGCGGCGTCTAGCAGCGTTGTGCCGCGCTTAACCTTTACTGTTTTGCCGGAAGGCCAAAAGGTTACCTCTCCATCCATCACAAACCACCGGCCTCTCGAGTAGAGATGATTAAATGGAGGCTGCGCTTTGCCTCAGTTGTGAACGCATTGCATTCTTCAATGGCTAGCAGGGCACGCTCATGCAAAGCAGGTGCCTTGGCATATGCTTGAGCTACGAGATCAACCCGGTCCATACGGTCTCGCAAAAAGTTAAACCACAGCTCATGCGCCAACGGTACGACTGGCACGGCGATAGCCGTTTCGTTTATTTCGATACGATCAGAGTACGCGAGCAGCACATTCCGTACCATGGTCACGTAGAGGCTGCCGCTTGCCTTTACATGGAAACCTCCGACCAGTTCCACTTGTATACCTTGGATTAGATAATGACTCAGAATCGAGCGGTACATGCCAGTTTCGCTTAAAGCCGGCTGATCAAGCGCATAAGGCTCCAGCGCTTTATGAATAGCAGCTATGTCCTCTTCATCGCAAT
Organism: Paenibacillus sp. LPE1-1-1.1; assembly: GCF_040676435.1. Taxonomy (NCBI): domain Bacteria; kingdom Bacillati; phylum Bacillota; class Bacilli; order Caryophanales; family Paenibacillaceae; genus Paenibacillus; species Paenibacillus sp. LPE1-1-1.1. The sequence continues at coordinate 823,101 of NZ_JBEGHY010000023.1, forward strand.
AAATGTCCAAGTCACGCGGCAAAGCGGATAAGGGAAGGCCCCGAAGCATAAGGCTGGTGCTTCCGCCAATCACCCATTTCGCAGAACTTGCTTCTGTAGCTTTTTTCACGACTGCCAGCGCATTATGAATGCGTTCCTTTTCAGTCATCGCCGGCACTTCCTTCCACTGCATTAACATTAGAAATAGGGTTTGTTTGCAGCTGAAATTTTTGCATCCGCGGATTTGATAATCGCCTGGCAGCCTAAGCGATAGCCTTGTTCAAACTCCTCCGGCTCAAGGCGGTCCCACTCTTCATCCGTGATTCCTTCAAGCTGGTCCGCGCCTTCCGTTACCAAGCACCGGCAGCGGGCACAGGTTCCCCGTGCGCATGAAAAGCTCCAATCGATATTATGTTTCATGGCAAGATCAAGCAGCGACAAGCCTGCTTCCGCTTCTACGACAGCCGTTTTGGTTCTACCCTTTAATTCAATCATAATATGTCTATATCCTCATTTCCGTTAGTAATCTTTCGTCCCCTATGTAGGCCAAGTTAAATAATGGATAGTAGTCCGCAAACGAATCCGATTAATAAAATAATAAAAGCAATGAGAGACAGCACGAATTTCAATGCGCCTTTCGTTTTCATACGTGCAAACGTAATTAATAGGGCCGCAATCGCCATCATCCCAATGCCGAAAAGCGAAACCCACATTTTTGTCATCGCATCCATAGTAATTCCATTCTCCTAATCTGTATCATAATGAATTCTCACCCATTATAACATCGCATAAAAAAAAGGACAAAAGCTGACAGGTCGCTGCACCGAATGCTAAAATTCGGAACGCCTATCGCTTTTGCCGAAGCTGATCATTATTTTTTTATCATAAATTTCATCAGCGTTTCCATATTGCTCACGTTCATCCCGCTAGCTTTGACAGCTTTCACGATTTCATTAACGGTCGAATCGGCAACCTTAACCTTTGCCATTTCCGACACCTGTTTAATCAGCTTGCGAAGCTCGGCTTCGTCTTGCATCGTTTCTGCCGTAACGCTGTTAGCCAGCTTTTTAACGGAGTTTTCGGAAATACTCTTGCCGGTCTTTTTGTTAATCGAGTTGAGAATATCTTTGGAAAAATCCTTCGCCATATCCTACACCTCCAGGATGCGCATGTGTCTTGCTCCATGCATCATATGAGGAGGGCGGATGTTTGGTGTAGGCGCTGGTCCTTAGCCCAGTTCCTCGATTTCATGCGTCTTAAGTCTGCCCATTAAGTGCTCAACCGCTGTCCGCGGTGCTTTATTTGCGAATAAAACCTCGTACAGCTGAAACGTAATCGGCATTTCAACCTCGTATTGCTTCGCCAGTTCGTAAGCAGCGCGCGTGGTTCTCACGCCCTCCACAACCATTCCCATGCGGCTAAGCACCTCTTCAAGCGGCGTTCCGTCGGCAAGCATGTAGCCTGCGCGCCAGTTGCGGCTGTGCTTGCTCGTGCAAGTTACAACAAGATCGCCAACGCCTGCAAGTCCGGCAAAAGTGAGGGGATTTGCCCCCATTGCCGTACCTAACCTGCCGATTTCGGCCAAACCGCGCGTAAGCAAAGCCGCCTTCGCGTTATCGCCGAATTGCAAGCCGTCGGTCAATCCGGCCCCTAAAGCAATGATATTCTTTATTGCTCCGGCAACCTCCACCCCTACGACATCGGGATTCGTGTAAACACGGAAATCCGTATTCATCAAGGCATCCTGTGCTTGCTCAGCCGCTTCAATGTTAACCGATGCCACAACAACCGTCGTAGGCTGCTTTAAAATCACTTCTTCCGCGTGGCTCGGTCCCGAAAGAACGACTAATTCCTCTTCCGGGCGGCCTAGCTCTTCCGAGAGAACATTTGTCATCCTCTTCAGCGTATCCGTCTCAAAACCTTTCGTAGCATGAACGACAAGCGTTTCGTCGGATAAATAAGGAGCTGCTTGCTTTGCTACCTCGCGCATCGCGCCGGAAGGCGCTACGAATAAGGCTAACTCCGCATCCTGAAGCGCAAGCTTCATATCCGTTGTTGCCTGAATGAGCTCCGGCAGCTGAACATCCGGCAAAAACTTGCTGTTCACATGGTTGCGGTTTATATCCTCCGCCTGTACTGCGCTTCGCGTCCACAGCCTTACCTGATAGCCGTTATTCGCGAGCACAGACGCAAGCGCAGTGCCCCAGCTCCCGGCGACAAGCACAGCTGCAAATTTCGGTTTTTCCCCGTTCTGGATTGTCATGCGTCGCTCACTATCCTTTCTTAGCACCCAGTTTGTTTTCCGTTCCTTGAAGCAGCTTTACGATATTCGTCCGATGGCGTACGAAAGCAAATATACATATCAGAAGACTTGCACAAAGTAAAGGTACGGAAAAATAAAAGATGGAAATGAATAATGGCGTTAAAGCGGCAAACAATAACGAACCCAACGATACGTAACGTGTTACGGCAATCGTGGCGATCGCAACGACACCCGCGCATAGCGCGGGGATGAACGCAAGCGTCGCAATAACACCGACAGTCGTAGCGATCCCCTTGCCTCCCTTGAAGCGGAACCAGATCGGCCAATTATGACCGACGATAGCAGCTAATCCGCACAAAACCGGGATCCAATCATTTTCGCCTAGGGCATGTCCGATCCAGACCGCTGCGACGCCTTTTGCAATATCAAGCACAAATACGAGTAAGCCCGGCCCTTTGCCGAGCACCCGCAATGTATTCGTTGCCCCTGCATTTCCGCTGCCATGCTGACGGATATCGATGCCTTTGACCCATTTTGCAATTACGATACTGAATGAAACTGAACCTAACAAATAGCTTAAAGCAACCGCAATTACTCCATATAACAAGCTACTCTCCCCTAATCTTCCTCGGACTTACGACGTGAGAATATTCGTATTGGCGTCCCTTCAAAATTAAATGCTGCACGAATTTTATTTTCCAAATAACGCTCATACGAGAAATGCATGATTTCCGGATCATTTACGAAAACAACGATCGTCGGCGGTTTGGTGGCTACTTGGGTTACGTAATTAATGCGCAAACGCTTGCCTTTGTCAGACGGCGGCGGATTGATCGCCACAGCATCCGATACGACATCGTTAAGCAGATGCGTCTGAATGCGCATAGCATGCTGTTCCGATACATGCTTAACGACGGGCAGCAGCTTTTGTAAGCGCTGTTTCGTCAAGGCGGATAGATAAACAATCGGGGCATACGACATGAACAAGAAATGATCGCGGATATTTTGGGAGAAAACTTGCATCGTCTTCTCATCCTTCTCGACGACATCCCACTTGTTCACTACAAATATCGAGGCTTTTCCCGCTTCATGGGCATAACCTGCGATATGCTTGTCCTGCTCGATAATGCCTTCTTCTCCGTTGATCAAGACAAGTACGACATCCGCGCGCTCGATCGCTTTCATCGCACGCATCACGCTGTATTTCTCCGTAGATTCATAAACCTTGCCTCGTTTACGCATACCGGCCGTATCAATTAGAACATACCGCTGGCCGTCGCGTTCAAACGGCGTATCAATCGCATCGCGAGTCGTGCCTGCAACATTAGATACAATGACCCGATCTTCACCGAGAAGTGCATTAACAAGCGAGGATTTGCCAACGTTTGGCCGTCCTATTAACGCTACGCGAATTACATCTTCATCATAGCCGTCGTCCGTTTGATCGGGAAGCAGCTCGACTGCCGCATCAAGCAGATCGCCGATGCCTAAACCGTGCGATCCGGAAATCGCAATAGGTTGTCCAAAGCCTAGTCCATAAAACTCATATACCTCGTCCATACGGCCAGGATTATCAACTTTATTAACTGCGAGCACGACAGGCTTCCCTGAACGGAAAAGCATTTGAGCTACTTCATCATCCGCATGCGTCAAGCCAGACTTCGCATCAGCCATAAAGATAATTACATCAGCCTCTTCAATTGCGAGTTCAGCCTGCATACGAACCGATTTCATGATTTCATCTTCGCCATCAATTTCAATACCGCCAGTATCAATAATGCTGAACGGTTTTCCATTCCACTCTCCGGTGCCGTAAAGTCTGTCACGCGTGACACCCGGTTTATCCTCAACAATTGCTAGACGGTCGCCGATGACCCTATTGAAAATCGTGGATTTACCCACATTCGGACGACCGACGATAGCGATAACGGGTCTTGCCATAGTTTGTTTTCCACTCCTTCAAAAATACTCACGTTATCCATCATAGCAAAAAAGTGCGTTCTTGGCTAACTTTTCATATTAGCGGTGATTCACTAAGATAATTGTTCCATTCTTTAAATCATGCGCGCTGGCATCCAATATCTTCTCCAAGAGAAACGCGGTTTCCTCCAGCTTGTCCGCATTTTCAACCAAGAAAATAGGAGCTCCTCCCCCTACCGCATCCGGCTTCATCGATACAACGGCGACAATTTTAGCCATTATCGCTTGCCCCTTTCTTGTTGACAGACGCTTCCGTTGGCATGCGAACAGCCGACTCCAATATCGGGACTCGCAGGATGACTTGCTTTCCTTTATCCGCGTCCATTTCTTGAGGCAATATAAATACAGCCAAGCGTCCATCCTTCATATCCAGCTTGGCCATCGGTATTAATGCAGGTTCTCCATCATCCCGGTACACGCCTAAAATCGTAGCCATATCATATAAAATGGCTTGACGCTGTCCTAGATTGCTCATAGTCACTTTTCCGTTAGAATTATAAGGCGTCAAGATAAAACCCATTCCCCGTTTTGCGATGATGTCCTGGTTAGCTTTTAGCCCCACGTTCATAATATAAATATCTCCCACGAACAAATCCGGTCCATCCACTTTAACTTCTGCTTCCTGTACCGCTGCGATATGGGAAATCGCTTTTCCTGACTTTAGCTTTTCTACAAGGAGCAAGGATAGGGCGCCTGCAAGAATGCCGATCCAAATATTCGCCATGATGCTAAATAGGCTGGTAAGCAGCGCGGTCATGATTACTAAATAATTCCGACCTTCGAATACCATCGCGATTCCTTCAATATAGGTCGATCCCCGTCCAACCAATTCCATGCTGTCTATCTTGGTCAATGTTTCGCGTTCCATCTTCCGGACATCTCTAAACTGCTGCGCAGCAAGCGTAAGAAAGGTTATCGCCGTATAATCCTTATTGAACAGTGCGGGGACGGCAACCGCTCCTAACGCTGCTGCAATTACTCCAAGTGATATATGGATGATACGTCCATGCGGATATGTCGGATACTGTCGATAATCGGTTCTAAGCATAAGCAAGCGTGAAATAATTCCGAAGGCGATGCCCATCAGAACGCCTACCAAAAACTTATTTTGGACGAGATAATGTTGGATTATGAAGAACGCCCCCCCTTAATATGCCAAAGCTTTATGCTTAGCTTCGATATTCCTAAACGTATCGCTTTAAGCAGCAGGCTAAACAATCTAGCTGCCGCGAATGCGATCCAAAAGCTGTCCCACCAGCTTGAATGACCGATGTGAGCCGTATACGAGCCGGATTGGAGCACTGTATTTACTGTTTCACCGAGTACCGCTCCCCACACCATCATCCCAAATTGATGTTTTATTTGCGAGGTGAATGCCCCGCAAAAAATTCCGGCTAACAATGGCGCATCCCAATTTGGACCTAACCAATAGAAGACAGGATCATAGCTGTACATCTTGCGAATAAATCCCCATATAATTGAAATCATAAGCGTGCACAAAATTAAATAACCTAAGTAGCTGGCTTGCTCAGAACTTTTATAGGACAACATACTTCCGATAAAAAGCAGCAAACAAACGCTTATCTGGATCTCGAGATGCATATACTCGGGAAATGGAGACCACCAAAGCGGCATTCCAAGCAGCATAACCATTACGATAACAAGTAACGCCATCCAGCGGGCACTGATCTCTGGAGCCAAATACGATTTCCAACCTGTCGCGATCAGGACGAAGGTAATACTCATAATCCAAATCGACATAAAACCGGGATTCACTTGATATCACCTCTTGTACCCCCTATTATGCACCAAAAAAAAAGAGCTATTCCTGCGATAAATCGCAGGAATAGCTCTTTCATATAAAAAGATTATTTAAGATTTTTTAGTTTGTCGCCAAAACGCTCAGCAAGTGAATAGCTCATGCTTTCGTTGCTTAGGCTAACATTCGGATTATCGATTTTCTCGATTTTTGGCGAGCGTGGCGCTCTATCCGGTCTAGCGCTTGGAGCAGCTTGTTCAGGAGCTTCTTCTGTTTCTTTAATGCTTAGGCTAACGCGTTTTTCAGAAGGATTGAAGTCAAGTACTTTCGCTTGTACTTCTTGACCTTCTTGAAGAACCTCGTTTGGCGTAGCAATGTGACGGTGAGCGATTTGGGAAATGTGAACAAGTCCTTCAACGCCAGGAGCAATTTCAACGAAAGCGCCAAAAGGCACGATACGGCGAACTGTACCTGTTACGATATCGCCGATAGCGAATTGGCCGCCTGCAGAATCCCAAGGACCTGGTTGCGCTGCTTTCAGGCTTAGGCTGATTTTACCAGCTGCCGGATCAACTTTAAGTACTTTAACACGTACCGCTTGACCTTCGGAAACAACATCCTTCGGATGCGCTACATGCTGCCATGAAAGCTCGGAAACGTGAACAAGACCGTCAATACCGCCGATATCGACGAACGCGCCGAATGGTGTAAGGCGTTGAACCGTACCTTCAAGCTCTTGGCCAACCTCAAGCGATGCAATGACTTGCTTCTTGCTTTGTTCGAACTCGCTGTCAAGCACTTCTTTTTGGGAAAGAATGACTTTGTTGTTTTCGCGGTCGATTTCTTTAACCTTCACGCGAAGCGTGCGGCCTTTGTAATCGGAGAAATCTTCAACAAAGTGACGCTCAACCATAGAAGCCGGAATAAATCCGCGAACGCCGACATCGGCAACGAGACCGCCTTTAACAACATCAGCAACAGCAACTTCAAATACTTCGCCGTTGTCAAAGCGTTCTTGAAGAAGATCCCATGCTTTCTCGCCGTCAACTTGACGCTTCGAAAGAACAAGCTTCTCTTTCTCGTCATCGATGCTAACCACTTTAAGCTCAACCTCTTGACCGATTTGAACAGCATCCGTAGCGTTTTCAATCTGCACGGCAGAAAGCTCGCGAATCGGAATAACACCGTCATATTTATATCCAAGGCTTACATAAGCTTGGTTATCTTCGATTTTGACGATCGTACCTTTAACGGAATCGCCTTTTTTCAAAGACACGAAATTATCCAAAGCGTCTTGGCTTACTTCTTCCGCCTGGGATTCTTGCAAATTAGTTTCTTCTGACATTGAAATAACCTCCTCAGTTCATACCCCAACTTTATTTAAATCCGCAAGCGCCTAGAGCGAGAGCAGCATTTAAAACATAAATTATCGATTGTTCGAAGCTAACTCGCGAATGCGAGCCATAATGGCATCTGTTACTTGTTCAAGCATGTCTGGAGATGATTCCTCAATAATTGCGGTAAGATCGACAGGCTTGCCGTAACATACGACGATTTTGCTAAATGGTCTATACTTGCCGACAATGGCTACAGGAACAACGGCAGCGCCGCTTCTTACGGCAATCATGGCTGCGCCCTTCTTGGCCGCGCCAGATTGATTGTTGCGGGAGCCCTCCGGAAAAATACCTAGTACATTGCCTTCCTTCAGCAAAGTGATCGCAGACTTAATGGCATCCTTGCTTACACCGCCGCGCTTTACGGGAAAAGCGCCAAACGCGCGAATGAGCGGACCAAAAACCGGAACCTTGAACAATTCTTCTTTCGCCATAAAATACACCTTGCGTTTTACCTTGACTCCTACCGTAGGCGGGTCAAAATTGCTTAGGTGATTCGAAGCGAGCACGACTGGGCCGTTGACAGGAATATTTTCCGTACCCCTAGCTTCCAATCGGAAAAGCAGCGTATACATCACGCGAAGCAGAAAACGGAAAATATAATATAACATAGTTTACTTCGCCTCCGCCAATTTGGTTCGGCTTAATTTCACAATTGTCTGAATGACTTCATCAATTGACATGGCGGTGCTATCGAGCACAACAGCGTCTGCAGCGCATATGAGCGGCGAAATGTCGCGTTGCTCGTCCAAACGGTCGCGTTCGGCAATCTCGGATTCCAATTGCTCGAGCGTTATGCTTTGGCTGTCCACTATTTCACGGTAACGGCGAAGTGCCCGTTCCTTAACGGATGCGGTCAGAAAAATTTTCAACTCCGCTTGCGGCAGTACATGCGAACCGATATCCCGGCCGTCCATTACGACGCCTTTGCGTTCTGCCAGCTTACGCTGCAACATTCCGAGAACCTCACGTACGGTCTCGTTCGCTGCAATGTGTGACACCTGAAGCGTCACTTCGCGCGAGCGAATCAATGCGGTTACATCTTCTCCGTTCACAAATACGGACTGGCCATGCTCGCCAGGCTCAAGTTCAATCTCTAAAGATCTTACGAGTTCAGCAAGTTTGGCAGTCTGAGACACCTCAATTCCCGCTCGCTGGGCGCTGAGCGTAACAGCGCGATACATAGAGCCGGTATCGATGTACACATATCCAAGCTGCTCGGCGACTTTTCTCGCAACCGTGCTTTTGCCCGCGCCTGCCGGCCCGTCAATCGCAATGTTCATACGGTCGCTGTCGCCTTCGTGATGCACCACTTAAGGTCAACCCCCTTTTAGTAGAGACGGCTGGCCGAATGCATGTAAGAATGCGACGCAAACCTCTCAAGAAAAAAGCAGGCTTTGCCTGCGAACGTGAAAATTATACCACACTATAAACGCAGATGCAAAAGCCGAGCGTCAATTCAAGCGGGTTCCTTCCCACTGATCGACGCCCGTCAGCCAATGCCGAACCGCATTGTTTTGCAAAGCTGCTTGCGAACAAACCAATAAAATAACAAGCGTTATAATGATTTTCCGCAATACCGAGCTAACGTCATCGGTCAGCTTTAAGATCTGATTGCGGCTTCTTTTTTTGTTAAGCAGCTTTTTTATCACTTGGAATTACCCCTTTCTCTTTCCGGGTAGTTTTCCAATTATCGCAAATGTTATTCAACGGTTACGATATTCAAGCTGCTTCTCAAAGCAATAACGGATAACCTTTTGTCTCTCGGAGTCGTTGATACTGACATATTTGATCATCGCCTGCTTCCTGCCGGAGTCAAGCTCCACGACCCTTACGATTTCCCCTTTGAAAAAAGCATGCTCGATGCTGCCGTTTTTATAAGGCACAAGCAGCCAGCATTCCAGCTGCTGCTCGGACGAAAGCGGCCATTTCCCGTCGCAAATAAACGAGATTCCTCCGCCGCCCACATCATCCGTCTCGCAAACGAATCTTAAATTGCTGGCTGTCTTTACAGCGATTTCCAGTTCTGCCGGCACTCTAAGAAAGCTGCGCCGTTGAACCTTTGTAATACGCTCAGGCTCAGGCTTTCGGATTTTGATTAGCTTAACGCCGTCTTCTTTAAATCCGAGCACGTGAGAATCAAAATAACTTTTGATACCGTCCTCGGAAACAAAATAAACAGAAAGCTCATCGCCTAGAAAAAGTCGCTTGTACCGCCCTGTTTTTTCGCTGATTGGGACTTCAATAAGAAATCCGTCCTCTTGCGCATCGGCAATTCGGGATTTGTATTCGATCGATGCTTCCTCTTCATCCGAAGAAGCGATCTGAAAGTGCAGCATTTGGTTCAATTTAGGCAACAAATTGGCTCCCCCCCATTTACATGCCATTATAGCACGTCGATTTAGAGGGAGCCATATCGTTATTTGTCAGATGCTGCCTTGGAATCGTAGGGAGACATTTCCTCAATCGATTCCTCTAGGCCGGATTCTGAATTTATATAGATGCGATAGAGTGAGCCATTGATTTCACCTGTATATTCGTAACATAAAACTTCTTCGCCCAGGTCGTTGTCGATTAACGCCAATTGCTCCTTATGAACTTTCATTTCGGGATTTAGCGCCTTCTTGGCTTCAGCTTTCGTTATGATTGGACTAGGGAGCTTCCGCTTGCGATGCTCGTATACATAGTCATTTGCCTGCAAGCCTACGGTTTGACCGTTGTCCAGCGCCACTTTAACCGTCAGCTTATCCGGGTAGATCAGCACGCCGCTTTGGACACTGACATAGGTGAAGGCTCCCATATTGTTATGCAAATCGTAGCTTACGGCCTTCATACCCGAGAAGCCATGCTCATCCAGGAAAGCATCAGCCGATGCTCTCGCTTTCTCCAGATCAATTTTTTTCTCGCCAATGTCGCGCGAATTCATGAACCAAATGAGCTGCCCGCCCTTTTGCGTAAAATCCATTTGAAGCTTATTGTTCTTGCCATCGTTCACCGTCGCTGAATAGGAGGCATATTCCGTCCCCTTTGCATTTTCAACAACGCGGATTTCGGCATTCGGTGCTTTGGTGAATTTAGCGGCAAGCTTCTTGATATCCTCGGCTGTAACCATTTTTCCGCCCAACATTTTAATGGTCCGCTTTTGATACATGCTGCTGACCGAAGGTCCCCAGTTGATTTCCGGATATTGGCTTACCTTTTTGTCAACCGTTTTGAAACCGTCAATTATCGTATTGTCATTGTTCGATTTCTCAGAGGCCAAGGCAATTTCGACGTCCATCCATCGCAAATTGTTTGCAAGCACCTCTTTTTGCATGCCGATCAATTCCTTTGAAATTTGCTCGGAATTCGCATACAGCGTCTTCATCGTTTTAAACTCGTCCGGCGTAAGCGGCTGCTTGCTCAAATCACGGACTGCCGTTTTGTACGCAAAATTTGCGATACGCGATAAAAAATCTTCCGCTTCATTGAAAGGGAGCAGCGTCAACGGAAGCTGGTTGATCTCGTTTTGGGCTTGGCTCGTTAACCGCCATACGTTTACCAGCCCTTTCCGATGGTAACTTTGCGAGGTCGAGTTAACCGCTAGGGTAGTGCCAAGCTGCTGATGCAGCTGCTCGACGTGAAAGGTTAAGTCGTGAAATGCCCTTTGATACTGGTTTTCGGCTTTTATCAGGATCGAGTTTTTCTCCTGATGCTCTTGATAGCCCCAGTAAATTGCCCCTATGAAAAGCAAGGACATAATCGGAAATAGGATCGAGCTGAGTCGATGGTACATAATACAAAAGCTCCTTTCTTGTGCAAAACCTGGTTTTAGTTTGGTTTGCCCAAGGGAGCTTTATGCATCCGTCTATTTAATTGTAACATCTTCTTTTATTTCCGTTAGAACATGCTGTGCTCCTCAATATCCAGGTCATTGGCATTATTGCAAATACATTGCTTAAAGCCGGTATCGATCGAGCCCTTTTCTCTTCGTCCGCGCAGCACGAATTTCTCTCCGCACACGTTGCACCGGATGGTTACCTTGATTCTTGCAGCCTCCATATGCCCCTCCTCATCCATTATTCGAATGCCGTCATTTCAGGCATTGCTATATAATGTAAGTATGGACGGATCAACTACAGTTTAATCTCATCCTCGCGGACCAAAAACCGAAAGGGAGAGCGTGAATTAGCGTGGTTCATTTTACGCAGCCCCCATACCCATAGAGCGATCATAAAAGGAACGATAAACCACATCCAATTCGTCTTGACGGTTATCATGATCCAATCATAGGTACCGTGCAAAAGGATCGGCAGGAGCAAGGAAATGCCCAAGAAATAAACGCTTTTGTTCTTGGGAGCAAACTTTGCCTTGCCTAGGTAATACCCCATCATGATGCCAAACAAAGCATGGCCGGATACCGGGAGCAATGCCCGGACCAGCAGCGTGCCAAAAGTTGCCGGCGAGTATATGGCGTACAACACATTCTCCAGCGTGGCAAAACCAAGCGAAATGGAAGCCGCGTATAGGATGCCGTCATAAGGCTCGTCAAATTCGGTATGGCTGTATATTACGTGGTAAAGCACGAACCACTTGACAAATTCCTCAACGCCGGCGGATTCGCCAAAAGCAAATACAATCGAATGGTCACCCAGCCAAAGCTGCAGACCGCGCTGTATAACCATAATCGGAACGACGACGAGAATGCCAAGTACAAACATTCTGGCAACCATGTGAATCGGCTCAGCCTCGTAGCGGTCCCTCAAATATAAATAAGTAAGCAGTGCTACGCCAGGCGCAACAGCTGCGGTTAATACGGAGAACAACAGCATTTAGTCCCTACTTTCTTACACCCAGCCGCGGTAGCGAACAGCCTCGGCTAATTTGCGCACGCCGGCCATATATGCAGCCAGCCGCATGTCGACCTTGCGGGTGCGGTGTATTTCGTACACTTGATTGAACCCTCGGATCATCATAAGCTTCAGCTTATCGTCTACCTCCTGCTCATCCCAATAGTACCCTTGATTATTTTGCACCCATTCAAAGTAGGATACAATAACGCCGCCGCTGCTCGCAAGCACATCGGGAATGAGCAGCACGCCTCGATCGGACAAAATTTTTGTAGCCTCAAGCGTCGTTGGGCCGTTTGCGGCTTCAACAATAATCGATGCCCGGATACGCGGAGCATTCTGATCCGTAATCTGATTCTCGATTGCGGCCGGTACCAGCACATCGCAATCAAGCTCCAGCAGCTCTGCGTTTGTAATCGTTTGTGTAAAAAGATTCGTCACGTTGCCAAAAGAATCTCGACGGTCGAGCAGATACTCGATATCGAGTCCTTCTTCATTATACAACGCTCCGTTCACATCGGAAATACCTATAACGCGCGCACCGGCCTCATGCATGAATTTGGCAAGATAACTTCCCGCATTTCCGAAGCCTTGAATGACGATGCGCGCATTTTTCATTTCTATCTGCTTAATGCTGAGCGCTTCTTGAATCATGATCACTACCCCGCGCGCAGTAGCTGTCTCTCTTCCTTTGGAGCCGCCAAGCACAATGGGCTTGCCAGTAATGAATCCAGGAGAATCAAATTCGCGAATCCGGCTGTATTCATCCATCATCCAAGCCATAATCTGTGAATTCGTCATGACATCCGGAGCCGGAATATCCTTGCTCGGTCCTACGATTTGGCTTACCGCTCGCACGTAGCCCCGGCTAAGCCGTTCTATTTCCCTAAAAGACATCGTGCGGGGATCGCATATGACTCCGCCTTTGCCGCCGCCATAGGGTAAATCCGCAATTCCGCATTTTAAGCTCATCCATATCGATAATGCCTTAACTTCATTTTCGGAAACGGCCGGATGGAACCGCACGCCGCCTTTGGTAGGTCCAACCGCGTCATTATGCTGGGAGCGGTAACCCGTAAAAACTTTCGTTGTTCCATCATCCATTCTAACCGGAATCCGTACGGTAAGCAGCCTCATCGGCTCCTTTAAGAGGTCAATCATATCCTGATCATAGCCAAGTCTGCGCAGCGCTTGTTCAATTACAATTTGAGTAGAATGCAAAACATCGTTCGCTTCTTTGTTACTCATTCCATTCACCGCCTTTGTCTACTTCTAATATGAACGCCTTTCCCCTACTGTATTCCATTAAAATGGCAGTTAACATACAAGAAGAGCACCGTGCAGCCAAGAATCAGCCTGCAGATGCTCTCTCCGTGTACATTTTGTTAAAATTTAAAATGATTACAAATTTCCCGAACCGCTTTCTCGGGCATAATCACTTTCCCGTATTCTTCCAACATGGCATAAGTAACCGAAGTCGCTTCTCCATATTCCGCAAGCAAAGCAATGACGGCATTATGTCTTGAGGCTTCAATCAAAGCCGGCTCCAACGCTAAAATGTACTTGCCGTTATAAGAATATAACCGTCCATCCTCGGTTAGGGTGGAGCTTTGCAATTGCTTGCAAACCGATATTACGTCTTCAAATTCGCGGAAGGAATACATCACAATATCGCTTTGCTCAAGCGTTACTTCCATTTCGTATATTTCGTCTTCCGTGTCGTCATATTCGGTTGCCCGATCGCCTGCATGACTGTTCATTTTGCCACGGGTGACAATCACTACCATACCTTGCGCGGGGAGGGCAAACACTTCGACCGCTAATGGGCCGCTGGCATCGAATCCAAGTTCACTATATGCTTGATCCATCATTTCACTGAATAGTTCGTGTACTTTGGGAATTTCGCGCCACATGTCGTCCTTCTGGATCCCCCGTTCCAGCAGGTCGTCGAACGTCAGGAAAATCCGTATCTTGTCCTGGCTCAGTCGTTCGATTTTCATGACAGGATCCTCCTCTGCAGCATCTGTTGTAACAGCGTATGATTTTTTTAGTAAGATGTGATCGATTTGACCAAATCGTGCTATGTAACTACTTTATCATTTCTTTTCGACGATTGCACTAATATTGAATGAAAAAAAGAATCGTTTGAGCGCATCGCATTTCTGCTTTGCGTTCCCACGATTCCGCGTTCTGACCGATGAATTAATGGCGAACCGAAGACGATTCCGCCTTGATCTTGTTCGCTTCCTTCTTTAATTGGGGATCACTGTTTACGATAGCCTCAATCTGTTCCCAAGCGGCTTCGGATTTTGCGGCGGTATCGCCTAAATGCTTTGGGGAAAGCGCAACCGCCTGATCCTTTACCGCGTTGCCCATCATTTTTGAGACGGATTTGCGAGTTGCCGTGGAAAACACATCAGACATCGCAGTAGCTGCCCAAGAAACTGCACCCGGCTGCTTGCGGGAGACATAAACGGTAGCTGCCGCACCAAGTAAACCTCCGACTAAAAATCCACTCCATTTCATAATCGCATACACCTCTTCCTTGTTCAGCTTTCGTCTTCATCAAATAGTTTGACCCCTTGTCAGAGTGCTCATTCTTAATAAAATAAGGAAATCATTCTAGTCCGGAAAAAGGGCAAATATGATACAATGGGGTCGATTCAGCATGAAAAACAACTTAGCGATGGAGGTTTTGAGAAAAATGAAGAACAGCCGTTTAATCATTACCAGCCTGCTAATCGGCTCGCTTCTGACTGCCTGCAGCTCTCAGCAACATAACGGGAGCATTTCAGAAGCCACCAATGCTTCAACCCCAGTCAGCCAAGAGACGGCTGTCAGCACGCAATCCGTAACGGATGAGGCAATTCCAACCGAAACCCCAGAACCAACGCCATCGCCATCGCCATCTCTTCCGCCCTCGACCGTCGGAGAGGGCAATAGCACGGAACCCCTTTATTCGATGAGCGAGGCGTACCGTTTCGTTCCCCTAGATCAAAATACGACGGACAAAGCAGTCTTATTGACCTTCGATGACGGACCTAAGGATCAAGAAGTATTGACTAGCCTGCTCGATACCCTTGACAAGCATAAAGCAAAAGCAATCTTTTTCGTGAACGGCTACCGGGTGAAACAAAATCCGGATTTATTGAAGCTGATCAATGAACGCGGCCAAACGGTGGGCAATCATTCTTGGGACCATATTAATCTAAAAGACGAGACGGAGACGGTCGTTGATGAGCAAATTGGCGATGTTCAAGCTGCCGTCGAAGCATTGATCGGTAAAAAGCCCGTATTTTTCCGGCCTCCCTACGGCTCCGGGGGAGATACGGTCAAAGAAATAGCAAAAAACCACGGCATGCTCTACATGACGTGGTCAAATGGTTCGCTCGATTGGGATCAGTCAGCTAAGGATAAACCTGAAGTCGTTATAAAAAATGTGCTGGAGCAGCTTCATCCGGGCGCTAATATTCTCATGCACGAGCTGAAATGGACGGCTGACGCGCTCGATGAATTGCTTACTTCGCTTGAGAATAAAGGCTACGGCTTCATTGATCCTGCCAGCATCAAGATTAGTCCGTGAATTTCAAACCATACCAGAATAAACCTCCGACCAAACTTACAAACAAGACGAATAACAGATTATAATACCATTTCGTGACTTTATAATTGCTCGAAGGATGTTTTTTCCGTCTAGGCGGCAGAGCTTCTCCTTCATTGGAATTCGTTCCGATGCTGGACGGCGCGGCCGTCTCATCTTGCTGCCTTGCTGCCCTCGAATTTCCAAACCTTTCTTTCCTGCTCATGACTCCCTCCTGAATCGTATAATCAAACCCATAATTAAATCAATTAGAAAATGGGCAATAATCGGCGCCAAAATCGAACCGGATTGCATATAAATCCATCCAAGACCATAGCTTATCGAGAAAACAAGCCCAGTCGGAATCCAATGCTTTAAGTACCTTACATGAATAGTAGCAAAAATAATGCTTGTCCAATAGGGACCAATGGCATGCTGTATGGCTCCGCGAAATAGAAGCTCCTCGCATATTGCGACTACTAAAGAAAGAACCGCAATGTGCCAGACCGGCCGCGTACGGAAAATACGTTCATTTACCCCTCCGTCATCGCTTGCTTCCTCAGGCACGAACCGGGCAATAAGCAAATCAACGACGATAACAGCAGCCGCGAGTCCGACTCCCCAATATACAAACGAAAGCTCCTTCGGAGGAGTAAACATAGAAAACAAATTTTGGTGCTGAAATAAAATCCATATTAAACCGATAATAAAAGTAAACCCTTGCGTAGCGTATAAATTGATGAGCAGCATACGGTCATCCAGATCGTCAACGGACACCTTCCGGATACGAATATTTCGAATATCAAATTTCTTCATAGCTTCCCGCCTGTCTGGAACGTTCGTATTTTCTTTTTCGACCAATTCACCTATACTGATAGGACAAATCGACAGCATAATTTTTTTACATAGAAGGAGATAGAGATAGAGATGGAAAAACGATTAACGACGACTGCAATGTTATTCAGTGTTGGATTTGTGTTCATGCTCGTTTGCTCCGTTGGCGCTTTTTTCTATGGCATCCAAATCGGTACTGAAAAGACTGAAGCCAAATATGAAAAAGAAGATGCGGGCTCAAAACAAGCCTCCGCTTCTGTAAGCCCATACCAGCAGCAAGATTTAGTATCTTTCTATCATACTGTATTTTTGTCTTACCGTGAATTTCAAAACGAATGGTTCTCCGCAATGAACAAATTATCGCAAGGAAAGACAAATGAAGCAACTTCCATGTTTAAGGATCTGGCAAGTTTGGCGGGTGACAAAGCCCATGAAGCAAGCTCTGTCAATATGCAGAGTTCACCATTGTTAGGAGAAGCCCAAGTCAGCTACATCCGCAGTCTCAACCTTTTTGAAGAGGCATCCAATACAGCTGCGGCTCAGGCCAAGACTCTCAGCTTCAACGAGCTGAAGAAAAAAATCGAGCAAGAAAAAAACTATATGTCTGCTTCACAATTTGCGCTGAGCGCACAGCAAGCCTATTATGCCGCCATGCTGAAATGGGCAGCTACGGTTGATCTTGATATCCCTTCCGACTATAAATCGCCGGCTCTGTTAGAACTTACGCAGTGGAAGAAGCTTTCGATTACAATTAAAAACAAAATAATGGCCGATCAGCTCTTGACCCGCAAAAAGCTTACTCATTATTATCCGCAGGACTTAACGAGCCGGGTAGACGAATTTGTCGAATCGGGGCAAGCTGCCAAAATGAAGGTGCATACCGTTACAGCCGTCGTCGATCTCCTTATCAATACGGAAGCAGTCCGTTCAGGGGATTTTATTGAAAGCAAGTCACGCCTTTACGAGAATGCCCTTCTTCCTCAACTGCCGTTCTTTACATCGGAAACGAATTTATAAAATGGCGGTTATAGATTAGTCATATTGAAATCCTTTTAACGAGGCTATAGCTGCCATTCCGCCGGTAACATTGTGGAGGCCGCTGTAGCCTTGTTCTTCTAAGTAGCTGCAAACCGCAGCGCTGCGGACCCCATGCGCGCAAATGATGTAGATCGGCTTGGATTCGTTCAATTCATGCAACCGCGCAGGTATCGTATTCATAGGAATTAAGACCGAAGTATCCAAATGGTAATAATCCCACTCAAAAACTTCTCTCACATCTATAATCTGGCTTGCTTCAACTTGTCGATTGTCAAGCAGATCAAGCATAAATTGAGGAGTCACATCTTGCCAATTATTCACGTAAAAAGACCTCCCATGTCGCATTTTGTATGTAATGATGCTAGAATCATAACGAAATTTTCACATTTCAGCAAGTTTGAGGATTGCTTTTGCACACCCCCTTGCATTAAAATAGAAAAGTCTGAGATCGATGATCAAACTCTCGTCCCGCTGCTGCACAACGGTGCCGGGTAGAGGGTTTTTCTGTTCATATTAAGCGGAGCCTTCCGGCTTCGCCCCAATTTAGGAGGCATACTTCACATGTTTAAAGTGTTAGTTTCCGATCCAATTAGCGATTTGGGCATTCAGCAACTTGTTGATGCGTCAGATGTCGCAGTCGACAAAAAACCTGGATTAAGCGAAGACGAATTAGTAGCCATTATCGGCGAATACGATGCGTTGCTCGTTCGCAGCCAAACGCGTGTAACCCCAAAGATTATGGAAGCTGGAAAACAACTGAAAGTCGTTGGGCGCGCAGGCGTAGGCGTCGATAATATCGACCTTGACGCAGCAACGCAACGCGGAATTATCGTAATCAATGCGCCAGACGGCAATACGATCACAACATGCGAGCATACGTTTGCAATGATGATGGCCGTTGCCCGTCACATCCCGCAAGCTTACATGAAAACCGTTAACGGTACTTGGGACCGTAAATCTTTCCTTGGCGTAGAGCTTCGCGGCAAAACGCTAGGCGTGCTCGGCATGGGCCGTATCGGAAGCGAAGTTGCCAAACGCGCAAAAGCTTTCGGTATGGAAATTATGGGCTATGATCCGTTTATGACGGAAGAAAGAGCTGAAAAAATCGGCGTTAAGCTGGCTAGTGTCGATGAAATTGTACGCAATGCTGATTTCATGACCGTACATACGCCGCTTACTCCGGAAACCCGCCATATGATTGGGAGAGCACAATTTGAAGTCATGAAACCGGGCATGCGCATCATAAACTGCGCACGCGGCGGTATTATCGATGAAATTGCGTTGGTTGACGCAGTAGACGCAGGCATAGTTGCCGGCGCGGCATTCGACGTATTTGAAGTAGAACCGCCTGCTGAAGACCATCCCTTCTTGACGCATCCAAAAATTATTGTAACGCCTCATCTTGGCGCTTCGACGGTTGAAGCACAAGAAAATGTTGCCATCGACGTGTCGGAGCAAGTCCTTCACATCCTGCGCAGCGAGCCGTTCATCAATGCAGTAAACATGCCTCCTATTCCGGCAAATCTGCAAAACATTCTTCAACCATACTTCACGCTTGGTGAGAAACTTGGTAACTTTATCGCGCAAGCGACGGAAGGTGCAGTCATCGAGATCGTTGTCGGTTACGCAGGCGAGCTTGCAGAGGTAGATACTCAGCCGCTTACTAGACATATCGTTCGCGGCGTTCTAGCCCATCATTTGGGGTCTGAGCAAGTTAACGTCGTTAACTCCTTGCATCTTGCTAAGGTTCGCGACGTAAATATCGTTATTCAAAAATCCCATGCTTCAAAGGATTTCACGAACCTTGTAACGGTAGCGCTTCGTACCAAGAAGGAAGAGCGCGTGGTATCCGGTACTTTGCTGACAGGTTATGGTCCTCGTATCGTACACATCGATAAGTACCCTGTCGACGTTACGCCGGAAGGCAACCTGATTCTGATCTCGCACAACGATAAGCCTGGTATCATCGGCCGCGTGGGTACGCTTCTCGGCAACAATGATGTCAACATCGCTACGATGCAAGTAGGACGTCAGCTTGTTGGCGGTTCTGCGATCATGGTGCTTAGAGTCGATAAAGCTACACCAAAAGAAGTACTCGAGCAGCTGACAAGCATGCCAGAGCTTAATACCGCAAAAGAAATCACCCTTTTTTAAATCATAAGCAATAAAATGACAAGAAAAGAGCCAATCGAATCCTTCGATTGGCTCTTTTTGTTTCACGAGCAACAAGAATTATCTGCTGCATTCTACAAAAAAAACGCCCCCTAAGGAGCGCTGTGACAACTACTGATGAGCTTCGACAGGAATGAGTATCGTAAACAAAGTACCCGTTCCTGCGCTGCTTTCTACAACGATTCGACCATGATGCAGATCAATAAGATTTTTTACGATGGCAAGCCCTAAACCGGTCCCGCTAGAAGAGCCGCGTTTACGCGCTTTATCTGCCTTATAGAAGCGTTCAAAGATATAAGGTACATCCTCGGAAGGTATCCCCTGCCCTTCGTCTCTTACGCTAAGCTGAACATACTCACTGCCATTCACATTCTCGTGCTGGCCTGCGATGGTAATGGATTTACCGGATGGTGTATGCCGCAGCGCATTATCAAGCAGGTTAGTTAATACTTGCTCCAACCTATCCTCGTCTGCTTCTTTAACCAGAAGCGGCTCCTCCGGCAATTTTGATAAAAGCTTTACCTCGCGTTCCTTCGCATAAACCTGGAATTTCCGATGCACTCGCTTCAGCACATGACTGAGATCAACCTTTTGGAAGTTCATATCCACATGCCCTGCTTCCATGCGGGCAATGTCTAGAAAATCATTCACGAGTCTGCCCATACGCAGCGATTCGTCGTAAATAACCTGCACGAGTTCCTTACGGTCTTCTTCGGAAACCACGATGTCATCCAAAAGCGCTTCGCTATAGCCCTGCAGCATCGAGAGCGGCGTTCTGATCTCGTGGGAGATGTTCGCCACAAAATCCCTTCTCAGCTTCTCGAGCTTATGCTCCTCCGTTACATTCCGAATGACCGCAACAGCTCCCCGTGTAACGCCTTTAGATTGAAGCGGCGCCATAACGGCCGACCATACGCTGCTTAATACATGCACCTTGTCGGTCGCATCCCGTCCTTCTACCATCACGGTCTGGAACAGCTCCCGCAGCGGCATTGGGACTGCTGAGTAGGAAGATGAGCTTTCGAACATATCCTCCTGCCACGCTTTTTCAACGCCGGACCACTGATTAATTAGCAAGTGGCCGCTCGGATTGGTGAGAATCACCTTGCCGTCCGCATCAAATGTAATAACCGAATCGCCCATGCTTCGCAAAATGCTCGCAAGATGGTTTTTCTCATGATTCAAATCATGAATAAGTTTATCGAGCTGTTCCGTCATGTGATTAAAGGTTTGCGCAAGCTCGCCAATCTCATCGCTGGAGCGGATATCCACTCTTGTCGAATAATTCCCTTGGGAGATGGAGACGGCAGCGTCTTTCAGCTGCAGCAGCGGCTGCTGTATCTTCTTGGAAAGGAAAAAAGCGAAAAACGTTGATAATAAAAAGCCGATAATCGCAGTTAAGACGAACAGTACTTTTACTTGATGCGTATTGCCTTCAACCCAAATGTCAACGTATTGCAGCAAGAACACGCCAACAATTAACAGTACAACCGCAACAAGCAGCATAATGGTTGCCCAGAGTTTGCCAACTACGCTGCGCCAGAGCTTGCCTGCCAAACGCCGCCACAAACCCATTTACTTAGGCACCTCAAGCTTATAGCCAACGCCCCATACGGTCGTTATCATCGATGCTGCATCGGGAGACACCTTATTCAGCTTCTCCCTTAAGCG
The DNA here is from genome assembly GCF_040676435.1 of Paenibacillus sp. LPE1-1-1.1. Classification (NCBI taxonomy): domain Bacteria; kingdom Bacillati; phylum Bacillota; class Bacilli; order Caryophanales; family Paenibacillaceae; genus Paenibacillus; species Paenibacillus sp. LPE1-1-1.1. Next base: position 844,600 of record NZ_JBEGHY010000023.1, read on the forward strand.
TTTCACATGGGTATCTACCGTCCGTAAATCGCCAAAAAACTCGTAATTCCAAACATCCTTAAGCAGCTCTTCGCGAGAAAACACTTTATCGGGCGACACGGCCAAGTAATGCAGCAGCTCATATTCTTTAGGCGTTAAGCTCACTTCATGTCCCCCAGCGGTCACACGGTGAGCATCATGCTCAATAATAAGATGAGGGAATACGATGTTATTGCTTGAATTAATTTCTTTAGTCAAAAACGCGGTTGCGGATGAACGTCTCAATATCGCTTTTACGCGGTATATTACTTCGCGCGGGCTAAACGGTTTTACGACATAATCGTCTGCTCCAACTTCAAAGCCTTGTACACGGTTCATCTCCTCGCCTTTTGCGGTTAGCATAATGACAGGAGTAGCTTTCACTTGGCGCAAACGGGAGCATACCTCTACGCCGTCAATTCCCGGAAGCATCACATCAAGCAAAATGAGCGCATAATCGGTATTCGAAGCTAATCGCAAAGCGGTTTCACCGTCTTCCGCTTCGTCGATGGTATAGCCTTCCTTCTCTAAATACATCTTAAGCAGACGACGTATGCGTTCTTCGTCATCTACGACCAATATACGGCTTGAATAATCGGACATAGGGCAATACTCCTCTCAAACTAAATACTAAACACCGGAATAAGAATGTAAACCAGCAATGACTAGGTTAACGCCCACCAGCGTAAACAATACGACGACGAAGCCGATAACGGCCAGCCATGCGGAACGCTTGCCTTGCCAGCCGCGTGATAAACGGAAGTGCAAATAAGCACTATAATACAGCCATGTGATAAGAGCCCAAACTTCCTTCGGATCCCAGCCCCAGAAACGGCCCCAGGCGATATTGGCCCAAATCATTGCAAATATTAAGGCTCCGAGGGTGAAAATCGGAAACCCGATCGCTATCGATCTATAGCTGATTTCATCCAAATCTTCGGGATCAACGCCATCCATTACCGGATGTATTACAGCGCCAAGCGGCTTGCGGAATACGAGACGCAGCAAACCGTAAAGCAATGTACCCGCGATGATGGACCACACAACCGTATTCAGCTTGCGACCCGAATTCACTCCATTCATCCAATAAGGAGCTTCAAACAGGGGCTCCTTCATGCCTAGGAAAGATTCGTACTTAACGATATCGCTGTTATAAGGCTTTACAATCGGCGGCAGCGAATAATCGACGGTTTCCGTCGTCGACGTCTCTATCCCTTTTCCATCGATGCTCGAATTTTCTTGAATAAATTGTGCTTCGTAACCTGCTCCGCGAAATGCAAAGACAGCTACGATAAAGCCCACGATGAGAATAATCGAATATAACGAAAACTCTACCCAGAACTGGGCTTTTTTCGCTTCTTTCGTTTTGCCTTTGAAATCGACTACGCGCAGCAGGTACATAAGGCCTGCGGCAAAACCAACCGCAAAAAAGGCTTCGCCGAGCGCTGCAGTCGTTACGTGAACTTTAAGCCAATAGTTATTGAGAGCCGGAATTAACGGCTGTACTTCCTGTGGAAACACAGATGCGTAAGCAACGATGATAACCGTCAGCGGCAAGGAAAACATACCGAGCAAAGGTTTTCTATAAATCGCAAATACGATTGTGAAAGCAATCATGATTGCCATCCCGAGGAAGGTCATGAATTCATACATATTGCTCGTTGGAATTTGTCCGCTTCCGGCCCATCGAGTAAAGAAGAATGTCAGATGCGAGGCTAATCCAAGACTCGACGTAATAAATGCGATCCGTCCCCAACGTTTCTCGTGCTGCAAGGGGTCGCGATTGCTCCACTTCTTCCCCGCAATCGCGATGACATAAAACATAAAAGCAAAACAATAAAGAAAAAATGCGACTATAAATGCGTCGCTGCTAAATTCAACTAAATTCACGCGTTGTTCCCTCCGTTATCAAGCGACTTCGGATCTACGGTTATCCCTATTTTTTGAAGAGCCCCCGCGACATCTGAGCGCATACCGTACCAGTTTTTGTTTGTATGAGCGCCTAATGAAAGCTCGCCTTCATCTATGCGCAGCCATATCCGGCGATGCTGCCAGTAAGATCCCATCAACAGGCCGATCATCGAGAAGGCCGCTCCGATCCAGACATAAGGCAGTGCCCTATCCATACGCACGTTTAAGTAAGTTGACGCTTCGGAAAAATCCACGTTTTCCATCCCGTCGACACGAATTTCGATTTTGTCCGCGATCGCATGATTGATGGCGTCCTGCGAAAATTTCACCTTATCCTTCTGCATCGGAAAATACATATACGGCTCGCCTGCCGGATCAAGCCCTGGCCCTTTTACCGTAAAGACGAACGCCGGAGCGATCGGATCACGGGACAAGGTCGTCGGCTCGCCATTGTCGCCAATCGCGAATTCCATGTAATTGGCATACAAGTCAAGCGTGTAAGGTCCAAGCTTATGCTGCAAAGCCGAATCTTTCATAGGAAGATCAAACGGCCCGTACTTTTCCCCCGTCTCTTTATTTACGAGAACAGGATGGACGGCATTTAGACGAGGCGTCGTATCAAAGTCGAATTGATAAAGCTTTAACCCTTTATATTTCAAAGGCTCGTTCACGATGATATTATGTCTCTTTACTTCTTTGAGCTCCGGCTTTTGCGATTGATCCGAACAGTTGCTCAAGCACTCATAAAGCACGGCTTTGGTTTCAAAAAGTTTTGCGCGCGCAGTTCCTTTTAGCTTGTCAGGCAGCTCCTCGTCCTTGTAATACTCAACGGTAAACTTTTCGTTTTTCACAAAATAATTCGTATCCGCGATTTGCACGGTATCGCCGTCGGGGATTGTTATGTAGCTATCCATTTGCCAGCTTGGAATGCTCCTCGCCAGAATAGCCAAGAGAAACAGGATTAACCCGATGTGGTTAATATAGGGGCCCCAGCGGCTAAACCGGTTTTTCTCCGCAAGCAGGGCCGAACCGTCGCGATGGATACGGTAGCCCTTCCGTTTGAGCTGCGCTCCGAATTTCTCTACCCATTGCTCTTCATCGCCATCAATTTTTTGCTTGTACACGGTCTTTTGCCGATGTATAAACTGTAAATGCTTGCGAATCTGCTGCTTGCTCAGCGCGCGGTAAAGCGGCAGCACCCTGTCCAAACTGCAGATGACGAGCGAAGTGCCAATCATGACCAGCAGTCCAATGAACCACCAGGATTCGTACGTATGCGTCAAACCGAACAAATAGTACAGCTTGCCCGGCAGACCGTACGTCTCCTCATAATAAACCGACGGGTCAAAATTATTTACGAATGTGTTTTCCTGCGGATAAATCGTGCCTAACATCGCCGTCAAAAAAGTAATGACGATTAAATAAATCGCTATTTTGACAGAGGAGAAAAAATTCCATATTTTATCAATGTAATTCGGATTGCTCTTCTGCGAACGGCGGGCAACGCCGTCATATCTCATTTCTAGAGGCAAGTCAGAAACATCATTGTTCTCGAGCGGCTTTCCGCAGCTCTCGCAAAGCACGGTGCCGACCGAATTCTGATGCCCGCACTCGCATTTTGTGTTCTCAACCACTAACACAATAAAACCTCCTACAGCTTAAGCAGCCTTTCAATCCGTTCGTCAATCTCTACTTCAGTCATTCCGCCTACTTTGATTTCCATTAATGTACCGTCCGGTTTAATGAAAAAAGTTGTCGGATAAGACTTTAATCCATAGCTGCGTTCCGTTTTCCGATTGACATCACGCAAGATCGGGTAATTCAAATCAAAGCGGCGAACGAAGTTGTTCACGGTTAACGTATCTTCGCTTAAATTAATGGCTAAGATTACGAGCCCTTGATCCTTCCATTTTGCATACTGTCTCTCGAACTCCGGCATTTCCTTCACGCAGGGCGGACAGAATGTGCCCCAGAAATTAACGACGACAGCTTTGCCTTCATAATCCGACAATTGCCGCGATTCTCCACCCAGATCGACAAGGTTAAAAGCAGGCGGCTTGTCGCCTTCTTTCAGAGGTCCTTTGTCATCCGCGGCAAATAGGGTAGATCCTATTGCATACCCACCAATGATCAAGACGGCAATCAGTATGACAATTTGAACCGTCTTGCGCGATTTTCCCATAATTGAATTCACCACCAGCTTCTCTCTATGCAGTCACGAATATTACCATTATAACGAAAAGTCGACGGCAATTACTGCCGCCGTCGATTACTTTTTATGAACTTTATGTGTCTTGCTGTGCGCAATGTCAAGCAATTCTTTGATTTCCTGCGGCGTTAAATGACGATACTTACCACGGCCTAGATTTTCAAGTCCAAGCTCGCCAAAACGAATCCGTTTCAATCTCGTTACCTTATGCCCAATCGCTTCGAACATCCGGCGAACCTGACGGTTGCGGCCTTCAAAAATAGTAATCGTAATCGTTGCTTCATTTCCGTCCGTGTCAACATCATGGTATTCCACCTCAGCAGGAGCGGTCATGCCGTCTTCCAGCTTGATGCCTTTTTGCAGCTGCTCAAGAGCCGTTCCATGCGGAATGCCTTTTACCGTTGCACGATAGGTTTTTGGAACATGATGACTCGGATGCGTTAACAAATTGGCGAATTCGCCATCGTTTGTCAGGAGAAGAAGTCCTTCCGTATCATAATCCAATCGCCCGACCGGATATACTCTCTCTTTGATTCCTGGCAAAAAGTCCGAAACCACTTTGCGGCCTTGGGGATCCTTGGCGCTTGTGATAACCCCTTTGGATTTGTTGAGCATGAGATACAGCTTCTTCTCGCTCCGAATCGGCTTGCCATTTACCGTAATGGCATCGACGGAAGGATCGGCTTTTACGCCAAGCGTCGTAATCTTCTCACCGTTAACCTCAACCATTCCTGCCAAAATCATTTCTTCACACTTGCGACGGGATGCGATTCCCGCTGCGGCTAATATTTTCTGTAAACGTTCCAAATGCTTTCACCTCAATCTCCATCATAACGATATGAAGAAGAAAGTACAAGCTTCACTACCCGAATATGTATAAGCAAATGATAATAGCGGCAAAAAAACCGACTAAATCTGAAAATAATCCAACTTTTAACGCATAACGCGATTTCCGGATACCGACAGCTCCAAAATAAACCGTAAGGACATACAAGGTCGTATCCGTGCTTCCTTGGATGGTTGAAGCAATTCTGCCGATCATGGAGTCGGGTCCGAAGGTTTGAATAAGATCGGTCGTAAAGGCTAATGAGCCGGCGCCGGTCAAGGGGCGCAGAATGCCTAAAGGCAGCACCTCGCTTGGAATGCCGACCCAATCGAAGAGAGGCCTGACCGCCGACAGCATCAATTCCAGTGCTCCGGATGATCGGAACATACTGATGGCAACCATCATGCCGACTAAATGGGGAATTATATTAATCGCTGTGCCAAAGCCGTCCTTCGCCCCTTCGACAAACGTCTCATATACGGGAACCTTACGTCTAAGCGCTGCATAAAGCGGTATAAATACAATAATAGCCGGAATCATCCAAGCCGATAGACTGGAAAAAAGGTTATACACCAGGCTCACCTCCCACAGTAGGCGATCCTGCCTTCATACTGCCGGGTTTAGGAGGCGGAGTGATTGGCGGCGGCGGTGACTTTCTCCTGTACCAGCGGTCGGCAAGAATAGCTGCAGAGGTTGCGACAAAGGTTGCGGCCAGCGTCGTACCAATAATTTCTGCCGGATTAGCGGAGCCGTAATTCATCCGAATTGCGATCAAAGTGGTAGGAATAATCGTAATGCTGGAGGTATTAAGCGCTAGAAGCGTACACATGGCGGGTGTAGCCGTGGCAGGATCAGGATTAAGCTTTTGAAGCTCCTGCATCGCCTTGATCCCCATCGGAGTCGCGGCGTTCCCGAGTCCAAACAGATTAGCGCTTAAATTACTCATGATGTAGCCGATTGCCGGATGATTGGGAGGAACATCAGGGAACAGCTTCCTCACGATAGGTCCGAGCATTCGGGCCAACGTTTGAAGCAGACCTGCATCCTCCGCAATTCTCATCATGCCGAGCCAAAACACCATGATGCTTATTAAACCAAAGCTTACGGTGACGCCTGATTTTGCCCCTTCGAAAGCAGCTTGCGTCACCGCGTCCATCTTGCCTGTAATCGCAGCAACGACAACGCTTGCCACGATGAAAAACAACCATATCCAGTTTACCATTAAGGTCGCCTCCCCCAACTGTGCACCTAACGTATTCCATTCCATCAGCGTCTCCCGCGCCGATAGGAATTAATGCTCGAATAATGCATCCAAAACTTTGATGACCGAACCAAAAAGCGGCTCATGTTTGTCTTGGTTAACAGCCTTACGGAAATCGGCAAGCGATTGTAATGCTTTTGGCGATTTCATCGATTGCTCAAGCTTCGGGCTTGCAGCATCGTAAACAGGAACAGCGCCGATTTTGATGTTATTCATATGCCATTCCAATATTCCGCGTTCACCGAATGTGTAACGTATGGAATCCATATTGTGCAGCACCAGTCTGGATTGAATGTCGTTTGATTCTTCCTCCGCGAGCGGGTATTTGAAGGATTGTCCAACCGTGTAGGGATATCCTGAAATTTGCTGTCCCTTGGCAGCAATCTCCTTTAGGGGATAATTGCCAAAGCCCCAATCGAGCATTTTACGATGATCTGCCCAATCGTCGCCGTCATTAATCGTAACAGCCGCCAGCTGCTGCCCTTCTCTTGTTGCCGAGCTAACTAGGCAGCGGAGCGATTTTTTCGTATAACCGGTTTTTACTCCGTCTGCGCCTTCATACATGGACAGCATTTTATTTTTGTTCGTATAGCTGTATTCCCATTTTTCATGCGGATTTGGCACTTTTTTAACGCGCGTGCTTACGATTTCGGCAAATACCTCGTTTTTCAGAGCATAGGCAGTCAGCTTTGCCAAATCGTTAGCGGAGGAATAGTGCCCCTCCTCATCCAGGCCATGCGGGTTTTTAAATTGGGTATGTGTAAGCCCTAAAAAAGCCGCTTTCTCGTTCATGAGATGCACAAAGCCTTCCTCCGATCCGCCTACATGCTCCGCGATAGCCGTTGCCGCATCGTTTCCGGATCTGAGCATAAGCCCGTAAAGCATATTAAGCAGGCTCATTTTTTCACCCAGTTGAAGATAAATCGAGGATCCTTCTTTGCCGACGGCGCGTTTGCTTGTCTTCACCATATCAGTCAGCTTGCCGTTATCGATGGCTACGATCGCTGTCATGATTTTAGTTAAGCTCGCTATTCGCATCGATGTATCGCCGTTGCTGCTGAACAGCAGCCTGCCGGATTCTACGTCAATCAGAGCCGATGCTCTTGCATTCGTATGGAGTGGTCCCGGTTTTGCCAAGGCTGTCGTCGGAAGGCTGCTTGTCCCAACCAGCATAGCTGCCATTAAGCCCAATGCAGCAATCCTTCGCAGTTTCATGAAATACATATCCAATGTTGCTCCTCTCGCTGCGTTTGTAGATAAAGCTTGCGTGTAATTTAGTATATGCCTGTACACCTAGCTCTAGACGAAAAGCCCAAGAAAAATGAAAAACTGCCCTCTCGGGCAGTTATGTCATAAGAGGTGATCGTTTACTTCGACATGTCCGCTTATTACGGTAGGGGACGGATCGACGTATGCGGATGTGCTTGACGGCTGTTTCATCATCGTTTGCAGTTTTTCGAACACTTGCGGCGCTGAATCGATTACCCGCTCAAGCAAATGCGTTTGACTATCGAGAGGGACGATTTTTACGCCATGCGTACCAACGACCAAGAAAGCGATTGGCGTAATGGATACGCCGCCGCCGCTACCGCCGCCGAAAGGCATGGATACCGAGGCATTGTGGGCATCGGACTGTGCACCGTTTTTATGATCGGCATCATCTAATCGAATATCGCTGCCTCCTGCTACAAAACCAAACCCCACCTTCGAAATCGGCATAATAATACTGCCATCTGGCGTTTGTACAGGGTCACCGACGATCGTATTGACGTCAACCATCTCTTTAATATTTTCCATTGCGGTTTGCATTAAGCCTTGAATAGGATGTTCTGCCATGCTTTGACGCCTCCTTTCATATTCCTCATCCGAACTAAAAGTTGCAGTCCGGCAAGGATAGCATAACCGAAGCGTATTTGGGCTATGCATGACCATTCGGTCGTAAATGCGGATCTTTGATAATTAGGTTGAACATTCATTTGAGGCTCCGCTTGCAGCTTAACCATTTGGGATAAAACACCGATAATCGAAGTTTTCACGGACCAGACCAGTCCGGTTGACATTGCTGTCCACATCGCATCCCCGGTGCCCACTGACGTAGACCAATTCCATTCCAGCAGGCGTACCTTCGTCAAAGTCTTTCTCACCCAGCCTGTCAGATTACGTGTAATTTCCAGCAGATACTTTAACTTATCGATGGCACTCGCGACCTTATCGGCATCAATATCCTCATTGAACTGCTTCCAAGTGTTTATTCCCGCGCTCGAATTCGAGACTTCTTCCTTCAGTTGGACGGATCTGCCGGTAAATTGAACCACCGGCACTTTCATGGTGTAACGGATTATGCCGAATAGTGCTTTTATGTTCACTTCTGCATCATCATTGTTACCAATACGCCGCATATGTCCTTTAATGACAACCTGCGAGCTTAAGACAACAACTAAAATGAGCAAAAAAAAGAGACTGGCCGCCGTTATCCAACCGTAAGGGTAACCGAGCATCATGATGCTTCCTCCGTTTCCCTAATATGGGTTGAATATAGTATGACCCGGCGGCCAAATCTCATTCTTTTATTTCATCAATTGTCATCTGCTGGCTATCTAAGCGATCGAAAAGCAGTTGAGTTTGCTCCTCAAGCGCATCATCGATATCCACATTGCCTGGCTCTGGCAGCTCTTTGATCGAAGGTAATCCAAAGTAATCTAAAAATGATTTCGTCGTACCATATAAAATCGGGCGGCCAATCTGCTCGGCACGGCCAACCTCTTCGATTAAGTCCTTGGAGACAAGCGATTGAATCGCCCTGTCACTCTTAACCCCGCGAATTTCTTCGATCGAAATTCTTGTGATGGGTTGGCGGTAAGCCACGATGGACAGCGTCTCCAATGCAGCCTGCGAAAGCTGTGATCGAGTCGGGGTATAGGCCATCCGCTCAAAATAAGGAGCGTGCTCCAAATGAGTCGTTAACCGATAGGAGGCGGCAACCTCGGCAATTTGAATGCCGCGCGCCTCGCGTTCAAGGTCCCGCTGCAAATCGTAAACCAAATCGGAGGCAAGCTCAGCGTCCAGCTCCAAAATATCCGCGAGCTGCCGCTTCGTAAGTCCCTCATCGCCTGCCATGAACAGCAAGCCCTCAATAATTGTCTTCAACTTCTGATAATCCAATTTGAGACGACTCTCCTCTCCAATGAATAACGATGTCGTCAAAGAGCTGATGCTGAAAGCAGGTAATATGCTTCATTTTCATTAGCTCCAGAATCGCTAGAAAAGTAACCACGATTTCGTGCCTGTCCATATTTTCACGGATGAGACGCGAAAAACGAACCGTTTCAAATTGCTTCAGCACATCCACGATATCCCGAATGCGATCCTTGACCGAAATCTCGTCACGCTGCACCGTTGAAACGACATTACGTCTTGCTGCCCGGCGCAGTGCCTTCTGGAAGGCCAATATTAAGTCAGAGAGATGGACGCCTTCAACGGGATTCACCTTTTCTTCCTTCATGAAAGGCGTCATATCCTCCGGCTCGCGAGAATAAACCAGGCTGCGCTCGACTTCCTTCTCGCGCAGCTGTTCGGCAATTTGCTTAAACTTTCGGTATTCTACGAGCTTCTGAATGAGCTCGTCTCGCGGATCCAGCCCATCATCGGGCCAATCCTCGTAATCATCCTCAAATACGGGAGGCTTAGGAAGAAGCTGCTTGCTCTTTATCGCCAAGAGGGTCGCCGCCATCACTAGAAACTCGCTCGTAACCTCAAGCTCCAGCTCCTTCATCGCATGCAAGTAATCCATATATTGAATCGTAATCTCGCTGATAGACACTTCATGGATATCGATCTCGGCTTTGTCGATCAAGTGAAGCAATAGATCAAGCGGCCCCTCAAAAGAATCCAGCTTATAAAGCACCGACACTTACATTTCCTCCCGCCTAGCCTTAACTTCGAAGCTTACCCTTGCAATTGCTTTGTCAAATTCGCCATTTCTATCGCGCTCGCAGCGGCCTCGTAACCCTTGTTGCCTGCTTTTGTACCCGCGCGCTCGATAGCTTGCTCAATCGAATCGACCGTTAGCACGCCAAAAATCGTAGGAATGCCTGTTTTCAACGCGATTGCGGCAACGCCCTTAGCCGCTTCATTGCAAACAAAATCAAAATGAGGCGTTGATCCGCGAATAACCGCGCCAAGGGTGATAACAGCGTCGTATTTTCCGCTCTCCGCCATTTTTTGCGCAATTAACGGAATTTCGAATGCGCCCGGTACCCATGCAACCTCAACATCGGAATCCTGCGCGCCATGGCGTTTAAAAGCATCCAATGCTCCACCAAGAAGCTTGCTGGAAATAAACTCGTTAAAACGTCCTACTACTACCCCGTATTTTAAACCTTCCGATACTAAATGCCCTTCATAAATGCGTGTCATTTTGTCATCATCCTCTCGTTATTTTAAATGATATAGTCAATATCTTCAAAGCTAAGTAAATGTCCCAGCTTAGATTTTTTTGTACGCAGGTAGCTTTTGTTATCTTCTTTGGTTTCCATTTGAATCGGAACGCGTTCCACAACCTCTAAGCCATAACCCTCGAGACCTTTAATTTTGCGGGGATTATTCGTTAGCAAACGCATTTGGCGTACGCCAAGATCCTTCAAAATTTGCGCGCCTATACCATAATCTCGCAAATCTGCCGGAAAGCCAAGCTTTAAATTTGCATCAACCGTATCCAAGCCCTGTTCTTGCAGCTCATAGGCCTTTAATTTGTTGATGAGTCCTATGCCTCTTCCTTCTTGACGCATATAGAGCAAAACACCGCTCCCTGCTTCTTCAATTTGTTTGAGGGCCGCTTCGAGCTGAGGACCGCAATCACAGCGATGGGAATGAAATACATCGCCCGTCAAGCATTCGGAATGGACGCGCACAAGCAGCGGACGTTCAGAGTCAATGTCGCCTTTGACAAGCGCAATATGCTCCTTGTTATCAACAAAGTTCGTATACGCAATCGCGCGGAATGTACCAAAATCCGTCGGCAGCTTCACATCAACCGCACGCTCCACGAGTTTTTCTTTGGCATTCCGGTATTGGATGAGCTCTTGTATCGTAATAAGCTTTAGGTCATGCTTTTCCTTAAAGACGATCAGGTCGGGCAAACGGGCCATCGTTCCGTCTTCATTAATGATTTCGCAAATTGCCCCAGCCGGCTCGGAGCCGCACATGACTGCCAAATCGATCGCCGCTTCCGTGTGGCCCGCTCTTCGAAGCACTCCGCCGGATCTTGCGATGAGCGGAAAAATATGCCCGGGTCTGCGGAAATCGGATGCTTTAGTTGACGGATCGATAAGCGCCTTGACTGTCTCCGAGCGCTCGAACGCTGAAATACCGGTCGTAGTCCCCGCGTAATCGACAGACACGGTGAATGCTGTGCCATGGTAATCCGTATTGTGGGTCACCATTGGCGGCAAGTCAAGCTGTTCCGCGCGTTCCTGGGTAATAGGAACACACACAAGGCCCCTGGCCTCGGTGATCATAAAATTAATGACCTCCGGCGTCGTTCTATCCGCCAGCGCAATAAGGTCACCCTCGTTTTCCCGGTCTTCGTCATCCACAACGATTATCGGCTTGCCGAGCTTTAAATCCTCTAACGCGTCTTCGATTCTATCAAATGGACTTCTTTCTGTATGTTCCATATGGGATTCCCTCCTTTGTGACAAACATCTTTTAAGACTTCTACCGATCCTGCGAAGGATTCAACAGCCATAAATCATATTATAAAAACCCATTTTCCATCAGGAATGCCGTGCTGAGCTTTGATTGTTGCTTGGCAGCTTCTGGCTTCTTGAAATGAAGCAGATGGTCGACATATTTGCCGAGTACATCGCATTCAATGTTGACGGTGTCGCCCGCATGCTTATGCTGTAGGGCGGTCTCGCCAAGCGTATGCGGAATGACCGACACAGACAAGGAATGTCCGGAAGTATCCACGACCGTTAAACTTATCCCGTCGATTGTAATGGAACCCTTCGGAATGACATAACGCAGCATATCAGAATCCTCTAAATGAATCTTAAATACCACGGCGTTTGCATCCGAATCCCGATTGACGATTTTGCCAGTGCCGTCTACATGGCCTTGAACAATATGACCGCCGAACCTTCCGCCTGCTTGCATGGCACGTTCCAAATTCACTCGTTCACCTGCACGAAGCTGTTGAAGATTGGATTTACGGTACGTCTCGGGCATGACGTCAGCCGAGAAGGAAGAACCGTCAAACGACGTAACGGTTAGACAAACGCCATTAACCGATATGCTGTCTCCGATCATGACACCATCCGTCACGCGAGCTGCTCCAATGACCAGACGCATCGCTTCACCCTGCTTCGTAATTCCTTTCATTTTCCCCACTTCTTCTACTAATCCGGTAAACATGAGCGTCCTCCCCAACGATCCTTATATAAACTCACCCGCCCCAAATTTAGTAAACGGGGTAGCCTGTAACGCAAATATCTTCGCCTGCCATTTCTACGCTCACACGTTCCAATTGAACGGCATCTGCCATTTTCTCGAAGCCGGTAAAGGTGAAAACACCGGGAGCATCGACTCCGCCAATAATCTTTGTGGCATAATAAAGCACGATTTTATCGATAAGACCCGCTTCCAGCATCGCGCCGTTCAGCTGTCCGCCGCCCTCAAGCAAGATCGAACCGATCTCAAGCTCACCGAGCTTTTTCATGGCGGCAACAAGATCAACCTTCTCATCAGAACCGCAGGCTACAACTTCGATCCCTGCTGCTTCCAAAGCTTGACGGCGTTCCTCGCTTGCTTGACCGGACGATAATACGATGGTTCGGACTGTGCGGTCAACGACAACCCGGGCATCCAAGGGCAGACGCAGCGCTGAGTCTACAATAATGCGTACGGGATCAATGGCCGGGACTGCCGCTCTCGTATTCAAGAGAGGATCATCTGCCAAAACCGTACCAATGCCGACCATTATAGCTTCATGCTGGTGACGCAGCGTATGAACCTGCTCGCGTGCGGCCGGCCCTGTCACCCAGCGGCTGTCCCCTGTCCGAGATGCAATTTTTCCATCGAGCGTACTAGCTGACTTAAGGGTTACATAAGGAAGACGGGTCGTAATGTACTTATTGAATTTCTCGTTAAGCTGCTGGGACCGCTGCTCAAGCACGCCAACGGTTACCTCAATGCCTTCTTCACGAAGCCTTGCTATGCCTCTCCCCGATACCTCCGGGTTCGGATCGCCGCTTGCGACGACAACCCTCGCTGCTTTTGCATCAATAATGCGCTCGCAGCATGGCGGCGTTTTACCGAAATGACTGCAGGGCTCGAGCGTCACATAAACGGTTGCTCCTTCCGCTTCGGCACCCGCCATTTGGAGAGCGTGCACCTCCGCATGGCCGGTCCCCCGTTTAAGATGCGTTCCGATTCCGATGATTCGTCCATCCTTCACCACAACGCAGCCGACTACAGGGTTAATCCCGGTTTGACCGGAAGCTTTTGAAGCCATCTCCAGCGCTAATCCCATATAATACTCGTCATTTAATACGTCCATCAACAAAAAACACCCCTATCGGCAAACGATCCGACAGGGGTGATGAAAGACAAACCGAGAACTACGACAAAACCGATCGACGTTGTCGGCTTTAGTGGCCGACAAATCATAAACCGCAAAAAACTGCGATAACGGTTCGTAAAATACGCTAAAAAAACAAACCGGCTTCACATGTGAAATAAAACACACACGTAAATAAGCGGAATGTTATAGCTGTCGAAGCATCCCCTTCTCCCATCCAGACTATACTGTCGGTCCCGGATTTTCACCAGGTCCACCGTTCTAATTAGCTTCTCTCGAAAAATATTCGAACAAAAAGCTGCTCAGACCGGGTCACGGACTGACGAGCAGCACAGGAGTTCGGTTATCCGATGCTCCTGTGCTTACTCGATCACCGCCGGTTAGGAATTTCACCTGACCCCGAAGGAAAGCTGCACTTACATAATTATAGTTAGTATATTAACACTAAATCGTTTCAACTTCAACCTTTTCCATTTTGTCTCCGCCTTTGAAAGCATCAACAAATTCCATACCCTTTGTAACCTTGCCGAAAACGGTGTGGCCGCCGTCCAAATGCGGTTGCGGAGCATAACCGATATAGAACTGGCTGCCGCCTGTGTTACGGCCGGCATGGGCCATAGCAAGCGAACCGCGCTCATGCTTGTTCGGGTTGATTTCACAATTGATTGTGTAACCAGGACCGCCTGTACCATTTCCTTTTGGGCAGCCGCCTTGCGCGACGAAGCCTGGGATAACGCGGTGGAAAGTAAGTCCGTTGTAGAAACCTTCGCTAGCAAGCTTCTCAAAGTTTGCTACTGTGTTCGGCGCGTCTTGATCGAATAGATCGATTAGAACCTCTCCGCCGTTTGCTAGTGTAATTTTTGCTTGTTTTGCCATTGCTGCATCTACCTTTCTTTTATCCGAATAAGACTACGTTACCAATTTCGCCCTTATTTCGCAAGCGGTGATTTTTGAAGTCTAGCCGGAATGACGTCATTGCATACGATATTTTCAAGCGATTCACGTTTAACAGCAAGGTCTGCCTGACCGTCTTTAACGAAAACGACAGCCGGACGACGAATGCGGTTATAGTTACTCGCCATTGCATAATTATAAGCACCTGTACAGAAAACAGCAAGCAGGTCGCCATTTTCAGCTTTAGGCAATTCCAAGTCCCAAATCAGCATATCGCCACTCTCGCAGCATTTGCCGGCAATCGATACCGTCTCTTCGGCAGTATCGTTTGCACGATTGGCAAGCACTGCTTCGTATTTGGATTGGTAAAGAGCTGGGCGAGGGTTGTCCGTCATGCCGCCGTCAACCGCAATGTATTTACGAACGCCTGGGATATGTTTGCTTGTGCCTACCGTATAAAGGGTCGTCCCTGCATCGCCAACCATGCTGCGGCCTGGCTCAACCCAAATCTCAGGCAGCGGGAATTCCGCTTTCGTGAAATTCGATTTGATCGCGCCTGTAATAGCCGCTACATATTCGCTTATTGGAAGCGGAGTATCGCCTTCCACATAACGAATGCCGAAGCCTCCGCCAAGATTGATTACTTTGAATGTAAGGCCAAGCTCGTTACGGATCGCAACCGCAAAATCAGCAACCTTGTCCACGGCCATACGGAAGCCTTCCACTTCGAAAATTTGCGAGCCGATGTGGGAATGAACACCCAAAATAACAAGGTTCGGCAGTGCTAGAGCTTCTTGGATCGCTTGTTTCGCTGCACCGTTGCCAAGATCAAAGCCAAACTTCGAATCCTGTTGGCCCGTTGAAATGTAATCATGGGTATGTGCTTCCACGCCCGGAGTGATTCGCAGCAAGATGTTTACTTTCTTGCCTTTATCGCCAGCAAGTGCATTCAAAAGCTGAAGCTCCATAAAGTTATCGACTACGAAGCAGCCGATGCCAGCGTCAAGCGCCATATTGATTTCCTCCGGCGTTTTGTTGTTTCCGTGGAAATGGATACGTTCAGCCGGGAAGCCGGCTTGCATTGCCGTGTAAAGCTCGCCGTCAGATACGACATCTAGCGATAAACCTTCTTGCTCGGCAATGGCACACATAGCCATTACGCTGAATGCTTTGCTGGCATAAGCGACTTGAAATCTTAAACCCGATGCTTTGAAAGCCTCGACGTATTCGCTTGCGCGTTGACGTACAAGAGCTTCATCCACAATATATAGTGGCGTGCCAAACTCCGCAGCCAAATCAGCTACATCGCAGCCGCCAATTTCCAAATGACCTTTTTCGTTGATTTTACTAGTTCCATGCAGGTACATAGTTTCCCCTCAGCTTTCTTCTATCTGCATGCAGATAGAATGGATAGAATTTGCCTCAATAGGACCAGTATAACGCAATTTCCCTGCACTGCGAAATGGATAAATCGACATTTCATTTGCATTTTATGAATTTACTCCGTTTTTGGCAGCTTGTCGCGCTGCTGCGGCCTCAAGTTATTCGGACGCGTCCGGTTGTACAAGACGGGCTGGCGGATCAAAATATTCAATACCGCTCTTATGTCGAATGGTATTATTGGCCACATATAGGGGCGATTAAAGGAGCGCTCCATGGTAAGCATCAGCATAATGGCTGTCGTCGCGATGACAAAGCCCGGCACGCTGAAGGCGGCCACCGAAACAATAAGCACCAGCCGGACAATCCGGTTTGCGAGTCCAAGTTCATAGCTGGGCGTTGCAAACATGCCTATCGCTGCAACTGCCATATATAAGATAACCTCATTCACGAAGATACCGGTCTGTACCGCGATATCGCCGATCAGAATCGCGGCAACGAGTGACATTGCCGTCGCAAGCGAGGTCGGGGTATGAACGGATGCCATCCGCAGTAAATCCACACCGATCTCGGCAAGCAGGAACTGGACGACTAACGGCAGTTTTGCCGTTTTATTCGGACCTAAAAATTCTAACGCTGGCGGCTTTAATTCCGGATGCATGACGAACAGAAGCCATAACGGCAGCATAAACAAGGATGCAAAAATCCCAATAAAACGCACCCAGCGCAAATAGGTTCCGATGAATGGCGTTTGCCGGTTCTCTTCCGCATGCTGCATAAGGTCCGAATAGGTCGTCGGGAGAGTCATGACGCTGGGAGAAGTATCGACGAACACTGCGACATAACCCTCCAGCAAATGCGCCGCGACCGTGTCGGGACGCTCTGAATAACGAACCAACGGAAAAGGACTCCACCCCCGCTTGACGGTTGACTCCTCCAGCTGCTTGTCAGCGAGCGGCAAGCCATCGATCTTCACCATCGAAATTTTATCCTTTATCGATTTGAGCAGCTCTTTATCTACGATGTCATCGATATACGCAACACAAATATCCGTTTGCGTTCTCTCGCCCACGCGCATGATTTCATAACGGAGCTGAGGATCGCGGAGCCTCCTCCGAACGAGAGAAACGTTTACCATCAGTGTTTCCACGAAGCCGTCTCTGCTGCCTCGCACGACCTTCTCGAGTGACGGCTCCTCGGGACCGCGCGCCGGAAAGGCCTTGGCATCGATCATAACGACGCTCGACTCTCCGTCGATAAACAATGCGGTTCCGCCGGATAACACGCCCGTGAGCATGTTATTCCAATCCTCTTCTTTTGTTACCTGCGCGGCCGGAACGTACAGGTCTAAAAATGAATGGAACGCATGGGTCGAAAGATCCTCCGGCTGCAAAAAGGTCAACCGTTTGAGCACTTCGGTCAGCAGCGTATCCTTAACTAATCCGTTCATGCACAGCATCGCCGTGCGCCGCTCGCCGAAGGTCATTTCCCTCACGACGACATCGAAGCTTGTTTTATAGCCGATTTCTTTTTCCAACCGCAACAGGACATCATCTAGATCGGAGGGAATAGGTTCTTTCTCCTGTATTTCATTCTTCCTGTCCGGGGAATCGGAAATTCCGCTTCCAATTCTATTTCGTTTGCTTGGGCGGACAAACGATGCCTCATTTATTATGCCGCCCTCTTCCTCTATCTGCTGCTCCGGAATCGTGATCATGGGAGGCGCTCCGTGCCGATCCTTATGATTACCTTCCGAATTCTGGTTGTCCTTCATTCGCCTTCACCTCGTCCTTTATGAATCACCATTGAAATACCAGCCAATCGAATAGCGAGCCTAATGTCTTGCCAAGCACCATAGCCATTACGAGCGCGACCATGTAATTAGATAAATTCATTCTTTTTGCCAAAATGGGCAGTACATTCATAACCTCTGTCAATGCTGCGGCCAGCATCCCGACAAACATGCCGTCGATAAGTCCTGCCGTGCTTAAAAATACGTTGGAAGGCAATGACAGCTTCCAGTCCATGAAATCGGCAAATGTCCAATACAATGAACCGCAAATGACCGCCGTCTCGAACCACACGGACATACGGTATGCATTCGCAACCTGAGCGAGCCGGGGAATAAGATCAAGCACAATCAGCAAAGCCACCAAACCGCTTCCAACCGCAAGCCCGCCCGCTAACCCAAGGAGTGCTACAAAAATATTGGCAACGGCGCTAATCATGCTCTTTATCCTTAGTCTGGTCGTAATCCGCCTTTTTGCGCATTTCATCGGCGATGACATAGGCATTGACATTTTCTTGGTACATATAAAGCTCTACCTCAAGCGGATTCGGTTCCTCGTTGAATCTTTTGCGGAAGATGTGGTTAAAAAACAACACCATTCCAAGCCCTATTCCGAGTGAATAAGGAATTTGAAACCAAAGCGGATGGTCTGTTCGTTTCCCGGTGATCAGCTCGACGATTCGGATATGAACCTCCTTCATGCTGACATCTGTATGAAAGTTCATAATCGCGAGTCCCGCGCCGAAAAAAAGCAGCAGCCATGCTAAAATAAGCACGGGGATACGCGGCTTGACCGGTTTTTCCGCAACCATGACAAGCACCTGTGGATCTCCGTAGGCTTCAATCGTTAAGCCCGGCTCGGTCTCGCGGATCGTTTTGACGATTTGCAGCAAATCAATCACGACACGGTTGCCGTCCGCTTTCTTATGCTCGTAAAGCACAAGCGATTTTAATTTTTTTTCAAGCTCATCGTCCTTAGCCAGAAGCCTGGCCGCTTGGCCTAAAGTGACCTTCTGATTCGGTTTCGCGTAGATTCTTTTTTTTAGGCGCAGATAAAGGACCGAAGGGTTGGTTATTGCCATCTGCCAGCTTCCCTTCTGCTTATACTTTGGTTTATGTTTCCCTTTTAGTATGAGAAAAGGACGATTCGGATACTCATGCAAAATGAGGTAAAAAATAGAAAAAACCAAACCGCCTTAAAGGGCGATTTGGTCTTTTATGGACTGTAATATTTTCTTTTCGAGCCGCGATACCTGTACCTGTGATATTCCCAGCCTGCTTGCTACCTCGGATTGCGTTTTATCGCGGTAATAACGTAAATATACGATTAATCGCTCGCGTTCGCTCAGACCTTCTATGGCTTCTACAAGCGCCAGCTTGTCAAACCACCGGTCCTGGGATTCATCGGCAATTTGGTCCATCAAAGTGATGGGATCTCCGTCATTTTCAAACACCGTTTCGTGTATGGAAGTCGGCGGTTTGTTTGCTTCTTGAGCAAAAACGACATCCTCGGCCGTAATGCCCAGCCGTTCCGCAACCTCGCTGATGGTGGGCAAGCGACCTAACGTTTTGGAGAGCTCATCCTTCATTTTGCGCACCTTATTGGCCGTTTCTTTGAGGGATCTGCTAACTTTTAACGTACCGTCATCGCGCAAAAACCGTTGGATTTCCCCAATAATCATGGGCACCGCATAGGTAGAAAACTTCACGTCATAGGACAAGTCGAATTTGTCTACTGACTTCAGCAATCCGATGCAGCCGATTTGGAACAAATCCTCGGGCTCATAACCGCGATTGATGAACCGCTGCACGACTGACCAAACTAGCCGAATATTGCACTGTACGAGTGTATCCCTAGCAAGCGTATCACCGGATTGACTTAACGCAATAAGCCGTTTTACTTCCGCGTCATCCAAGTATGGCTGGGCCGTCTGCTTTAGATTGACATCCATGAGGTTCAACCCCTATACGCTAATTGTAGAGCGCTTTTTTCGATTCGATTCGTTTCTGCATGGCAACGCGCGTCCCGCCGTCTAACTGGCTTGTAACTTCAAAACGGTCCATAAAGTTTTCCATGATCGTAAAGCCCATTCCTGAACGCTCAAGTTCAGGCTTCGATGTGAAGAGCGGCTGACGGGCAAGTTCTAAATCTTCAATGCCGCGGCCATTATCCGATACGGTAATCGACACGGAATCGCCTTCGATTCTGGCTTCGATTTTAACTTCGCAGGAGGGATCATTCTCGTAGCCGTGAATAATCGCATTCGTTACGGCTTCGGAAATCGCTGTTTTTAAATCATTCAGCTCCTCGAGCGTCGGATCAAGCTGCGACACAAATGCAGCAACTGCAATTCGTGCGAAGGCTTCATTTTCCGATCGGGCGCTGAAGGAAAGCGTCATCTCATTGGATCCGTTCATGACACCACCTCCAAACTGGAAATTGCGTTTCGCTCATTATCATGTATCGTCAGGATCTTGAACAAGCCCGACATCTCGAATAAACGGTGAACATTTGGATTCACGTCACAGACGACCATTTTG
Source organism: Paenibacillus sp. LPE1-1-1.1 (assembly GCF_040676435.1). NCBI lineage: Bacteria > Bacillati > Bacillota > Bacilli > Caryophanales > Paenibacillaceae > Paenibacillus > Paenibacillus sp. LPE1-1-1.1. The sequence continues at coordinate 865,008 of NZ_JBEGHY010000023.1, forward strand.
CCACCCTTGCTCTTCACCTGCTTGTACCGGCCCAGAATGACGCCCAGACCTGAGCTGTCCATAAATTGCAGCTCCTTCAAGCTAAGAATGACATGCTCGCTGCTTCCGCGGAGAATCGCTTCTTCCATCTTATAACGCACGACATCGGCTGTATGGTGATCCAACTCGCCCCGAAGCCTTACGATCAGCACATTACGGTATTGCTCCAATTCAGCTTGCAGACTCATTATGCTGTCATCTCCTCTAGGTTTTTTCAAACATAAGAAAGAATAGGCTTATCTTATATGCCTTCCTTACATTTCACCGTGCAACACGACAGGTCTGCGGTGAGTCAGATCCAGACGGTCACACTTGCCGAGATAGAATTAGCAATTCTCCAAGTTGGCGAGCTTTTCCTGCATGCCGACAAAACTAGAAGCATACCGCTAACAGCTGACAAAATACGAGCCGTTTCCGATTTACGAGAATAAACCGGAGAAGGAACGTTTAAGCAATTTCCACCAGCCCGCACGCTCAACAGATAACGGCGCATCCACGTCAAACTCCTTAAGCACTTGATTGCCTTGGTAGACAACCAGCTTGCCGATCGGCTGACCAAGCTGGACTGGCGCTTTAAGCGGTCCGTCGATTTTCAGCTCGTAACGGATATCCTTGGTTTGGCTTCCTTTTTTCAGAAGCACGCTGTACGAATGTTTGGCAACAAGCGGAAGCTCAGGTGCCACGCCCTTCTCGATTTTCAGCGTCCCCATGGATTCGCCTTCTTTAATAATTGAGTGATTCATATATTGCGCGAAGGTATAATCGAACATTTGCGATACTTCGGCGTTGCGGGTTTTCGTGTCCGGCTCACCCATTACAACCGCAATAACACGCATGTCATCGCGCTTGGCAGTAGCAGATAGGCAATACTTCGCTTCGCTCGTAAAGCCCGTTTTCAAGCCATCCGCACCGCTGTAGAACCGTACCAGTTTATTCGTATTTACAAGCCAGAAAGGCTTCTCGGAAGTCTTGCGCAGGTAATCCTGGTAGAGCCCTGTATACTTGGTTACTTCCGAATGCTTCAGCAGCTCCCTAGACATCACCGCGATATCATGGGCTGACGAGTAATGATTTGCTACGGGTAATCCGTTCGGGTTAGCAAACTGCGTATCCTTCATGCCAAGCTGCTGTGCCCGCTCATTCATCATGGCGACGAACTGCTGCTCCGTTCCGGCCAGTTTCTCCGCCATAGCGACGGAAGCATCGTTTCCTGAAGCCAAGGCGATCCCTTTGATCATATCGTCAACGGTCATTTCTTCTCCCGGCTCAAGGAATATTTGCGAGCCGCCCATAGACGCTGCGTATTCACTTGTCTGAACCATGTCCGAAAGCTTGATTTTGCCGTCATCCAGCGCTTCCATGATCAAAAGCATCGTCATGACTTTAGTGATGCTAGCCGGCGGCAGTTTATCATGACTATTTTTTTCATAAATGACCGTGCCGCTGTCGGCATCCATTAGAATGGCAGATCGCGCTGACGGCGCCAGGTTTGCGTTAGGCGCTTGATTGGACGGCGCCGGTCCTGGTGCAGGTGTCGGCTCTACCGCAGCAAAGGCAGCGGCCGGCAGCATGAGCGTAAATGCGAGAATAAATATACATAGCTTGATAGAACGATTTTTCAACTAGATCTCCTCCTGAAAAGTTTTGTGAAGCAAACAAAGATTGCGACACAATTCGCTTATATTTCTTCTTTTCAGTGTTGACTCTTAAGCTGGAAATTATTCCAAATAGCTAGAATGAATTGCGCAACAAAAAAATCCGCCCCTGTTATAGGGGCGGATTTTTATCAAATTTCTATTGTTTAGTAGCGTTGTGCACCTTCAGCCGTGATTACCGAAAGCAGCAAAGCTCGCGGCTCCGGTTTCGCGTCTGAAAGGCTATAGGCCTGCCTTACTTTTGCAGCTACGTCCTTTGCGGTCTCGTCAGCATCTCGGACATGAAGCAGCGCAAGCGTATCGCCCTCATTCACGGGATCGCCAACCTTTTTCCGCAGGGTAACGCCAACCGCATAATCGATTACCGCATCTTTTGTCGCTCTTCCCGCGCCCAAAAGCATGGCGGCGAGCCCTAACTGCTCCGCTTCAATGGCATTGACAAAGCCTGACCCCTCCGCTGTCACCTCGATAATGATTGGTGCTTGCGGCAGCTTAGCCGGATCATCGGCAATCGATGCATCTCCGCCTTGAGCGGCTATGAAATCTTTGAATTTCTGCAAAGCGGCCCCGCTCTTAATCTGGTTGCGCAGCAGTTCCTTCGCCGACTCTACCGAATCCGACTTCCCGCCTAATACGACCATGTGCGCGCCTAATGTTAAACAAAGCTCCGTGAGATCCTCCGGACCGTTTCCTTTGAGCGTTTCAATGGATTCCTGCACTTCTAAGGCGTTGCCGATCGCGAATCCCAGCGGTTGATCCATATCGCTGATTACAGCAGCCGTATTTCGGCCCACTTCGGTTCCGATATCCACCATCGCTTTCGCCAATTGCTCGGAATCCTCCAGCGTCTTCATAAAAGCACCGCTGCCTGTTTTCACATCAAGCACAATGGCATCCGCTCCAGCCGCAATCTTCTTGCTCATGACTGAGCTTGCGATCAGCGGAATCGACTCTACCGTAGCGGTAACGTCCCGAAGCGCATAAAGCTTCTTGTCTGCCGGCGCGAGATTGCCGCTTTGTCCAATGACGGATAATCCGATATCATTGACCTGCGTCATGAACTTCTCTCGAGACAGCTCGGTGCGAAAGCCTTCAATGGATTCAAGCTTATCTATGGTTCCTCCGGTATGGCCCAAGCCGCGACCGGACATTTTTGCAACAGGAACGCCAACTGATGCTACTAATGGGGCTAGGATGAGTGTCGTTTTGTCTCCAACCCCGCCCGTACTGTGTTTATCCACTTTAATTCCGCTAATCGGACCGAGATCCACCTGATCGCCCGAATTAGCCATTGCAAGCGTGAGCGAAGCCGTTTCCTTTGCGGTCATTCCTTGGAAATAGACCGCCATCGCCCATGCCGACAGCTGATAATCGGGAATATCACCGCGAGAATATCCGTCAATCAAAAAAGTTAACTCAGAAGCGGTCAGCTCGCCACCGTCTCTTTTCTTCTGTATTATGTCTACCGACCGCATATTTCCCTCTCCATTCGCCATACCGTTGTTGATTAACTATAAGCGCGTCTCTCTCTCTGCACCTGGACAATAATCTCATCAAGTGATTGGCTAAGCATAATTACGTCCAAATGCTGAAGGCTTTCATTCAATAGAGCCGCTTCGATCATCTTTTTACGCAACTGCTCCATCTGTGTGATTAATTGCTTGTCCATATACTTTGTCCACTCCATCTTCCTGTAATCAGGGACATTATACGACGAAACGTAAAAAAAACACTGTCATATTGAGTCGACGGAATTGTTACATTTTTGTTACAAGAAACATTACATTGCAGCGATTAACGCGTTAACAAGTCCCAAAAATTGGGACTTGACTCTCTCTGTCGTTTCCATTACTTCCGCATGCGACAAGGGCTGATCCAAAATACCCGCGGCCATATTGCTTATACAGGAAATTCCAACGACCTCGATTCCCGAATGGCGCGCGGCAATAACTTCCGCAACAGTCGACATTCCGACAGCATCGGCGCCAAGCACTCTCAGCATTCGAATTTCTGCCGGCGTTTCGTAAGTCGGACCAAGCAGTCCGGCATAGACCCCTTCACGCAGCGTGAAGCCTTGATCTGAAGCAATCTCTCGCGTAATTGCTCTTAAACGCTTGCTGTACGCTTCGGACATATCAGGGAAACGAACGCCCAGCTCATTGTCATTCGGACCGATTAAAGGATTTTTACCGGTTAGATTAATATGGTCGGATATCAGCATTAGATTGCCTGCTTCATAGTCGGTATTCACGCCGCCAGCGGCATTGGTTACAAGCAATGTTTTTACGCCCAATGCCTTCATAACGCGAACGGGGAAAGCGGTTAGCTCCGGGCCATAACCTTCGTACATGTGAAAGCGCCCGCGCATAAGCAGCACCGTTTTACCCGAAAGGGTACCGATTAACAGCTCGCCTGCATGGCCTTCTACCGTCGAAATCGGGAAATGCGGAATGTCATGATACTGGATCGTAACGGCATTTTCCAAATGATCGCCTAAAACGCCCAGCCCCGAACCCATAATTAAACCAATCTCTGGCCGCTGTTCGGTTTTCTCCTGTATATAGGCAGCCGCTTCTTTAATATGCGCCGCCGTTAATCCTGCTGCTGTAATTGTAGTCATTATTATTCCTCCTAAAATAAAATCGCTAACTCTTTAATACCCTATTTCGATCATTCTTAAGCTTGCTTCCCTACGATAAGCTCCGAGAGGAAGCTTTCACCGTTAGGCGGCGCCTGAACACCGAAATTATCGGCTATCGTTGCGCCGAGGTCCGAGAAAGTCGACCGTACCGGCAGCGGGCCCGGCGCGTCAAACGAGGGACTGAATAAAAGAATCGGCACATATTCCCTTGTATGGTCCGTACCTGGATGCACCGGGTCGTTTCCGTGGTCGGCTGTCACGATTAGCAGATCCCTCTCGCCAAGCAGCTGCTCCAAGGCTGGTACGGCCTGATCGAACTCCTCTAATGCCGCAGCATAGCCCTTGGGATCGCGGCGATGGCCGTAAAGGGAATCAAAGTCAACAAGATTCGTGAACAAAAGACCTTTGAACGGCTTCTTAAGCTGCTCAATCGTTTTTTCAATGCCGTCGGCATTGCTTTTCGTAGGCGCCGTGGCGGTTATGCCTTCGCCATCGAAGATATCGTTGATTTTGCCAATCGCGATGGAATCAAAGCCCGCATCCTTCAAAGCATTCAATACGGTAGGCTGCGGCGGCTTAACCGCGTAATCATGACGGTTCGGCGTGCGCTTGAATGCACCCGGCTTACCTGTATACGGCCTTGCAATGACTCGGCCAACCGTAAAGCGGTCATCCATCGTTAGTTCTCTGGCAATTTCGCAAGCACGGTAAAGCTCTTCGAGCGGAATAACTTCCTCATGGGCCGCGATTTGAAAAACGCTGTCTGCCGATGTATATACAATCCAAGCGCCTGTTTCCATTTGCTCGAGCCCAAGCTCGTCCAAAATCTCGGTACCGCTTGCCGGCTTATTGCCGATGACCTTCCGTCCTGTCCGTTCCTCGAAAGGAAGCAACAGCTCCGGAGGGAAGCCTTCCGGAAAGGTTTGGAACGGGACCGTCATCTCAAGGCCCATAAGCTCCCAATGACCGGTCATCGTATCTTTGCCTACCGATACCTCGGCCATTTTGCCGTAATAGGCGGTTGACGGTTCCTTTGACGGCTTCCAATCATGGATCGAAGCAATCCGGTCAAGTCCCCATCTTCTTAGATGAGGAAGCTTCGCGGATGGCACGCTTTCCACGATATGCCCAAGCGTATGGGAACCTAAGTCGCCAAATGCTTCCGCGTCAGGAAGCTCGCCTATCCCCACGCTATCCAATACAATTACCGTGATGCGGTCAAATTTCATATGTATGATATCCTCCTCTGTCTTTAACCATCGATGCCAGCCTGTTTAAGCGCGCGGATGGGCACGGTTATAGGTATCCTTAATCCGTGATTTGGATACCTGCGTATACTTGAGCGTCGTCGAAATGTCGGCATGTCCGAGCAGCTCCTGGACCGCACGGATATCCGCTCCGTTATCCAGTAAGTGGGCCGCTACGGAATGCCTGAGGGTATAAGGGGTAATCTCCTCATGGATACCCGCTTCCTTCGCATGCTTCTTAATCGTCTTCCAAAACCCTTGCCTTGTCAAACGCGTACCTAAATGATTCAAAAATAAAGCTGATTCCGATTCCCTATCCGTCACTAGACCGGATCTCCCTGAATCGAGATAATCAGTTAAAGCTTCTGCCGCCAGCCGCCCAAAAGGGACAATTCTTTCCTTCAGGCCCGATCCGATACATTGGATAAATTCCAACTGCAGATTGACATGTTCAATATTCAGAGCCACTAACTCGGATACCCGGATTCCCGTTGCGTAAATGAGCTCGAGCATCGCTTTATCTCGTTTACCTGCTGCACTGGCACAGTTCGGCGTCTCAAGCAATGTGCTGGTGACAGCGACACTCAAAATGCTCGGAGGCTTTTTCTCCTGTTTCGGCGCTTCCATATAAATAGAAGGGTTGCTTGCAATATGGCCTTGCGCGGTCAAGTAGTGAAAAAAAGCTCTCACAGAAACAATGTGTCTAGACAGGGTTGCAGCCTTTCTGCCCTGCTCCTTAAGATGAAGCATATACCTTGAAATGAGATGTCTTTGCACGGCTGAGATGTCTTCAACGCCTTGTGCATGCACATATTGAATAAACTGATTCAAATCCCGTTCATAAGAAGTTAGCGTATTTTCGGACAACCTTCGTTCCGTGCGCAAATAGTGGATATAGCGATTTAAATGAGCTTTCATCGGACTTCCTTTCAAATAAGAGGCATAGCGAACCATGCTTTTCTACAAAAACATTCAACATTCGACTCTATTAATCCTGCTTGAATCGATATTCTGTACAACTCGTTACTCACCATACCAATAAAACCAACGGAGCCGATCAGCAGCATCCTTGCTATCGGGCGAGTCGGGATCTGTGAGAAAGACCTTAATTGCATCCCCTTTCGGCGCGCGATAAGGGTGAACCGGCGATATTGCATCCGCAAGCCAGCGGTAACCGCCCGTGACAACGAAAAGCAATACGGCAAAAACAACGATAAAAACGATCCGGCTCGTCCATCTGCGAATCGAGAAAACCATACAAACCAGCCTCCTTATTATGCCGATACGATTGTTCGTCCGTATCACCATATGAGGAGGCTGCCATGAATATGCCATTAACCCTGCAAACCTTCATAAGGCACACTGTCCATCCATTTTTCGAGCGGGACATAAGGAAGATTGGTTGCTGCGGCCACAGGCTCGTAGGTCACTCTGCCCGCATGCGTGTTCACGCCCTTCTGCAATGGTATGCTTCTGCGAACGGCCTCCATGCCTTGGTTTGCCAAATCGAGCGCATAAGGAATCGTTACGTTCGTTAATGCGAAAGTTGAGGTTCGAGGCACCGCTCCAGGAATATTAGCGACCGCGTAATGAACGACCCCATGCTTCATGTAAATCGGGTCCTTGTGCGTTGTCGGCCGGTCGACAGTCGCAATAGATCCGCCCTGATCGACCGCTACATCCACGATTACCGCACCTTTTTTCATTCCTTGCACCATGGCCTCCGTTACCAGATGAGGCGCCCGCGCTCCTGGTATAAGAACGGCTCCAATAAGCAAATCAGCTTTGGCAACGGCTTCGGCAATATGATAAGGACTAGACATCAGCGTATGGACTCTCCCGCCGAAGATGTCATCCAAATATCTCATCCGATCTGCGCTCCTTTCCAAGATGACCACATTTGCACCCATCCCTAACGCTATTTTCGCCGCATTTGTGCCTACAATACCTCCGCCAATAATGACAACCTCCGCAGGAGGAACACCGGGAACCCCTCCAAGCAGAACGCCTCTTCCTCCATTAAATGCTTCTAGAAACTGCGCTCCGACCTGCACGGACATTCTGCCGGCTACTTCGCTCATTGGCGTTAGCAGGGGCAGGCTGCCGTTAGCCAGCTGAATCGTCTCATAAGCAATTCCCGTAACACCTTTGTCGATGAGCGCCCTTGTTAAATCTGGCGCGGCCGCCAGGTGCAGATAGGTAAACAGTAGCAAGCCCTCGCGGAAATAGGCAAATTCCTCGGCAAGCGGCTCCTTCACCTTCATAATCATTTCGGCACGCGCCCATACCTCCGAAGCAGTCATAATGATTTCGGCACCTTCGCGTAAATAATCGCTATCCTCAAATCCGCTTCCGCTGCCTGCCCCGGTTTCTACAAGCACTTTGTGACCTGCAGCAAATAGTACAGTCACGCCGGCAGGGGTTAAGGCAACACGATACTCGCTTTGTTTGATTTCCTTCGGGACACCCACAATCATATCTGATTCCTCCTGGGATCTACTTATCAAGCTGCACAAAATATCGCTTACTATGTTGTATGAGAGTTCGAGACGGAATGATCGTCCATTTCAAGATGAGTTACGGCAAAATGTTCGCTCAGCATCTGCATCGTTTCTATACTTTGTTATATTTCAAAAAATATGTGTGCTTTGTTAGGTACGCCTTGGCAAATTAATTGTTAATCGCAGAATCATAAAGAAAAAACATATTTTGAACCTTTAAAAATGCCAAAACGGCTTTGCCGTCCAGTTATGCTGGGCAGCCAAGCCGTTTAAGTTTGATTTTCATTAGGGTTTGCGATATCGTTCTTTTCTTTGCATCGACGGCAGATGCCTTGAAAATCAAGTCGATGGTCGATGACAAAAAATCCGTATTCCTGCTCAAGCCGTTCTTCTAATGGCAAAAGCCAATCTTCCTTAATCTCATCCATTGATCCACATTGCACACATATGAGGTGATGGTGATGATGCTTGTTGCTGTCCGTACGCAAATCGTACCGAGCTACCCCATCGCCGAAATTCAATTTTTCGACAACATGCATTTCGCTTAGCAATTCCAATGTCCGATAAACCGTCGCGAGTCCGATTTCCGGGGCTTTATCCTTTACTAGCATAAATACATCTTCAGCGCTCAGGTGGTCGTCTTCGTTCTCTAACAAAACACGCACCGTCGCTTCGCGCTGCGGGGTTAACTTGTAGCCCTGCGACTGCAACTGTTGTTTAATCTTCTCAATCCGGGCTTCCATGATTTCCCCCCTACCACATGTCTGCGCCTATTTCAGGAAACGTTACCTCTCATTATAGGTGCTACCATGCAGTAAAGTCAAACATTTTGGTGTCAGATTGTGGCGCTCGCAGACGAAAGAAGCGGCGTTACCCAGCTGATTAATGAAGGAGAAATATACGCTTCGAATAGTGCCGCGCCGGCAAAAAAGAACAGCATCAGCATGGCCGTAGAAGTGAATGAGCCCAGCTGGGGAGCTAGCTCTCCCTTTTGCATAAGCAGTCTGTTTTTGATCACAAACAAAGAGAACGAAATCGCAGCCGCACTCGTGATGACCATTGCCGGAACGGCAATTATGTTCTGCGGGGCAATCGAAACCAATGAAAACAGCACGCCCTTCCATGCATATTGATTGATGAGTGTCCCTACCGAAAACCCGACCAATGCTCCTTTTAAAAAGTTAAGGGCTAGCACTCCGGGTATGCCGACAACCGTAATGCCCAAAAGCCATAATAGCAGAAGCCACTTGCCATGGAAGAAAAACCGGTCCCAGAAGGAATAGGCAGCTCCCGAACCGATACCGTCATTCATCAACTGCACATATTGATCAACATCTTGCGCCAGCTCCTGCTGCTGCTCAAGCGTAAGGGCATTGACCATTAACGCTCCGAAAATTACGCCCACGACAAAAAGAACGGATACGAAAACATACAACGACAATTGGTTTTTTATCATGGTCACCGAACCTTTCACGATGGTGGAACCCAGCCCTTTTATTAAGGACTTCTCCCTGCCCTCAAGGGTTCATCAATTATAAATTGACATAAACTTTAAATGCTTTTCGAACCCACCCAAACCCTCCCTTCCAAGGGAGGGCCCCATGGGTTGCACCCTCTGGACACCCGCAACTGGACTAACGTTGGAGATCATCCGGAATATGTAAGCTTTGTTGGCGGTGGAACGCTTTCGTCCCTGCGGGACACGCTTAACGTTGACATTTGGCGTGTGCATATTGCTATGGCGGAGCACTTTGTCCTCCTCAGACACCCTTTACTACTTAACTGGAATTACTCCTGTTATTTCGTGGAAAACAGCTTAAATTGCTTAGTTATCTGGAAAAACGCCATCTAAATCCAGGCGAATGAAACAGCCAGGCAAATTTCGGTTCCTTTAGATGGAAAGTTTCCCGTTAAACGAAATAATTAAACTACCACGGTTAAATTACCGTTATATTTTCCAGTTCATCGCTTATGAACAAAATCTGCTCTCTCTCATCATTGCCTTTTCCAGCTGACACAAGTGTTAGAAACTATTTTATTTTCATCTATTTCAAATAAAATCCGTTTTCTTCAGTGGGTGATGTCGTCGAACAACAATTAAAGGGGTTGTCTTTTTAATTGTATTGTATGAAGAGTTAATGCGGGGTATGACGGGTATATAGTTAGAAAAGAAGGCCGGCTACAGCCGACCTGTCAGATTATATAATTTCCAGGCGTAGACAGCTAAAATCGTTTTCGCATCGCTGATGCGTCCCTCTTGTATGTAAGCTTCGGCTTGCTCGAGCGTAATCGCTTCAACTTTGAGATCTTCATCGTCGTCCGGGTTTTGCACGCCTTGCTCTACCTTGTCCGTGAAATAGATATAAAGCTTCTCATCGGCAAAGCCCGGCGAGGTATAGAATGCGCTCAATAGCTGCAATTCATTGGAACGGTAACCCGTCTCCTCTTCAAGCTCGCGTGCTGCCGCCGTTAACGGATCTTCTCCGGGATCAAGCTTGCCAGCCGGGATTTCAATTTGGAATTTTTCAAGCGGTTTGCGAAACTGCTCGACCACAAGAAGCTTTCCATCCAATAATGCCATAACCGCAGCAGCTCCGGGATGCTTCACGATTTCTCTTGTTGCTGTTCTGCCATCCGCAAGCGTTACGGTATCCACCTGCAGCGTGATCATTTTACCTTCAAATATAGGCTCTGTACTAATTGTTTCTTCTCGCCATAGAACACTCGGTTGTTGCTCTTCCAATCGTAATCTCTCCCTTAATTGTGGATGTTTACTGCGCATAACTTGTCCTGCCGCTGCATAACTATCATTATAACAAATTGACAGGGGCGATTAACATGAAACAATATGTTGCGTTGAATCATTTGCGTTTAGTGGGCAAGGGTTGGGAAATCAGGCATCAGCTTCGCAAACTTTCTGCTTCATCATTATCCCGGACACCCATGTCTGAATATACAAGCGTCATCAGCGTGCGACGTGTCCCCTTGGAAAAAACAAACTAGAGCGCAGGTTCAGCGCATAGACAAAAACCCTCCATCTGCGTTCAGCCTGCGCTGAGCCGCATGATTGAAGGGCTTTCTGTCATGTTCGGCAGCAAAAGCAATCCAACTGCCCTCTGCTTTTCATGATTCTATTTCTGCAGCCTGCTTAATGATCTCTACGACAAGCTCGGTTGTTTTGACTAAGTCTTCTACCTTGATCTGTTCTTTCGTCGTATGGATATGCTCATAGCCTACAGCCAGGTTGACGGTCGGAATGCCTAATCCGTTAAAAATATTCGCATCGCTGCCTCCGCCGGAGTGGAAAGTGCGCGGCGTGCGGCCGATGGCGATGATCGCTTTTTTGGCCAGCTGCACAACCGGATCCTCATCATCATACTGATAAGCCGGGTAAATCACTTCGCTCTCCAGCTCTCCCCGTGCTCCAAACTCTTCCGCTGCGCTCACTACCGCTTTTCTCATCGCTTCGATCTGATTGTCCAGCTTATGCTGTACAATGCTTCGCGCTTCGGCATCCAGCTTTACATAATCGCACACGATATTTGTAGCGCCTCCGCCTTCAAAACGGCCGATATTCGCAGTCGTCTCATTATCGATACGGCCAAGCGGCATCCTTGCAATCGCTTTTGCGGCCACTTGTATAGCGCTTATGCCGTCTTCTGGATTGACGCCGGCATGTGCCGAACGTCCATACATTTTGATCGTTACTTTAGCCTGCGTTGGTGCGGCAACCGCAATATCACCTATCGCACCGTTCGAATCCAAGGCATATCCAAACTTCGCTTCCAGCTTAGAGGCATCCAAAGCGCGTGCGCCCAGCAGTCCTGATTCCTCGCCCACCGTAATGACAAATTGTATGCGGCCGTGCGGCAGCGCCTGCTCCTGAACGACGCGTATGGCCTCAAATATAGCAGAAATACCCGCTTTGTCATCCGCGCCTAAAATCGTCGTGCCATCGCTCCGTATGTAGCCGTCCGCATCCAATTGCGGCTTAATGCCGGCGCCTGGCGTAACCGTGTCCATGTGGCAGGTGAAAAATATAGTTGGCGCAGCGGCTCCGGCACCTTCCGCTTCCCAAATGGCAAACATGTTTCCCGCTCCGTGTCCGGTCTTGGCTGCCGCATCATCCTCGCTAACCTTTAAGCCCAGCGACTCAAACTTTTGCTTAAGCACACGGCTGATTTCTTGTTCATTTTTCGTTTCGCTATCCACCTGTACCAATTCCATAAACTCATTCACTAAACGGTCTTTTGCAATCATTAACGTTTCCTCCGTCCGTTACTTTCGTATACAATAGAGTAAATGACAAGCTCATAACTATCGATGATGTTCCAAATCAAGAAAGGGGTTTTCCTAATGCGCAGACAACGTTTGATTCGAATCGTTGCCATTTTAGTCGTAACCGCACTCATTGTAACAACATTGATGGCCGGTATTGGTTCGTTATTTCTTTATTAAATCCATTTCACAATTAAATTCGCTGACAAAATGAGGGAGCAGCTGCTTTGCCGCTTCCTCTACCGATAGCTCGAGACCCGTTAAATCATTGAACGAGGTTACGCCGAATTGTTGGATTCCGCAAGGGATGATCCCGCTAAAGCCCTCCTCAGCAATCCCTGATTTAATATTTAGCGCAAAGCCGTGGCTCGTAATAAAGCCGCGCCGCTTGCGCGCTTTGTTAAATTTCACGCCAATGGCTGCAATCTTGAGATTGCCTACCCACACTCCTGTATATTCCGGCTTTCTGCCGGCTTCTATACCATACTCGCTGAGCCAATTAATAATGACTTGCTCCAAGCTGCGCAAATAAGCATGCAAATCAAGACCTTCCGCTTCCAAATACAAAAGCGGATAACCCACCAGCTGACCTGGACCATGGTAGGTAATGTCTCCGCCGCGATCGATTTGGAACAAGGCAATCCCTCGTTCTTTTAGCTGCGCCTCATCGAGGAGCAAATGCTCCGGATGTTTGTCCGAGCCCATCGTATACGTAGGCGGATGCTGAAGAAGGAGCAGCGATTGCTCCCGCTCCTCCTGGTCTATTTGCTTCACGTATGCTTTTTGCAGCTCCCACGCCTGCGCGTATTCGAGCATGCCTATATAATGGGCATCCAGCCGTCTCAAGCTTATTGCGTTATCCGCTTCAGCCATGATGGTGTTCCCCTTTTCTAATACAATTTGCTTTCTAAATTAAAGCTCTCCAAATTATCCTTCACTCGCTGCAAGAAACGCCCGCAGATAACGCCGTCCAAAATCCGATGATCAAGAGACAGGCATAAATTCGCCATGGAACGAACCGCAATCATATCATTAATGACCACAGGACGCTTCACGATCGATTCAAACGTTAAAATAGCCGCCTGAGGGTAATTGATGATCGGATAGGATAAAATCGAACCGAACGAGCCTGTATTATTAACGGTAAACGTACCGCCTTGCATATCAGACAATGTCAGCTTGCCTTCTCTTGTCTTACGCGCAAGTTCTTCGATTTCTTTGGCGAGTCCCGCGACGTTTTTGTGATCGGCATTTTTGATAACGGGCGTAAGCACGGAATCTTCCGTTCCTACAGCGAGAGCGATATTGATATCGCGCTTAACGATAATCTTGTCTACCGCCCACATCGAATTCATGATCGGCACGTCTTTGATCGCATTCACGACAGCTTTGAGCAGGAAAGCTAAATAAGTTAGATTAATGCCCTCGCGCTTCATAAAGTCGTCTTTCAGTTTATTTCGGAGCAAAACAAGATTGGTGACATCCACTTCAATCATCGTCCAAGCATGCGGAATCTCACTCACGCTTTGTCTCATGTTGCGCGCTATCGTATTTCGAATAGGCGTTACATCGATGAAGTTATCGCCTCGGCCTGCACCTGAAGCGCCCTCCACTTCGATTTTCGGGAACCTTGGCGTTTCCGAAAAATGGAGTCCAGAGGAACGGACCTGTGCGGCTGCATCTACCGTCCGAGGCGCCTGCGCGGCGTTGTTTCCGCCTGATGTGTGAGTGCCTTTACCTGCTCCAGCCTCGATATAAGCAAGAACATCCTTCCGGGTAATGCGCCCGCCAAGCCCTGTTCCCGGGACATCCGTCAGGCGGATAGAGTGTTCGGCCGCCAGCTTCTGTACAGCCGGCGAGAATCGATTGCGCATAGGTGCGTCTTCCAATTCAGCACCGCCTGCTTGCTGGTTAGCAGCTTGAGCTGCTGAAACCGGCTTGCCGTCATCGGCTGCATTTGCAGCGCCAGCAACCGAGCCTTCCGTTTCGATAATGCAGATTGCCGAACCTACTGGCACGGTTTCGCCTTTGCCGACCAAAATTTCTACAAGCTTGCCAGCTACGGTAGAAGGTAATTCCGCATTTACTTTGTCGGTAATAATCTCACAGACAGGCTCATAAATATCGACCCAGTCGCCTGGCTGCTTCAGCCATTTATCAATGGTGGCCGATACGAGCGATTCCGCAAGCTGCGGCACGACGATTTCCGTCATTGTTTTCATGTTTCACATCTCCCTACTGGCGCCAGCGTAATCGGCAACCGCCGTCCTCTGGCGGCGCAGCATACGATTCGCGGTGACATTTATGCTTGGATATATTGGTTCCTATATCCCCTGGTATTCTAATATAGCGCTAGCTGACGCATCGCTTCTTTTACTTTTTCTTTATTGAGCATAAAAAATTTCTCGCCAGGCGGGTTGATCGGCATCGCAGGCACGTCAGGTCCGCAAAGCCTCATAATCGGAGAATCCAGCTCGTACAGCAGCTCTTCCGCTATAATCGCGGATACTTCCGCGCCAACGCCGCCTGTCTTATTATCTTCGTGGATAATAAGCACCTTGCCTGTTTTACGGACCGCTTCGAGTATACCTTCTTTATCAAGAGGCTGAAGCGTACGCAAATCGAGAATATGAGCGCTGATGCCTTCGCCCGCTAGTTCGGCAGCGGCCTGCTCGACAAAATGAAGCGGCAGGCTATAACCGATAACCGTGATGTCATCGCCTTCGCGAAGAACATTCGCTTTCCCGATCGGGACAATATAATCCTCATCGGGAACTTCTCCGGTGATGAGCTTATAGCATTTTTTATTTTCAAAATATAGCACGGGATCAGGATCGCGTACCGCGGCCTTCAGCAAACCTTTTGCGTCATACGCGCGGTAAGGCGCAACGATTTTCAAACCCGGTGTGCCGAAAAAGACGGACTCCGGACATTGCGAATGATACAGTCCGCCAAATACGCCTCCGCCAATCGGGGCACGGATAACAAGCGGACATGTCCAATCGTTATTTGAGCGGTAACGGATTTTGGCCGCTTCGCTAATAATTTGATTCGTCGCTGGGAACATGAAATCCGAATACTGCATTTCCGCTATCGGCTTCATTCCATACATTGCCGCACCGATGGCGACGCCTGCGATGGCTGACTCCGCTAACGGCGTATCAAGCGCACGCATCTCGCCGAACTGCTCTTGAAGCCCTTTCGTCGTCGTGAATACGCCGCCTTTCAGACCAACGTCTTCTCCGAGTACGAACACATCCTCGTCGCGCTGCATTTCTTCTTTCATTGCCTGCCGAATAGCGTCAATATATTCGATAACCGCCATTATTCCTTGCCTCCTTGCTCTGCATCATCCGCATAAACATGCAGCAATGTGGACTCCGGCGTCGGGAACGGCGCTTTATCGCCATATTCGGTAGCCTCGTCAAGCAGCTTGCGGATTTTGGCCAAAAGCTCCGTCTCAAGCTCCTCATTCCAAATACCGCAATCTATGAGGTATTGCTTATATTTAGGTATGCCGTCTTTCGCCCGATTGAGATCAACCTCTTCCTTCGTGCGGTAAGCAAGGTCATTATCCGATGTTGAATGCGGAGAGATCCGGTACATTAACGCCTCAATGAGGGTCGGACCCTCTCCTGCAATAGCGCGCTCGCGAGCTTCTTTAACGACACGGAAAACTTCCAGCGCATCGTTTCCGTCTACCTGGTAACCAGGGAAGCCATAGCCGATGGCACGGTCAGCAACCGTACCTGCAAGCTGCTTATGTATAGGCACCGATATGGCGTATTGATTATTTTCGCACATGAAAATAACAGGCAGCTTGTGTACGCCTGCAAAGTTGCAGCCCTCGTGGAAATCCCCCTGATTGCTTGAGCCTTCGCCGAAGGTCACGAAGCTGACGAGCGGATTGTTCTTCATTTTCGCCGCAAGAGCTATTCCTACCGCATGAGGAACCTGCGTCGTTACCGGGCTTGATCCCGTTACGATACGAAGCTTCTTGGACCCGAAGTGGCCCGGCATCTGGCGCCCGCCGCTATTAGGATCTTCGGCTTTCGCAAACACCGACAGCAATAAATCGCGCAGCGTCATTCCGACGGACAGCACAAAGCCATAATCGCGGTAATACGGTAAAAAATAATCATTTTCCCGATCGAGCGCATAAGCCGCGGCTACCTGCGCCACTTCTTGGCCAACGCCGGAAACGTGGAAATTAATTTTACCCGCGCGCTGCAGGAGCAGCATGCGCTCGTCAAACTTACGTGCTGTCACCATGGTTGCGTACATATCAATTGCTTGCTCATCGCTAAGCCCTAATTCCAAATGACGAACATTTTGCCCAGTGGAAGCAGATTGGGTCATAAGGTGTTCCTCCTTTTTTTAAGCTCTATTATAACCTGGTACTAAGACTTGATCATATACATTATAACTCCATTTGATTCAAAAAGAAAACAGTCTTCCTTAGAACGAAATTGCGTTGCCGTCAACCGCAAGCATAGCTTCTCCAAGCGCCTCTGCAAGCGTCGGATGCGGGTGAATCATTTGGCCGACCTCCCAAGGCGTCGCGTTCAGAACACTCGCCAGCGCCGCTTCAGATATTAAATCCGTTGCATGGGCTCCGATCATATGCACGCCGACGATATCATTAGTCTTCCGATCGGCTATTACTTTGACGAATCCGTCCTTCTCTCCCATAACAAGTGCCTTGCCGATCGCTTGGAACGGTATTTTACCCGTCTTGATATCATGGCCCTTCGCTCGCGCGCCATCCTCTGTTAATCCGTAGGAAGCAATTTCAGGACGCGAGTAAATGCATCTTGGAATAAGATGTGCTTCAACGGCTGCCGGCTTCTCCCCGCCAATGTGCTCAGCCGCGATTAATCCCTCATGTGCTGCGGCATGCGCAAGCTGCACTCCGCCAATCACATCCCCGATGGCATAAATATGCGGTTCGCTCGTTTGGCCGTAAGCATTGACTTCGATCATACCGTTTACCGTGCGGATGTCGGTATTTTCAAGACCGATGCCTTCAACATTCGCTTGGCGCCCGACAGAAACCAGCAGCTTCTCAGCCGTTAGCACGACATCACCGTCCGTAGTAGCAGCAACGATAGAAACCTCGCCGTTTTCACCTTTATATTGGTCAGTTTGCAGCTGTACGCCTGTTAGTATGCGTACTCCGCGCTTGCCAAGCAGCCTGGTCAACTCCGCAGAAACCTCGGTGTCTTCACCCGGCAGCAAGCGCGAGCCTGCTTCCACCAACGTCACCTGCACTCCGAAATCCTGAAGCATCGATGCCCATTCCACGCCGATTACGCCTCCGCCGACGATGATGATCGAGCTTGGCAGCTTGTCCATCACCAACGCTTCATCGCTCGACATGATATATTCGCCATCCGGCGTCAATCCAGGCAAATTGCGGGGTCTTGATCCCGTCGCGATGATGAGATTGGTTGATACGACCGACTCCATCTCCCCATCTGGCAGTTCGACTGCCAGCGAACCGCTGCGCGGCGAGAAAATGGAAGGGCCGATTACTCTTCCCTTCCCTTGAATGATTTGAATTCCGTTTTTCTTCATCAAGCTTTGAAGACCTCGGAACAATTGGTCCACGGTCTGCAGCTTGCGATCCTGAACCTTATCGAAATCCAATGAAACGGCTCCGTCTTCAACTTGTATGCCGTATGAGCTTGCTTCGAGCAAGGTAGAATACACTTCCGCGCTGCGGAGCAGCGATTTACTTGGAATACATCCTTTATGTAAGCAAGTTCCTCCGAGTTTGTCCATTTCTATAATCGCTACCGATTTGCCTAGTTGTGCTGCGCGAATGGCTGCCGTATATCCTCCTGGTCCGCCACCGAGTACAGCCACGTCTACCTGTATTGCCATAATATCATTCCCTCCGTCATTACCTTCGCTATATGCTGGTATTGCCTATTCTTTATTCGTTCCCTGATGTGCCCATTGGCATTGTAACATGACATTCATCCTTATTGTACCTGTTTTTACGGCCAAAGGCATCGTCGTTTTGCGAAATAGACACTCCCTGCGTAAAAAGGTATGATAGAACTAACTGTATATTTTGACCGATAAGGAGACACTGTATTTATGAAATTAGTAGCTGCCCGTTTTATTGCAATCCTCATGCTCGTTATTCCCGGACTGCTTGCTTGCTTTGGTTTTTTAAAAATGAAAGATTCCATATTCGTTTATTTTTCCGAATTTGGCGACACAACCATTACGCCGGATTTTGAATGGCTGAAATTTTTGCTAGGTTTTATCATGTTCGCTGCAGGCGCAGGCTTTATTGCCGGCTGGACCTTTTTCCGCGACCGCAAACGCAATTATGTCGCTCCCCGCTTCAAACAGAAGCGTCCTCGTCCGCCGAAGCCGCAAAGCTAGCATCATTAATTAAACCGCCAAGCTCGGATCTGTTATGATCCCTGATTGGCGGTTTTCTTTTGTTTTTATTTTCGTCCATGGTTAATCAACGTTAATCCACGAAATCAAGCATCTGCATATAAGCTTTGGGCACCATGTAGGTTGCCGCTAGCTCTGTTTTGTCTGACATCAGAAACATTCTGACTAACGAGCTGCTTGTTTGCATGTAATGCGTATATGGCGACAAATAAATCGTATCGGCCATCGTCGTATTTCGAATATATTGCTCAAGCTGCAGCTCATATTCAAGATCCGTAGCATTTCGGATCCCCCGAATTACAACGTTGATGTCATTCTTATTAATATAATCCGCCACGATTCCCTCATACGGAACAATTTGCAGCTTTTCATCCTGAGGAATAGACAAAGCTACCAGTTCGGTTCGCTGATCAATCGTAAAATGATGTTTTTTCGAGCGATTGTTAGCAACAATAATATGGACCTCGCTAAACAACTGGAAAGCCCTTTCGATAACAGAAACATGGCCAAGCGTTATGGGATCAAAGCTTCCTGCATATACCGCCTTCATCCTGCCACCCCTATTCGGTTAATTTACATTGCGATGATGCTTTATAAATAAGATTACATTTGTCAGCATTTCATTTTATGATGTCGAAATAGATCAGGGTTAAGATAAGACTATCATAAAAAGAAGAGGTGCTAAGATGACCATCGTATTCGACGTTACCGTAGACGGGAAAGTAAAAGAAACCATTCAGCCAAAGACACAGCGCTTAAAAGAAATCCATAGCTTTATCAAAGCAGAATCTACGGGTTTAATCAAGAAATATGGGAACAACGTTTATTTAAACCGTAGAGTTGTTTACAACTAAGGCATCCTAAGAGGGCCTTTTTTTTTGTTCCTCATAATCTGCAAAAAGAAAACCGAGACAATTTTTGTCTCGGCCTCAATCGTTAAAGCTTCAATTGCTGTACAGAACTATGTAATGTTGTTCGTTATTGGATTATCTTTAAAACCGTTTTCTGTTTTTTTGATTATCGCTAGTTACAATCCCCACAGCCACACCAAATGCGCCGCATGCAAACTCTCCTGCAGTTCCCCAACGTTATCCGTCGCTTCTTACACGCCGTCTCTCCTTAATGAAATTACTTCCGGCAACCTCGCCGACAACCAAGGATATCCATAAAAAATACCGCTGCTTCATCGGATTTTCTCAAACCCAATAAAATAGCGGTATTGTTTAAAAGGCCACAAAGAAGAAAATAGAATCGGTATCGTAACGAAATTTAGTATTTACCGTCAAATTTATTCTGACTGTAAACGCCTTCTAAAAATTCGAAACTCTTAACCGTTACGTTAATTTTCCCCCTCTCAGCTAACTTTATGTTCAATCCGCAGCTTATCAGCCACCATCGCAATGAACTCCGAATTCGTGGGCTTTGATTTGCTGATGTTGATGGTGTAACCGAACAAGTGAGAGATGCTGTCGATATTACCGCGCGTCCAAGCGACTTCGATCGCGTGACGGATTGCGCGTTCAACGCGGGATGGCGTTCGCACCCGAAACTTGACGCAAATTCATACGGTCAGCTTATCGCTATTGCAATAAACTTTTCACGCATAGTTTGTCGGAATGGTTAGCGTAAATTCATCGCTATTGAGGAGACCGATAAATGATACGTAATAATCCGAAGTTCACGTTTGCCTCCAAACGAGGCCGCAGCGTAAAATTTGATCTGGAAACGCAGATTGAGCGCTATCTACAAATTAAACGCACAGAGAAACGTTCACCGAAAACCGTAGATACCTACGCGCAGACATTAGCGCAATTTCGTAAATGGTATGAAGCGCGAACCGATGCCGAATTAAACTCAGATGTCATGCGCGAATTTATCCATTTCCTAACGTATGAGAAAGTAAGCTGGGACGATCACCCTACGAGTCCAAAAGGTAAAGTCGGACTGTCTCCGAGAACGGTTAATAACATCATCCGGAACATGAAGGTTTTCTTTAACTATTTAATGAAGGAACGCGTTATAACACACTCGCCATTAGACGTTATTAATTATCAAAAAGAAGAAAAAGAAACATTCGAATTATTTACGGATGAGGATGTACTCAAACTACTCTCTGCTCCGAATAGACGCGTCTACACTGGTCACAGAGACTATTGCATGATGCTCTTACTTATTGACGGCGGGCTCCGCATAAAAGAAATGACGAGTTTAAAGATATCTGATATTGATTTTAAACTGCGCCAAGTCACCGTTCGAGCTGAAGTATCCAAAACGAATACGACTCGTGTAATTCCGTTATCTCAACGTACAATTAAGGAGATCGAAAAACTTATCGAATATATGAACGTTGAGATGAACGATTATTTGTGGCTTACGCAGTTCGGAAACCGCTATTTCGGCGATACTTTCGCGAAGATGCTGAAGCTTTACGCGAAGCGAGTCGGAGTCACTGGTGCGCGCGTATCTCCGCATACCTTCCGTCACTATATGGCGGTTAAATTCTTACGTGGTGGCGGTGATCCGATCGCTCTAGCGCGTATACTAGGCCATACGTCGTTGAGTATGACGCAAGTTTACGTTAGATTTACCGGTATGGATTTACGTGAACAGCACGATAAGGCTTCGCCAGTTACGAGTCTACTCGACCAGGGTAACGAGAAGAAACGCGGTAAGCTACGATTTAACTAATTAGATTAAACGCCAACATCCGCAGAACATTTCGGTTGTTGGCGTTTTATTAATTCTATTGAACTAATATATAAGCAAGAAGTCGCATAAATATGTCGCCATATTTTTACTTCTATAGTAGAATGTTGTCGGAGGAGATGATTAGTATGATTTGGAAAGCAATAGGTTGGTTAGTGATTCCTTACATAATGTTATTTGTTTATTGGAAAAGGCTTACTAAACCTCTACGTTTATTTGGTGGTATTTGGGCACTAATCGCTATTATAGCGGTAATTTCAAACGGAGCAAGCCCGACTTCTACCGTTATTCAACAAACTGCAGTAAAAGAAGCGGAACCGACTGCTGTTGTAACTACGGCCACCTCTTTATCACCTTCACCGACGATAAAGGTAATTAGTGAACCAGTTATAGTAGATTTAACGTTCCCTTCGGATAGATTTCCGGAAACAGCTGCGCATATACGTAAAGCTATAAAGAATGGGGAATCTGCGATATGTACAATTGACCGGGCAGGAGCAGACGATAACCGCGACGAATCGTTAAAGAACGTTGATGTTAAATCTGGATATGATCGTGATGAGTGGCCAATGGCAATGTGCGCTGAAGGGGGAGCAGGTGCAGACATAGCGTATGTAACTCCGAAGGATAATCGAGGAGCTGGCTCATGGGTCGGTAATAAACTCGATGGATATGCGGACGGAATTAAGGTGCATTTCATAGTGCCCGAGGTGAAGGTAGCAATTGAAACTGTGGCACCAAAAACGCCAGAGCCTACGAATGAGCCAGTAAAAACACCTGAGCCTGTAATAGTAGAAGAAATAGTTTATTACGCGAGCTGTTCTGCTGTTCGTGATGCTGGCGCTGATCCAGTCTACGAAGGTGATCCAGGGTATAGCCGTAAGCTTGATCGTGACGGTGACGGCGTTGGATGTGAGAAATAGGAATTTTTAACGGTGGTGAGTAAGTGGGATACACATTAAGAGAAATTTTTGAATGGATACTAAAAGAATTGTTCGGTATTAGTTTAGCAACTTTGCTACCTGATAAGTTCCTAATAATATTCGGATTTATATTTTTTGGTTGTATACTATTGTATCTTGGATATTTTTCATTCAATTATTTTCGTATTCCTAAATGTACTCATCAAAGACGTGGTGTTTGTTATCAATGTAGTCCTTTAGAGATTGACTAATGAAAACGTAGTAATTTAAAAAGTGTACTTTTAAGTATTCATCAATCGGAGGGTATTAGAGAAATGAAAATCAAAATTTTATCTATTTTAATGCTTGTATTTATTTGGGTCCCTGCTTCTGTTGCATTCGCTGATGAGATATCAGGCCCTCAAGAAAATGGTATCACCGCTAAAGAAATCCAACAAATTATTGAGCAAAAACTTAAAGGAGTAATTCAGCAAGACGATTTAGAAAAAATTTTAGTAGAACAAAATATTCTCACAGAGAAAGAACTCAAAGATGAAATTATAAACATGCAAAAAGAAAAAATCGGGCTATTGCAAGGGAATATTTCATACTTAATTGGGCTGGTTGGTGCAATTATCGCTCTTTTAGCATTTGCAGGATGGTTATATTCAGGTGCCCTTAAAAGGGATTTTGCGAATAAAATAGAAAAGATGGAAAATTTACATGAGCAAATAAAAACTGATAAAGCTGATATAAAACGAATAGTGACTGATACTACTCATATTAGCACTGTATTGATAAATGACAGAGATTCATTAAAAGAAATGGAAAACAAAATGTCCAAAAGCAAAGATAGTTATAATGAATCTCTAGAAAAAATA
Source organism: Paenibacillus sp. LPE1-1-1.1 (assembly GCF_040676435.1). Lineage (NCBI taxonomy): Bacteria > Bacillati > Bacillota > Bacilli > Caryophanales > Paenibacillaceae > Paenibacillus > Paenibacillus sp. LPE1-1-1.1. Next base: position 888,275 of record NZ_JBEGHY010000023.1, read on the forward strand.
AGATTCCTTAACAAAAAAATCATCATACAAGATTACAGATTTGAGAGATTAGTTAAATTCAACGATTTTTTAATTTCAAGAGAAAAAGTAAACAGTGCTATCAATGATTTATATTCAAGTGAGAACGATGCCTGGCTTGAAGAAGAAGGATTACTTTTAAAAGTTAATAAAATCGCAGATAGTGTTGTAAAGATGAAAGATGAAACCATTAAGGATAAATTAGGTTACTATATATCAAACTTACATGAAGAAGAGCAGAATGTTTTGAAAAGCCAACATAATGAACTGACTATCGAAGATCTAGATTCCGATTATGACTTATCGGATGATGCAGTATCCGCACTCACAGATTGGCAAGGTAACTACGACATAATAATTGATATTTGGGAAACATTTAAAGCATATAAATCCATGAATGATAAAAGTAAATAAATTTGTTTTTTATAATTGCCCGCGAACCGTTGTGGTTCGCGGGCTTTATTTTTATTTCGGTTGAAGTTCTGTAATCGTAACCGTCTTACTCGCGCCATCCCACGCAACACTCGCGCCGAGCGCTTCGGCCACCGCGCGCACCGGAACGTAAGTAACGCCGTCTTCGATTTTACCGTCCGCAATCTTCTTACCGTTAACGATTACGTTTACTTTATCGGCACTCACCGGTGCCACCTCCGCTTTCTTTTTCAGTGAAAAGACCTCCGCAATGCCCGTTACGATTGCCGCCGCGCATTTCTTACGGTAAGCATCCGTTTTGAGCAGCGCTGCCTCTTCCGTGTTCGACATAAATCCGCATTCCGCCAATATCGCGGGCATCTTCGTTTTATATACGACGGTGAAGTCCGCCTGCTTAACGCCGCGATCCTTACGTACTGTTGCGCCGATTAACGCGCGTTGAACTGCCGCCGCCATCTTAACGGAAGTCGCGGAAGGCTCCGTACATGTGAACGTTTCGATGCCGGCTGCCGTACTCCATGCGCTGCCTGCCGCATTTGCGTGTATCGATACGAATGCATCCGCGTCCCAATCGTTCGCAATCTTAACGCGTTCGCTTAACGGTACGTCGCGTGCGCCATCGTCAGCGTGCGTAAACTTCGTCACTACGTTTTCATACGCGGCAAGCCCATCTCGTACATAGCGCGCGACTACGCTGTTAAATGCGAACTCGCGCATCGAATCATCGGGGCATCGTTTACCGGCCGTTTCCGGACCGTGGCCTGCGTCGATTACGAGTTTTAACGTTGACGATGGCGTAACGACAACCGCCCTTTTCTTCGCAATCAACGCGCAACCGAGTCTCCGTTCGTTTTCGCGGTTCGACTTTTGGTTAACGACCGCACCGTTCGCGTACATAATTGATGAGCCTCCGCCGTCACCGCTTCCCGCGTTAACACACGATAATTGATCACGCATAACTACCGCAAGTTCTTCGAAGGTGAGTCCGAAATCATACTCGGTTCTACCGTCGGATACGACGAACACGACGTCCCCGTTACCGCGAGTACCCACCGCTGTACGCTGCGACCGGTCCGTCGCGCTAATACTTAACTGATCGCGCTTAAGACTTTCCGTTACAACAACACGACCGTCACGTAATAGTTCCGGTGAACATTGAACCGCGAACATAGGCGGATTAGTCGCGCTATAGTTACCGATTTTGTAACCGGCGATGTCGCGATAAAATTCGCATCGTCCCGTCGTCTTTGTAGTTTCGTACGACAACGGCGCACCCTCGATGATTGCATCGCCAAGGATAGCGCCGTCAGCTTCGTTTATATACGGAAAGTTAATTGCAAAATCCGCGTTGTATTCGCGCGCAAGTTCGGAAGGCTTTGCGCGAGTTCTTCCGACTGCAGTAACGTCATACTCCGCGATCGGTATGATTATATAACGGAGATCCGTCGCGCGTTTTGAGTAGTCACCGTCATAACGGGTTACTTTGCCGTTTGATACAGCGACCCTTATTTTATTTACCGTCAGTAACGTCATTGCTAACGCCGCCCTTCCCTTTCAACACCGTAATAACATCGCGTAGTTTTTCCGGCATAGGAAGACCGATGCGTCCGTAGTTCTCCGTTATGCTGATCAACTCGTTCGCGATGTAAAAGTAGACCGACGCCGTCATCGTAATATTATCGGAATCGAGCAGAATATCGAGCCTGTGCGCGAGTAAAATAACGAGTAGCATAAGGCCCTTTTTCGCCAGCCCAATCGAGCCGACTGCGCTATTCAATCCGCGCCCTTCCTTTACAGATGCGTACATTCCTGACGCGATGTCTACGCCAATTGCGCATAGCAAAAACGTCAGCGACTCGTGCCAGCCTCCGAATGCGAACGCAATAAAAGCGCCGACAACGCCAGCGCCTCCGTTTAGTATAGTTTGACCGTTCATTCCGCGATCATCTCCGTTTCTAAGTCCGGCCGTTTGGCGTAGACTTCCGTTAATACTTGTGCCGTATCTTCCGCGCTTAATCCGTACGATGCGACGATCTCGGTTACCGTGCCTTCACCGTAGCCATACTTCGTAATTGTTCCGTTAGCATAGATGCGTGCTTTGTACGCGGGCATTACGCAACACCTCCGAATAATTCGATAAGCGCAAGTTCGACGTCAGCTAAGCGTGTTTGGAGTGCGGCGTTTTCGGATTCTAGCGTTTCGATACGTTGCTCTTCTGCTGACTTCGGTGCTGGCGCATTTTCCGCGTCTGTTTCTTCTTGCGTCTTGTCGCGTTGTGTAACGTCAGTCAAAACGCCGTCAACGATATTGAGCGTATAGTACGGAAATAGCGCGATGACTTTTGCCGCTAATGCTGCGCCTTCCACCGTTGACTCATCGATATAATGCGAATCCGGATACGTGTCGGACGTCAGCCATGCGCCCGTTTCGTAGCCTCCGTTTGCGTGTACGATCATTTTACGGCCTCCTTATTTGAACGCGATATACGAATATATCTCGCCACTAAAATTCGTTCCCTCGACGTCGGTAGCATCGTAAACGACTGTGAATTTATTCGTCCCGATCGTCACCACATCATAGGTCGTATAACCCGCCGGCTGACCCGTTACAGCTAATCCGCCATACATATAAACGGTTCCAAGCGCGGTCACAAAGTTACTACCTCGCCGCATAACCAGAACAGCCGAAGGAGTAAACGGAAGAGCGATATCCCGCGTAACGGTGCCGTTACCTGTATACGTACCTGCAACGTAGGCTAATCCGTCTAGCTTCGATTTATCTGACGCACTCATAAGCCCGTTGGCACCCGGAGTCGCTACCGCAGTCGACGCTTTACCGTTCCACGTCGTTTTTTCAGCGTCAGTTACGAAGCGATTGCTCGCGTCTTGCGTGATAATTGACGGAGGGTGATTCGCGGGATGCGTATAGTTATTCGCACCGGTCGCTACGCCGTCAAGCTTCGTTTTATCTGTCGCGCTCATAAGTCCGTTAGCACCCGTTGTCGCAACGGATGTGGACGCCTTCGCATTCCACGTCGTCTTTTCTGTGTCCGTCACAAAGCGGTTACTTGCGTCTTGCGTAATAATGGACGGAGGGTGATTCGCCGGATGCACGTAGTTATTTGCTCCCGTTGCGATTCCGTCAAGCTTCGTTATTTTAACGTCAAGTAAATCGTCGTTGCGGTTCTGATTCGCAATCGTCGCGTTATCGGACGCTTCGACTTTCTTTATTCCGCTGGGTAGCGTTATCATATTACGGTCCCTCCCACGTTTCTATTGCGCCGAACGTTAAGCCGGCCGTTTCAATCGCGCCAAATGTGACGCCATAACCTTCGAGATCGCCGAACGTCTTATACGTAAACACGTAGCTGACCGCGAGATGCGCCGGTAAAGTTTCGCGTATAATCGTCTCCAAGTCCGCCAAGTTCGCGGGAATACCGAGCGTCGATACGAATTTGATGCCGACAGTGTACGCGGGCAAGTTTTCGAATGGCGTAGCGACGGTTCCGCGTTCGAGCTGCGGATTCGTAAACGTGAACGTCCCTAACGCAGACGTATTCGATAACACGACCTTAATGCGATCGGTGCCTGCCGGAGTAGTGAACGTTACGCTTCCTCTACCGATAGTTGCTGCGGAAATGTTCGCGCTTGCTAACGTAGCGTCTGCCGAGTTTTTAGACAAAACGTAGCCGTACGCGCCTGCGCTATCGTCAGTAAACGCGAAAGTATATTGCGTGTTTGGCAACGCAGTAACAGTAACGGAGCTTTCCTGGTTAGCGGCGGTTGCTCGCAGCGTCAATTCGTTCTCTGCCTGCGGAATACTGCCCGCTGCCATGTATACCTCAAGCTCGACGAAATCGGTGTTAATCGTCGATGCGGTTGTTCCGTTTGATGCCGGAGCGTCCGAGAGAAAACTAACAAAACCGTTCGCGTCGATAACCTCGTTCATTAACGTTGCTGTTTTTGACAGCTTCGCCACACTCGCGCCCGTATGATTAGCCGCTGAATACCATGTCCAGTTTCCAGTAGGTACGTACCATATGCGGAAGTTTGCCGAGTTCCCCGCCGGACCCGACCCGTACCCATGCCAGTTCCCCGTAAGCTTTGATACATTCGCCTTGAGCCACGCCACGCGCTCCGCAGTAGTCACCGCCGAACCGAAAACCCCGACGCCGTATGTGCGGATTACGTGTTCGATCAAATTGAATGAAGCTGAATGTTCAGCTTGGTTCCCATTCGCAGAAGTTGTTGTTGAATATAAAGAAGCATCCAAAACGCTAACCCGTCCGTATTCCGCTGTTGTTAACTCGTATGAAAAAGAAGAAGGCGCAAAAAGAGATGCTCCTGTAGCCGCTTTGAAGGTATGCGGATTTGCGACCGTACTCGCGCCAATCTTGCCTACAAAATTAGCCTGCTTCATGCGCGTGTTTTCGTGGAGCGTCCATCCGCTATTAAACGGAGGCAGCATATTCGTACCGCTCTCCGTTACCTCGACTTGACCGTTCGCATACGCCTCGGCCACGCTTTTAATCGACGCAGTTGTCACCGTACCGACTCCGCGCAGCTTCGATTTAATCACGCTCCGCCGCTGATCGATCGGCTTTAATTCGTCCGGCGTAATCCCGAATATACGCTCCCACCGCGCGAGCCCCCACGTAGCCGTATCGACGTACATTTGCGCGAGTACATCGTAAGCATCCGCATTAATCTGCGCGGATTCCGTTGCTTCGCGGTCGATTATGTTCGTCGCGACCGGAATGTCGCCGTAATAGCGCGGCAAGTAATCGTTCATGTCGCGCTGAATTTCCGTTAAACTACGCATTACGTAGTCACCACCGTTCCGAGTACCGCTACGCTTCCGTCTGCAATTACGATGTTCGAAGTGCCGCTGTTAACGGTTAGCGTCGTATAGTCGACTACGCCAGCCGCGTCCAGGATTACGTTAGCAATCTGCGTATAGCGAACCGTCGCATCCGTAAACGCGAGCGTCTTCAGATACGCGCGCACTCCGTTCTCAATCTCCGTTCTGACGCCGGCCAATGTTGCGCCTGATGCGAGCGTCACGTCTACGCTGACATTTATCGCGACTTCCGTTGCACCGACGACCGTTACCGTCGCGCCAATCGGACGCACGCTTTCGATATACGTTGTGGCCGCCGTCACTACCGCGCTGTCAGGCGCCGTCTTATCCGCGTCGAGGAGCACTACCTTAACCGTGCCCGCGCCGGACCATATCGGGTACACTTTCGCGTCAGATACGCCGGTCACTTCGAGCGCCCACTGACGGTATTGCGCCGCGTTGCCCGACGTTGCCGGCCTTTGTGCACGTTCCAAAATCCGCCCTCTTAACGCGTCATCCGTTTCCGTGTCCGCACCGCCAACGAAGTTAAATGCGTTCGCCACCGTTACAACTCCGACGAGGTTTCCGACTACGAGATTGACCGCGCCAATACTTACGTTTCCGGACTCGCCGGCTTCGGATGCTTCGGCCGCTACCGTTACCGAGCCGCCGGAAACCGTGCCCGCCGTAGTCGTAACGAAATAGACCGGCTCGCTTCCGCTAGTTACCGCGCGTGTGCCGATCGGAATCACCGTTCCATTTGCGCCGCTGAACGTGAGCGCTCCGATTGACTTCGCCGCCGCCTTGCGCGTAACGCCGTACTCTGACGCGGCCGAATCGAGATAAGCTCCGTACGTCGTATCGACAAATCCGAAGTTGAGTACGTTGTCGAGTTCGATATAGGCAAGCGCGAGTTCAATCGCAGCCGGCGAAAGTAAATCGTAGGTGGGCGCACCGGCCCGCTTATCGATATCTGCAGGACTCGCGTCGAGCATCCGCTGCAGGATCGCCGCCTTCGTTTGTGCTTCGTACATTAAACCGCCACCTCCTCCGTGATAGTGCTACCGCCGATCGACGTTACATCGAACGTAACAAAACAAGCGTCGGCACTCCGTGTGATTACGAAGTTGTCGACGCTTGTTACGCGGTCATCATATATTAGTGCTTCGCGTACCATACGCACGATCTCAACGTCAAATAGCGCGTTGTTCACGTTCTGTCCGATAAGCGTTTCGATTTCGTTTCCGTATTGATTATCGTAAATAAGATACGTTGACCGCGCCGTCAGCAACGCCTTCCGTACGAATTGCCGGAGCGCATCGTCGCCGTCGACTGTTGAGCGCATAGCCGTCGTAAATAAATCGTACGTGCGGCTCGGCTGGCTGACGGGCGCAGACGTATCAACACGATTGTCTTGCGCGATAGGACTTAACGCCATTAAAACGCCTCCTTTGTCCCGACTCGGTCTAGTATAACGTAGGCCTGCCCGTCGTTAATCTGCGCAACAATAACGCGGGCCCCTACGGTTAAAACGGAGTCGACGACCATTTCTGATGCGGCCCCTCCGTTAATGGAGACGGTGCGCGTATGCTCCGTTAGGTGCTCGGCGACTACGCAATCGTCCGCGTCGAGTTCGATTTTCATGCCGTCGACAAGAACGCTGAAGGACGGAGCGGCTGACATAATAGTACCGAACTCGATGCGCGTATCCGTGTTAGCGCCGACGCGTTTTATGAGATTACGGAGCTTAGTGCCCGCGCTTCCTTCGTTTAATAGTTCAGCCAATACTTCCAGTCCCCCTCCGCTACCTTCTTCGTCTTCTTCTCCGGTTCAGTCGGCGGAACGTACTCAAGCGTAGGCAAATCATCCGTTGCGCTAAGCGTTAATGACATCGTGTGCATACCGTTCGAATACGTGTGCGTGTCGCTACTTACGTAATAGTTTCCGGTGATTCCCGTCATCGCGTCATAAACATATACGGAAACTCCCGCGTAAGTATCGTTGTAGCCTAGCGCGGTTATAGAGGCTTCGTCATCAATTACGTTTAGATCGCGCAATAACTGATCCGCGAGCTGCCGAATTTCAGCCGTTTTCGCTTCGCTATCCGCGCGCTCTAAATGCTGCATCGTTCCGTAACGCGCTGCCGATACGCTATTACTTGCGGACGCGATTATCGGGGCTTCTTCCTTGCCGCCAATAACGCGGACTTGATTGCGAAGGTCCTCGATAGACTGCGAATAGGATGCCGTCTGCAGATTCGATGTGCTTTCGAGTAGATACGTAGCTTTACGATCGCGTCGCTCCGCCAAGTTTAAGCGGCCTCCGCTCGCGTATACAAAATAGCGGCGTCCCGTCTGTTTACGTGTAACCGTAAGCGCGGTCGTTATCATATTCCATAACGTCATGTCGCGCAGAATTAACTTCGGTATAACGTAATTCGTGTCCGCGATAGTACCGACGGCGACTCCGAACTCCGTACATAGCTGGCGTACAATTTGCGAAGCCGTTACGTTTGAGAATTTACGCGTATCCGTATTTTTCGTCAGATACACGCTCTCGTCGTACGCAGTCAACCGCATATTACCGGAATGGTCCACGTCACTACGGAAAATGATGCCGCGGAATATCTCGGCACCTTCCGAATAGAAACGTAGCTCGCGCCCGACTTCGAAGTTAGTCACGCGAGTCTTTCCGTCTAGCGTATTGAGTAGCGAGATATTCAACGTTCGGTACGCCTGTTTCACGTCTCCGGACCACTCTACGTCCTGTACGATCTCCTCGATGTACGTGTCACCGTTATATAGAACGCGTATATTCATCGCGGGATCACCAACCGTTGGCCCGCGCTGATGAGATTCGGATTAGCACCGATTATCTTCTTATTCGCGTTGTATATCGTCCGCCATTTATCGCCGTCTCCGTACATACGCTGCGAAATCTTCCATAGCGAGTCGCCGGACTTAACAACGTACGTCGTCGGTTTGGCTTCCGTATCTGGACGCGAAGTAGTCATCGACGCGACAACGGTTTTAGTCGGCTCGTAATGCAGCGGCCTAACGTTGACGAATACGTGCTCTTTCAGCGTGATATCGAAGTAGATATCGCCGGGGCTACCGCCGCGCTCCGGTTCGTAATTAAACGCCCGAATCGTAACCGCGTAGTTAATCGGCGTACCCGTTACCGCTAGGCGAATCGGAGAGCCGATTCGCATCCACCGTTTTAGAGTATTAACGCAATCCCACGGGTCCGGCAACGGAGTATACGCGCAATAGGACGGATTGTAGTCGCGCGGAAAGAACGAAGAAAACGTAAACTCCGATGACTTGCGCTTGCCAATTACGGTATACTCGCCGAGCTGCGCGGCCTCTACGTCCTGGTAGCCGTGCGTATCCGAAATCTTTATTGACTCCGGATTAACGGGAAGCCACAGACGTTCGCGTCCGTTATCGAACGAGAGGTGAAACTGTATCGGATTCGCCATTATGCGCCTGCACCTCCCATTGCGTTGTCGGCTCCGTTAATTAGACGGTAGAGCTGCGTCGCGATATCGTTAATATCCGAGTCTTGGCGCACGACGACGCCGTTCATGTTAATCGTGACACCTCCGCCAGAACCGCCGTTACGGTGGATACGCGCTTCGCCGCGAGTGAGGACCGTTTCGTCACGGTGTAGCATCGCCGGCATCGTTTTAGGTACGCGGTCGATACCTCCGGACAATTTCGGCATAATGGACGTTGACCCGCGCTGGCTAATTGGGGTTGATGCAGTTTCCCAAGCGCGTTTAATATCTGATTCGTCAGGAGGTTTAACGGGACTTCCTTTAGGGGCGTCTTTTGTTCCGATATCAACACCAATTGCCTTCCAGCCTTTCTTCAGGTATTCTGGCGTGAACATGTCTTGTGCTTTGAAAACCCATCCAAGTGATTTTGATTCGCGCATACCATCAACAATACCCGACATTAAGCCCACACCGATATCGAGTCCGATTGCTGTAATCGTATCCACAGAGTTTTCCAACGAAGCTAGTAGCGTTTTCGTGATATTCTCGGATACCGCCGTAAACGTTGCCTGACCGGAACTCGCCCACCACGTATCGAACACGCCTTTAATATCCGCGGCTACGACTTTCACTTTATCCGCAAAGTTTAGCGCCATGAAATCGTCGTTCTCGAAATAATTCGTATTGATGAACGTACGCAACTTCTCCATAGCCGTCGACATTGCCTCTGTAATTTGCGGAGTATACTTCTCGACCGCGTCAGCCGCCATCGTTGCGAAGTCCTTAATAATAGGCATCGTCGGAAGTAGCGCCGCAATTTGTAACGTCTCGATCGCACCTTTAAACTGTTCAACCGCACCTGCCGCGTTATCCATCTTCTTCTTCGCGACATCGAGCGCCGTCACTTTCGACATCTCCGAACGGAATTTCTTAACGCCATCAGCGCCTTCGTTATAGAGGATATTACCGGCGCGCACCGCATCTGATCCGAAGATCATTTCCAACGTGAGCGACCGTTGTTGATTCGTAAGTTTGCTTAACGATTTACGCAACGTACCGGAGATATCGTCGATTGATTTAATATTACCGTTCGCATCGTAAAAGGCGTTCGAACCTTTCGCAGTCATGAGTCCGAGTTTCTTAAATAGCGTGATTTGATCCTTCGTCGTTGGCTGCAGATTCGATAACATCGTTTTCAGCGACGTACCCGCATCGGAGCCTTTGATTCCGTTATTCGCGAATAAGCCGAGCGCCACGTTCGTATCTTCAAACGTCATTCCAACGCCAGATGCGACCGCGGAAACCGAAGCCAGCGCGTATTTCAATTCGTCAACGCCCGTAGCTGATGCGTTAGCCGTGCCCGCGAGTATATTCGATGCTTTCGCTGCGCTAAGTCCGTCCTTTTTATACGAGTTCAACGCGGTCGACATAATCTCCGCTGCGTCCGCGAGTTCAAGTCCGCCGGCCGTCGCCAAGTTAAGCGCCGCTTCAAGTCCGCCCGCCTGTACGGTTGCTGGCGTTAAGCCCGCTTTCAGTAGTTCCTCGATACCTTGCGCAGCCTCTAACGCGTTATATTTAGTGCTTGCGCCCATCTTAAGAGCGAGCGCCTGCATCTTCGCCATCTCTTCGTTGCTCGCGCCGGTTAGCGCCTGGATTGACGATATTTGCGATTCGAAGTTCATCGCCTTCTTAATCGAATCGGACGCGACTGCAACCGCTGATACTCCGGCCGTCAACGCTCCGAGCGCCGCACCGACTCCGGTAATCTTCGCGCCGAATCCGACCATGTTTGACGTTGCTCTGCGTAGTGGCCGCGACATATCGTCGACTAAACGTAACCGCGCTAATAGGTCGAATGCCATTATTTCGCCCTCCTTTCCGCTTCCTTACGGTCCTTTAATTCCTGCGCAAGTTGATGCGCCATCGACTCGTAAGCAAAGCGTTTATGTTTCGTTTCCCATGCGTAGACAACGTGTGGCGGTATGTGATGCCGCTGAAAGATGACGTGCAGCAAATACGCCTCGTCGTCCGTTTCTATTAGTTTGGGAAGTCGATCTCGTCGTCGCCGAATCCGCTGATTTGCAACGTGCTTTCTACAAGTTTCACAATCTCGCCGGCCAGTAGCGCTTTCCGTACGCAATCAGCCGCGTCTTCTGCGCCGTAGTGTTCGATCAACGTGCGATCAGCAAAGTTCGGCTCAATGCACGCTTTTGCGATCATTGCCGCGTTGAATAGCGAATTGTCTTGGCGCTTTCCGCCCTTGCCATCGCCGAATGTGCACTCCGTTTTAACGCGCTCAATCTCCGCCTCCGTTAATGCTTTTAGCGTAAAATCGACGCCTAGTCTGCGGATTGGTACGTTTTTCTTAATGTCTGTGCTCGCGCCAAGTAGCGCCTGCAATGCGTTCGATTTCGTTGTCATATATTGATCGCTCCATTCGGAATTGTTTTCGTAGTTAAGCGGAGTACTGCGCATCTACTCCGCGGATAAAATAAAAACGGAGACAACCCGTAGGCGCCTCCGTCATTTCGTTAGTTGTTGCGTAGCTTATCCATGATTTGGTAGCCGGTAAATGTGAACGGAAACTCGTTCTCGACCATCGCGCCGACTTCCGATGTGATAAGCGGAATGCTATCGAACGTTACGCCTTTGAGACGTACGCGATATGTGCCGCCATTGTCCGGATCAGTTACGGAATAGATGAGCTCCGTTACGAGCGCGGATTTTGTGTCGTCCGTGCCCTGTCCGATTCGCTCGATAAGCTCGGACGTTACGAGATATCCCGTAAAGTCTCCGCTGCCGCTAATACCGGTAATTTTCTTACCGATCCAGCGTGTGCCCGCGAGCATGATGTCTTCCTTTTCGAACTCGACCGTCGCGTTAACGGTAGTAACATTCGTAAGCCAATTGCCGTCGGCATCGAATAGTTTACCGAATCGTCCGCTGATAACCTTCGTTGGGTCCATCGTCATTTATTGCGCCTCCTTATACGTTGATTGTGAAGAAGATGCGTTCCATCGAATCGATCTCAACGTACGAAATCGCGAGAAACACTTTATCGCCGACTGGCGGATTATTCGGATCAAGCGCTACGATTGGCGCTTCGAGAACGCCGTTATCTTCGAGCGTTTCGAGGTACTTCGTTACCGCTGCGATAAGAGCTGCGCGACCGTCCGCGTTGTTCTGTAGGCGTCCGATAAACGATTCGTCAGCTTTCGTCGAGATATCGTCGATGATCGCCTGCCGAGCGCGCGTTGCACGGATTTTCTTACCGGATGTGACTACGCCTTGTTCGATCTTAACGCGCTTGCCATCGTTCGTTAAAACGAGTGAGCCCGCAGTCAGCGCGGAATTTGTCTGCGCGTTGGATAGGCGCTTCGTTACGTCGCTCGCAGTAGTTGCCGCGTACGTAATCGACTCGTTAATGTTAGTGCCCGCGATCAAGCCGGCAACAAACGGTGCGTATGCGCTGGACGTATAGCTCACGCCATCAACAATCGCGCCGTTAATCACGTTGACAATCGCATCGTCCGCGTTAAGTGTCGTCCGCGTGTTGCCTGCCGTAGGATCAGCGTCCGTAGTCGCGTCGCCACCGATAACGAGCATGAACTGCTTGCCGTCAGCGCGATTCGTAGTCACCCACGTTTTCAGCGCCGCGTGCTCCGTGGTGTTATAAACTTGCGCGACGAATACGTTGAAGAATTGCGTATCAAAGCCCGCGCGCATAGCCGTATAGTCTCCGGCCACTGGCGATGCTGGCAACGTGTAAACAATCACGCTCGATGCTCCGCCCTGGAACGCGAGTTTAATCGGAAGTGTGTTCGCGCTACCGAATAGTGCGTCCGCCGCTGCCAACGTATCGACCTCGTAATATTTGCTGACCGTTGCCGTACCGCTGTACGTGCTAAGTCCGAGCGCAACTACGCCACGTTCGCCGCCCGTAATAGCAGCCGCGGCCGCCTCTACGAAATTGATATAGACGCCTGGACGTATCGGTAGGGATTGTGGTGTCCATGTTCCTCCGCTCAATGTAAAGCCCCCTTATATTTGCGTATTAATTTCCGTTCTGACCTCGCCAATAAGCGGTGAAGCCACTTGCGTCCGTTCCTCTCGTACATGCGTCTCCATCACGCCAATGCACGCGTAGAGATCGCCTTCCGTTTGGAATGGCGCGGAATAAGAAAACGCCCCAACACGTATGAACCGTGCGGAGGCGTTTATCGGAATCTGTTCGGTTTGGTAAATCGCGCGACTAAGCGTATCCATCTTCGTTAGTACATCGGACGGAGCCGATCCGTAATAAACGATTTGATACGTTCGCTCTACGCGTATAGAAGTGTGCGTCTCATTTGCGCGACCATCCGTAAGCAGCCGTATGACGAACGTATCTGCGGCGGGCTTTTTCGGCACCGTCTGCTTATACGTCGTTGACGGATAGAGTCCGCGGATGAACGTTTCGACCGATTGTAACTCGTTAACGACCACGGAATCCCCTCCGTCTCAGCGTGCTTTGAATCTCGCGCTCAATGTCGGCCGCCCATTTCTCCGCGTTCTCTTCGAGTGGCTTATCGATGAATCGCGGTATCGTGCCGGGCGTCGTCGGGTCCTTAAACGTTTCGCCGTGTTTCTGCGGATACTCATCGTGTAGGTACGCGGCATAATCGAAGCGACGACCGTTGCGCGATTCGATAACACTTGCGGAAATGGTTCCGGTCATCGTTTCGCCGCGATCGTCAATCTCCGTTTTAATGTTGCGCCGAAGCGTACCGTACTCCATCGGAGCCAAGTCGGTTGCCTCGCGTTTCCATTCGTCGAGTACGTCGCCGGTTCCGATGCGCGAACCTTCGTCGATCGCGTCTTCGAGGCGCCGTTGATAGCCGCGGAAGAACGTACCGATTAGGCGCTGGCCCAACGATGTGCGTCCTCCGAGATCAACCGTTATGCGATTCGATGCCATTACACGAACACCTCCGTTACGATTGCGCGTCCGTTCAGCATCCGTTTAGGCTCGATTTTTAGCGGCTTTCTCGCGACTGTCACGTCTAATTCGTTCGTATACGTAATTACGTCGTCGTACGATATGTCCGCTAATTTATCGAGCGTTATCCGGAGGCTGGTCACCGCTTCCTCGCCGATTGAGTTCGTTACTACTTTCGTTTCTTCCGTGACGCGCGCCTTATACGTAATCTCTTCGCCAGGCGTCGGTTCGGCCCATCCGTCTAGTGCGCCGGCCTTCGTAACCGTGACCGTTTGTTTCATCGGAATAACCGGCACATTACACCACCGTCCATTTCGCGGCGCGTTTCGATAACTTGACGCCATTTTCTGCGCCTATAAGATCGAGCGCCACCTGCGGTATGAATTGCGCCGGATCAACGTCGGGCCCCGAAACTACGCCGTCCTTGAACCCGAACGATGCCGTACCGGTCAGCGCGAATTGATTAACGCCTTGACGCGCCAGCTTATTCGTATCGTTAAATGCCGTTGCCAGCACGTTTGCAAATTCGTATGTCGCGTTATCAGGTATCGTATACTTCGGATATTTACGGCTTAGCGTCAGTCCTGCGACGTTTAACAATCGTTGTTTACTCGCGTCATCGGCGTCCGTCCAATCCTCAATCACGATACAGTATTGCGCGATATACGCCTCTGCGTCTCCTATATTGACCGCCATTTAGCGTGCCTCCTCCGTTATTTTGCGGAGGACTTACGGGCCACTGGCGCTTTCGGCGCGGGCTTTTCCTCCGGCGTGTCTATTCGTACAGCGTCGGTCATTACGTCCAGGACCGCGATTTCTGCCGCGTCATCCGTAGAGTATAAACCGCCGCTAAATTTGCGATAATTTCCGTCAACGTAAAATCCGAGCTCTTTGTAGCGCGGCGCTTCGTAAGTTACAATCTGATTCATCGTAATACCTCCGTAAAATAAGACGCGCAGTTGTTACGCTGCGCGCCCGTTAGATTCCGTTAAGCTTACGATAGACCTTTCAGGCGACCATGCGCTTTTTCTTGGAGGAGTTCGAGTGTATACTCGCCTACGATCATGCCGGTTGTATAATCGCCTTTAACTCCGAGATACGTATGACCGAAATCGCGTGTTTGCAAAGGACGTACTTTCATACGGTTAGAATCAACCATAAGCAGCTCATCGGACGCGAGGTTTTGGTTAAGAACGATCTCGAATTGACCGAAGTCAGTTACGATAAGATCAACGACTTGACCACGCGCATTTTCTCCACGAGTCAATTGGATTTTGTTCGCGTCAGTAGCGGACAATGCGATCTTTTGTTTCGCCGCGACCATGATTTTATACACTCCGCCGGTAGCGAAGCCGCCTGCGTCGTATACGCTTTGTGCCAACGTATTGATTGCGCCGATAGTAAGAGCTCCTCCTACGTTCGTCACGTTAGTCGTAATGAATTGACGAATACCTTTCATTTGGCGGACTTGGCCGTTTTCGTAAGATACGCCGTTGATTAATGCTTTTTCGAGTTGAAGCGCAAGCTCTAGCTGTTTCTTTTGCTTCTCGTACTCGTACAGATTGTCGATTCCATATTGCGCAATTGCTTGAGCAGTACCGGAAACCTCAATCGAATCATCGAAGATTTGCGTAAGGTTCGACTTACGTACGCGCGCTTTGTAACGAGCAGCACGAGCATCAGCACCCTCAGCGCCTTCAACGAATAGGAACTCAACTTTAGCGCCGGAAGCTACGGCAGCCGCGGTAGTCGATGCGTAACCACGCGTTACAGTCAACGTTTTAGTACCCGTATTGATCGCGGAAACATACAGCAACTCTTCACCGATTTTGATTACGCTACCTACGCGGAAAGGTGTTACGTCAGCAACTACGATATCAGTCGCGCCGATAAGTGCGGATGCTGTAGTAGTCGTTTCGTCTGCGAACATTTCGTCTTCATACCAAATGTGCTCTACCGAATTAATCGGATCACTGAACCCAAGTACATTTAGTAATGGAGTTTGATGCGGGTTAAGTAGCAAAATCTCGTCTACTACTGACTCGCGTTTACCGATTAGAGATGCGTTATAAATCTTTGCCATAATATTAAATCCCCCTGTAAATTAGTTTTTGGGCAAAACAAAAAGGCCCAACTGCTCGGCCTCTGGATTATTTATTCAGTTCTTCTTTAAGTGCCGCGTAAGCCATCCGGTCTTCGATTTTACCGGTTCTGCGCGCCTTCTCCGCTGCCTCCGCGATTAGCTGTTCCTTCGTCTTATCCGGTTTCGGGTCGCCACCGCTCGGTCCGCCAACTTGACGCGGTTCCTTTTTCGGCGCCTCCGCTAAATACGGTTTCGCCGCAACTAGCGCTTTAATAACGTCCTCGACACCGGTCACGTTGCCTTCCTCGTCGACTGCCGCGCCTGTTAAATCCGCGAGCTTATACGCGTCATCTAGCGCATCAGCACGGATACCGGATTCCTTCGCAAGCAAACGGAACTCCGTACGGATGATACGTTGATTCGCCGCGGTTGTAGCCTTCGTTGCCGACTCGGTCGCTTCCGTAGCCTTACGTGTAGCTTCGTCACGCTCCGCTTGTAAACGTTCCTGCTCCGTCATAGCAGCAGCTTTGCGCGCGTCCTCTTCCGACTTCAAACGGTCGCGTTCCGATTTGAGATCGTCGTAATCCGCGTACTTTTTGCGTTCGCGTGCTAGGCGTTCTTCAATCTTCGCGTCGAATTCGTCCTGCGTGAGTTCGAGTTTCTTCGGTGCTGGCGGATCGGCTGGCGGGTCTTTTGGGTCCGGGTCTTCCGCGAACATTTGAAGATTGAGCGTATGTTTATACGTGCGTTTAATTGCGTCCATATTGCGTACCTCCACCGTTTAAAGGCCGTCGCCTATCGTTAAGTTCCGTAGCAGTTTAACGTCGTGTACGTTCGGACAACGTAAAAAAGACACCTGCGAAGGTGTCCGTAAATTAACCTTGATACTGACGAATTGCTCCGCAGACTAACGTTGCAACGCGTTTCTGACCGTCCGCCGTCCAGTGAAGACCGTCCGTCAAATACGTTTTCTGATTGACTTCGTTATACCCCATATTCGCATACATGTCGATTACCGGAAGGTTATAAAACTGCCCGATAGCCTTTACGTCGTCACCGTAATCCTTTAATCCGCTGCGTAATGTAGTGCCCGTCGTATCCGTCCATGCGCGCGGCGGAGTCATGAGCAGAATACGCATTTTCGGATTTTTTACGAGCAGTCCTTCGATAAGAGTTTGGTACGCGCCAATAAACGTATCTGTGTTAAACGCGGAGCCTACCGGTTGTATTGATCCGCGCGTAACACTTCCGCCTTGATCGTTCGTACCGCCCATTATCGTACAGAAGTCCGTCGTAGCGATTACGGTATCTTTACCGAGCCACATACCGGAAGCACCCGACATCCGCTTGCCCGCGACTGCGAGATTCGTAATTACCGGAATATAATACTGTTCGCGTACGTTATTCCACCACGAATTACCTTGCGTTAGACTATCGCCAATCAACGTCCACTCACCGATCGCAAGGTCCGGACGGTTATAAATACGCCCACCGCGTACGCCGATTTGGTTAAGTGGATACGCCATCGGAAATACATCCGTGCCCATAATACCGAATATCGGATAGCCCGCGTGAGCTGCGATGTTTGTTGCCGTTACGAGTTCGATCGAGTTTGCGTTAAGAACAACGTAATAAAACGTCGTAGTCCCCATTTCGGCGGTAAACGTCTTCGATCCCGCGGAAAGAGTAAACGCAGAGGAAGCGTTCCACAAATTAAACATAGTAAATGTAATCGTCTTCGCGATAAAATCTACCGCGAATTTAACGTTACCTCCCGTAATAAGCTTTGAACTACTTCCGCTGCCTCCGCTGCCTGGCGGTCCTTGAATACCTTGTGGTCCTATCAAAGAATCAATAAACTGTTGCTGTGTTCCTACGTTTCCTAGGTCAATCCAAGTTTCATACGCGCTTTTACCAGAACCCGCGCCGCCTTTATTTGGAGGTGACCATCCGAGTCGTTCCATTAGATCACTCCTCCTATTTTAGCGCGTTATAATTCTGCGTCCGTTCTAAAGCGGTTAGAGCGCGGTTATAGTACGACACGTTTTTGAATACGCCCAATTGACCCGTTTTGCCGACTGTAAGAGACTGCGCCGAAGTCGTGCGAACAATGTCAGACGTAAGAATGGTAGCCGAATGAATCATAACGTCATCGACGTACAACTTAATCGTCGTTCCTTCACGTTCGAATACAATGTGGTAGAACTTCGCAAGGTCTGCATAGACACCCGTAACAACCGAAGGATTCCACGCTGTTGTACCGTCTGCTTTCGTACCATATAGTGTGCCAGCGATTTTGTTGTCAAACTGCCATTCTAATTTAACGACGTTATCAGTTCCGCCAACAACCCATCGCGCCAGCAACGTATTCGCAGCGTTCGCGCCGTTCATAGTCGGATCGAACGTTATGACCGCTGTGAAATCACCCGTACCGCTGAAGTAGTTTTCCGGATTAGCGATAACCGTACCGTTCGATACGTTCTCTGCGAAGTATGTCCGCGATGCATCCGCTACTGGACCGCTCGGAGCCGCCGCTGCAGCCGTAGTCGCCGTTACCGTCACGGCCGTCGAACGATTACCCGCGCCATCAATCGCTACCAAGCGGAATGTATAAAGCGTCGATGCGGTACGCCCCGTCACCGTATACGTCGTCGAACTCGCGTTAACAACCGCACTCGCTACGGTAAAGTTCGTACCGTCCGTTGAATACGCGACTTCTTGCGCGACAACATCGCCGGAGCTCGATAGCGTCCACGTTAATGGCACCGTTGTTTCCGTAGGTGTGCCCGCGGTCAGTCCCGTTACCGGATTCGGTGCGGTAGTATCCGCCGCAGCGCTAGTCGTTACGTTAACCAATGCGCCGGTCGCTTCGTTATCGGACGTATCGCGCGCTTTAACCGTAAATGTATACGCTGTGCTCGCGGTAAGGCCCGTAACGTTATACGTCGTGCCCGTTACCGTAGTAATCAGCGTTGCGCCGTTATATACGCGGTAATCTTTTATGTCAGACGCGACACTAGCGGTCCACGTTAATGTTACGCCGGTTTGCGTTAATGCGCTCGATGCGAGATTGGTCACGTTAGCAGGCGGCGTAACATCCGCAGGTTGTGCGTTAGTCGATACGGTTACTGAAGCTCCTGTCGCAACGTTAGCCGAAGCGTCCCGCGCTTTAACGGTAAACGTATATAGCGTCGATGGCGTCAATCCTGTTACGTTGTATTGCGTGCCGGTCACCGTTCCAAGCAACGTCGCGCCCTGGTAAACTTCGTACGAAGCTACGTCAGATGAGCTCGATACGCTCCATGATACGGTCAAACTGTTATGCGTAAGATTCGTCGTAGTCACGTTCGTAACATTAGATGGCGGCGTTGTATCGACCGGAGTCGCTGCGGTCGTAACCGTTATCGGCGTTCCTGACGACGCGTTACCCGCGGCATCCTTCGCTTTAACCGTGTACGTATACTGCGTTGCTTGCGTAAGTCCTGTCGCGTTAAATGTCGTCCCCGTTACGCTTCCTACTAACGATGCGCCGCGGTAAACGTCATATCCCGTCACCGCTACGTTATCCGTTGCGGCCGTCCACGTTAGCGTTAAGCCCGTTTCGACTACGTTAGATGCTACGAGATTCGTTACGTTGCTTGGCGCGATCGTGTCGGATGGCTGCGTAATAACCGGTGCCGCTACGTATGACTGTAACGCCTCTGCGCGCCATGGTCCGGTGCTAGTTACGATGACCGACGTAAACGGTCTGAAGCGTCCGCTGTACGATTCGCCCGCCTTTACTACGCGTGATTTACCGTGAACACTTAGCGTTAAGTCGACGGTGCCGTCGTTTACTATAACGATTCCGTCCATTTCCGCGGTGAACTCTTTCGTAAGGCTACCGCTGGAACTAAACGTTTCTTCCGCGACTTCAACCGGTGCTTGCATACGATATGCGCCGCCGGAGCCTTTAACGATGTCCCAATCGCCTATATCTTCGTTCCAATATTGCGGGGCCGGCTGATTACCCGCCTTTTTTAAAGGTTTACTTGCGTCATATGTCACGTTACGTTTTCACTCCTTTACGACAAGTCTGCTTCGATATTTATTTCGATATATCCCTTATTCGGAAACGTTTCTACGCCACCGTCCGGATACGTCACTTCAAATTCCGCTTTCATCGCGCCTGTCTCCGATGTTTCCTCGCGTGTGAACACGAAGGCCACTACGCCATTTTCCGCGTCGAGAACTTCTGCAGGGCGCCCAGCGATTACCTTACCGTACTTCGCCATTGTAAACTTAACGGAAGCTCCGGTAAGATCAACGAGCGCGCCACTCGGACTTTTTAACGTTGCCTTTACGGCAGTTCGCGTATCATGACGCTTAATGTTTAGCGCCGCCATTATCTCACCTCTTTCCGTTCAGTTACGGGCTGTACTGGCGCAACAAAATACGCAAGCGTTTCGATCTTGACTAGCGTAAATACTGCGCGATTCATCGTAGGTTCAACGCTGATACTCTTATCCACCGTCTCGTACCTCCTTCGGCCGTCTAATCGGAGATATCGTATGCCTGCAGTTAGGATGGAAAATCTCTCGCCGCGGCAAGTCGCCTATAAACGGATAGTCTCCGGGCGCATCTCGCGTTAGTTTAATCGTCCGGCCTTCCCATTTCGCGCAGCCGTCCGTCGCACCATGCCGCGATATCACTCCGTAAAGGACACCGCGGTCGAGTGCTTCGTTAATTGTCGCGTCGTTCGTCGTCTGCATGAGTTTCGTACGTGTCACCATATCAACGTACGTTTCAACTTTCCAGCGCCGTCCACCCGCATCTATAATCGCGTTATCCACCGCGTCACCGAGTTCCTTGCGTATACGGTCCGTCGTCTCTGCGTTAATCGTGCGTCGTCCGTTTACGCCGTTACTCATATTTGCGCGCATTGATTCCGCGATTGCTTTACGTATGGCGGCTTTCGTACGCCGATCGATATTCTGCGTGACCGCTAGAAGGTCGGCGTACGTATCTTCCGTGGCCGCCTCGACCATTTCGCTATTTGCACGATTAAGTGGCGGTACATCATCGCGTTTACGTCCGATGCCGAGCGCATCCAACGCACGCCCTACGCCGTCACGCGCCGCCTTCGGAAACAAACGGTCGACCCAACCGCGCGCCTTATTACGTAAGCCTCCGAATATGCCGCCGATCTTTTTTATCGTTGCGTTTGCGCCGGCATTCGTAAGGTCCATACGCTCGACCTCGAGCCGAATATCGTCAACGGCGTCACCGAATGACTGCGTAATGTCCTTTACGTCATCTTCGAAGTCCGGCGGCTTTGTCATACGCTAAGCACCGTACTGTCTACCGTGCCGTTAACGCGCGTGGTATCGTCTTCAATACGCGTCATGATTTCGTCAGCCTGCGTATCGTCGAGTCCGTCCAAGCGCTTAATCGCGGATTTAACGTCAATCGTAGCGAGGCCGCCCGTACGGATGTTATAAACCTCGGCTTCCGCTTTATCATCGCGCGGTACTCCGTCATGCCACGTAATCTTCGGGTAAACTGCGTCGTACTTTTCGAAGCCTTCTACGCCATCGTTCGCGACGTTTTCGAGTTGCATAGCCGTCCATAGCGCGTCACGTACCGCGCGGTCAACGTGGTTACGAATCCGCGTTACCTTCGTCAGAATCGGCATGAAGCGCGCTTTGATGGCGCCGCCGTCCGTATGTGACGTGCCGCTGCCGCCTTTATCGGACGAGAGCGTTGTGCCGAAGAGCCATTGCGGCGTTTCCGACATTTGGTACAGGATGCCGAGTAAAACGTCGAGCTCCTTAAACGCGGCTTCGAGTTGACCTTCCCACGTCATATATCCTGGCGTCGTGTCGTCCTTTGTTACCGGTATATATTTACCGCCCCAGCGTACGCCGCCATTATCTTCCGCATCAATGTCGGGCCCGTAGGCAATCGGGTCCGCGTGCTTCCACAGAATATAATCGATTTGTACAAGCCGGTCGTTTATCGCGGCCAATACGGATTCGACTTTCTCAACGCCGCTAATGCCGCGCCAGTCGTCGTCCGTCGTTTTATACGGTATGTGATGTACGAGTAGCTGCGGTAAGCCCGTCGCTTCGATATCGGAGTCGCGACCGGTTGCCACGCGTTCACCAAGTAAAAACGTCATCACCGGATATCCGTAATCGTTAATAACGCCGGACTCCGTCGCTGCATAGCGTTCGTATACGATATAACCGGGAACGTGACGCTCAACGTTCAGATACGGTACTTCGCGCGTCTTGCTACGTGTCAGCGCCGATTCTAGCGCACCCGTCCGTTCTTCGACCCATTCAATCCACGCGATATTAACCGCGCTGAATTTCTTGCGGCTGCCTCGCGATAACTCCGGAAATACAATCGCGGCGTCGACCGCTTCGATTATCGGTTCGGGCTCCGCGTCTGGTAACGTAATTCCTTCGTACTCGCCCGCCAGCTCGGCCGTTTCGCTAACGTCGGCACGCGCAGCATAGTACGTCTTCAAGAACGAGTCGCCGCGGTAGCCTGCGCCAATTACGGCCTCGTGTATCGTCTGCGTAAGGTCGTTCTCTTCGACAATTTCGTTTAATCGCGCTTGCTCCGTGCTATTGCCGGCGCTTCCGCTTTCGAACGTAGGCGGCTCCGATACCATAAGGTCGGCCGGCTTCGTTAACAGTACGTCGATTAAGTTGACCGCGATAAATAGCGTTTTAAGCTGCGGCTCGTGCGGCGTTCCCTTAAGTAAATCCGCGGCCCGATCGTATATCTCCGCTTGCTTACCGTTAAAAATCGTCTTACCGCGATAATACTTCGCGATACGTTCGATTTCCGATGCAGGCGGATATTGCGCACCAGTAAAAAATAACTTCGTCAAATACCCGTCCTCCTCTCGTGTAATTAGCGGTAGAATACGGAAGGCTTATTCCGTACAACCTTCTTCGCTCGCGCTACGTTTTCAACCGCGAGTTGTAATGCGTCTGCCGAGTCGATATAGTCGCCATGCGGATATTGCGCCATCTGATCGAGGAGCATCGTGTGTGAACGGTTGAAAATTAACGTCTTGTTATGACAAAGAGGCTCCAACGATTCAATGCGCTCCTCCTTACCGGATTTGTGCGACTTGACATCGTTGAGCCTCGTGCGTGTAACGCCTGCTTTACGTAGTGCCTCTTGTAATTGGCGATAAAATTCGTGCTGCGCGTTTATTGTCTCGACGCTGAATACGTTGTGCCGCCATTCCTTTATGCGGCTTACGATGAGGTCGATATAAACATGTGGCTGCTCTTTTGACGCGTATTCATCGAGTACGAAGATGTGACCGGTCTTTTCGTAGCGACCAACCGTCAGCACCGCGTTATAACAAGACCGCGCGTTCTTACCCTGCGCGATATCCCATGCGCCGCTAATCGTTAACTCTTCGACGGGAATACGTAAATCTTCGTAACGGATGAATCTGCGTTCGCCTACGTATTCGAAGCGATAGTAACCGTATTGTTCCGGGAAGAAAAACTGCTCGTCTTCGCTGAACGCTAAGTTACGGAACTCCGAGTTATATGCGCGCGTTCCCATGTTGAATTTCTCGTGCATGAGTAACCGGTATGTCCACCGCCAAGGCCACGCAAGTTTAACTCCGGATTCTAACGCTTCCTTATTCGCTTCATAGAATGCGTCGACTTCCGCCATGTCATCGGTTCGTCCGTAAATTTCGAGATATTCGTCCCATAATTTCGGATTATCCGGTTCGCTTATCAACGCGCCATGAAACGACGACTTGAAATCCTTACGTTTCAGTACATGATTTAAAAGACCGGTCGCACTAACCATCGTACCGACAAGTATAATCGCGGTTGATTTCGTTCCGATCGGTACAACAACGGAGTTAAACCAATGAACGAGCTTTTCGCGCGCTTCCTTCGTTCCCTCATTGTTCGTTGACGACGGATCATCGACGATAACTAAGTCCGGCCGATACGAACCGTGTCGTTTACCACGCAATTGTTTACCGGACGATGACGCTTCGACTAACGCGCCGGAAAGCGTAATAAAAGCCTCTTCGTTATCGCGTTCGTTCTGCGTATTACGTTCATGAAGCAGCGGACCAAAGTCCTCCCGCAATTTAGCGTTAAATTTAAGTTGCTTATTGACCCATCCGATGAGCTTCTTAGCGAGCCCGTCCGTTTCGGATATAACGAGCACATATCTCCGCTTGCGAAACGCGATTTGATGCAGCGGAAAGGCATTCGAGAACATACCGGACTTACTGTGACCCCGCGCTGCTGCAATCGCCAGGCGCGCGTTACGCTCCGCGTGGTCTACGTAATCACATAAATCGAAGAACTCACGGTGAATCGGCGCAATGTTTTCGAGTGCGTCATGTTCCGTCCCGTCTTCACCGTGTCGAATTACGTTATCTTCATTCGTAGGGTTACCGCCGTCTGACGTGTATTCGTAAGTGAAGTATGCGACATCTACTTCTGCGCGGTGTATGCGTACTAAACGTTTAAGCTCCGCAGTGTCCGCGAGTAGTGTATCGAGCTGATAGTCGTTAATCGTTCCGTCCACGTATAGCTTCTTCAATTTATGTACACGTTGGGAGATTAAGGTGATACGCTCAGCGCGTTCATCACGATAAAGCCATTTATTATTAATGAATGCCAAGCGCTATCGCCTCCTTTTGCTTGTCTAATATCTGAAAGTGTTGTAACATTGTGTTGTTAAATATTGTATTATGGGGGAAACTTTTATGAAGTATAACGAATGGATTCAGTGGGTCGAGGGATTCCCACTTGGGAAGCAAATACTAATGAATATTACCTCTATTATCCCTGAAGGTACAGAAAAAGCCGTACTAATCAATGTTATCGATCAAACCGAAAATCTTTCTGGAAAACTGCTTATAACCGACGAAACGAACATAATATCTCTTGAATACGTTTTAAGGTCTACAGAAAAAGAACAAGGCTGTAAGGTAGATTACCGTAAAAAAAGTGATATTGTTAAAAAGAGCGTCGAACTAAGCGAAGTGAAACCGAACTGGGTAAGTGAACACTTGTATTCATCGTTGATTTGTAAAATTGACTTCGCTAACGGCGAAACAATAATATTGAACAGTGCAGAGTTTAGAACTGATTTCAAGGAATTCCACAATACTATCATCAGCATTTAACCCCTACTTCAGGGGTTTTCTTTTTCTGTGAGCAATTCGTCCAACTCAGCGAGTTCCTTCGCTATATCTTCGTTATCTCGTCCGCCGCCTACATCCTTCGTTTCGATAACCGCGTGCGCTGTGATTAAGCCCTCACGCCTCATAAACAAGTCGATCGCCTTTACAGAAGGTTGAGAACCGTCGATTAGCTGTATTAAACGTTTGTATACGATAGGCCGCTTAGATGCGAGAAAATCGTCCGCGATCACATTAACATACTCAATAAACGCTTTATTCTGCGTACGCCACTCGTAAAGTGTGTTGCGAGTTACGCCAGCTTCCTGTGCGTTTACTTCGAACGACTTGCGTTCGGTTTCCGGTGCGAATTCACGTTCGACACACGATAACGCTGCTACTCGCTGGCGGCCGTCTAAGCGTGATTCTAGTTGCTTCCGTTTCTGTGCGCTCATATTAGCGCCTCCTTTACGTTGATTTCACGTCAAATAAGTGTCCTAATGCGTAAGAGGTACGAAACTACCTCCTAACGCCTAGGACGCCTTAAACGTGGGTAAAATACGGGAAGAATCGCATACCGTGACCTTCCGAGTTCAAAAAATTGTGCGCGAGTTATAAACAGCAACTGAACACATACCGCATACCGTCTTGGGGGTCACGCACTTCACCGCGTTAAAGTATTACGCATGAAAAATGCTTTATTACGTTAAAGCAACGCAGATAGTTACGTAAAATCGAAAATAGTTTCTTTAGCACGCTAAAGTGCATAAACGCTGCATAAAACGGCCGCCTTTTCGGGAAATAACCCGTTCTCATCGCGCTGAGAATGGCGTAACCACGCGTTTTTTCCGTTTATGCATAACGAATGTATAATCCGACCGTTTCTGATGCCTCCTGCGCGCCCCAAGAACCGCATAACGGCGCGGTTTACAGCGTATGTCAAGGCGTAGTACTTTACGTCAAAATACGGCATTTGTGAATATGTCGGACGCCTATCCGTGCATAAATATTCACGTATGAATATCGTATAAAACGCTTGACAACGTATCGATCGTGCGATTTGCGTGATTGTTAATATAACGCTAGACAAACGCAACCGCACGTCATTCTGACCCCGTGAGTTTTCGCGTGTCCTCCGGTCAGAGGCGTCCAGCAATCGTACCAGACGGTCTATACGCCTCATCTACGTATCCTATCGTAAGCCCCGCCGTTATGTCTCGCTTCATTATGTAGCGCCTAAAACGCGTATCAAATACGTAGGTTACATTACCCGCGGTTGCAGACAGAAAATTACGTTAACACAGCGGTACCGTACGATCGCTTTTATTCGTCAATCTCCGTTTGTATATACGTTTGCTCACGAACAGTTTAAAAACTGAACGCGAGCCTAAGTGCCTGCCGCGGCCATAAACCGGCCTTGCCCTGACCGCGTCAAGTTCTTACGCGTCCAGCATTATTGGTGCATGAGGACTTGGTCGCGGTATTTGACCAATCCGAAATGCTATCTCTTATGTTCGCGCCGGATTTACAAATCCAACGGGAACAATACGTTATAACGTTAAGCGGTGTTTATACCGCGCTATCTCTAAGAATAAGAGGACGTAAAGCGCAAAAACGCCCATATCCCGCGTAGCTCTAAGCGCGAAGGCACTTAGCAACTATGCAGTATATGAAGCGGTTTTGCCCTTTGCTGTGCAGTATATGAAGCGGTCTAATACGGAAGCTCGGCGCCGTCGAGGTCGATAATACCGTCCCGCTGTTCATCCGCGCTGAGCGTTTGCCTGAACTCTTCGCGCACAAACTCCGTATACTCATCATGTTCAAAACGCGGTTTCTTACGGTACATTACGTCCGGATTCATGCGTATAATACGTGCTCCAAACGCTTCTGCTCTCATAACGAAGCCGGCCGACATTAATTCGTGCATACAACGTAATGCGGTAATGTCATCGACTCCGACTTCTTTTGCGAAGCGTGTCTGCGATAAGTGACGAATATCTTCTCTGCGCCTTACATTCGGATTACAACACAAGTACATGTATTCGTAGTGAATATACGGAATCATTTTGTATAGTAAGCCTGCAGCCTGGATCGATACCTTCGCTATATCCGTACGTGTCTTCGTTTGGTAAACGCGTGTAAACGTTGTTCCTTTAATCGCCTGGCCGATCGTATGATATTCCGCTGACACGTTGTAGACGTTTCGCTTGCCGTCTTTCTCCGTTACCAATACGCCGACACAAACTAAGCCGCCAACTAACGTAACGGTCCAGCGGTGCGCCTTTCCGATGGCACGTGCTATCTCTTCGATGCCCATCCGTTTGGTTCCGTACCTTAGCTCGCCGTTGCATTCGAACCGCATATATGGAATCAGCTTCATAATCGCGCCGATTTCATTAAGATTTAAAATATCGTTTAGCTTACGTACGGGCCCGTGATAAGAAACAACGTATTTGCGCCCATCTCCGGCTGCTTCGATCGCTGCTTTGCGTCGGTAACCCTCACGGATAGCTTCGCGTTGTTCGTGGCTTCTAACCTCGTATTCCGCTTCATCAACTATCGTTAAAGTGCGTCCATCGTCGTCATGATACGTTTGCTTTCCGAAAGCTTGCGACATTAGTACACCTCTTTCGCGTAAAACAACCGACTTTTCTTCGCGCGAATGGCGTCTTGGACGTGATGCAGCGCAAAGTAATAGTTAATTTTGCGCTCTCGTGCGTTGCTTGTCTGCATGAATTGATACGCAATTTTACGCGAAAGGCCGATTACTTTTTCGGATTTTATCCGCTTAAGCGCTACTGAGTCTACTGCGACATCTACAAAACTTTCAATCATCGGGAATACATCCTCGAAGCCCCAACGCGACGTAAATGCGGTAATGAGCTCTTTGCGACGATCACAAAAAAGGCCTACCGCGTTACCGTTCAAGTCCTTTGTCTCGCTAACCGTGTGCGTCTCGCTACAAAAACGGCAAAATGAACGTTTTGTCATCGAATAGCCTCCGTTTAATTTGTATTTGAGTGTAAAGCGGCTGCGGAATCGCGTCCACAACCGCTCACTTTTTAGACTAAAACCGTACTTTAATCCGTTTTCGATCGAACTCCGCGTCTATGTCGAATATTTCAACCGCTTTTTTAACACGGCCATTCAACGCAATGCCATCAGCACGTAAGCCCGCTTTCTCGATGGCGTAATTGTCCGAAATTGACTCGTACTTTTCTGCTCCAGTTAGAACGGTTCGTCGTTGGTCATCGCTCTCATCGTAGACCGGATAGCTCTCATATTCGTAACCGGTGCGTATCCATTCATTAAGCCTATCGATCTGTATTTGTTCCGGCACTTGACCGGTTATATATTCGTAATAGCCTGCTAAGTCTGTGGCTGCCGCTCGCTTCTCCGCCATTGTTGCAGTAACTGTCACAGCAATATCGACGGCCGAACGTAGTATGATTCGATTGTCTGCGCCAGGCGTAAACCAACCGTTCCACACATAGCCTTTATTCCATATGTCTACCATTGTCCGCGAAGCTTGCAGTACTTCTTTATGGTTTACTTGTTTTGTAGTTGTCTGAATCATTATCCCTCATCCTCCCAATAATCAAATCAATATGCAAAAGCTTGTATGTTCTAAGCAGTCTTTTTGCGAATTTTGGCCGCGATTCTACTAATCGTTCGTGAGAATACGGACTCTTCTATCCCCAACTTGTCCGCGATATACCTGTTTTTTATCCGGTAATTTCCGCCTTCAGTGACTTTGTACTCGCTCATGTTGTCCTTATCACTGTCGCCCTCCACGATTTCTCGGACACGTTCGAGAAAAGAGCGCTGACTTGCTCGTAGTGCTATTATCGCGTCCACGTCAACGACGTCAGTTCCGAAGATAATTCGCCATGTCTTCGTCTCTTGCGGTTGAACATATACGGCTTTAAACTTGCCTTCACTGTCTCGCCTTCCTAACCGTCGCGTCCCGTTCTGCTCCATTTGAAGCCGGATATATTCGGAACGGAACGCTCGGTTAACGTAACTGACGATCTCGCGCTCACTTTTCGTCACGTCGACACAAGATAATGCGTATTCCAGTGCGGGCACTATTAACGATAACTCTATGTCACTCACCGCTTCCTCGTACGCAGGGTCGGCCGCAAATCCCTCACGGATATAGCAGCGGCGGATCGCGCTAAGTAAGCCTGCAAAAGCGACAGGACCGAGATAATCCCGTATTTCCGCGAGATTTTCGTCTACATTTCCGAAATCCGGCTTATCGTAGATGTCGATCCCAAGTCCTTGTCGTATCCCTCTGCGGAAATAACTCAAATCATCCGGATCGAATTTATCGCTAATCGTCCGCGAATACTTCGCTGTTCTGAGTTTTCCTCCAATAAGTACGTTGATAAACAACGCAATGTACATCGCATGTTCCGGGTACTCAATGCCGCGTTTCAGCATGTGAAACTTAATGCGCATATAATCGCGAATGATTTCGATGATAGAACGGTCGCCGTCCGACTGAAATCGCGCCACCTGTTCGCGAAACTTATCGTTATCTTTTAACACGTTATCCTATCCCTCCTCTTCATATTGCACCGTTTAAATGGTAGTTATTTTATATAGGAAGCGACAACGTTAAGGTTACGGTTTGCTGTTTCTGCGCGGTCGGACGTTTACGCCTGCGGCTCTTCTTCGGCTTCCCGCCTGGTTCAATACCTCTTTCCGTAAGTAATTCGTGAATGAACAAGCGACCTCTCTGCGTCCATTTGGTATAAACCCGTGTTCCTCCGCTCTCATTGACAAACGTTTCCGATTTAGAATAACCGTTTCCTACGTACGCGGATTTCAGTACCCACTGGTTACCTGATTTGTATTGAACCCCCGCGTCCTTTAGTATTTGATTGAGCTCGGCAGGCCCTAACCCGTAGTCCTTCGCGATTTGCGTAACAGAGAGCGCGTCATTCGACCGCAGAATTGAATCGTAATACGATATTTTCGGTGCTTGTACGAGAAGCAACGTTGCTTGACGCTGTGTTTCGAGTTGGAGCGCTTGTCTTGTCTCCTCTTCCTCGATCCAACGCTTTGCACGCGCAACACGATCGTCGATAGCATAAGACGGTACGGCGAGAGCGTTGTAGCCGCCAGTTTTACGAATTGACGGGAGAACTTCGGAAGTGACCCATTTACGGAACCCGCGAGCTTGCGGTTTGCGGCTACTGAGGATCAGCGAGTATAGACCGGACTCACTTACGGCTGAAAAGTTACGTCCCTGGCTGCCATCATTTAAAATGAGGTCAGTCCTCTCGTCAGCATCTAGTCGCGTTAACGCCTGACCTACGTTGTTCACTTCTAAAATCGTACAAACGTCCTTCGCTATGAACCACGGCTCGCTTCCTACCATTACCGTTCTAACCGAATTTCCTGCGTAAATGAATACTTGCTGAAGCTGCTGATTCATTCGTAATCCCTCCGCGATTTTTATTTAAATGTATATAAAGCGGCCAATAACCGCGTTTTTTTAGTAATCGCTTTTGTACGCTTCCCATGCTGCGTTGACGATTTTGAATAGCAATTCCGAGCCGCCCGTATCCGGATGAACCTTCTGAACCAACGCACGATACTTCCGTCTGACATCCGCGTCATTGTCGCCGTCCCATACGCCGAGTATTTCGTAGGGGTCGATCGTAAGACCGCTAAGCGGTTGCCTATTCGCTGGCTTCTTGTATGTACGGACGATTTCGGACGCCTTTTTCCCACCGTCGACGTCCGCCAGTATATCGGTATAGTGCTCGGTGAATATGCGGCCGGATAGTTTCGAGGCTACGTTTAGCATCGAGTTCATTACTACGCTCTCTAACTTGGCGACCCGTAACGCAACCGCCAGCGGCAACCCGTATAAAATGTCGCGTTTGTCCTGGTCAATCGTGAGCGCTTCGAATGGATTCGTAGATACTCGCGAAGCCGGCGGGTCCTTTTCCTTTTGTTTCGGCTTAACGAGGTCGGCACACTCTCGGTAGCTACGAATTACGTCTCTCAACTCGACTATCGTCATGCTCTCGACTAGTTTAATCTCGCCGGTACTCGGCACTACTTGTTCGGCTTGTACGAAAACGACAGGATCGATAGCCGCCGGCAACTTCGTCATTTCGAATAACTTCGTCGCTGCCAAATGCGACATCAATGTCGGTTTTCCGAACATGTCCGCCACTTTCATATACCGTTGGGCCGTACGCTTTTCGATCCCTATTCGACTTAGCCATGGAGTCCATTCGCCGTGTTTCGTATGGCTTACCTTTACGAACGTGAGCCGCTTGCCGATCTCAATAACCGCGCGTCCAGTAGCGATGTCCGCCGTATCGATCGTGCCGAGGTAATTGCATATCTCCGCCTCAATCGTTGGGAGATCGGTTGAGAATACGTTTGACTGCCGCTTTGTCTGCGTCATAATGCCGTCCTCCTCCTTTAATGGATAATCTGCAGCCTATACGTTTGTAATGCTGACCGATCGCTTTCTGCACATTTTAGTGTGGATTAATTCGTCTGGTACTGCTTTAACGATGGCCGATACGATTTCGCACAACTTTCGCGCCCCTCTACATAAAAAGTCGCCAGCCGAATCTATCTCGCACACTTTCGCACACATTGGCGCAGATTATTTTGGCTTATACGTGTATAGTCGTTTGCGGACGTATTTCTGTACACATTGGCGTGAATTAATTTCGGCTTATACTGTATTACCAAACGCCAACGCTATTTCGCACCTTTTAACGATGAATTAACGTTTAGACTACGTTTTCATTATTTCCGTCAACTGTTTTTAGAAAAAAACTTGCCTTTCCTTATACTTTTGTTATATAATAAAGATGACGATACTTTATCGTTTACAACTCCCTTAAGACGTAGTATACTTACGTCATAACTTAAGAGGAGTGGTTAATTATGCCGAAAAATCACGGAAAGCCTTATACACTTACAGAAAAGCAGTTGTTAGATCAAATTGCATCTGGACTCACTGACAAAGCACACATGTACAGGAAAGCTGATACAATTGCTGAACAGATGGAGCGTACAATTGTTGCCGT
This sequence comes from Paenibacillus sp. LPE1-1-1.1, assembly GCF_040676435.1. Lineage (NCBI taxonomy): Bacteria > Bacillati > Bacillota > Bacilli > Caryophanales > Paenibacillaceae > Paenibacillus > Paenibacillus sp. LPE1-1-1.1. The sequence continues at coordinate 920,363 of NZ_JBEGHY010000023.1, forward strand.
CTGCAAGCAACTTGAACTTAGAAGAGGCTGGTACTGGGCCGCTAGATAACGTACTCCCCTAACGGGGAGTTTTTTTTATTCCACGGCTTCCTCACCGCTCTGTTAACGCACACCGTCTCTTGGCGCAATGATCACGCCAGCGGTTGCGTACTTGAAAGTCACTGAGTTAGGCGTGTATTAATTTCGTCTTATACGGTATTACCAAACGCCGATTACTTTCCGTACAATAGCGCCGAGTTTTTTCAGTCGTATTCCGTATTATCTAAGGTAACTTCCCGACTCGCACACATTACTGAGTTACGTCCCCCCTTCGCACATTCAGTTTTGAATTTAACTCCTACATAATAGTAAGTACATCCTATCGCCAATATGGGACATGACTATTTTAACTTCCTACTGATATTACCCGTTCTGTTTTCAAAAACTGGGACATATCCGAAACAGGATTTCACTTCCTATTAGTTATACCCCCCAAAAATACCCTAAGTTGGTACATGGCTGCGTTACGCTGGCGATTATTTTATGCTTAAACTTTTTCTCCTCTCACAATAGATACCTATCGATACTAAGCAAATCGGTACAAAGCGACCAAAAATTATTTAAAAACTTTTGAAACTAAGAACAGACGTTCTCGTATTACACCATATAAAACAAAACGCCCAACAACGGAGTCCCATCCGGTGTCAGGCGCGAAATGTACATACGTTTCAAACAGCGGTCGCAAGCGGCTCCAACGTTTTACCGGCCACCCATAACGCGAAGGTTAATGCAGACGCCGGCATCGTAGTCAGATCAATCTCGTTATCTGACGGAAGAATAATATCGCATAAAAGGCCTAAATCGTCGTACAGACCGGTTCCCTCCTCGGACGGCCCAACGGAAACAAAGTACAGAGTACTAATACAAGGAACGACCGCAACGCCAGGCGCGATAATATATCCGTTCTCGATCTCGCGCTCAACCTCACCGGTAATAAAATCCTCGATATACCTTACGATTTCTACTTTCACTCCGCATCTCTCCTCGTTTTAAAATAGAACGCCGTCGTTACGTTGACTATTGGCGTAGGCAATTAACGACGGCGAAGGCATTCGATCACGGTTGCCGCCATGACCGGTAAAGCGCGCTAGGTAGCGATCCCAACCGTTTGCAGCCGGCGGGCACTAGCGATATAAGCGGTTACAGCCGCCAGGGTGCGGACAAAAATACATACGGAATAACACGCTCAATAAATTGGCGTAGATTAAACGGTTACCCGCGACCATCGCGCCGACCAGGGCGCTAGGTTTCGTCCAATATGGACTCTTCAGGCGGAAACATTTCGATATCAACTCCGTTTTGAACCAAAACCGTACATACAAACTCGAAGCCGTCCATACCGCGCAAGTTGGCGTATAACTCCGCGATGATTTCCCTATCGTCGCGAATGACATTCTCCGAAAGAATGACGCCTATACCTCCGGAGCACGTATCATAATCGCGAACAGTAACGTGTTGAAGCCAAAGCTGACGATGTGTGGATGAAACGTACATAGCGATTCCAGGCGCAACGAGAAAGCCGCGATCGATGATTGCTGATCCGCCGGGCTCAAACGGTCCATTAATGACAGTAATCGGCTTCATCGCGACATCAAGCCTCCAACGAAACCGGATAAGAGTTCGGCACAAAGCGCACCAATAACGCGAGCGATTAAACGGCCACGAACGGTGCGACGACGGACTTGTGGGTTAGGCGCTGATTGTAACGCGAGAATCATTTGTGCTCACCTCCTCGCGAGAAGGAATAACGCCTAACATACGGAGTTGGGCGTGGTCGATCGAGGTACTGCCGAGTGTAGTACGTGGATTAATATCGAGTAGTTTGCGGAAATACGGAGCTTGTACGACCAGGCTGCGGCCAGTCGAAAGTAAAGTAATATGTGCAAGGTGATCCGGAGTGATGACGTAGCGAATCGCTGTTTGGCTAGACATATTTAAAACCTCCTATGATTATGGTAATATGTACTACATAGTCGACTTGTCCGATAATCAACTTATCGACATGTCAACATCCTGACACTCAACCTAATTAGTATATTATACCGCTATTACCAGTATGTCAACATCCTGACAAAATCTTTTTTATGAGGTGCATTAATATATGTCGAAGAAGCCCGAAGTCAAATGCCGACTTGGCGAGATTATGGAACAAAAAGGTCTTACGAACAAAAAAGTGATCGAGTTAACCGGTGTTAGTCGTAACACAATAACTTCACTTGCTGCAGACGCGACAAACCGAATCGATTATGAAACTCTCGCTAAATTATGTAAAGGCCTTGACGTAACTCCCGGCGACTTACTCATCTACACACCTTCTGAAGAATAACGACCTTATCGGGTCGTTTTTTATTTTGTGCAGATTGTCAATTTGTTGACATATCGACTACTCGACATTCATATCATTTACCATTACCACGGAATCACCCGCGGAACGCTCCACAACTCCTTCCCTTTCCGGCCAAATAACGTATTCCGCTTGACGTACCTTGCCGGCAATGTCCGCGGACTATTCCGAACCGCGTACTGTCGAGGTTAAAGCACGTACGCAAGTCTTCCGTAACGTAGGAACTATCCTATTGGATATCTAAGAAAAGGAGGTGGCGCGTGTGTGGCGTTTACTGATTGGATTTGTAGCCGGTGTTTTGTATGGCGCGATAACTACTGTCGAGGTACCTGACGGCGTTGTTGCGGAGGCAGCCGCGCTTCTAAAATTATTGTTTTTTCATTGAAAGGCGGTGACCGAATTTGATACTCGAAATTGCTTCCAGCGTAGCCATGAGCGGTGTTTTAGCGTACACATTCCTCGATAAAAACGGTACGACCGAGGCGAGCAAAATACAACGCATAGCGAACAACTGCGGCCTCCACGTTCGCGAGGACGGCAAACAACGGACGATTCACTTATTACGGCGGAAACGTCATTCCTGGGGCGTAGAATACGTCTACCGCATACCGCTCGGTTTAGCGTTCGCGGACGTTCAGAATAAGAAGCAGCATATCGAGGACGGACTTAATCATCGACGTGGGCTATTCGATATAACGCTGACCGACATTAAAACGCTGCGACTACGCGGTGACATTAACGAGCAGATCAAACGGCTGCTTAACGGGCCGAAGCACCGCAAGGAAGTATTGATGGATTACGACGGCACATTAAGAATCCGCATTTATCGCGAGCCTCTTCCGGAAATAGTCCCGTACGATGACGGCACGATCGGCAAATGTAGCGGATGGATGGTATGCGTCGGCGAATCGCGCGAGGGAACGGTTTATCACGACTTCGATAAGATACCGCACTTAATCGTAGCCGGTACGACGCGTTACGGTAAATCAGTATTCTTGAAGAACGTCATAACGACGTTAATCGGTACACAGCCGGACGTGGTTTGCTTTACGCTTCTGGATTTGAAAGGCGGATTAGCCTTTAACCGTTACAGTAACGTGCGCCAGGTTAAAAAAGTCGCCAAGAACGTCGACGAAAGCCTAGAGGCATTACGCGAGATTCATACGGAGATACAACGGCGCCAAGCGGAGTTTCTTGCGAAAGGATACGAGGACATCAAAGAAGCGCGCATGAAGCAGCGTCATTTCATCATTGTTGACGAAGCCGCTGAACTCGCGAGTCAAGGCGAGCCGGACACGAAGACTAAAAAGAAGAAAATCGAGTGTGAGCAGATTATCGCGGAGATTGCGCGTATCGCGGGAGGCCTGGGCTATCGATTATTATTCGCGACTCAATATCCGACAGCAAATACGTTACCGCGCCAGGTAAAGCAGAACTGTGACGCGCGCCTATGCTTCCGAATCCAAACGGATACGGCGAGCCAAGTCGTATTAGACGAAAACGGCGCCGAAAGCCTTCCGTTAATCAGAGGCCGCGCTCTATACCGGACGGACCGTATGCTGCTCGTTCAGACTCCGTTCATAGAGAACGACTTTATCGACAAGACGATCGGGCCGCATATCGTCATTAAACCTAGAAAGGAGCTGCCGAAAAAAGATGGACATTCAGCAAAAGAAACTCCATCGGCAGGAAGCTATTCTCTTGTCATTGAAGAAACTTGATTATCTCGCCCGCAATCAACTGCAGCGCATCCACTCGCTCTCCGGTGACCGTAACGCCAGAAGGATATTAGATAACTTGAAGCCGTACGTATCAACTTTCCGCGGCGAGAACGGCGAGAATATCTATTATTTAAGCAAATCCGGCCGCGAGCGTGTTGGTTGCGATGTTGTACGTAATAAAACGAACCAAGCCGGCCACTATTTGATGCGAAATGACGCGTTCATATACTACGCCGGTAATGAGGATTGGAAAAACGAGGTCAAATTTACCGTCGAAGGCGTTCTTACTCTGATACCGGACGCGTATTTCCGCCACAATCAACGGCGCCATTTTCTTGAAGTCGACCACCTGCAGCATCAGCACAAAAACCGCGAGAAAATCGATAAATACCGCAAGCTCTCCGAGACTGGCGTATTCCAGCAGAAATTAAAATACTTTCCGCGGTTAGTATGGGTAACATTGACCGAAAGCCGAAAACGCCAATTACTCGAATGGTGCGCAGGCCTCGACGTTGTTGTACACGTATGGAAAGATATAAATTAGGAGGCGTTACCCATGAATATTACGATCGGCGCGAATTGTTGGGATGGCACACGTAAAGAGTTTCTGTCCGACATCGTAAACGTAAGCAAAATTACGAACCCAACTCGCTTATTACACGTAGATAAACGTATGTATGATCCGAAGGTAAGGTCGATTCTCGGTTACACGATACCGCTAACGTTCCTTGCGAGCTGCTTACCGTCGTTTAGTACGCACATTTTCGCGGCAAGTGCGCCTGAGGCCGCCGTTCCCGCAATTTCCAGCGCAGTAAAGACGAAGATCATCCACGCGTTCGATCCGCTTATCGACCTTATTATGTCGCTCTCATTTCCGATAGCTGGCGTAATGATTGCTGGCGGCTGTTTGTTCATACTCGTCGGGAATCGCGAGCGCGGTATGCAAATGCTTCAGAACGCGGCAATCGGGTATATTCTCGTACAGCTCTCTCCGTTGTTTTTAGACTTACTCGTAGGTATCGGTGACAGCGTTTAGTTTAACGCGAGGCCCGCTAATTTTGGCGGGCTTTTGCTTCCCATCAATTGGGTAAAGGATTATATTAGTAATTAGTTAGAATCGATCTGAGCGGCATTTAGACAGGTCAAAACGATACAAACGGAGGCTAAATATGAAAGCAGTAAAAAATTTGTTATGGATTACAGGAGTTTCCGAAGGATTACTCGGAGTACCGGTGCTTGGCGGTTTCATAATATTCGCAACTTCGTGGTCCCTTCTTTTGTTAATGTTAGTCATACATATTATCACTTTGATTGTTTGTAAGCGTAGTAACCGCCCTATTTATCCAAGCGTACTCGGAATCGCTGCGTCCGCTCTCGGCTGGATTCCGTTCCTCGGTATGACACTGCATATTCTTGCTGCCGTATTCTTAATCCGTAGCGCAGTAATTGAAAGTAAACGGTTGCGACAGGACGTGATTAAATGAAAGACCGGTACGTATATCCTGCGATATTCGATTACGCAGATGACGGCATCTCCGTAGAGTTTCCGGACCTACCTGGCGCGTTTACTTGCGGTGACACTGACGAGGAAGCATTGCGTATGGCACGCGAATGTATGGCGTTGCATTTATACGGAATGGAACGTGATTTTGATATTATCCCGCAGCCAACGCGCTTGATTGACGTTAAATTAGCCGCGAACCAGGCCGCTTTACTCATCGACGTATGGATGCCGCCCTTCCGCGATAAGATGGCGGAACAGGCCGTAAAGAAAACGTTGACGATCCCGAAGTGGCTCGACGAAATCGCGGTCGAGAATAACGTTAACTTCTCGCGCGTGCTGCAGGACGGATTAAAAGCGCACCTCGGCGTAAACGAGCGTAAGAAATAACGAATAAAACGGAGGGGCCCGTCATTTGGCGGGCTTTTTCGTATGCCGGCGCAGGAAAAATACGGAATTATGTCGAACTATTGGTTTGTAGTCATTATTTGATTTAAATAATTGATGCAATATTATTTTCGGAGGATACAAATTGATATTCTATAATGATGATATTCACGATAGTACAGAAAGGCCCGATTTGAATTATCTTAGTAAAACCTTGAGATTCGGCTGGAGTATATTCCAAAAAACTATCGACAAACAACTACAACATGAAGATTTGATAGTAGTTTCCTTGTATAGAAAATTATTAGAGCAATTAGACGGACTTTTCATACTTGTTGACCAAGATTCGCATAGTGCAGCAAAACTAACAGCGCGTGCCACTATTGAAACTTATACCTCAATTAAATATATCATGGCGGATAATCGAGTTTTACTTAAAGAAAGAGCAACATCATACTTCATTTTTAATATGCTTGATGAACATAAATTTATGAAAGATATTAAAAATGAAGAAACTTTAGGAAAAATATTTCCAAATAAGGAGTCGTTGAATGAAAAAATAAGAAGAATTGAAAGTTATTTAAAAACTTTCCCTAACTATCAAGTAATTTATGAACGAAAAAAAATAATTGAGGAAGAAAAAAGAAAAGGCACTAATAGATTTGTAAAGTGGTATACGCTATACACCAAAAACAATCAGCAAATATTTACGTTATCTGATTTAATAAAGTATGTACAGGGAAGTAAGGGATTAAATTTGTATAGTACATATTCCTTATTATCGCGTGAAACGCACGCCTTGACAGCTCAGTCAGATTTAAAAATAACATTTAAGCAAAGAGATGTATTCACAAACTTTAGTGAGCTTAGATACCGTAACACAAGCCACGAGAGTTTGTATGGGATGGTTAGAGCATTTGCATCAACTATTACTCTCAATATAATTGATCACTATTTCTCTTTTAATTCAGATGAATTCAATGAATTTAGGGAATTTTTCTTATCATATAAAAATGAAAAAGAGGATGGTTCGAACTAAACATGTTTAAAAATCGCTATCTTGGATTCAAAGTTTTAACCGCGCCGGTACATTTCTATACTGCCGCGCTCGATCAGTCTACGGTACTCGCGTTCCAGGATAACGAGCTCATCGGAACCGGTCGCATCGAAGAAATCACGGAGGAAACGGTAAAAATACGCGAGGAACGGTTCATGATCGCTAACTGTACGTTTGTTTATGCGAAATAATAATTAAGAGGTGTACTATGACTTTTAGTAATGAATGGCATCAAGTACTAGATATAGTTAATGAGAATAATAAAAAGTCTCCAATGATTTGGTACAGAGGCCACTCAGACGAAAAATTATTTAAGCTACACTCAGGATTATTCCGAGAGTCAGCTGACTTGCCCTCAGTAAATATCAACGAGGCCTCAAAATATAGAATGTTTTATAACCTCGGGCATAATTTTCACAACAGTAAAGATTGGGATCTTTTATTTATCATGCAACATCACGGAGTAAAAACAAGATTATTAGATTGGACTGAATCATTTTCTACTGCTCTATACTTTGCCTTTACCTCTTGGAACCCTAATAGATCTAATGCATGTGTATGGATGCTTAATCCAGTTGTTTTGAATAATAAAAGTCTTGGTTTCTATGGGTTTGCAGATGTAAATAGATTTGGGAAATATGAACATTACTTAAATAATCAGACCCTGTTTGCAAATAACTCAAGTGCACTTTACCCAATTAGAAATAGCCAAAGAATTATTGCTCAACAAGGAGTTTTTACGCTTCAAGGAAATTCAGGAGTTCCTTTGGATGAAGAGTTTAACGGCGAATTATTAGCAGAACATGCACTAATAAAAATTACAATAACACCAAGCGTGTATTATGATGCAAAGAACTATTTATACCAAAATGGTATTGGTCACTTTCGATTATTTCCTGATCTAGACGGACTAGCAAAATACGCAAACAACCCAATGCTTGCTTTTAATCACATTTGACTACAGAACACATGTTCGCATATACTTACGTTGAGGTGATCGTTATGACAACACAACGTAAAAAATTAAGCGGCAATGGTCTATGGGAAAGCAGCCGCATGATGCTACCGGAGCATATCGTCCGTATAAAAGAACATAGTCGCGAGTCAAACGCGAAGGAAAAGCCGATACTTGACGCGGATGCCGTAGAGGACATCGAACGTATAATATCGGCTTCTCATACGGAGCGGACTCCGATTACACTACGGCTATTTGACCGTTTCGAGGATTTAAACGTAATCGGCGTTGTAGACCGCATAGACACCCATAAACAACGCGTTATGGTCGACGGAGATTGGTTTCAGATGGCGGAGATACTCGGCGCCACACCTATACGAGAAGAATAAAAAACGCGCCTATTGAACGAGTTTCGCGACTCGATCGGTGGGCGCGTTTTGTTTGCGTTAGATTGCGTTGAAGATGCGTTAGAACAGCGTCATAAATTCGTCAACACGTTAAAGCGCTAAAGTTTTTTCGTTTTCTGCCGATATAATTAAAGAACTTAATCTTAGGAGGCAGAATGATGTCAAATTACACTTTATCTGATGCATTCACAATATTTTATAACGCAAAGAAATCGGAAGGCGTTCGTACTAGAACAGCACAAGTTTATATTATCAACTGGGGATATTTTACGGATTGGCTTGCAGAAGACTGCTTAATTAATACAATTACGGCAGCTAAGATTCGTGAGTATGTAAACTTCATGTTCGATAAAACAAAATTTAGTAATGCAACTGACGGTAGAAAAAGCTCCGATACGTTAGCTGCTCAAACCATAATCACCCGTTTAATGACAATTAGAACTATTTTCAATTTTCTAGCTGGCGAAAACTATATCGTTACGAATCCAGTAGCAAAAATTAAACTACCTCGCTATGACCGCAAGGAAAAAATCACATTTATTGACGATGACGTACGCAAGTTACTTGGAGCGCCTGATACTGATACACCTACGGGTCTTCGAGATCGCACTTTAATGATACTTTTAGCTGACGGCGGATTCCGCATTCAAGAAGCGTTAAAATTAACTACAGAGCTCCTCGATATAAAAGCACGTTGTATTCATTTGCCTGGTTCGATGAACAAAAACCGTAAACCTCGCGTTGTACCGTTATCACAAGGAACTGTGCGCGAATTATTAGCACTTATCAAAAGAAATAAAACTTATTTTGAAACAGAGTATATTTTCTTATCAAAAAAAGGAGATCCGTTAAAAGCGGACAGATTTCGAAAATCATTAAACGAGTACGCTATAAAAGTCGGCGTTGATCCAAAACTTGCTTATCCGCATCAATTTCGCAGCTATTTTTGTACAGCGTATTTGCTTAACGGCGGTGATTTATTTACGCTTCAACGCATAGTATCTCACGCCGACATCGAAACTACTCGGAGTTATGTCAGAGTTAACGACGAACATGTCCGAGATCAGCATACGCAATTCTCACCATTAGTTCGACTTGTACATTGTCTACACCCGCAAAAAAAGTGCGACCAATAAACGAAGAAAGCGCGACCATTAACGGATACATTCCGCTATCGGTCGCGCTTTCTTTGCGTTATGACTAATTAATCTTTCGTCTACTTGCGGAGCTCCGACGTAATTTACGTCAGAACTTCGTAAACGCGTGTACGAATTGAACTTGCGCATTAGATCGTGTATGATTACGGTGACTAACGTCGGACAAACTATGCGCACAAAGCGAGGTGAAAACTTAAAAGTTTAACGCAATTGCAACGATATTCTTTATTGGAACGGTGACGCTACCTTGTCCGTAAATTCACCGCCTCAGCTACCGAATATTATGCGAAAAGCCAGTAATGACGCGGGATTACGAGACTTTATGTTCAATCCGCAGCTTATCAGCCACCATCGCAATGAACTCCGAATTCGTAGGCTTTGATTTGCTGATGTTGATGGTGTAACCGAACAAGTGAGAGATGCTGTCGATATTACCGCGCGTCCAAGCGACTTCGATCGCATGACGGATTGCGCGTTCAACGCGGGATGGCGTTGTTTTGAATTTTTCAGCGATTGCAGGATACAGTGTTTTGGTGATTGCGCCAAGAATTTCAATGTTGTTGTATACCATTGTAATTGCTTCACGCAAATATTGGTAGCCTTTGATATGCGCCGGTACGCCAATTTCATGTATGATGCTTGTTATATTGGCATCTAGGTTTTTTCCTTTTGGAATTGGCACTACATTCGATTTCAACGAGGAAGAGCTGGTCGTGAAGCTGCCCGTTGAGGAATACGTTGGATTACCAACTAGTTGGCGAATACGGTTAGCTAAAATATCCATATCGAATGGTTTCAAAATATAATAAGAGGCACCAAGCTGAACCGCTTTTTGCGTAATATTTTCTTGACCAAAAGCAGTCAGCATAATAATTTTTGGCATGGGGGAAAGGTTCATTTCTTTCAGACGCTCGAGAACACCCAATCCGTCCAAATGAGGCATAATAATATCTAGGATAAGTACATCCGGACACTTTCTCGTTTCCTCCAAATGTCTAAGAACCTCTTCTCCGTTGTACGCGACTCCACTCACACTCATATCACTTTGTTCGGATATGTATTCCGATAACAGGTTAGTAAATTCCCGGTTGTCATCTGCTAATAATACTTCGATCTTATGCAAGTTGTGGTCCTCCTCTAAATGATTTTAATGATTACGCTCACTAGTTGTCTGCTTAAAGTTTTCGACATGTAGAGTTGAATTCCTTCTGTCGAAAATTATTTTTCTTTATTTTTTTAAGCCGATTCGATATAATTAATAATTTATTACATGTAACGATTCCATTCGTTTTGATTCGACAAATTTCATTGCTCGTTTGATCGCTCACGCGGTTTTTAATTTAAAAGATCCGCAGCAAAAAAAACGTCTGCTTTAGCTTTACCACAGCTTAAGCAGACGTTTTATTTATCAAATGCTTATCATGCAGCTTCACCGGTAAATCCATTTGCTGATTTCAACAAAACGCCTGCATCCTGAAGCATCCATTCGATAAAGCAGCCATAACCAGACGAAGGATCGTTAACGAAAACATGTGTAACGGCTCCCACTAACTTCCCGTCTTGAATAATCGGACTTCCTGACATTCCTTGAACAATGCCGCCTGTTTTGCTTAGCAAACGCTTGTCCGTTATTTTAATTACCATACCTTTTGTTGCTGGGCCAGATTGCTTGGATACATGAACGATCTCAATATCAAAACGTTCAACCTTCTGTCCATTCACAACAGTCAAAATTTGCGCCGAACCTTCTTTAACATCTTCGGCAAAAGCGACGGGAACCGATTTCTCGCTGTAGCTATGCGTTGGAACTTCATTCATTTTGCCGAAAATACCAAAAGGTGTATTCCGCTCCACGTTGCCTAATATTTTGCTTTCTTTCACAAAATGCGCTCTTTTTTCTCCCGGCTCGCCATTTTGGCTTTTGTTAATGGACGTAACGCTGGACTGTAAGATCTGGCCTTCTCCAACATCGATAGGTGTTTGCGTGTCCATATCGGTAATTACATGCCCTAGTGCTCCGTATACGCCTTGATCAGGAGCATAAAAAGTAAGCGTGCCTACCCCCGCAGCTGAATCACGGATATACAATCCTAATCGCCACGCTTTGTCCTCGGCATCAAAAACAGGATTCAAAAGCGTTTTGTTCAATTGACCGTCCCGTTTGTAAGTGACTTCGAGCGGCCGTTTATCCATGCCTGCCTTCTCGCTAAGCTCTGCAACCCTGTGAACTTGATTAATGCTCGTACCATCGATCTTTACGATCAAATCGCCTAGACGCAGTCCTGCGGCCTCGCCCGGGGATTGCTTCATTCCGTTGCTCCCAGCCACCTGATGATGGCCTACAACCAAAATGCCGGATGATTTAACCTTGACGCCAATCGTTTGCCCGCCTGGAATGACACGTAAATCAGGTACTACATTTACTTTTACGGTCTTGAATGGAATTTTACCAAATAATTTCACTTTCATTTTGGTTTGACCGCTTTGATTCGACTGCAGTGACAGTGGTTCGTTCAAATTTACGGATAAAGAATGACTGGTTGATCCGTTAATCTGAAGCATTTGTGGGTCGACCGTTACTTCTGCATGAACGGGCACTCCGTATTGTAATCGTTTCAGCTGCCCGGAGAATAAACGAAGTTCATTCGGGATTGCGGCAAAATGTTGAAACGGTGTGGAGCTTCCGATCATGCAAATGAAGAAAACGAGAACTAGGCCAAACCATCGCTTCCTTTGATTGGAGTTCAATGATTTCACGCTCCCTGTAATTCCATCGCATGACGAAAAAGGTTATGTCGCCATTGGCGTACCTTTAAGTTACCCTCACCCGCATGTTTTATGTCCGCAAAAAGATTCCCTTATTGGCTTCCATTACGCCCCCTTCTGTCTGTGAGCCAAATCAAGCATTTCTTGTGCATGATGCCTTGTTTTTTCCGTAACTTCCACGCCGCCGAGCATACGGGCAAGCTCATCAATGCGAACCGTATCAAGGAGCTCCTTAACGGAAGTCGAAGTTCGGGCACCGATAACCTGTTTGCGTATTTCATAATGATGATCGGCCATGCATGCCACCTGAGGCAGATGAGTAATGGAGAAAACTTGGCACTTGGATGCAAGCTGAGACATTTTCTCAGCAATCGCTTGTGCAGCTCTTCCGCTTACGCCGGTATCAACCTCATCGAAAATAAGGACAGGCACTTGATCGATTTCGGCAAATATGCTCTTAAGAGCAAGCATTATCCGGGACATTTCCCCCCCGGAAGCAATCTTGCTTAGCTGCTTCATTGGTTCGCCCGGATTAGTGGAGAGCATAAAGATCGCTTCATCCATCCCATTCGAATGTAAACGGATCTGCTTCGTTTCACCGGAGCCTGCGACTGTGGTATCGATTTGGACACAGAACTTCGCCGACGGCATTTGAAGCTGTCCCAGCTCGTTCTCAATCGCCTCAGACAGCTTGGCAGCAGCATGCTCGCGCAGCAGCGATAATTCCTTCGCCAAAACCAAGGCTTGTTCGTAAAGCTTGGATTCTTCTAGGCGCAGCTCCTCTAAGAGCTGGTCTCGATTTTCGATTTTGTCGCGATCTATCATTGTTCGATCTAAATAAGCTAAAATATCAGGAATCGACTCCCCGTATTTGCGTTTCAAACCGTTGATCAAATCAAGTCTGTCTTCTACCTGTGACAGCTCATCTGGATCAGATTCGATTCCATCTCTATAATCACGAAGCTGGAATGCCGCATCCTCCGCTTGATAAAAGGCCGATTGCAGCTGTTCAAGCAGCGGGTTTAATTTTGCCGGGTCATACGTCTGAATATCAATCAGTTTTGCAACCGCCTTGCTAACCATATCTAAACCTTTGCCGCCGTAGAGCAAATCGTATGCTTCAGAAACCGCATCCATTCTTTTCCCCGCATACATTAGCTTGCGCCGTTGTTCAGCCAGTAATTCATCCTCCTGCGGCTTTAGCTGCGCGTTCGAAATTTCCTCGATTTGAAACCGGTACAGATCAAGCATTTGCACATTTTGTCTTGTTGAGTTTTCCAAATCGCGAAGTGCGGCCCTCGTTTGCTGGAGCCCGCTGAATACGCTGCGGTAATTTTGTTTGCGTTCAATGAGTAAATCACCCGCAAATAAGTCCAGCCACTCCAAATGCTGCTCCGTGCGAAGCAGTGATTGATGTTCATGCTGACCATGTATATTCACAAGGCATTCGCCGATTTCCCTTAACATCGTCATCGTAACGAGCTGTCCGTTCACCCGGCTGCTGCTTTTCCCATGCGCAGAAAGCTCCCGTCTAATAACCAGCATTTCCTCACAAGAAGCATGTACCCCCAGCTTGGTCAGTACGCCCCATACCGGATGGTTACCGGGAAGATCAAATAACGCCTCCATCTCAGCCTTGTCACATCCGTAACGAACCATGTCTGCGGAGCCTCTGCCGCCTACCAGCAAGCTTAGGGCATCAATTAAGATCGATTTACCAGCCCCTGTTTCTCCTGTCAACACATGAAAGCCTTGGTGAAAAGTAACGTTCACTTCTTCAATTACCGCTAAATTCCTTATCGACAACTCACGCAGCATGGTTGATTACCTCCCTTAGTTCAACAGCTCAAGTATTCGTTCTACGACTTCGCCGCTTTGCGTTTTCGTCCGGCAGATCATTAAAATGGTATCGTCGCCGCAAATGGTACCCATCACCTCTGACCATTCCATGTTATCGACTAATGCACAAATCGCATTCGCGGATCCAGGCAGGCATTTCATCACAACGAGGTTATCCGTATAGTCAATATGTACGAAATGATCAAACAAAGCGCGCTTGAGCTTATGGATCGGATTTTGTTTCTGGTGCTCATGAGGAAGAGAGTACTTGTACTTTCCTTCGCCTTCAGGCACCTTTATCAACATTAATTCCTTCATATCGCGCGAAACGGTTGCCTGGGTCACCTGCATTCCCGAGTCGCGAAGCGCCTCGACCAGCTCCTCCTGCGTTTCGATTACCCGATTGGTAATAATTTCTTTGATTCGGTATTGACGAATCCCTTTCATGAAAAAACCTCCGTGAAATATTATTCTGATATGTGGAACGTGATTTTTCGAATGAGCTTTTCTTTCGCATCCACGAATAATACACCCTCACATTCGGGCAGAAGGAGCGAATAAACGAGTAAACGGTCCCTCACTCCGCTTGGCGTCCAGTCGATCGGCATCCGATCACGCGCCGTCTTCACGATGTATGTGCAATTATCCTTTTCCGCAATGTAATCAATATATAACCGGCTTCCCTTCCCAAGCGGCACATCATTCAGTTTGATTGGAATCGGCACTAAATGCTTGCCAGAACTTACCTCGTAACCGGCTTGCTCCAACAATATAATATTTTCGTCATCTGCTGCAAGCGCACCGCCTTTTCCCAACTTTAACCGATTAACGCTTGCAGGCTCATGCAGCCATCGGTGAAAGCTTCGAAACAACCAGGCGATAAATAAACCGCCGGCTAACAGCATAATAATTAAATCTCCGTAAGTCCCCACCAGCATCCCCCATTCGCAAATGGATTGTTTCTTTAATCGTTCGCTATGGTGGGGGCATTTTCCTGTATGACGCAGGAACCGAACGTTTGTTTGCTTTTCTATAGTTTATCAAAAGGAGCGTGCCGCTGTAAAGTAAAAAAGATGCCGGCAGCTAAAACACTGCTCGGCACCTTCCTCGTACATTTTATTATTTATTGGTGGTAAAGGTCTCATTCGCCTGCTTGACCAATTCTGCTAAAGATGCATCATTTGGAATCAGAGCGTTCGGCTCGGCAGACCAAGCCCAGTACGCCAAAAATTCGATATTTCCTTCTCCGCCCGTTATAGGAGAAAAAGTGATGTCCTGCAAAGAATACCCTAGTTCAGCAGCTGTAGTCAAAACCGTCCGAAGCACATCCCTGTGCACGGCCGAATCGCGAACAACACCCGATTTACCGACTTTTTCGCGGCCAGCCTCGAATTGCGGCTTTATTAGAGCTACAATTCCTGAACCAACCGACAATAAAGTTGATAATGCCGGCAATATATGCTTTAACGAGATAAAGGATACATCAATACTTGCAAACGTTGGCTGAGGACCTATTAAGTCAGCAGGCTGCGTATATCGGAAGTTGGTCCGCTCCATTACATGGACGCGTTCATCCTGTCTTAGCGACCAATCCAACTGGTTATAGCCGACGTCTATCGCATAGACATAGGATGCCCCGTTCTGAAGGGCACAATCCGTAAATCCGCCTGTAGACGCACCTATATCGAGCATTACGCGGCCATTCAATTCGATCCCGAACGTCCGGATTGCTTTTTCAAGCTTTAAGCCACCGCGGCTGACATAAGGATGCAGCGCGCCTTTAACCTTGATATCTGCCGTCCGGACCACTTTCATGCCGCTTTTGTCAACAGGCTCATCGTTGACAAGCACAAGTCCCGCCATCAATGCGGCTTTTGCTTTTTCTCTGCTTTCATAGAACCCGCGCTCAACCAGAAGCACGTCTATCCGTTCTTTTGCTGTTGTTGTCATCTTTCTCCCTCAATCGTTACTGTTGTCCAGTAACCCGCTTCATGCGTCTTGGCTGCATGGTTTTTAATTCTGTAGCAACCCGCTCAGCCGTTAATCCGATTTCTTTCCGTTGTTCCTTAATCGTTCCATGCTCGACAAAGATATCAGGCACGCCAATAATCCGAATAGTCAAGCCATATATGCCCTTGAGCGAATAAAACTCCAGAACGGAACTTCCTAATCCGCCAAGCTCTGCGTTTTCCTCTAACACGATCATATGCTTGCCCTCAGAAGCCAAGGCCAGCAGCATTTGTTCGTCAAGAGGCTTAATAAACCGCGCATTAACGATTTGAACATTAATGCCTTCGCGCTTCAGAAGTTCAGCAGCTTCTTCGGCAACCTGGAGCATCGGTCCGATTGCCATAATGACGCCAGAATCACCTTCGCGCACCGTTTCCCACGTTCCAATCGGAAGTGCTTGCGGGTTTGGATCCATCTCGACTCCTAAACCAGCGATACGCGGATAACGGACTGCGATCGGGCCATCGTCGTAATCGACTGCCGTCTTCAGCATTTGTCTTAACTCATTCTCATCTTTCGGCATCATAAGAACCAAATTAGGAATATGTCTCAAGAAAGAAATATCGTAAACGCCGTGATGGGTTTCCCCGTCAGGTCCTACAAAACCTGCACGGTCAATCGCAAAAATTACATTTAGGTTTTGACGGCAAATATCGTGGACGACCTGGTCGTATGCACGTTGCAAGAAGGTCGAATATACGGCAAACACAGGTTTCATGCCTTCCATGGCAAGGGCTCCTGACATGGTAGCCGCATGCTGCTCCGCAATGCCGACATCAATCATCCGGTTCGGGAATCTTGCGGCGAAAGGAAGCAAGCCTGAGCCGCCTGGCATCGCCGGCGTAACAGCTACAATTCGATCATCCTTCTCAGCCAACTCGATTAGCATTTCGCCGAATACATCCGTATATACGGGCGGGCCTACGGCCTTTACGACTTGACCGGATTCAATCTTATACGGCGTAATGCCGTGCCATTTGAAGGAATCGGCTTCGGCTGGCGAATATCCTTTGCCTTTCACCGTCAGTACGTGAACGAGTACCGGTCCAGGCATCGAATCCGCTTGCTTCATGATATCGATCACTTGCTCCATATCGTGACCGTCAACCGGACCAAGGTAAGTAAATCCGAACTGTTCAAACAAAATGCCGCTGACCAGCAAATATTTCAAGCTGTCCTTGAACCTTTCAGCCGTCTTGGCCAGCTTCCCGCCAATGGCCGGAATTTTGTTCAATAACTGCTGAAGCTCGTCTTTGGCTTTATGATAATGACGATCTGTTCGTATTTTCCCTAAATAATGATGCAAAGCACCGACATTCGGCGCAATGGACATTTCATTATCATTCAAGATAACGATCAAATCTTTTTTCTCATGTCCGATATGATTAAGCGCCTCTAAAGCCATACCGCCTGTAAGGGCACCATCGCCTATGACGGCAACTACGCGGTTGCTTTCACCCTTCAAATCACGGGCAAGCGCCATCCCCATTGCCGCAGACAATGAAGTACTGCTATGTCCGGCTTCCCAAACATCATGCTCGCTTTCGGCACGTTTGACAAAGCCGCATAACCCTTTATATTTTCGGAGTGTATCAAACCGATCCATGCGGCCGGTCAAAATTTTGTGGACATAAGATTGATGACCCACATCAAATATGAATTTATCTTCAGGACTATTAAATAAATAATGCATGGCTAGGGTCAGCTCAACGACTCCTAAGTTAGGAGCGAGATGACCACCCGTAACGGAAAGCTTCTCAATAAGGAACTGACGGATTTCAGCGGCCAGTTGCTCTAGCTGAGCGGTTGTCAAAGCTTTCAAATCTTGAGGTCCGTTAATCTGGTCAAGCAGCACGTTACTTTCCTCGCTTTCGCGGACAGATCATAAATACCGTCCCATGAACATCTACATTTTTCCTATTATAGCATACTGCGATTTTTTTCCCAACCAAAATGGAAAAAGCACTGCATTCTCAATGATCGCGTTGAACGAGATAGTCCGCAATTTCAAGCAGCCGGCCCGGTTCTTTAAAATCCGCTTCCAGGATTGACGACTTGGCTTCTTGGGTTAACCGTTCAACCTGAGCTTTGCTTTCTTCTATTCCGATAAGGAAAGGATAGGTTACTTTATTTTGTTCCACATCGCTGTTTGTTTTTTTGCCAAGCTTCTTCTCGTCACCGATAAGATCGAGAATATCATCCTGAATTTGAAAAGCAAGCCCGATATTGCGTCCATAACGAGCAAGAAGGTCAAGCTGCTTCTCTGTCGCTCCTCCAATACGGCCCCCTGCCGTTACCGAAAAAGCGATAAGATCGCTTGTTTTGTGCAGATGAATATATTCGAGTTCATGAATGGACGTAATGCCTTGCTCGCCAAGCATATCGGCTACCTGGCCGCCCACCATTCCCGGCGCTCCAGCCAGCTTGGCTAAGTCCTCAACAATGGCAAGTGCAATTTCGGCACCGATCCCGCCTTGGCGTGCAGCTTGAGGAATAAGATGAAAAGCATGCGTAAGCAGCGCATCCCCGGCTAAAATAGCCATCGCCTCGCCAAACACCTTATGATTCGTAAGCTTGCCTCTGCGATAATCATCATTATCCATGGCAGGCAGATCATCATGCACCAGGGAATAGGTATGGATAAATTCAACCGCGCAGGCAACAGGCATCGCTGCATTAATCACGGCCGCATTGCCCTGTACCGCTTCGGCAGCCGAAAGCACGAGGGCTGGTCTTAGACGTTTGCCGCCTGCTTCTAACGAATAAAGCATCGCTTTCCTTAATTGCTCGGGAATATCCCATGAGCTCGGCAGCGATTGTTTAAGTGAAGCCTCGATTAGCTCCGCGCACTGCGATAAATACGTTTTGATTGCGACCTTCTCGTTCAAGCTTATTCCCCTTTATCCTCGTTCACGTCTGCAAACGGTTTTTTCTGAAAGCCCTGCTCCGTCTCAATCAACAATTCAATTTTGCGTTCAACTTGCTCAAGCTTGCCTCCGCAAAGCTGCGACAGCTTCATTCCTTCTTGAAACAACTCAATTGCAGTTTCAAGAGGCACGTCGCCGTTCTCAAGTTTAGATACAATCGAATCTAACCTTTCCATCGCTTGCTCAAAAGTTAGCTCACTCTCTTTCTTTGCTGCCATCCATCCGAGCTCCTCTCAATGAATCTACATGACAATCCAGTTGACCGTCTGCCACCTTCACCTTAACGATATCGCCTGGCTTCACATCTTGAATCGATTTGATTAAACGCTGCTCTTGTTCGTCATAAACCAGGCTGTAACCCCTAGACATAACCTTCAAGGGACTTAAAGCGTCCAATTGCTTCATTGCACTGTAAAGCCTATGGTTCTTCTCTTTTACGGATATGCCCATGGCATGCTCCAATTGTTTGTGTGCCGACTGCCACCTTTTCGAAGCAAATGCCACCCTCTCACCGGGATGGTGGCCTGCAAGCGTGGTTTGCAATCTGGCTAGTCTTGTATGACCGCGATCGGTTATTCTCTTTGTACGCTGCTCCAGACGTTCCGTCAATCGGTCGAGACGCTCGGCCTGCTCCAATAAGTACTTCCTTGGATATAAGAAGAAAGGCGAACGCCGGATGCGCTGCAATTTTTCCTTTTCGTTTTGGACGCGATAACGAATGCCTTGTTCGAGCCTATGCTGCTGCCGCCGAAGCTGCTGTTGTAATTCCGCTATGCTCGGAACGGCCAGCTCTGCTGCTGCAGTTGGCGTCGCAGCACGTAAATCCGCGACGAAGTCCGCGATCGTAAAATCCGTTTCATGCCCTACTGCGCTTATTACCGGAATCGCAGAAGCCGCAATGCTCCGAGCTACCGCTTCCTCGTTAAAAGCCCATAGCTCTTCAAGGGATCCGCCGCCGCGCCCAACTATTAATACGTCGGCTTCGCCGAAACGGTTCATAGCCTCGATCGCCTTGACAATGGCGGGTGCGGCTTGGGTTCCTTGTACTAGCACCGGGTATACGTATATCGGTATTAACGGATAACGCCGCTGTAACGTTATAATTATATCTCTTACCGCCGCACCTGTAGGAGAAGTAATGACACCGATTGCACGCGGAAAAAGAGGAATCGGCCGTTTGCGCGATTGCGCAAAAAGCCCCTCGTTAGTCAGCTTGCTCTTCAACTGCTCGAATGCGAGATATAAGCTGCCGATTCCGTCAGGCTGCATGGAATTGACGTAAAACTGATAATTCCCATCGCGTTCGTAGACAGAAATATTCCCTCTCGCAATCACCTTCGTCCCCTCTTTGGGGATAAACGGAAGACGCTGGTTTTGGGAAGCAAACATAATTGATTTTATTCGGCTGTCGCTATCCTTTAGCGTAAAATACATATGTCCGCTTGAGTGATGAGTGAAATTCGAGATCTCGCCGCGCAGCCAAACATCGCCCAGCAGCAAATCCGACTCCATTTTCATTTTAATGTAGCGGTTAAGCTCTTTTATGGAATAAATTCGCGGCTGATCTGCCATGCCTGCTATCACTCCTTGATTCCGTTAGCCCTTTTTGCTGCCGTAATTGTATTTTTCATAAGAAGGGTAATGGTCATTGGGCCTACTCCGCCTGGCACTGGCGTGATATAGCCCGCAGTTTCCAAGCAATCCTCAAAATCAACGTCGCCTGCCAGCTTGCCGTCAGGCAAACGGTTAATTCCCACGTCTATGACAATCGCGCCCGGCTTGACGAATTTACTTCCGATTGCTTTGGCTTTACCAATCGCTACGACGAGAATATCCGCCTGCTTCGCAATTTCCTCCATATTGGCCGTACGGGAATGACAAATCGTTACCGTTGCATTTTCACGAAGAAGCAGCATGGCTACCGGTTTACCCACAATGTTGCTTCTGCCGATTACAACGGCATGCTTGCCGGCAATATCAACGCCGCTGCGTTTGATCAGTTCAATCACGCCAGCAGGCGTACAAGGCAATAAACTATCATCGCCAATGACGAGATTGCCAACGCTTTCCGGATGAAATCCATCTACATCCTTATCCACGCGAATAGCATCAATTACGGCTTTCTCGTTAATATGCTTAGGAAGCGGCAGCTGAACGAGGATTCCGTTTATTGATGCTTGATTGTTAAGGCGGTCGATTACTGCAAGCAGTGCCTCTTCGCTGGTGTCAGCGGGCAAGCGATGAACCTCGGAGTAAAACCCGAGCTGCTGACATGCTTTCTCCTTTGAACCTACATATACCTTAGAAGCAGGATCTTCTCCAACGAGTACCACCGCAAGACCAGGAATAATACCCTTTTCTTTCAAGGCTGCAGTTTCCGTAATCATTTCCTCTCGGATAAGGTCGGAAATTTTCTTTCCTTCAATGATTTGTGCGCACATAGCTCCAGTCTCCTTTAGCAACGATGAATGTGTTAAATTTACGTTTTCGATTAAGATTTCAATTCTTCAATTTCAAGAAGAAGCTTACCCAATACTCCGTTTACAAACTTGCCCGATTCCTCCGTGCCAAAATGCTTAGCAAGCTCAATCGCTTCGTTGATTGTAGCTTTCGGCGGTACATCGTCCCGGAATACCATCTCATAGCATGCCAGTCTCAGCACTTGACGGTCAACACGCGATAAACGATCGATCTGCCAGCCCGTCAAATACTGCTGCAGCATGCCGTCAATGGCTTGCCTATGCTCCATAACGCCTGTTACGAGCTCACGTGAGAATTCATCCGTGCTGCTTGCCTCAGAAGGGTCAGCGCCAATTTCATTTTCATGACGAAGCTCCTCCATCAGCATGTCGACTGCATCTGATGCCGAAACCTCATTCATTTCCATTTGATACAAGCTTGAAATTGCTATTTCTCGTGCTAATCTTCGTTTCATGTTACCTCCGCGGCAGCTTAATGCCGATCAAATGATTTTGTACTTGTAAACTCATTATTTCAAAAAAAACCTATGATCTCCTCCCTGCCCCGAAATAAGCGGCTTTCCGAAATCCGGAGTACGGAGGAGACCACAGGATCATCTAAACGGCCGAAATCTTTCTAACAACGAATACCAAAGCCGCTGCCATGGAAAGATAGGTCCGTTGCTTGTTTCCTTTTGAACGCCGATCCAATAACCTATGGAGACAAGAAGCCCTACAAAAAGCATGTCCCAAAAACCGACAAACAAATAAAGCAGCCCGAAAAACAGCCCTATCGCGGCACCAGCTGCGCGTTTTCCATAGATGGCCCAGAAATCTCTCCACATCAGCAAACTCACCTCTATTCCACGCGACTCTTAAATGTGCCTGTTTGAATGATGTTTGCAACATATACCGCTACATTTGTTACAGGTATACCTGCAATATCCTCCACATGCTCTTTCACAGCGCGTTGAATCTCTTCCGTCAGCACCGGGATGGAGCTTTCGCCATCGACTACCGCACGAATCACAATATCAAGCCCGGCATCCGTTGCTCGGATGCGTGCGCGCAAATCCTTAACGCCGCGTTGACGGGATGCTGCCTTCAATGCCAAATTTTCGATGGTTTCAATCGAGATTCGGATGTCGCCGAAATCGGTTCTTTGGTCAATGGAAGGAGCTGAAGCCGAACCGCGATGCAACGATACGATAAAAAATCTAAGGCTGAGTATAAAGAGGATGACACCCGTTACGATCAATGTGATTTTCAGTGAATCGAGACGGTAGAGATCCGCTATCCAATCATTCAACAGACCGCTTGGCAACCAACCGAAACCAATGCAGACCAGAACAACTGAAATACAGCCAATTACAATGCTATACAAAAACAAAAACAGCTTGTCCACGACCTTAATCAAGCGTAGCGCCTCCTCCTGCCAAGCCGAATGAAAACCCCCTTGCGCCGAGCGGCATGCCCATTCACGAGGGGGTTGTACGGGATTTATTAAACCATCTTTATTTATTTAACTCTGTGTAGAAATTCATCTTCTTCCGGTTTATCAGGCGTCTTGAAATGTACATCGTGAATATGTACGTTCACTTCAATAACGTGGAGTCCCGTCATCATCTCGATTGAACGTTTCACATTCCGTTGAATTTCCGAAGCAATTTCCGGAATACGATTACCGTACTCAACGATAATGGATACATCAACCGCAGCTTCACGCTGGCCCACTTCAACTTTTACGCCTTTGGACAAATTTTTACGACCGAGAAGCTCAACGATACCTCCAGCAAATCCGCCGCTCATTCCCGCGACGCCATCCACTTCAATCGTAGCTAATCCAGCGATAACTTCAATGACTTCAGGTGCAATTTGAATCGTGCCAATGTCCGTTTTCTCATACTCCGCAGCGACCGTACTCATGATGGCTGTACACCTCCTTAAAGTTGCGCGTACCCGGCGAAAAGCCAAGCAATAAACCGCATCTTGTTAATATACTATAACATTCGGCAAGAAATATGACAAACTATACTACTTGTTCACATTTTTGTCGTAACCTTATTCGGGAGCGTTGATATCATGCTCTTCCAAGAACTTAATGTCGAAGTTTCCGCTCACGAATTTCGGATGGTTCAAGAGCTTTAAATGGAAAGGAATCGTCGTCCGGATGCCTTCGATGGCAAATTCGGATAAAGCCCTTTTCATTCTGGCGATGGCCTCTTCACGAGTTGCGCCCCAAACAATCAGCTTCGCGATCATCGAATCGTAATGCGGCGAGATCGTATACCCTGGGTAAACGGCGCTATCAACGCGGACACCCGCACCGCCTGGTGGCAAGTAAAACGGAATTAAGCCCGCGGAAGGCATGAAATTCCTTTCGGAATCCTCTGCGTTGACCCGGCATTCAATCGACCAGCCATTGATTTTCAGATCGCTTTGCGCAAACGAAAGCGGATTTCCTTCCGCAACGGAGATCATTTCTTTTATCAAATCCACGTTAGTGATCATCTCTGTTACGGGATGCTCAACCTGGATACGAGTATTCATTTCCATAAAATAGAAGTTTCCATCCGGTCCAAGCAAGAACTCCAAGGTTCCCGCGCCGGAATAGTTAACCGCTAATGCAGCGCGTACGGCTGCCTGTCCCATTCGATCACGCATTTCCGGCGACAATACAGAACAAGGCGCTTCTTCAACGAGCTTTTGACGTCTGCGCTGAACGGAGCAGTCACGCTCGAACAAATGAACGGCATTGCCGTGCTTGTCAGCCATAATCTGGATTTCGACATGCTTCATGCCCGTTAAATATTTCTCCAGGTATACGCCTGCGTTACCGAAGGCTTTCTGCGCCTCCTGCTGTGCAGTCGATATTTGTGCAACAAGCGTCGTCTCGTCTTCAGCAATCCGTATGCCTTTTCCGCCGCCGCCTGCCGTTGCTTTAATAATGACAGGATATCCGATTTCACGGGCAACGCGGATCGCTTCCTCCATGTTCTCAATAAGGCCGTCGGAACCTGGAATGATCGGCACATCCGCCGTTCTCATCGTTAGCTTGGCGACCGCTTTATCCCCCATTTTATTGATAGCATCCGGAGAAGGTCCGATAAACGTGATATTGCATGATTCGCAAATCTCGGCAAAATCGGCATTCTCGGCGAGGAAACCATAGCCGGGATGGATCGCATCGCATTCGGTTATGGTAGCAACGCTCATAATATTCGTTAAGTTTAAATAGCTGTCTTTCGATGCCGTAGGCCCGATACAGTAGGCTTCATCGGCCAAACGGACATGAAGCGAATCGCGATCCGCTTCCGAATAAACAGCAACTGTGCTAATACCTAGCTCGCGGCAAGCGCGAATAATACGAACCGCAATCTCGCCGCGGTTTGCAATTAATATTTTGTGAAATTTCACGTAGGAACCCCTTTCAAACGTCAGTTTCCCTGTTCGGACGTTCACTCACATCTTTATTCAGGCTTTACAAGGAACAGTGGCTGGCCGTACTCGACGAGCTGGCCATTGGAAACCAGAATTTCAACGATTTCGCCGCGAACCTCTGCTTCCAGCTCATTCATCAATTTCATTGCTTCCAAGATGCAGACGACGCTTTTGTCGCTGACACGGTCGCCGACTTTAACGAAGGCAGCCGCTTCTGGCGTCGGCGAGCTGTAGAACGTGCCTACCATAGGGGATACGATTTGATGCAAATGATCCGTTGAAGGACGGACAGGCGCAGCTTCTTGCACGGCTTGAGGCTGTGCTGCTGGAGCCGCTTGCTGAGTTTGTAAAGGTGCAGGCGCGTATGTATGCGTAATTGGAGCCGCTTGCACATTCACCACTTCCGTTTTCCCTGGCTTGCGGATGAGCAGGCGAGTCCCTTCGTTTTCAATTTCCAGCTCATGAACGGAAGTTTGATCAACCAATTTGATCAACTCTTTGATCTCGCTCAATTTGAACATGAATATTTTCACTCCTTAAATTTGCGATAGCTGAATGCTTCTACAGCATGCAACCCTGTAAGGTTAGCATGCCAATATAACCAATTCTTTCACATAACGTTTAACATTATATCATAAACAAGCCTGAACACGAATCATTTTTTGTTTGCTGCAGCATAACCGCACAAAAAAAGACCTTGGCGACATCAGCTCCCATGCTGAAGTTCCAAGGCCTTTCCGGTTCATCGAAGCGGAATTCTCTTTATGGAATATAGCGAACGGACACTTGATCCGCGCCAACCTCCATCGTGGTCATGACCAGTTTGATAATATCTGCGGCTTGTTTCTTCTCAAGCTTTTCGCTCGATACGACGACATTGTATTTATCGCTTTGCTCATCGATTACGACATTTTCATAAAGCTTCAACAGCTCCGATTCAATGCCCGTCAGTTTAGAATTTTTTTCTTCAAGCAGTTCAAGCTCGGCGATCGCTGCGGATGCTTCTTCCGGTTTTTTCTGCGTATCGTTAATTGCGGCCATGATTCGGTTGTCGTCTTCCGTGTTCTTAATCTCACGCTTTGCAAGAAGCTCGCTGAACACTCCGCCTGCCGCCAAACCTTGCTCTTCAATTTGGTCCAATGCCGCTTTGTCCGCATCGCTTAAAATCTCTCCGCCTGCCGGCTGCTCCACTTCATTAACGACCAAACCGTTACCGCTTGCCGCTGCCTCCGTCGCATCGTTGGCTGCCTGCTCCGTTTGCGAGCCGTCAGTCAGTACATCCGGTGACTCTACATCCTGCGTGAATAAGTAATAAGCCGATAAAACCACCATCAAGCTGAGCATTGATACAAGCCATACCGTTTGTCTTTTCGTGTTCATGTGAACACCCTCCCCAACATTTCAATTTGGTTTATTGCTTGCTTGGCACAACAGAAATCCGATTAACCGGCACGCTGATGCCCTTCTCCACCGCATTCGTGATGAGGCGTCTGACCGTGGCGTTTTCAGCGCCTTTAGCGACTATGAGAATACCGCGTATACGCGGGTTAATCGTTTTGGTCACAATGGGCTTTTGGTCACCGGACACTTCATACAAAACGACCTGTCCTTCTTTTGTGATGGAGGTGATATGCCGTTTGCCGCCGTTTGGGTCATTCTCGTCCGTCACCTGCTGCGATTCCTGCGTATTTTGCACGATTTCTATTTCTTCCGTGGAATCGACGGTAACGAGCACATCTACAGTTCCAACACCTACGATTTTCTCAAGTATATCCTTTAGCCTTGTCTCCATGGAGTGCTCGATTGCGGTAAACAAAGATCCTGATGATGAATCCGAGTTGCTCCAAACCGTCTCGGATTGAGGCGGCGGATTTGGATCCTGCACAGAGGGCTCAACTCCCTTATAAGGCAAAAATGAATTCAAAATCATGAGCGCTGCGCCAATCCCCCCAACGATTAGCAATATTCGCAGCGTCCGTACCCGCTTCGGACCGCCTGGACCGCCGCCAATCGCTGATTCTATGCCCTCCAGCCATTTGGCCACCGCGCCTTACCTCCTTTCCGTTCCTATCCTAACGATTAGGCAACCGCTGCTCTGCTGGCTGCCTGACGATGATTTGATCCTCGGCGAGCCCCCAGCCTTTCGTAATCAAACTGCTGATTGCGGCTGCCGCCGCAGGATCCGCCCGTGACCACTTTCCGTCTGCCTGCTCCGATTCCATAGGTTGGCTGCTTGCAGCCTCTGAAGCTTGGCCGCTTGAAAGCGATCCGCCCGCTTCTATCGGCTCAATTTCCACATCGACTGTGACAGGCTGAACCTCTTCCACCGCATCACCTTCCTTTAGCATGCTTTTATTCTGCTCTTCCGGTTTGAGCGTGACGGTTACTTGACTAATATAAGGCGTTTGATTGCCGGAAACGTTAACCCACTTGAGCGTCGCATCCACTTCAGTTATCACTTCGTCCGTACGCTCGACCAGCTCGCTGCGGATGGAAGCCTCAAGCGTCCGTTCCGTCAATTTAGCGGCTTCAAAGCTGCGTTTCTCGCTCATCGCTTCGGCGTCCCGCTTGATTTGATTCAGCCCTGCCATCTGGTTCTCGCCAGCCATTGCCGTTTTGCTCCAATTTTCCATGCCTTCATCCAGCTTTCCTCCGATGTCGCTTTGGATTAGCTTTAAGATGGGCGAGAGTATGGTTAGGAGGATGAACAAGCCGATAACGAGACGCGCGTAACGCTGCATCGCCCGATTAGGAAGCAGCAGTTCAACGAACACCGCCAGCAAAATAACTGCGATGATATCTCTCAGCCAGTCGCTCAACCAAGCAATCACTTACCTCGTCCCCTTCCTTACCTCACCATCAACGACGCATTGCCTGCAGTCAAAATGATCGTAACCGCAAGAAAAAACATAAGACTGACGGCAGCCAGTGCCGCGAATACATAGATCATCGTCTTCCCGATCGTCTCCAAGCAGGTAACGATCGGTGAATCTCCAAGCGGCTGCATGACAGCGGCGGCTATATTGTAGATAAGCGCTAGCGTCAATATTTTGATTGCAGGGAACGCGCTGATGAATAGAAGAATAATTACGCCGGCCAGGCCTATGGCGTTTTTGGCGAGCATGGATGCCGAGATGACGGTATCCGCCGCATCGGAAAACATTCTGCCCACGACGGGCACGAAGTTTCCGGTGACGAATTTCGCCGTTCGCAGCGTGACCCCGTCAGTAACCGCGCCCGTAACGCCTTGTACCGATATGACGCCGAGAAACACGGTCAACAATACTCCCATGATGCCTACGCTGATGTTCCTTAGCAGGTTAGCCAGCTGCGTGACCTTAAACTTCTCGGAGAGCGCACTTGTGATATGGAGCACGGCCGAGAAAAAGAGAAGCGGAAACACCAGCGTATAGATGAGAGTACCGACGGCATGGATCATAAAAATAATGAGCGGATGCAGCACGGAAACCGTTACGACGTTTCCCATCGAGGCAAGGAGCGTAAGCAGCAGCGGAACCATCGACAGCATGAATTGGATCATGCTTTCGATTGCTCCCTTCGCATAGCCCATTGCGACATGGAAACTGTTCACCGCAATGATGATGAGCACCATGTACGTAATCGAGTAGGCAACCTTGCTTACCGCATTCCGTTCAAATGCGTTTTGCAGAGTTTCCAAGACCATGCTGAAAACCGTGAGCATGACGATCGTTACAAGCAGCTTCCCGTTATAAAGCACCTCATGCCAGAAATATTTCACTATGCCTTGCAGCATGTCCGTTAATTTAAGTCCGTCGCCGCCCGGCAAAATCATTTCCATGAAACTCGGAACGCGTTGATCCGGAAAATAACCGCCGTACTCGCTGGAAAGCTTATTCCAATAAGACTCTACGGCATCTGTATCAAGACCTCCCAGCTGCTCGTTTGCCATTTCCTGCGTCAGCTTATCGGCATCCGCTTGGTTGCCGGCGGGAATGGCCGCGGCCTCTGAATCCATCGCGTAACCAATATGCGGAACAAAAGAAAATAAAAATGTCGCAATCAGAATAAAAAGCAGGAGCTTGGCTCTCTCTCGGGCGGGAGCGAGCTTTATCATTGGCTTCAACTCCCATCCGGCAGCAGCCCGATAACCGTTTCAACGATAACGCTAATAATAGGAACGGCCATGACGAGAATAAATACCTTGCCGGCAAATTCAATTTTGGATGCGATGCTTTCTTGGCCGGCGTCTCTTACGATCTGCGCGCCAAACTCCGCAATATACGCAATTCCGATGATTTTTAAGACCGTCTTCAAGTAAATGGAAGGAATGCCTGATCGATTAGCCAGATCCTCAAGCACGGAAATGACAATTTCGATTTTACCGATCAAATACAGGAATATGAATACTCCCGTAAATGCCGCGAGCAAAAAAGCAAACATTGGCTTTTGCTCCCGAAGGACAAGTATGAGTACCGTAGCCATCAGACCCAGTCCGACGATTTGAATCATTTCCACTTCGCTCACCTGCTTGCATGAACGTCCTTAAGAAGACGTCTACTGAAACAAAAATATCGATTTAATTTCCTGGAACAATTCATTGAGGAGGCGGACAACCATAAACAAAACGACGATAAAACCAATAACGGTAACCCATTGCGCCATATCTTCCTTCCCCATTTGCTTCAGTACGGAATGTACCATTGCGATAATGATTCCGATCCCGGCAATTTGGAAAATGGCGCTCACATCCATGTTCATCTATGCGGCACCCCACTACACCATCAAAATGACGACCAGCACAGCAATCAATATCCCGAGACTTTTCCACATCTTCTCGTAACGCCCCTGATCGTCTCTCGCTGCGTCCTCCTCAGCCTTCAACTGCAATAACGCAAGATGAATATGCTTCATTTGATCATCCTTGTCGCTGATTCCGAGAGTGGATCCGAGGCGAATAAGAACAGCCTGCTCGTTTTTTTTCATCGAAGTCATATCCCATTGCTGTTTAATCGCCTGCTCCCAGCTGTCGCGGAAGGTGAAGCTTTCCGTTTCCCATACACCGCTTGCGGCTTTGCGGAAGATTGAAGCAAGCGGCTCGGGTGTTGCCGATGCCGTTCTCTCCAGCGCTTCCGGCAGCGGCGTATGTCCGTATCCGATTTCCGTCTCCAAACGCTGCAGGGCATGCGCGAGCTGCCGCAGCTGCCTTGGCCGTTCAGCGAATTTCGCAGCCTGCTGAAAGCCGATCATCGTCCCTGCAAACAAGAGGAGAACCGCGCCAAGCAGCTTTATCACGGGTCATCAGCTCGGTATCTGCCTGTAAGGGCATGTACAGCATCCGGCGCAGAACGATTTAAGTTTGAATGCTCGCGTGCGGTTAATCGCGCCGCAATCGCTTCTGCCGGTACTACTCGGTGCATGATGCCCTGCTCTGTCCGCTTAAGCTCAACCACATAGGTAAAAGCTCCCTCTTCCAGCAGCTTAAGCAGCACCGGCCTGCCTCTTGCATCCTGCAGGTCATAGGCATGCGCGGTGGCGACTATGCTGATGCCTGCATGGCTGGCTTCCCGGATCGCTTCGCCGTCCTCCGGTCTTCCGATTTCGTCAATGATCAGCACCTCGGGCGACATGGATCGCACGAGCATCATCATGCCTTCGGCTTTGGGACAAGCATCCATCACATCAGTTCTTGGACCAACGTCAAAGGTAGGTACCCCGCGAACGCAAGCCGCGATTTCCGACCGTTCGTCCACGATGCCGACTTTTCTACCTTGCCAGCCGCTGGCTTCCAAGGCGGGCCACAAACCATAGCTGACCGATCTGGCAATGTCCCTTATCAGCGTTGTCTTTCCTTGCTGCGGAGGCGCCAAAATTAACGTAGAGTGCAGCGACTTCCTTGTACGGTCGATAAGCTTTGGCAGCAGATGGGCGCTTGCCCCGATCACTTCTCTAGCTACCCGGATATTGAATGCGCCGATATCACGAATTCCGCGTACCGCGCCGCCATCCAATATCGTTCTGCCTGCAAGGCCGATGCGATGGCCTCCCGATACGGTGATAAAGCCTCTTCGCAGCTCCTCCTCCATCGCGTATAAGGAATAGTTGGTAATGCGTTCAAGCAGTTTTCGGCATGTATCCGCCGAGGGCTTGTATGCTCCATCGGCAGTCTGACGCAGCGAGCCGTCAATCATCATAAATCGAGACTGTCCGCGAAATCCTAATTCAAGCGGACGTCCCTCTCGAATCCGAATCTCCTCCAGCTGTTCTTGCATTTGTTCAGGAAGGCGCTCCAGCAGCGTCTTCAGCTCCAAAGGCAATAAATGCGCAACGCGTGCCAGCATTGATTATCACTCCCGGGTGTTTGTCCTTCGTAGTTCCTATTTGTATGCGTGCATCCCGAAAATATGTCTGCTTAATATGAGAATTGCTAGAGTTGCAATCTATTATTTTTTTAAAATACCGATCATTAAACAGATCACTCCCGCGCCAACCCACAAAAACTTCGACGGCGACAGCTTGTCAGACATCCCGACGAGACCGACCGTTGTCGTAGCAATGAGGATAAGCGGGCCTACTAAAGCAAGCGAGGAGTTTACGACAAGCGCTTTGTCGATTTGGTTCAGTCTGAGCATTAATAACGCGGCGCAAATTTCAATCGTTCCGGAAGTGAGCCGCAGCGAAGCCATCGTCATCACGATTTTATTAAGCATGATTGCGAACCTCCTTTCAAAAATCCGAATGTTACTTATTCATATGCATGCTTGTCTGGCTTTCATGCCGGACACCTGCCCAGTGGCAAGCGCATATCATAAGGTATTGAGCTTAAGAAGGGCGGAATACAAATCATGCAAGTGCAGGTTATATCCAGTGTAAATGAGGCTAGCTCCGCGAGGTTCCATCACAAGACGGCTATTATTATCGATGTATTGCGGGCGACAAGCACCATTATTGCCGCATTAGCTGCGGGAGCCTCCTGTGTCATTCCCGCCGAAACGGTCATGGAGGCCAGGGCGCTCCAGCGGCCTGGCGACCTGCTTGGCGGCGAACGCTTCTGCC
Source organism: Paenibacillus sp. LPE1-1-1.1 (assembly GCF_040676435.1). Lineage (NCBI taxonomy): Bacteria > Bacillati > Bacillota > Bacilli > Caryophanales > Paenibacillaceae > Paenibacillus > Paenibacillus sp. LPE1-1-1.1. The sequence continues at coordinate 952,408 of NZ_JBEGHY010000023.1, forward strand.
GAAAAATCGCAGGTTTTGATTTAGGAAATTCGCCGGAAGAATATACCGAACGGATAGTCGCCGGAAAAAGAATCGTGCTAACGACAACGAATGGCACGAGAGCCATTCACAAATCGATGAGAGCCGACCATGTGCTGACCGCGTCTCTTCTGAATGCGGAAGCTTGTGCGCGGGCAGCAATCGAGCTCCGCAGGGATATCGTCATCTTATGCGCGGGAAGCCATGACGAATTTGCTATTGAGGACGGCTTATGCGCCGGGCTAGTGCTGGATAAGCTTCATACCTTAAGCCAGGCAGCCATTGAGATGGATGATTTTGGGACAGCGATGCTTGCGTTGTACCGCAACCGCGCGCAAAACGTGAAGGAAACGATCATGAATGGCATGACGGGGAAAAAGCTTATGAAGCTCGGCATGAAAAAAGATATCGAGGCTTGCTCCGCAATCGATATTTATCACGATGTTCCGCGCTTGAACGGCGACCAGTTAACGCGGAATGTTTAAGACGCAGAATAAAAAAAGGCATGCTCCGATATTCCGGAACATGCCTTTTTTTATAGTAAACCTTGTTTATTAACGACGGTCTTGCGGGCCGCCCACAAATGCCTGCTCAGCCGTATCAAGACCATATGCGGTATGAAGCGCACGCACAACATCGCTCAAAGGTTCCGCTGAAATGACGCACGAGCATTTGATTTCGGAAGTGCTAACCATCTTGATGCTTACCCCAAGGGATGAGATCGATGCGAACATTTTGGCCGCTACCCCTGGATTGCTTACCATGCCTGCTCCCACGATCGATACTTTGACGAGATCCGATTCCGATGTGGTTTCGCGGAAAGGAACCTTGCCGCGAATGCCTTCGATTACCGAGATCGCTTTATCCTTGTCGTCGCCGGATACGGTGAAGGAGAAGTCTGCTTTGCCGTCTTGCACGCCGCTTTGTACGATAATGTCGACATCGATGCCGTTCGCAGCCAATGCGCCAAACACATTTGCAAGTACGCCCGGAACATCCTCAACACCCAATATGCTTATTCTTGCTACATTTTTGTCAAACGCGATGCCGCGAACGACCACGCCTTGCTCCATGACCGCTTCCTCCTTCACACTAGTACCTTCGTTTTGGGTAAAGCTCGAACGCACAACCAGTTTAACATTGTTATGCTTTGCGTACTCTACCGCCCGCGGATGCAGTACAGCAGCACCCAAGTTAGCCAGTTCAAGCATTTCATCATACGAGATTTCATCTAATTTGCGTGCATTTTTCACGACGCGGGGATCGGTGGAGTAAATGCCGTCAACATCCGTATAAATCTCGCAGACATCTGCATTCATCGCTGCCGCCATCGCAACCGCGGTCGTATCGGAGCCGCCGCGGCCAAGTGTCGTGATTTCTCCGTCCTCCGTCATTCCTTGGAAACCGGCAATGATCGCTACGCTGCCTTGCTCCAGCGCTTTAAACACACGCTCCGGATGAATATTGGTCATCTTTGCTTTACCATGCACCGCTTCCGTGCGAATGCCTGCCTGCCAGCCCGTAAAAGAAACGGCCTTAGCTCCTAATTGGTGAACGGTCATCGACAGCAAAGCGATCGAGATCTGCTCCCCAACGGTTAAAAGCATATCCATTTCCCGCGCCGGCGGATTTGGATTAAGCTGCTTCGACTGATCGATTAAATCGTCTGTCGTATCTCCCATGGCAGAAACAACGACAACGATATCGTTGCCCTCTTGCTGCCTGTCAATTATACGTTTCGCTACGCGCTGCATCCGCTCCGGCGTTCCTACGGAGCTGCCGCCAAACTTCATCACTATCAACGACAAAGCTGATTCACTCCCAACCCTGACATATACATACAAGACAATATTATACCACAACGACCGCTGCTATGGGTATATCCACCTACAAAAAAAAACCGCCCGATAGGATCCGGACGGTTTGTAGACGCTGCTTACTAAGCCCGCGAGATGTATTTGCCCTCGCGTGTATCGATTAGCAAAACGTCGCCTTCGTTAATGAACAATGGAACTTGAACATTAAGGCCAGTTTCAACCTTAGCTGTTTTCGTAGCGCCCTGCGCCGTATTTCCTTTTACGCCCGGCTCTGTTTCAATAACTTTCAGTTCAACGCTGTTTTGCATTTGGATACCAAGAATCTCTCCTTGGTAGCTCGAGATGTTTACGTTCATGTTTTCTTTCAGGAAGTTAAGCTCCCATTCAAGCTGCTTTTTGTCCAAGTTGAATTGGTCGAAAGTTTCATTATCCATAAACGTGTACTCCGAGCCGGAGTTGTACAGGTATTGTACTTCACGGTTTTCGATAATTGCGCGTCCGATGCTCTCGCCCGCACGGAAGGTTTTCTCAACAACGTTGCCGTTGCGGAGATTTTTCAGCTTGGAGCGAACGAATGCCGCGCCTTTACCTGGCTTTACGTGCTGAAAATCGAGAACGGTGAAAATATCTGTGTCTACTTGCACGGTCAAGCCTGTTTTAAAATCGTTTACTGAAATCATTGCTGATTCCCTCCTGAATGAATAGTCCTTAGCCCAGAGTGATCAAGTCCTTCGGGGATGAGGTTAATATTTTAATACCGGTTTCCGTAATAACGATGTCATCCTCAATGCGCACGCCGCCGAAGCCTGGTACGTAAATGCCGGGTTCAACCGTAACCGTCATGCCGGGGGTTAAAATCGTTTCGCTTAGTTTGGACAATCTCGGCGCTTCGTGAATTTCCATGCCGAGTCCATGTCCTGTCCCATGACCGAATAAATCGCCATAACCGTATTTGGTGATGACATCGCGAGTAAGCGCATCCGCTTCCCGGCCTGTCATACCCGGTTTAATATGCTCTAAAGCGTGCAATTGCGCTTCGAGAACGATATTGTAAATCTCCAGATGCTTAGCTGTCGGCGTTCCTACCACCACTGTCCGAGTCAGATCGGAGCAGTAGCCGTTATAATAGGCGCCAAAATCAAGCTTCACAAACTCATTGTTACCAATAATGCGATCGCTGGCTACACCATGCGGCAATGCAGAACGTTCACCTGATGCCACGATGGTATCAAAGGAAGATGACGTAGCTCCGTGGCTTCGCATGTACACTTCCATCTCGAGCGCAATATCCGTTTCACGGACGCCCGGGTGAATGAGCTTCAAAATATGCTGGAAGGTGTTGTCTGCGAGATCGGCTGCCTCCTGCATCACTTGCAGCTCAGCATCGTCCTTAATCTGGCGAAGCTGCTCAACCAGACCTGAAGCAGGCTCCAGCGTAATGCCGGTTAGCGTTTTGGTCCAAGACAAAAATTCGCTGTACACAACATGATCCTGCTCAAAAGCTAGCTTAGATACCTTTTCCTGCGTCAGAATTTCCAGCACGTCAACAAGCGGATTAGATCCGTGCTCGACGATCTGAAAACCGGCAGCTTGAAGCGGGGCTTGCGTACGGTAACGGAAATCCGTAAGCAGGTAACTCGCGCTCCCCGTAATCAGCACCATGCCCGACGAACCGGTGAATCCGCTTATGTAGCGTCGGTTATATTCGCTTCCAATTAGAATCGCTTCAAAGCGATGTTTTTCCATCAGCTGGCGAAGTCGCTTTACTCTATCGTTTGGCATAACCGTTCCACCCTTTCATGACTTCTTACAATTTGTCCAAGTGACGCACTAGCGCAGTTAAACCGAGTTCATAGCTGTGCGAACCAAAGCCGGCAATTTGGCCGACTGCGATTGCGGCAACGACGGATACATGTCGGAACGATTCCCGTTTATGGATGTTCGACATATGCACCTCGATGACCGGCAACCCAATGGAACTTAGGGCATCGCGCAGCGCGTAGCTGTAATGCGTCCAAGCGCCGGGATTTATGACGATGCCGTCTGCTTTGCCGAACGCGCTATGTATCCGATCAATCATTTCGCCTTCGTGATTCGTTTGGAAAAATTCAACGGAGACGCCAAGCGTCTCAGCTTTATCCTTCAAGAGCGATTCGATGTCTGCCAGCGTTTCCGACCCGTATACAGCAGGCTCACGAGTACCGAGCATGTTCAAGTTCGGTCCGTTCAATATAACGATTTTGTGCATGAATGCACCTCCCAGGCAACCGAATCCATCATAGGTTCAAAGATCAATAGCCATTTTACCACAAATGTCCTCTGCTTGAGAAGTACAACTCATTACTGGATCTTTATCGGCTCCCTCGAAGCTTCATCCGTAAACTCGAATGCAATCGAATACCCGATAAATATTCCCCATAAAAGAAAGACGCACAACTCGGTATACAGCGTATTCCAGCCTTGTTTCCGTATGCCTTCCATGATGCCAAGCAGCGGTCCGGCAACAATAAAAATGATAACCCACCAGACGGCTCCGTATAATACGCCGGGCCATGGTCCCCGCAATTTGCCAAGCGCTATTTTGTAAAGAAAAGCAGCGGCAATCGAAAAGAGAACGAAAAAGGCGATTCCTAACACCTCTCCCCAGCCCGTCTTTAAAAAAGATTCCTTGAAAAACGGATCCGCGGCAAACCCCGGCATTATCGTCGTAAATTTCATTTCATAGAACATCCAGCGCACGATACCCCAAATAAGCCCCGCGAAAAAACCGATTTGGAGCGAATACAGCCAAGGGTTCGTATGATGCTGCGTTTGATCATAGCCGTTTTTTTGCTTCTTTTTCGCCATTTTGAAAACCTCCGCTCATCTATCCTTTGTCATCCGGTTTAGTATGTGAAAAAGTTCCGATTCATAACCGCCGGATATCTTTCACTGGCCCTCCGCTTCCAATATGCTTTCGTTGGCAATTAGCTATGGGATCAAGTACAATAGACTTACAAAGTTTAAGGTACATTCGTCGTAACAGCTAAGACGATATTCCACTCAAGGAAGGTGACAAGCACTTGCCGCAAGACTCCCGAAGCATTTATGGCGGACAAGCGGTTATCGAAGGCGTTATGTTTGCTGGCAAACACGTTAACGTAACTGCTGTCCGGCGCAAGAATGATGAAATCGTATTTTACGAGGTACCCCGCACAACCAAGAGATGGATTCAAGCTCTCAAAAAAATCCCGCTCGTTCGTGGCGTGGTTGGTATACTTGAATCAAGCGCCAAAGGTTCGCAGCATTTGAATTTTTCAATGGAAGCCTATGCCGAGGATGAGGCCAGCGAGGAAAAGGAAACAAATCCGGCAGAGCAAGCCCCTATGATCAAGGAAGAGAAAAAGCAAGGCTGGAGCCTAAGCATGGTTGTCGGCGTAGCCGTCGCGGGTGTGCTGTCCTTTATTTTCGGAAAGCTCATTTTCACTGCAGCTCCCGCAGCAATCGAGGAATTGCTTTTCGCCGGGGTATTTGTTAACAAAGTCGGTCATAATTTATTAGAAGGACTTATCAAAATCATTTTATTGCTGGCGTATTTGTATTTCATCTCCATGACGCCGTTAATTAAGCGTTTGTTTCAATATCACGGCGCTGAGCATAAAGTCATAAGCTGTTATGAGGCTGGCGATGAGCTAACGATCCGGAATGTACAAAAATACAGCCGGCTCCACTACCGCTGCGGCTCAAGCTTTATCGTATTCACGGTAATCGTCGGCGTTGTTGTCTATTCGCTTCCATTCTTTACATGGGATTCGATTTGGGAGCGCGTATACATCCGGATTTTATTGCTTCCGCTTGTTCTAGGCCTCTCGTATGAAGTATTGCGCTGGACCAACGCTTTACGCGAAATTCCGGTATTGCGCTACCTCGGGTACCCGGGGCTGTGGCTGCAGCTGCTTACAACGAAAGAACCTCGCGACGAGCAGGTTGCGGTATCCATCGCTTCTTTCAACCGCATGCTTGAGCTGGACAAACAAATCAAATAGTTTATCGAATGAAAGGAAAGGTGGTATTTAAAAATGAGCAGAACAACCGGTAAATGGAATGTGTGGTCCATTACATTTTTGGCGCTTCTGGTAATTGGGCTCGTATACAGCGTTATCTTACGCCCACTAACCTTTCTCATTCCAATTGTGGTGCTTGGCGGAATCTTCTTGTTATATAAATATCCGCCTGCTTTCTTAAGAGGATATAATTCGCAGCAGAGCCGAACGCAGGTCAAGCAGAGCCGGGCGACAGCCGCGAAATCCAAAGTAAACAAGCCGCGCTCCAAAACAGTCCCTTTCCGCGTCATTGAAGGCGGCAAGGAAGACGATGATTTGCCAAAATACCATTAACGAATACGGCTATAATCAGAAAAGGTCTGAAGCGCGATGCTTCAGACCTTTTTTTCGTCCATTTTTCGTATGTATTACTCGCTGTCCATTTCCGCCCGAACGGCACGCAGCTCGTCCATTCTCTGTGAATCCCTGCGGAAATATTCAACCAATGTTTCAATACAGGTAATGGAATCCCAGCTTAAATGATGCTCGATTCCTTCGACATCCTGATAAATGTTCTCGTCCTGTACGCCGATCGTCGTTAAAAAAGATTCTAACAGCTGATGGCGGTCGACAAGCCTTTTACCCATTTTCTTGCCTTTATTCGTCAGGACCAGCCCGCGATACTTCTCATAAATCAAATAATTATCCTTGTCGAGCTTTTGGATCATCTTGGTTACGGAGGACGGATGCACCTCTAGTCCTTCTGCAATATCCGAGACACGTGCATAACCTTTTTCGTCAATTAACTTATAAATTCTTTCCAAGTAGTCTTCCATGCTCGGTGTCGGCACTGAAGAACCCCCTAACCATACATCTTCACCTTACTTCGTAGGCGTTACTCTTAGTATCATACACTGTTCGTTGCATTCACTGCAACCCGTTCGGCATTCCATCATCGTTTTCCAAATCCAAATGGCTCTTGAACTTACCAGTTTCAACGGCGCTTATCCTCCATACAATAAGTTGATTCTGAATCGATTAAGCCACTGGAGGAATGACCGATGAGCACTGTCCTTCTCGATCGTCCCAAAACGGATCGATCCACCCTCTCCTTCGTTCCCGAGCTTGTCTATTTTGAGCCCTCTGCCTTAGATTATCCAAAAAGAACAGCGGATTTTCGAATGGGTAAAAAAGGAAGGCATTCCTTATCGGATGACAACCTCACACAACCGCATCACCAACTTGCCTGGAGATACCGAGCTGGAACAATATAAAATCGCCAAACGCACGCTTGTCGTCGGCATCCGTAAAACGTTAAAATTCGATACCTCGAAGCCTTCGGCCGAATATGCGATACCGATTGCCACAGGCTGCATGGCCCACTGCCATTACTGCTACTTGCAGACGACTTTAGGCGCCAAGCCTTATATTCGGGTTTACGTAAATATCGACGATATTCTTGAAGCCGCACGCGGTTATATCGAGGAGAGAAACCCGGAAGTTACCCGGTTTGAAGCAGCCTGCACCTCGGATCCCGTGGGACTTGAGCCGATAACGGGCAGTCTGCGCGAGCTCATTGATTTTATGGGCGAACAGGAGAATGGCCGGCTTCGTTTTGTGACCAAATTCCATCATGTCGATTCACTTCTAGATGCCAAGCATAACGGACATACCCGCATTCGCTTCAGCGTCAACGCGAAATACGTGATCAAAAACTTCGAGCCGGCCACATCAAGCTTTGATCAACGCATTGAGGCCGCAGCTAAGGTAGCCAGGGCAGGTTATCCGATGGGCTTCATCATTGCTCCGATAATTTGGCACGAAGGCTGGGAGGATGGCTATGGCGAGCTTATAGCCGCGATTGCTAAGCAGCTCCCGGCCGATGTGACCAAGGATTTGACCTTTGAGCTGATACAGCATCGATTTACAAAAACGGCGAAAGCCGTCATTGAGAAACGATACCCGCGCACAAAGCTGGAAATGGATATCGAAAAACGAAAATACAAGTGGGGACGTTGGGGACAAGGGAAATATGTTTATCCCGATGAACAAGCAAATGCGCTCCGCATGTATATATCGGAGCGCATTTTCGATCATTTTCCTGAAGCGAAAATTGAATATTTCACTTAACATATCTATGCTGTTTCTAGAAAGCAAGCCATTCCGGGGTAATCATGTTTAACCAAATGGTAATTTTGGTCATTTGGTCCGTAAATAACAAGAGACCCATGAGAATCATGACGGCTCCGCCGATTTTCATAACGGCAGCGGAATATTTCAGAATCCATCTGGCCGTGCCTAAGAAAAAGGCAAGTACAAAAAAAGGAATCGCAAAACCGAGCGCATAGGCTGTCGTCAATTGGAACCATGTTCCCGGTTCCGTTGCGGCAAGCCCTAATATAGCGGTCAATGCAGGTCCCATGCAAGGGGTCCAGCCTGCAGAAAAGCCGATTCCGAAAATAAACGAGCTGACGTAATTTGCTTTTTTAGGAATCAAATTCATCCGCCGCTCTTTCATCAGGAGCTGAGGCTGGAATAGGCCAATCAGGAAAAGGCCCATTAAAATAATTAAAATAGCGGATAATTGCCGGATCAGCTGCCTGTACTCGCTAAAAAATTCAGCAAACACATTCGTTCCGTATCCTAACGCATAATAAACCGTACAGAATCCCAATATGAAAAACAGCGTATGCGACATCGTTCGCATGCGTTTTTGTTTGGCATTCGAATTTTCCTTCAGATCCGCCACTGAAATTCCCGTTATGTATGATAAATACGAGGGGTAAAGAGGCAAGCAGCAAGGTGAAATAAACGATGCAAAGCCGGCGCCGAAGGCCAGCCAAATGTTAATGTCTGACAAACCCTTTTCCCCCTATCCAAATCAACTGCCCGCGCGTACGCCGCGCCGGAATACGAGCAGCAACAGCAAAACTGCAATGAGCAGCAGCACAATGGTACCGCCAGGCGCCAGATTCCATACGCCCGCTATGATTAAGCCCGCAATAACGGCAAGCTCGCCAATAATGACAACCGTTATAACGCTTTGGCGGAAGCTCCGCGAAATAATCAAGCTGCATGCGGCCGGAATGGTCAGCAGCGCGGAAACCAGCAGCGCGCCTACGATTTTTATCGAAACGCTAATAATAAGAGCGGTGAGCACGCTAATCATAACATTATAAAATTTAACGGGCAAGCCGCTGACAGCTGCCGCATCCTCATCGAAAGTGATCAAGAAAAGCTCCTTCAACTGCATCCAAATCGCAACGAGTACGATGATTGTAACCCCGCCGATCACATAGAGATCCGTGTTGTTCAGCGTATAGATGCTGCCGAATAAATAGCTGTTCACGTTGTTATTGAAGCCCTTTCCCATCGTGAACAGCAACGATGCCAGCGCAACCCCTCCAGACATAATAATGGCGATGGACAGCTCCGCATACGATTTATATGCTTTGCGGAGCTTTTCTATGGCAAAGGATGCGGCAATCGCGAATATTAATCCTACAGCTATCGGATAGACTCCGATCAAAAAACCGAGCGCAACGCCTGCAATCGATACGTGAGATAAGGTGTCTCCTATCATCGACAGCCTGCGAAGCACAAGAAATAAGCCCATGAGCGGGGCCGTTACGCCAATAAGCAACCCGCCAATAAGGGCCCGTTGAAAAAATTCACTAGTTACGATCTCCAATCAAAACAACCTCTTTCCTGCTCTCCATTTGTTCCCTAAGACCTTTCAAGCTGTGCGCCAGGTCATTCTCCACGCAATCCTGCGTTTCATGCGAATGCTTAATATGAAACTTAAGCTTTCCGTTTGCTGCCGCCGGCTCTTGTCCCAAGTAAGAACGGATCATATCCAAATCATGGGAGACCATCAGAAACGTAATATTATGATGCTGATGCATATGCTTAATCATATGGAAAAAGCTTTCTTGCGTTTCGGTATCTATACCAACCGTCGGTTCATCCAGAATCAGCAGCGACGGATTGTTGATCAATGCCCTTGCCAAAAATACACGCTGCTGCTGTCCGCCTGACAGCTGACCTATGCGCTTATCTTTTAAGTCATCGATCCCCATTGCATGAAGGGCATCGTCGCATTTTTGATTGTCCGCTTTGTTCATTTTTTTGAACAGCTTGCTTCTTCCATATAACCCGGAAAGGACGACTTCGCGAACCGTAGCGGGGAACAACGGGTTTAAGGAATTTTTCTGAGGGACATATCCGATACGCTCCCATTGCTTAAACCGGTCTACTTTTTCTCCAAACAAACGAATCGTGCCGCTGGTAGGTTTAAGCAAGCCTACAATCATTCGCAGCAGCGTTGTTTTCCCTGCGCCATTCGTCCCTATCAAGCCGATAAAGTCCCGTTCCTTCACCGCAAAGCTTAGATTTGAAATGACGGTCTGCTGTTGAAAAGAAAAGGAGACATCCTCCAGTGAAATAACCTCTTGGTGACAACTGGCGTCGGCATTTGCCATTCGATTTAATTGCGCCATAATTTCTCTCCTCACAGCAATACGGAGCTTTATCAGCTCCGTAGGTTTGCCTTTTGTTCTATTGTAATGCTTGCACAAGATTTTGCAAGTTTCGTTCCATAAGCGTGAGATACGTTTCTCCGTCTTTTTCCTGGTCCGGCGTTAAGCCTTCAAGCGGATTGAGCACCATCGTTTCTACGTCAGCCTCGTTCGCCAACGTCTTGGCAAGCTGATCCGATACGAGCTCCTCGAAAAAGATATATTTCACGCCGTTGGCTTTAACAAACTTTGAAATTTCCAGCAAATCCTGCGCGCGCGGTTCCGCATCAGGGCTTAATCCCATAATCGAAACCTGTTTCAACCCATAGTCGCGGGCAAGGTATCCAAAGGCTTGGTGAGAGGTCACGATATCCTTATTCGTCGTTTGGGCAAGCTTGGCGGTATAATCCGCATCGATGGATTCAATCTTCGTTTTTAACGCCGCATAGTTTTTCTCATAATCTGCTTGGTTCGCGGCATCCGCTTCGATCAAGCTATTTTTAACGTTTTCCGCCAGCTTGAGCGCTGATTTCGGACTAACCCAGGTATGCGGGTCCACGCCGCCATGCTCAGGGGCTTCCTCATCCGCATGCTCATCTTCATGTTCACCTTCATCTTCATGCTCATCCTCGGAGCCTTCGATCAGCGTAATCCCGTTGCTCATTTCCTTCGTAATGACCTTACTGTCCTTCGACAAACCCTTCAGGAAACCGTCAACCCAGCCCTCGAGTCCAGCTCCGTGATATAAAAACAGCTGTGCTTTTGAAGCGGTGTCCAGATCTCGGCTCTTCGGCGTCCAGTCATGCGGCTCTATTCCCGAAGCGACTAAGTTAACCGCTTTTACATGGTCTCCGCCAATTTCTGAAGCAAGATAATACAGGGGATAAAAGCTGGTTACTACGCTAATCTGCTCGTTATCTCCGTTGCCGGCCGCAGTTCCGCCTGTTGAATTATTCGTTGATGAACCCGTATCATTTGAATTATTGCCGCATGCCGAGGCAAGCAGCATCATCGCCGACAAGAAAAGGCAAAGCGCTGCCTTGCGTAACGTAATTTTTGAATCTTTCATTCGGTTATCTCTCCATTCTATCTTCTCTTCTTCGTAATCGTTATTATTACGTTCTGTATTATACGATGCCTTTTAAGAGACTGTCAACCCTCTTTACCTGCTGGTTTGTAAAGTTACGGCGTCTATCTTGATATGCTTTTTTTATGCTCAGCTATTTAATTATCTGTATGGACCAAAATCAAGGGATTTATGATAGAGAGTTAACGGAACGGAATAAAGCCAGAAAAAAAGAGGCGTCCCTCTGTCATTGCGACAGGTGGAACACCTCTTTTGTCTTTCATGCGAATACAGTTTTGTTATTTCACTACCGCTCCGTTTGGCATATCCTCCGGCACGGTTGCAAGCGTCAGCTGATCGCCATGCGATGCGGCAAGAATCATGCCCTGCGACCATTCACCGCGCAGTTTTACAGGCTTCAGGTTCGTGACACAAATGACTTTGCGCCCGACCATTTGCTCCGGCGTGTAAAACTTTGCTATGCCGGATACGACTTGTCTTTGCTCAAATCCAAGATCGAGCTGAAGCTTGAGCAATTTATCCGCTTTGTGCACGGGCTCAGCGGCAATAACCTGCGCAACGCGCAGCTCAACCTTAGCAAAATCATCAATTGCGATTTCTTCTTTGGTCTCGGCTGGCGCTTGCGAAGCTGCTTTTGGATCTTGCACATCCTTACCTGCAGCATCCGTCTGTCCAGCAGCTTGCTCAGGCTGCGCGCCCCCGCCCATTGCAGCGGCAATAAATGCTGACTCCTCTGCCGTATCCAAGCGCGGAAACAACGGAGCGCCTTTGCTTACTTTCGTTCCGCCAGGCAGGGAACCGAATTGCTTGGTGCTCTCCCAGGTCGTTAACTCGCCTTGTTCTAAGCCTAGCTGCTTCCACATTTCCCGCGGGGAATGGGTCAAGAACGGTTGAAGAAGAATAGAAACAATACGCAGCGATTCCGCCAAATGATGCATCACGGATGCCAGCTCGGCATTTTTAGCCTCATTCTTAGCCAAAGCCCACGGCTGCGTTTCATCGATATATTTGTTCGTGCGGCTGACAAGCTGCCATAATGAGGCAAGCGCTACCGAAAACTCCATATTTTCGAGCGCAGCTTCTACCTGTGCTATCGTTTCACCTGTCAGCTTCTGCAAAGATTCATCGAATTCCGTTACTACGCCAGCAAATGCCGGTACAACGCCATCGAAATATTTATCGATCATTGCAATCGTACGATTAAGCAGATTGCCGAGATCGTTAGCCAAGTCAAAATTTATACGTTCAACAAAGTTTTCCGGCGTGAAAGTGCCGTCAGCTCCGAATGGCACCTCGCGCAACAGGTAATAACGAAGGGCATCGAGACCATAACGGTCAATCAGCATGACAGGGTCAACGACATTGCCTTTGGATTTCGACATTTTGCCATCCTTCATCAGCAGCCAGCCATGGGCAAAAACCTTCTTCGGAAGCGGCAAATCCAGCGCCATCAGCATGATCGGCCAATAAATCGTATGGAAACGAACAATTTCCTTCCCGACCAAATGAACGTCGGCAGGCCAGAAATCTTGGAACTTTTGATCGCTGCCTTCATTGCCATAGCCTAATGCCGTAATATAGTTGGACAAGGCGTCTATCCACACGTAAATAACATGCTTGGGATCTCCGGGAACCTTAACGCCCCAATCGAACGTCGTGCGCGACACGGCCAAATCCTCGAGACCCGGCTTAATGAAGTTGTTGATCATTTCATTTTTACGGGATTCCGGCTGAATGAAATCCGGATTGTCCTCATAATACTGCAGCAGTCGATCAGCGTATTTGCTCATCCGGAAAAAATAGCTCTCTTCCTTTACGAGCTCGACCGGTCGGCCGCAGTCAGGGCATTTGCCGTCATCGAGCTGGCGTTCCAGAAAAAACGACTCGCAAGGCGTACAATACCAGCCTTCATAGGCACCCTTATAAATATCATCCTGCTCCAAGAACTGCGCGAATATTTTTTCGACTACCGTTTTATGGCGTTCCTCCGTTGTCCGGATGAAATCATCATTCGAGATTTCAAGCTTCGCCCAAAGATCCTTGATGCCAACGACGATATTGTCCACAAACTGCTGCGGGGTTTGATCCTTTTCCTTCGCTTTGCGCTCAATCTTCTGGCCGTGCTCATCCGTACCGGTCAGGTACCACACATCAAAGCCGCGAAGACGTTTGTAACGAGCCATTGCATCGCCCGCCACCGTTGTATAGGCATGGCCGATATGAAGCTTGTCGCTTGGATAATAGATTGGCGTCGTGATATAAAAATTATTTTTTTCCGTCATCAGAAATCCCCCAGTCCTATTTTTGTAAAAAAAAAACGCAAAAAACTCCCGTCCATCATGGGACGAGAGTTTGAACTCACGCGGTACCACCCAAATTTCGATCCGGAAATGTCCGTAATAACCGGCATTTCAAGAAAGCTTCGTGTGCCGCCTGCTGGGCGGCTAACGCCGATAACGCTAGCTTCGCGTCGCTCCCTTGCCAGCCCTGAATGATGGCTGCAGCTCGAAAGCGAATCCTCCCGGACCATTTTCTAATAGTGTCCCCTGCCGGCTTGCACCATCTATCCCGGCTCTCTGCAAAGGTTCTGCTATTATACTTATCCGTTCCCCGGACATATAAAGAAATCTAGATTTCATTTTAACCGTTTATAAATCAAAATATACCGAAGTATGCCCCTCCCTGTCAAGGAGCATCTGCCTTCTCTTCTTTGGCTCGCGGCACAGGGTCATACCCGCCGGCGTTGAACGGGTGGCAGCGGGCAATTCGCTTGACCGCGAGCCAGCTCCCCTTGGCTGCGCCATGCTTCTCGATTGCCTCAAGCGCATACATCGAGCAGGTCGGGTAGAACCGGCAGGAAGGCGGCGTCAGCGGCGAAATTACCTTACGGTAGAAATGGATCGGAGCTTGGGTTACTCTGCGCATGACTCGTTTATTCGGCATTAAGCTTCGTTAACTGCGGACTCTTCTTGAATACAAGCTTTGCAATAGCCGAACACCTCGAATTTATGCTTCACCACCCGGAAATCATCGGGTACGCTGGTTTGCTCCATCGGGCAAAAGGTGATCGGATAAGTCATGCCGCATTGCAGGCATATCATATGATGATGATGGTCATGCTCCCTGCAATGAAGCTTGAACTTGCCGCCGTCTTCGAAGATGACCTGCTCCAGAACGCCTAGCTCTTCCATGACGCGAAGATTGCGGTATACGGTATCAAAGCTGAGCCCGGTATAGGATTTTCCCATATATTCATAGACTTCTTTAGGTGCCAAATAGCCCTGAGTCTCCGAAAACAGCTTGGCCAACGTTTTTCTTTGATCCGTTATTCTCAATCCTTGACTAGACATGCGTCGTATAATGTCTTCCATCGTATGCATATGTCGAACCTCCGGACTAAAAATGGTTTATCTCCATAATGACGAAAAAAAAAGCTCTCGTCAATGAGAGCCTTTTTTTAACCGTTTAATCTCATATTAATCATAAAACTGGCCGCCATCGCCAAGAAAAGCACGATGCTCAAAATCCCTGCCAGCATTCGCCTTGCATTCAGTTGTTTAAGGAGTAAGGAATCGTTAGATTGCCGCTTCGCTTCCGTGTATGAGCGATGCATAAACATAAAGGTGATAATGGAAACAACAAACAGCATGTTAACGACAAACCAGATTAAAGTCCAATTCAAGCGCTTACCTCCGCTCGTGATCAGCTATAGAACGGCTATAGATACCACTTGTTTAGTATAAACATAAAAACGACGAAGCTCACGGCCGCTCCCGCGAAACTCACCCAGCCTGTACGAAATTTTTGCTGAAACATGCGCAAAATCCCAAAGCTGAGCAAACCGAAAATCAGCATTAAAAAAACGATTCCGAGTATGAATAACGAAGCAGATACACTGCTTACATCGACTAATGACACTGAACACACTCCCTTTTTTGCTGTTATGTACATGTTCATTAGACATTATAAGGGATAGAGATGCCATTAGCCAACCGTTAACCCTGTCGATTTCGTGACAAAAAGAGCACATATCTTAGGACATGCGCCCTTTCCATACTGAGCCGCCAGCTCTACCAACGAACGACGGCTTCATGGTAAGTACGAATTGCAGGCCGCTTCTGAAGCTTGACATGCAGCACATTTTCTTTCAGGAGCGTTTTGCAGATTCGCGGCTTTACCAGCTTCGGCAGCTTAATCGTTTCCGTTTTGCCGCCGGGAAGCCCATCAAGCTTCAGCCTATCCTCCCTTACAAACAAACGCAGCTGCTCCTTTACGAAGCCGTCCGGTAAATTTATTTTCACATTTACAAAATGGCGGGTCTCGGAAAAAGCCGCTGATCCCCCGCCAATTATAACACCAGCCGCTTCAGGCAGCGCTTTAGTCATCATTTTACGCACATACTGCTCAACCCAATCCGGCTCGCGAAGCAGCTCAAACCCTTTCGGAAGCTGCTGCCTTTCCATCCATCGTTCCATATCATCCCATTTGGATGCCACAAGCTAACACCCGCCTTCCAGCACTTCTGCCAGTATATGCGCCCATCGCCGTTCACGATACATGCAGCAAGGGAACCTCTGGGCGAATGCCGCATAAGATATAGCACAGTCATCCATTTCGATATCACTCATGAAAAAAAGGAGGATGCTCATGCCAGCTGTTGTCGGCTTTGTCAAAATTGTAAGCATAGGCTCCGGCTCCATTGTCCAATTCGGCGATTCCTTGGAAGTGTCTCCTACCAGCAGCTCCAAGACCTATGCCGGATCAGGCTCATTCTTAACCGGCAGCTTAACCAACTCCAATAACGCGGTTAGCGCAACAAACACCCTTGATCCGGACGTCCAGGACAATACGAGCAATGAAGTGAGCGCGTTATGAGTCTAACCATTCATCAGCAAATTACCATTCATCAGCTCCGTGTCGAAAGCGTATCGAACAGCTCTGTCCTGCAAGTTGGCAGCGCGGGTTCGATCCGCTCGTTATCGCAGCTGTATAATACCGGCGGGTTCACCGGTCCCGCTCCGCAGCTCGGCGGAGATAACCCGCTTTCTTTCGTGCCTCTGCCGAACCCATCCTAGGAGGCAGGATCGATCCTATAACGAGAAGGAGGAGCAGTCTCATGCAGCAGCCTAATCCATTGTCGCCTTGGCAAATGTGGTCGCTTGAAGTTCAAAATAAACTCAAAGAGCAGCAGGAACAGCTCGATGCGCTTAATGCAAAGGTCCTCGCGTTGTGCGAACAGATCAAGCAGCTCGAAGCACGCCCTACTTATAACATCGAAAGCATTGAATATCATTTTGATCAATTGAAGGTAGAGAAGCTGGACGGCACGTTAAATATCGGCATGACTGCTCCCGGTATGGGCGACGAATCCTTTCCGGGCAATATTGAACAGCTGTCTGTCTCCCAGCCCGAGGTTTTCCCCTCTGCGGGGCCTTCTATTCCATCCCCAAGCGGCGTGTATAATGACATTTTCAATGAAATGACCCGCTATCTGGATGACGAAGCCCCGCATAGGCTGGTTTCCTACGAGAATGAGCTTTGTATTCCGTTGGACCCTTACCACAGAAAAATTATTATTGATGATATCCGTAAACAGGTACCTACCCGCATTCATTACTATATGCAAAAAATGGATCAAGGCACGGATGCGCAGAAAGCCGCCGCGGATGATCAAGCGACCGCGGCAAGCGTCCTTGCCAAAACTAGAAGGGACGCCGATGCCGCGCTACTCGCCTATATGCGACAGCTCCAGACCGGCGCGCCTTCATCTGGAGGAATGGCTTAATGCTGCAATTCAAAGTTATCAACCATTATTTGAGCGTGGGACAAATTGAAATACTCGGGGTATCCAGCGCATCGATGCTGCAAGTCGGCGATACCGATAACGTGGCATTATATTCGATGTTCGATACGCCGCCCGAATCCGTTATCGTAGGCCCGATGGCACCGTTCCCGCTGCCTGAAGAAGCCGGCGAGTCGACCGGCGAGTCTTAGAAAGCGGCGGATGCGAATGAACGTACAATCTGAGAACAGCTACCCGATACGCACAGCGAATGTCGGTTCGGTTTGTATCATAAGCGTCGCGCAATCTGGCACGGTCCAGTTTGGCGACCGCGCCGAGACAAAGGGCCTGATTCGCGCGCTTGCTCTTCAGCGGCAAGAGGATCATACGACGGCGGGAGATGTTTTTTTTGAATCCTACCCGTTATTTTTCCGTCCCCTGCCTGTTTTAGTTGATCCCGCGTTCGAAAACGGACAGGGAGTTCAGGTGCTGCGAACCAACTGTTCGCCGAACATTATTGTCGGGAACATCCAAGTCATTGCAGCCGGTTCATCTGCCAGCATCCAGATCGGAAACGGCATGAAGCTTACCGGCGAATCACGAATCAAGCATATCCGCCAATATCCGCGTCCTAAACCCGTTCCGCCCGTTGGCTGTTAAACCCCGTGCACATCGAGAGATCAAGCCTTGGTAATGATAGTTGAGCTTGCGGGGGGCGATCGACGTCCCCCGTATCCTATGCGCTATATTTTCCTATGCCAAATGAAAGCCATGGACAAGCAAAAGCCCCAGTCCCGCAAGCAATATTGAACCAATAAAACCCGCAATAAAAGGCTTCTTGCCTAATTTTCTAAATATAACGAAATCCACGCCAAGACCAAGACCCGCCATCGCCATTGCTAGCAGCAAATATGCGGCAGCAATGATAAGCTCCGTCAACGCATCAGGCAAGATGCCTATGGTATGAACCCCGCTCATCGCTAGAAATCCAACGATGAACCATGGTATCGGTAGACTTTTCAAGCTCATACGTCGGGTTTTGCCTGCTTTGCGGCCGTTCCATAACCCTAGGATAACGGCAACGGGGACAAGCATCGCTACGCGTGTCATCTTCACGATAACGGCTAAATCAATGGCTTCTTGTCCGCCAGGCGCTGCCGCAGCAATGGCATGCGCTACCTCATGCAGCGTCGCGCCCGAGAATATGCCGTAACCTGCGGCACTTAAATTCAGGACCGGATATAAAGCCGTATAGGCCAGCGTAAACAATGTCCCCAAAATAGCAACCGTCGCCGCGCTTATTGCTGTTTCATTTTGGTTTGCCTTCACCTGAGGAGCAATGGCCACCACGGCGGCTGCACCGCAGATCGCAGTCCCGCAAGCGGTTAGAATCCCAAGTTTTTTGTCAATGCCAAGCCATTTGCTTACCCCATACACAACCGTAATCGTAAAAACGATATTAATGACCGCTATGGCAAGCACCTTTGGGCCTGCATGAAAAATATCAGACAAATCCAGCCGCATCCCAAGCAGAATAATCCCGATACGCAGCAACCTTTTGCTTGAATAAGAAATGCCGCTCGCAGCCGCTTCCGGCACACCAATCCAAGCGCGAATAGCGATTCCGAGCAAAATGGCCGTAACCAGCTGCCCCATTACACTAAAAAACGGAAGCATCGCAATCATTTTCGCTGCAATCGCAATGATAAGCGTCATGGCTAGGCCAAGCATGAACCCGATGCCTTTATAGGAATGATTTGCTAACAAATCTTTGTTTGACATAACCCTCACCTCTGCTCGAATTCCCGTGTTACTGTCTTATTTGCTTTCACTATACGGCTCTATCGAAAGGAAGTGAAATACGTATTCGCTATCCTTATCATTACAAATCCTTATGATTGAGTTTGCAAAACCGCTTATAAACCATTATTGTTAGCGAATAGTCGCTTCCAAACCTATTTAATAATGAGGGATAATAATGATTATTGAAGCGTTGCGCGTCTTCGTTACGGTATCGGAGCAAAGGCATTTTTCAAGAGCGGCCGAGTTATTAAATCTTTCTCAGCCCGGCGTCAGCCAGCATATACGAAACTTAGAAAATGAACTGGGAGCAAAGCTGCTCCACCGTTCCCCGAAGCATGTCCGCCTTACCGAAGCCGGCGATATCCTGTATCAGAAAGCTAAACGGATATTAACTTTATACGAGGAAGCCAAACAAGATATCCAGCTCCTTCAGGATCAGGTGACCGGCTCCCTCATGATTGGAGCAAGCTTTACGATCGGCGAGTACGTGCTTCCAAAATGCCTTGCGGAGTTTGCCGCCATGTACCCGCTTGTCGCTATGCAGGCGACGATCGGGAACACGGATGAAATCGTGCACGCCGTCCGGTCAAACGAGCTGGATATCGGACTTATCGAAGGCGAAGCGCATGCCGCGGATTTGGTTATTACGCCTTACATGAGAGATGAAATGATTCTTGTTGCTCCCTCCTCGCATCCTCTCGCCGCGGCCCGCTTTGTTGATGCCGAGCTGCTTCAAAATCAAGTTTGGGTGCTCCGAGAAAGCGGATCGGGCACCCGCGCCTTCAGTGATCAATTTTTTTCGGATGCCCAAATCGTACAGAAGCGATCGTATGTGTTCAACAGCAGCCAAAGCGTGAAAGAGTCGGTTATTGCCGGTTTAGGCATAGCACTGCTTTCGCGATGGATCGTCAGGAAGGAATTGGAATCAGGGGAACTATGCGAACTCCCCCTGAACAAGGAACGATTTGAGCGGCATTTCTCAATTATCCGCCATAAGGAAGGAACGGCGTCTATGGCCTTAACGATGTTCATTCAAAGACTGTTATCATCGAACCTTTAGGTATATCGCCAGTATGGCGCCACAGCAGCTTGATCTTCGACTTTCAACGCATTCCTCCGCATATACATAGAGCAATTACGGTTGCAAAGGATGAATGCGCCTGATGGACATGAACCGAATCCGTGCAAGGATAGATGGACTGACAGACGAGCTGCTAAGACAACAATCTTGGGATGGGGCTTGGCGGATGTGCTTCGATACCGGTACGATGACGGATAGCCACCTGATCATATTGCTTCGTTTGCTTGGAAGAACGGATGAGCATCTCATTCGGCTTCTTGCAGCAAGAATTGCTTCCAAACAAGAAGCAAATGGAGCGTGGAAGGTGTATCCCGATGAATCGGAGGGGAACCTCGAGGCGACGGCCGAGGCTTATTTCGCTTTATTGTATGCAGGATATTATTCGGAATTTGATCCTCGCATGGTAAGAGCTCAGCAGTTTATTTTGCTGCGCGGCGGATTATCAGAGGCCAGAACCTTGCTTACCCAGGTTATTTTCGCGGCTGCCGGCCAAGCAGAATGGCCGCGTTTATTGCGAATCCCGCTCGAAGCCTTCTTTTCCGATTTGGGAATCGGTATCGATATATTCTCGCTTTCCGGCCACTCCCGCGTACATCTTGTCCCGACATTAATAATGGCCAATAACCAATTTGTACGCAAAACGTTTAACATGCCCGACTTATCCTCCTTATTTACGGGAAGCTCGCGTGTGTTCTCCAATGATTCAACCTGGATATCCGCTTTAAATGCCTTTATTTCCAGTTTGCCGCTCGCAAGCCTGCTTCCGGCAAATTCCAAAACCGCTCTAGAGCAAGCCGAACGGTTTATGTTTGAAAGATTAGAGCCGAACGGCACCCTGCTAACCTATTCCACGGCGACGATGTTAATGATATTAGCTTTACTTTCTTTAGGCTATTCCCCTGTGTCCCCTCCCGTTAACCGATTACTGGCAGGGATCCTAACATTAATTTGCGGAGATCGGCCTCATCTACAGGTCGCATCCTCGGAGGTATGGGATACTGCCATGATTGCCTACGCTTTGCGGGAGGCAGGCCTTCCGTCTCAGCATGCAGCCATGGAACGGGCAGCCGCTTATTTGCTGGAAAAACAACAAGACCGGGTCGGCGATTGGGCAAAACGTTTGCCGAATACGCCGCCGGGAGGCTGGGGCTTCTCCCACGTCAATACGCTTTACCCGGATGTGGATGACAGTGCGGCCGCCCTTCGCGCCATTCGTCCGTATGTTTCCGAAACCAATGGATTAAAAATCAACTGGCAGCGTGGACTTAACTGGGTATTGGCGATGAGAAATGATGACGGAGGCTGGCCGGCTTTCGAGCGAAATGGGCAGCAGCTGCCTGCAAGCTTCTTTGCGTTCGAAGGGTCCGAGGATATTTCTACGGATCCTTCAACCGTCGACATCACAGGCCGCATGCTTAGTTTTCTAGGAAAAGAACTCGATATGACGATCAGTCAGCAGTGGCTGGGTGACAGCGTGCGGTGGGTGCTGTCCCAGCAGACGCGGGAAGGCAGCTGGTACGGTCGCTGGGGCATTGCTTATATCCACGGCACCGGTGCCGCTGTTCAAGGCATGATCGCCGTAGGTGTATCTACGGATCATCCCGCCATCAAAAAAGGGATCAAATGGCTTCACGAAATCCAAAACGAGGACGGCGGTTGGGGAGAATCCTGTCTTAGCGACAAAGAGAAGCGTTATATTCCCCTGCACGCAAGCACCCCCTCACAAACCGCATGGGCGCTGGACGCTTTGATTGCCGCTCACGAGAAACCAACCCCCGCCTTGCAAAAAGGGGTCGATGCACTTCTCCTGCTGCTTGAACGGCCTGATTGGACATACAGCTATCCTACCGGAGCGGGGCTGCCGGGAAGCGTATACGTCAACTATCCGAGTAACAATTATATTTGGCCCTTGCTTACCTTGACCTCTGTTTTGAAAAAATACGGATCCTAGTTTTCCACATAAAAAAAAGCCGGAATTCCGGCTTTTTTTTTGAAATGTTATACGTATTTTTGCTGAAATGCTGCTATGCTTGCGTACTCCTCGGTCAATAACCTTGAAACGCGGATGTAAATGCGCATCAACTCGGCATAGATTTTGGCGTTTTCCTTGTTGGGCAAATGGAAATGCGAGCCTCCTACCATATCGGCAACCACTTCTAACGAGTCGATTTCCCCTAAGCTGTATAAGCCGAGAATTACGGCCCCGAGACAGGAGCTTTCAATGCTTTCGGGCACATGGAGCTCTTGATCAAAAATATCGGCCATCATTTGGCGCCATAGTTCCGATCTTGCAAAACCGCCCGTAGCTTGTATCTTGGTAGGCTTGCCGGTCAGTTCCTCTAACGCCATCAGTACACTGTATAAATTAAAGATAACGCCTTCCAGAGCCGCTCGGATGAGATGCTCTTTCTTATGATGCAGGCCAAGACCAAAATAAGAGCCTCGTGCATTCGCGTCCCAAAGCGGTGCGCGCTCTCCAGACAAATAAGGATGGAATATGAGGCCGTCAGAGCCGGGGTTCGCCTTCGCGGCAAGCTCAGTCAGCAGCTCGTAAGGGTCGATCCCCCGCTGTTTTGCCGTTGCAATCTCTTCCGTGCCGATCTGATCGCGAACCCATCTGAATATCATTCCCCCGTTGTTTACGGGACCGCCGATGACCCAGTGATTCTCGGTCAATGCGTAGCAAAAGATCCTCCCTTTCGGATCCGTAACCGGTTTGTCCGTCACCGCGCGTATTGCGCCGCTCGTGCCGATTGTAACGGCAACTACACCGGGCTCGATGGCATTAACGCCAAGGTTGGAAAGTACGCCGTCACTCGCTCCGACCACAAATGACGTAGAGGATAGCAAGTTCATTTGCTGGGCGAAATTTTCGGCCAATCCCTCAAGTTTAAAGGTTGTTGGAACGAGTTCAGACAAACGATCTGCCGTTACGCCTGCCACCGATAACGCTTCTTCATCCCACTGCAGATTGTTCAGATTGAATAACCCGGTCGCGGATGCAATCGAATAATCGATAACGTAACGGCCAAACAGCTTGAAGAAGACATATTCTTTGATCGAAATAAACTTATAAGTCCGATCGAACAGCTCCTTGTGATCATAGCGAAGCCAAGTAAGCTTGGATAACGGAGACATCGGATGAATCGGCGTACCCGTACGCAAATAGATATTATGCCCGTTCCACTCGTTCTTGATCTTGTTCGTCCATTCCATGCTGCGGTTATCAGCCCAAGTTATGCATTTCGTTAACGGGATGCCTTCGTCGTCTACGGCGATGACACTGTGCATAGCTGAGCTAAATGAAACGCATAAAATATCTTCCGGCTGGACGTTGCTTTTCTTAACGGCTTGTCCGATCGTGCCCAGCACTGCATTAAAAATTTCGTCAGGATCCTGCTCCGCGATAGCCGGTGAAGGGGAATGCAGCGGATATTCTATACCATGGCTTGCTACTATCGCACCCTTAACCGTAAAGAGCACCGACTTCGTGCTAGTCGTCCCGATATCTACACCGATTACATATTTTGTTTTCAACTCCGTACCTCCTTATGCTTTTGCCAGACTGTCAGCTGTTTTGCTTTTTTAAGAATCTATAACTATTACAATAACATCTATGCCAATCTATATTCAATTCGCAGCATTATGAGCTTACGACGCTGTGACCGCCGAATTCATTGCGCAGGGCCGCCACTACTTTGCCCGAGAACGTATTTTCCTCTAACGAGCGGTATCTCATCAGAAGCGACAAGGCGATGACCGGCGTTGCGGTTTGCAAATCCAATGCCGTTTCAAGTGTCCATTTCCCTTCTCCTGAAGAGTGCATGATGCCTTTTAAGCCCTCAAGGCGCGCATCCTTTGCAAAAGCGTTTTCCGTGAGCTCCATCAGCCATGAGCGAACAACGGAGCCGTTATTCCAAACCCTTGCAACCTTCTCGAAATCGAAGTCGTACGCACTTTTCTCCAGCAGCTCGAATCCTTCTGCAATCGCCTGCATCATCCCATATTCCACGCCGTTATGCACCATCTTCAAAAAATGGCCGCTGCCGCTTTCGCCTGCATGCAAGTATCCGTTCTCGACGCAAATGTCACGGAACAGCTGTTCAACGGAGGCGAACGCTTCTTTATTTCCGCCAATCATCGTACATGCTCCGTTTCTTGCACCCGATGTTCCGCCGCTTGTTCCAACGTCCAAGAAGTGAATGCCCTGCTTCATTAGCTGCTCCGCTCTTCTAATCGTATCCTTATAGTTCGAATTACCGCCGTCGATGAGAATATCTCCTGCTTCCAACGATTGGCTTGCCTGCTCGATAACCGACTCCGTAAGCTCGCCAGCCGGTACCATCATCCAAATGACGCGCGGAGCGTCCAGTTTCTGAACCAGCTGCTCAATCGTCTCGGCACCTTGCGCTCCATCCGCGGCAGCTTTCTCGACGACTTCTGCATTGACATCAAATACTACCGTTTTGTGCTGATGCTCCATGATATTCAACATTAAATTGTAACCCATTTTACCTAACCCGATTATACCTATTTGCATATGAATTCATCTCCTAAAAGTTATTAAAGCTATTTTGCTTTCTATTGTATCCGTATGAAATATAGGATCATTCTGCCGTTTATGTTATACTTTTCATGAAAAAAGCTGCTACGCGAGGGGAAACAACTACCATGGTGCAAAACATGCTCGGTAAAATCCGTTCTTATTATGCAAGATTCAGCGAAAAAGAAAAGAAAATTGCTACATATATTTTAAATAATCCCGAAAAAATCATTCATAGCACAATTAACGAGGTTGCAGATGATTTAAATGTCGCTGAAGCTACTGTTTTTCGCTTTTGCAAGCATATTGGCTATAAGGGCTATCAAGCGATGAAAATCGCGCTCGCCTCGGAAATCATGACGCCGATGCAGCAAATCTATGAAGAAATTAACGAGAACGACAATGAAAAAGCAATTGCCGAAAAAGTGTTTAAATCGAATATCAGAACCTTGGAAAATACATTTCAAATTTTAGACGGCGATAACTTTGCCAAAGCCGTAGCTTATATCGCTCGTGCGAACCGCGTTCATTTCTATGGAATCGGAGGCTCGGGAGTCATTGCAATGGATGCCTTCCATAAATTCATACGTTCCGGCAAACAAGCTTTTGCTTTTACGGATGCCCATTTCCAGCTGATGTCCGCCGCACAGCTGACGAAGGAAGATGTCGCTGTTGTGATCTCCCACTCCGGTACGAATAAAGACACCATTCGAATCTTGAAGAAAGCAAGCGAGAACGGAGCAAAGACGATAGCCATAACCGGTTTTCCAAAATCGCCTATCAGCCAGCATGCAGACGTCTCGCTTCATACAAGCTCGGACGAAACCGAGTACCGTTCAGAAGCGCTTGCCTCAAGAATCGGTCAGCTCAGCCTAATCGATGCCCTTTATGTCAATGTAATGATCATTAATAAAGAAAGAGCGAACGTATCTCTTGAAAAAGTACGCGAAGCGATTTCCGATACAAGAATCTAAGCCACTCGTTTTATTATAGAAGAAGGTGAGCTGCTGACTGCGAGGTCAACGGTTCACCTTTTTTTTGTACGGATAGAGATTAGACGAACATATCCAATACGAGAATAAGCACAAGCGCTGTTACGGAAATAATCGTTTCAAGCGCTGTCCATGTTAATAGCGTTTCCTTCACGGTCATTCCAAAATATTCCTTGATCATCCAGAAGCCCGAATCATTCACATGAGATAATATAAGCGATCCTGCTCCTGTCGCAAGCACGAGCAGCTCCAGATTAGCTCCTGGCACAGCTGCAGCAATCGGTGCTACTATCCCAGCCGCGGTCATCATGGATACCGTTGCCGAACCTGTTGCGACACGAATCAAGGCTGCAATCCCCCACCCGAGCAATATCGGGGAAACATGCGAAGAGGTAGCCAGTTCCGCAATGTACTCACCAATACCGGAATCGAGCAAAACGCGGTTGAAAGCTCCTCCGGCGCCGATGACCAACAAGATGGTTGCAGTCGGAGCCAAGCAATCATTCGAAAACTTAAGCACGGTCTCCCTGCTAAGACCGCGGAAGAAGCCTAAGCTAAAGAAGGAATACACGGTTGCGATCAATAACGCGGTAACGGGATCTCCAATAAAGCGCAGAGCTTGATAAAGTCCGCTCTCTTGCTCAAGAAAAAGCTCGGCTATCGAAGACGTAAGCATTAGGATAACGGGAACGAGTACCGTAAATACCGTGTTAAAAAAGCCCGGTAATTTTCTTGTGTGATCGGCCTCTGCCAGTTGTTCCCCGATTTCTTTCGGCACCGTCTTATGGATACGTTTTCCGATCCAATTGCCGTACAATGGGCCGGCAACGATTGCGGTTGGAAGTCCCACGATAATGGCGTAAAGAATCGTAATGCCGACATCGGCATTGAAAATGCCAACGGCTGCCATTGCTGCCGGATGCGGCGGAACAAGACCGTGAACAACGGAAAGCCCTGCCACAAGAGGTACACCGATTTTAACCAAGGATACGCCCGTCTGCCGGGCGATTGTAAATACGAGAGGAATCAACAATACAAAGCCTACCTGGAAAAAGACGGGAATCCCGACGATAAAAGCTACGAACATCATTGCCCAATGAACATTTTTTTCACCAAAGCGTTTGATTAGCGTTTGTGCGATCCTCTCGGCTCCGCCGGATTCAGCCATCATTTTTCCAAGCATTGTCCCCAAAGCAAGAACGATCGCAAGGAAGCCCAGCGTATTGCCCATGCCTGTCTTAATGGAGTCAATAATGCCCGTTCCCCCAGTTTCCGTGGTGAACAACGGCATGCCTGTTGCAAGTCCGACACCGATCGCTGTAACAATCAATGAGACGAACGGATTGAGCTTAGCTACTGTGATCAGCAACAGCAGCACGACAATAGCTGCCAATACGATAAGTAATAACATAGTGTGTCCTCCTAGGTTGTCTTGTAATTTGCCGAGCAAGCTTATCAATTATATGAAAAAATATTTCTCAAATCAATATCATAAACAGAAAAATATTTTATTATATGTGTCGAATATTCAGTTATATATTATGAGTAATAAAAAACATTTCATTCAAGCATCTGCCACTCTCGTAAAATGTCATAACAAAAAAGACCGTGCAGGCTTGAATTGCAGCCTGCACGGTCTTTTTTGTATAGCTGATTATCTCAATAAAAATTTACAATTGATTGTTCATTTCCTTTTCGGCTCGAAGACGCTTATATTTCTCGGCATATTTGCTTACGCTGTGCACCACTGTCGCATGCGACCAGGTTAGCGGCGCTACCGACAAAGGCGTTCCGTCGAAAGGATTAAGCTGCTCAGGCAGCAATCCGCTTTGAAGCCCATGATCCGAAACCCACTGCAGCGTTTGCCGCGGCCCTTCCAGCTCTTCCAGCGTTTTTGCGGAATCAATTTCAAAGTTGGCTACCCACAAGGTACAGATAATCCAAGGGTTGCCTGGAACCTTATCAATCTCGCCCGACTGCTGGAAATAATAATCGTTCGTATATCGAGCGATTCCTCCAATATGCGTCTTGACCTGCAGGCCTTCTTTGATCGCCAGCATCGTCTGCACGACACGATAATCATCGACGGGAAGCACGCCAAATTCCAAAACGCCAAACAAGCTGCTTTCAAGGGTCATATCCTTCACCCATCGGTTATCCTTCTGGATCAATCCGCGCGCGAAACGCCCTGCTTCCTCATCCCAAAGATGAGTAATAATGCCGTGCTTTATCAGCTCTGCGGTGCTCTTGTAATGATCGCTGCGCTCGTAATCGCCAAAGAGATCCGTAAAGAATGACGCGGCCATCAGACCTCCGTAAACGGATGCTGCGGTGTACGTCCAAATCCCGTAACGTTCCTCCCATAAATCATAACTCGGCTTGGGCAGTGACAAGGAAGGCTCGATGTAGGAGCTTAAAAATGAAGCTGCTTTCCGGATTAAGTTGCTGTAAAGCGATTGAGGGAGCTCAATGACCTGATTTCGGGAATAATCTTTCCATAGGGCAAACAGCACGAGCGCCGTTTCATCTTCTTGGATCGGCAATCGCCTGCTTCCTTGTACGATATAGGGATGCCAGCTGGAGCCTACCGTACCGTCCGGATTATATTTGTGATACAAATAACCCTCCGGCGACAAAGCCTGTGCACAGAAATGGAAGAATGGCGCGATCACGCTTTGGTAGCCAGCCATCGACATGGCATCCGCAATGAGTGCCCCGTCACGCGGCCACATATAGCTGTAATGATCCCGGTTATATTGCAAAATATCGGTATCATTCGCAGCCAATATCGCTCCCCGCTCGTCAACCTGCGTTCGAACGAGCAGCAAGCTTTGCTTGAACATCTTCACAACATCATGCGGCAAATCGCCAAGATCGGTCTCTGCCCTGCGCAGCCAGTGTTTCCAGTAGATGACCATCCGGCTAAGCAGTTTTTCCGGATGATTGTCCTGCACATATTGGTTCAGTTCCTTTACTTCTTCTAAGTTCTGACCAATAGACATCCAGTAGTAAATGGATTTATCGCTGTTTGGCGGAATGATTGTACGGAAGCTAATCGTACTGTCAACCGAGCCTTGGGCAATCGAATTGCCCATGAGCACGCCGTCCTCAGCGTCACGCCACGTGCCTTCCGCGGATTGGAATCTTTTGATCCCCGTCGAATACTGGGTCATACCGCCTTCATCAGAGAAACCGTTGAACATGAAATAGTTATTGCGCTTGTAGTGATAAAGGGTGTGATTTTCCGGATAATAAACGGCTGTATCACCAACCTCGGAACCGTCAATCATCAAATCCTGATGGAAAAATAAACGAATCTCTTTTGTATCGTTTGTCTTATTGCGAATTACAACCCGTTTAATGTAGATGCATTCCCGTTGATGAATGCCATCATTCATATGGAGCTCGATGCCTAATCCATCATGCGTTGCCGTTATATTCGTAACTAACGAATCGTCAATATAATCTAAATCAAACCTCCACTCGGGCTCATCCAGCCAGCTGAAGGCACCTTCTACCCATACGCCTAAGCGGCAATATTGACCGCCTACGTGATTCAGCTGTCCGACGAATGGATAATATATGTCCCGAATGTAACAGTGCTGATCCAAATTAAGGAGCATCTTACCGTTGCCGATTACAAGATGACGGGCCATGACTCTTTCTCCTTTCGATGCGCTAAGAGTTGTGAGTAAACGGATATATAGGCTTTAGCGGAGCGGTTCCAGCTGTAATCTTCATTACTGCCGTTACTCACGATTTGCTTCCAGGCTTCCTGATTACGGTAAAGAGCTAACGCTCTTCGCACGGTGTACATATAATCATGCGCATTGTAATTAGTAAAGCTGAAGCCGTTTCCTTCGCCAGTATATTCGTTATAGGCTTGTACCGTGTCCTTTAATCCGCCGGTCTCGCGAACAATCGGTACAGAGCGATAGCGCAAAGCAAGAAGCTGACTTAGACCGCATGGCTCAAATTGAGATGGCATCGCAAAGATGTCCGAGCCTGCATAGATCCGACGGGCAAGCCTGTCGTCATAGCCGATCCATACAGCAAATTTATCGGGATAATGGTATGCAATATGATTAAAAAACTGTTCATATTTCGCATCTCCGGCACCCAGCACAACAAATTGCACGTCTTCTTGCAAGAGCTCTTCAAGCGTAGCCAAAATGAGATCGAAGCCTTTTTGTTCCACTAACCGGGACACAATACCGATGAGCGGCGTATCCTCGGATTGCGGAAGACCCAGCTCGCGTTGGAGCTCCAGCTTATTCTTTCGCTTACGGCTTAATGAGTTTCGGTATGGAACATCTAATGAGCTGTCATTCATCGGATCAAACAGCTCATCATCAATACCGTTTACGATGCCCACTAAGTCGCCTGAACGGTATCTCAGCAGGGAATCCAGCTTTTCGCCGAAATATTCCGTTTGGATTTCCTCGGCATAGGTGCCGCTGACCGTCGTAAGCTTGTCGGCATAGACAAGGCCGCCCTTCATGCAGCTTCCTGCCCCATGGAATTCCAAGCTGTCAGCAAAGAACATGTCATGGCCCACGCCCAGCAAATCCATGAGGAGGTCAATGCCAAACAAGCCTTGATATTTCAAATTATGAATCGTAAATACCGATTTGGTATAAGCCCACGCCGGATCGTGATAGTATCTTGTTTTGAGTAGAAACGGTATAAGTCCTGTCTGCCAGTCATGGCAATGTACGATATCCGGATGGAAATCCATGTAACGAACAGCTTCCATTACCGCAAAACAGAAGAATACGAACCGTTCAGCGTCATCGCCGTAGCCGTAGAGACCTCTGCGTTTAAAATAAAACTCGTTATCGATCAAATAATATGTAACACCGTCAAACTCGGCTCTCATCAGCCCGCAATATTGATTGCGCCAGCCGAAGGAGACCGTAAAGTGAGCGACATGCTCAAACTGCCCAATCAGGGCGGCAGGAATTTCTTCGTATTTCGGCAGTACGACTCTGGTATCAACGCCCCGCTTATTCAGCGCCTTAGGGAGCGCCCCTGCAACGTCGGCGAGTCCGCCTGTCTTCGCAAGCGGCACAGCTTCTGATGTTGCGAACAAAATGTTCATAGGATTCTCCTTTCTTTTGGACGCCGCATCAGCAATGCATCAACCTAATTGGAAACGGCTTGCGTCTTCCTATCGTGGTATAGCGCATGTTTCGCGGCAAAATAATAAATTTAGATAATTTTTCTTTTCCCGGCCAAAAACGGGGCGCTAGCGGCTCCGCGAATGTCTCGCTCCGCTTCAACGCGAACATCCTTGTCCAAAATACTGTGCTGCAAAAAGCTGTCTTCACCGATGATACCGTTTTGCATCACGATGCTGTTACTTACGATTGCGCCCTTCTGAACATGCACGCCTCGGAACAATATGCTGTTAACGACTGTGCCTTCAATGCGGCAGCCGTTTGCAATAAGCGAATTCGTAACCTTTGAGCTCCCTAAATAACGAGCCGGAGGTTCATCCTTTACCTTCGTAAAAATCGGTCCAGGCTGGTAGAACAGCTCTTTCCAGACGTCCGGATCAAGCAAATTCATATTGTTGCGGTAGTAGCTGCCCACCGTGTTCACCACGCCTAAATAACCCTCATACATATATCCATAAACGTTAAGCTGATCCAGCCTGGAGAAAATCGCATGGCGTACCAGATGATCCTGCCCTTGCGCCAGCGAGGTTTCAACGAGTTCCATGAGCAAATCCTTACGCATGACGTACATCTCCATGGAGCTGATGTCGCTTGGCATGCGGCCGTAGTGGTCTTGGATTGCCGTAATTCTGCCTTCCTCGTTCAACTTCACCTTGCGGGCCTTGCCTG
This sequence comes from Paenibacillus sp. LPE1-1-1.1, assembly GCF_040676435.1. Classification (NCBI taxonomy): domain Bacteria; kingdom Bacillati; phylum Bacillota; class Bacilli; order Caryophanales; family Paenibacillaceae; genus Paenibacillus; species Paenibacillus sp. LPE1-1-1.1. Next base: position 983,919 of record NZ_JBEGHY010000023.1, read on the forward strand.
ACATCAGATCCGATTGCTGCTTGCAAACGACCGTAATGTCCGCTTCCCGCTCCAAATGAAACTGAATCACCTTCTCGAAATCGATATTGCATACCATGTGGCTGCGAGTAATGACCACATAGTCCAGCGATGCGCGATTGAAATAATCTCGCTGCTGATAGAAATGGTATAAATCCCCGCGGCTGATTTCTTGAATATCGTCGGTAGCAGGAGGCAGTACGAATAAACCGCTTTGACGATGCTGAAGATCCCAATGCTTGCCTGATCCGAGATGATCCATTAGCGAGCGGTATTTAGTATGCGCGAATACCGCTACCTTTGAAATTCCGGAATTCACCATGCTGGACAACACGAAATCGATTAAACGATAGCGGGCGCCGAAAGGCACCGTTGCCAAGCAGCGTCCCTGCGTTAATCCTTCAAGTTCATCCGTCTCATGAATTAGATTAATAACCCCCATGACTTTGTGTTTCATGAGTGCTCCACCTCCCGCAGCAAATGGTCATTCGTCACATATTGGTCAACGGCAATAACCGTAATCGCGTCATCTGCCGGGCTGCCTATCGTTACGCCAGCTTGTATGACTGCTCCTTCACCGATTATCGCACGGTAAATACGCGCGCCCTCGCCTATTTTCACGTTCGGCATGACGACCGACTCGGATATGACCGTGTCTTTCGCGGCATGGACGCCATAAAACAATACTGAACGGTCTACGCTTCCTTCAATCAGACAGCCCTCAGTAATCATGGAAGCAGTCACCTCTGCTTTAGCCCCGATATGCTGTGCCGGCTGATTAGGATTAACGGAGTAAATTCTCCAATCAGAGTCTGCCAGCTCCAATGACGGCTCATCGGCAAGCAGGTCCATATTCGCTTCCCACAAGCTGTCGATGGTACCGACATCCTTCCAATAGCCTTTGAAAGGGTAAGAATGAAGCTTCTTGCCGTCCCTCATCATGGCAGGAATAAGATCCTTGCCGAAATCGTGGCTCGAAGTGCGGCTGGCTTCGTCGTATATCAAATATTTTTGGAGCTCGGACCATGTGAAAATATAAACGCCCATGGACGCGATGTTGCTCGTAGGATTTTTTGGTTTTTCCTCAAAGGCGGTTATACGGTCCTCATCATCGATATGCATAACCCCAAAGCGGCTGGCTTCCTTCCAGTCAACTTCAATGCCGGCGATCGTTACATCGGCGCCTGAGCGCTTATGATGCTGCAGCATCAGATCGTAATCCATTTTATAAATGTGGTCGCCAGAAATAATGAGAACGTATTCCGGATTATAAGGTTCAATAAAGGCCATATTTTGATAGATTGCATTTGCCGTTCCCTTGTACCAGACGCCGCCTTTTTGCTTCATGAACGGCGGCAAAATCGTCATGCCTCCGTCACGCCGGTCTAGTCCCCATGGACTGCCAATCCCGAGATAACGGTTAAGCTCAAGCGGCTGATATTGTGTAAGCACGCCTACCGTATCAATCCCAGAATGCGCGCAGTTGCTTAATGTAAAATCAATTATTCGGTATTTCCCGCCAAAATAGACAGCTGGCTTTGCTAAATCCTTTGTAAGCACGCCTAATCTTTTACCTTCGCCTCCTGCGAGCAGCATAGCGATCATTTCTTTTCGGCCCATGGACACCAACCCTCTCTTAATGTGTGTTCCCCTAATCTAAGGTGAAGTACAAGAATGTAAAGGGGGGCAAGTGAAGCGTAATGCTTTGATCGTGACCATGCCAAGCTACGTTTTCGCTGCTATAGCTTTGCTTTGTTTGTGTTTCCGTACCGCCAAATTGCTTGTCGTTGCTATTTATGAAAGAGCGATAAGAACCTGGCTCTGGAACACCGATGCGAAACTCCTGATAATCATTTCTGGAGAAATTAGCCACGACGACCGAAAAATCGGATTTTCCGCGGCGGATAAAGGATATGACAGATTGCGCAGCATTATGAACGTCAATCCATTCGAAGCATTCCTGCTCGCTGTCCCGCTCCCAAAGCGAAGGCTGGTCGACATACAAGTGATTCAGCGTTTTGACGTAATGGTGCATGCTGCGGTGCATATCGTATTCAAGCAGCATCCAGTCCAGCATATCGCTGTCCTTCCATTCGTCAAACTGCCCCCACTCACTTCCCATGAACAATAATTTCTTGCCGGGATGAGTCATCCAATAGCCATAAAAAAGCCTTAATTGAGCAAATTTTTCTTCATAGGTGCCGGGCATTTTGTTTAAAAGAGAACGTTTTCCATGCACGACTTCGTCATGCGACAAAGGTAAAACATAATTTTCCGAAAAAGCGTAAAGGAGTGAAAATGTGATGAGATTGTGGTGGCTTGAGCGTTCGGACGGGTCCAGTTCCATATAGCGGAGCATATCGTTCATCCAGCCCATATTCCATTTAAAATTAAATCCGAGGCCGCCTTTGTAGGTTGGCGCGGTTACAGCAGGCCATGCGGAAGAATCTTCAGCAAGCATTAGGGTATCGGGGTAATAATGAAACACGGTTTCATTGAGCTTCTTGATGAAGCGGAGAGCATCTAGGTTGTCAGGTCCGCCTAGGTAGTTATAAGTGTGCATTTCCGGCGGTTTATCCATATGTAAATTGATCATACTCGCAACAGCATCCACACGTAAACCGTCAATATGGTACATATCCATCCAATACATCGCATTGGAGATTAGAAAGCTGACAACCTCTTGTTTGGCAAAATCAAAAGACAAAGTGCCCCACAGCGGCTTTTCTGCACGCTTGGCATCTGCTCCTTCAAAAATGGGCGCGCCGTCAAATAGACGCAAACCGTGGTCGTCCTTGCAAAAATGTCCAGGAACCCAATCTAAAATAACGCCAATGCCAGACTGGTGGCATTTGTCAACAAAACGCATCAGCTGCTTAGGTGAGCCGTAGCGGCTCGTCACGGCGTAAAAACCCGTAATTTGGTAACCCCAAGACTGATCTAGCGGATGTTCGGATAAGGGCATAAGTTCAATATGGGTATAACCTATTTCTGCCGCATAAGGAACTAATTCTTCAGCCAATTCTTCATACGTATAAAAATCTTCTTTTCCTTTGATTTTCCAAGAGCCGGCGTGCACTTCATAAATGAGCAAAGGATTGTTATAGGCAGGGAGCTTACGCTTCTTGCGCTGCCAATTTCCGTCCTTCCATTTATAGCCGCTTAACCCCGCTACGATCGAGGCTGTCCCAGGACGGCGTTCAGCATAGAACGCGTATGGATCGGCCTTTCTGATCATCGCGCCCTCCGGGGTTACGATCTCGTACTTGTACAAATCGCCTTCTCCAAGGTTAGGGATAAACAAGGAAAAGATGCCCGTTGCGTCGATTCTTTCCATGCAGTGTTGAGTTCCCACCCATATATTGAAATCGCCGATAACTCGTACTTCTGCTGCATTCGGAGCCCAAACCGTAAATCGTACGCCGTCTTTACCGTCCACGCGGACGAGGTGAGCACCCATAAAACGGTAGCTGTGATAGGAAGTGCCTTGGTTAAAAAGATATAGATCCTTGTGCGAAAGCCCGTTTGGTGCCGTTTGAACCATTCTTGGTTTCACCCCCTGTTGGATGATCAATGACGAGTCAGAATCAGCAGAGCCTGCAATACTTAATCCACATTATACATGGTTTGGTGAAAAAAACACAGTCGTTTTCATAGTTTTCGACAGTATCAATTAAACCCATGTCAGATTAAGTAACATTAACCTGACTTGTGCCCATAACGCGTTGGATATAATAATGCTTAGCGCAGTAACCCTTCGTAATTGATTCGTTGATGCAATTTACCCATTTGCAGTTTGAAATTTGTTTTACTCGACGGGGTCTTACCGTATTCGGGTCCCCGTGTCTCAAAAATCTCTGATGATGCATCGCGCATAGGTCCTTGGCTTTAATCGGCTTCATACAGTTTTCAATGCTGCAATGGTTCATTTGTCAGTCTCCCCTGTGTACGCCAAGACGTTCATATCTGAATCGCTAGGTTGTCTGCTATCATATTATCGGGAAAATGAATTAGAATAAAGCCTGCTGTACGTTTATTACGGCTGATTTAGACCAAAATAAACTACATATACACCAAATAGGTATGAATTAAGCTACCGAGTTTAATTAATTAAACTTATTTAGCGATTTTGAAACATGCACGAATCCGTCAAATTCATAGACTTGTTTGTCATGAGGGGCTATTCTATACTTTTACTTGGTTATCGGAAAAGGAATGGAAATATGAGGAGTGTTCGAGGTTGTCGATTTATAGTCAGATCTTCCAGTTAATGCACCAACCCATGATTATTTTACGACAAAATGAGCGTGAAGTCGCAATTGAAGATGCAAATAACGCATTTATTCGGTTATCTGGTTATACGCTTAAGGAGCTTAAATCGAAAAAGAGTCAACAATTGCTTCAAAAATACAAAATCGACAATTCCAGACAAGTGGTAAAAAGCGAGGTTGTCATTTACACGAAGCAAAAACGCCAAATTTCGGTAAGAATCGACCAGCAGCCTTTGCCAAATAGCAGCGAAGATAACTTTTGCAGGGCCTATATTATTTTTGAGGATTTGACTCCTTACAAGTGGATAGAGCAGCAGGCAGAAAGAAACAAAGTCATACTCAGCGGCATCGTCGATCGAAATCAGCATGTTCGTTTTTTAAGAGACAACTTAGCGCCGCTGCTATTCGAGCCAGACCGCAAAATGCAGGATGAAACGCTGCTTCAATTTTTGGATGACACCGAGCACGTAAAAATCATGAAGATCATTCAAGAGGCTTATTTGTTAAAAAAAGAAAGAAGCCTAATGCTTAAAACGAGCAAGCTGAGCGGAATCGAGCTCGAGCTGTCTGTCACCTTCGCTCCTATTATCGATGGATTTGGAGAGGCTTTTGAATTCGCGTTCGTCATCTGGGATTTGCGCCCGGTAGATGATCAAATCGATGCATCCGTAAAACTTCGAATATGGATGGCCAAACGGGATATTACGGCAGGCCATTTGTCCTCATTGACCGGCATCTCTATCCAAACCATTTCAAAACTGCGCAACGGGAAAATATTAAAGCCCCAAAGACTCACAGCAGAGCTGATCGCTTCGGAGCTTCAAGTCGAAGTTCATGATATTTGGTCAGAAGTAAGAAAATAAGATTACCTTATAAAGGATGTGAGCTCATCGGTATAGAACAGATGCAGCTCGTGCATCGCTCTTGTACACGCGGTATAAAACAGCTTTCGCTCACTTTCTCGCCCGTAGTGCTCTTGGTTTGCATTATGAATGACAACAGCATCAAATTCGACACCTTTCGCCAAATATGTTGGTATTACGATAATGCCTTTTTCGAAGGTCACCGTTTCTTTTTCGACAAGCCGCAGATTAGGCACATAAGCTTGCAAAGCGGCAAACGTCTGATAACTCTCTTCCGCCGTTTTGCAAATAACCGCTATCGACTGATAACCCATAACCAATTTATCAATTTGATCCTGAATCTTAGCGACAAGCTGATCTTCATCTTCCGCTTTGGTAATCGTTGGCTCCGCGCCATCCCGGTTAAAGGGCTCGATCAGCTCGCCGCCTTCTATCATCCGGCTGGTGAAGGAAACAATCGGCCGTGTCGAACGGTAGCTTCGGGCCAATATGATCTTCTCAGTCTCTTCCTCGCTAAACAACTCCGATAACGGATCAAAACCGTTGCCTGATACGGCGTGTGCGAATATGGATTGGTTCAGGTCGCCAAGGACAGTCATCTTGCAATTGGGAAAAATCCGCTTCAGATAATGATACTGAAAAGGCGAATAATCTTGTGCCTCGTCAATGAAAAGATGCTTAACGAGCGTATTCGTATGAAAACCCTCCAGCTTTTCCTTCAAATATAGATACGGAGTGGCATCCTCGTAAAAAATTTCGCCGCCATCAAGCTTTGCAAGCGTCTGCTCGCTAATTTCGGCCCATTGTTCCGGAAGCTCCCCCCGATTGATCTGCGATTGCTGCAGTGAAGAGCCATGGTCAAATAAACGCTTGTAAACCATCGGCACATCCAAAAACTTCAATCGCTTTACGCGTCTGCGCAGCTTTTTAAATTTCTCCTGCACGACCATCGCGGCCAAATAATCCCGTTCCGCGTCAAAATCATCAAATGAATTGCCCGCAAACCGGTTTTTCCGCTGCAATTCTTCAAAGGCTTTCGCAAAGGCCTCCTGATCGAGCAGCTCGATTTCCTCCTGTACCCAATCCTGCTCACGCTCTTCGCGGCTCAGTCTCGTCAGCTCCTTGAGCATCCATTCCGCCGTGCTGCGCATACGGTTCGCAATGGATATCGCCCCGTCCAATTTATAAAACTGATCTGCGATCGAAACCTCGCTAATTAATGTACGTCCCTTAAAGATAACTGCCTTAAAGGAAAGTCCAGCTTGACCAAGCTCCGCTGCGTAACTATCGATTAGATGCATAAAGGCAGCACCCGATTTATAAGTGATTCCGGCAATCCTAGCCTCGTAACCCTCATCCTTATGCGATGCCAATGTATATTCCATTTGCGAGAATGGATCCTCAAGCGCAAACGTTTTGCCCAGCCTGTGCTCTAAATATTGCTGATAGGTCGTTTGCTGCATGTTCTGTTCGCCAAGCTCTGGAAGTACTGTTGCCACGTAGCTGTTGAACATCGGATTCGGCGAGAACAGGACGATCTGATCCGCTTGAAGCATGCCCCTGTAACGGTATAGCAGATAAGCTACGCGTTGGAGGGCAGCGGAAGTTTTTCCGCTTCCGGCAGCACCCTGCACAATAAGCAATCTCGCGCGTTCGTTACGGATAATCTGATTTTGCTCCCGCTGGATCGTAGCGACGATGCTTTTCATTTGCGCATCGGACTGCTTGCCAAGAACTTCTTGCAGCAGCTCATCCCCAATGGTTACTCCCGTATCGAACATGCTGCGGATTTGGGCGTCGCGAATAATAAATTGACGCTTGAGCGACATCTCGCCTTTTATCGTCCCGCTCGGCGTTTCATATTGTACCGGCCCCGGTCCATAATCGTAATAGAGGCTGGAAACGGGGGCTCTCCAATCATATATGAGATACTCATAACCGCTTTCGTCAAGCAGCGAGCCTACGCCTAAATAAATAGGCTCTGATTCTTGTTGGCCTTGCTCGCTGATGTCGATTCGTCCGAAATAGGGAGAATGCTCCAGCTTCAAGAGTGTTTTTAGCTGCTCTTGTATATGCCGATGGCTTCTTTCGCGTTCCGACAGCACCTCAGCCTGCTGCTTCATGCTAGCATGCGACTCAGCCGATTCGGCTGCATCCTCAAAGTTCAGCGTAACATCATCCCAAAAATTACGGCGTATATCGACAATATCTTCGTGCATGCCGCTAACTTGTCCGCGAAATACATCTATCCTTGCCCGAATGATCTCGGTTACGCTTTCTACGCGATGCTGCTCTATCTGAAGCTGATCATCATGATTAGTCATTTTTATCACTCCTTAACCAATATGTAAGGCTGCTCAATCATTCATGTACCGCATTTAAAACGGTATCAACCATTTTACCACCTTCTTCTGTTCAAAGAAAATGCAAACGAAAAGTTATTGCCGGGCGCAGTAGGAGCGTTTATAATGACAAAGGCAGAAAAGCAAGCCGGAAGGCACGCTTGAGGCGCAATCCGCGGTTCGAAAACTCCCGCGTTATCAAAACTAGGAGGTTTACGGCAGTATGTTTAATTTATGGTTCGGCGCGATCTTTATGCTCGCGCATTTTACGTTATTCCTGCTTTCTTACCGGTTTTTCGGGCGCATCGGCATTTATGCCTGGATCGGAATGGCTACCGTGCTAGCCAATATTCAAGTCGTCAAAACCATTGATATCCATGCTTTCGGTATGGTCATTGCCATTACTCTCGGCAATACGATGTACGGTACCATTTATTTGGCTTCAGACCTGTTGAATGAGAAATATGGCGAGAAAGCTGCGAAACGGGCCGTATGGTTTGGCTTTTTCACACTGATCGCTACGACCATTATTATGCAGATGGCACTCCTTTTTAATCCCCTTAACGAACCCTTTCCTTTGCAAGTACAGGGTGCATTGGAGACTTTATTCGGACTGATGCCTCGCATCGCTTTAGGCAGCCTATGCGCTTATTTGGTTAGCCAATTTCTCGATGTAAAGATTTATTCGGTACTTAAGCGTTTATGCCCTGCGCCGAATCAGCTTTGGATTCGCAATAATGGCAGCACAGCGGTAAGCCAGCTTGTAGATACATTCATATTTTGCACCATTGCCTTTGCGGGCGCACCCGGTTACGACAGCAAGCTCTGGCTTTCAATTTTCTTGTCGACATATGTCATAAAATTTATCGTTTCTCTTTGTTCGACACCATTTTTATATGCGGCAAGAAGTTTTGCATTCCGAGAAGATCATACCCTATAAGGCTAAAAAAAGCGGGATTGCCACTGCCAGGCATCCCGCTTTTTTTGTATCTTATTGCATAAAACCGATATCATCCAACATTACCTTTCCTGGACCACTCGTAAAACGGAAGGTAATCCTTCTAATATCCTCTGCTTCAATTAACGACTCATCCGAGTTAAACTGCTCTAGCGGAACCGTGAAGGTTTGAAAAACAGGCTCCGTGGATTCTTTGTATTTCTTCTTTTTCATTCGTTCCTCGAGCCATGAGATGGTCATAAATGCCGTATAGGAAGGCGGGGATACCGGCATGATATCTTCTAGCAAGAGCTTGCTGCTCTCGCCCTCGGCGGTGGTAACCTTAATCTCAACCTCCGGGAGAGGAGGCAGCTCAGATTTCCCCTCATCGCCGGTTCCCGGACTTTTCTCATCTCCGTCACTCGAAATCAGATCGCGTTCCAGGTTCGCAAGAGAGAATACCAAATTTCCGTCTTGCAATCCTGCTGCTTCCAAGCCCGTATGAGGTGAGAGCTCCAATTCGTATTCCGCTCCCGCCTTCTCCCATTCCAGTTCAATTCCCTTCGTGCCTTTATTCTTTCCGTCCCGGTCCTCCGCGTAGGTAATTTCCCATTCCGACATCCCTGCAACGCTGGCCTTTCCTCCATCCTTCAGCGCGGTTTTTCTTTTTCCATCCTCATACCGTGCGATTTCAGTAAAAGCCGAGGTTTCATAACGATTCGTATACACCGTGTCCGGAAGCCATTCCAACCCTGTTCGGTAATCCTCGAAAAGCGGACGGTAGACCTCTTGGCCCAATAAAGTCGTTTGCAAAAACGCAGACACGTATACTTTGGAAATTTGCCGCTGCTCATCAGCCTCTAACAGTTCCTTGCGATTTAAGAACAAACCGCCAGGCGGACGCTCATCCATCCGTCCCCATTCCGAATTAAACTGACTATGGTTTGCATCCGCAATATAAAGCGCCGCTTTAAATTTATCCGATTGCTCCGGGAAAGTCGTACGGCTGTATTGACGGTCACCGTAAAAGTTGTTTACGTCCGCGTCTCTTGCCCCTTGCAGCGTTAAATAGTTGACATCCGATAACCGCGCCGATTTATCGTCCACTTGTTTATCCGTCGGCGCAATCGCGACAACCGATTCGATATGCATGCCGTTTAAGCCCTTCAAGGATTGATCCTCTTTGAACCAGCGTTCAGCATCCGCTGCCATTGCGACGGCCTGTCCACCCCGTGAATGGCCGATCATAGCAACATGGTCAAAGTCCGCCTGTCCGCTAAAGAAATTCCCTTCTTCGTCGTTAAATTGTTTGATTTGCTGCAAATGCTTCAGCAGCAGCCAAGCCCGTACCTTCATATCATTATTGGGTATGCCTGACCATACGGAGTAATTCAAAAAATTCTCGTCAACCGAGACTGCGATTATTCCTTTGCTTGCAAGCAATTCCCCAAGATAAGCATATCCGCCATCTGAGAAATCCTCCATTAAGTGATTCCCATGGACAATTAAAGCGATCGGAAAAGGCCCCACCCCTTCCGGCATCCAAACGCGTCCGTTTAAGGGCAGCGCATGTTGGTCAAACCCCCAAAAACCCGTTTTCAGTTTTGACCATTTGCTGATGTAAGCTGAAGCATCGACCGATTGTGACAAGATGCCGATATCGTCTCCAAAAATCTTTCTGTGCTTGTCTTCCCCGCTCCCATAAGTAAAGGTCTGATACGTCAGCGGTCCGGTCTCGGCAGGGCTTGGCATGTCAAGCAAACCTGTACCAACCATTGAAATCGAATGGACTGCCTCTCTTTGAGGCACCGCAGCAGGGCCAGGCCAATCCAAACCAACATAGGCCGCTGCTGCCGCAAAAGCTAAACCAAGTCCGATCGCGGCCTTGCCCAGCGGCCTGATTTTCATTTTTAATAAAAAGCCCATTAAACCGCCTGCAAGAGCACCTGTAATTGTAAAAGCAAGGGAAAAGGCAACCGCCATAAAAACCCCGAGCTCGGCATAATACAAAATCAGATACGTCTCGACCGAAGCAAACGTCCATACGGCCAAGAGCCTTCGGGGAAAGGGTAAGTACATAAGGCAGTATAGGAATGACAATACCTTAGCGGCCACTATCATTGCAATCATGTTAACCGTTAAAAAAACAAAGATATCAATACCCGTTCCAAAGCCGGTTGGCATGCCTAAAACGGCGGCAAACATAGCAAGTGACGCGAATAGAGCCGTACTTCCAGACGCGATTCTGGCCACAAAAAGGTCGCGTTCGTTCCGCATGGCATAGCGCCCGGTTACCCATGTTTTTATTTTTTTCCACTTGCCGGTTATCATTGGCGGCTGCAGCTGTTCCGCTTCCAGTATTTCTACTTCCATAAAGCACCCGCTAACGTGAGCCAGTTTCTACCTTCTCGCCGCTCGATTTCTACAGGCACGGAGAAAAAATCGCTCATTAGTTCGGATGTCAGCACTTCCGAGGTATCATCAGCGGCAAAAACTTGGCCTTCCTTGATTAACAGCGTTTTTGTAAAGCATGGCAATATTTCCTCTACGTGATGGGTAACATAAATAATCGTTGGCGCATCCTTCCCTCTTGCCACTGCAGCAATCATTTGCAGCAGCTGCTCGCGCGCGAATACATCCAGGCCTGTGCAAGGCTCGTCCAGAATAAGCAGCTTTGGCATAGCCATCAGAGCCCGGGCAATCAATACGCGCTGCCGCTCTCCTTGCGACAATGTATCATACGTACGATACATTAATGCAGTACAGCCGAGTGTCTTCATCAGCTCTTCGGCTCGTACATGATCCTCCTTATCCGTCTGGTCATAAAGCCCGATCGTTGCAAATTTCCCGCTAAGCACTATTTTTATTGCGGTTTCGGTTCTGTATAGCTTTTGCTGCAAGGATGTGCTCACCCAGCCGATCATTTTACGGAGCTCCCTCAAATCAAACTCCCCAAAGGTATTGCCAAGAACCGACATCTTTCCTTCGGTCGGCCAAATATAGCCATTGATCATATTCAACAAAGTCGTTTTACCGGAGCCGTTTAGCCCAAGCAAGCACCAATGCTCACCGCCTTTTACCTGCCAATGGATATGGCGAAGAATTTGTTTGTCGCTTCGTTCCCAAGAAACATTTTGAATATCTATAATCATCGTAAGCTCTCCCGTCTGTTGACAAATGCCCATTCCTCAAATTTGACTTGGGTAATAATATCGCCCATTATAATAATACAACGTTTCCAAACAAGCCGGAACCGTCACGTCTTCCACTACAACTATACATATTTGTTATATCAGGAGTGAACTTGCATATGAAAACCAATCAATTAAAGCAATGGGCTCATTTTTTTCTTACTTATAAATTTGCGCTGGACGCCGTTGAGACCAAACTTAATATTTTGAACGAGGAATTTCAATTTATTCATGATTACAATCCAATCGAGCACATGAAGACTCGGATCAAAGCACCGGAGAGCGTCATGCAGAAGCTGCAGCGCAAAGGCCTTGATATCACCCTTGAGGATGCAAAAGAGCATATTCGCGACATTGCCGGGGTCCGGGTCATCTGCTCCTTCTCAACGGATATTTACCAGATCGTTGACATGATCAGCAAGCAAAGCGATGTTCGTGTCGTAGAGCTCAAGGATTATGTAATTAACCCAAAACCTAACGGTTACCAAAGCATTCATTTGCTTATCGAAATCCCTGTTTTTCTTACGGACAGAACGGAGAACGTGCTCGTAGAAATTCAAATCCGCACCATCGCGATGGATTTTTGGGCCAGCTTGGAGCATAAGATCTATTATAAATTTAATGAGCAGATTCCGCCACATATTCAGGAGCAGCTTAAAGGCTCCGCCGACATGATCCATTTGCTGGATCGGCAGATGCTCGCATTGAACGTCGAAGTGCAGAAACACCGCGAGCAAGCTTTAAAATAAAAAAAAGAAGCTCCCACCGAGATTACGGCGGGAGCTTCTTTTTTTATTTAGGTTATCGCGTAATAAAAGGGCACGATGATTAAATTTAGTGCCAATGCTATAAGTCCGATCGCCATAGACCAACCGCCGAGTCCCCGTGCGCCCTGCCGATATGCGATAAAGCCAAGCACAGCCGCTGTAGCTCCCATCAATACCGGCCAAATAAACCATGACGCTATCGCAAATACAAGGGATACCCAACCAAGCGCGAAACCGCCAGACCTTGTGTCTGAACGTTCCGATCTTTCCACATACCGGTCTTCTCTCCGCTCCGAATGCACCACTGGACTGCTGACCGCAAAATCAGCTGCCATTTCTTCATTAACATCAGGCAAGCGATCCGTCCCCACAACTGGATGGCTTGTGCGTGCTGATCGATCTCGTTCATCCAACAATTTTTTATAATCGTCTTCATAATTTCCCATCGATCATCACTCCTTTGGTTTAAAGGTTAAGCAGCATGTTGCTTTCGATTGCTCCGCTTGATCTTGGTGGAATAACCCTAGGTCATCAGCGAACTCTTCATTGAGATTGACAGCTGCGTGCTGATCGATTTCAATATTGATTGCACTCGCGCCACAGTTATTGCCTTCTTTCCAAAAGCTGCAGTTGGCTACGCTACATGACACGCCTTTCGGCATAAAAAATCACCTCCACTATCAAGTTTCCCTGAGTGGAGGTGATTCATTCTGCCTTATTTTTGCCCTTGCATGCGGCGCTGCGTCATGTAGTCATTTTCGTAATAGGACAATTCGTCGCGCAGCTCTTCAAATATTTTGGAAACGCTAAGTACGATACCGCGTGATTCACGGTTTGGTTTAAAACGGAAACGGATGGCATCCTGACCGGTATAAGCATAACGGCCGTCTTCGGAATAACATTCGTTTTTCGGATAGAAAAACGCGCTTACGCAATGGTGGTAAACCTCATACAATACGCGTTCCGCATAATCAGTATCGAAATTGGGCCGTCTGAGCAAAACCCCCAGCTTTTCAACCGAGACTTCAGAAAACACCAATAAATGTCTCAAATCGGATAAAAGGCCTTTGTAAAACGTTTGGGCTTCTTCTCCATTATCCTCTCCGGTTAATTGGAGCAAAGCATTGTTATTCAGAAACGGTTCAAGCTGGTTTACCGCATCTTTTAGCTTTGTACGGGTTGATTCAGTTAGCGCTTTGACGTTAGCAGTTGGCATATAGGTAGTTCCCCTTTCATAATCCAAACACGCGTAAAAACTACAATCATTATTATCGTACCACAAATTACATTGAAGTGGTACTGGCGATTCACGGTTTCGTTCGCATATTTTCCGCTCAGGAATCCGAACCTATATATAGACTTTGCTCTAATCTAGAACGAACAATTGGAGGTTTCATGCATGCGTAGAAAATGGATTGGCGCCTTTACAATTTTAGCCTTGGCAGCTCTGCTTATACCTACTACCCCTTTATTCGCACCGAAAGATGTTAAAAAGGTGCCGCAAGCATCAAGCTTTTCCGCCAAGCGGGAGCATACGCTCAAAATGGCAGCCGTGCAGTCAGACATGAAAGCGACGGCTATGCTATGCGCGTCGGAATGCTCAAAAGATTTTCAAAAGCTAATGAACGCAAGCATGGGCTCGAAAGAAGAAGCTGGCCAGCAAATCAAGCATATGATGCATGAGCATATGCATATGAGCTACATTAGCTGGATATCGGGAAAACGAAGCGTAGACCGGGGCAAGCTGCCTGAAACAGAAAATCAACAAGCGGAACGCAATGTGAAAGAAGCGAAAGCGCAGGTAAGCAAAGGTGCCAAATACGAATCTGTCCCTTTTACCGCTAAGGACGGCAGCCGTTACATGGTACTCGGCGTCCCCGATTCCAAGCATGTCGGCATCGGCGTTGTCGGAGTGATTAAGCAGGATATTTTAAAATCAGTCGAGAAGCATCAGATGCGCAACCTCAGGTTAGTCCCTTATCCCGCCGAAGGAAATTATAAGATTGAATCGGTCTTGCCGAATTCAACGATCGATACGACCGTTCAAAATGGCGAAGATAACGGTAATGCAAGCCATTATCATGTTCGTGATGTCGTTGTACATTTCATGAAGCCGTTATCGGTTTCTGAGCTGGAGCGCGTCAAACGAGACATCAATGCGGAATCGATGAAGCAAGTCGGAGATACATTTATCTTCCGTTCAAGAAATTTGGAGACCGACCAGCTCGTTAAATATTTCAAGCAAACATGGAATACGGAATATACAGAGCCTCATTACCTATATTTGACGAATGAAACATCCGCTTCCATTAAACCGAACGACGCTCTTTACTCGGAATATCAATGGAATTTGCCTAATATTGAAACGGAAAAAGGTTGGAGTATCTCCAAAGGCAATGATAAGGTAATCATTGCTGTTCTTGACACGGGTGTGCAAAGCAATCATCCCGATTTGAAGGGTAAACTTATTGAGGGGACAAATATCGTCGATGAGGAAGCCGAACCGGATGATGACGTCGGGCACGGTACTCATGTATCAGGTATCATTGGCGCAACCGTCAATAACAGCGAAGGCGTAGCCGGGCTTTCCTGGTACAACAAAATCATGCCTGTCAAAGTACTCGACAGCAGCGGCGCAGGCTCGACTTATTCCGTCGCGCAAGGCATCATTTGGGCAACGGATCACGGCGCCAAGGTCATCAACATGAGTTTAGGAAACTATGCTCAAGCAGACTTTCTGCATGACGCCATTAAATATGCTTATGAGCATGATGTCGTTATGATCGCTGCAAGCGGGAATGATAATACGGATCGCCCGGGCTATCCTGCTGCATATCCGGAAGTTTTCGCGGTAGCGGCCACGGACAGCAATCACGAAAAAGCATCCTTCTCCAACTATGGCGATTATATCGACGTCGCAGCGCCGGGGGACAGTATCGCCAGCACCTATCCCGGCAGCCAGTACGCCGCATTGTCCGGCACTTCGATGGCCAGCCCTCATGTGGCTGCTTTGGCAGGCCTGATCCGCTCCGTCAATCCGGAGCTCACCAACGTGGAAGTCATGGAATTAATGAGGAAATCGGCGGTCGACTTAGGCGCCGAAGGCAAAGACGATAATTTCGGTTATGGCGAGATTGATATCGATAAAGCGCTGAAAGCTGCATCCAAATTCGGCGGTACTTTGCAAACATACCCCGATCAAGTGAAAAGAAGATTGGATCGCATTGTTTCCAAATATGAGAAATGACCTTTTCTAAGCACAATAAAGCACCCATCGCATGCGATGGGTGCTCTTTGTTTGTGTATAATCGTGCGGAAAGTTTGTCGTAAGCCGGGTTCTGTACTTCTGGTGGTCCAAACGGGAACGACCCTCCCACGATGAAGCGACAATCATCTATCTAGGCCGCACATTACTGTACGGCTCCAGCAACCAACCCGGACGCGCCTCAGGCTAAGGCTGCAGCTTAGGGGCTGCGGCGTCCTCTCGGTCTTGCTCCAGATGGGGTTTACCAGGAACGTAGTCACCTATGCTCCTCGTGGTCTCTTACACCACGGTTCCACCCTTACCTGTGCCGGCTAAAAGCCGGCCATCGGCGGTCCATTTCTGTGGCACTATCCTTCAGCTCGCGCTGACTGGACGTTATCCAGCATCCTGCCTTACGGAGCCCGGACTTTCCTCTCGCGGCAACAAGGCCGCCAGCGATTGTCTGTCAAACTTTCCTTGGCATCGTTAAGTATACAAGTATTTTTACAAAAGCTCAACCCTGAAACAACTTCCAGCGCCGATATTCTTTAAAAGTCGGTAAAGCGCCAGCGGAAAACCGTTATACAAAAGTAAACGGTTCGGTATTCAATGAAGAAGCAATGGCTCTCGTTTCCGTCTTGGTGCCCTCTAGCTGCTTATTCAACCAATCAGCAACCTTCTGCTTCATGACCTTCTCAATGTTATGGCCGGGGTCAATGATCGTCATCCCCGCTGCAAGGGCATCTTGTGCGGTATGATAATCAATATCGCCCGTAACAAGCACATCCGCACCAGCAAATATCGCATGCCGCACATATCTTGCGCCAGAGCCGCCGAGTACGGCCGCTTTGCGTATGACACGATCAAGCGGCCCAACCACCCGGACAGCAGGAACGCCGAAAATGATTTTCGCTTGCTCGGCTAATTCGCCAAGCGTTGTAGGCTGCGTCAATTTGCCTGTCCGCCCTAAGCCAAATGAACGTCCTTTCAAATCCATGGCGTATAGATCGTAAGCAACCTCTTCGTAGGGGTGGGCTTTAAGCATGGCCTGAACGGTTTTACGGTGGATGCTGTGCGGTACGATCGTTTCGATCCGAATCTCAGCCGCATGCTCAAGCTTTCCTTCCTCTCCAACGTAGGGATTCGTTCCGGCTCCAGGAACGAAAGTTCCCGTGCCTTTGATGTTAAAGCTGCAATTGCTGTAATTGCCTATTTCGCCGGCTCCCGCTCGCCATATAGCCTCCAGCACTTGCTCATGATGACTCTCGGGCACAAATACGACAAGCTTGTATAGCTTATCGGTATGGACTTCCTCAAGACTCTGACGGTTTTCCGGCAATATTCCAACGAGGTCAGCCAGCCAGTCATTAATCCCGCCGTCGGCTACATCTAGATTAGTATGCGAAATATAGACCGCGATATCATTTTTAATAAGCTTCTCATATAAACGGCCGGCGGCGGTCGACGTATCCAGCTTCGCCAGCGGACGATATATAATGGCATGATGAGCAATAATGAGCTCAGCGCCAAGCTCGATCGCTTCATCGACTACCGCATCGGTAACATCCAGTGCAACCAGAATTTTATGGATCGGTTTATTCAATGTGCCTAGCTGCAGACCGATTTTATCATTCTCTACCGCATAATGCTTTGGAGCGAGCTGTTCCATGAGCTGTATTACGGTTTGTCCGTGCGCAAGCATTGTAAAACCTCCTTAATCACATGCATTTCCGCAAGAAATTGCTCGCGCTTACGCGCGGATTCCGCGAGATCTGATCCTGCAAGCTGTTCACAAATTCGCTCCAGCTTATTTAACTCATGATGCCACTTTTTGAATAGGGCCGGCTGCGGATCAAGTAGTAGATACGGCCCCATTTGCATCAGAACCTTATACAGTACCTCTTTATCGAACGAAAGCGCCAAAAACTGGCCGTTGTAAAGCTCGCTGCTGCGCGAATCAGCATCCTCCGCGCGTACAGCACGCATCACCTCGTAAATTTTGCCGTCTTCTTCAAGAATGCTTTCAGCCGTTAAAAACCAATGATGCTTGAGAAGCCATTGACGCACAACCTCTTCGCCTACATTAGGCTGCAGTACGAGCTCAGTGACGCCTTCCAGCTTCCCGGCCAATCTGCCAGCCTCTAGAATGTCACTCATTAAGCTTCCGCCCATACCGGCAATTGTAACGGTATCCGCTTCTCCAGGTTCTAATACATTCAAACCATCGCCTTGGCGAACCGTCAATCGCGAGGAAAGGCCTGCGTCAGCACTCTGCTTTTTTGCCGCCTCAAAAGGGCCTCGGTTTAATTCTCCTGCAATTGCCGAAGGACATCTGCCGCTCTGAAGCAAATAGACAGGAAGCATCGCATGATCGGAGCCGATGTCCGCCACGCGTGCTCCAGTGGTTACGTAGTCCGCAATTTTCTGCAGACGTTTAGATAGTTTTAACATTATACAACCCACACCATCCATTGTTTTCGCATTGCGAATAATATTCCGCCGCCAATCGCTATTTTGGCTATTAGCTGCAGCTGCAGCCAAATGGCTTCATCCGTGAACATGACCGAATACAGCTCAGGCATAAACCATACCAAAGCGCATGTTACGAAAAGAACGGCGGACACCGGCTTTGACCAGCGGTGTACAAACCAAGAACCCCATCCAAACAAACAAGCAATAGGCAGCCAATACAGCTGAATTTCGTACCATTTCGAATCCACCATAAATTGTGACAGCAGCCACGCATAAACAAGTATTGCCGCAAGCCAGCCGCTTAAATGCAAAGCGGGTATACGCGCTGCTATCCCGTATACGATCCAAAAGAGCGAACTAAATGCCAGAAGCCCCGTTTTCCAGCCCCATTGATCAAGGCCGTGAATATTGAGCATGTGGAGTCCTCCGCCCAGTAGAAGGAGCATGCCCGTACTTGTAATTGCTAATCCAGCTGCCTCATTCCGGCTCCGAAGCCGCTGGCCTATACGTAAAAAAACAACCGTCCCAAGAGCCACGACGGCCATTTGCAATAACGGATGAAATTCGTTAAAATAAAGCACAACAAAGGAAATTAAGGTAAAAGTTCCAAATGTAAGGAACCATTGCAACCCTGTTGCCTTTTGTACGGCAGCAATGGCTTTCCCTACCGTATGCTGCTGTTGTTTGCCTGCATGGACCGTATCTTGATCTGCGTATAAATTCATTAGAAAGTCACAGTATTGATCCGGCAGCAGCTTGCTTCGCCGCCAATGATCGATTTCTTTCACGATAATTTGCCGACGATCCTGATTCATAAAATCCAGCTATCCTTTCGGTCTCGACCTGCTCGAGCGCAAGTCCTTATGTATAAGGTTCTTTCTTTAGAAAAAAGACCTCGCTGCACGAGCAGAAAGGTCAATATGTTTATCATAAAGTTTTTATTCGAGAAAATCCTTTAACCGTTTGCTCCGGCTAGGGTGACGAAGCTTGCGAAGTGCCTTAGCTTCAATCTGACGGATACGCTCACGCGTAACCCCGAATACCTTGCCAACCTCTTCAAGAGTTCTAGTGCGTCCGTCATCAAGTCCAAAACGGAGACGAAGTACGTTTTCTTCCCTTTCGGTCAGCGTATCCAGCACATCCTCAAGCTGCTCCTTAAGAAGTTCATACGCAGCGGCATCAGCAGGCGCAAGCGCTTCTTGATCCTCGATGAAATCTCCGAGATGAGAATCATCTTCCTCCCCGATCGGAGTTTCAAGCGAAACTGGTTCTTGGGCAATTTTCATGATCTCCCGAACCTTTTCCGTGCTTAGCTCCATTTCTGCAGCAATTTCCTCCGGAGTCGGTTCGCGCCCAAGTTCTTGAAGCAATTGACGAGAAACCCGAATTAGCTTATTGATGGTCTCAACCATGTGAACGGGGATACGAATCGTCCGGGCTTGGTCAGCAATGGCGCGAGTAATCGCTTGACGAATCCACCATGTCGCGTAAGTACTGAATTTGAAGCCCTTTTGATGGTCAAACTTCTCAACCGCTTTGATTAGGCCCATATTCCCTTCTTGGATTAAATCAAGGAATAACATGCCTCTGCCGACATAGCGTTTCGCAATACTGACCACGAGCCGTAAATTAGCTTCCGCCAATCTCCGTTTTGCTTCTTCGTCGCCATTCTCAATCCGCTGCGCAAGCTCAACCTCATCATCCGCCGAAAGAAGCGGAACCCGGCCTATTTCTTTTAAGTACATCCGTACAGGATCATTAATTTTGATTCCTGGCGGCAATGCAAGATCATCATCGAAATTAAAGTCGTCCTGCTCGCGCTCTTGCTCTTCCCCTTGGGCAGCGAGTGGATTTTCTTCATCGTTTTCGTTCAGTACCTCAATCCCAAAATCATCGAGCTGTTCGAAAAATTCATCAATTTGTTCAGGATCCTGATCGAACGGAGCCAACTTATCCATAATTTCTTTATACGTCAAAGAAGACCTCTTCTTGCCTTGTTCGATCAATTGATCCTTCACATGATCCAGTTTTTGTTCGGTATCTAGTTCAGTATGTTGATCATTCGCCATGTTCCGACTCCCTCCCCCCTAGAAACGATCTTCCTGTCGCCCTTTAAGCTGTCTCTCTAGGGTTATAATCTCACTTGCTATTTGTGCTGCTGCCAAAAAATCTCCGGTACGCTCAGCACGCACCATTTCTTCTTTCTTGCGCTCAATATCCCGATACTGCGGAACCTTGATAATGTCTTGAATATAAGCATCCATCGTTGTATCGTCGAACGGGAAGTCACCGTCCATCATCAGAATCGATGCAGCTGCGCGTTCTAATCGGTCGTCATGCAGCGTTGCAATAAAACGGCTGACATCCGGATCATAGCCTTGAGCAAAATAAGCGTATAAATAAGCAGCAAGAGCTGCGTGATCCTCAACATTAAACGCATCACCCAATCGTTCATGAACCGCCTGAGCTACTTCCCGATCCCGCATCATAACATGCAGCAACCTTCGTTCTGCATGCGTGTAAGCGGGCATAAGAGTAGGCGGACCGGACTTTCGGGGCTTTTCATTCCTACCATTATTCCACGAATTGTCGTTATTATCCCCTTGCGGTTTCTTTTTTTGCAGCTCCTGCCTGATTTGATGACAGTCCTGCTTTAAGGCGTCAAGAGAGATATCGAACTCACGGGAAATTTCTTTTAAGTAGACTTCGCGTTCCGTGGATGAATCAAGCTCCGCAACAATTTGTACCGCTTCAAGCAGATAGTTCTTTCTACCTTCTTCTTTTAGCAGTATATGGTTTTTCCTTGAATATATAAGCTTAAATTTTGTTACGGAAACAGGCTGGTCCATCGTCTCCCGCAAGAACGCCTCCGGTCCGTATTCGCTTATATAATCATCGGGATCCTTTCCTTTCGGAAGCATCGCCACCGATACCCTCAAGCCTGCGCTCTCCAGCATCGGAATTGATTTGAATGCTGCTGCTTGTCCTGCGTCATCACCGTCATAACACACGATGACCTCTTCGGCCTGGCGCTTCAGAATGGCGCAATGCTCTTCGGTTAAAGCCGTGCCCATCGTCGCTATTCCATTCTTCACGCCTGCGCTCCATGATTTGATGACATCCATGTAGCCTTCAAACAAGACGACCTGCTTACTTTTTCGGATAGCCGGCCGAGCATAATGCAGGTTGTAAAGTGTTCTGCTTTTCGTAAAAAGCATCGTTTCTGACGTGTTCAAGTATTTCGGCTGTCCTTCGCCTATAATGCGACCCGCAAACGCGGTAGCTTTGCCGTCTCGATCCCAAATCGGAAACATGATGCGATTGCGAAACCGGTCCACATATCCACTCCCGTCAGCTTTTGCCGAAAGCAGCCCGCCTTTTTCCATCAGTGCCAGATCAAAGCCCCGGTTCGTTAAAAAACGAGCGAGCAAGTCCCATTCCTCTGGCGCATAACCAATCATAAAATGATCAATTAGCTTATCGCTAAGTCCCCGCTCCCGCAAATAATGCTTTGCGGCCTGTCCTTGCTTCGTATTATTGAGCACATGATGGTAAAGTTTGAGCGTAAGCTCATGCGCTTCAATGATTTTGGCCCGGTCAGCATCATGCGGCGTTGGCTTGTTTCCGTCAGGCGAGGCCCAAGTAACGGGCATGCCTGCATCGAGAGCCAGCACGCGAACGGCTTCAGGAAACGAATACCCTTCCATTTCCTCAAAAAATCGAATGACGTTTCCGCCCTTCCCGCAGCCATAGCAATGGTAAATTTGGAGCTCCGGCGTCACTGTAAACGAGGGAGTCTTCTCCGAATGGAACGGACATAACCCCTTCATATATTTGCCGTGCTTCGTGAGATGAACATATTTCCCGACCGTCTCTACGATGTCATAATGCTTGCGTACCGCATCAATGACCTCTTCCGGTATTTTATTACCGTATGTCATCGTTCATCACCTTCATCCTAGTAACACGTAAATAATATTCGCTATACGTCATGGTTCTCCTGCTCATTTCGCAAAACTTTTGTCAACTTTTGTTGAAAACGATCACGATCGTCGTTATTCATCGCTTTTGGCCCTCTTGTTTTGCCTCCGGTGCGGCGGCGTTTCGCCAACTCATGTCTCCGCTCCATCAAATAATCAATGTTATCGTCTGTGTACTGCTCTCCTCTAGGTGACAAGACGATTGCGCCTTTGCCGATAGCTATGCAAGCCAGCCCGAAATCCTGCGTGACAACAATATCTCCGCGTGCGATATGGTTAACGATATACAAATCGACGGATTGATTGCTCCGGTCAACCTGTACAATATCTACGCCTGGCTGAGGCTCTAACCTATGGTCATGAGAAGCAACCATAAGCACCCGTACCGAGTATTGTCTTGCCGTCTCGCCAATTTCAGTTTTTACCGGACATGCATCCGCGTCGACTACAATAGTAGGTTTCTCATTCCGAATAGATGATCACCGCTCGATTTCAAATTCTTGTCCTATATTATTATATACGGCATAACTGTAAAAAATCCTTCCGGCGGCTTTAAGGCATGCGTACATATTCCATAATTAAGCTTGCCGTTTCTTCAACCGCACGGTGCGAAACGTCAATGACAACGCATCCGATCTGCTTCATAATGTTATCGGCATAGAGGAGCTCTTTTTCAATACGGTCAGTCGTAGCATAGGATGCATTATTCGGCAAACCAAGCGCTTTGAGCCGTTCCTTACGAATGGTATTCAAATAAGGAACACCGATCGTAAGTCCAATTACTTTGCGCTTAGGAAGCTTAAACAATTCTTCCGGCGGCTTTAATTCCGGCACAAGCGGTACATTTGCCACTTTGAATTTTTGGTGGGCAAGGTACATGGACAAGGGGGTCTTGGACGTTCGCGATACTCCTACTAATACGATATCGGCTTTCAGTACACCCGAAGTATCTCTTGCGTCATCATATTTAACCGCAAATTCGACCGCTTCAACCTTTCGGAAGTAATCCGCGTCAAGAACGTGGTTTAGTCCAGGTTCTTGACGTGATTTTCGGCCAGTTCGCATTTCAAGAGTTTCTATAAATGAACCCAAAAGATCGATAGCAGCGACATGATGGGTCTCGGCTAGTTTTTTCATGCTGTCACGGAGATGGGGGATGACTAGCGTATAGATCACGATGGCATCGACCTGCTTTGCCTGCTGAATAATTCGCTGCAAGCCTGCTTCCTCGGTAATAAAAGGTGCTCTGCGAATCTCCGTATGGAGCGGATGAAACTGTGCTATAGCGGCGCGTACGACAAGCTCACCCGTATCACCAGCTGCATCGGATACGACATAGACGATTACTTCCGGATTTAAACGAGACATTTTCCATCAACCTCCCGACTTCATTTATTACCAAACTAGCTTCGAGAAATCTGCAACAACCGCGATATCCCCTGCGATTCCAGCGAGCGTTGACAAACGGTTCGCTCGAACGGCTTCATCGGGCGCCATGACCATGACATTTTCAAAATAGGTATGAATATAAGGTTTCAAAGCTGACAAAGTATGAACCGCTTTGGAGATATCTCCCGCTTCCACAGCCTCTTTGAACACCGGACGCTGCTGCAGCCATTTTTCATATAGCTCGGTTTCTACTTGCTCGCTAAACAAAGCGGCATTCACCGTCGTTGCATCCGCTTTGGATCCAAGGTTGCTCACGCGGTTAAACTGCTCAACCGTTTGTTTGAAGTCTGCGCGGTCCTCTCCTGCTGCCAATGACTGAACGACGTTAGCGCGCTCGATCGTCGATTTCAAATCCGTGAAGCCTGACGCCATAACCGCATCAACGACATCGTAACGAACGCCTTGTTCGGAAAGCACGTTTTTGACGCGAAGCGCAAAGAAATCAGAAAGATCCTTACGAATGTCAGCTGCTGCGCGTTTCAACCCGCGGCTCTCATGAACAGACAACGAAGCATCATACAAATCGTTTAACTCAAGCTTTAAGCCGTGTGCCAAAATAATTTGAACGATTCCCGCCGCTTGTCTCCGGAGCGCATACGGATCCTGGGACCCCGTCGGAATGATCCCGATGGAGAAGCAGCCGACAATCGTGTCGATTTTGTCTGCCAAGCTTACGATCGCTCCCGTTAATTCGGATGGCGCCAGATCGCCGGCAAAGCGCGGCTGGTAATGCTCGTTAATGGCTTTCGCTACCGATTGGCGCTCCCCTGCTTTGAGAGCGTAATCTTCGCCCATGATGCCCTGAAGCTCAGGGAATTCATAAACCATTTGCGATACGAGATCGAATTTGCAAATATCGGCAGAACGGCTGATATCTTGGGATTGCTGCTCGTCGATTTGCAAATGCTTGCTTAATAGGTCGGCTGTCGCGCGAATACGTCTCACCTTGTCGGCAACAGAGCCTATTTCTTCGTGGTAAACGATATTCTCTAGCTTGGAGAGCGCATGCTCGATCGTCAGCTTATGGTCTTCCTCATAGAAAAATTTCGCATCGGAAAGCCTTGCGCGCAGCACCTTTTCATTGCCTTTGGCAACAAGTTCAATTGATTTCAGATCGCCGTTACGGACGGTAACGAAAAACGGCTGCAGCTGTGCTTCTCCGTTGAAAACAGGGAAATACCGCTGATGCTCGCGCATGGATGTGATGAGCACCTCTTGCGGAATATGGAGAAACGCCGGATCGAAGCCGCCAAATAAAACATTCGGATATTCCACCAGGAATAATACTTCTTCCAGTAAATCTTCTTTGATTGCGATTTCCCAGCCCTTTTCCTTTGCAAGCTGGTCAATTTGAGTGACGATTAGCTCTTCGCGTTCGCTTACGTCTGCAATAACATGCTGTTCGCGCAAGCGCTCCACGTATTGTGCAGGCTCTTGAATCGTCGTATCCTCTCCAAGAAAGCGATGTCCGCGGGATTGGTTTCCAGTCTGAACGCCCGTAATTTCAAACGGAATGACATCTTGGCCAAATAACGCCACAAGCCAGCGAATCGGTCTTACGAAACGTAATTCATGGCTGCCCCAGCGCATATTTTTTGGGAATGACATGGATGTAATCAACGAAAGCAAGCCCTCAGGAAGAACAGCAGCCGTTTCAGCGCCAACGCTGCTTTTATTCGCATAAACATACTCCACGCCGGCGAGCTCTTGGAAATAGAGCTTCTCGGGTTCCACGCCTTGGCTGCGGGCAAATCCGAGTGCCGCTTTGCTCCAATTTCCTTGGTCGTCCTGGGCAATTTTCCGAGATGGTCCTTTTGCCTCTTCATTCATATCAGACTGCTTCTCGGCTACGTCTTGAATCAGAACCGCAATCCGGCGAGGGGTCGCAAAAACATTCACGGCACCATGCTCGATACGCGAATCCGACAACCATTTTACCGTTTTATCCTTAAGCTGATTCATAGCTCCGCGAACAAACCGAGCCGGAACTTCCTCTAGTCCAATCTCAAGCAACAAATCTCTAGTCATGCTGCTCCACTCCTTTCTTCAGCAACGGGAAGCCTAGACGTTCTCTTTCCTCGTAATAGGTTGAGGCGCAGGCACGCGCCAAATTTCTTACCCTCGTAATGTAGCCCGTTCTTTCCGTCACGCTGATCGCGCCGCGCGCGTCGAGCAGGTTAAAAGTATGCGAGCATTTCAGCACGTAATCATACGCCGGAAATACGAGGTGATGCTCCATTGTTTTTTTCGCTTCTTCCTCATACATGTTGAACAAGGAAAATAACATCGCCGTATCGGATGTCTCAAACGTATATTTGGAATGCTCATATTCAGGCTGCTTGAAAACGTCGCCGTAGGTTACGCCTTCAACCCACTCTAAATCGAATACGTTCTCTTTCTCTTGAATATAAGAAGCGAGCCGCTCCATGCCGTAAGTGATCTCGACGGCAACAGGATTAGCGTCAATGCCGCCGACCTGCTGGAAATACGTAAATTGCGTGATTTCCATGCCATCCAGCCAAACTTCCCAGCCAAGACCCCACGCGCCAAGCGTCGGTGATTCCCAGTTATCCTCTACAAAACGAATATCATGGTCATTGGCATCAATACCGAGCT
This sequence comes from Paenibacillus sp. LPE1-1-1.1, assembly GCF_040676435.1. Classification (NCBI taxonomy): domain Bacteria; kingdom Bacillati; phylum Bacillota; class Bacilli; order Caryophanales; family Paenibacillaceae; genus Paenibacillus; species Paenibacillus sp. LPE1-1-1.1. The sequence goes on from NZ_JBEGHY010000023.1 coordinate 1,010,069, forward strand.
GCTTCAAGCTCTCCAGGTACAGCTCCTGTATGTTGTCAGGCGAAGGCTTCAAAATTACTTGAAATTGATGATGCTGGTAAAGGCGATTCGGGTTTTCACCGTAACGGCCGTCTGCTGGACGGCGGGATGGCTCCACATAAGCGACATTCCACGGCTCAGGACCAATGGAACGCAAGAACGTCATAGGGTTCATCGTGCCGGCACCCTTTTCCACATCATAAGGCTGTACTAAAATACAATTTTGTTCAGCCCAGAATTGCTGCAGCGTTAAAATCATTTTTTGAAAATTCATTGCTGATCCTCTCCTTCTTCCTCTGTATTCTGTCCTTATCGGACATTTTCTTCTGATTGGCATAGGCGATGATACGCAAAAAACTCCCGTCTCTACGCCTGCTGCCAGACGTAGGGACGAGAGTTAAATTCCCGCGGTTCCACCCTACTTGGTTAGCTCCTTACGAGCAAACCCTCTTTGTTCGATACGACTCCAGAGTGCCCTTTCATCGTTTTGTCCGTCTGGGCTTTCACTTTTCCCAGCTCGCTAAGCTTGTCGACATAAAACGATTACTCTCTCCATCATTGCCCCATATTCATATTGCATTATTTTATGCTTCTTTATGGCAAATGTCAAACATGCCATGCAAGCAATCTAAGAAAAGCGATTAATGGCTGTGAACCTCTTTTTTTGGACTGCTTTGACCGGCACGACTGTCCAATATGTCTTTCATTCCTGCATTACCCATCATGAGAACACAGAGGAAGGCAAGGCCCGCCGGGATGATAGACCATAGAAAAGTGACAGAAACCGAATCCGATAATGCGGCTACGATTTTGTCCATGACAGCCGGAGGGATTTCGGCCCGCTTCTCCGGTGAGAGCAGCTCACGCGCATTTTCTGTCATTTGGCCCTGCCCTTCTCCGCCGGCAAATGCCTCAGCCATGCCTTTCGTAAAGTGGTTGCGCTGAATGATGCCAAAAATGGTGATACCTACGGTCATCCCGAGTGATCGGACGAATGACATCGTAGACGTGGCGCTCCCTCTTTGACGCATATCAAATCCGTGAATGGATGACATGCCAAGGACAGAGAAGGAGAATCCGATTCCGAAACCTGTCAGGAACATATATACCGACAAAATGAAACGGGTCGTTTCCGGCGTAATCGTCGATAATAGTACGATTCCCGCTATGAAAATAACAGCCGAGATGATCATTACGTTACGATACGGCATTTTGTTAGCGAGGAAACCGCCGAGCTGCGCCGCAAAAACAGATCCGAGCGTCATAGGCAGGAGTGTCAAGCCGGCACTGACTGCCGTGCCTCCGAATACGCCCTGCACGAACATCGGTATATACAGCGCAGCCGTTATAAATGCCGCCCCATAGAACAAACCCGCACCTGTACTTGCTGCAAATAGCCGCTGTTTAAACATTTTGAATGAAATAATCGGTTCTGCTGCCTTGGTTTCCACAAACAAAAATATGCCAAGCAACACGGCAAAGCCTGCAAATAGTCCAATAATTTGCGCCGAATCCCATGCGAATTCCGCTCCGCCAAGCTCTAGGGCAAACATAAGGCAAACAATGGCGCCAACGAGCGTTGCCGCACCCCACCAATCGATTTTTTGTTTGGCGTGGGATAGCGATTCCTTATAATAAATAACGATAAACGCAAGAGCAACGAGACCAATCGGAATATTGATATAGAAAATCCAACGCCAGTTGATGTATTCCGTTAAATAGGCGCCTGCGAGAGGACCGAACAAGCTGGACGTTCCGAATACGGCTCCGAATAATCCGCCCATTTTTCCGCGTTTTTCCGGTGGGAAAATATCAAATACGATTGCAAAAGCGATCGGCATCATGGCGCCCCCGCCAATCCCTTGGATAGCGCGGTAAATCGTTAGCTGCGTAATCGATTCAGCCGTCCCGCAAAGCACGGAGCCGATCAAAAACAATGATATGCCGAGTACGAAAAAACGTTTCCTGCCGTACATATCCGACAGCTTTCCGAAAATAGGCATCCCTGCCATTTCGGTTACGAGATAGGCGGACGTAACCCACACGTATTTGTCCAAGCCGCCAAGATCCGATACGATCGTGGCCATTGCAGTCGATACGATCGTGTTATCAATCGATGCGACAAGTATGCCCAGCAAAAGGCCGGCGACGACGAAACCCAGTCTATTTTGTCCTGTAGACATCAGGTAAATCCCTCCATTTAATTACGAATCTAAAATAACCTTTCCCATCATAATGCAAGTCGTCTATTTATGTAAACATGCATTAGGATGAGTGCTTCGTACAACTTAAGACGGAGGTAAAACCGGTTGTATTCAAAAAAATCAATAAAAAACAGTTACATTAACTTATCCAACTGATCCAGAAAATTGCGCGATTTCAACTGCAAGCCCAGATGAGTGTCCATTAGCTTGCGCATGGAAAGCTTAAGCTCTGCTTTCGTTTCCGGCTTGACCTGGATAGAACCCAGCCGTCTCATATCCATTCGACGGAAGAGGCGCAGCAGCTTATAGGCTCCCTCCCCCAGCGTAACCGAATGCGGATCCTTACCTTTGCATCTCGTACACAAAATGCCGCCTGCGTAAGGCGAAAGCGTAAAAGGTCCGACAACGTTACCGCAGCTAACGCATTCATCTAGGGCCGGTGCATAACCGGATAAATCCAATATGCGCATTTCGTATAAATGTGTCACAATTTGGGCGTCTTTGCCTTCTTGGAGCGCAGCTAGACAAGCCTTCAGCTGCTCAAAATGAAACCCTGTCGCTTCGTCATCCTGCAGCGAGCGGTCCGTAAGCTCCGCTACATAAGACGAATAAGCGGCCAAATCTAATTTTTCACGCAAAAGATGGTGAGATTCAATAATCTCACCATGGTTGAGCGTACCGAGCCCGCTGCTTCGAAAATAAACGAACTCTCCATATGTAAACGGCTGTGCTAGCGATGAATGCTTACTCCTCACCTTCTTGGCACCTCGTATTAAAACGCCTGCTTTTCCATTCGTTTTCGTGAGCAGCGTCACGATTTTGTTGCCTTCACCATAATCCATGCTTCGAATGACGATCCCCTCAACACGATACAGCATTGCTTAAACTCTCCCCTGAAAGCAGAAACGCAAGCCCGCAGTCCCATGGCTGCGAGCTCACGCTTAGCGGTTAAAGATCGCTAACGGATGAATGTGAATGCCTCATCTGATAACGTATCCTTTCAAACCTCTATTCATGATCAATCGATACATAATTCTATGAATGCATTAGCCTGAGACGTCTTCGACTTCAAGCGGTGAAAGCTCCTCATGCTCGATGGCTAACGTATCGGAGCCGCCTTCTGCACCATATTGATTCACTTCCCTGTAGAGCATGAAAGATTCGACATCCCCGGTCAACGTAAAATACCTCCACGAAAAATTTCGCATACGTATTCATCCCTTTCCGTCCCCTGAAATGCTGCTTCAGACGGTATTAGGATGCGATAAACCGCGGCAATCTATCCTTACAAAATACGTAAATTCTGTTTAATCATGCCGATAGCCAAGATCCTTCAGCACACGCTCCTGATTGCGCCAGTCTTTCTTAACTTTGACCCACAGCTCAAGATATATCCGCGAACCAAGCAGCGCTTCAATATCTTTGCGCGCCTGTTTTCCCACTTCCTTCAGAAGCTCCCCTTTTTTGCCGATGATAATGCCCTTTTGAGAGTCGCGCTCAACAAAAATGACGGCTCCAATGTAGACTACCCCATTTTCTTTCACGCGCATATCTTCAATCGTTACAGCTATGGAATGCGGAATTTCTTCACGGGTCATATGCAGTATTTTTTCGCGGATAAGCTCCGAGCAAACGAACTGCTCCGGATGGTCCGTTATTTGGTCGGCAGGGTAATATTGCGGGCCTTCCGGCAAATAACGGGATAGCTGCTCCAGCAGCGTATCCACATTGTTGCCCTTAAGCGCGGAGATCGGAATAATCTCAGCAAATTCATGCAGATTGTTATACTGCGTAATCATAGGCAAAAGCTGCTCCGGCTCTACTTTGTCGATTTTATTCATTACAAGAAACACCGGCGTTTTCACCTTTTTAAGCTGTTCAATAATGAACCGGTCTCCGCCGCCAAGTCCTTCGGATGCATCAATCAGAAACAGTGCAGCCTCAACTTCTCTAAGAGCGCTCTCTGCAGTCTGCATCATGTAATTGCCAAGCTTGGATTGGGGCTTATGGATACCGGGTGTATCTAAAAATACGATCTGCGAATCGTTAGTCGTATAAACGCCGTGGATTTTGTTGCGTGTCGTCTGCGGCTTGTCCGACATAATTGCAATCTTCTGACCGATAAGATGGTTCATCAGGGTTGATTTCCCTACATTCGGCCTGCCAATAATCGCTACGAAGCCCGATCGGAATTTTTTGCTGTCACGGTCATTTGATGTTGTTCGATTCATATGTTTATTTAACGCTCCCTATTTTCTAATGAAGCCGGCGTGAAAGCACCCGGCAATATGCCTGATACGGTCGAAATCGTCCACTGACCGCTTAAATTGCCCATAATAACAGGCATGTCTGGCGCACACAGCTCAACTAAAACTTGACGGCAAACGCCGCATGGCGCGATTGGTCCTTCAGTATCGCCAATAACGGCTATCGCCTTGAATTGACCCGGACGCTTCCCGCCGGCTATCGCGCTGAATAAAGCCGTACGCTCAGCGCAGTTCGTAGGACTATAGGCTGCATTCTCAATATTGCATCCTAAATGAACTTGTCCCGCATCGTCCAGAAGGGCAGCGCCAACTTGGAAATTCGAATACGGCACGTAAGCGCGGGACATTGCTTCCTTGGCCGCATCCATCAAGGCCGAATATGATTCCGATAATCCTTCGTATGCCATACCAATCATCCCCTGCTCAAAGTTTCTATTCTTATCCTAAGATCAAACGCCATAAGGGCGGCCCAAGAATGAGCAGCCCTATAATCGCAGAAACCGCTGCCGCGATTAAAACCGCGCCGGCAGCAACGTCCTTTGCCACTTTCGCTACCGGATGAATGCTTGGGCTGGCAAGATTTACTGCTTGCTCGACAGCCGTATTAATCATCTCAGCGCTCATTACGACTGCAATCGCCAAAAGAATAATAGCCCATTCAAGCGGCTTAAGCGACACGATTAATCCCAAAACACACGCACTCAATCCTGCGAAAGCATGAATCCGCATATGACTTTGCGTGCGGAGCGCAAAACCGATTCCGGAGACCGCTACGGCGAAACTTGCAATAAACTTCCGCATTAACGGGTAAGGCCGACCTGCTGTAAAATCGCTTCCTGCTTTGCGGTCATTTCCGCTTCGGTCTCATCATCCTGATGATCATAACCGATCAAATGCAGAAAACCGTGCACGAACAAAAATCCGATTTCACGCTCCAAGGAATGACCGTACTCTTCGCTTTGCGCAATCGCCGTATCCACGCTAATAATAATGTCGCCCAGCATGCCCGAGATCGGATCGGCATCCTCTTCATGCTCAACCTCGAAAATAATGTCGAGCTCGTCTACGCCATCTTCCTGCATAGCGAAAGACAAAACATCCGTCGGGCGATCGATTCCCCGGTATTCCCGGTTTAACTTGTGAATCTCATCATCGTTAGTGAACGTTAACGAAACCTCGCCATCCAGAATGCCTTCCGCTTCACCTGCCAGCTTCAAAAGCTTTTCCAAGGTAACAATCCATTCTTCCGGGATTTCCAGCTTTTCCTGATCATTGCTCCAATCGAGTTGTAAACTCATGCCAAACGCTCCTTTGTTTTCACATCATCCGGGTATTCGATACGTGAATGGAAGATGCCAATTACGCTTTCTTTAAGCGATTGCGCAATTTTATCCAGTTCCTTCAACGTTAAATCGCATTCGTTGTATTGGTTATCATCCAGCCTGCTTTTGATGATTTTGTGAATCATCGCTTCAACCTGCTCCACGGTTGGATTCCTAAGGCTTCTAACCGCTGCTTCGACGCAATCGGCTATACCGACAACCGCCGCTTCCTTCGACTGGGCCTTCGGTCCGGGATACCTGAAATCGTCTTCCGTGAACGCCGGCTCAACGCCCTGCTCTTCAGCCTGCTTTATCGCTTTGTAATAAAAAAACTTAAGCGATGTCGTCCCATGATGCTGCTCTGCAATATCGCGGATAGGCTTAGGAATATTATGTCCCTTCAGCATGTCTACGCCGTCTCTTGCATGAGCCACGATAATTGATTTGCTTAGCTTCGGATCAATCGTATCGTGGGGATTTTCAATATTGGACTGATTTTCGATAAAATAATTCGGCCGCTTCGTCTTTCCGATATCATGATAAAACGAACCGACTCGGCATAATAAGCCGTCCGCGCCGATGGCTTCGGCCGCCGCCTCGGACAAATTGCCGACCATCACGCTGTGATGGTAGGTGCCTGGCGTTTCCGTAAGCAGCTTGCGCAGCAAGGGATGATTCGGATTGGAGAGCTCTACGAGCTTCAGCGCGGATAATATACCGAATGTAATTTCGAAAAACGGCATCAAGCCGATGACGAGCACAGCCGTAATTAAGCCGCTAGCGAAAGCAAAGGCAACCGAATACATAAACGGTGCGCGCTCAAGCTGCTCGGATAGCAGCAATATCGTTAGAACGGATAATGAGCCAAACAAGCTGACCATAATGCCTGCTTTTAAAATCGTCGACCGTTGACTCGCCCGGTGAATGGAGAAAATCGCGGCAAACGAGACGACAATGATGACAAAGCCATACTGAAAGTCGAAGATTTGATGCTGGCCCGTGTTTAAGATTACACTTCCCATTATCGCAAATAGAATGGAGCTGATCATGGCTAGATGCATATCAAGCAATAGTGTAATCAGCATGGTTCCAAGCGCGGCAGGCGCCAAATAGCCTGCATAAGGAGCCGCGTCTGTCTGCGTCAAGGAGATAATTTGAATCGTTATGATATTGATCAGGAAAATTAACCAAAGCATCAGTAGCGATGCATTGTTGTATTTGGGCTTGACTCCATTTATGCTCCCTGACTGATGTAGATACGCATAGAGCACGACGATAAACATCACGGACATAATCAATAGCCCAAGCTGCGGCCAGTAGTTCTTCTTATCCTGAAGCAGCGAGGAATCTACAAGGAGCTTATATAAATCGGGCGTAATCGTCTGACCCCGTTTTACGATCAGCTCGCCCTCTTTGATAACGACAGGAGGCGTATTTTGTTTGGCTTGCACCATTGCCTCGTCTGTCGCTGCTTTGTCCAAAAATTTATTCGGCATGATAGCGAACCTTGCCAGCTCCTGCACGATTTCCCTGCTCGTCCGGCTTGAAAGCGAGCTTGCATTCACGAGCTCCGCCACCTGCGTCCGCGCTGTTTCGGCTTCACGAAGCTGCTCGACCGTCAGCTTACGCACAATATCCCGAGCTACGTCGCGCATCTCGGTTAAGGTTTCGGCTGATAGGTTAGGCATTTTGTAAAAGGTTTCTTCCGGAATGGTGTATTCCTGTTCTTTCGCGACCAGCGACATTTCCTCAAGGAGAGTGTCGTTGTAGGTGCCTCTGCCCTTGTTAAGCTTAACAAAGGTGTCGATATATTCCGCATAGCGTCCCGGTATTTCATTGCGGTAGATATCAATTTTATTTTGCAGGGTTACTTGGTCGTCCAAATTCAATTGCTCGATCCGAACAAAAATTTGATCCACCAGCACCTCGTTGCGCAAGGGCACGATGGAGTAAATAACATCGACTTTTTCAGCAGCATCCTCTTCCGCTTGGCGTGTCGCTTTCTCGTCTTTGATTTGGAAGGGCGCCTTAATATCCTTCTCGCTTACGGCGCCCTCCTCAATGTCGTAGGTCTCGGGAACGAGATGCGAAGCTAAGCTGAAATAGAACAGCAGCACAAACATCAACATCAGCACCCAGCGAACGGCTGCACTCTGCTTCCAACCCGCCGTCTTAGATGGCAGTAAATTTCCCTGTTTCCCGGTCTGGTTTTGGTTCATGCAGCAGACATTCCTTTCTAGGCTTTGTTTTCAGCATCCCAGTTATAGGCAACAATAATCTTTTGAACTAACGAATGACGAACGACATCCTGCTCGGAGAAAAGGATAATTCCGATTTCCTCTATGTCCTTCAAAATACGCTGAGCTTCGATCAGGCCTGAGTTTTTGCCTCTAGGCAAGTCGATTTGAGTAACGTCGCCTGTAATGACCATTTTGGAGCCAAAGCCAAGCCTAGTCAGAAACATTTTCATTTGCTCGGGCGTCGTATTTTGCGCTTCGTCCAAAATAATGAACGCATCGTCCAGCGTACGACCCCGCATATAAGCAAGCGGCGCGATTTCGATCATGCCGCGTTCCAACGCTTTAACCGTCTGATCCGGCCCTAGCACATCATGCAAAGCATCGTAAAGCGGGCGCAAATACGGATCTACCTTCTCTTGCAAATCGCCTGGCAAAAATCCGAGGTTTTCTCCTGCCTCCACTGCCGGTCTTGTCAAGACAATCCGCTTAACAGAGCCTTCCTTCAATGCCGCTACGGCAAGTACGACTGCCAAATATGTTTTACCGGTTCCGGCTGGTCCTATCCCGAATACGATATCCCGTTTGCGGATCGTCTTCACGTAATGACGCTGACCGATCGTCTTTACGCGGATCGGCTTACCGCGGTAGGTTGTCGTGATTTCTTTCTTAAATAAGTCTAGCAGTTCTTCTGCCTGCATGGATCTCGCGAGCTCCAGCGCATAGGCAACATCCCGCTCCGATGGCTTGTAGCCGCCGCGAACAAGCTCTAAGAGCACATTGAAAAGCTGCTCAAGCGAATCAACCTCGTCCGAGGGTCCCGAAATGACAATTTCCGCTTCGCGCGAAGTAACTGAAGATTCCACCTGCGCTTGTACTAGACGTAAATAATTGTCCTGCGGTCCGAAAACCGCGAGTCCTTCCGCCGCGTTACCGAGCGGTATTCTTATTACTTTCGTTTCAATTTGCAACAATCCTCATTCTCCCTGCATCTGGACTAGTGGCATTTCTTTAACGATAGATTGCTCGACCTCAAAAAGAACTTTCATATAAACTTTACCATTGTCCGCCTTTTCATGCAAAACAATTTCATCCCGGATAACCGCATCGCTGCCCGCCTTAAGGAGGACGTTAGCTTTTGCCTGCAGGATTCCCGCGCTCTTTGCTTCCTCCTCCGTCAATTCCCTGTTCTCCAAGCGCGTCTCCATGACGGTTTCCTTCATCCTGCCAATAGGTAAGGTCCAGTTGCGCCACGCAACCTTCTCCTCGTGACGAATCGCTTCCGAGGCGCTGTATCCATCCTTTCCGTAACCGCTGACCTGCAGCGCTCTTGAGCCGATGACAGCGAACCATTTTGTCTTTTTTTCTCCCGTGTATACTTTAATCTGCTGCACCAGCGGCGAAGCAATTTCATATTCGTACCAGACGAGACCGCGAACGCTGCCCTTGGCGACGACGGTGCGTGAATTTTCTTCCCCGCCGATCGTTCCCGAAATTAGGATTTGATCCTTTTTCACCCGTGTATTTTTCCGTACGACAGGCCTTCCCGCTTCAGCGATGACTTCCGTAACGACAGCATCGGCCGCAGCGACAAGATGGCGTGGCGTGTTCAATGACGCTTGCTCGGGAATCGTTGACTCAACGACCTGGATTATAACCTTGGTGCCTTTTTTCTCGACGCCTACCCATGTTGACCCGGGAAGCTTGCGAACAAGCTGCTTGGACAGTACATCTGCGTCGGTAAGCCGGAAAGACCACTGCATAGGATACAAGCCTTCCTCTTTCGCGGCCTGCCTGACCTGATCCTCCGTCAGCTTGACGTTGCCCCGCACTTCGATGTTCCAAACCAAAGAGGAAAGCATAAAAATGATCGCAAAAAACAAGACGATCCCGCCTGCAAAAAGCTTTCGGCGCTCAGCCTTTACCAGCAGAAACGGCAGCCCCTTCCGCTTCGTAACATGTATGCGGCAGCCTGTCTCCTTTAAATAAGGACGAAGGCCGAAAAAGTCGCTGACCGACAGCTCAAACTCAAGCAAGCCGCTGCTTGTCCAACGAATAGAAGACAGCTGCAGACCGCCGGCAAGCGCGCGGTTGACGAGCTGCTCCGCTTGTCCTCCCCTGATTTGAACGGTAACCATTCCTTTTATCCATTTCGCCCCTTGTCCGCTCAATCCGTTCCCCTCCATTACGTTTTGCTGGCCCGACCCTTATTCATTTTTCTTTGTCAGGGTATGAGCTCAATGTTCGTTATTTGTCCTTCCACAAATACTTCCTCGGTCCAAATCGTGCGGATGACTAGCGAGCTGCCCGTTACTTCCAGTTGTCCTTTGCTTAATGCCAACCTAAGGCGCTCGCTTGAAAAATGCACGACGCCCCGATGGTTTTCGATATATAATTGCCGGTCTCCGATCATCGTCAGGCGAGGCAAATCAAAGACGACATCATGCGGCATATCAAGCAGCTCTGCTGTCACTTTGCGAAATTTCTTTTTTATACGGCGCATGTGCGAATCTTAGCCTCCTTAAGGTTTGTGATCAAACCTGCTTCGTAAGCGTTAACCTTGGGTTTGGCTGAGGCAGCCGATTTGAAATTAAGCAAGCGAAGGGCTTTTTTCATGTACTGTACCAAAATATGCGATGAACCAGATAAATATGGCTATAAAATAAAAAAACCGCCGAAGCATAAGCTTCGACGGTCTAATGGTTATTTCCGAAATGGTTTTTTTGAGCGGGGCGGACCTAAAATTTCAGCCCATATTACCGCTCTGCGCAAATCCTGCGAGCGGGTACCGTTTGTTTCGGTACGCTCACTTGCAGATTTGCGTTCTGCGGCGCCAGACACTAAAGCCTTGTTTGTGGCCGCCGATTGCAGCGCCTGATGCAGAGACGCCATCAGCGGGCTCTCAGCATGCTTCTCCGTTTCTGTCGTTGCATTCAGCTTTTCAAAATCCTCGCGCTTAGTTTCCGTTTGCGAGCGGTAGAGAGTCTGTCCGGCAGGTCCAGCCGGACGTTCGCGATCTTCCTGCTCAGCGCGCCCCTCTTGCGGATACAAGGTTCGCGGCAAACCTCCCCCGCCAAAGTCCGGCATGCGTCCAGGCTTATTTTTCGGTCCTGATTTCCGGAATAGGGATGCGAGTGCCCCGACGATAATGACAACGATAAATATGTTGTTCAGCAAAAACTCTATGATCCTCAATTTGCCTTCACCTCCAAGACGCATTCACGCTGCCAAAGCCATGAGATTAGTGTTCGTATCAGCGGCCGTCTTTCGGATCAGTCGGGCCTTCCTGCTTGCCGATAGAGCTGCGCATTTGCGTATCAGCCTCTACGTTTTTCAAGTTCAAATAGTCCATCACGCCAATTTTGCCGCTCCTGAGCGCCTCCGCCATGGCAAGCGGAACCTGCGATTCCGACTCAACGACCCGCGCTTCCATTTCCACAACCTTGGCTTTCATCTCCTGCTCTTGGGCTACGGCCATCGCGCGGCGCTCTTCCGCTTTCGCCTGGGCGATTTTTTTATCCGCTTCCGCCTGCTCCGTTTGAAGATGGGCGCCGATGTTTTTGCCTACATCCACATCCGCGATGTCGATAGATAGGATTTCGAACGCCGTTCCGGCGTCGAGCCCCTTACCAAGCACCGTGCGGGAAATCATATCCGGATTCTCCAACACATCTTTGTGAGAATTAGCCGAACCTACCGTCGTAACAATACCCTCGCCGACACGTGCAATAATGGTCTCTTCGCCCGCACCACCGACAAGTCGATCGATATTCGCACGAACCGTAACGCGCGCCTTTACCTTTACCTCGATGCCGTCCTTCGCTACGGCCGCAACGATCGGCGTTTCAATGACTCTCGGATTTACGCTCATTTGAACCGCTTGAAGCACGTCGCGTCCAGCCAGATCGATCGCCGCTGCACGTTCAAAAATAAGAGGAATATTCGCTCGCTGAGCGGCAATCAAAGCATTAACGACGCGATCGACATTTCCTCCTGCCAGGAAGTGGCTTTCCAACTGGTTAATGTTAAGCCCAAGACCTGCTTTTGTCGCTTTAATTAACGGATTGACGATTCTGCTAGGTACGACTCGGCGCAACCGCATTGCTACAAGCGTAATAATGCCGACCCTTACTCCCGATGCCAATGCCGAAATCCAGAGCATAATCGGAAAGAAGCTAAGAAATACGGACAGCACGATAATAACAACGACAGCTATAATTAAAAATGAAACGATAGGATCCATTGTCTCAAACCTCCAAATGGTTAATTTATTTAGTCACTTCTTTGACCACGACCCAGGTACCTTCCGCCTTTATTACCGTAACTACGCGATTCGCGTCAATAAACTCGCCGGAGGTCACGACGTCAATTCGTTTATCTCCTAAAATTACGGTTCCCGCCGGCCTCAACGGGGTTATCGTCGTTCCTTCGAGCCCCAGCAATGAATCTTTAAGCTCTGCGGATACGAAGCCTTGCTCCGTTGTCAGCTTGTCGCGCAAAATAAATTTATTCCATATTCCTCTCGATTTATTCATTCGCACGAATATAACGATCAAAATAATCGCGGCAACTAGCGCAATAACGATGGAGATGAATGCCGTCATGGGATCGGATGCCGCCGTGACCACGCCTGCGATCAACGCCGCGCTTCCGAGTATGCCGAGGATCCCAAAGCTGGGCACAAATACCTCGATCACAAGCAGCGCTATCCCGATAATAAAGAGAACGACCGATTCCATTCCGGCAAAGCCGGCTACGTAGTGACCGAAGAAATACAAGCCAAACGAGATTAGTCCGATAATCCCCGGAGCGCCAAAACCCGGAACCAACATCTCAATAACGATGCCTGCGATGCCCAGAATAAGCAGTACCGTCATGACAACCGGATTAATTAGCCATCTTGCCGCATTTTCCGCAAGCGTGGGTTCAACTTCGATTTGCGTCCGTCCTTCCAGGCCAAGCCATTTGACCACCTCGTCTACGTTTGAGGCAGTATGCTCCGAATAACCAAGCTTCTCGGCTTCAGACGCGGTAAGCGAAAGAATGTCCCCTTTCTGCTTATCCCTGCCGATCTTGTCTTTCAATTCCAACACGACATTCGGATCAACCATCGCTGCGGCAATGCTTTTATCGCGTCCGTGCAAGCCTGCCGACTCGCTCATTTCGGAAGTCCAAAAGGAAACCGTCTTCGGATTGTCGATTAAATCACCTGATCCGTCTACTACCGCAGCTGCACCGATGGTGCTGCCAGGCTGCATGACGATGTTATCCGCATTCAGCGCAATGTAAGTTCCTGCCGATACCGCTTTACCTTCCACGAAAGCCGTTGTCGGTATTTTATTCTCCCGGATAAAATGGCCAATCTGCTCTGCGTTAACCACTTTGCCGCCCAGCGTATTTATGACAAGAATGACATGCTCCGCTTTTGCTTCTTCCGCTTCCCCATACGCTCTCTCCAAAAATGATTGAAGACCCGATTCAACCGTTTGTTTCACGGGAATCACATATACGGCGGGACCAATCTCGTCCGCGGCCTTCGCCCGATCGATCGGTGACCCGAATAATCCTGCAAGCGTCACCAAAAAAATGAGCGCAAGCCATGCAATAGGAGTGACGGATAAGCTTCTTCGCCATCGGTTCGTATGCAAGAAGGTTCCTCCCTTTTTTTGTGTTGCTCCCTACTACGTGTACCCCGTCGGAAAGTTTCGTTTGGCGTTTTCACGTTTTCAAAATTATACCATTTGTGCAGAAGCCGCACAAAAAAACACCCCTGTTAGGGGGTGTTTTGTGAGTCCGAATGTTTAGTTAGTTGAGATGTTGCTGTACGAGCTGATTTACTAGTTTACCGTCAGCGCGTCCTTTTGTTTTAGGCAAAAGGGCACTCATAACTTTTCCCATATCGGCTTTGGAAGAAGCACCGAGTTCATGGATGGTCTGCGTTACTATCTCTTGAATCTCTTCTTCAGTCAGCTGTTCGGGAAGGTATTGACTAATAATTTCAATTTCGACCTCAAGACCCGCTACTAAATCATCACGGCTGGCTTTTTTAAATTCTTGGAGGGAATCTTTACGTTGTTTGATTTCACGACTCAATATATCAAGCACTTCGTTATCGTCCAAAGGACGCTTGAGATCGATTTCCAAGTTTTTCACTGACGCGCGCATCATACGAATTACGGAAAGTTTAAACTTGTCCTGATTCTTCATGGCTTGCTTCATATCGTCGGTCAATCTTTCGCTCAGGTTCATTATGGAAGGATCCTCCTAAAACTTTCTCTTGCGCGCAGCCTCAGACTTTTTCTTGCGCTTCACACTTGGCTTTTCATAATGCTTGCGTTTTTTCACCTCAGCTAGAACTCCATCTTTAGCGATGGAACGTTTAAAGCGGCGAAGCGCAGCATCAATAGTTTCGTTTTTGCGAACTTTAGTTTCAGACACCAGTTTTCCCTCCCTCCGAAACAGACCGTCCAGAGCTATAACACGGTTTATCAAATTTCATTATATGTCAAACCAAAAGGCAGTGTCAACTTCATATATCTGCAAGCAGCGGAGAAAGTTTTGTTCCGCCCAAGAGATGGATATGCAAATGGTAAACTACCTGCCCTCCATCGGCGTTTACATTGTTGACTAGACGGTATCCAGACTCCGCGATCCCTTGCTCCTTCGCAATCTCGCGGGCAACGGCAAACAGCTCGGCAACAACCTGCGCATCCTCATCCGTTACGTCGTTCATCGTTGGAATATGTTTCTTCGGAATGATAAGAATATGTACAGGAGCAGCTGGCTGTATGTCGTGAAAGGCAATAATTCTGTCGTTTTCAAATACCTTCTTCGACGGAATGGCGCCTTCAATTATTTTGCAAAAAATACAGTCCATATGGTTCACCTCCTGTTCATTAACCTTTCCTTATCATACCGAAATTCCGTGTGCTCGTCCAATCCCCCAAAAAAACGGCGGCAGGAATTCGAATTCCTCCCGCCTTCTTCGGTGCATGTTTTAGTAATAAGGCAGCAGAGACAAAGCCAGCAGCGCACCTAGAGGAAATATCTGGCGTATAAAACGCCTGCGCGGATAATAAGGGTAAGGATAAATCGGATAACCAAACGGCGAATAGGGAAGAAAGGCGCGATTATCCCCTTCATCCGAGCCGCAAGGCACTGCGATACACAATATTTCATCATCCATATACTCTAGAAAACCGTCTGCGCACCATCCGTCATGTGTTTGCGCTAGAACATAGCGATGCATATGATGCTCGCACCATTGCTTCATTTGCTCCTGGTCCACTAGGGTGGGTTCCATCGTATCAGCCTCCTGTTTGTATATCTTATTCTCAGGTAGGCATTTGGCTACTGCATAAGCTTACGCGTCTTCGGCAGTTCTGCGCAGCTAGTTAGCTGATTTTTCCGTCATCAGGTCCTGCAGCTGCTCTGCTAGTTCAATCCAATCAAGTCCGCTGGACAATCGGATAATCGCAATGCGGCTTTCGCCGATATTTGAGTTAAAACCGTTTAATATGCTTGAAATTTTTTCGAACGAATCTTTGAGTTCGGTAAGGTAAGCCCGATCGGCTTCGTTCAACGGACCCTCGTAAAGGCCAATCTCTTGCAAACCCGTTTCTACGCCGCCGACGAAATTTGCAGGAAGCTTTTCATTCCATTTTTCAGGTTGGGCGGATAGGCTCGCTGCTTCTTTTGCCAGTTCGTTCAGTGCCTGGCCTTGCGCAGTCGCCTTGCCCGCATCGAACTGCATCCCCAGTCGATCTGCCATGGATTTGCTTGCAAGCAAAGCTTCGAGAAGCGGCTGCATTTCCTTGGCATACTGCTGCGACCCGATAGCCGCCGCAAATATCCGCTGGCCTTTCTCGTAGTTATTCTCCTGTTTGTGCTGCAAAAATTGGGAGTACAAAAATACGTTGCCGATTAAGCTGAATACGAGAATAACGAGTGTAATGGGCAACGCGATAGAGCGCTTGCCCGTTTTCTGTGGTTCCAACTTCGCGTCCTCCTTCTATTTTTAATTTTCTTTATTTAGCTGTACCGATTGCCCGCCATCGAAGAAAAAGACATGGCATTCATCCACTTTTCGCCCAAGCACGGATTCGATGGCCTCTGCATAAAGCTCCAGCTGGAAGCGATGACGTTCAGCGGCCTGCTCCCATTGCTCCTTATAGATGCGGTCGGTCTTGTAATCCAGCAATACGACGCCAGCCGCATCCTCAAACAAGCAGTCGATTACGCCTTGAATCAAAATCGATTCCATTGCAAGCAAACCCTCCGACTTTGGATAAACGCGGCTTGCTGGAAACATACAGCTGAAAGGAACCTCTCTTCTCACCCATCCGGCCGCCAGCAGACGCCGGCCAAGCCCGCTTTGGAAAAAGGCTGCGACAGCCGGCAGATCAATCGCTTCCGATTGCTTAGCCGTCAAGAGCCGCCGCTCAATCATGCTATCCAGCGTATTCTTCAGCGTTGTTTCATCGGCGGAACCTTCCAAGGGTACATGCTGCATCAGCAAATGATTCACAGAGCCCTTCTCCGCGGCGGTAAGCGACTTTTCCTCCATGAAGGCCGGTCGTCTCATCCGGAATGTATAAGACGCTTCTGGCGCCTCTGGGACTGCTTCCTTGCCCGCTGCATCCCTTCCACTTGGATCTTCAAGCGGAACGGCATCCTCCATGATATCGGAATAAAGTCTTTTCATTTCGGTTACCGATGTTTTAGCTGCAAGCACTGCGGCTTCCTGATGCGGATATTGCCATTCCAGCCGCGCGCGAAGCTCGGTATCCTCTTCAATGTCTTCCAGCAAGGAAAGCGTGGCTACAGCCTGCAGCCTATCTTCCTTCGCTTGGTCCTGCTGGTTAAGCGCTTCGGTCGCAGCCGCGGCCTCCGTACCGAATAGGGCAGCAGGAACAATCCCTGCTTGCCATTGCGGGGCGTTGCTGGCTGCCCGCTGCCTGTCTTCCATTTGCCGGGCTGCCAAAGGCCCCAGCCAATCGATAAAGGAGCGAGCCGCCGCCACTCTGAAATCCGGGAGATTTCCGTTAGCATCTACGGCAGCAAGCCAGCGCTTGAGTTTCGTCTCCGCGTCCGATACTGTCGCGACAAGATACATTTTCTCTTTTGGCCGGGTCAAAGCAACGTATAGAATCCGCATTTCCTCTGCGAGCATTTCCTTGCGCATCGCACGGCGGATAGCCAGATAGGGCAATGTCGGATAACTGATGCGCAGCGCCGGATCAACAAAACGAGGGCCGAATCCAAGCTCCTTATGCTTCAGAAAGACGCTGCGCACATCCTGCTGGTTAAACAGCTTGCCTAAGCCTGCAACGAACACAACCGGAAATTCAAGTCCTTTGCTTTTATGAATAGACATGATGCGTACGACATCCTCCTGCTCGCCGAGCGCTCTTGCCGTCCCCAAATCGCCGCCGCTATCCCGCATGCGTTCGATAAATCTCAGAAAACGAAATAATCCGCGGAAGGATGTCGCCTCATATTGGCGCGCACGATCATGCAGGGCGCGCAAATTCGCCTGCCGCTGCGTACCGCCCGGCAAACCTCCAACGAAATCGTAATAGCCTGTTTCACGGTAAATCTCCCACAGCAAATCGGCAAGCGATCCTTGCCTTGCCTCCTCCCGCCAGCGGTCCAGGCTGTAAAGAAACAAGGAAAGTTTACTGCGGGTTTCCTGGTCGACCAGCAAATCTCCCGCCGCATGAAGAACGGCATCATAATACGTCGATTTCGACGCGTGAATGCGAATGCGGGCTAATTCCTCCGCGTTTAACGAAAATAACGGTGACCGCAAGGCAGCAGCCAGCGGAATATCCTGATACGGATTATCGATGACTCTCAGCATGGAAAGCACCGTCTCGACTTCCGTCGCCTCAAAGTAGCCGCTGCTGAGCTCCGCATACGCCGGAATGCCGCTTCCTTGAAGCTCCTCAATGATGATCGGGGCCCATTGCTGTGTCGCGCGCAGCAGGATAACGACATCTCTCCACTGCATCGGCCTATTCTCCCGCCGTTTCCCGTCGTAAACCTGAAAACCGCTCTCGATAAGAGATTTTAACTGCTGCCCGATCCAACGCGCCTCAAGCTGGGCGGTCTTAAGCTCCGATACCGACTCGCCTGACGCAGCGCTTTCGCTCTGCTCGCCTTCATCGGACAAATCGGATACCTCCGTATTCTCGGGTCCTTCAGTCTCTTCGTCATCCGAATCCGATTTATTCAACACGGCAAACTCCACCCGGAAACGGTCTTCCGGCACAGGCACAGGATAGGCTGCCCCGCACACAAGCTCTGCGCGTTCGTCGTAATCCATCTCTGCGACATTCTCGCGCATAATCGCGCGGAATACATCGTTTACGCCATCCACGACCTCCTCGCGGCTGCGGAAGTTTCTTGCTAGATCGATACGCAGGCCTCTCGCGGTGTCAGAATCTGACCGCTTGCCCGCATCATGGCGGGAAAGGTATGACTTGTACTTTTGCAAAAAAAGCTTAGGCTCAGCCAGCCGGAAGCCATAAATGCTTTGCTTCACGTCGCCGACCATGAAGCGGTTGCCCGCGCCCGGCCGCTCGATTAACGAGACGATTGCTTCCTGAACCATATTTGTATCCTGATATTCATCAAGCAGGATCTCATCAAATTGCTGCTGGAATTCAATTGCCGCAATCGAAGGCAGCATCTGCTCCGGAGTAGACGAAGGATCTCTAAGAATACGTAAGCAATAATGCTCCAGGTCGCCGAAATCCAGCATTCCTTTTGCCCGTTTGGCCGCTTCGTAGCCTTGGCCGAATTCAATGACCAGCTCTGCCAGCGCCCGCATCAACGGTGCCAAATCCTGCAGCTCCGTCAAAAATTGTTCGGGCGTCCGGCCAAAAAGCTCCTCGGCAAGCGAGGTGATCAGCTTTTTCGCTTGGTCGCGAAGTTCTTTCGCCTGCTCCTGCAGCGATTTGTCATATTCATCGCCGCGCATCGCTTTGAGCTTCCCGAATTGGATCATTTGGAACGGCTCAATCCACGTTTCCCAAGGCATCGTATGGATCATTTCGGCAAGACCGCCGATGATCTGCAAATCCTCATCAAAAGCAGCCGCATAAGGCGCAGGCCCGGCCGGCTGCCGCGTAAGCTCCAATGCTTGATGCAGCAGCGAGCCTGCGCCTTCAAGGGCAAGCTGAATATCGTTTTTCAGGCTGGCTACCCATTTGCTGTTTTGCAAGTCCGTGACATCGGCAACGTTAAATGCTTCGGCTGTTTCCCGCAGCCAATGCTCCGGCCAAGGATGGCTTTGCGCAAAATCGAATAATTGCTGAACCAACCTGTAAAGGGGCTCATCGCCGCGCTCTCCGCCATATCGGTCAGCTAATCGGAGAAACGCGCCGTTATCACCGGCCCCTTCGTATTTTTGCTCAAACAGCTGGTCGAGTACATCAAGACGCATAAGCTCGCTTTCAGTCTCGTTCGCAATCCGGAAACCGGGATCTAGACCGATCAGCGGATAATAGCGGCGTATGACGTCCATGCAAAAAGAATGGAGCGTCGTAATGGAGGCTCTGTTCATCAAAGCCAGCTGACGGCGCAAATGCTCGGAGTCCGGGTTTCGCTCGAGCTCTTGCTCGAGCGCAAGCCGAATCCGGTCCTTCATCTCCGCTGCCGCCGCCTTCGTAAAGGTGGCTACGAGCAGTCGGTCGACATCGGTAAACGCGGATATTTTGCGAATAATCCGTTCAACAAGCACCGCGGTTTTGCCAGAGCCGGCGGCAGCAGCAACAAGGATATTCGAGCCGCTCGTAACGATGGCGTCCCATTGATCATCCGTCCACGTGCTGTTTTCCGGCTTTGGAGAATCCTTCGCTGTGTGCATCTTCTCTTACTCCCCCTCTAGCTGCTGCCATATCTCTTCCTTCGAAGACTTGCTCAGCTTCCTGTATTCGTTTCCTTCGAACTGGGCATCGAACTGGCAGACCGCT
The DNA here is from genome assembly GCF_040676435.1 of Paenibacillus sp. LPE1-1-1.1. Taxonomy (NCBI): domain Bacteria; kingdom Bacillati; phylum Bacillota; class Bacilli; order Caryophanales; family Paenibacillaceae; genus Paenibacillus; species Paenibacillus sp. LPE1-1-1.1. The sequence continues at coordinate 1,030,095 of NZ_JBEGHY010000023.1, forward strand.
TTGTAATCGCAATACTGGCAAGGCGTCTTTGTCCCCATGCGATAAGGCTCAATAGATACATCGCCCGCCTGGATCGCGCTTCCTATGCGGCTTATCGTATTTCTGACAGAATGCCGAAGCACGTCCCATTGCTCATTGGTAACAACGGAGGAGCTGCTGTAAAAGCTTCCGTCGCGCTTCAACGCAACCGGAAGAAGCTCTGAATAGCCGGTTTCCAATTCATCATCCATCAGCCTCACCGTTTCCGGGTCAGCCGTTACGAGCCCGCGCATTTTGAAGCGTTTTAGCAGCCTGTCATTCGCATCAACGGGGCTAATACCGTTAGTCAGCGCCATAATGGGATTATGCACGTGAAAATAAAGAACCCCGGCCGGAGAAGCAGGCTGTCCCAGCCATTCCTGTCCATAGGTCACCAAGACATCGAGATAGGTTAGCATCTGCAGCGACAGGCCGTTTGCGACCTCCTCGAGTCTAAGATGTGTCGCGCTCGATTTGTAATCAAGCACGCGCAGCAGCAGTCCTTCCTCTGTCTCCGCTGCGTCAACACGGTCAATTCTCCCGATAATTTCAATTTCGCCGCCATTTACAAGCGGAATTCGCAGGGAGGGCAGCGTTCCGTTGGGGCCAAAATCGACCTCCGTCCCCACGGGCTGGAATTGTGCTCTCCTCGCGTGTTCGCCCAGCATCAATGCTGCTTGTCCCACGATTTCTTTCAGTTTGCGCGCGATGTATTTAAACCGGCCGCTGCTTAGAAGTATTTGAGATTGCAGCCTTGGTGCCAGTTCATCAACGGTTTCCGAGACGATTGCCTTCAGCTCCGCTTCCGATGCTTTGCCCCAGCCGCCTCCTAGCCCTGTCGCCAGCTTGCTGAGCGCCGCATGAAACAGCTGGCCTACGTCCGGAGCTTCGAGACGGTAGAGCTTTCTCTCCCTGAGCTTCAAGCCATGAATCGCAAAATGCTGAAACGGACAGGAAACGAACCGCTCCATCCGGGAGACGCTGACTTGTAAACGCGCGCCGTAAAGCTCCCGGGCCGTTTCCCGCGAAAGAAATTGCGCCTTGTTCTCAAAGGTCAAGGAGCCTGCGAGGAGCTGGAGCTTTAACTGCCATTCCGGCCGGATCGCATACCAATTGTACAAATCCCACCAAAAAGGGGCGATATCCGCTCCTTGCTGCCATTTTCGAATTGCGCCGATCAAGTAAGACAATGTTCGCTGCGGCTGCGACACGAACTTCCTTTGCTCCGCGAGAGGGAGGTTTGGAGAAGGCTCTGCCGCGATGCTTTGCACTAGAATGCCGGGGAAAAGCTGACGAACATGGCGCACGATCTCCGATGGAAGCAAACTCTTCCCTTCCTCATCCGCCTGTGCCCAGCTGAGCCATAAATGACGGCTGGGGGTCGTCAAGGCGTTATAAATCATAAAACGCTCATCGAGCAATCGACGTCGAACCCCCGGAGCCATGGCAATACCGTCCTCTGCGAGCCGATCCCGTTCCGCCTCGGTCAGAATGCCGTCCTCCTTCACGCGCATCGGCATAACGCCGTCATTTGCGCCGAGCACGTAGCATACCTTCACATGGCCAGACCTCGTCCGATCCATGCTCCCGATCAGCACCTGATCGAGCGCGGGAGGGACGGCAGCAAGCTTCAAACTGTCTAATCCCGCTTCGACCATGCCCGCGAACAGCTCTGGCGAAACGGCTTCTTGTCCTGCAAGTTCCACTAATTGATCGAGCAGCTGCATTACGCTGTCCCAAAGCTGCCTATGGCTTCTCGCCCGCTGCGTCTTGCCGGCTTGGATATCCTGAATGCCCCAACGCTCCAGCCGATCCGCTGCATCAGAATGGTCAAGCAGGCGATATAACGCTTCGCACATTTCTTGCACGTTATTCGCCTTCTTCAATGCTTCTCCGAATCGGCGCAGCGGAGGCACAACAGCCTCTTTGGCAGCCAGCACGATATCAAATTCCCGCTGAGCCTTGTCACTGATTTTGGTCTCCATGTCCTCATCGTCTTCCAACGATAAGGGAACTAATGGATGCCAGCGCTTGTCATCCAGCCATTTCCAGCCGTCGATGCCAGCTGCCAGCGCATAATTCTCCAGCAGGTCAAACCATTCCCTAAGCAGGCTGCCATCCATCGGGAACAGCATTTCGGTTTTTACGCAGCGAAAAACCGCATCATACCGCCAGCCAAACAATACCGTCTCCAGCGCGGACCGGATAAACTCTACTAGGGGATGATGAACTGCTTTTTCCTTCTGATCGACAAAATAGGGAATCCCGTAATCCGCGAATACAAGCCCGATGTAATCGGTATAATCCTCCGCATTCCGGACCATCACGGCGATATCCCGCCAGCGAAGTTCTTCCCCTCTCGCCCTGCGGACAATATCGCGGGCGACAGCCTCAACCTCGGCCCGCCGGTTCGCTGCGGCATGCAGCGATACCCCGCAGCGCAAATCCTCGCACTCCAGCACCTTTTTATCCGAGAGCAGCATCGGAATCCGCTCGCTAAAATGCTTCTCCAAGTGCGCAAGCATCGGACTGCCCTTAAAGCGGATAGGCGGATTCTCGCCCAACATAATCGGCTCTTCTGCATCAACGTTGGATGCGGAAGCCAGCGCCATTAACGTATTGTAAGTTTCAGCCGTAGGATGAAACAGCTCGAGCTCATGCGGCTGCTCGCCTAATCCGTAAGGACGGTTAAGCGTCAGCGTAACTGTTACCTGAGCGGAGGATGCGATTAACGCGCCTAAGGCTTCATACTCGGTAGGGGTAAAGCCATAAAACCCGTCCACCCAGATCTGCGCGCCGCGCATAGCGTCTGCGTCAGCAAAACCGTTTTTCAGATAACGCAAATAATCCTCGGCGTCGATATACAAGCCCGCGAGTTCCTGTTCCATCTGATGGTAAATTAGCTGCAAATCATGCAGCTTGCGCTTCAATAAGCTAGAGTGCTCAGCGCCTGACGACGCAGCGTCCTGCATGCCTTGCAAAAGCTCCGAATCCACCCCATACCGTTTCCACTCGGTTAACAGCTCGGCAAGCCTATCGATGAAGCCCGGCTGCTCTGCGCCGCTTTGAAACAGCTCCAGCTGCTGTCCTAACCGATGAACGATCTTATAGAGAAGCATATGCTTCCCCGTATCGCCGATCGGAACAAGCGCAGTTCCGCCGGTTTCCTGCATAACCCGGAAAGCCAGGCGCCGAAAGCTAAGCGCCTGTGCCCTAATCGTGCCGTTTAGATCGCCATTTTGCAGCAAAGCATATTCCGTCTGGAAGGTAGCTTGCTCCGGAACCAGCATAATAAGCGGCGGTCCGTCCGGCTCCCGTTGCAGCTGCTCTCTTATTTCATTCAGGCAATAGGATGTTTTACCGGATCCCGAACGCCCGATGACAAAGCGAAGCGTCATATGCAGCTCTCCCGTCTTTTCGATATCACGCGATTATTTGCTTCTCACTTCAAAAATCGCGAATTTCAAGTAATGGCCCTCGTTCACTCCCAGCAGCTGCGGATGGTCCTTGCCTGCTGCACGCCACTCCACTAATCTGAGAAGCTTTCCTGCATCCGCTGCTGCCTCCTGGATCGTTTCCAGAAACAGTTCGGGACGCATGTGGTAGGAACAGCTTGCCGTTACAAGATATCCGCCCTCGTTCACCAGCTTTAGCCCCTGCAAATTAATGTCCTTGTAGCCGCGACATGCGCCAGGGACGGCGCTTTTGGTCTTCGCGAATGCGGGAGGATCCAGAATAACGACATCCCATGTCCTACCCGCAGCGCCTTCCAGTTTCTTAGAGGTATCGACGCCTCCGAGACCGCGCTGCTTTTTATGCTCAATGCCTTTCACCTGGGCACGCAAATACTCGAAAGCATCGGCGACAACAAATTCGACCCGCTCCGAAAAACCGTTCCGTGAGACATTGCGCTTCGCTGTTTCAATCGCATGCTCCGAGACATCCAGGCAGGTTACCTTCTTGGCACCGTATTTGCAGGCATGGAGCGTGAAGCTGCCCGTATGCGCGAAACACTCGAGCACGGAAGCACCGTCCCAGTAGGGAAACGTCACGATTTTTCCGTTTGCGTTTACAGGAACCTGATCTGCTGATAGAGCAGAATGGTTATGCGTATTTCCTGCTGCTTCGATACGGCCCGACTCTGCTGCTTCACGGTCTACCAACCGGATTCCGCTTCGTCCACCCCAGCCTGTCATAAGCGGCGCGATTGCAGCCCTATTTTCGCGTTGGTCGAAAAAGTAGCCTGTTTTCTGGCCTTCTACGATATCGACCTCCAGCTTCAAGCCATTTTCTTCGATCTCAAGAATAGGCGGGCACTCCCCGTACAGCGTACCCGTGCACTCCTCCAGCCCCTCAAGCACGCGCACGCCGACATCGCTTCGCTCATAAATACCCTGTGGCTGAAATACGTCAACCAATGCTTCAATCAATGCTTCTCTTCTAATATCCATTCCAAGTGTCAAAAGCTGCAGCACCAGCACGTTATTGAACCGGTCAACGACGAGACCTGGCAGAAAATCCGCTTCCCCGTATACGAGGCGGCAATCGGCATCCGGAACAAAGCGGCTGCGGTGCTCCTTGCAATGACGAAGCCTGCCGCGGAAGAAATCGGCATCCATTTCGGCAATCGGCTCATAAGAAACGATTCTAACGGTGATCTGGGATTTCGGATTCCAATAGCCCGTGGCCAAATAACGTCCTTGATGGTTAACCACATCGACCAAGTCGCCAGGGTTAGCCTCGCCTTCCAAGCGATCGATTTCAGTAGCGTACACCCAAGGATGACCCTGCTCCAATCTTTTCTTTCTGGCTTTTTGAAGATATATTTTTGAATTGCTCACGTTTATCTCGCTTCCCCTCAAGTGGACTTGCTTGTCATGCTTGTCTTTCAAGCAGCATATGTATATCTACAAAACAAAACACGAAATCAACAATAAGGAGATATCAAATGGTTCAATCCATTCTCATTCCCATGCTGCTCGGCTTCTCTGTATTCATGTGCGGCATGAAGCTGATGGAGCTTGCGCTGCATCGATTGGGAGGCCCTTATCTGACCCGAATCCTTGAAAGGTCAACGGCTACTCCAATTCACGGGCTAGCAATCGGAACGGCAACTACCGCTTTCCTGCAAAGCAGCACGGCAGTCACCGTTATTGCCATTGGCATGGTCAATGCCCGACTGCTGACATTTCCGCGTACCCTTGGCATCATTCTCGGAACCAATATCGGTACATGCATTACGACCGAATTAATCGGTTTAAATTTAAATAAACTAGCCTTGCCTTTGCTGATCGTCTCCATTGGACTATGGCTTGCAACGGCACTGTTAGGCGAGATTAGGCTATTTCCGGCTATACGCAGCGCCGGTTGGATCCATTCGGTTCGGTCTTCCTCGGTCGTTTTGTGCGGCTTCTCGCTCCTCTTGACTGGAATGGCGATGATGCAGGGCGTAGGACCGGCCGTTCAAGAAAGCACGATGTTTGCATGGTTTCTGGACAAAGCGGATGACAGCCTATGGTGGGGACTTGCAGCAGGTGCTCTACTTACCGCAGCCGTGCATAGCAGCGCAGCCGTTATCGGGATTATCATGGGCTTCGTATCGCTCGGAGCAATGCCGATCGAGGTTGGAATCGCAGTCGTGCTAGGCGCTAATATCGGCACCTGCGCCACGGCAATTCTCGCTTCGATTGGGGGATCGAAGGCTGGTCAATACGTGGCTTTGTCGCATGTCATCCTAAATGCAGGAGGCGCCTTGCTGTTCATGCCGTTTATCGGCGAGCTGGCGAACCTCTCAGCATGGATTTCCTCATCGACTTCTGGACAAATCGCCCATACCCAAACGATATTCAACATCCTAAGCTCCTTGATTGCGCTCCCCTTCTGCTACCTTCGGGTATTTCGGAAGCTCGATCCAATCCTAAAACACTAATCCGTTTGAAGTCCCAGCAGTTGAAAAGCTCCTGCTACGATACGGTGATTGTTGTCGTAGCCGGATTGCTTTTGACGCTTCCAAGCCTCTTGCGGTTCAAACCAATCGACACCTCTGATTTCCTCTACCTGCGCTTGCAGGGAGCCGCCTACCGCCTCAACCAAATAATAATGAACCTCTTTATCGACGATTCCATGCGCATCATGCTCGTATTGATATTTGATTTGGTCAATCGGAGCGATGATTACGCCTTCAAGACCTGTTTCTTCAACGATCTCCCGCAATGCGGTTTGCTCAATGGTTTCGCCGGCCTCCATCTTGCCTTTGGGCAGAGAAACTTTGCCGTATCGATCCTGAATGAGCTGAATTTGCAGCTTTCCTTCCCCGGTGCGGCGATACACGACACCGCCTGCTGAAATTTCCTTCATGTCCGTTTCCCCCTTGCAGCATTAAATGAATAGTATATGCAGCAAAGGATTCCTCCATCGAATCCCCAAAAAAGGAATCGATGAACAAAGGAATCCCCGCATTTGTTACGTTTTAGATGAATCTACGCTCTCATAGCTTCCGGACGCTCGAGTACAAAGCTGTGCTGCTCCGCTTCGCCTGACGTTGCCGGCATTGCATCCATCACCCGGACGAGCTTTGCACGGCATTCGTTGACTCCGGCTTCCGTAATTTTGACACGGCACAGCTTGCCGATCAGCTCTTCCGTGCCGTCGAAAACAACTTGAATGTAGTTGTCCGTATAGCCCATCACAAGCCCTGTTCCCGGCGCGCCTTTATAATCACGCTCTGGAATGACATCCAATACTTGGCCAACGTATTGCTTCGCATACGCGAGCTGCATTTTCTCGGACAAGTCGATCAGCTTGTGAACGCGTTCGTTTTTCACTTCGTCATCCACCTGTTCATCCATCCGCGCAGCAGGCGTACCTGTACGCTTCGAATAAGGGAACACATGCATTTCGGCAAACTTCAGGTCTTCCATGAATCGGAAGCCTTCTTCGAACATTTCTTCCGTTTCGCCTGGGAATCCGACAATGACATCCGTCGTTATGGCTACGCCGGGCATCGCTTCATGCAGCCTTTTAATTTTTGCGGCAAACTCTGCTGTCGTGTACTTCCGGCGCATCCGTTTCAAAACGGAATCCTCGCCGGCTTGCAACGGAATATGCAGATGTCGGCACATTTTGCTGGAACGGTTTAGAACATCGATCATAGCGTCGTCGATTTGGCTGGCCTCGATCGAGCTGATGCGAATCCGCTCAAGCCCCTCTACCTTATCCAAATCCCACAGCAAGCTTGTCAAATTGTAGTTTTCCATATCATCGCCATAGCCGCCGGTATGGATACCGGTCAATACGATTTCTTTATAGCCGGAAGCAACCAGCTGCTTCGCCTGCTCCAATACGCTTTGCGGCGCACGGCTGCGCGAGAGCCCGCGTGACCAAGGAATGATGCAGAACGTGCAGAAGTTGTTGCAGCCCTCTTGGATTTTTAAGAAGGCCCGTGTGCGTTCTGAGAAATCCGGAACATCCAGCTCCTCGAAATCACGGGTCTTCATAATGTTGCGTACTGCGTTAACCGGCTTGCGGTCATCTTGGATTTGATTGACGAAGGTCATAATTTTCTCGCGGTCCTGCGTTCCGATTACGAGATCCACGCCTTCGATGGCCATAATTTCAGCTGGGGACGTCTGAGCGTAACAGCCCGTCACCGCAATGACGGCATCCGGATTGCGGCGGACAGCCCGTCTAATAATTTGACGGCTCTTCTTGTCACCCGTATTCGTTACCGTACAGGTATTGATCAAATATACATCCGCGGTCGCTTCAAAATCGACCTGCTCATAACCTTCATTTTTGAATAGCTGCCATATCGCTTCTGTGTCATAGAAGTTAACTTTGCAGCCCAGCGTATAAAATGCGACTGTTGGCATAGTTGTTACGCTCCTCCCATTTCTCCGGATTCATATAGTAAGCAGGTTAATCCTACGATCCCCGCTGTTTCCGTTCGTAATATCCGTCTGCCCAATCCGACTAATACGGCTCCTGCCGCTTCTGCTTCTGCCGCCTCACGGTCGGTGAAGCCGCCCTCGGAACCGACGATTAGCAGCACTTTCGGATTGCTGACCGCGTCGATGCGCGAAGCCCACTGTTGAACCGCCGTTCGGATACCTCTGCCATGGGCAAGATGCCCTTCACGCTCGTAGCAAAACAAAACCAGATCATACTCCGCTGCAGATTTCATTAGCTCGCGCCAGCTGTGCACCGGCTCGATGTCAGGAATACGGCTGCGATGCGCTTGTTCTGCCGCTTCCTTCGCTATTTTGCTCCAGCGTTCGATACGTTTGGCTTCCTTCTTGGCATCGTACTGCACGATCATGCGTTCCGACTGAAAAGGAATAAACGCAAAAGCGCCGATCTCCGTTCCTTTCTGAATCACAAGCTCCATCTTATCGGCTTTGGGCAAGCTCTGTGCAATGGTTACAGCCCATTCCGGTTCGCTGCCGTTATCCAGCATCTCGACAATTTCAGCCTTAATAATGGAAGGCGTTGCTTCTAAAACAGATACAAGCGCCGTACGTGACTGTCCATCGCTGACGATGAACTTATCGCCCGGTTTCGTTCGCATGACACGGACGGCATGATGCGCATCCTCGCCAACAATGCGGACTTTGGAGTCGCCAAACTGCTCCGCCGCTACAAAATATCGTTGCATTTTTGTTTTCCAACCACCCTTAAACAAATTCCATCCTTCATAATAGCATGTTTATCTTCCATAAATCTATCAGAAAGGGTTGCCAGCTCATCCGTAAACATGGCAATTTCTAGAAAAACAGTTCATAAGCCATTCTTAACGTGTTGCCCGCCATTGTGTTCCCAATCGACAAGATAGGGTCCAGCGTAACACGGCGAAGTGGCGGTATGAACACAATCAACAGGAAAATGAACATTCCCCATTGGACGTTTTGATCCATTTTATACCGAATTTTAAGCGGCATAAGATCAGAGATAATACGATATCCGTCAAGCGGCGGCAATGGAATCAGATTGAATATAAATAACAAAAAGTTATAAGAGATAAAATAACTGAAAAATCGTTGGATCGCTAGGCTTACGCCCGGTGAGCTTGATTCCATTACACCCGCTGCATCTAGCCCGACATAAATAAATACGCCAATTATCCCTAGCAATAAGTTACTTAACGGCCCTACCACCGTTACAATGATGCTCATTAATCGCGGACTGCTGAATTTACTCGGATTCACCGGAACCGGCTTTGCCCATCCGAAGCCGGCGATGAGAATTAAAAGTGTACCTAAGACGTCTAAGTGCACTCGCGGATTAAGCGTAACCCGGCCGGCATTATAGGCGGTGTCGTCACCGAATTTATAAGCACTATAGGCATGAGCGAACTCATGCACTGTAAATGCAATGATCAAGGCTAATACGATAAACGGCAAATCTTCAAGTGGAAATCGCAAAAAACTTTGCAAATCCATTAAATCACCTGCGGCTTTCTCGCTACGAATGCGATCCATTCCTCATCGCGGCGCTTCTCGATAATTTCAAAGCCTGAGCGAATCAATCCTTCTTCCACATCGGTCTCCTTGTTCTTGTAGACCCCGGAAGCAATGTAAATGCCATTCGGCTTTAGCGCGGCGTATACATCGTCAACAAAGAGCAGGATGATTTCTGCCAAAATATTTGCTACGACCAAATCGACAGGCACCGTAACCGCGGTAGAAGCCAATGCGGAGCCATTTCCTTCTCCTGTTTGGCCTTCCTTGATTACGCCGAGCAAGTCGCTCAGCCTTACTTCTACTTGCTCCGAAAGATCGTTGAGCTTAACGTTCTCAGTAGCGCTCGTTACGGCAATAGGATCAAGGTCAAGCGCAAGCACGCTTTTTGCTCCCAAACGGCAAGCGCCGATCGCGAGAATACCGGAACCCGTTCCGACATCGATGACTTCTTCTCCGCCGCGGATCACCGACTCAAGCGTCTGCAGGCATAGCGCTGTCGTAGGATGCGTGCCAGTACCGAACGCCATACCCGGATCCAGTTCAATAATCCGCTCATCCGGACCAGCCTCGTAGACTTCCCATGTCGGCTTAATCGTCAGCGTGTCCGAAATACGGAGCGGCTTGAAATACTGCTTCCATGCCGTTGCCCAATCCTCATCGTCTACCACGAGCGCCGAGTATTCTACGTTACCGGGATCGATGTCAAACTCACGAAGCTCCTCTACACGCGGCCTGATCTCTGCGATTAAGGCATCCGTATCTGTGTCTTCTCCAAAATAGCCTTTGATTATCGCTTGGCCTTCTGGAATATCATTAAGCGGAAGCTCATACCACTGCCCAAGGGACGTGTCGCGCTGCTTGTTCAAAGTTCCCGATTCTTCGATCGATACGCCTCCCGCACCGAGTTCATGCAAAAAGTTCGATATCATCTCTTGCGCTTCTTCCGTTGTCGAGATCGTAATTTCATGCCATTTCATATGTAATTTCCTCCAGTAACAATCGTAAACGGCCACTGCCGACCGCAATCGGCAAGACAAACGTTTCGCTTTAAAAACCTAACATCTATTGTACACCAGAGTAGTGCCTTTACACAAAAAAATGATACAATAGTACCGATTTTCAATTGTGATCGTGACGTCAAAGAGACTGCAGGCTTTTACGCCTGCAGTCTCTTTATTGTTCATTCAATGTGGTATTGGCATTGCCGCCTATTTGCGAGATAAGATGCAGCGCCCGTTCAGCGACGCTCTCGTCCACGGTAGCCGTCAACAAACCGCTGTCCAGCAGGCCGTTGACTTCAACCGCGCGTAAGGCTTGAAGCTTACGCCATGCTTCCTGAGCAGCACCTTCACCCTCAAAGGATGCTTGAATTTCAATTTGGCTCATTATTCCTGCTCGTTGCGCTGGTCGGCAGCAGCGGCACGCTGAGCGGCTTTGCGGTCAGCTTCGTCTGCAAGCTCCTCGGAAAACTCCACATCTTCATTTTTTCCTACAGGCAAGTTACCAAAGTTTTGCTTTTCCAAATTGTTGTTCTCTGTCATTGTTAAATTACCTCCGATGTTTGTAGATGTATGGTTTTCCTACCCGAATAGAATATGTTTGTCCGACAAAATCTATACAGGACAAAAAAAGAAAAAAAGACGTGCCGGGTTATTCACCGCGGAACGCCTTTTTCATTTTCTCAAATATAGATTCATGATGCTCTTGGTCGTTAGAGACCGCATCGCCGCTTAAACCGCCAAACTGGCGAAGCAGCTCCTTCTGGTCATCCGTTAGGCTTGTCGGCGTTACAATGGTAACCTTCACATGCTGATCGCCCTGGCCATAGCCGCGAAGCTTAGGAACACCTTTGCCTTTAAGCCTAAAGTACGTGCCGGTTTGCGTGCCTGCCGGCACCTTCAGCTTAATCTTCTCCGTTAGCGTAGGAATCTCGATTTCATCCCCAAGCGCTGCCTGAACGAAAGTTAACGGTACCTCGCAATAAATATCATCGCCTTCACGCTCGAAGAACTCATGAGGCTTCACGCGAATGACAATATACAAATCGCCTGCAGGTCCGCCGCGAAGTCCGCCTTCGCCTTCGCCCGACATCCGAATTTGCGCGCCGTCGTCTACGCCCGCTGGAATTCGGATATTGATTTTGCGTTGACGCTTCACTTTGCCGGCGCCGTGACAAGTCGTACATTTATCTTTAATTACGCGGCCCGTGCCGCTGCAATTCGTACAAGCGCGGCGGTTGACCATACGGCCGAACGGCGTATTTTGAACAACCTCCTGCTGTCCGCTGCCTTTACATACCGAACAGGTTTCCGGTTTAGTGCCCGGCTTAGCTCCGTCGCCATGACAGGTATCGCAGGTTTCTGTGCGCGGAATCGTAATTTCGGTTTCCTTGCCAAAAACGGCTTCCTTAAATTCGACAGTCATCGTATATTGCAGATCGTTACCGCGCTGCGGCGCGTTCGGGTCGCGGCGTCCGCCGCCTCCGCCGAAAAACATGTCGAAAATATCGCCAAAGCCGCCGCCGAAATCACCGCCGCCTCCGCCGCCCATGCCTTGGTTCGGATCAACATGGCCGAACCGGTCATACGTCGAGCGTTTGCCGTCATCACTTAAGACGTCGTACGCTTCCTTCACTTCCTTGAACTTTGTCTCCGCATCCGCAGCCTTGTTCACATCGGGATGAAACTCCCTCGCGAGCTTGCGGTAAGACTTTTTAATTTCGTCTGCCGAAGCGTCCTTGCCTACGCCCAGCACCTCATAATAATCGCGTTTGCTTGCCACCTGTTCTCACCTCCGCTATCTATCATATGATTCCTTGCGCATATGCGCACGAAAGGAGGTCAAAGCCAGGTAGCGCCTGTCTTTGACCTCTCGCTCGCTACACTTTATTTATTGTCGTCAACCACTTCATAATCAGCATCGACTACATTATCTTTTCCTTTAGCGGAACCTGCATCAGGCTCTGCGCCTTCGCCAGCTTGCGCTGCTTGTTCATAAAGCTTCACAGAAAGCTGTTGAACGATTTCAGTCAGCTCTTCGGCTGCTTTATTGATTTGTTCAAGATCGTCCGTCGCCAGCGCTGCGGTTACTTTTTCTTTGGCAACGTTCGCTTTTTCAATTTCAGAAGCATCTACTTTATCGCCAAGATCTTTAATCGTTTTGTCAACGGAGTAGATCAATTGGTCAGCGCTGTTTTTAGCTTCTACAAGATCGCGGCGTTTGCGGTCTTCTTCAGCGTTCAGCTCAGCATCCTTCATCATTTGATTGATTTCATCCTCGCTCAAGCCGCTTGAGGAAGTAATCGTAATTTTTTGGCTCTTGCCTGTTCCTTTATCAAGGGCAGATACGTTAACGATACCATTGGCATCGATATCGAAAGTAACCTCGATTTGCGGCACGCCGCGCGGAGCAAGAGGAATATCGTTCAATGTAAAACGGCCAAGCGTTTTGTTGCCTGCAGCCATCGAACGCTCGCCTTGCAATACGTGAATTTCAACGCCAGGCTGATTGTCCGCGTAAGTGGAGTACACTTGGGATTTGCTCGTAGGAATTGTCGTGTTGCGGTCGATCATTTTCGTGAACACGCCGCCGGCTGTTTCGATACCAAGGGACAATGGAGTTACGTCAAGCAATACAACGTCCTTCACGTCGCCAGTTAGAACGCCCGCTTGAACAGCTGCGCCAAGAGCAACAACCTCGTCCGGGTTAACGCCTTTATGCGGATCTTTGCCGATCAATTTTTTAACCGCTTCTTGTACGGCCGGAATACGAGTAGATCCGCCTACAAGCACAACTTTATCGATATCGTTAGAAGTCATGCCGGCATCGCTAAGCGCTTGGCGAGTAGGTCCAAGCGTACGCTCTACGAGTGCGGCAGCAAGCTCTTCGAATTTTGCGCGGGTAAGGCTGAGCTCCAAATGCTGCGGAACGCCGTCAACCATTGTAATAAATGGCAGCGAGATTGCAGATGTCAACGTACCGGAAAGCTCTTTTTTCGCTTTCTCAGCCGCATCTTTCAGACGTTGAACAGCCGCTTTGTCTTTGGAAAGGTCAATGCCTTGATCCTTTTTGAACTCGGCAACCAGGTGGTCGATAATAACTTGGTCAAAATCATCGCCGCCCAGCTTGTTGTCGCCGCTTGTCGCTTTAACTTCGAAGAATCCATCGCCTAGCTCAAGAATGGATACGTCAAAAGTACCGCCGCCAAGGTCATAAACAAGAATCGTTTGGTCTTCCGTTTTCTCAAGTCCGTATGCCAGTGCTGCAGCCGTTGGTTCGTTTACGATACGAAGAACTTCAAGACCGGCAATTTTACCAGCGTCTTTTGTTGCTTGGCGCTGGCTGTCGTTGAAATATGCCGGAACCGTAATTACCGCTTGCGTTACCGGTTGACCTAAGTATGCTTCCGCATCGGATTTCAATTTTTGCAAAATGATTGCAGAAATCTCTTGCGGCGTATAGTCTTTATCGTCGATTTTTTCTTTGTGATTCGTACCGATATGGCGTTTGATCGAGCTGATCGTACGATCAGGGTTTGTGATCGCTTGACGTTTTGCCGTTTCGCCGACAACACGCTCGCCATCCTTTTTGAAACCTACTACCGAAGGTGTCGTACGGTTGCCTTCCGGGTTAGGGATAACGACAGCTTCGCCGCCCTCCATTACTGCTACGCAAGAGTTTGTTGTACCAAGGTCAATACCAATTACTTTACTCATAGCTATTTTTCCTCCCAGATCCATTTGTATTTAACGGGACATCAGCTGACTGCGCCACATTATCGTATAAAATCATTGCAGCTTAGCTGCTAACTTTCACCATTGCAGGCCGCAATACCTTGTCTTTCAAGATATAGCCTTTCTGTACTTCTTCCACTACGATGCCTTCTTCATGCTCATCGGATTCGACTTGCATAATAGCTTGGTGGAACTCCGGATTGAAAGGCTCGCCGACAACGTTCATGGCTTTAAGGCCTTCCTGCTCCAGCGTCTGCTCCAATTGGCGGAAAATCATATCCACGCCTTTCGCAAGCGATTCAAAATCACCATTAACGGAGGCAGCGGCAACCGCGCGTTCAAAATTATCTACAACCGGCAGCAGCTGACCAATCAGCTTCATCGATGCGTACTGTCCGAGTTCTTCTTTTTCCTTCATTGTGCGGCGGCGGAAATTGTCGAAATCCGCTTGCGCGCGCAAGAAACGCTGCTGACTTTCTTCCGCTTGCTTCACAAGATCCGCATAACGCGTATCCTCTTCTAGGACTTCGGATGCTTGCTCTGATTGCTCAGCAGATACCACTTCTTCCGCAGCTTCAACCGCTTCATTATGTTGCTCTTTCGTACTCATGCAATCACCTCCTTAAAAATTACGAATTGAAGTTGGCACGGTTGCATCGGCATAAAAACTATTTATACCAGCGGCCGAGAAGCACCGCCATATCCTTGGAGATCATATCCAAGAGACTGATAACTTTGCCGTATTCCATTCGTGTAGGTCCAAGAATGCCGATCGTTCCCAGCGATTGGCCATCAATAGCATAGGTTGCCGTAATAAGACTGCAATCGCTAATTGCCTTATGGTCATTCTCTGTCCCGATACGTACTTGTATACCTGACGGAAGACCGGTAAACATTTTCATTATAGCCGGGGTCTCGTCAAGCAGATCCAAAATCGTTTTTACTTTGTCAACATCCTTGAACTCAGGCTGGGTAAGCATGTTTGTCGTTCCGCCGAGGAAGATCCGATGCTCATCTTCGCTCTGCAGCGCATGGTCCAGTACCTGCAGCAGCTGTTCGTAATGATCAACATGCCGTTCAAGCTCTTGCCCAACTTCGGTGTAAAGCTTTGATCTTAACCGGACAAGCGGTACGCCCACCAATTTGGTGTTCAAAATGTTAACGACCTTTTCCATATCCTCCATTTTGAGGCCGTCAGGAATCGAGATCGTCCGATTTTCAACATGTCCAGTGTTGGTTACGATAATGGCGACTGCCGAAGTTTGATCAAGCGGCACTAGTCCAAAATGCTTCAGCGTTGTGCTGAACATTTCCGGTCCAAGCAAAATGGAAGTATAATTGGTCAAATTGGATAGGATCATCGCCGTTTGCTGGATGACTTGCTCCATTTGATTCATTTTGTCCGTAACGAACGAGCGAACCATGCCAATGTCGTTTTCATCCACTTCGCTAAGCTTCACTAAATGGTCGACATAATAACGGTAGCCCTTGGTCGATGGGACACGTCCTGCCGACGTGTGCGGCTGTTCAAGGAAACCCAGCTCTTCAAGATCCGCCATTTCATTGCGAATCGTTGCGGGGCTGAACCCAACGTCGCCGCGCTTCGAAATACTGCGTGAGCCGACCGGTTCAGCCGAGCGAATATAATCATCCACAATTGCATGCAAAATCATCCTTTGTCGTTCCGTCAGCATTCGAATTCCCCCTACCTAAATGTCTTCACCGTTATTTCAGTTTACCATCGTTAGCACTCAATCGAATCGAGTGCTAATCATTACTACAAAAATACCAAACCAGCTTGTCGATTGTCAAGTCGGTTCGGCATTTTTGTACGCCTTCATTGATGGGAGCCTGCTCGTCCAAGCAGCTGCTGCCATTTTTCATGTTCCAAGCACATGCTCACACAGCATGGTCTGCATAGAAAAGGAATATCTCCTTTTCAAAAAAAGCCGCATTATACTTTATGCACTTTGCCAGCTTCGTCTACAGCAAATTTTTCTTTTCTAACCCGTTTCTCGCCTTGGTACAGCTCGACGATCCGATTCGGTGATGCCGTGTCATCTATGATTACTTTCCAGCCGTTTGTGTTTAGCAAAGCAAAGATCTCATCATACTCCATAGCCTTAAATCCGTAAAATCCGCTTAAGCCTGCCCATTTTTTCAGCAACACCGTGGTGACATGCTTCAGCTTATCTTCTACTGCAGTCAATTGGTTTTTCTTTTCGCTCATTATTATTTCTCCTCTATATTACAATAAACACCTACACTGACTATATACCAAAACGCAGCTTTTTACTATCAAGACCTATCGGGACGTATGACACTCCCGAAATCCTGGCGTTCTGCTTCTGCAACTGCTAGTATCTGCGCTAGTTGAACGGATCCCTCCCATCGAACCGCATAAAAAAACCACTTCACCATTAGCCATGCACATGAGCTAACGGGATAGTGGTAAAAAAGATAATGCCTGCTCGTACGATATTTCCTTAGTTCAGCTCAGCATTTTTAATACTGCAATCTCATCGCAAGCCAGCTGTTTCGGGCAATTCACGCAATCCTTCCATACTTTCTCCGGAAAAATTTCCTTCTCGACAACCGTAAAGCCGTTTTTCTCAAAAAAAGATACAGCATACGTTAAAGCCATGATTTTCGGAATTTGCTGCTCCTTTGCCTGCTCAATAAGCGCTTCGACCAGTTTGCTTCCGATCCCGACTCCCTTATAGCCCTCTGACATACCGAGCGAACGAATTTCCACTAAATCCTTGCCAAGTCTCGTCAGCGAGCCGCATCCGACAACTTCATCCCCGATCTCCGCCACAACGAACGTATCGATCATATACTCGAGCGCTTCCCGAGTGCGAGGCAGCATAATGCCTTTCTCCGCATAACCTTTAATGAGTTGAAATAACGTCTCGATATCATCCGAGGTCGCTTTTCTGCATACAACCTGTACTGCCTGCATTAGTACCTTCGCCTCCACCCGGTGCAAGTTCAAATTCAATATGAATAAATATACAACATAATGAATTTTTCCTCAAGTGAATTTTAGCCGGTATACCCAATAAAAGCACCAAATACATCATTGCCCAGCAGCACGCCTTTGTCAGTCAGCCGATATATCGTGTCATTCCCTATATTCTCAGCCTCAAGCAGGCCGTCATTCATTAATTTTGCAATCACATCGCCAAATTTCTGCTCCAGCGTTTGTCCCTTAAACTGGTTGGAAAAACGCGACGCCGGCACGCCTTCGAGCAGCCTGAGCCCCACCATCATCAGATCCTCCATCGCTTCAGCCTCCGGTACCTCGAATTGCTCTAAGCGGGGCAGCTTCTCAGCGGCAGCATCAATATAAGGCGTAATTCCTTTCAGATTAACGTGACGCATCCGGTTAACATAACCATGGGCACCCGCTCCCAAGCCGTAATAAGGCTCATTGCGCCAATAGGTGGAATTATGGCGGCTTTCAAAACCAGGCTTGGCGAAATTGCTGATCTCATAATGAGCGTAGCCGTTTGATTTCAACATTTCCATGAGCAAAATGAACATATTAAATTCCTCCTCCTCCGGAGGCAGAGGAAGCTCATTGCGTTCATACAGCTTATGGAACAGGGTGTTTTCTTCAACTTTCAGACTATAAATCGAATAATGCGGCAGTTCAAGCTCCATCGCTTTATTTACGCTGTCACGCAATAACTCGACCGTCTGGCCCGGCAGGCCGAACATCAAGTCGATCGATAAATTGCTGAAGCCGACGCTTCGCGCATTTTCAATGCTGCGGTAAACATCATCCACGCTGTGGATCCGTCCGATTTTTTCGAGCAAGCCGTTGTCAAAAGACTGCACGCCAAAGCTGATACGGTTGACGCCGCCTTCCTTCATCGCTGTCAGCTTGTCGATATCCGTTGTGCCCGGATTGGCTTCCATCGTAAATTCAACATTCGGTGCAAGCGGAAAATACTTGCGAACCGCCTTCAAGAATCGCTCCATTTGCGGTGGCGTCAATACGGTAGGCGTTCCGCCGCCGACAAATACCGTATCGATTTCAATAGGAGGCCATTCCGCTACAGTACGCTGCATTTCCATTTCAAGCGCATCCAGATACTGATCCACGGGCTGCCCCTTCAACACATAAGAGGTGAAGTCGCAATAGTGGCATTTATTCGTGCAAAACGGGATGTGTATATATAAAGCGCGCGGTGATTGCATAATGGTCATCGTTAGTTTTCTCCTTCAAGCGTAAACGGATGGTGCCACCGTTAAGCGGTTAGCTCGCGTCTCGCATTGAAATATTAATCAATTTCAATAGAAAAAAGGGAGAGCTGCGCCCTCCCTCATCCTCGTACGTCTTAATCCTCGCCGATTTTGAGTACCGCCATGAACGCTTCCTGCGGCACCTCTACGCTACCTACTTGTTTCATACGTTTCTTGCCTTCCTTCTGCTTCTCAAGCAGCTTCCGCTTCCGGCTGATGTCGCCGCCGTAGCATTTGGCAAGAACGTTTTTACGCATGGCTTTTACCGTTTCGCGAGAAATTACTTTATTTCCGATTGATGCCTGGATAGGCACCTCGAACATTTGGCGCGGGATCAGCTCTTTCAGTTTTTCGCAAATTACTTTGCCGCGTTGGTATGCACGGTCACGATGAACGATAACGGACAATGCATCGACCTGTTCATTGTTCAGCATAATATCCATTTTCACCAGGTTGGATCTGCGATAACCGCTGATCTCGTAGTCGAATGAAGCATAACCCTTCGTGCTTGATTTCAACTGGTCGAAGAAATCATATACGATTTCGGAAAGCGGAACGTTGTAAGTAAGCGTAACGCGGTTCGTATCCAAATATTCCATGTTGACGAATTCGCCGCGCTTGTTCTGGCAAAGCTCCATAATCGCTCCAACATAATCGTTCGGCACGATAATGGCTGCTTTCACAAACGGCTCCTCTACGTAATCGAGCTTTCCGGCTTCCGGATAATTCGATGGATTATCGATCTCCATCGTTTCGCCGTTCGTCAGCGTAATTTTGTAAATAACGCTTGGCGCGGTCGTAATGAGCGGAATATTGAACTCCCGTTCGATTCGTTCTTGAATAATTTCCATGTGGAGCAGGCCAAGGAAACCGCAGCGGTAGCCAAAGCCGAGCGCCGTCGAAGATTCTGGTTCATATCTGAGCGAGGCATCGTTAAGCTCCAGCTTCTCGAGCGCATCCCGCAAATCGTTATAATCCTGCGTTTCAATCGGGTACAGTCCGCAGAATACCATCGGGTTGATCTGACGGTAGCCCGGCAAGCGCTCCGGTGCAGGACGCTTCGCTTCGGTTACGGTATCGCCGACACGCGTATCCTTAACATTCTTGATGCCTGCAACGACAAAACCTACATCGCCGACCGCAAGCTCCTTCACGATCGACATGCGCGGCATGAAGGCTCCTACCTCTATTACCTCGAACTCGGCTCCTGTTGCCATGAAACGAATTTTCGAGCCGGCTCTGATGCTGCCGTCCATAACCCGAACATAGACGATAACGCCCTTGTACGGATCATAGTGGGAATCGAAAATAAGCGCTTTAAGCGGCTGGTCCGGATCACCGGTCGGCGAAGGCATCTTAGCGACTACCTGCTCCAAAATTTCTTTGATGCCGATACCGGCTTTTGCAGAGGCAAGCACCGCATCGCTTGCGTCAAGACCGATGACATCCTCGATTTCCTGTTTTACCCGTTCAGGCTCTGCGCTCGGCAAATCGATCTTGTTGATCACCGGAACGATCTCCAGGTTGTTATCAAGAGCCAAATAAACATTCGCCAGCGTTTGAGCCTCGATACCTTGCGCCGCGTCAACAACGAGCAGCGCGCCTTCGCAAGCCGCCAAACTTCGGGAAACCTCGTATGTAAAATCGACGTGTCCAGGCGTATCGATCAGGTTGAGTATATACTCAATGCCGTCATCCGCAATATAAGCAAGACGAACGGCTTGCAGCTTGATGGTAATCCCGCGCTCCCGCTCCAGATCCATCTGGTCAAGCACTTGCTCTTGCATCTCGCGTGAAGTTAGCGCACCGGTAAATTCTAAGATCCGGTCAGCAAGCGTCGATTTTCCGTGGTCTATATGCGCGATAATGGAAAAATTCCTAATTCTCTTTTGTCGGTCACGTACGTCAGTCATGCCTAACCCCCACAATTTCCAATAATGCTAATCATTCCTCCTATTATATCAGTTAAGGGGAATACCAGCAATGTTCATTATCACTTGGTTAAGCCGTCAAAGATCGAAACGACCATCCGGATGCCTTCGCTTGACATATTTTGGAGCAATCCGGATGTCGAATCCGCTATGCGGTTCACTGCAGGCTGATCATCCTGGAGCGGTACGCCCGGCAAGCGCTCATTCACATCAGATGTATTTTCGGCAGTCTCGGACGAATTTTCGGAATCTCCCCGCGAGGCCATTTTCTTTAACTCTTCGAGCTCTTTTTCAAGCTCGGCTATTTTTTTCTGCTGTTCCGTCTCGAATGACTCTTCCGGATTCGGATTCACGGTTACTTCAGGCTGTATGTTTTCCGTATATTCGTCGGCATCTTCAACCGGTCCGTAGATCCTTTCAATGCCATGCGATGACATATCGATGCCGTACATGACGATGATCGCCAAAGCGCCTCCGAGCACCGTCCATTTCAGCGCATTTCGTTTCATCTGCTCACCGTTCCTTTCTTGATATGATAATTAAGGTTAGCTGGCTTTCCCCTTGCTTGCCGACGCCTTTTCTTCCTCCCAGTAAATGTCCGAAATAACTTCCGCGAGCGCATCCGCCGTCCGGTAAGATTCCGCGAGCGTATTGTCTACGCCGCCTACCTCGATCAACACGTTGTCCTCGGCAAGCGACTGATTATATTCCGCGTTGCCCGAAGCGGCAGTTTTCCCCCAAATTCCGCGTGATATGCCCGGATATTTTTTATCCAAGGCTTCATGGATTTTGGTTGCGAATGCTTCGTTTTTCTCCCAATTCGGGTTTTTATGCCCGATGATAAAATAGACCTGCGCATAGCTTTTCCCGTTTATATCGATCGTCGTATATTTTCTTTTTTGCGAATCGCGGTGCAAATCGAAGAAAAACTTCAAATCCTTGCTGCTCGCAATCGCTTCCTTAATCGTTTTCATCGAATATTTATAGGATAATTCCCATCTGTAATTTTTTATGGCCGTAGGGTAATCCGTATCGGAATGCTGCGCGCCTACACCGTTTTCCTCCAGCTTATCCGCCAGTCGCTTGCCGACTAACGTTATGTTTTTGGTGCTTGAATTAGGGTCCTTCGATTTATCGGTCAGCTCGGGATACCAGGATTCGCGATTATGGGAGTGATATACGAATACCACCTTTGAACCGCCCGTCGTCGGTTTTTCCTCTGCCCCTTTATCTCCCGGGTCGTTGCCGCTGTCATCCGATTCAGCCGGCTTATCCGATGGAACAGGCGTTTGACCGGGCTCCTTGTCCGGATTCGACCCGTCGTTTGAAACCTCGGTTCCATCCCCCTCATCCAGCCCTCCAATCGGATCATAGGTAATCGGAGCATTGTCCTCCGGCCCTACCGCGGTATCTGTCCCGATGCCTTTACGAATGAGAAAAGCGTCATTCGCGCTCAAGCCGGGCAATTCGCCCGCAAGCAAGCTCATCGGATCGTTAGGATTAATATCCGTCAAAGCCCTCATCAGCAAGGAACTGATCTGCTTCGTCGTAAAGGACTCGGTTTCGCGGCTGCTTTGGAAAGCAGGCATTTCCATCTCTAGCATATCCCCAAAAAACCCGCTGGATACTGCGGCAGCGAATCCTTTCATCGAATTAACCGGCGATGCTGTGGTTTGCTGATGCGCCATACCCGCAATGCCCAGCATGACAAAAAATACCATGGAGCAAAAAGAGAGCAACGCGAACGTACGTCCCGTCACCAGCAAATGTCTCATTCGTTTACTTTCTCTTCCAAAATCAAGCAGCATGATCTTTCGTTTCATAAGCTGTCATACCTCCCGCTTCTTTGTAACAGTGGCCTCAATTACTATTAATCTATGAGAGTGACAGAGTTCATAGAACCACGCCCGGATGAATGAATCGGAAGTAATAGATTCGGTCATCCTAGTTGAAAACGGGTTTTGCTAGGGACAATTATGATCTGAAGATAGATTCACCCTTCAAAGCCGTACAAAATAAAAAGGACTGTCCGCAAGCTTTGTCAGCTTGCAGACAGTCCAGCGATGCATTTTTTAATGGGTATAAGCAGCAACATTGTTCGTATCTACGGCCTCGTGAAGCGAAGCGTTAAGACCGCTTGCGATGATATTGGCTATATCCTCGATGAATTCATCGATCTCCTTAGGCGTAACCAAAAGATCATGGCCAAGCGGGCTAAGCACTTCTTTTACCAGCTGCAGCCGTTCGTTTTCCTCCATCTGGTTAACCAAGCCTAAAATATGATCGGTATTGGCGTTTTGTTTGTTAAAATGGCTGCTCATCATTTCAAGCGTGTTATTCACGATAGTCGAAGCATACACAACCGTCGGTACGCCGATCGCAATGACCGGAACGCCTAAAATTTCTTTTGTCAGCCCTTTTCGTTTATTGCCGATCCCCGATCCCGGATGAATGCCCGTATCCGCAATTTGAATCGTCGTATTCACCCGTTCAACGGCCTTGGATGCAAGCGCATCGACGGCAATGACAAGATCCGGCTTCGTTTTCTCCACGATGCCGTGCACGATCTCGCTGGACTCTATACCCGTGATGCCCAGCACGCCAGGCGCCACCGCGCTTACAGGGCGATAGCCTGGCGCTACTTGATCGGGCATGAGCTCGAAATAATGACGGGTAACCATAACATTCTCAACGACGATCGGCCCCAGCGCATCCGGCGTAACATTCCAGTTGCCCAAGCCAACGATAAGGACCCTCGCGTTTTTATTGATAGACAGCCTTTCGAGGAATGCTTCAAAATGCTTCGCGAACTGCGTCGCTACGCGATCTTGCAAGCCGGTATCTCCGTTACGCAGGCCCGGCACCTCTATCGTTACATAATGACCTTGCATTTTGCCGATTGCCGCAGATCCTTGCTCGTTTTGTACATGCAGCTGCGTTATCGTGATGCCGTCATCCTCGGTTGTTTCAGATTGTATGCCGGGTATCGGACCGCCTCGCGGCGCTTCCGCCATTTCTTTCGCCTCAAGGGCCAAATCCGTCCTAACATTGTATTTCTGCAAATCAAGCTCTTTCTCCACTGCTCATTCTCCCTTCAAGCGCATGTGCTGAAGTTATTGTTTGCAGATGGTTTATTTTCATACTCTCGAAAGCACCTTTGGACTTCCGCAAGCTTGTTTCGATGCCGCGAGTACTGCTATTGCTTTTTGGGCATTGGCATGATAATATATTTTAAGTTGTGTTGTCTAGGTTTATTATGTCTATAAACCGCTGTAAACAGTTTAGGAGGTGAATTCCATGCCAAATATTAAATCCGCGATTAAACGCGTTAAAACAAGTGAAAAGCGTCGTGCTTTGAATGCATCCCAAAAATCCGCACTTCGTTCGGCCGTTAAATCTGCTGACCAAGCTATCGCTGGCACTGATGTAGATGCTGCTAAAGCAGCTCTTATCGCTGCAACGAAAAAATTGGACAAAGCAGCAACTAAAGGCCTGATTCATAAAAATGCGGCTTCCCGCAAAAAATCTCGTCTTGCGAAAAGACTTAATGCCCTTTCGGCTCAAGCCTAAGCAGGATAACCGCTTAAACGGCTAAAGCATCCTTCGGACGAGTTAGCATGTTTGGCGCAAAAGAAAGCTTCACCAACCTTTACGGGACGGTGAGGCTTTTTTTTATGCCAAAATATAAATAAAGCATGGAAATAAGCGCTAAGCGCCCTTTTCCATGCCGAGTGATAATAAATAAAGCTCCAAACCGAGCGTTTTGTCAATGGCTCCGGTTTTCATTTGATAGTCGAGATCAGCCAGCGATGCCAGCAGCCTGCCGAGCCTAGGCACTTGGAACTTGCGGCTCTTCTCCGCAGCCAGCTTGACTGCATACGGATGCAAGCCTAATTGACCAGCCATTTGCTGAGGGGAATATTGATGCTGCTCCAGCTCTTTGATCTGCAGCATGATTCTAAGCTGCCTGGCGATCAGCGCCGCAATTTTTATCGGCTCCTCGCGGCGAACCAGCAGCTCTCTGTACAGCCGGATAGCCTTGTCGATACGAAGCTCAGCTATCGCATCCACCAGCGCAAAGACATCCTCCTCAACGGTTGCCGCTGTCATCAGCGCAGCCGTCTCCACATCGATTGTACCGCCTGAGCCTGCGTGCAAGCACAGCTTGTCCACTTCTTGCGACAGCTGCTGCATATTTGCTCCCGCGCGAGAGAGCAGCAGATCGGCCGCATCAGGTGACATCGTTCTTTTCTGGTCCGCTGCCCGCTTGATCATCCACTGCTTCAGCTGAGCCGCATCCAGCTCGGGAAAAGGGACCAATGCATTGCGGTCCTTCAGCGTCTTAACGAGCTTCCGCCGCTCATCCAGTTTCTCTGCATTAACGGAAATGACAATGATCGAAGTCTCCGAAGGATACTCCATATATTGAATCAGCTTCTCGGGCCGATGCTCAAGCTTGCCGCCTTCCTTGCCGCCGGCGCACATAACGGTCGCGTCACGAATCAAGATCAGCTTGCGCTGTACAAAGAATGGCGATGTCTCCGCTTCGAGGACCGCCTCTTCTATCGACGTTTCTGCCGTATCGAATTTCACGATCCCAAGCTCGCGTTCCTCAGGCGAAAACATCGCTTCGGTCAGCATCGTTATAAAATGCTGCACGCGGTAGCGATCCTTGCCATATAACACATAAATCGGACGGAAGCGCCCGCCTTTGATTTCCTTTAATGCTTCCTTAGCATCCATACTTTCACCTCATTGCGAGTATGTACATTTAAACGGCAACAAAGGGATGAGCCGTTTATAGGCTTCATCCCTTTGCCGAACATCTATATAAACATTCGCAGGCAGGTCCATGGTACCGCCCTGCGGATGGTCATACGACGTTATGGCTTCATCGCAGACACTCTCTATGCTAATACTATACGCAATAGCGGATGAAAGTGTGCGAATTCCTCATAAAATAATGGCAATTTGTTAAACTTTTCTTTAATGCGCCGCCTTCTGCTCGGTCAGCGTTGAAAGATCAATCTCATACTTCTCGATTGCCCCATTCTCGACATGCACCTCGTAGGTCAGCTTCGAGCTGTCCTCGGACCATATCAAATTAAGCAGCTCGCCATTTTTACGCGGCGATTCGAACACAAGGGATTGGTCGGTTTGCGCGGCCACCTTAACCTTAAAATCATCTGCTGCAGCGCCATATTTACCATCTGGAGAAATAACGGCGGATTCAGAGGCAATTCCATATTTCTCGTCGACTGAATCGCCTGCAAAGCCCTGCGACGAATTTGTTCCGCCGTCAACAGCAAGGTCTTTGTCTTGTACATCGGCACTCTCACTCTCAGCCACACTGCCGCTGTCCGAGCTGCCGCCGCCTGCGCTGCTTGTGCCAGGATCACTTGTTGAGGAAATCGAGTTTTTCATCGTTTCAGCCGGTTCTTTGGTTGTTGTTTCCTCGTCATTATCTTGCGTTTCCATTGTTTCCGTACGAACTTCCGACGATCCGGACCCGTCATCTTTGGAGAGGGTACGGAGCGAGGCGCTTTCCGGCACTTCGCTCGCTGAATCTGCTGCTGCATTATTCGATGTATCCGCAGCAAATTTAATTGCTGCAAAGTCAGGCATTGCTCCCGGCTTATACGTTACTAAAAACAAGCCTGCCACAATTCCGGCTGCGATCACGCCGCTCATGACTCGCATGGAAGGCCAGCGGCGTTCACGCTTCACGCGGCGCGGAGCCGCTTCCTCTGTTTCCACCGTTTCCTGCAGCCCGGCAGGCTGCACCGCATCCTGCTGGTTAAACAGTTCGATCCGCTCTAGCTGAGGCATAATGGCGTCCACCAAGCTATAGCTCGGCATTACTTTTGGCAAACTGGTAAGTTCGGCGGATAATAGCTGTAACCGCTCAAACATGGCTGCACAGTCCGGACACTGTCTAGTATGGCTCATCAAGACTTCAATCTCGTTATTATCGAGATCGTCATCTAGCTGTCTTTGCATTAATTCCATCACCTCTTGACAATTCATCCCCGGACACCACCTTTCTGATAATCATGGAGTAACGTCTGCAGCTGTTGCCTAGCTCTGAATAAATAAGATTTTACCGTATTGAGCGGCAAATCAAGCGAATCTGCAATTTCATTGTAAGAGAAATCCTGCAAATAACGAAGGACGACTACCGCGCGATGATGCTCAGGAAGCTTGTCGATCGCGGCTTGAATGTCTTTCACGGCATAAGCAGACATTACCTCGTCCTCCACGTTCTGTTTTTCGTGGAAAACCATGTCGTGCTCATCTATCGAGACGGTCGGTTTATTTCTCCGAAACTTATCAATGCAAATATTGGTTACAATACGCTGAATCCATGTTTTAAATTGCGCTTTTTCTTCGTACGAGCCTATCTTGGTGTAGATCCGAATGAGTGCCTCTTGCGCTGCATCCAAAGCATCCTGTTCGTTATTCAATATATAATAGGCTGTCCGATAAACATGCGTTTCAATCTCTCGCAATAGAGTAATTAAAGCGTCGCGATCTCCCGACTGAGCGGCTCTTATGAGCTCTGGCTCCACCACGAAGGATCCCCCTCTCTTGCAACCATTCTGACGAACTGGTTGCGGTAAAAGTTGCAGTTGAATAAGAAATATTACTTTATTTTTTTTAGTAACAATTGCCAATTAATCATTTGTCCTCTAGCGGAACAAGCTCTCTATTATTTTTCTGGAATAAAATAACAAAAAATATCAATTCTCGCTAATCGGGAGTTCCGAAATGAACTCCACATTAAAGGATACCAAATTTCCAGTACCTCGTATATAGAAAGCGAATGAATACGGTGGAATGCGCTGCTCCGTCAATCTGGCAATAATAAAGGACGGCCAGCGGACGTTGTTCTGTAATATCCATAAATGTATACCTGCAGCAACCGTATGCGCAAGCTCTCGAATTCTTCCAATTCTTATTATTCTTTTATATATGAGAGCAAAGCTTGATCCGTCACCGTAAAACGAACCTCGCCGTCGACGTCCGTCCGCCAAATCTCTGTACCCTGTTTGGCTAACCTTGACAAAACATCAGGATTCGGATGTCCGTAGCTATTCGTTGCGCCGACGGAAGCGACGGCCCCGCTTGGCTTCCAGTAAGCCAACCAAGCCTCGCTGGTTGAAAACCTGCTGCCGTGATGCGCGACCTTCATGACCGATACGGGTTTCCGCTCGGAGGAAAGCAATGGGCTCTTATTTTGCTCATTGCGAATGATCGCTTTTTCCGTTTCCGAATTTATGTCTCCCGAGAACAGAAAGGTCGATTGATAGAGCTGCACGGTCATGACTACGCTCTTTTCATTTTGTTCCTCTAGCGCGGCGACCTTTTCCGGTGAGGCGCCGTCAGCCAAAGGCCATATGATGCTGATCTCGGTATTTTTGTCCGGCTGATGCATCATGCCTGCCCTGACGCTGTACAATGGTATACGCAAAGAGACTGCCTGCTTCAAAAGCTGTTGCGCGTCATCGGATTCCTTCACCGTGCCATTCCACCATATGCTGCGAACGGGTATCGTATCCAGCACCGCTTTTAAGCCGCGGATATGATCACTGTCCAGATGCGAAATGACGAGAATATCGATTTCCTGCACGCCTCGTTTCATGAGAAGCGGGACAAGCACCTTCCGCCCGACCTCGAACGGATCGCTGCGCTCTCTCCACTCCTCGCCAGGCTTCCGGTAGGTGAGCGTGCCTCCCCCGTCGATCAAGATATGCTTGCCTCCAGGCGTCCGGATATGTATGGCATCCCCTTGCCCGACGTCAATAAAGCTTACGGATGCTTGTTTATTGAATAAATCAGGCTTATAGACGTAGAAGAGCATCGCCGACAGGAGGATCAGAAGCGCAAAGATGCAAGTGCTTAGCTTTTTATTGCCCGCCTGTGCGAATTCGTAGGTTGTTATGATTCCAAGCGGCTGCGTCTGCTCCAAATCTAAAGCTGCTTCGAGATAGCGCGCTGTTCGGCGGTCCGTCCAGAGATTAACCAACCGAAATAACGCTCCAAGAATAGTAAGCCAAGCAGCAACCCACCAGATCGGCGGCGTAGCCCATATCGTTCGCAGCGAATCCACCCGGGACAGGTGATCGACAAGCGCAAAGGTCCAGTCATTTGCATAATGCGAGGCAAAGGCAAGCAGCTTTCCGCCAGCCTCCCACGGTATGGCAAGCAAAAGGGCAACGGCCCCAAGCGGCATCACGACAAAACTAATGAAGGGAACGAGCACAAAATTCGCAAGCATAGATAACATATGAAACTGATTGAAATAATAGATCGTGACTGGAAAAGACACAAGCTGGGCAACAAGCGTAACCGCGAACAAATCCAGCAGCGAGCCGCCCTTTCTCCACTTCGGCATCGCTTTCCGTACGGGCTGAACGCCTATAACCAAACCAATCGTCACGATAAACGAGAGCTGGAAGCTTACGTTTTCAATAAAGAAAGGATCGTAAGCCAGCATAAGAACAGCTGCAGCCGCAAGAAGATGCATGCCGTCCTTCAGCTTCCCAAGGCGTGCGGCAAGCAAGCCCAAAACCGCCATTAAACCCGCGCGGATGACGGAGGGCGAGGCCCCTGCCAAGAGCACGTACAGCGGAACCGAAACCATCAGCAGCAGCAGAATACGCTCGCGGCTCATCCGCGCAAAGCGAAGCAAGCCTCCAAGCGCGTATAGAAATACCGCGACATGGAGACCGGATATGGCCAATATATGCGTAAGTCCCAGCCGCGAAAATTGCTGGAATTGTTCGGGGTCGAGGTCCTCGCGAATTCCGAGGACGAGCCCCTTCATGTACCCGGACTGCGCAGACGGGTAGAGCTTATCCATCCGCGCGCCTAGGCAGGCGCGCGCGTTATCGACGCGGCCGAGCAGCGCGGCCGCGGTCCATTGGGGGCCCGCCGCCGCTTCGACGGCGGCGGTGCCCTGCACCTTTAGCAGCCAGTGGATCCTCTGGCTGCTCAGGTAGCGGCGGTAATCGAATCCGCCGCTATTGGATGCGCCGGCCGGCCGCGTCAGCTCGCCGGCCAAGCGCACGCGGTCGCCGCGCTGCCACGCCGCGGCGATGGCCTGCTCCGGCTGCACGGCGAGCCGGACATGCACAACCAACCGCTCGCGCAACTCTCGCGAGGCGGCTTCACCCTCCACGTGGATGCGGTCCGCCGCCACGCGAAACATCACGCGGTCGCCGTCGATCTCCACCGCCGACATGATCGTGCCGACCGCTTCCGCCGCATACGCCGCTCGCGGCCCATCCGCCTCGGCGGCGGCGAGCAGCGCCGGCAGCTCGGTCACGTTGCGGGCATCCGCCCACAACCGCTGCCCTGCGGCAAGGCTTACTGCAAGCGCGCAGGCTCCCGCGAGCTGCCAACTCGCCAGCCGGCACAGCACGGCTGCCGTCCCGAGCAGCGCAGCCGCGCCCGCCGCAAGCAAAACGCCGCGGCTGCTGAAACCCGCAGCCGCGGCGCTCCCCCCTACAAAGCAAATCGCAAACCAAATCAAAGGACGTCGATTCATCCCCAGCTCCCCTTCTTTCACTTTTCTGTCTGCAAAAAAAAAGAACCTCCGACGCATCCAAAGATGCATTCGAAGGTTCCTCCTCCACTGTGTATGAAATTGTTACTGCTAATGCTAAGACGTTACTACCATATGCGCCTGGGCCGGCGGGTCGAATTGCTCCAAACAACGGAAGACGATGCCTTTCTGTTTCATGAGATGGATCACCTTTTCGCTGTCCTTCGGGTAGCTGCGATGATAAACGATTTCGATCACGCCGCTGTTCGCCAGCATGTTCGCGCAAGTCCAGCAGGGCTGATCGGTTACGTAAACGGTAGAGCCCTCGCGGTCGGCACGGTCCGTGAACAGCAGCAGGTTTTGCTCCGCATGGATCGTACGGATGCAGCGCTGCTTCTTAAAAGGCTGTTCCTTGCCGTCGACCAACTTCATCTCGACCTCCTCCGAAATCATGCAACCTGCCTCAAGACAATCCTGCACGCCCATCGGCGCTCCGTTATAAGCGGTTCCGAGCAGCTTTTTCCCTTGGACGAGAACGGCTCCGACATGCCTGCGCGGACAACGCGAGCGCGTCGAAACCATATAGGCGATATCCATAAAATAAGTGTCCCAGTCTTTGCGGACGGCATCTTGCGTTTGGGTATTCATCAATCTAACTTCCTTTCTCATGCTGTTTCTGATGCTCTAGCTGCATCGATCGATTTGATTAGCCTTGTTGGCTGGCCGCTAAGGCTTGGCTGAGATCCGCCAAGATATCTTCAATTCCTTCTGTACCGATGGATAGGCGAATCATTCCCGGAGAAACGCCCGCACTCGTTTGCTGCTCCTCCGACAACTGCAGATGCGTCGTGCTTGCCGGATGGATGATAAGCGACTTAGAATCGCCGACATTTGCAAGATGAGAGAACAATTCAACCGAGTTGATCACTTTTTTACCGGCTTCAATGCCGCCTTTAATTCCGAAAGTCATAATGGCCCCCTTGCCCTTCGGCAAATATTTTCGGGCAAGGTCATAAGAAGGGTGGCTTGCAAGCCCTGGGTAATTCACCCATTCGACCGCTTCATGGGCTTCCAAAAACTCAGCTACCTTCTGCGCATTGGAGCTGTGGCGTTCCATCCGCAGATGAAGCGTTTCAAGGCCCTGGAGTAACAAGAAGGAATTGAAAGGCGAGATTGCGGCCCCCATGTCGCGAAGCAATTGCACGCGGGCTTTGATAATGTAGGCAATCGGTCCAACCGCATCCGTATATACAACGCCGTTGTAGCTTGGATCCGGTTCGGTCAAGCCCGGGAACTTCCCGCTTGCTTTCCAGTCGAACTTCCCGCCGTCTACAATGATACCGCCGATTGATGTGCCGTGTCCGCCGATAAACTTGGTTGCCGAATGGACAACGATATCCGCGCCATGCTCGATAGGTCTGCAGAGGTAAGGGCTTGGGAATGTATTATCCACGATAAACGGGATTCCGTTCTCGTGCGCGATCGCGGCGACGGCTTGAATATCGATCACGTCGCCCTTCGGATTCCCGATGGTTTCCGCGTAAACGGCTTTCGTGCGCTCGTTAATCGCGGCGCGGAAATTTTCCGGATTGGACGGGTCTACGAATCTAACCGTAATGCCCAGCTTCGCAAGCGAAATCGAAAATAAATTGTAGGTGCCTCCGTACAAGCTGGTCGCGGATACGATTTCATCGCCCGCACCGGCAATATTCAGTATGGCGTATGTAATAGCCGATTGGCCAGAAGCAACCGCAAGGGCTGCCGGAGCGCCCTCCAGCTCCGCTACGCGTTTCTCAAAAACATCCGAGGTCGGGTTCATGATTCTAGAGTAGATATTGCCGAATTCCTGCAGCGCGAATAAATTTGCGGCATGATCCGTATCTCTGAATCCGTAAGATGTCGTCTGGTATATAGGCACCGCGCGCGACAACGTAGTTGGATCAATTTGCTGACCTCCGTGGACGGATAGCGTATCAAGAGAAAGCTTGCGTTGTTCTGACATTTTCTCGACTCCTTCTACTTTATGAATGTTTGATAAAATAATGGCAAGCGCTGGATTATTCGCCCGCTTCCTTCCATTCTCTCACAATTATGGACGGGCTACAATGCCATCTTGCATGGCTTGCAGCAATTTTTCGCCAATTCCCTTGACCCGCAGCAGATCGTCTACCGAAGCATATTTACCATTTTTATCTCTATCTTCAATAATAGCCTGCGCTTTTGCAGGGCCTATTCCCTTCAATGCGTCAAGCTCCGCCGCCGTCGCGCGATTGATGTCGAGCTTGCCTGTTTCATTCGCTTCCGATTCTGCTTCGGGGTCTATAGCATCTGAGGGGATCGCTTCAGCGCCTGCCGTATCCGCTTCTAAAACGGCCTCTTTTTCCGGCTGCGCTGGTTTTTGGGTCGGCGTTTCGGAATGGCCAACCCTGTCAGATTTATCGTCTGCGCCAGACGTTGATTTCAATATATTCGCTTGACGCCCGACGGTCCCTTCCTCTGACTCCTCCAGTGCTGATATCGCTTCTTCTACAGCCTCGTTTAAAGGTGCCCAGTTTCCGGTATCGCTGCGCTTTGGCTCAAAAAAAGCCGCAGCAAGCAGAACAACCGCCGTAACGATAAAGAGAGAAGCAGCTAAGAGCTGTTTGTTAGATAAGCGCTTTTCAGCTGATTTCATTTCAATTGACCCTCCCCATGCAATCGACAATTTATTTGGAAACCGGTGACATATAAAACAAGTCTTTATGAATAAGGTAAGAGAGCAACCGAAAAGATTTAAATGATTGATTTTGACTCGGGATTTGCTGCGCTTGGCCTAGTTTCAATCGCTCTTAGCTGGTCATGCACGCGCCAAACCTATAGGAGGGTTCAGCATGAATGTCGGATTTATCGGGACGGGCACGATGGGAAGCCTGCTTATTGAAGCACTGATAGCATCAGGTGCATTATCGCCAACACAAATTGCCGTAAGCAACCGCACCTTTGCAAAAGCGCAAGCTTTGGCCAACCGGTATTCCGGCATGAAAGCCGAGTTTACGAATGCTGCGGCTGCCTGCGGCTGCGATATTGTTTTTTTGTGCGTCAAGCCTTTGGAATTCAAAAAAGCGGTGGATGATATTAAACCCGTCATAAGACCGAATCAAATCGTCGTCTCCATTACTAGTCCCGTGCTCATCTCCCATCTGGAAGGCGAGCTGGATTGCAAAATCGCGAAAGTGATTCCAAGCATTACGAATCATGTTTGGAGCGGAGCATCGCTGTGCATCTATGGCCAATCGGTTGATGAAGACGATAAAACGCTGCTGGAGGATTTGTTATCCCATATCAGCCAGCCGCTTCGAATAGATGAAAGCTTCACAAGAATCGTCTCCGATTTATCGAGCTGCGGGCCCGCGTTCATTTCCTTTCTGCTTGAACAATTTGTTGACGCGGCCGTCGAGGAAACAGGCATCGGACGCGAAGAAGCGCTGCGCGTAGCAAGCGCAATGCTCTTGGGCACGGGTTTGCTGTTGACCGAAGGAGGCATGACGCCAGCGGAGGTTCAGGAAAGAGTTGCCGTCCCCGGTGGAATAACGGCCAAAGCGCTTAACATGCTCCGCCGAGAGACCGATGGTGTGTTTAACCAGTTGATCCGCACAACCCATGATAAGTTCAAAGAAGATTTAGCCAAGGTTTCGAGCGCCTTTATAGGCGAAGAGGTGAACGGTCAATAGCTGTTCTTCAGCTAAATCCCGTTCACCTCTTCAATTTGCATTAATTTGCAACGATGTTCACTAGCTTGCCTTTAACCGCAATCACCTTGCGGATCGTTTTACCGGCAATCAGCTCTTGTACTTTTTCAAGTTCCTTCGCCAAGCTTTCCATTTCGGCAACGTCCATGTCTGCCGCGATGGAAACGCGGTCCGCGATTTTTCCATTCACTTGAACGACGATCTCTACCTCTTGATCGACGGTCCAAGCCTCATCGAAGGTCGGGAACGCAGCGTACGTAAGCGAATCCGTGCGCCCAAGCTTTTCCCAGAGCTCTTCCGCAATATGCGGGGCAATTGGCGAAAGCAATTGAACGAATTGCTCCATTGCAGCTTTCGGCAGCACTTCTGTTTTGTAGGCTTCATTGACAAAAATCATCAGCTGGCTGATTACGGTATTGAAGCGCAAAGCCTCATAATCCTCCGTAATTTTCTTAATGGAACGATGCCACGTACGCTTGAAAGCATCGCTTGTATCGCCGTCTCCGATTTTGGCGTTAAGGCTGCCGTCCTCGTTGACGAACAAACGCCATACGCGGCTGAGGAAACGATAGGTTCCTTCGACTCCGTTTGTGTTCCATGGCTTCGTCGCTTCAAGCGGACCCATAAACATTTCGTACATACGCAAAGTGTCTGCCCCGAACTCATTTACGATATCGTCCGGATTTATGACATTACCGCGCGACTTGGACATTTTCTCGTTGTTGTTGCCAAGAATCATCCCTTGGTTAACCAGCTTATGGAACGGCTCTTTCGTATCAACCACGCCGATATCATAGAGCACCTTATGCCAGAAACGGGCATAGAGAAGATGCAGCACGGCATGCTCGGCTCCGCCGATGTACAAGTCAACAGGAAGCCATTCCTTCTGTTTCTCTGGCGAACAAAGCTGTTCATTGTTCTTCGGATCTATAAAACGCAAATAGTACCAGCAGCTTCCAGCCCATTGCGGCATCGTATTCGTCTCGCGGCGAGCCTTCATGCCGGTCTCGGGGTCAATCGTGTTTACCCAATCCGTAACCACTGCAAGCGGGGATTCACCCGTGCCTGATGGTTTAATCGCATCGACATCAGGCAGCAAGAGCGGCAGCTGGTCCTCCGGAACGGTCTTCATCGTGCCGTCTTCCAAGTGGATAATCGGAATCGGCTCGCCCCAATAGCGTTGACGGCTGAACAGCCAATCGCGCAGGCGATACGTAATTTTGCCTTTGCCTTTACCTGACGCATCCAAATGCTCGATCATTTTGGCGATCGCTTCCTCATTCGTCAAACCGTCCAGGAAATCGGAATTGATATGTTTGCCGTCTCCGGCGTAAGCTTCCTTCGCGATGTCGCCGCCTTGCACGACTTCTACGATCGGCAGATCAAATTGCTTTGCGAACTCCCAGTCACGCGCATCGTGGCCCGGCACCGCCATAATCGCGCCTGTGCCGTAACCGGCTAATACGTAATCCGCAATCCAGATCGGCGTTTTTACGCCGTTTACCGGATTAATGGCATAAGCGCCGGTGAACACGCCTGATTTGTCCTTCGCCAAATCCGTCCGCTCCAGGTCGCTTTTGCGCGCAGCAGCCTCTTGATAAGCTTCAACCGCCGCTTTTTGCCCCTCGGAAACGATCTTCGCAACCAACTCATGCTCCGGCGCCAATACGCAGTAGGTTGCCCCGAACAAAGTATCCGGACGAGTGGTGAACACCACCAATGAAGAGTCATGTCCGTCAATCTCGAACGTAACCTCCGCACCCTTCGATTTTCCGATCCAGTTCCGCTGCATATCCTTAATGCTCTCTGACCAGTCCAGTTCTTCCAAATCATCCAATAGACGATCGGCGTATTCGGTAATTTTCAAGATCCATTGGCGCATCGGTTTGCGGACAACCGGGTGGTTTCCGCGCTCGCTGAGGCCGTTAATGACCTCTTCGTTAGCAAGAACCGTTCCGAGCGCCTCGCACCAGTTAACGGATACCTCCGCCACGTAAGCTAGGCCGCGGTTATACAATTGAATGAAAATCCATTGCGTCCATTTGTAGTATTCCGGATCCGTCGTGCTGATCTCGCGGTCCCAATCGTAGGAGAACCCGAGCGATTTGATTTGCCTGCGGAAATTATCGATATTTTTGAACGTGATGTCGCGCGGATGCTGGCCGGTATCAAGCGCATGCTGCTCTGCCGGCAAGCCGAATGCATCCCAGCCCATCGGATGAAGCACGTTGTAGCCCTTCATTCTCTTGTAGCGGGACACGATATCCGTAGCCGTATAGCCCTCCGGATGGCCGACATGCAAACCTGCGCCTGACGGGTAAGGAAACATATCCAACGCGTAAAACTTCGGCTTCCCTGCGTCCTCCGTCGTTTGGAATGTCTTGTTCTTATCCCAGAATTGCTGCCATTTCGGTTCGACAACAAGCGGATTATAGCCGTGAAATTGCTGTTCTTGACTCATTTGATGATATCCTCCTAAGTAAATGTGCTGTATGCCGCCAGCTGCATAAAAAACATAAAACCTCCCGCCCCTAGCGATAATCGCTAGGGACGAGAGGTTGTTCTCCCGTGGTACCACCCTAGTTAGCGGCAGGCATGCTTTGCCTTACGCTCACTTGTCGCCCTTATCGCAGGCCAAACGGTGCTCTTCTCCATACGATAAGCCTATCGCAGGATCATTCGCACAGCTCCAAGGCGAGCTTCATTTCGCAGCAGGTCCGGCTTCCACCCTAAACGCCGGCTCTCTAAGCCTTGCCATCGAAATTACTGTTCCTCTTCAACGCTCCATATGCATAAAATTGGTTAGTTTCGATTATAAAGATCAAGCGGTTCGGTGTCAAGAGATCCGTCCCCGCTAGATGCGCGATGCTCCGCCCTGGCGGCCCATCGTCACGATTCTTACGAGAAGCGCGAGCAGCAGGCTGTGTATGGCAATTCCAACGAGCGCATTGCCAAATCCCGAAATAACGATGAGCAGCCAGAGTGCAAACGGCGGAAGCTGAATTAAAAACAACAAGCCCAGGCCGATAGACCATTTGCTCCAAAACCGTACCGCATTTTGCTCGGATCCGCTCTCCGTTTCCATGAAGGCATAGCTAAACCCCAAACCGTTCAAGTATAAAATGCCTGTGATAATCGATAATGTTCCTACGAGCACAATCAGCCCTTTTTTCCCCATTCGGCTTCATCCCTCTCAAGTCAGCTTAGTTTCCCCTACTTTGAAAGAACATGAATTCCGCTGGGAAAGCGTCGGAATAGTCGGGGCATCCTCCTATACGAATGCTATCCAAATATTGTTGCGCTTAACCTTCATTTGATTTGCTTTTATTCCCATATCTCGGAGGGCAAATATTTATTTGCGCCTGCGCCCCAGCCAATTATGCCAAAAATCACGGTGACGACCGCCAGCATCGCCAGTGAAACAATCCAATTATGGGTTCGGTCATGAATAAAACCGAATAACAGAGGTCCGGCAGCGGCAAGCAAATAGCCAATGGACTGCGCCAAGCCTGACAGCTGCGCCGATTGCTCCGTACTGCGTGTCCGAAGCACGAAGAACATAACGGCCAGGCTAAAGCCTGATCCCCCTGCTATTCCAAGCAAGATCATGCAAACCGGAATCAGCGCAGAGCTTCCTATTAACAAACCTAGATATCCAATCAACAGAAGCGCTGCCGTTAATACGGCAAGCCCGCGTTGACTGGCTTGCTTTCCCGCGATCACCGGAATGATAAAGGTCGCAGGCAAGCTTACGAACTGAAGCAGCGACAGCATCCAGCCTGCATCGGCATGACTCATGCCTCGATCAAATAAGATTTCAGGCAGCCATGAAATATTGACATAAAAACAAAACGATTGCAGACCCATAAACAAAGTGACCTGCCATACCAAAGCAGAGCCCAGCATGCTTGGCCTTTTCACTCTGTCCCCTGTTTTTTTCAAATGCCTAATTCGGGTGATCGGACGCGTTTGCGGCAGCCACGATGCAGTCGCAATGAGCGCAATCAACGACCAGAAAGCGAGCATCCCTTGCCAACCGAAGCCAAGCTGCTCCGCGATCGGAATGCTGAAACCCGAGGCTAGCGCTGCCCCTAAATTCATAACGACCGAATATAAACCCGTCATCATGCCGACAGAGGTTGGAAAATCCCGTTTGATCAAGCTCGGCAGCAGGACATTTGCCGCCGCAATCGCCATGCCAAGCAGTACGGTTCCTGCAAACAAAGCCGCTGCGAATGGAAGCGAGCGGATGACGATCGCGCCCGTCAGGATAACCATGGCAAGAAATAAGGTGTTTTCCATGCTGATTCGCTGCGCGAAGCGCGGAGCCAGCGGAGAAACGAGCGCGAAAGCGAGCAGCGGCAGCGTCGTCAGCAGTCCGGTCATGGCGCTCGATAACCCGAAAGAAGATTGAATATCCGAGACGATCGGCCCTACGGCCGTAATGGAGGCCCGCAAATTAGCGGCGATCAGCAGGATGCCAAGCAGAAGCAGCCACGAGCCTGTTAAAGCAACCGGCCGCGCGGACGCCGCGGATGTCCCTTTTCCGTTATTCATTTTCACTAAATAATCCTTCTTTCTCATGCTGTTCATTCTATGTTGTTAAGCTTCCATTTAACGGCCTATAACATTCGATACGCGATACCAGTATTCATACTTTGCGGAGTAGCCGATCTTGTCATACAGGGCATTTGCCGGTTTATTATTTTTGACGACAAGCAAATACCCCTCCGCCGCCCCCTGTTCCTTCCCCCATTGCAGCAAATGCAATACAAGTTGCTCGCCAAAGCCCCTATTCCGTTTACCTGAATCCGTAATAATATCGTAAAGCCCCACCCAGCCATCCTCGATGACTGCATATCCGCATGCAACCGGTATGCCGTTTTCATGCAGGGTCGCGAAGCATTTTTGCAGCGGCGATTGCAAAAGCATTTTACGGGTAGCGGTCCGGTGCTCGTCTGTTAATCCGCTAAAAATCGATTGGGCATCCAGCCAGCTTTCTGAGAGCTCGTTCTCGAGCCATACATCCGCAAAACTAGGCGTTTGGACGTCGCTTAAGTGTATGGTCTTTACGATTGTCTCATCGACCAGCTCATAACCGCGCGAGGCCAGCTCCTCGTCAAGCCCTGCAGGTTGGCTGAACGGCGTGATTTTAAAAACCGTACGAAGGTTTTGACCCGCATACCGTTCCTCGCATTCGCGAATTTTAGCGTCCAGCTCTAAGGTATGTCCGTACAGCGGATTAACCGAGTTGGATCGCTTGGTATATCCCTCCGCAAAACGCAGCAGCCACCCGTCATATACGACCGTTTGCAGAGCCGGCCAACCATTCAAGCTCATTTCCTCGATCCTTAAATGCAAAAGCCGTTTTATCGGCAGGATATGATGCTGGTCATGCCAAATAAAATCCTTTAAATACTGCGGCGTCTGGAACGGATGCCCGTCCGCGTCCTCATAAGCGCCTTCGTATCGCTCGACCGAAAACCGGCCTATCGCGAGAATGATCCGTTCACGGCTATGTATCGCTTGAGCTGTCAGTTCTATCCTCGAGGTGTTCTTTCCGTAGTCTTTCGCCATTTCATTAAACTCATCATAGTCCAGATGTTTAACGGTGAGCGGCAGGCCCGCTTCCGCTTTTGCGATCGCCTCTTCGTAAAAATAATCGTCCCACCGCTTTATATGGGCGACAACCTCGCGTACCGACCATTTCCCTGAGGCGACGCTCTGATTCCAAAAGCGATCATCATATTTACCCAGATCGGCTGCAAAAGCCATCCATTCCCCGAAGCTTTGCAGAAGCTGCTCTTTTTCAGTAGCCATTCTTGTTCCCTCTCTCTTTAAGGAAGTAAACGCATTTTTGCTTTCCTTTCATCATAATAGATGCTTCGTTTACGGGCGAGAGGATTTTTCGAACGAACAACAAGAAAAAAGCTGCTCTATGAGCAGCCGGCAATATCTATAATCCGCGCGTTTGCCTACTGCAAGCCGAAGCGTTCAAGCTGCTCCAGCTGGCTCGACCGCCGCAATACCTCGCCCTGCTTCGGGCCATGCAAGTCGAAATGGGGATACTCGGATCGGGCATGGATATAACGGGGGTTGAGTCCGTTATCCAGACACCAGCGCGAGAGTTTCTCCATATCGGAGCAGCCAACCTTTGTCACGGTCCGCATGTTCGGAAACCTGGGGTCTAGCCAATAATGCGTAAGAAATGCAATTTCTCCGCGCGCAACTGCCGCCTTCCAGTCATCCATCTCTTTTCTTTTTATGCCGAATGCCATCTTACACGCTCCTTAACGCTTAGAATTACAAGGCTCGTCATATAGGACCGCTCAAAGAATCATTACGCAAAAATGTTTTTGACTCTGCCTACCTGGCCATCGGCGAGCCTTACTTTGATACCGTGGGGATGCTTGGGAGCATTCGTGAGAATATCTTTTACGACGCCCCGTGTAAGCTTGCCGGTGCGTTGGTCCTGTTTTAATACGATATCTACCTGCAGGCCCGGCCTTATTGCCGAGCGCTCTGTTCCATTCATCATTACCATTCCTCTGCTGCTCATAATATTGGCTTCTAGCATAGCATATGCAAAGTAAAGATGCACAATATAAGGACAGCTGTTATACTTAACATCAAACGATGTTTACGAAAAGAGGAAATGTATTAATGTCTAACGCATTTAATGCTTTGGGTATCATTCCCAAGCTTAGCGAACTGCTTCACCATGATGGTATTACCGAACCGACTCCGGTTCAAAAGCAAGCAATCCCTCTCCTGCTAAATGGACAGGACGTCATTGCGCAAGCGCAAACGGGCACCGGCAAAACGATTGCTTTTGCGCTGCCTATTTTGCAACGAATTAACATAGAAAAAGAACAAGTACAGGCCCTCATTCTAACGCCGACTAGGGAGCTTGCCATACAAATAACGAGCGAGCTCAAAAAACTCGTTCCTGCTGTGGGCGTTAGCGTGCTCGCCGCTTACGGCGGTCAAGATGTCGATGCTCAAATCCGCAAGCTGCAGCGTTCCCCGCATATCGTAGTCGCTACGCCGGGCCGCCTGATCGATCATATGAAGCGCGAAACGGTCAGCTTGGGCAAGCTGCAAATGCTTGTTCTCGATGAAGCCGACCAAATGCTTCACATGGGATTCCTGCCCGATGTGGAGAGCATCATTTCGCAAACGCCGAAAGCGCGCCAAACGATGCTGTTCTCCGCGACGATGCCTGATGCCATTCGTAAGCTGGCAGCGGATTACATGAAAACGCCTGTGGATATCCGCGTTCGGAGCACGAACGTGACACTGGACAGCATTACGCAGATCGTCTACGAGACGACGGACCGAAGCAAGCAGCAAACGCTTGTTCATTTGCTGGAGCGCCATCAGCCGTATCTAGCGGTTATTTTTTGCCGGACGAAGGTTCGCGCCAAGAAATTGAATAAAGAGCTCCAAGAAATCGGCATTGAATCGGATGAGCTGCACGGCGATTTGACGCAAGCCAAGCGCGAGCAGGTCATGAAGCGCTTTAGAGACGCCCGCTTGCAGGTACTAGTTGCGACTGACGTTGCGGCTCGCGGACTCGATGTGGAAGGCGTCACGCATGTGTATAACTACGACGTTCCGCAGGACGGCGAGCTTTATATCCATCGCATCGGCAGAACCGGCCGCGCCGGTCAGGAAGGTGCCGCGATTACGCTCGCAACGCCTTATGACAAAAACCACCTTCTGCTCATCGAGCAGAGCATTAACGCCAAGCTTACGCGTCGGGCCATTGACAGCGAAGGCAATGAAACTTCCATCCGGGCGCAATCCGGCGGCGATCGTCCTGAGAAAAGCCGGGGAGCAGCCGGCAGGACCGGAACCCGCAGCGCAAGCGGCAAGCCTGCAGAAGGCGGCCGTCGCGGACGGGACCGCTCCGGTCAATCCGATCGCAATGCCAAGCCAGGCGGACGCAGAGGCCAGCGCGAGAGCTTCCGTCCTGCTGCATCCGGCAAACGCACTGGAAGAACAGCTGATGTACGGGGTGAGGTTGCCGAAACGGCCGGTGTCACTTCCGGTTGGTCCGCTCGCCGCGGGGAACGCTTCGATAATGACGGCGCGGCGCGCGGCGACGATCGCACAAGCACCCGCAGCAGCGCGCCACGCGGCGGCGAACGATCTGCAAATCGCGGCGGCGCAGCTCGCGGCGGCGAACGCTCCGAAAGCCGCGGCGGCGTAAACCGCAGCAGCGGCTTTGGAAGCCCGCGCGGCGCTGAGCACGCTGCCGGACGTGCTCCTTCGACGGTCGACAGCCCGTGGGAAGCCGCTCGCAATGATGCCAAAGCAAGCAATAACCGCGGCGCTGTCCGCGGCAATGCCCAAGCTGGCGGCCGCGGAGGCCAACGCGGCAACTCTTCAGCAGGCGGTCGCAGCAGTGCCCCTTCCAGCGGACGCAGCAGTACGCGTGGCGGAAGTTCCTCCAACAAGCCGCGCGGCGGGCGCAATCGTTAACTCTTAATAAAAGTGGTTCTGGTAGAATGTTAATCATTCTGCCGGAACCACTTTTTTTTGATGCAAGACATTTCCCCCTCCCTAACATTTGGCGGAACGGCAGCCGTCACGGTCTTCTGCTCAAATTAACGGAGTAAATGCCTAATATTCGGTAAACCGAGACAAACGTCCAATCGATACGGGACATTTTTCATATACTGCAGTATACCGAACGATGGGAGATTAAGTTCGATCCGAATCGCCCGGGGGCCGGAAATTTTATATTAGGGGGAATTGGCATGTCCGGTGTACATGGAGGTTTTACGTCAGTAGGCGTAATTTTGGTATTGTTCATTCTTCTGGTAATCATATCTAGATCCGTTCTTATCTAAATCCGCGTGAAACCATACTAAAAACCGTCTGAGCGTATGCCCAGACGGTTTTTTGCGGTTAACGCCAGGCGTATTCTCGCAGCGCCTTGGCGACGCCGTCCTCGCTGTTCGAATAAGCGACCGCATTTGCAGCCCGCTTAACCTCTTCCGGAGAATTGCCCATCGCAATGCCCATACCTGCAAATTGCAGCATGGTTATATCGTTATAATAATTGCCGATCGCCAAAATGCGGCTGCGTTCGATGCCTCTGATTTCCGCAAGCTGCTGCAGCGCCCTTCCCTTATTGGCTTCCAAATGGTGAACATCGATAAAATAGTCACCGCTGCGTATGGAATGAAGCTGCTTGGGCCACCCCGCCCATTCAGCCTGTACGATATCCATCTTTTCTTTGCTTCCAAACACCGTGAATTTCACAAGCCCGTTTGGCAATCCGAGCCGAAAATCTTGAACTAAAGGCTTGGCTTGATAATGTCCATACATAACCTCTGCTTCAGGAGTCATGCTCTCAACCATCATCTCAAACGCCGTGTTCAAATCAAAGTGAATGCCATTATCGCGGCAATAGCTTACGAAGCCGAGCAAATGCTCCGGAATCATTGCAAACTCATGTACGATGGAACGGTCGTTCGAATTAATGGTGGCTGCGCCATTATGCGTAATTACGGTACCGCTAAGCCCAAGCTCCTTGAGTATGGGAAGCGCACCAGATGGTCCCCTGCCCGTGCATAAAACAATTTGGGCGCCTCGGCTAGCAGCCTCATTTACCGAATCCAGAATCGCCTCCGTGAGCACGTGGTCATCCGTTAACAGTGTTCCGTCTACATCTAAAGCAATTAGGTCATATTGCAAACTCATAACCGCTCCACTCCTATCCCTATCTCTTTCTCTCTTTCTATCTGGTTATTATACAGGCTCTTGTTATTAAATAGAATTACTCAGCCGATTTCCTATGCGAACGCAGGAGCTCGACTTCCTCTTCGGACAATTCCCGGTAAGAGCCCTCAGCAAGCAATTCATCCAGCTTAAGCGGCCCCATCGAAACTCTTTTCAAATGGACGACCTGCTTGCCGACAGCTTCAAACATTCTTTTTACTTGGTGAAACTTACCTTCCATGATCGTAAGCGATATGCTTGAATAGATCCCGTCTTCCCGCTGCTCGCGGCCGCTAATATGCAGCTCGGCTGGCATCGTAACGTAACCGTCATCCAATGTCACTCCGGATTTGAAAAACTGCTTGTCTTCTTCTGCTACATCCCCTGACACCAGTGCCTCGTATGTTTTAGCCACATGCTTGCGCGGAGACAACAGCTCATGCGCCAGCTGTCCGTCATTCGTGAGCAGCAGCAGGCCGACCGTATCTTTGTCGAGCCTCCCGACTGGAAACGGATCACGCAGCCGGTCCTGCGGCTCAAGCAAATCGATAACCGTACGCTCGCGTCCGTCCTCCGTTGCCGAAATAACGCCTTGCGGCTTGTTCATCATAAAATATACGACTTCCCGGTAAACAACAGGAACACCGTCAAAAGTAACCTCCGTCGCTTCCGGATCGACAACTAGCCCGCTGTCCTTGATAACCCGGCCGTCTACCTCAACCATCCCGAGCTTAACCGCTCTTTTAATTTCGCTGCGCGTGCCATGCCCCATATGCGCGAGCAGCTTGTCTACCCGTATTTTTTTGCCCATGCTACATCCATCTCCATCCTGCAGGAAGCTCATTTTTAATCATGCCTCCTGCATATTTCCCCCATCCAATCGGATAGCCGTCCGTGCAAACCAGTATATATCCATTGGCAGGCGCCCCGTCTTGCACTTTGATTTCCGTTTCCTCAACGAATAAGGTTTCGCCTTTGAGGAAGCGGAGCGTCTGCTCATTATCCGAACTCCAATCCACGGCACGAACCGCCGTGTCAAAGGTTAAGCCCATTGCGAGCGGATGCGACGGCACAAATCGGGCGCGTGCCGCTTCGCCGACATACCAGCCTGCTCTCACGACGCGTAAACCGTTTAACGCTGGAAGCTCGTCAGGCTGAATATAAACGCGTGATCCGTAAGCCACCGCATGTCCCGGCCAGGTTAATGCATTTGTCGCAAATTGTCCGGCAAATTGATGCCAAAGCTCCACGGGGTCCATTT
Organism: Paenibacillus sp. LPE1-1-1.1; assembly: GCF_040676435.1. Lineage (NCBI taxonomy): Bacteria > Bacillati > Bacillota > Bacilli > Caryophanales > Paenibacillaceae > Paenibacillus > Paenibacillus sp. LPE1-1-1.1. The sequence goes on from NZ_JBEGHY010000023.1 coordinate 1,074,754, forward strand.
CGACCGGTTCTTGAGCAGCGAGACCGTCCCGGCCGTTAGCTGAAGCACGTTTGGCAGCAGGTCGATCTGTTCCTGCGCTTGCCCAATCCATTCTCGTTTGGCGTTTACCCGCCCGCCTTTCCTCTCTGTGATCCGCTTTTCTCTCATGCCGATTGCCGCTGCTCTTCGAAGCTTCCCGTTTCAGGGCCCCGCCAGCGGGTCGCGTGTCGGGTCGTACCGGAGAAGAAGCCGCAGCTAGAATCCTTTCCGCAGGCTCAGACATCCTTTCTCCGCTGCGTACAAGCACAGCCGCATAATGCCCTTCTCCCTCAATGAGATGCGGCCACAGCCTTACCGTGCCGCTGATGCTTTGCAGGCGCTCTGGGCCAAGCGGCGCGGCTTCAGCCGCTAAATCGGCACGGCCGGGTGTCCAACCAAAACGATGCGGCACAGGTGCTATATAGAAATCGGGATGATCGGCCAGAAAACATGCGATTTGCTGTTCATTCTCTTCAGGCGAGAAGGTACAAGTCGAATATACGATACGCCCTCCGGGCGCCAGCATCGCTGCCGCATGCTTCAGAATGTCATGCTGCATGACCGAGCACCGTTCGATCGAATGTTTCTCCCATTCCGCAATCATCGACTCATCCTTGCGGAACATGCCTTCTCCGGAGCACGGCGCATCGACGAGAATGCGGTCGAACCATTCCGGGAATACAGCCGCGATGGCTGCAGGCTCCTCGTTAAGCACGACTGCATTGCGGACACCGGCAAGCTCGATATTTTTAGCCAATGCCTTCGTTCTTTCCTTAGCATTGTCATTGGTAACCAATACGCCAATTCCTTGCAGCTTTCCGGCAATCTGAGTCGACTTCCCGCCAGGAGCTGCGCATAGGTCCAGCACGCGATGGCCGGGCATGATGTCCAGCAGCTCAACGGGCGCCATTGCACTCGGCTCTTGAATATAATACAAGCCTGCATGATAATGCGGATGTTTGCCGGGACGCTCGCCTTCCTCGTAATACACGCCATCCGGCGCCCAAGGAATCGGCCGCAGCTTTCCCTTCATCGAGCTAAGCTTCTTCCATTGTTCGACATCAAGCTTTAATCGGTTGATTCTCAAGCCATATACTCTCGGAGCATCATAGGAAGACATAAATTCGTCATATTCGTCTCCTAGCAGCTTTTCCATTTTTTCCGTGAAATTACGCGGCAAATTGCCGTTCATGCTCAGTTCCTCCTGCCAATTATCGTCGATGTCCATGCACTTACATACTCATATGGCTTTGTTATATAATATATTTAAGTAAGAACAAGCCTTTTGTCGGGTTTGTCCGCCATAATCCTGTTTCGGAGGTATTCGCACACATGAAAAAGAAAAGCAAAGTCAAAATGATCTACGTTTATATCGGAATCGTTGTACTATTATTCGGTTTTATTTTCATTCTTAACAACAGCGGCAAGGTCAATGCGCTGTATGGCAAGCCCGTATCACAATTGAATCCGGAAACGCGCAAGCAGCTTGACGATCCTAACTACCAGAATATCATATTACCGGACGTATTGGACAAGAAGGTTGCCGATAAGGAAGATTTCTTCGTCTACTTATTCGCTTCCGACTGCCCGCATTGTCAGAAAACGACACCTCAGCTTATGCCTTTGGTGGACGAGCTGGGCATAGATTTGCCGCAGTTTAACCTAAGAGAGTTCCCTTCATATTTCAATAAGTATAACGTGGAATATACGCCTACCCTTGCTTATTTCAAAGACGGCGTACAGGTCGACAAGCTCGAGGGCGGTCTTGCCGAAGAAGGAGCTACAGGCTACAGCATAGAAGATTTCAGGGCGTTCTTTAACAAATATTCGGGAGCTGAAACCAAATGATGAAACGTCAGCGCCTTTCGGACGAACAAATCGCAGAGGAGCAAAAAAGCTCGCGCATTCGCGGATTTGTATATGCCATGATGCTTGCATTCGCTGTCATTACATTGCTCACCGCATGCGGCTTGGCGGATGACGATAAAGCGGGCGCTGAGCATCAACACGGTTCAGAAACATGGCAAACGACAGCTTCCTATGACGAGATGCCAGCCTTTCTCTCCGATTACACGCCGCATACCAGCGAGCTTTATCAAGCGGTACATGACCACGCTGACATCATGAGCGGAATTACCTGTTATTGCGGATGTGCAGAAGGCGTTGAGGTTGAAAACCCGCATGATTCCCTTCTACGCTGTTACGTTGCAGAGCATCCCGCGGACGAGGGCAGCGTAACCTGGACGAATCACAGCACCAGCTGCGGCATTTGCAAGAAAGAGATGGAAGAGGTCATCGCTTTAAGCAAGCAAGGCAAGACGACCGCTGAGATACGGGCTGCGATAGACGACCTATACAAGCCAAATAAATCCATCGACTAGTCCTGCCGATTGACAAAAAATAAAAGAAGGGGCTGTGCAAAGTGTCTAATTAGACCTTTGCACAGCCCCTTCTTTGTTTTCTATGAATTAACCTTGGCTGCCTTTTTTGGCTTTCGCGATTGCCGCTTGAATATCGAGCGAAAGCTGATTCAGCTCATGGTAATCTTCTTTCTCGAACTTTTCGTTGAACTTCATTTGAAACTGCGCCGCTTCGCGAACCCGGTGATAGAAATATAAGTCTTGAATGCCCTTTAACACCTTCGAGACCACATTGGACTGTTCCTCGAATTCCGTTTGCGCATCCAAAATTTCTTTGCGGATGCTGGTCATTTCCGTATCGAGCTGCGATGCGGCTTCCGCAGCTTTTTTGAGACGATTGCGCACATCCTCCGGCAAGCTTTCTTTAAATTTATAATTCAAGGAATGCTCGATCGTCGCCCAAAAATTCATCGCCAGCGTTCGGATTTGAATCTCGGCAAGCACGATCTTGTATCCGAGCGCGGTTTGGACCGGGTATTCGACAATCATATGGTAGCTGCGGTAGCCGCTGTCTTTGAAATTCGTGATATAGTCCTTCTCGTACACGAGTGAAAGATCCTTGCGCGTACGTATCAAACCAGCCACGCGATGAATGTCATCTACAAATTGGCACATAATACGAATTCCCGCAATGTCCTCAATTCCCGTATCCAGCTGATCCGAAGGGACATTCAGGCGTTTCGCTTTCTCCAAGATGCTTGATATTCGCTTAACCCGGCCGGTGACAAATTCTATAGGCGCATAAGCTTCTCTTATCTTCAATTCAACCCGCATTGTCTTAAACTTCACTTTAAGTTCTTCAACCGCTTGTTCATAAGGCTGTAAAAAAAGATTCCAGTCTCTACCGTCCATCCGGCCGCCTCCTGTTCTTAAACGTGATCTGCGCCAACTGCCTCGGCAATATTTCGGTAGCCATCTTTGCGTAAACATTCCTTCAAACCGTTCGTCAATTCACGGAGCAATCCAGGGCCTTTGTAGATAAGCGCCGTGTAGATTTCAACCAAGGAGGCTCCTGCGCGGATTTTATCGTATGCATCTTGTGCCGTAAAAATGCCGCCGGATCCAATAATCGGCAGCTGCCCGCCGGTTTGGCGGTAAACGGCGCGAATCACCTCGGTCGAACGCTCACGCAGTGGCTTGCCGCTGAGCCCGCCCGCTTCGCCAGCATTCGAATGCTGAAGCCCGGTGCGGGATAAGGTTGTATTCGTAGCGATTATCCCCGATACGCCGCTCTCCATAATGGAAGCAACGGTGAGCTCCAGCTGCTCATTCGTCATGTCTGGCGCGATTTTGACAAGAACAGGTTTGGCTTTTGCACCTACTTTCGCCGCTTGCGTGTTTATTTCCTTTTTTACGGCGCTAAGCAAATTTCTCAGCTCTTCACCGTGCTGCAGATCGCGCAGATCAGGGGTGTTTGGCGAGCTGATATTGACGACGAAGAAATCTCCATATGTATACAAATCCCGAATGCAGGTTTGATAATCCTCATGGGCCAACTCATTCGGAGTCGTTTTGTTTTTACCGATATTAACGGCAATCGGAATCCGGTTTATTTTGCGTCGCGACAGCTTCTCTGCCATAGCTGCCGTTCCCTCATTGTTAAAACCCATCCGATTGATGAGCGCTTCATCAGGGGGAAGACGGAACAATCTAGGCTGTTCGTTACCGGCTTGTCCTTTTGGAGTCACGGTGCCAACCTCGGCGAAGCCAAAGCCTACGCTTGAGAAACCGTCTGCCGCTTTGCCGTTTTTGTCTAGGCCGGCAGCAAGCCCTACCGGGTGCGGAAAACGCAATCCGAACAGCTCAGTCGCAAGCTCGGGCGACTCCGCTACGCCGTACATAGCATGCATGAGCCCGTTTAATCCAGGCACTGTCCCTCCTGCGGCTAAGCCGTCAATAACGAGATGATGGGCCTTTTCCGGGTCCATTCGAAAAAATATCGGCTTTAAAATTGAAGAATAAAGCAACTTACTCACTCCGATCTCAGATGTATGTTCTACCTGACAGTTTATCTTTTTTGCGGCAAAAAGAAAAGAGCCTGCACCCAAGGCGCAAGCATCCGTTATATTGCGGCTTGTCTAGAAAACGATTACAATGAGATCATATTCCTTATCATTTTGAAATAGAGAGGTTGATAGTCGATGAGTTCACCCAAAAGAAAGCCTGCAACAATGAAAGCGAAGCCGAAGGAAGAGGTAAACAAGAAAGCGCTCATTTGGATCGGCTCTATCGTCGGCGTAATTATCGTTGCGGTGGCGTTGCTTTTAGTTTTCACTTCGTAAGACTCTTACGTCAACCATTTATAAACTTTCGCGGGATTGGTTTCATTCTGGCGCGGTTCCAGCCTAAAGCGTTCTGCTGGTATCTGCTGTTCGGTTGGAAGCGTCCCGTTTTTTATATGCACAACGGTTCCGAGCGGTACCATATCATAAAGCTCCTCGACATCTGCCTTGCCCATCCGAACGCAGCCCAGCGAATCATCCTTGCCCAAGCTGCTTGGCTCATCGGTTCCATGAATGGCATATAAGGTATTCGAGAGCGTCATGCCGCGGCTTCCGAAATCTCCATCTTCGCGTCCGTTTGGATTTTTGACCTTTTCGCTGATATAAAAGCTTCCCTCGGGCGTTTCTTCTCCTCCAAGACCTACCTGGTAGCTGCGCACGATGATATCGCCTTGAACGACGGCAAGCCTGTGAGTCGATTTATCCACAACGATCGTAAGCGGCCGGCTCCATTCTTGATCTAAAATCCCATTGCTGCCTACGATCGTGTTAGTACTCGGCTTACTCTCGTTATCTTTTTCCGCTGCCGGCTGACTGCCCTCATCATCCGTTTGACCAGAAGCTCCGCCGCTTTGGTCAGGGCGCACGCTCTTGAGCTTCTTCAGAACAAGCGGAAACATGGCTTGCATGCCTTCTCGTTCTCCGGCGATCACATTATTCGGGTAAGGCTGGATCAAGTCATTCAGCCACTCCGGCCATTTTTTGTATTTCTTCTTATATTGGTAGATAGCGCTTGCGAGCGTCCAGTGCGTCTCCTGCTGCTCTCGCCAGTCCATATAACGTGCAGTGGCTTCAGCAGTATCGGACGGCTCACACGAGCAGGCAAGCCGATCAAACATCGTCACATTTAGCTTTCCGTTTCCATTATCCTTCTCCACGGACATTAGCAGTCTTGTGTTCCCAATCCATTTGCGCCAGCCCTTATCCGCTTCCAGCCTAGCCGCGATGGTGAATGGAGGAGCTTCGTTTCCTGCAGCCACTAAACGATTCCAGGCAATGCCAATCGGATTCAATTCTTTTTGAGGAACCAATACGATGCCTAGAGGAAGGCTATAATCCTGCGCAACCGGTGGAGGTTCTAGATCCTTGTTATTATTCATAGCGCCGTTCGCCGGCACTAACACGGCTACGAGCAGCAGTAAAGCCGCTAATGCTGCGGTTCTGCGGACAAGCCTTTTTTTCTTTTGCCGCGATCCCCATTCTCTGAGCATCTGCAGATGATTTTCCGATAACGGGTGGCTCTCATGTTCAAACGCATCGTAAACCTCGCCCGCCTGCAAAAAACAATAATTCGCTTTGCCTTCTTTTCCGGCGAGCAAATATTGCTTGCCAAGCAAATACCACCCCATTTGGTTACCGGGGTGCTGCTTTACAAATTGCTTCAAATAGAATAGATCTTCTGGAGAGACCATCCTCCATCCTCCCAACTTATGGTATGTTCTCTATATCGGCAGGATGGAAGCCGGTTTGTATCCCTTCTGTTTTTTTGCTATGCGCGCATAAAGCAAAAAAAGCTCCCCATCGCAGCGAGAGCTTGCGAGGAAGAGCTTTTCTCCGGTTACTGATTTAGTAATTAAATGGAACATCTGCAATCTTGATGGAATCTGTTGGACAGCCGTCAGCCGCATCCTGCAAATCATCAAACAAATCTTCCGGAATCTCAGTATTGCCTTTGTTTCCGTCCGCTTTATAAATAACTTCCGCAAGGCCTTCATCATCGTAGTCATAAATGTCAGGAGCGGTTGCTCCGCAAGCTCCACAAGCGATGCACGTATCTTTTTCAACCCAAGTAAACTTACCCATGGAAATTCCCTCCCAAATAAATATAAATATACGGAATAATCTCGTCTCTGAACAGTCAAGCTTCATTCATCAATATATAACAAACTATCATCCTTTTGCAAGGATGTGCCGCGAATTCGTTTATTCCTAATTAAGGTTGAAGGGTCGTCGCCAAGCATTCCCGCCGTCAGTACTGCGTCCTCTCCGTATTTGTCGCGGAGCCGGTCCATCGCTTTGGTTAACGCTTCTTTTCGAGGCTGCTGCTCGTAGCTGAACAAATCAAGCTGCAGGGCCGTGTCGTCCAGCGGCGTGAGATTTTGCAGCGTGATGCCCAGCAGGCGAATCGGCTCGCCGATTTTCCAATGCTTCTCAAACAGCCTGCAGGCTTCCCTGTAAAACACATCCGCTTCCTGCGTCGGGGCTGTCAGCGTATGAGAACGGGTAATCGTAGTCATGTCCGGCTTGCGGATCGTAATTTGAACCGTTGTTGCAACCAGCTTCTGCCTTCGAAGCCTTCTTCCCGTCTGATCGGCTAAATTGAGCAGTACCCTGAATACATCCTCGCGTGCGGTCAAATCATGCGGAAGCGTCGTTGTATGTCCGATTGATTTATTCCGCTCCCTGTTCGGATTAACCTCGCCGTGGTCAATGCCGTGCGCAGCGGATTTCATCCACGAGCCTATGACGCCAAAATGTTTATTCAGCATGTATTCATCGGCAGCCGCCAGCTGCCCAATCGTCCGTATGTTGAGTTTCGCGAGCTTTTCGGCCGTTTTTTTCCCTATACCGAACAGCGTATCGCAGGATTTATCCCATAGAACATGTTTAACGTCTCGAATCCGTAAAACGGTCAGACCGTTTGGCTTCTTCATATCCGACGCCATCTTCGCAAGCAGCTTGTTGGGAGCCAAACCGATCGAGCACGGAAGCGTCCATTCCGACTGGATGCGCTTCTGAAGGGAGGATGCGATTTCCAGCGGCGTTCCAAACATTTTGGATCCCGTAATATCCATATAACACTCATCGATCGATACCGCTTCCACAAGAGGCGTGTACTGCCTGGCGATGGCCATAAATCCCTGGGAGTATTTACGGTAAAGCGTGAAATCAGGCTTTATTAATATAAGCTCAGGACACAGCTGAAGTGCCTGTCTCACCGTCATTCCCGTTTTGATTCCCCTGCTCCTTGCCGCATACGAGCAGGTAACTAGTATACCCTTTCGCTGCTCCACGCTGCCGGATACCGCCGTTGGCTTATTTTTGTATTTCTCTGGCTCTTCGGCCTCATGGACGGAGCAATAAAATGCATTCATATCTAAATGGATAATAACGCGGCCTTTAGCCGGATAATGTTCATTTGTATTTGTCATAATCGAGTTAAACACCGCCTAATGTAAGCAATAAGCGAACATAAGTTTGATCCACCCAAGCATACAATTCTAGTAGGGTCAAGTCAACGACGGCTGGTCCCTTCGCAAAAATTACTTTTTTCCCCTCTACTTTCGCGAAGACAAGTGTTATAATAATAAATTATGATTTGAAAAGGCAATCTATAAAGGAGGCGTCCCGTTAATGACAACCAACATTTCCATATTTGATACGACGCTGCGTGACGGTACTCAAGGAGAAGGCATCAGCCTGTCAGCGGATGACAAATTAAAAATCGCCCAGAAGCTCGACGCGTTGGGCGTTCATTATATTGAAGGCGGCAATCCAGGAAGCAACAGCAAGGATATCGAGTTTTTCCAACGGATCAAAGCATTCAACCTTAACGCCAAAATCACCGCATTCGGCAGCACACGCCGCAAGAACAGTTTGGCTGAGCTGGATGCAAGCCTCGTCCGCATCGCCGAATCGGGGGTTCCGGCAGCTACGCTTGTAGGCAAGTCATGGGACTTTCACGTACATACGGCCCTGCAAACGACGTTAGAAGAAAATCTTTCGATGATTTATGATTCGGTCGCTTTTTTAAAGCAAAACGGGATGGAAGCCTTGTTCGATGCCGAGCATTTTTTCGACGGCTACAAGAACAATCCGGAATACGCCCTGTCCGTTTTGAAGAAAGCGCAAGAAGCAGGAGCGAACTGGCTCGTCCTCTGCGATACGAACGGCGGTACGCTGCCGGGTGAAATTCATGAAATCGTAACCCGCGTCAGACAAGAACTAATCACGCCGATCGGTATTCATACGCATAACGATTGCGAGCTGGCTGTCGCTAACTCCCTTGCGGCCGTACAAGCCGGCGCGCGTCAGGTGCAGGGTACGATCAACGGCTACGGCGAACGGTGCGGTAATGCAAATCTTTGCTCGATCATACCGAATCTGCAAATTAAAATGAACTACGATGTATTGCCCGAAGAGAAGCTTCGCGTTCTCACCAGCACGGCACGGTATGTTAGCGAAATCGCTAATGTCCATATGCCTGTTGGCCAAGCTTATGTCGGCAATGCAGCCTTCGCGCATAAAGGCGGCATCCATGTCTCCGCCATTATGAAGGACTCCAAAACCTATGAGCACATCCAGCCTGAGCTTGTCGGCAACAAGCAGCGCATTCTTGTTTCTGAGCTCGCGGGACAAAGCAATATTATTTCCAAAGCCAAAGAGCTCGGTCTTGACGTTAACGCAAATAACGATAAAACGAAGCTCATTATGGATCAAATCAAAGACTTGGAACATCAAGGCTACCAATTCGAAGGCGCAGACGCTTCTCTCGAACTCCTGCTTCGCGAAGCATTCGGCGGTGAAGTTAAGGAAGTTTTCAAGGTTGAATCGTTCAAAATGCTGGTTGAAAAAACAAACGGTCAAATGATTTCCGAGGCTATCGTCAAAATTAACGTTGGCGGACAGCAGGTTTATACAGCCGCTGAAGGCAATGGTCCCGTTAATGCGCTCGATAACGCCCTACGCAAGGCGCTGGTGCAGTTTTATCCCAAGATTGAAAGCATACATCTATCCGACTATAAAGTTCGCGTCATCGACGAGAAGGACGCTACAGCTGCTAAGGTTCGCGTTCTTATCGAGTCAACGGGACTTGATAACACATGGAGCACAGTTGGCGTTTCCAATAACGTCATCGAAGCCAGCTGGGAAGCACTCGTCGACAGCATCCGTTACGCGCTGCTTAACATGGTTAAGGTCGATAACGCGCATACCGATCCGCTTGACCGCATCGGGCTTGTAAATCATTAATAAAAAAGGGTTGGCGGGACATCACCATGTGATAGCCCGCCAACCCTTTATTTATATGAATTTATAACGATTCACGCCTTGGGAATGCTGCAGTCGCCCGTTTACGCTCGGTTACATCCACTTTTCAATCAACCGCTGCCATTCTTCATAAGTAATGACCCCGTTAATACGCTCTCTTATAACGCCTTCTCCGTCAATAAGGAAGGTTGTCGGGAACGTATCGACTTTATACTGCTTCGTTACTTCACCCACCCGGTCCATCAATATCGGGAATGTAAACTCATGCTCATTCACAAATTCCCTGGCAGCCCGTTCTTTATCGTATTTGGTTGCGTTAACGCCGTACAGCTGAATGGCGTCGCCGTATTCTTCATGCAAGCGCTGCAGGTCGGGTGCTTCAAGCTCACAAGGCCCGCACCAGGATGCCCAAAAATTAACGAAGGTAAGCTTGCCCTGCTGCCCTCCGACTTCGTAAGACTGCTCGTCAAGGGCAGGCAGCTTGAAAGCTGAAGCTTCGTATCCTGCCTTCGGTTTGAAGTCCCCTGCCGGTGCCGCCAGCGTAACGGAGCCCGTTTCATCATTTTTATATTGGAATACAGCTAATCCCGCAAAAAGCAGCGCAATGGTAAAAAGAGCAATAACGCGTTTCATGACGTACCTTCCTTCTCTCGCAATATCATTTTACTTGTATGGCTCCATGGTATCATGCACCGTAGCGAAGCTCAAGGCACGAGGCATATTAGCCATAAAAACGTCACGTTTAACGGTATGCTGCGTTTTGTGCTTGTCCTATTATCGGTAATTGACGGATCATTCATACACATTACATCGCCATTAGCGCTCTAGGAACAATTTCGTTATACTTCATTTATAGGGATGACAAGGAGGCGTAAATATGGAAGCGCAGCAAACGAAAAGCATAATTACAAAAGCCGCATATGATTTGCTAATCGGAATTTGTAAAAACGCTTTGCCTATGGAGGCCTGCGGGATCTTAGCAAGCAGTGAAGGCATATTGCGTGACGAAGACCCTTACATCATTGATACGGTCATTCCGATTACCAATAAGCATATCGATCCGACTCATTCGTTTACCTTTGACCCGGCTGAATGGACTTCCGCTTATTACGCAATGCAAAAAAACCGACAAAAGCTTGTCGGCTTGTTTCATTCCCATCCGCGCACGGAAGCCATACCATCTTCTAGCGATTCTGAAGGCTTTCTGCCAGCATCAGAGTTATCCTATTGGATTGTCTCATTAAGAAGCAGCGAAACGCCTCACGTACAGCCCTATCGCCGTTCAGAAGGGGCATTCATTCCATTGGAGCTAGTGCTTACTTAGATAAGCGTACAAATCACCCAGCGTCGTAATATTTCTCTCCAGTATGCGGGCTAGGTAGTTTTGCCATAACTTGGCCGTCATAATCGAATCCTGCAGCGCATGATGCCGTTCCGTGATCGGAATACAGCAGCTTATCAGCAGCTCATCCAAGCTGTATCCTTCCAGGTTCGGCTCCAACCACTTTGCTACCATCATCGTATCGAGCACACGGTGGTTTAAATTAATTTTAGAGGTTCTCCATAATGCCGCGTTTAAAAACTGCTTGTCGTGACCTGAAGCGTGGGCGACAAGCAGCCTCCTGCCGACAAACTCCATAAAATCGTGAAGCACCTGCATTAAGTCCGGAGCATCCTGCACCATTTCATTTGTTATGCCCGTCAGTTCCACAATGGCTTTCGGAATTTTACGTTTAGGATTCACGAGGCTGTAGAATGTTTCGTTCTCAACGATTTCGCCGCCTCGCAGCAATACGGCTCCAAACGAAATGATTTCATCGCCGTTATTCGGATAGAAGCCCGTTGTCTCCAGATCGAATACGATGACCTCGAGCTCTTTAAGCGGCATGTCAAACATGGATTGCTTACGCTGTTCTTTATTGACATTACGAATAAACGCCATTTGCTGCGCATTTTGCGAGCCTAGCATAGAAGCGATGGCAGGCGTAAATCCTCCCATTTTGTATAGGTGCCACATACGACCGACGCCTTTTTGTTCCTTCATTTCCCCACCGCCTTAAGTAAGCCTGCCCATTGTTTGCTTAAAAACCGCTCTTTGCAGTTTCTTGCCCAGGCGCAAGCTACTCTTTAATTCATCAGTCATTTCCTTGGTCAATTTACGGCTCGATATCTTGCCATTATTCGCATATAACCCGTCCGATTTCTGTTCGGTTGTCATTAATCGGAGCCGCAGAAGCAACCGAAAAGCCTGGTCGTAAATCGCAGCGTCCTTTTCAGACATCCTTCCGGCTAGAACCAGCTTCTTGATTCTCTCTAAGGTTGCCGTTTCACGGATACCTACCTGAATGGATAAAAGCCTTATAGAATTGACCATTGGAATATAAGCGCCGTATTTGATATCAAGGCTTCCTGCATCTACGCCATATTGCTCCTTGAGAAGCTGGCCAAAAAAGCCAAGGAGTACTTTATGCCGCAAAGTATTGTCTAACATTCGCTTCAAAATGATTGGATGGTTCAGCATGTCGGTAAAATACAAGTCCTTGAGTTCTTCAACCAGCCCAAAGTCCCCATATACGCCGCGGCCATCCGCTATGATAAGCAAATATCGAACAGACTCCCATGCCGGTTCTTCAAACCAATGATCCAGTTTGCTGCCCCATTCGGAGAGAGATAAACACCAATCCTGGTTGCTGCTAAGCACATTCCCCTCGCACGGAGGGTAACCCGTTTGCTGAAGATTTTGAACAATGATCTCACTAAGCTCTTTAAAATAACTCTTCACTTCTGCTGAATCAGCCACTGGATCCCGATAGACAATTCCGCTGTCTTGATCGCTCGACAAAGTCTGCTCTTTCCGACCGCCGCTCCCGAACAATAAATACGCGTAAGGCACGGGGGGAGAACCCTTCCCCAACCGTGCCATTTCCGCTTCTGCGAGGACAATCGTGCGTTGTATTACCGCATCGTGCACCTCATTCAATTGTTCGTTAAATTGTTCGACGGGACGCGTGGGGAGAAGAGCTTCCATATGCTCGTGTATCTGATCCCGCAAGTTTCGCAGCCCTTCCGCATGATCGGCTGAACCAATCTGCTTGAGCAGCTGCACTCGCACCGGATCACTCATGCGATGCCCTCTCCCTTCGGTCAGTCCATCATGGTTATTGGATTATCCTTGAAAGTTTTGACCTGTTTTTTTCATTTGCTCAGGATAACCATAAGCCCCATGCTCACTTAGGTCAAGACCAATGATTTCTTGCTCTTCCGTAACGCGGAAGCCCATGATCAGCTTCATAACGCCAAGGATCAGGAATGATGCCGCAAGCACGAAAGCACCAACAACGACAACAGATTCAAATTGAACCCACAGCTGCTTCCAGCTGCCAGTGTCGATCAAGCCGCCAGTACCTACGCCGACTTTATCAGCGAGCTCTTGTGTAGCGAAGATACCGTTGGCAAGCGTACCCCACACACCGGCTGCACCGTGAACGGACAAAGCATAAATTGGATCGTCGACTTTAATTTTCTCGAAGAACTTCACGCTGTAGAATACAAGTACGCCGGCAACCAGACCGATAACTACCGCAGCCCAAGGAGCAACGTATGCGCAAGATGCGGTTATCGCAACAAGACCTGCAAGAGTACCGTTCAGCATCGATGTAATATCGGCTTTACCTGTAACAGCCCATGAAATAAGAAGTGCTGCCACGCCGCCCGCGCCTGCTCCGAGCATCGTATTAAATGCTACGTATCCGAAGAATCCGTCACCGATAGCTACTGTGCTACCTGCGTTAAATCCAAACCAACCAACCCATAGAAGCAAAACGGAAAGTGCAGTGAAAACTTGGTTATGACCCAAAATTTCGTTTGCCGAGCCGTCTTTATTGAATTTACCGATACGCGGTTTCAGTAATACTGTCGCTGCGAATGCAGCCAACGCTCCTGTTAAGTGAACAACCGTGGAGCCCGCGAAATCTTGCGCTCCGTCTTCAGCAAGCCAGCCGCCGCCCCAGATCCAGTGAGCTACTACCGGGTATATAATCGCAGTGAAAAATAATGTAAATACGATGTATGAGGATAGCTTAGCTCTTTCTGCAAAACCGCCCCATGCGATAGAAAGCGATACTGCTGCAAATGCTAGTTGGAACAAGAAGAACACCGTGCTTGGATAATTTTCACCTTCACCTGCAGTAATGGAAGGATCAAAGAAGAAGCTGCCCCAACCGATTAGTGCATTAATGCCGCTGTCGCCGCCAAAAGTAATGCCGTAACCGAATGCCCAATAAATAAGTGCAGCTAAGCCAGTTGTGAAAATCGTTTTGCCGGCAACATGGCCTGCGTTTTTCATCCGTGTCGAGCCTGTTTCAAGAAGAATGAATCCGCCTTGCATTAGTAGAACGAGAATAAATGAGAGCATAACCCATAGCGAGTTTAAACCCATGTTCAACGTTGCGGCGGAAGGATCCTCAGCAAACGCCATTACCGGAAACAATAAGGTGAAGATTCCTAAAGCTAATAATGTTTTCTTAATCATTGCGACCACTCCCTAAGTGTTATGTTTCCTTACATGAGAGGAAAGACTTAATGTCATTATAGTCAGTAGTGCTCAATTTGACAATACGTTTTATCTAATTTTACAAAAAAAATCAAACGTTCGGCATAAAATCTAACACGAACGTTAAGTTTTTGAACAAATCGCTCCCTAAATTACCCATTGGGCCTGTTTATTCTTCGCATTTTCACTTTTTATAGGCATTGATTCCTATTTCAAGGAATCCATTTTTATCCCAACCGGCTCTCTTTTTGATTCATGTCACCATTCCAAGTGTTATATAGTAGAAGTAAATATACTTTTCCTTCGCATAAACGGTAGATACGGGTATTTGTCGAACAGCCATGTAACACGTTTGACTGTATGGTTACTTTCCTATTATCATTAGAGGTACAACGGTTAGCCCGTTTCCATAAGATGGCGTTAGTAAAATGTACTATAATAGAAGATAATTATGGTTTAGTGAAATTACATGCATTTTTAACGAATGGAGGATTTTAAAATGTATCGAATCGGAGAACTATCGAAGCTGGCGCATATCAGTCCAAGAACGATTGATTATTATACTTCAATTGGTCTAATAGAGCCTGCGGAGCGTTCCGCCAAAAACTATCGCCTCTATTCAGACGAAACCTTGCAGCGCTTGGAACGTATTGAACAGATGAAAAAAGATAAATATACATTAGATGAGATCAAAGCCACCATTGAAAGCTGGAAAAAGATCACGCCAGAGGAGCAGGTATCTCGCAAGCTAACGGATTTGCAGCATCATATAAGCCAGCTGGAGCGCGAAGTGAAGGAGCTTGAGCCAGTCATAAAGAATCTCAAGCCGCGGCAAGCGAACCACCTTTACACGCGGCTCATGCCTCAAACCGCCGCTTGTATCGAGGCACTTATGCTTCTGATCAACAAAAGCTCTCTCATGTAGCGGAGAATCTCATCACTTAAATGGAGGGATGACTCAATGACTTTTATCTACATTTTAATCATACTCGCTTTTATTTTAACGATTTGGGCTCAATTCCGGGTCAAAGGAACATTCAAAAAATGGACATCGGTACACGCGAATAGCGGTTTAACCGGTTACCAGGCAGCGAGGCGCATGCTCGACTCAAGCGGTCTGCATGATGTGCCTATCGAGCCGGTGCGCGGCACGCTCACCGATCATTACGATCCGATACATCGCGTTGTCCGGCTGTCTGAGCCGGTATACTACGAAAATTCAATCTCAGCCGTCTCCGTTGCCTGTCACGAGGTCGGTCACGCCATACAACATGCCGAACATTATCCGATGCTTGTCTTGCGCCACCGCATCTTTCCAATCGTGAATTTCGCATCCGGCGTTGCTCCTTTCCTTTTTATTGCCGGCATTCTTTTCTCGGCATTGAATTTGATCGGACTCGGCATTATCTTCTTCTCGGTCGCGGTTGCATTTCAGGTCATTACGCTTCCCGTCGAGTTCAATGCCAGCAATCGCGCCAGAGATATCATGATTTCCGAAGGATTCATCACCAACGACGAAGAACGCGGAGTCGCGAAGGTGCTTAACGCAGCAGCATTAACCTATGTAGCAGCGGCGCTCTTGTCCTTGCTGGAGCTTGTCAGATACATCTTAATCTTTGTAGGCGGCAGCCGGCAGGAATAATAACCGTACACAAAAAGGAGCTGTTCCCGATCAGTCTGCAAAGACCGAGCGGAACAGCTCCTTTTCTATTTCAATGATCGAATTATTCGATCGTATTATGAAAATAACGAAGCAGAAAACCATGGAACACCTTCGCGACTAACGGAAGCTTCTCATTCGAGCGCCGTATAAGCCCGATTGTACGCGTCACTTGCGGCTGGGTTACACGAACCTTTGTCGGCTGCAAGGGCCCCGTATAATGGAGGGCCATTTCAGGCAGCAGACTTACGCCCATTCCCGCGGCAACCAACCCCCTAATCGTATCCGTCTCTTCTCCTTCGAATCCAATTCTAGGCTTGAAGCCGGCTTCCTGGCATGCATCCCAGACGATCGGCCTCAAAGAGTAGCCTTCGCTAAACAGCACGAAGGTTTCATGCTCCAGCTCCTTCAGTTCAATCGCTTCCCTGTCGGACAAATGGTGCCCCGGAGGCAGAATAGCATACAGTTCCTCCGTTAGCAGCACCTCTCCGCAAACGAATTCATGTTCATTCGGAAATGGAGATATAAATGCCAAATCAATTTCACCTTTGACCATATCGCGAATTAGCGAGGGATACATCCCCTGCTTAAATCTAAATTTTACATTCGGATGCAGTTTGCGAAAAGCCGCAACTACTTGCGGTATTAATGAAATCCCTAAGCTGTGGGGAAAGCCCAGTCTGATCTCGCCTTTCTCCGGGTCGAGAAACTCATGTATTTCAACAACTGCGCGCTCAAGGTCAGCCAGAATGACTTCAGCGCGCTTCAGGAAAAGCTGGCCGACTGGCGTTAGTTGGAGGTTCCTGCCCTTTTGAACGAATAATTTGACGCCAAGCTCTTCTTCGAGCTGATGGATCTGGCGGCTGACCGCCGATTGCGCTACATGCAATTCTTCCGCTGCTTGCGTAACATGCTCTTTTTTTGCTACCTTTACAAAATAATGAAGCTGACGAAGTTCCATACCGGTTAGTTTCTCTCCCGTACATACATAGTTTTCATGATAGGCGCTGTTTTTTTCGTGTTCTTATTCGGTCAAACACATTATAAAGCAGAAAGCCGGTTAGAGCACCCCCTATATGTGCCCATAGATCAATACTTGGCACAAGGAAAGAATAGATTACGCCAAATATCAATATGGTATATACCGTTTTACGCGAGCCCTCATCAAGCTGCTGCTTTCGGAATAAGGATATGAATAGAAACGCGCCGTAGACGCCATAAATTGCCCCTGAGGCTCCTACTCCTACATGGTTGTATAGATCACCTTCCACCACGTTGACAAAGGCACTCATTGCATTGCCCCCGATCCCGCACAACAAATAAAAAAACAAATATCGGACTTGTTTTAACAAATGCTCCAGCGGCGGCGCGAAAACAAGCAAAGCAAACATGTTGTACAGCAAATGCTCTATTCCGGAATGCATAAAAATAGATGTAACATACCGCCATGGCTCCTGCATCCCAAACGGATTGTTCTCGGCATCCGTTACGAAGGCACCGAATTTAGCAGCATCGTAAGCATTATTAGGATCGCCATTCCAGGCGATTATAATGAAATATACGATGTTTAATGCAATTAAGACGGACGTTACGGGATAAAGCTTTAAGTACGAGCGAAAGCTTTCATAACGAATGAAGATCATAGGATCATCCCTTTTCTATCCAACAATTGGACAAGGCCGTTTCATAACGATTATAATTAATCAGGTATTCACCATACAATTTAGAGGAGGAATTATTCGAATGTCACAAGAACGTAATGGAGCCGCTACTTTCAAGGGCAATCCGATCACTTTGGTAGGGCCTGAATTGAAAGTAGGAGATAAAGCTCCTGATTTCAACCTTAACAAATCGCTTGTCGAGAATGTTTCTCTCAAGGACTACTCCGGTAAAATTAAACTAATCAGCGTTGTGCCATCCATCGACACAGGCGTTTGCGACGCGCAAACGCGTCGTTTCAATGAAGCTGCCGGTTCGCTTGGTGACAACGTCGTCGTATTAACCGTTAGCGTAGATCTCCCCTTCGCGCAAGCACGCTGGTGCGGCGCGGCAGGAATCGATAAAGTTGTATTGCTTTCTGACTACAAAGCACACAGCTTTGGCGAGTCATACGGCGTATACATCAAAGAACTCGGTTTAGACCAACGCTCAATCTTCGTGCTCGACGCTAACGATACGATTCAATACGTGGAATATCTGCCTGAAATGACGGAGCATCCGAATTACGAACAAGCGATCAACGCAGTCAAAGCGCTCGCATAAGAACGACAACTCCATTTTTTTCGTAATGATTGCAAACAAAGCGAGTGAAGGATACCCTTCCTCGCTTTGTTTATGTATTAATTATTAACTTTGAATGCAGCAAGCTTCTTATCAAGTGTACGGTACAGATCCAGGATGACTCTGTAATTGGAACCAAGATCCCCTAGTGAACCGCGGGAGGCTGAATAAATATCGACAGCCGATTGCAGCGGGTTTACGCTAATAACGGAAACGGTAATGTCCATCGTCCTGCCAAAGGCCGTGCGCTTCTCGAGAACAATTTCCCCAACGGATTGCACTTCGTGCAGCACCTTATAACCTTGCATTTTCTTAAGAGTCGATATCACTTCTTCCCAAGCCTTATCTTTCGACAGCTTGTAGAAATGAGATTTGAGCATTGGATCCTTAGCTCTGTCACCAGTCTGTTCATGACTACGCAGCAGCCCGATCAAGGTCCGCTTCAACAACAACGATCTCCCCCTCCGGCATCTATGTACAATACTCTATATGATACCATGATTTGTCCAATGAAAAAAGAGCTATTGCTGGATTTAACCAGCAAATGCTCTTTATTTGAAAATGGAACCCGCCTATGCCGTCCGACTCACATGTTTCTGAACCCGCTTACGCAGGTGGGTGACCGCAGAACCGCTTTTGAGATCCCCTTTCGGGGGCATGTCAGCTACGTTTCGATTTTGGTCTCCCGTGAAACAGCCATTGGTTCAAAACAGCGTAAAGCCGTAACGAGCATCGCAGGAGGTATTGCTATTATAGACCGTACAAAAGAAAAAGTAAACTTTGATCAGCTGTTATTTACTGGTGCCGGTCGAATCATCCTTAACAAGGTCGATTCGGTCAAGCTCTGCAGCTTTCTCCGCCTCTTCTTCCTCTGCCAACCGTGCTTTTTCCGCTTGATCCTGAAGCTTTTGGTAAATCAAATGAAAGTTCCAGAATGCTAGGTAAGCGATGATGCTTCCCATGAAGAACGGAATGAGAAACGTAAACCTTGTGCTGAAATAGATAACCGCACCGCTCATGATAGCTGTAGACAGCGAGCGGAAAGGTTTACCGATCGTGATAAGAACAGCATTTTTCAGCAATTGAAACGTTTTCATATGATAATGGACAAGCATCGAGAAAAAATTAAATAGCGATACGATTAACAGCACAAGAAACGCTATAAAAATATATGACAGCAAGTTCAATTGTTCACGATAAACAATAAAGTCAACAATCATAATTGCCAGCAATATCGTGTAAATAATACCGCCAAGCATACTTTGTTTATAATTTTCCTTGTAGCCGCGGAAAAACGTTTTGAATAACGCTACATCCGCCTCGCCCATTACCCATTTACGAGCAACCGCAAACATAGCTGCTGTTGCAGGAAATAAAGTAAACGGAGCAACGACCGCCATTGCGATGAGAGCAGAATACACTTGATTTGGATCCTGTGACAAAAGCAATCCCCATGCGAAGAACACGAATGGAATTGAACATACTAGCCACAATACATTAATAACCGATAACCTCATGATCCATTCGGAAATTCGGTAAAAACCACCCATTAGCCCTCTTGGTTCCATAGGATCTGCCTCCAGAAAAGTAAGATTACTCCCATCAAACTACCTAACATCGGTAACAAACCTCAGGCCTGCCAGGCTATCGTCTGCGCGGTTGAAACCTAACCGCATAGGATATATGCCCAAACGCCATTTAAAGTTCATAAGGCGTCTGCTTTACGAAAAACGCAGATTGCGGTTTATCCACCTTTGCAGGTTTCATTCTCGTTTTGTTTTTTCTTCTTGTTATCGTTAGTCAATGCGTTTCGTACTAACCCAAACTATAGAAGAACAATAAAAGAACCGAGGACGTCCGGATGCCCGTTAGGGATCACGGACTTCCTCGGTTTTTTCGAAAATATATGGTTAACGATTAGTTGTTTGAAAAGCTGTCGGTCGAGCTTTTTGGACGACGGTTCTCAGGACGTCCTTCGCTGCTTCTCTTGCCAGCATAACCGCCGCTGCTGCCGCCGCGTGTTTCGTAACCGCCGCGCGAGCTGCCGCCTGTGCTGCTGCCGCTGCTGCGTCTGTCATCGCGTCCACGGTATCCGCCGCCGCTTGTGCTGCCGCTGCGATTGCCGCCGTATGAAGAAGACGATCCGCTGCGGTTAAATGGACGACCATTGGAACGAATATCCGGCTTGCGTTTTTTCGCGCGAAGCGGATCTTCCGGTGTCAATTCGATTTCAACGTTTTTCTTCTCGCCAGTTAGCAATTTGATCGCTGCGGAAAGCAAATGCACGGAGTCATATTGCTCAAGCAATTGAATCGAAATCGCTTTGTACTCAGAGAATTCATCGTTTTGAACGACTTCAAGAAGACGTTCAGCCGTAACGCGTTGCTTGCCTTCAATTGCTTCCGCAATGCTTGGAAGCGGCTTGCGGTTCATTTTCTGGCGGGTTACTTTCTCGATGAAGTGCAGGTGATCCGTCTCACGAGGAGTAACGAATGACCAAGCTGTACCTTCTTTGCCCGCGCGGCCTGTACGGCCGATACGGTGAACGTAGCTCTCAGGGTCCTGCGGAAGGTCAAAGTTGATAACATGCGTTACGCCCGAGACATCGAGTCCGCGAGCAGCAACGTCAGTCGCTACCAATACATCAATGCTTCCGTCGCGGAATTTGCGCATTACGCTGTCCCGTTGGTTCTGAGACAAGTCGCCGTGCAAGCCATCAGCAGTGTATCCGCGTTTTTGGAGCGCTTCGCTTAGCTCGTCAACCCGGCGTTTAGTACGGCCGAAAATGATAGCTAGCTCAGGGGATTCCATATCAAGCAAACGGCTAAGTGCTTCGAACTTTTGACGTTCATGCACTTCGATGTAAGATTGCTCGATAAGCGGAGCCGTAATTTGTTTAGGAATTACGGAAACATGCTCAGGGTTTTTCAGAAATTGTTGTGCGAGTTTCTGAATGTTTGTCGGCATTGTTGCAGAGAACAGCATCGTGTGGCGCTCATCCGGTACTTGCTTCAAGATGGATTGAATATCTTCCATGAAGCCCATATCGAGCATTTCATCTGCTTCATCCAAAATGACGGTTTGTACATCTTCCAGACGAATGGTCTTACGGTTGATGTGATCGAGCAAACGTCCTGGCGTACCGATAATAATTTGAGGCTTCTTTTTCAATGCACGGATTTGACGACCAATTTCTTGTCCACCGTAAATCGGCAACGAGCGGAGACCTTTGTATCGGGTTAACTTCCCGATCTCGTCAGCCACTTGAATAGCGAGTTCACGGGTTGGCGTCATTATTAATGCGACAATGCGTTCCTCGCTTGTCGGAATTTTGTTAATGAGCGGAATTCCGAATGCCGCTGTCTTTCCTGTACCCGTTTGTGCTTGGCCAATTAGATCTTGCCCAGCCATAGCAATAGGGATCGCTTTGTCTTGAATCGGGGTAGATTCCTCGAATCCAAGTTCGGTAATTGCTTGCAACACTTTTGGTTCCAAGCCAAATTCAGCAAATGTTTTCAAACTTTTCTCAAACTCCTTTTATCTGCAGCCTACTTAAGAATATCCAAATCATTATAGCACACAATCAATCGTGAATACCAGTAAAGCAAATAAAGCCATACTAAGCATGGCAATATGTACAAATTAAACACGTCAATTACATTGGAGCGATCGTAATGAATCCCCATTCCCTGCGCTACCTAATTACCGTGCCGATTATGACATTCGGCGCCTTTCTCATCGCAATCGGCTTCAATCTTTTTCTTATCCCGCACCAGCTGCTAAGCGGCGGCATTTCAGGAATATCCATGATGATCGGGTATATTACCGGCGGGAACATCGGCTGGTTATTTTTAATCCTCAATTTGCCTGTTCTGATCTGGGGTTGGTATGCGGTGGGCCATCGGTTTATTATGTGGAGCGTCTATACCGTTATCGCATCGACATTATTTCTGCAGCTCATACCGGTTATGAAAATTGCTGACGACATCGTGCTTGGCGCCGTATTCGGAGGAATTATCATCGGCTTCGGCAGCGGGCTGACGCTTCGCTACGGGGGATCGTCAGGCGGCTTCGATATCATTGCTTCCATCGTGACGCGAAAACGCGATTTGCCGGTTGGGATGATTATTTTCATATTAAACGGCGCAGTCATTGCGATATTGGTGTTTTTTACGAAAAATTGGGATTCCGCCCTTTACTCGCTGTTGTCGATTTTTTCTGCCGGCAAGGTAGTAGATCTCATACATGTGAGGCATATTAAGCTAACGGCTTTCATCATCACGACAAAGACCGATGAGCTGCTGCTCAAGCTACTCTCTCATCCCCGCGGCATTACAATCATTAAAACCCGAGGCGCCTTTTCCTTTACCGAGCGCGATATGCTTATGACGGTCAGAACGAAGTATGAATTAGCCGAGCTTAGCAAGACCGTCACCTCGATTGACCCGCATGCTTTCATTAACATTGTAGAGACAGTGGGAGTCATCGGCGATTTTTCCAGGCCAAAAGACTAAATCATCTACGCAAGAATGGATTTTCCACAGTATCCCTATGTTTTTGAAAATGATCCTGATATAATGTTTGTATCCCGTACCTTAGGTTTCTTGCCATATGATTTCCCCTAACCATTAGATATGAAAGGGTGATGCTCAATGGATATGGAAACGGTCAAATTGTCTCAAATTGTAGAGAAGCTTGCCCCAGAGCTTAGTCCTTTTCTTACGAAACGCGAAATGGACATCAGCATTGTGCTGCGTGACGGACTTTCCTTACTCGAGCCCGCTGACGCGATGGAAATTGTTCAGCACAGTATTTGCAACCAGCAGAGAGAAGCTTTGTTACAATGACAATGCGGGACACACGGATTATTAATGCGCCAGTCGAGACAATCTCGGCTGGCTTTTTGTTTGTTTTCCCTCCGTTTCGAGTGCTATTTTTCTAAAGAAAACGAAGCCTATATGCATTTAAAATACATATACTTTCATTAGAATTCAAAAAAGTTAATGACCCAGCCCTACAACCTGCTTTATAATTTGATCAGAATAGCTAACGGGGAGAGAGCAAAATGGACATCATCATTTCTTCATTGCTGCTGCTGTACAGCTTGCTCACTGGAAGCGGAGAACCTAGCGCCGCAGCCAAGCAGCTTGCAATTGCCTACTTAAATTCCGCCGCTGGTCAAACGATCATACAACCGGAATCAACAGCGAATGGGGAAATAATTCCCGTCGCTTCGGACCCGGCAACCGTAAAAAAAGATCCTCAGCCCGACACTCCGCCGATAAAAGGAATTTACGTCACAGCGCATAGCGCTGGCGGGGCTCGCATGGAGACTTTGTTAAAACTGCTTGACGCTACCGAACTGAACAGCATGGTCATTGATATTAAAGATGATAACGGGTACATAACCTATCCGACGTCTACGCCCGAACTGCAAGAGGTTGGCGCATCCAAGAAATACATCCGAGACATCAATGGACTCATGGAAACGTTAAAAAAACATAACATTTATCCGATCGCAAGAATTGTCGTGTTCAAGGATACCGTACTCGCCCGCAAGCAGCCTCAGCTCTCCTTCCTTCACCAGGACGGTACGATTTGGAAAAATGCACGCGGCGAAAGCTTCGTCAATCCTTATCGCAAGGAAGTATGGGATTATAACATCGCTGTCGCGAAGGAAGCGGCAAAGCTTGGCTTCAAGGAAATTCAGTTCGACTATGTGCGTTTCCCTGAGGGCTTCGAGAACAAGGCCGCATCGCTCACCTTTAACAAATCGGAGCTAAGCCGCGTTGATACGGTGGCCGGTTTTGTTAAATACGCGCGCGAACAGCTGGAGCCGCTTGGCGTCAGAGTTTCGGTCGATATTTTCGGCTACGCCGCATCGGTGCCGGCTGCCGAAGGAATCGGCCAAGATTTCGTGAAAATATCCAACGACGTTCATGTTATCTCACCCATGGTTTATCCGAGCCATTACAGCACGGGATGGTTCAAACAGAAGGATCCTGACCGCAGTCCTTATGAAACCATTAAAGGAGCTATGCTCGATACCCACAAAAAACTGGATCCAACCCAAGATCTAAAGCCGATTATACGGCCATGGATTCAGGATTTCACAGCAAGCTGGCTCGGCAGCGGACATTACATGAAATACGGAAAAGCCGAGGTCGAAGCTCAAATTAAAGCATTGAAAGATACGGGGATTAACGAGTACCTGCTCTGGAATGCCGGAAACAAATATTCACCAAATGTTGCATACAAGTAACCTGGCCGAATGAAAAAAAGTCCACCATCGCCGAGACAGCGAGGTGGACTTTTTTTTCATTCGGCCGTGCTTTATTGAGAAAGGCGAAGAGCCAGTTCATACATGCCCATGTCAAACGGCTTCTTCGAATTTACGACCGTGTCAATGTCTGTCGTTACAAGTTCTCCGCGAATCACGCCGCAGGCTTTACCTGAATCGCCGGCCATTAGCTGTCTCACGGCAAAATCACCAAGACGGCTTGCCAAAATGCGATCGATTGCGGTTGGCGTACCGCCGCGCTGAATATGGCCAAGTACAGTTACACGGGGCTCAATGCCGCTGTTAGCCGTAATTTGCTGCGCGACTTCCTCGCCTTTGCCTGCGCCTTCTGCCACGACAATAATACTATGGCGCTTCCCTTTGGCAAAATTATTTTTCATACGTTCCGCAACCTCTGTCAGCTCAAAAGGAACCTCCGGCACGAGAATCGTTTCCGCGCCGCTTGCAAGACCCGCGTGAAGCGCGATATCGCCGCAATGCCGGCCCATAACCTCAACGATCGACGAACGCTCATGCGAGGACATCGTATCGCGAATTTTGTTGATGGCATCGACAACGATACTTACCGCAGTGTCAAAGCCAATGGTAATATCGGTAAACGGAATATCGTTATCGATCGTCCCCGGAAGCCCCATCGTCTTAATGCCCAGCTTGCTCAGCTTGTTAGCGCCTTGGTATGAGCCGTCTCCGCCGATAACGACCAAGCCGTCAATGCCTCTTGAACGGAGAACTTCCGCCCCGCGCTGCTGGCCTTCCGCCGTCATAAACTCCTTGCATCTTGCGGTTTGCAAAATCGTGCCGCCGCGTTGAATAATATCGCCGACGCTCCGTAAGTCCATTTGCCGAAGGTCATCGTTAATAAGCCCCTGATAACCGCGTTGAACGCCGTATACGTCCAGTCCGTGAAATAAAGCACTCCTTACCACAGCGCGAACGGCTGCGTTCATTCCTTGCGAATCTCCTCCGCTTGTCAGTACCGCGATTGATTTGACTGCAGACATGGTTCATTCCTCCACATTGTTAATTTATAGTTAAGCCTGTTGTTTGCGAATCCAGATGCTATTTATAAGGAAAAACATACGCGTTAGCGGACTGTTCTTCATTAGCCTCCTCGACACATCTCTAACATCCGCCTGATGGCGAACCTTCGGGTCTGACAAATACAAGGCTAAAAGCCCCTCAATAATCAAACGATGAAAACGCGATGCGGGAAGCTGCTTCACATCCTCACGCGCCCGGTTCACTATGGTGCCGAGGCGCTCAACAAGCAGACCTTCATTATCGTAGTAATTGCAAAAGTTAAGGTCTCCGCCTGCTTGGTCCTCTGCCTGATCAATTAAATAATCGAGCAAAATATGAAGACCGCATACATGAGGAAAATAAATATTTCGGATAGAGGCTGCGTCCTCTTTGGACAGCCGGTCCTCAGTGGCGGCTAGAAAAAGCATAAACATGCCGAGCGTCGAGCCCGCCGCCGCCGCAAATTCGTTCCACTGCAAATTCGGATAATCACTGCAATGCCGTGACCACCACGCAAGGAGATGCTCCTCGCGTAAATCCTTGCGTATATGCTTGTACACCTGCAAATCCCCATATAAGGTTACCAGTTCGGTTACTTGCTGTTGAACGCTTCCGTACGAAGGCAATAGTGCGACTTGCAATTGGCATATTCGCACGAGATGGTGCAAATAACCTCCATCTTCCTTCTCGCTGCGCAAAGCATAATAATCCTGAAGCTGTGCTTCGGGATTAACGGCATCAAGCATGGATTGATGCAATAACCGGAAATCATCGGGATCGAGCGAAGTGCTGCGGTCGCATAAATTGTCCAAATAGTCGCTAATCGTCTGCAAAGCGACAATTAACGGGATGAGCACATGTCTGTGCTCAAGGCTCGCAGCCGCGTAAACACTGCCGCCCTGGCAATGGAATTTCTTGCTGTCCATGCTGCTGAGGGCTTGATTCCGCAGCTCTTGATCCGGTATCCGCTGCGCCATCAGCCGAAGCTTCACAAGCTCCTTCTCTACTTCCGGTAATACATACTTATAAACGCGATGCATGAGTTTAAGTGGGCTTTGAGGCACCCGATTGCCTGTTAAAGTCGTCAATCTCACGATGCACGTTTCCTCCAAACATGTTCAGGAATGTCGGCGCGATTCCAATTGCTGGTCGATGCGGGACCAGATGTGGAGATCGTTAATCCTACTTGCATAATCGGCAATTTCATAGTTTAGTATACAGGATTGCTCAAAGCTCTCTTCTTCAAACAGCTCCGCCTGCTTTTTATTGATGATCTGTTCAAATTCCATTACCCGGTCAGGGATCGTCCCGCGTATCCATTCCCATCGTTCGACGATTTCAAGCTGAACATTCGCTGCATAATGCTCCCATTCCATATCCAACACGGGAATATGGATCCGAAGCCTTTCATTCCAGTCAAAACGAAAAGCATTCATTGTAAACCTCCACCTCTAAATGTAACATCTCAGGACATAATAATCCAGCTTCAAATCTCATTGGTCCGATTCTTAATCCATGCTATACTGGTATCCATATTGTTTAAGACAGAGATGGAGTGAGCTTTCAAAAATGGATACGCCCGAAACAGTCACAATAGAGCGCTCATCGACTGCCCGCAAGGAGACGCTTTCGCTCCGAATATTCAGTTTCTCCGCCTACTCGACAGCTGCGATGGTCGTTGCCTTTATTCCGCTTTACTTTCTGGACAGAGGTTTTTCGGAACAGCAAATTGGCATTATTTATTCAACCGGGCCTTTCATATCGATTTTTGCAAATATCATCCTCGGTCTCGCCAGCGATAAATACCGAACGATTAAAAAACTGCTTATGCTATTGTTATTCGGACAGCTCGTCATGATATCGCTGTTATTTCCGATTGAAAATTTTGCGCTGGTTTGCCTCGTTATGATGGGCTTTTATTTTTTTCAGACACCCATCAACCCATTAAGCGACAGCCTGCTGCTGTTATCTAGCCAATATACGGGAACGCCCTATGCCCTCATCCGGATTTTCGGCTCGCTTGGCTTTGCAGTAACCGCATTCACCTTCGGACTTATATTAAAAGAAATCGGCTCCACCTGGACTTTGCCGCTTGCTCTAACCACGATTGCCATTACGCTGATCTTAACGACCCGAATCAGGGATTATCAAGGAAGCGCGCGTAAAATCGATTTTTCCGGTTTTTTCAAGCTTTTACGCCAACGCGACGTGCTGCTGTTCTTTTTAATTATCCTAACCATCTCCATCCCCCACCGGATGTATGAAGGATTTCTAGCGGTAACGATGCGTCAAATGGGTGCAAGTGATTCTCTTGTCGGTCTTGCTTGGCTCGTATCCGCTTTGAGCGAAATTCCGATCTTGTTCCTGCTCGGCAAATACGGCCATAAATTCAAGGAGCTTCCTTTGCTGATGATTGCTTCTATTATGTATGCCGTAAGATTGTGGCTGCTCAGCGATATACAGGATCCGCGCTGGGTGATCGCGACGCAGGCGATGCACAGCATTTCGTTCGGCATTTATTTCTCTACGGCGCTCCGTTATCTTTCAAGGCTCATTCCCGATGAGTACCGTGCGTCCGGCCAGGCAGTGTATGCCGTTATCTGGACCGGCCTGGCAGGCGTAATCAGCGGGATGTTCGGCGGTTTTATATACGAGCATTTCGGACGCGAGGTATTTTTCAAGATGGGTGCCGGCTTTGCCATTGCAGCAGCCGCAGCTTTCCTTGCCAGATACTACTTCAGCCGGACAGAACGGTAAAATAGCAAAAAACAACAAAAGGGCTGCTCTTAGCGTCGAATACCACACGCTAAGAGCAGCCCTTTCTATCGTGGAATGAACAGCCTATTCCGCGATTTCAAAATTCGAATAAACATCCTGCACATCATCGTTGTCTTCGAAAGCATCCATCATTTTTTGAAGCTTTTCCGCGTTCTCGCCTTCAACCTTGACCATATTTTGCGGCAGCCAACGAACGCCGGCATTTACGAACGTAAAGCCTTCCTGCTCCAAGGCATTTTTGACCTGCTCGAATTCATGCGGATGCGTCAAAATTTCAAAGCTGTCGTCATTAACGACAACATCTTCAGCACCTGCTTCAAGCGCAACCATCATCATGGAATCCTCATCGGTTTCATGCGCCTCGCGATCAACGACGAGCAGCCCTTTGTGGTCGAACATATAGCCGACGCATCCGCTCTCTCCCATGTTACCGCCGCGTTTGTTAAACGCTGAACGAACATCAGCTGCCGTACGGTTCCGATTGTCCGTCAAGCATTTTACCATGATCGCTACGCCGCCCGGGCCGTAGCCTTCGTACATGATATCCTCGTATTCGACGCCATCGCCGGCGCCTGCCGCCTTTTTGATCGCACGTTCAATATTATCATTCGGCATTTGCTCTGCTCTTGCATTGGCAATGGCTGTTTTCAACCCGAAGTTCGCATCCGGATTGGGTCCGCCTCTGCGGGCTTGAACGTAAATTTCACGTCCCAGCTTAACGAACTTGTTATTTTTAGCCTGATCGGCCTTCCCTTTACGGTCTTTGAACAATTTAAATTTCATTATGCTCGCTCCCCTGACAAAGTTTCCAAGCAACAGTTTATCACCGCTGATAGGACTTGGTCAATGAAAGCGAGATCAAACATTCATTCATTATAAGAAAGGACTCCCTGTTGTCAGGGAGCCCTTTTCCATCGTTTATTCGCACATTGTTCCTATAGTTTAGTGACGTTGGCCGCTTGAGCGCCGCGGTTACCCTCAGTAATGTCGAATTCGACCGCTTGCCCTTCATCCAAAGATTTGAAACCATCGCTTTGAATCGCCGAGAAATGTACAAATACGTCTTCTCCGCCCTCTGTTTGGATAAAGCCGTAGCCTTTCTCCGCATTAAACCATTTAACTGTTCCTTTCAATTGAACAACCTCCTAGATATGACCGCCGTTTAGAACGGCGAGTAGAATTATTATATCGATCCGAATTCCAAAAAGCAATTAAAGTAAAATCTTCAAAAAATGACTGGATCCAGGAATAAACGGCAGTCTCGATGGGCATAATTCCGTTTTGCCGCCATTTGCCTTTATGGAATCCAGAAGCTGATCAAGCTCGGGGTATGGCTTCCAGTCCAAAGAAATCAGGGGATAAATGCGAATTTGACCGCCAGGCTTACAAATCCGCATTAAATCCATAATCGCATGTATATGAAATTCAGGTCCGAATTGGTTCGCGTACAGAAACATAAAATGACTGCAAAGAATCAGTGAAAATTGATCATCGCCAAAAGGAAGCTCCGGAAGCTTACCCGCTAGATAACGCTTAGATTTTTTGCTGTCCAAAACATTCGATTTGAACAATTCGATTGACGTTTCCCTGCCTGCCCTATGCTTCTCTATCGAACCATAATAGCTCCAATCGAAATTCTCCTGCAGCTTGGCAAGCTTTGCGGTCGATGTCTCGATTTCCTGCTCGGCCTCAGTAATCCATTTCTCGATCCCAGCGTCGTATCGCGGATCTACAGCATAAGCGGAATACCCTCTCGCATTCACTTCTGCCGTAAAGGAAGATCCTCCAGCAGCTACATCGAGCACCTCTCCATGCGCCAAGTCCGAAGGCTCTAAATCAAACATCCTCACATACTCCTCATAGCTTCTGCATGTCATAGCAACACCGATTTGCTCATAGCTCATCTTACTCATTCCTGCACTCTCCTCTTCTCGTCTCATCTCTTCTCATCTCAGCAAAATCTGTGCCGACGACTTCAGCTTCTTATGGCCCCATATTGATTACCGCCGCCATAATGGCTATGATGATAAGAATACCATAATTAACTACTAAAAGGATGAAAAAAAAATGTTCAAAAAACACGAAATCTACAAAACCGACAAATACAATATGCTGACGGTAGAAGTACAAGGCAAGACGCTTATCGTAAGGGAAATTTCCGATCAATGGGGCGAAGACACGCATACGTTCATCAGTCGTCCGGAAATGCTGCACTGGGCACAAAACCGCTTCCGCGCAACCGACTTTGTTGGCCGCGAAGAAGAGCTTGAAGCCATCATGCGCGCGTTAAAGGAAGTTTAATACCGGAATTTCCGATGGACGGGCAGGAAAAATTAACCTGTGCGGCGAACATATCGTTACGTATCCGCGCATAGGTACAATTAGACTGCTGTCCTTTTTTAGCCAGTTCAGTATCAGGAGGATTTACTCGCAAATGGATGCTACAGCTTCAATTATTTTTATCATTGCAGCCTTCTCGCTTGGAGCAATCGTCATTATGAAGCGCGACTCCTTGCCCACTGGCCTGCGCCGGGGTCTTGCACTCGTTTCCATCGCATTTATTGCGTTTGCGTTTTTTATGATCGTTTATGCATTTTTTACGATGGGTAAAGCTTAGCCGGCAGAGCACTGAATATTCATGATCCTCTGCGGACATAGTAGAAACAAACTGTGTTCCGAGGTGATAAATGGATGAAATGGCTGCCTCTGCTGCTTGCTTTAAGCCTGGTCCCGGGAGCTGCTCCTTCCAATCAGGCAGCTCCCCAAACCGGGCATGCCTTACCAACCTTAACCATACCTAGGAGGAATTCGATGAATCACGTACCTAAACGATCAGAATCCGCACCTGAGACCCGCTGGAAGCTTGAGGATATTTTTGAGAGCCAAGCGGCATGGGATAAGGAATATGCGGAAGCAAAAGCACTAATCAAAAAAATACCGGAATTCCAAGGTAAACTGGCAGATGTCGCCCAGCTTAAAGCCTGCTTCGAGCTTGAAGACGAGCTTTCCATGCATGTGGAACGGCTTTATGTATATGCAAATATGAAGCATCACGAGGATACGGCGGAAGCGACTTATCAGGCGCTATCCGATAAATCCAAAAAAATCAGCGTTGAATCCGGCGAAGCGCTCTCCTTTATAACGCCTGAAGTGCTTAGCCTCTCGGATGAAAAGCTGGATGCCATCATTTCCGATGAATCCGTGGCGAAATTCCGCCATACGCTCGAGGAAATGCGCCGCCAAAAGGCTCATGTCTTATCCAAGAACGAAGAAGCGCTGCTTGCGCAGGTCGGCAATATCAGCTCCGCTCCGGGAACGGTATTCAACATGCTGAACAATGCGGATCTCAAATTCCCTAAGGTGAAAAACGAGAACGGCGAAGAAATCGAGCTGACGCACGGCCGCTACATACAATTTCTCGAAAGCAAAAATCAAGATGTTCGCCGCGAAGCGTTCAAAGCAGTATACGATACTTACGGCAAGCTGAAAAACACGCTCGCAACGACCTTGACATCAAACGTTACAAAAAATATTTTCTACGCCAAGGCGCGCAAATATGATTCCGTTCTGGATATGTCTCTCTACGGTGACAACATTCCGAAGGAAGTGTATACGAACCTAGTCGATACCATCCATAAGCATCTTCCGCTCATGCACCGCTACATGGAGCTTCGGAAAAAGCTGCTCGGCTTAGACGAGCTTCACATGTACGATTTGTTCGCGCCGCTCGTTGATGAATTCAACCTGGACATTACCTACGAGGAAGCGAAGAAAACGGTAAGCGAAAGCTTGAAGCCGCTGGGCGAGGATTATTTGAAGGTGCTGCAAGAGGGCTTTGACAACGGCTGGATTGATGTTTACGAGAATGAAGGTAAACGCAGCGGCGCTTACAGCTGGGGCGCATTCGGAACGCATCCGTATGTCCTTCTCAACCATAAAGACAATTTAAACAGCATGTTCACGTTGACGCATGAAATGGGTCACGCGCTTCATTCCCATTACTCGGACACGAATCAGAACTACCGCGATGCGCAGTATACGATTTTCCTGGCAGAGGTTGCTTCTACATTGAACGAGGCCCTGCTAATGGATTATCTCCTGAACAAATCAACAGACCCGAAGGAAAAAATGTACTTGCTGACTTATTACGCGGATCAGTTCCGTACGACCGTATTCCGTCAGACGATGTTTGCCGAATTCGAGAAAATCATCCATGAGCGTTCCGAAGAAGGCGAGTCGCTGACACCGCAGGATCTTAATCAGATTTATTATGATCTAAATGTCCAGTATTACGGCCCAGGCATGGTCGTTGATAAAGACATCGAAATGGAATGGGCACGCATTCCCCATTTCTATAACAGCTTCTATGTGTACAAATACGCGACAGGTTTCTCTGCTGCGACCAGCTTCTCCAAACAAATATTGGAGGAAGGCGAGCCGGCAGTCGAGCGATACCTCGGCTTCCTGAAGAGCGGCGGCAGCGACTTCTCGATCAACATTTTGAAGAAAGCCGGTGTCGACATGTCTTCTCCGGAACCGATCGAGCAAGCGATGAGCGTATTCGAAGAGCTGATCGGACAAATGGAACAGCTGACGAAATAGCGTATAGTTTGGAATGACCGTCAAGGGGACTTGGCGGTCTTTTTATTGTTTTTGCAAATCGCGGTCTTGCTCGGATTAGCTTTAATATGTTGCGTATTGGAGTACAAAGGCATCATTTGGCACAATAGTATTTTTGCCATGGAGTATGAAATTAAAGGTCTCGACGTTTCTCATTATCAAGGAGACGTGGAATGGAAATCGGTTGCAGAAACGGAGAAATACCAATTTGTCTATATGAAAGCGACAGAAGGAAATGATTTTACGGATGATACCTTCATGCAGAACTGGGAAGGCGCCAAAGAAAACGGCTTTTTGACGGGCGCTTACCATTTTTTCTCGGCAAGAAGCACGGGTGAGCAGCAGGCCGATCATTTTATAAGCGTAGTACCGAAAGAGGCAGCCAGCCTGCCTCCCGTGATCGATATCGAAATCGCGTTGACTCATGATCCTGCAATCATTGAGCAAGAATTAATGACGATGAGCGAGAAGCTGGAGCAAACCTATAACAAAAAACCGGTTCTCTACGTCACGTATGACACGTTCAACAAGTATATCGCCGGCGGTTTCGAGGGCTATGACATCTGGATTCGGGATATTGTGAAATTTCCAACCTTAAAAGGAAAACAGAATTGGTTGTTATGGCAGTACAGCAACCGCGGACGCGTAGTTGGCTTCGACGCCTATGTGGATATATATGCATTTAAAGGAAATCAAGCAGACTTTGATTTTAAATTTAAGGGAAAGGCTATTTTGTAACGGTTAAGATCATTGCGTTTCTAATCGGTTCAGCCAGTCCGGTTTGCTGTAAAGATAATGATTGTAAGCTTTGCCTTCAATCTCAATGATGCTTGAAAAAGCGAATCCGCATTTTTGAATGACTCTGTTCGGCGGGTGATTGGTAAGCAGGGCTATCGCATGCAGCTCGCTGATATCGGTATTTTCAAACAAATAGTTGATAAGGCCCTGCGCAGCTTGCGTCGTATAACCTTTTCCGCGATGATGCTTGGAAATGGCAAACATGATTTCCCTGCCCGGCGACGGCAGCTCCTCTTTGATTCCTGTGCAGCACCAACCGATGAACTCCCCCGTCTCTTTCAATACAATGCCCAGCCGCAATCGGAGCTCGCCAATGCGCCCTCCAGCTGCAACCGCGCTTAGGAACTGCCTGTTCTCTGCGATTTCGTAATTGGCCATCCAGTCTTGACGTGTCTCCCTAGACACGTTCCAGCCTGGCAGCAGCTCATATATTTCCGGCTGCCAGGTCAGTGCTTGCAGTGCATCCAAATCCGATAAGGCATACTCCCTTAAAAATATAGAATCGCAATCAACGATAAACCGATCATCTGCGCAAATCATACAGAGAAGCTCATTCTCAGGCGTAACGACGCCGTTTAAAAAACCATCCAAACAAAAAATCTCCACACCGCATTTGCGGCATTGACCCACTTGTTCTTGCATAAAGCCTCCTTGTGATTATTAATTTTTTAAAACTCAAAAATGTGTCCATCCCTATAAATTTTATTGAGCTCCCGGAAATATTCTTCCTTAACGAAAAACAACCGGGGACAATCATCAAACCAATCCGCATTCGTCCCAATCATCAGGGCACATAAGTATAGGCAATACTCCCTTTTGCTGTACGTATCTTCTCCTCAAAAACTCGATTTCCTCGGATTGGTTTATCCAACCGGACATGGTCGGGACTAATCCTAACAAATCTTTTCCTGGGAGTTTTTGATCCAACCACACATCAAGCGGAATATCGTTTATTACGATATTTAAATGCTCATTCTTGCAATATTTGCTTTTCATATTTTTCACTTCGATCCGGTCGTTTCGTTTAAGCTCCATCGTACCATGTCCCCTAGTTCATTTCTGAATCCCGAATAATGAGACCGTCCACCTCCAGCTCTCGAAGCTGAAGGGTGAGCATGCGCTGCGCAATCTCAGGAAAGATCCCTCTCTCCTATTATGGTTATAGCATATGAAATGAACATTTACACTATATTCTAAAAGCACATAAGGAGTAGAAAGCTATGAAGGTAACGGAAAAAAGAAGGTTTTCGTTTATGGGGTTTCAGGCAAGCAGGGAGGCTTATGCCGGTCATCATTCGGGGAACATAGGCGAATCTATGGATATCTTCGTAATAATCGAGAGAGCCCTTGGATAGGCAAGCAAATCAACATAAAAAACGGCTCAGGGGCATTCATCTCCCCTGAGCCGTCTATGGTTCCGGTCATAACATCCACTGACCGATTGCCCATGCCAGCACGCCTGCGAACAACGACGACAGGAGGTTCACCCTGTCGTTATTCAGCCAGGCGAAGCCGCGCACTTTCACCGCCGTGCTGCCGCAATGCGCGGCGCGTTCGGTTTCGCTGCCGCATACCTGGCAGCGAAACATGGCCTGGCCGGTTGCGCCGAGCAGCGAGTCGGCGAAGGCACCGGCCAGGCCGGCGGCGGCCGCGGCGGCGATGTATGCCGCCGCTGCGGCTCCGCCGCCTGGCGTACCCGCAGCAGCCTCTGCTGGCTGCGGGGCCGCGAGCAGCAGCGCGGCAACGGCGCCGATGAACACGGCGCCTGCGAGCGCTGCTGCGCTGCCGAGCGGCGTGACTCCGCCGCTCGTGCCTGCCGTAACCGGCTTGCCGCTCGTGACCGACCGCGGCGCCGTCCTGCTAAGGGCACCGATCTCGGTGGCCCAGGTATCCGCGTTAACGGCTGCCATCACGCCGATGTACGCGAACAGCCACCCTTGATCCGGCCACATCGCATTCGCGGCGCAAAGGATCAAGCCCGCGCCTCCGTTTGCCCAGACCTGGCCGGCATCGCGCCTGCCAGTCTTCTCATATTTTGCTTCAGCCGTTTCTTTGGCGTGATGCTTCCGCTTCCATTTGGACAAAAGGCTGGAAGAAACAAAAAAAGCGATCAATAAACCGAACCACACCGGTTCCCCCAGCGTAACGAAGCCTGTTCCCATCACAACCGCCGACCACGCGCCCGAAGCGGACAACGAGCGTACGCCGTAAGCTGCTGCAGCGATCATTCCGCTGCCGAGTAAACCGGCAAGGAGCCGAAGCCACCAATCATCTATCCACCCAACCATATAACGAGCAACCTCCTGCTTGTAGTGTTAGCAGCTAAACGCGCACTAAGCGCAATTCATGCCAACGCTCCGGATAATTCGTGCAGATCAGAAGCTCGGGATCGAGCGCGGCGATTTTTCGCATGGCCCGTTTTTCGTTAATCGTCCAAGCCATGACTTGTATGCCGGCTTGTTTCATAAGCGCGACCCGTTCCTTGTTCAGCTTCGTGTAGCTGATGGAAAGAAAATCCGTACCAAGCTCCTTCATTTCCTTCGGCAGCGTATTCCTCCAGCCGTCAATAATGAGACCGGTGCGAATTTCGCCGGCGAGCCGTTTCATCCGGTATAAGGTGCCTTCATGGAAGGATGTAATGACCACTTCCTTCATCGCATCGTAAGCTTCAATGCATTCCAATACCTTCTGCTCAATCATGGGATAACGGATTCCGTCTGTTTTCAGCTCGATATTGAGCTTGCAGCGGCCCACCGCCTCTTTGAGCACCTGCGCAAGCGTCGGAACAGGCTCGCCCTGATATTTTTGAGAGAACCAATTGCCCGCATCCAGCGCTGTCAGCTGCGCAGCAGACAAGCTTTTTACATCGCCTTTCCCATTCGTCGTTCTGCGCAGCGTGTAATCATGGATAACAACCGGCACATGGTCTTTCGATAGATGAACGTCAATTTCAATCCATTCCACGTTTGGATCATCCAGGGCTAACCGTATAGCTGCCATCGTATTTTCCGGCGCGCGGCTGGACCAGCCTCGGTGCGCTACGCACGGATTATTCATGAAGCGATCATCCTTTCAGCAGGTTCATTATTCAGGCTTAAGCGCGCCGTCTTCCCCCAGCGTTACGCCAAAAGAAATCGAGCTGAGACGGTCGAGTACCGCTTTTGCCTTTCCCCCCTCTAAGGGAGTCGGCTGCGCATTGACCGTAAACATCGGATGAAATGTCATTTCGCAATCGCCGCTTTTTGTGCAAACGGCATCCAGAACGCCTGTCTCGCCTGCCGTTTCCTTCGGATAAGAGGTAAAAATGAAGTTTCCTAAACTGTATGCGATCCATTTGCCTTTATACATTTCAAAGCCTTGCAGCACATGCGGATGGCTGCCGATGACGAGATCCGCGCCCGCATCAATATATTGTTTACCAAAATCCTTCTGGTACGGCTCGGGCTGATCAACCCGTTCTTTGCCCCAGTGCACCATGACAACGACGATATCCGCCACTTTTTTCGCTTTAGCGACAGCTTCCTGCGCCCGCCGCGTATCATAGCTTTCAGCTACTCCCGCAATGTTCTTGTCCGCCTTCCACGAGGAGAACGGAACGACTCGGCTCAGTCCGATATAAGCGACCTTAATGCCGCGAACCTCTTTGATCACGGGCGCAAAAGCTTCCGTATCGTTATTGCCCGCACCCATATGCGATATGCCTGCTTCGTCCAAATAGTTCATCGTGTCGAGCATGCCTTCAACACCTTGATCGAGTGCATGGTTGTTAGCCAGGCTCATAATATCAAATCCGGCATCGCGCATCGCTGGCAGGACATCCGGCGAACCTTTGAAAACATATGGCGTTCCTTCTACCGGAACTCCCCTTGTCGTAATCGGAAATTCCAAATTTCCGGCGGTTAGATCCGGCTCGCTTAAATACAGCATCGAGGGTTTGTACAGAAAAGGATAACCTTCCTTATCCGTTATCGGGCTCACATAGTCAGCGACCAGCAAATCGCCGACGAACGACAGGCTGATTTTATCCTCGTTGCTACCCTCCATGCCTGGCTCCGTCACCGTATTTTCATCTTCTGAAACAGGGGGCTCGGGTTCGTTTTCACTCGTGTTTTCAGACGCGTCTACATCTGCAGGCGCATTCAGATCTTCCGCCGTATCGGTATCGGAGACATTATTGGTCTCCCCTGCTCCATCAGGCTTAATCGCTTGTTCCTGATTTTTATTATCGCCTTTTGATATGCCAAATACATCTTTCAATTTATCTGAATTCGCTGCCGCGAGCCATGCGCCAATCACGATGATAATGATGCCTAGCAGCGTGAAATTAATCATGATAAGCCTGCGAAGCCGCTTTTTACGCTTCAGCTTGTCCTGCTGATGCGCTTCGGAACGTGAGATGGACATGGAAATAGGCTCCTCTATAATCGATTTAAAAGTCTTGTATCGTTAGACTCTCCTATTATAGCAATGAACCACCTTCGAGAGGAAAACAAATCTTGCATTTTAGTCTTTAAGAATAGCCTGCGCCGCTTCCTTGCCCTGCCTTATGCAATCCGGCAGACCGACGCCGTCGAAAGCTGCTCCCGTTATCCAGACGCCTGGCAGTTCCCGTTCAAAACGATCGCGCAGCTGCTTCATATTCGTAACATGTCCCACCGGATATTGCGGCATCGAGCGAGGCAATCTCGTTATTTCAACGAACGCCGGTTCCGCTTTAATCCCCATGGTTTCTTCGATATCGCGCCGTACGGCTTTGATCAGCTCGGCATCAGGCAGATTCACGCTTTCCTCATCGCCCGATCGTCCGACATAACAGCGCAGCAGCACCTTATCGCTCGGACTCGTATGCAGCCATTTATTCGACGTCCAAGTGCAGGCTGTAATATGCAGCCCTTCAGAGCGCGGCACAACAAACCCCGATCCGTCAAAATCAATCCCGAATGTCGCTTTATCAAAAGCCATCACGACATTCGCTACCGAGACATAATTGACCGCGCGAAGCTCGCTGCAATCCGTCAAAGGCTCCAGCAGCTCTGCTGCATTATAAGCAGGGGCCGTCATAACGATTCGGTCTGCCAGCAGCCTCTCGCCGCTATCAAGTACAATTTCGTACCTTGCCTGGTCTTCTTCCAAAGCTGTATCGTTATTTGCGTCCGCTGAGCTGCCCGTTTTGCGTTTTATCTCAATGACCTTCGTGTCCAGGCGCCTCTCCGCCTTGCTCAGCGCACGGTCAAGCGCATTGACTAGCGTACTCAACCCGCCCTTAAACGTCAAAAAGGTACCGCCCTTGGCAACGGCCGGCAAAGCGCCTGCTGCTGCGACCGCCTTGCGGTTATGCTGCATGCCGCGAATCAGGCTTCCATGCTTGCGCTCCGATGCAGCGAACTGCGGAAAGGTCGCCTGCAGGCTAAGCTTCTTCAAGTCGCCGGCATATATGCCGGCAAGCAGCGGCTCGGCGATGCGCCGCATCACTTGATTGCCGACGCGGCGCTCTAGGAAACCGCCAAGCGATTCATCGGTTTGCTCCTTGCGAACCGGCAGCACTAAATCCATTAACGCTCGCAGCTTTCCGCCCCAAGACAATAAACCGGTTTTCACGAATGGCGCAATCTCGGTCGGTATGCCCAGAACAAGTCCGGCCGGCATCGGAAACAGCTTTTGTTGATGCAAAATATAGGTTTTTTTCGCTCCCGGATTCGTTGTCGTCAACTCGTCTTCCAGACCAAGCTCCGTTGCCAAATCAATGATGGCCAGCTTCCGCGCCAAAAAAGAATCCGGCCCTTTCTCGATGACGAAGCCGTCACGCTGCAGCGTATTTATTTTTCCGCCAAAGACAGGAGCACTGTCTACGATTGTCATTTCAAGCTCCTTGCCCTGCCGCTCCGCTTCCCGCTGCAAATAAAAAGCGGAGCTCAGTCCGCTGATCCCTCCGCCAATAATGACAATTCGATCAGGTTTTCCGATTCTCCGCATCTCTTTCATTCCTTCCCGTGGCCGGCCAATGCCTCAATGACCGATTCCGCCAACGTTTCCATATATAGTGGATCGCGATTCAGCATCGCGATACGATCCAAAGTCATATCCAGCTGTTTTGCCGCAGCCTGCGCTTCGATATCAAGGTCATACAATACCTCCAAATGATCCGATACAAAGCCCACCGGCGCAACGAGCACCGCTTTAACGCCTTCTTCTGCAAGCACGGGCAAGGTTTCCAAAATATCCGGACCGAGCCACGGTTCCCTTGTGCGGCCTGCGCTTTGCCAAGTAAACTGCCAATCCTTCACATTCGCTGCTTTAGCTACCGCAGCCGAGGTCTCAAGCAGCTGCTGCTCGTAAGGATCGCCCATCTCGCGAATCTTAACAGGCAGACTGTGCGCGCTGAACAGCACCTTTACGTTTTCTTCACCGTTAGAAGCATCAGCCAAACGGGCAAGTCCGTCCGCTACACGGTCCGTAAGGGCTTGAAGCAGCTTCGGATGCATGTGATACTGCTTCACGAAAGTCATCGTTATGCCAAGCTCTTTCGCCTTCTCCTCCGCGCGCTTGATGTAGCTGCCGACGCTCATGGTTGAAAAATGCGGCGCCAGCACGATGCCGACCGCTTCCGCGATGCCGTCTTTCGCCATCTGGTCAACACCGTCTTCGATATACGGCTTTGCATGCTTCAAGCCCTGGTAGCAGCTGAATTTGCCCGGAGCCAGCTGCTCCAGCTTATCCTGCAAGCCGGCTACCTGCCCGTTTGTATTTTCGCGGAGCGGAAACACGCCGCCTACAATGGCTTCGTACCGGCCCTTCAGCTCAGCCAGCAGCTCCGGCGTAGGAGCATTCCCGCGTCTGATATGCGTGTAATAGGTTTCTACGTCATCCATTGATTCCGGCGTGCCATAGGACATGACAAGCACGCCGATCTTCTTTGCATTCGGTTCAGACATGACTTGCCTCCTTCTTGCTGCGCGCCGCTATGGCTTTATTCGAATACGAATGTACAAATGCAGTCAGTTCAGCAAGTTTCTCAAGCGAAGCTTCAGGGAATAGGCCATGGCCCAGGTTGAAAATAAAACCAGGCTCTTCGATTCCGCTGTCTATGATTTCTTTCGCATACGATTCAATGACACTTATCGGCGCCGTCAGAATCGTAGGATCCAAATTGCCCTGCACGGCGAATCCGTTATCCAGTCTTCTTCTTCCTTCCGCAATCGATACGCGCCAATCAAGACCGATCACATCAGCCTTTACATGATGCAATTCGGGAAGCAGCTCTCCCGAGCTCACGCCTGGAAAATAAATTTTTGGCTGCGGCAAATCCGACAGCTCCGCGAAAATGCGTTCAATCGTCGGCAATACGAATTGCCGGAAGTCCGCAGGCGTCAATGCGCCGACCCAGCTGTCGAACAACTGAAACGCTTTGCCGCCAGCCGCAATATGCGCGCGTAAATAAGTAATGACCATATCGCCAAGCTTGCGCATCAGCTCATGCCAAAGCTTCGGCTCGCTGTACATCATTTCCTTCGTGCGCAAATAGTTTTTCGAAGGTCTTCCTTCTATCAAATAGCTCGCAATCGTGAACGGCGCTCCCGCGAATGTGATCAGCGGAACTTCAAGCTCTCGGTCAAGAATCCGAATCGTCTCGATAACGTGACTGAGGTCCCCTTCAACGTCTATGGGTTTAAGCCGTTCAATGTCAGCCGCGGAACGAATCGGATTCGCTATGACTGGTCCGATGTTCGCGACAATATCAAAGTCTATTCCGATGGAAGCCACCGGGTTCATAATGTCTGAGTAAAGAATTGCTGCATCAACGCCCAGCTTGCGAATCGGCATCATCGTAACCTCGGCAGCAAGCTCCGGTTGTTTGCAAATTTCAAGAAGTGAATATTTTTCCTTTATTTTGCGATAGTCAGGATCGTATCTTCCGGCCTGACGCATGTACCATACAGGTATTTGATCAACGTGTTCCTTCTGGCAAGCCCGTATGAAACGGTCGTTATAAGGCATTCCCGTTCCCCATTTCTATGTATTTTCCTATGCTTCCATTATGCCCTTTTTCGGTAAACCTAACAACCGCCGTCACCAAGGTTCCTATGACAATAGTATGACAATCAGCCTTTGGTTGCATGAAGGATGAATGAAAAAAAAGATGGCTTCATAAATATGAGCTTAACGCCCCGCTTACAAAGTCATCTGCCAATGCCTATTTGGTCATAATTATGCCGCTGTTTCGGAGAGTTCTTCCGCTTCGCTTTTCTTAGTAAAGGAATCTGCAAATTGCGGGAAAATATACGTTTGAATGGTCATTCGCAAGGAAAGCACCGCTTTATCCTTTTGAATAGAAGCAAAGGTATATAAGTCGGGATAATCCTGGTTAATCGTTTCTTTGCTCAATTCGGCCATCGTCCATTTTTGCAAAGCGAACAGCCTTGGATAATTGTGCAAATGATCGATAAACAGCAGCATATTCGGCAAATGTCCAACGACATTGACTTCAAACGAGGTCGATACCGTGCCGTTTGGGCTCACGCTGCTCTCTGCCGTCTGCCCTTCATCATTCCCATTCTTTTGCGTGATATAGCCTAAAGGCGTACCAGACATTTGAGCCAGCTC
Organism: Paenibacillus sp. LPE1-1-1.1; assembly: GCF_040676435.1. NCBI lineage: Bacteria > Bacillati > Bacillota > Bacilli > Caryophanales > Paenibacillaceae > Paenibacillus > Paenibacillus sp. LPE1-1-1.1. Next base: position 1,117,073 of record NZ_JBEGHY010000023.1, read on the forward strand.
GCGAAAAATTTCAACATTAACCGAATCTGCCCTCTTTACAGGCACGCGGTTCAGCAGCTCTTCTATTTGATCATCAGTTATTTTTTCGGTAGCATACTCGCTTTGAACCGTTTGCAGGGCAGCGCTGTATTGTACGACGCCTTTCTTGGCTTCCTTAAGGTCACCAAGCTCCGGCAGTACGTATAGGAATAACGCCGCGACATTCAGAATGGCAAATAGGGTTATCGCAATAACGTACAGCATTTGGCTTTGCGTTAACGGCGACTTGAACGGATTCAACTTGATCTCCATCGTTATTGAGCTCCTTTCGCGTCTGAAAGTTCAATGTTGAGCATCAGCTTATATACTGCTTTTCTTGTTGTCTTGATCGCTTGTCCGCTTGCAGTATCTGATGGCACAGCCTCCGATGTCGTTTGGTCATCCGGCTTTTTAAAGAATGAAATTAAAGCCACATCCTTCAAATCTTCTTCTTGTTCCAGCTTATGCATATAGCCGGTAACTTCCAGTGCCGTTTTGAAATCCAGCTCCATCTTTAATTTCGGTTCGTCCTCCACGCTAATCGTCACGATTTTGGTTGTCGAAGGCAGATGGCTTATGATCGCTTTCAAATAGGGCTTCCATTCGGTCCGCGTCTGTTCTAGCTCCGCTAATATTGACTGTGCCTGGTTATAACCGTCAACTTTTACTTTCAAGTCGCCGCTTTTGCGGATTTGATTGATTTCCTGTTCGAGGCGCAACCTCTCCAGCTCTACGCCGTCCGCTTCGGAATGCCATGCTGCAATATAATAGATTTGTGCGCCTAGCAAAAGGACCAACATTATCAAAAGAAGCGGCATAAGCTGCGGATTACGCGAGCTTGACTTTTGCTTCGCTGGCAATAAGTTAATGGATTTCATGCGTCCTTCCCCCTTAATGCAAGCCCTAGCGGCACAGCATAGGTCGGGATGCTCCATACTTCCGAGCTTTCGGCTACAGGCAGCTGCTCCCAATGGAACAGCGATACAGGGGGCGTAAGGCGGTCATCCATTAAAGCCGCCAGCTTGCCGATTTCCGGCACATCTCCGGAGAGCCAAATCCGGCTGAAGGTTCGCTCCCCTTTGTTTAAATTATAATAGAAGAAATTCATTAGGCGCTCCAGCTCGGCGATCAGATCCTGCGCGGCATTCAGGTAGGTTTGTTCAGGGCTGGCAAAGCTGTCCAGCCAAGCGTTTTTCTCCGCAGCAGGCTCATTGACGTAGGTTTTGAAAGAAACCTCGACATTGCGCGTTATTTTGAAATGGCCATCCTCGATAATGGTAATGTCCGCATTTAATTCGTTTACGTTGACGATTAGGTTAATCCCATCTGTCTCGAGCAAGCCCTGTTCTATAAGCCGCAGCAAAGAAAAGGACTTAATCTCGATGCTGCACGGAATGAGGTCCAACTGCTCAAAGACATCCACATAATCCTGTAAAATACTAGTCGGTGCGGCAACGACCAGCACCTCGCATAAATTCGCCCCCTCTGCCTGGGCATCCTTCGGGTCTGCCTCCGTTCTTGGAAGTTTAATAAAGTCGTAGGAAGGATCATCGAACGCCATGCTTAAATTGTTTTTCATCTCGAACTGTACAAGCTTCTTCAGCTCCGCGTTCGCAATATCCGGGAGTTTAATGCTTCTCACCATCGCTGTCTGGCTCGGAATCGCAAAATGTGCGTATTTCGTACTAAACCGTTTAGAATTGAGCGCCGTTTTCACTACAGCTTGCAGCTTCTCTTTATCGATGACTTTGCCGTCATCAACGATGCCTGCCGGTATTGGCACCGCAGCATAGTTTAATAACCGAATGTCTTTTTTTCCTTTTTGCTGAATTTCGCATATCTTCACTTGGTTATCCGTAATTTCAATGCCCAGGGTTTGGTGCCCGTTAGCTAGTCTTCTCAATATGGATTGGTTCATCTCTCATCCCCCTCAAGGCAGCGTACCTTTTAACCATTATTTAATACAAATGCTTTCCTGCTTGTTTCCGGAATTAAGATCATTGGTATACCAGCTTTCCGCATATTGCGGATTAAAGGAGGTCGTTCCCCCGACATAAAAACCTTTCATCCTGTTTTTCTTCCAATCACTCGTTAGATTATGGAACGTTGCATTCTTAAACACGAGCAGCATATTGCCGATATCGAGGCTGCCCACAAGTGTCCAGTTGTCAAACTTAAGATCGGTTTTTGATATGAGGTTTTCGCCGATTTTTATGGTTACGTCTGATTTCACCGTATTTTGAAAAGCAATGCTTCCTTTGGTGACGAATGAACCGTTAATATTGAACGTTTTCTCCAGTGTGCTCTCAGCCGTAAAGTTCCCTTCAACGACCACGTTCCCTTTTACATTAAAATCATGAATCGTATTTTTAAATAGAAAATTGCCTTTTACGAGAATGGATCCCTGTACGTTAAAGTTTTGTTTTATTACGTCAGTGAAAGTAAAGTCATTATTTACGATAACATCCCCGCCAATAACGAAACCGTACACCGTGTTGCTGAACTTCAGATATCCGTTTACTTTTAAGGAACCCCCGATCGAAAACAATCCCGGAACGTTATTTCTTGACTCGGCAATCGGATGCAAGAACTCCATGCTGCCTTTAACAGCTACGCTCTTTTTGATATCGAAGCTTGCAATTCCGTTTGTTGCTTTTATATTTCCTTTAACGACCATTCCGCCGTTCACATGCCATTGCAGTATCGTATTGTCATAATTGATATCCCCGGCAACGAGAATATCGCCTTTCACGGTAATGTTTTTAAGCGTGTTTTTTACGTTCAGGCTGCCGCCTACGATCAGGTCGCCATCGATGACGATCGTTTCATTCGTGCCGCCATCGCCAATAACGACATTCCCTTTCACGATAACATCTTGCTTAAACGTAATTTGCTTGTTGGCCTTAAGCTCCCGAAAGCGTAAATTCCCGCCGACTTTTACGTCTCCATCAAACAGGATTTGGGCATCTACAATATCTTTAAAATATAAATCTCCGTTAGCGACGACGGAGTTTCCGTTGCTGTCTGCGCTCACGATCATATCCTGCGTAATTCTCGTGCTCGATGAACCGGCAATATTCACGTTACCCGCATTAATAATCGCTGGTCCCGTTTGATATTTGGACACATCGCTTGCCGTTACCGTGCTGCTAAGCGCTGTAGCCTCATTAAAGCGATTATCAGCGAATACATTTTGGAATGCATCTGCAATCGCGGCCGCCGAATTGTTTATATAATAATCAGCCGTTCCACCGAACCAGTCTTGAAACTGCTGATCGGTAAAACTGTTCAGAATATGCGTCAACGGCAGGGTTTGTCCCGTTTCCGGCTGGATATAACATGCCGCGAATAATTTATTGTTTTGCGCAGTCGTGCTGTTTTTGAGCAGAACCTTACTGCCTGCAGCAGGTACTGGAGCTGTTGGCGTTGGCGTCGGACCTGGTGTCGGCGTCGGTGTCTGCGATGGCACAATGACAACCGGCGGGGCTGTAGGAACAAATAGCGGTGTCAGCGAATACTTGAGCGTACTTGCTCTTACTTGATTACCTACGCCGTGATCGGATTGAAAAGTAACCGCTACCGGCTTATTTGCGCTGTCCCTCACAACTTCAGCGTTAACGTTCAATTCATCCATTTGGTTTATGACTTGCACAAGCCGCTCAATGTTTAACTCCGTATTGGCAGATTCATCAAATGCTTTCATATCCTCATACATTCTAGCGAACACCGTCATGCCCGAATGCGCCTCGGTAAACGACTTCTCCGAATTGGCATTCGTCTTGGCTTGCAGCAGGCCGATATTCGTACTCATAGCAAGCGGTGCAACAACAAGAGTAAGCATGACGATAAATCCAAAAACGAGCATCAACGTGCCGCCTTTTTCAGGCTGTCTAGATTTTGTCATTGCCTTTTCCTCCTTATACATATTATTCTAGGAGTAAATCAATCTGACTACTTTACTATGATGGAGGCGCCCGATGCGTAATCAGAAGGGATTAACATTGATCGAAGTGATGGGCTCGATCGTCTTGCTTGGCATCGCTATTTTAGGCATCACCTACATATTGCAGCAATCTTCTATCGACACGAAATCGAATGAGAGAACGGATGATGCCGTTGTAGCAGCCCGCAACGTGATGGAAGAGATCAAAAGCAAGCTTAAATCAACGACACTTCAAACGACAATATATGGACAAGCCCTGTCTCTTCAAAATCTTCGTGACCGTTCTTCCGCAACGCTCTATTATCCTAATTCAGGAAATCGGCGTTATGAGCTGCGAATCCAATCGTACGCGACTACCTTGGGTGACGTTTCGCTTACGAATACCCTGGTTTCTGACTTAGATAGCCTCTTCAGAAGAGTAACCGTCACCTGCATCGATTTATCTACGAATAAGGAATTCGAGTTAGAAGCTTATGTGGAATTCAAATAAATACTGGCGGTGATGACATGCATAAGTGGCTCAAAAACGAAAAAGGACTAACTCTCGTCGAAGTAACCGGCGTACTCGTTCTTTCGGTCATCATTCTAGGTTTCTTGATCTATATGTTGAACTATTCCAACAACAGCCTGAAGCAGGTGTCAGCCAGAGAACAGACATTACAGCAATCCCGCGATATTATGAGCCAAGTTGTCAAAACGGTTCGCAAGGGCTATGCTCCGACATCCTTAATAAGCAGCTCCAGCAACCTTCGCCTTGTCAGTGCGGGCAACGATGAGGTTGTCGATTATATTTACAACAGCGCTTCGAAATCTCTTACCGTCTCCTATACCTCAAAAGACGCTAGCGGCATGATCGCTGCTTCGCCCTCCTCAAGCTTTACCTATGCGGATACCGTTCAAGCTATTTTGTTTGATGTGAAGGACGGCCGGATCGAGATTACGCTCACCATGCAGCTTCCCAACCATTTGACCAAAACAACGTCAACCGTCGTCTATACCACGCAGCGAAACAGCTAAAACGAAAGTAAAGAAAAATACCATGCAATCAAACCGTTCCCCCAATAATAGGCTGCGAGAGCACCTGCGGCTATATAGGGTCCGAACGGTATTGTTTTGCCCTTGGAATGGGCACCTGCTGCAATTAATGCGATTCCCCCGATTAATCCAAATAAACTGGCGAGAAACAGACTTAGCAAGGTAAGCTTAACTCCTAATATTAGGCCGATAAACACATACAGCTTAATGTCGCCGCCACCCATCGTCTCCTTCTTCAACAGCCAACTGCCTAGGATGCCAATAATCAGCAAAGCCCCGCTGCCGGCAAATGCAGCGAAACCATAATTCAATAACGGAAGCGGATGTACGAGCAATCGCACAAGGATTGCGCCAATGACACCGACCGTCACCACTTTATTTGGAATAATCATATCGGTAAGATCGGTTTGAACGATAATGATGAGGATACCTATCAAAAATAGCACGGCAATCAGCTCTAGCTGCCAGCCCAGCATAAACGCAGCATGCGCAAACAATAACGTAGTGACGAGATCGCCTATCGCATAACGCCAAACGACGGCTGGATTCCCCTTTGATCGTGTAAGCTTGGCCAGCATTAACGATAGTAAAGGAATAATTGCATACCGCTTCGGCTTTTGTTTGTTATTCAGGTCGTAAGTAGGCGGGTATGCGGGCAGAAGCCGACTATCCCATTGGATAGCTGCTGCGCTAAGTACACCGCTGAGAAGCAGTCCCAGAAGCGCAAAAGCAGTAATAGCTATTGGAGTCACTTGATCCCGTCCTTGCTTGGAAATTTATAGAAAGGCAACCCGGTTGGGTTGCCTTTCTATTGAAAATTTATGGAGATGCCACTTTTTCCACTTCAATTGACCATCCGCCAGTAGTTTTTGTTCCAGTAATAGTTCTTGCTGCTTTATCATTAAATGTGATTGCCTTGTTAAGATAACCACCTGTAACTAGAGTAGCTTGAGTGACTTCAGTTCCTGAAGCCAGTTCAGGGTCCTGATCTATAAAATAACGCAATGCAGCTTCCTCAATCATTTTTTCACTAGCAGTATCTGCTTTTGTTTTCGATTTTTCAATAGTTCCACCAATAGCCGGAATAGCGATCGCTGCAATAATCCCCACGATAACTAGAACTGCAAGCAGCTCGATTAGCGTAAGACCCTTTTGATTCCGTTTCAATGCCATCAACATAAAACATTCTCCTCTCAATTTTGAGAAATTATATATAACTAGTGAAACCAAGGATAAGGACCATGAAAAGAAAAAGACTGCTGCAATCCTCTTTAATGGTTGCTGTTGCTGTCCATAGAGCTATTTACCCATTTGGGCACTATAGCAAACGAAAAAGTTAACCCATTCTTTTTTTCGAATCAGCTCTGAGCATGGGGTACATCAATGCTCAGATTATGTGAACCTATTTTGAAGATGCCGAACTACAAATAACTCTGCATCATTTTAAAGGTAGGCATCATAACCGCCATTACGATTACGCCGACTACGCCTGTTAACAACACGATCATTAGCGGCTCCAGCAGCGCCTTTAGACGGTCAGCCATCTGATCAACGTCCGCTTCATAGAAATCGGCTACTTTATCAAGCATATCCTCAGTAGCCCCGGAACGCTCGCCGATTGCGATCATTTGCACGACCATCGGCGGAAACAGACTCGACTGCTTAAGAGGCTCCGACATCGATTCGCCGCTAAGCACCTTCTCCCGGATATCCGAGATAACTTTGCTGATCGCTTCATTGCCAACAACATTCGATACGATGGACAAGCCCTGCATAATCGGAATGGCTGCCGCGATAAGCGAGCTAAAGGTGCGCGAGAAACGGGCGATTGCCTGCTTATGCCATAAGGTTCCGAATACAGGCACTTTGAGCAGCAAGTAATCAAGCTTTTGTCGTCCAGCCGCTGTACGGCGTATCAACTTCCATACCAGACTCGGAACAAACATCGCACCGATGACGAGATACCAGAACCTTTGCATAAACTCGCTGACGGCCATAACGATCCGAGTAGGCAGAGGCAGCTCGATCCCCATCCCGGCAAAGCTGGTGACGTATTGCGGAATGACAAAGAGCATCATGAAGATGACCACAAGAATCATCATTACAAGCATGACTACCGGATAAACCATCGCTGATTTAACCTTTTCCCTCGTATTGCGCTCCTTCTCGAAGAAAATGGCAAGCCTATCAAGCATGACATCCAGGTTTCCTGCAACTTCTCCGGCTTGCACCATGCTGACAAATACGGTCGTGAACACGGATGGATATGCCGCAACAGATTCGGAGAACTGTTTGCCTCCGCGCATTTCCTCGGCAATCGTAACAAGCAATTTGGACAATGTTTTACTTGGCGTCTGCTCGCTAAGAATCTGTATGGACTCTACTAAACTAACACCCGCGCGGTACATGGTTGCCAGTTGTCTGCAAAACACCGTAAAATGATCCATTTTGACACGGGGGCCGCCAAACGAAATGTCCTTGTACAGCGTCGTTTCGTTTGTATCCAAAATATCTGTCACCCATAAACCCTTTTCGACGAGCGCCTCGCGTGCGCGCTGCATCGAATGGGCCTCTTGAATGCCAACTGATTTTTTGCCGCTGGAAGTGACGGCTTTGTATCGGTATTTCGGCATTTTACCCACTCCATTAAAACTCGATTGTAAATCCTACAGCTCGCCAAATCCGAATAACGCCTCGCGTGCATCATCCATTTTGACAAGCCCCTGCTGAACCAGCTCACGCAGCGCGAATTCCATCGTTTGCATACCCTGTGCCTTGCCGGTTTGCATGACGGAACGGATTTGGTAAATCTTCTCCGATCGAATCAGGTTGGCTACGGCCGGCGTGTTAACCAGCACCTCGAAGGCTGCTGTCCGTCCTTTGCCGCTTGGCATTGGGAGCAGACGCTGCGAGATCACTCCAAGTAATACGGCTGCCAGTTGAATCCGGATTTGTGATTGCATCGCTGGCGGAAACACATCGATAATACGGTCAATCGTCTGCGGCGCATCTGCTGTATGTAAGGTGGCAAATACGAGATGTCCGGTCTCTGCCGCGCTTATCGCCGTGCTGATGGTCTCCAAATCCCGCATTTCTCCGACAAGCACGATATCCGGATCCTGCCTCAGCGCTGCCCGCAAGCCGTGGGAGAAGGACGGCGTATCCAGCCCAATTTCTCTTTGGTTGACCATCGATTTTTTGTGGTCGTAAATAAACTCAATCGGATCCTCCAGCGTTATGATATGGGCGTTCTCCGTTTGGTTCAAGTGATTGATTATCGATGCCAATGTCGTTGACTTCCCGCTTCCTGTCGGGCCGGTCACAAGCAGTAACCCTTGCGGTTTCTTGGCAAAATCCATCGCTATGCGAGGGAGCCGAAGCTCCTCCATCGAAGGAATACGTCCGGGTACAATCCGTATCGCCAGACCAATGCTTCCGCGCTGCTTATAAGCATTTATGCGAAATCTTGCCAGTCCCGCAACGCCGTACGAAAAGTCGACGTCACCGTTTTCCTGCAGCGCTGCGTAATGCTCTTCCGTCATAAACTGCTTGGCAAGCTCGAGCGTATCCTTTGGCTTCAGAAGCGTGCCGTCCAATGGTACGAGCTCGCCGTGGATCCGAAAAACAATCGGCGAGTTTACCGTAATATGGATATCAGACGCTTGTTTTGAATGAGCTAGGTAAAGCAGTTCCTCCGCCTGCATGAACAGCATCCTCCTCGCCCTACGATTTCTTTTTATTCACCTTGTCCGAGAACACGGAAAACCTCGGTGACCGTTGTTTGGCCTTCGACCGCTTTCGTTAATCCGTCCACTAAAATCGGGACCATCCCCTGCTTTAACGCATGTTCGTAATACTCGTTATCGGAGCGCTTGGAAATAATCAACGCCCGCATGCCATTATCAATGAGCAGCACTTCATGAATTGCCAATCTTCCCTTATAACCGGTTCGGCCGCATTCGCCGCAGCCAGTGCCCTTATACAGATGCTCCGCGCGGATTCCCTGCGCCGCAATCAGCTCCAATTCTTTATCGATCGGCGTGTACTTCTCTTTGCAGTGCTTGCAAATACGTCTGACCAGGCGCTGGGCTACGATACAATTGACGGCAGACGAGATTAGGAAAGGCTCCACGCCCATATCAATCAGCCTTGTTATCGAATTGACCGCGTTATTCGTATGCAGCGTGCTCAATACGAGATGTCCGGTCATCGCTGCCCTGACTGAAATTTCCGCTGTCTCCGAATCACGAATTTCACCAAGCATGACGATATTCGGATCTTGCCGCAAAATAGCTCTTAAACCTCTAGCGAACGTAAGTCCCGATTGCGGATTCACCTGTACCTGGTTAACGCCCTCGAGCTGATACTCGACGGGATCCTCGACGGTAATAATATTGACGTCGTCTTTGTTTAAGTGGGCAAGCGCAGAATATAATGTCGTTGATTTCCCGCTTCCAGTTGGACCAGTAATAAGGACAACGCCATACGCCATTTCAATGCTTTTGCGAAATAAGGCTTCATTATGGCCGGATAACGCCAGCTTTGATATGTCTGCCAGCGAGTTGCCAAGATCCAATACCCGAATAACAACCTTCTCGCCATGAATAGTCGGGAGCGTCGATACCCGAACATCAACCTTGCGGTAATCGATATCGAGCTCTACCCGTCCATCCTGCGGCAGTCGGCGCTCGGCAACGTTCAGATTCGCCATGATTTTGATGCGGGCTACGATAATGCCATGCATGTTAGGTGGCAATGTCCGTTCAGTCCGCATAACCCCGTCCACCCGGTAACGTATTCTAAAGCTGTCGTCCTGCGGGTCCATATGTATATCGCTAGCCCCGAGTTGAACGGCTTGGACAATGATCTGGTTCACGGTCTTCACTACGGGCGAATCCTCATCCTGGATAGTGTGATCCTCTTCAATATCTTTCAATTGCAGGTTCTGGCTGATCTGCTTAATCGTGTCCTGCAATCCGTAATATCGGCTGATTGCCCGCAAAAGCTCGTCCTTTGAGGCAATGACCGGTTCGACTCTAAGACCTGTAGCGATTCTGATTTCATCGATTGCAAAATAATCAAGCGGGTCTGCCATGGCTAAAATAAGCTTATTGCCTTCCATTCGAATCGGCATCACGCAGTGCTGATCAGCTAGTTTTTGAGAGATAAGCTGAATAATTTTCGAATCTATCTTTTGACGGTAGATTTGCACATGGGGAATACCGAGTTGGAACTCCAGAACCTCGATAAATTGCTGTTGTGTAATGAAGCCTTTGGAAATTAACACATCACCTAGCCGTGTCTTCAATTCCCGTTGTAGAACTAACGCTTGCTGGAGCTGTTCATCGGTAATTACGCCGGCCTCGACTAGCAAATCACCTATTCGCTTGCGGGTACCTGACATAATCCATCACCAACTATCAATAAATTTGAAAATAATGTAAAACAATAAACATTAACGCCACTCAGCTTACTTTATTAAATCAATTATGGCAGGGAACAACAATGACTTTTATCCTATTTACAAAACTTAAATATAATCACATTTACCCATTAATAATATTAATTTTCATAAACATAAGCAGTAAGAACCACGACAATCTGTCGATATACAAAATATTTTGCTATTTAATGTCGAAACTCACTTTTATTCTACTACAATTTTGCTGAAAATGAACTGAAAATTTTCTGTTTTTCATAGGTTTCTTCATTAAATTTTAAAAGAAATATGTAGAATAATCATGACTCGAGCGTTCATGTTATTTCAGTTTATGCGTGAGGCATTCGACTTATCGGATATGTTATAATTTGCATATGGAACAATGGAAGAAAAATTTGATCGTGTTGTGGTTCGGACAGTTTCTCGTTATGGCTGGAATGACGATGATCATTCCGTTCTTGTCCCTCTATTTGCAATTTGATTTGGGTTTGACTGATAAGCATGAGATCGGCGTATGGGCAGGCATTATTTTTGCCGGAAACTTCGTGACGTCATTTATTTTCCAGCCGATCTGGGGCAAAATGGCTGATCGTTACGGTCGTAAAATGATGCTGCTTCGCTCGGGCTTCGGGATGTCGATCGTGATGGTACTGATGGGCTTTGCCACAAATCCTTGGCATTTGCTGCTCCTTCGGATGGTTAACGGAACGATTTCCGGGTTCAACCCTGCTTCAATTGCTTTGATTTCGGCTACAACGCCAAAAAACCGGATGGGCTTCGCGATGGGAACGATTCAATCCGGCGGAATTGCCGGAACGATACTCGGGCCTTTTATCGGCGGCTTACTGGCGGATACCATCGGTTTCCGGCCGATCTTTTATTTGACGGGAGCTTTGTTGTTCGCCGCTTCCCTGCTTGCGTTATTTGTCGTTAAAGAACCGTTTGACCGCATGAAAGCAGCTGCGCGCGTGCAAGCATCCGTCATCGAAGGCTTTCGCAAGCTAAGCGGGATTCCTCAGCTTACCGCGTTATTTGCCGTTACCTTCCTCATCCAATTCGCGATGATGAGCCCGATGACGCTTATTCCGCTTTATGTTCAAGAGCTGCACGGAACAACGGCTAACCTTGCCTTCTTTGCCGGCTTCGTTGGCTCCGTAACGGGGCTTTCCAATCTTGTCGCCTCGCCGCTTCTCGGGAAGCTTAGCGACCGCATCGGCGCGGAGCGCGTACTTGGAGTTGCGCTTGTCGGAGCCTCTTTGGCCTTTATACCGCAAGCATTGGCAGGAACGGTATGGCAGCTGCTCATTGCTCGCTTTGTACTAGGGATTTTCCTTGGGGGGCTTATTCCAGCCGTAAACTCCCTTATCCGAAAATACACTCCGGATGGTATGGAGAGCCGTTCCTACAGCTTCAATACCAGCACGATGAGCCTGGGCAACATGATCGGCCCGATAACGGGCGGCGCCCTCTCCGGCTGGATCGGCATTCAAGGCTTGTTCCTTCTATCTGCGGTTATGCTCATGATAAACGCGGGTTGGGTATGGCAGTCACTGCTTCGCAAACGGTCGATGCCGCAGCAAGGCAAAAATGGCTGATCACGTTGATAGCGTAACTTGAATAACGTGCAGGAGATGATGGTCTCCTGCACGTTATTTTTTACCGACCTTGTGATAGCGCATCACCTTATTGGCTGACAGATAGCGCATCGATATCAAAAGCCCAGCCATCCTCCGATCTTGCCACAGGTTGAAACGTTGATAGCGCTTTGTAAGCGCACATAGGTGCTTACAGAGCACCTACACACGCTACTCTAGCGCTGTAAGAGCACATACGTGCTTAAAGACTCCTTTCGCCCCCACGCACACGACGATTCCACCTTGTAAGCGCACATAGGTGCTTACAGAACAGAAACACACGTTACTCTATCGCTGTAAGAACACATTCGTGCTTACAGACTCCTTTCGCCCCCACACACGCCGATTTCACACTGTAAGTGCACATCGGTGCTTACAGAACAGAAACACACGTTACTCTATCACCGTAAGAACACATATGAGCTTAAAGCATCCTTTCGCCCTTTCACACACGCCGGTTCCTCTCTGATAGCGCACATAGGTGCTTACAGTCCAAAAGCACACACTACTTTAGCGCTGTAAGAACACATACGTGCTTACAGACTCCTTTCGCCCCCACGCACACGCCGATTCCGCTCTGTAAGCGCACATACGTGCTTACAGCACACCAATTCACGTTTCACTAGCGCTATAAGAGCACATACGTTCTTACAGACTCCTTTCGCCCCCACGCACACGCCGATATCACTCTGTAAGCGCACATACGTGCTTACAGTACAGAAACACACGTTACTCTTTCACCGTAAGAACAAAAATGAGCTTAAAACCTCCTTTCGCCCCCACACACACGCCGATTCCACCCTGTAAGCGCACATTGGTGCTTACAGAACAGAAACACACGTTACTCTATCGCTGTAAGAACACATTCGTGCTTACAGACTCCTTTCGCCCCCACGCACACGACGATTCCACACTGTAAGCGCGCATTGGTGCTTACAGTACAGAAACACACGTTACTCTTTCGCCGTAAGAACAAAAATGAGCTTAAAACCTCCTTTCGACCCCACGCACACGCCGATTCTACTCTGTAAGCGCACATAGGTGCTTACAGACCAAAAGCACACACTACTTTAGCGCTGTAAGAACGCATACGTGCTTACAGCCTCCTTTCACCCCCACGCACACGCCGATATCACTCAGTAAGCGCACATACGTGCTTACAGAACACCAACACGCGCTACTCTAGCGCTGTAATAACACATACGCGCTTACACCCTCCTTTCAACCTCCCGCACACCCTAATAACGATCAAAACACCAAAAATACGATGAGCCCGCTCAGCTATTGCCGAGCGGGCTCATCGTATTCAGGTTTATTTCACGATAGCGATTGCTAGTCCGTCGTAGCCCGGCAGCACCGTGCTTTGCAGACGTTCGTCCGTGGCAATCGTTTCATTAAAGGAGCGCACCGCTTGAACGGACGGCCCCTCCTTGGCAGGGTTGGTCGTTCTTCCCCGCAGCAGAATGTTGTCTCCTACGATAACAGCGCCCGGGTTTGCCAGCGCAATCGCGTAATCGAGATAGACCGGATAGCCTTCTTTGTCCGCATCGATGAAAAAGAAATCAAATTTCCGCCCCGCCGATACCAGCTCCGCCAAGCTTTGCTTCGCATCGCCAACCATATAATCTACTTTATCGCCTAAACCGGCTGCTTCCATATGCTCCTTCGCCAGGTCCGCATAGTTTTGCAGCAGCTCAAGCGATACCAGCTTGCCGCCTTCCTGCAGACCGCGTGCCAGGCAAATTCCGCTGTACCCGCCCAGTGCGCCAATCTCTACGATACTTTGTGCTTTCCTCAGCGATACAAGCATCGTAAGCAGCCTGCCATAACCGTCCGCGACCGAAATATCCGGCATTCCGTTCGCCGCTATGCCCGCTTTTACACGCTCAAGATCCGCATCCATTCCATAAAGGGAATCCACATACTGTTCATTCAGTAACATAATTCTGTTCTCTCCAATTTTACAATTTGTAAAAACAAGCTAGTTTGTCCTATACTTGATTGTATGTTTTTGTTTACGGGGTTACAAGCTTAGGCTTTTGAAGCAGCACCTATAAACGCAAAGAATGAATGAAATGAGTGTGTAAAATGGAAAAGTTACAGCTAATCGCAACCGCGCCGATGGGGCTTGAAGCAGTTGTCGCACGCGAGCTGAAGGATTTAGGCTATACCGAGCTTCAGGTGGAAAACGGCCGCGTTAATTTCACGGGCGGGCCTATCGATATTTGCCGCACCAATCTTTGGCTGCGCACCGCAGGCAGAATATTAATAAAGATGGGAGAATTCCCTGCCACGACCTTTGATGAGCTGTTCGAGGGCACGAAAGCGCTCGATTGGCCGACGTGGATACCGAATGACGGCGAATTCCCCGTTAACGGACGCTCGCAAAAATCACAGCTGACCAGCGTTCCAGCCTGTCAGAGCATCGTCAAGAAAGCAGTCGTCGATAAAATGTCGGAGCGTTACGGCACCGAGTGGTTTCCCGAGGACGGAGGCCGGTACGTCATCGAAGTCACGCTCATGAATGACCGCGCCATGCTAACGCTGGACACGACAGGCGACGGCCTGCATAAGCGCGGTTACCGCAAAGTGGCTACCGAAGCGCCAATCCGCGAAACGCTTGCCGCCGCTCTCGTTCAACTAAGCCGCTGGCGTCCAGAACGTCCGCTTTATGATCCTTTTTGCGGCTCCGGCACGATTCTAATCGAAGCTGCGATGATTGGTTGGAATATCGCGCCAGGGCTCCGTCGCAGCTTTAACAGCGAAGGCTGGCCGCTGATCCCGAATGAGCTGTGGGACGAAGCGCGCGATGAAGCGTTTGATTTGGTGAAGGATGATATTCCGCTGCAAATTGCCGGTTCCGATATAGACCCTGGAGCTATCGAAATCGCAGAGGCAGCCATTAAGAAAGCCGGCTTCGGCAAAGAAATAAAGCTAACTGTCCAGCCTGTTGCCAAGGTAAAGCTGCAAGGCGATTACGGTGTTATTATTACGAATCCGCCTTACGGGGAGCGTCTGGGGGATGACGAGCAAGCCGAAGCTGCCATGCGTCAGTTTGGCTTGACTGCGCTCCATTATCCAACATGGTCCTATTTCTCGATTAGCCCTTCGACTTCCATTGAGCATTATTTCGGCCGCAACGCCGACAAGAAGCGCAAGTTGTTCAACGGCCGTATCGAATGTAATTACCTGCAATTTTTCGGGCCACTTCCTCCTCGCGGAAATCGCTTGTAAGTGCATAGGGAGGATATTTTACAAATGTTATGGAATGATCAAAAACCGGTACGCCGCAGCATGGGCATGCTTCTGATAGGGCTTGAACGATTCAGGGTTATTGATTTGCTGCTGTTTGTTGCCGTCATGGTGGCCAAGCTCTATTTGTTTTCGGAAATCCTTCATGTCGCGAATATGAAAATGACACGTACGGATGCGATCATTGAACTTGGAGCCGTTCTGTTATTCAGCTTTTGGACGATTTGGCTGCCCGTCCGCGGGCGAATCATTTCTCTAATCATTCTGAATGTGATTGCAACGCTAGTTTTATATGCCGATATAATTTACTACCGCTACTTTCAAGATTTAATCTCGATCCCGGTGTTGCTCCAATTTAGCCAAGTAGATTCCTTAGGTGAAAGCATCGGCACGCTTCTCCGCGCGAAGGATTTTATTTTGTTCCTGGATTGGATGATTATTGTTCCGTTTGCAATCTACTTGCTGCGGCATGGACGAAGCGAGCTTCGACGCGCGAACGAATTCCGCCGGAAGCCCGCCGTTTGGCAAAAGACGGCTGTCCGCGTCGTGCTAAGCGCCGTTATTTTCGGAATCGGCGCCTCGATGGTGTTCACGAATGTGAACGAAGCTAAGCGAACCTGGGGACAAGGTATTTTTGAAGGCAATTGGTGGAACCTTTCGATTTACAACGTAACGGGCGGGTTAGGCTTTCACGGCTATGATATTTACCGGTACGTGAAGCAAAACTGGCTTGATGCGGAGACCGTTACAGCCGCGCAAACCATGGAAGCCAAAAACTGGATTGAAGCGCGCGGCGAAGTGCGCGGCGCTCTTGAGTTAGACCCGCTGTATGGCGCCTATGCAGGAAGCAACGTTTTGATGGTGCAGCTCGAGGCCTTTCAAAACTTTATGATCCATCAAACGATTGGCGGTCAAGAGATTACGCCGCATTTGAATGATCTGATCGGGCATAGTGCTTATTTCAGCCAGTTCTACCATCAGACTGCCCAAGGAAGAACCTCGGATGCCGACTTTACGGCAAACTGTTCCATGCAGCCCGTCTCCAACGGTTCCGTGTTTATCCAATACGCACCGAACGAGTTCGACTGCATGTCCAGTACCTTGAAAGCAAACGATTATGGAACATCCGTCTTCCACGCCTATGAGGGCGGCTTTTGGAATCGGAACACGATGTATAACAATATGAAGTATGACCAGTTTTACAGCCTAAAGCATTTTACGCTGGATGAAAAAATCGGCTGGGCGCTTGGCGACAAATCCTTCTTCAGACAGTCGCTGGATGTTATTTCCGAACAACAACAGCCTTTCTATTCGTTTCTCATCACCTTGTCGAGCCATTACCCCTTTACGATGCCGGCCAAGGAGAAAAGCCTTAGCTTAGGCGAGCTGGACGGCACGATCATGGGCGATTACCTCCAGTCCATTCATTATGTGGACGCCGCGCTTGGCGAGCTGGTTGATCGCATGAAAGCGGAAGGCCTCTGGGATAATACCATTCTGGTCATGTACGGCGATCACGACAACTCGATTAAGGATTGGTCCCTGCCCGAAACATTCCTTGGCAAGCCATTGAACGACGTTGAGCGCCAAATGATGCTCAGGCAGGTTCCTTTGCTCGTGCATTTGCCGAGAAGCGAGCATGCAGGAACCTACGCTAATGTCGGCGGACAGCTTGATGTAACGCCTACGGTCATGCATCTTCTCGGGATATCAACGGCCAATCAGCACTTGATTGGAACGCCGCTTCTTACTGAAAAGCCGCTTGCCGGCAAAAAGGTTGTGCTCCGAAACGGCGCTTTCACGGACGGAACCGTTTATTACATCCCTTCTACCGATGGCATCGTAGAAAACGGAGCCTGCTGGAACATCCCAAGCAATACGGTTACGGATATGAATGCCTGCATCGGTGCTATTGATAGTTCACGGACCGAGCTGAACATGTCCGACCAAATCGTGATGAATAACCTTATCGAAGACTTCAAGGAGCAATCGGCTACCGAGGCACGCGGCGGCAATGACACAGAAACCGCGGCCCGTTAACTGGCCCCTCTGCAAAGCTGGCTTCCTGCTTCAAATAACTAAAAAAAGCTCTCTAGCCTATGGCATAGAGAGCTTTTTCAATTTACAAACGAATACTATTTTTTATGCTGCGCAAGCCAAGCCAGCACCTCATCAATCGTTTTGACGGGGACAATGTTCAATTCCTGCGCGCCGCTGCGGGCTTCCTCCTCCAATGCTGCCGGTACAAAAAACACATCTGCATCCGTGCGGCTGATCGCATAGGCCTTTTGCTTGATGCCCCCGATAAGTCCAATGGATCCATCCGCCTCAATCGTCCCTGTCCCTGCAACCTGATTGCCATACGTCACACCGCCGGGCGTCAGCTGGTCAATAATGGCAAGCGTCAGCATAGCACCGTGCGACGGGCCGCCGATATGCGCCATAAATCGCTTGTAATCCATATTTCTTGGCGTATCCAGCAGCAGCTCCGTTTGCACGGAAATACCGAATACCGGACGCTCCGGGGAATCGGCCGAAGCTCTCGTCGCAACATTGGCCTGTGTTACCTTACCGGATCTTCTTAGGGTAAGAGCAACGCTTGCTCCGGGCTTAACCGACTTCTCCATATAAGCGGTCATGTCACTAACCGTACGGACAGCTTGTCCATCCAGCTTATCGATGATATCTCCTGCCTGCAGCTGCTGTTCGGCGGGACTGTCTTTTACGACTGCCACTACCCTGACACCGTCTGCTGTGATGCCGCTCCCGATTCCGGCCTTCTTCATCGCCACAGCCGCTGCCAAGCTGTTCGCATCCGTCTTCATAAGGACGACCTGCGCATACGTTTCGGTAAGCGGCGGCTCATCCTCCGGAATCTTCTCGAAGCTGTACATGGGGAGCAAGCTTGCATACAGCCAATCTGCGGGCACTGCGGGCCTGTCAAATACAAGCACGCCATTGATTGTGCCGCCTTGCTGGCCTCCCTCCACATGCGCGTAACGGTTCATGTTAAGCGTCATGCCCGGATACGTCACCTGATAGCCGGTAGGAAAAAGCAAAGCGAAGAGCAATAGCGCCGTAACCAATAAAACAACGGCCCCGCGCCTTGGCAGCCAATGCGGGACAAGCCTTTTCTTGCTTACAGGCAATTTCCCCTTTTGTTCGATCATCAACCCCGCCGACCACTTCCGCTCGGTTCCTTCGCTCAGAAGCAGATCGGCATAGACAAACGGAACGGCGGCCCCAATAATAAGAAGCAGCTGAACAAGCTTCTCCGGCTCCAGCAGCACATATCCCGCTCCAACGATGCAGAGACCGGCCGCTGCCAGCCGCAAAATCTGCATAGCGATCGCTAAGCCCTTCCTTTTTCGCTGCTGCCATATCCCCAGCAAAGCGCCCGCTGCCCAGCAAAGCGGCACGATTGCGAGCAAATAAAACAACCTATCAATCATTTCAATCCACTGCATCCCGCTGTCCGTCTTAAGCGGCGCCGGCAGCCATATAAGCTCTGACGCAACTAAGCAAGCAAACGCTGCAGCGATTCCGAAAATATAATAAACGGCCGGCTTCCGCATTTTTCTTCCTCCTATGTTCCCTAAGCCTCGTATAGGCATCAGCCGCTAAACAAACAAAAAACCCGACGAGCAGGGTCGCGGGTCTTACTTCGTTTGCAAATATTGGCGTTCTTCCGATTCGATGCCCCGATCCCTCAGCTCGCCTTTCTCTATGCCTTGGATGCGCTCAAGCCACTGCGACGGAGGATGATTCATCCGGCGCGCGCGATCGAGCAGCTGCGCGTATTCGCCGCAATTGTCGTAGCCTCCAAGCCTGCGTACGACCTCGATATACTCTACCACCAATGCTCTCGCATCAGCGGCCGCGTAACCATGTCCGCTGGCCAGCGCTTCCACAATCCCGCGCTCATACAAGCTTAACCTGATCTGTGCTTTCACCTTCATGATACATCCACCTGCTTCCCGTATAAATATGGTAGCCGACAAGCTTTAAATGCGCTTCCCAACGTTCGGAGCAAAATACGACTTGATTGCCGAGCCTCAGCGAATCCAGCTTCCTGCCTTTGCGCGATACCGTGATCTGTTCATAAAACCAATGCTCATCTTTCTTTAATTGTACTGCTTTATGTACGATTTTTCCAGTGTCATTGTCCGCCATCGGTCCGATTATAATGTCTGGATGCGTTTCGCAGGGATCTTCTCCCTTCACGGTTGCCTTGCGATGAGCATAAATAAAGGATGCCCACGCAGGCGAATCGGAAAGGAAAAGCAGCGGCTCTACCCGATCGGGCACAGAAGTAAGCTCTACGACAAGCACGCAGGGTTTTCCTCCGTCCCATGACTCCTTCGCTGCTTTATGCGACCACTTCCGCGCCTGCTCGACCGAAATCGTCGTATAGAAGCCTTCTCCAAAATCTTTCCCCGGACGCCAGTATGGCGAATTTAGCAGCTTTCTCCCAAATGATTGCACCGTATCGCTCGTTGTTCCATGATATAACAGCTGCGGCGTCGTTATGTCCACCCTCGTGCTCCTTCCGTTGCTATTCCTATAGGCTTACAACTATACAAAAACCCCGCGAAAAATAAACTCTCGCAGGGTCTTGTTGTCCGTGTCATTTTTTCTTGATGTAAGGAATGACCTTCTCAATGGCCTCATCCTCGGTTACCGCCTTAATGTAACGGCCATTAATAAAAATAAATGCGTAGCGGGCGCATGGCCCGCAGTAGGATTTGCAGCCCACGCGGATTTCCGCGTCAGGCACTAGCTTTTGCAGCTTGGGCACAATCGATTTCATCTTCATGTGCTTGCATTTGTCACAAACGCGTATGTCGTTAGCCATCATTCATCTTCCTATTTCAACCGGATACGTATGAATCCTAATGATCGCCGTGGTTGCCCTTGGTTGGATTCGTTACGGCAAAACCTTCTTCAGGCACGTAGAAATAATCGATGCGTACGCCGTCTAAGAAAGCATTGTCTTTCTCCAAAATAACGTCGATGCCTTTATCCGTCGAAACGACTACGTCTTTGTCCGTCGGCTCATCGATCCCCATGCCGTAATGCGCATGGTCGCCGTGCGAATGCGTCACGTAAATGCGCAGCAGCTTTCCTTCGTTCTCCGGCTTGTCCAGCTCGACTTGCAATACCTTTGCGGCGTTTTTTGAAATTCTGCAGTTCATGAATGATCCAGCTCCTCTTATCGTTAGCCTTGCGGCAATATTTATTATTTTATATTATACTTGGTCTCCATTCTACGGGCAAACCATTCTGCAAGCAGCATCGTAACCGCAATATCGTCAACCGGCAGAAACGGCAGCGGGAGCACGTCAGGCAGTACCCAATAGAGGAAAACAGGCACGGAAAAGATCAGCTTGTCCAGCAGTGAAACATTCTTTGACCGAAGCAGCTGAAAAATACGGACAAATGTCCGGCGCCAGTGGCGCAGCGACAG
Organism: Paenibacillus sp. LPE1-1-1.1; assembly: GCF_040676435.1. NCBI lineage: Bacteria > Bacillati > Bacillota > Bacilli > Caryophanales > Paenibacillaceae > Paenibacillus > Paenibacillus sp. LPE1-1-1.1. The sequence goes on from NZ_JBEGHY010000023.1 coordinate 1,137,862, forward strand.
CAATTTACGCATCAGAAATCCCACCTTTGCTGAGCTTTTCCGATTATTATAGCATATGCGCGCGCCGTTTGCCTCCTCCGGGGTAAACGGCCAAAGGCCGCTAAAGACGAAGCATCTCTAGCAGCAGCGGCTGAAGCTCCATGTAAATATTATCAAAATTGCTCATCGGCAAAGGATTTTCGCCGAACCCCGCCTCCACGGTAAATCCGGGCCTGCGAAACCTTTGAATGTACCAATCCTTGTACCCCGCGTCGCTGCCCGTCAGCTTCACCGCTTCGTACCCGCTTACCCTCGCCAGCCTTTTGGCAAGCTGTTCCGACTCTGCAGGCTCGTAATCACGGTAATTCCAATAGATTTCCCTTCCCTGCGTATGAAGCGCCATAACGGTATGGAAGCCCATCCTTTCCGTAAAACGAGCCATGGCCATCGCCTCCGGCTCACTGAGCGGATAAGGTCCGGGATAATCGCGCGGTCCGGGCCCTTCCATTCCCCTGCGCTTGCACTCCTCATGCCAAAACGCGGGAAACTGATCATTCAGATCCACGCCTCGAATATTCGCTTTCCAACTGCCGAACTTGTCGGAGCCTCCATTCCATTCGGTCAGCTGCCGGTGATAGGGATGCGAAGCCGGCAGGCCATGCTGCGCAAGATCTACCCCGTCAGGATTAACCATCGGTACGATCCATAAGGTTACATCCCTGCAAAGCTCGTTCGCGTGCTGGCCGCCGATCTGCTCGCCGTTGCAATACGCTGCCGATAAGTCCGCGACAAAACGCATCAACAAAGCAGACGTAATCCATTCATTCGCGTGAAAAGCGCCATTCATGTGAACAAGGCGCGAACCGCTGCCGCAGCGCAGCGCCAGCAGGGGCTTGCCCATCACGCTCTCTCCAATGACATGTGCCGACAGAAAGGGGTATCTGCCCGATAGCTGCCTGACGCCCTCCAGCAAATCGGGATAACCGTAGCTTTGTACGGAGTACATGGCAATCGCCTCCAGCTCGATCGATTTGTTCCCTTCATGTTATGCGCTTCCCGACCTGTCCTATGTGGCAACCGACAAAAAAGAAGCCGGGCCCCGGCAGGCTCGGCTTCTATTTATTCTTTCGGAGGACTTAAACGATATTCGGTATTTGCCATACAACCGGCGTCAGCTCGATTTGCTTGCCCAGCCACTGCTGCGTAATCATTTTGAACATTTGCGGATCGCCGCTGCAAAAAAACTGATGCACAGGCAATTGTTCTACCCGCGAGAGCTTCCCGTTCTTATACAGAATGTCACTAATTTCGCGTGCCGTCTCATCTGCCGAGCTGATCAGTTTGACCCGCTGACCCATGACCTCGGAAATCGTTTCCGCCAAAAACGGATAATGCGTGCAGCCGAGTATAAGCGTATCCATCGGGAAACCTCGCAAATGGCCAATCGAGCTTCGCACCGTTTCATAGGTTTCGAGGGAGCGGAAATTCCCTTTCTCTACTAACGGGACAAACCGCGGACAGGCTTCGCTGATAACCTTTACATTAGGCGAGAGCTCTCTCAAAGCCTGCTCATAAGCTCCGCTCTTTATGGTGCCTTCCGTGCCGATAACGCCGACGCAGCCCGTAACCGTCAGGCCGATTGCAGCTCTTGCTCCGGGGTTAATGACCCCGACTACGGGTACCGTGACTCTGGAACGGATATCTTCAAGTCCTGCGGCGGTGGCGGTATTGCATGCTATAACTATCATTTTCGGATTAAACTGTATTAAATAATCGACAATTTCTCTTGTAAAACGAATAATTTCTTCTGAAGACCGAGGACCATAAGGCGTCCGGGCCGTGTCTCCAAAATACAGTATTTTTTCTCGCGGCAGTTGGCGCATGACTTCCTTGGCAACGGTGAGGCCGCCAACGCCTGAATCTAGTATCGCAATCGGTTGCTGCACAAACACACCGCTTTCTTAAACAAAATATAATAAATCCAGACAAAATAGCATATGAATACAGGCACAAAAACGTACCTACATCTTATCGCATAATTGGACAAGGTTCAACGACGCGGCATGTCAAAAAACAGCTTCTTATTGCGGATTAACCGAGCAGTACAAGCTCCCAAAAGACGGGCTCCTGCCTTCTCCATTTTCCTGTTGACAACTTAAATGTATATCACTTAGAACGATTCCACAGAGCCATGACGGCAACCCACCGCAAGATCGGAACACTCATTTCGCAGAAGCTGGACAATGACTTGACCGCTCCCCAATGCTTTATTTTGAGCATTATTTCAAACGAACGGAACATTACCGTCTCCCAGCACATTCTTCCGTCAAATCGGCGGCACTTTCGGAATGACCTTGCTCGGCGCTGTCATGAATATGCAGTCGAGCAGCCACTTGAAAGAACGCCTTGTTCCGCTGCTCGGTGAGCTGCCCGAGGAAGCGAAGACATTCGCAGACCAAACCTCGGCTACCGTTGCTTCGAATCCGCAGGCGATTTATTCGACGCTGCTTGATCCGAAAGTGCTTGCGCAATTTCCGAAGGAGCTGACCGACAAAATGGTGCCTGTCGTAAAATCGACGCTGATCGATTCGCTGCATACCGTGTTTTGGGTCGGCCTCGTATTCATACTGATCGGAACGGCGCTTACGCTTCTGCTTAAAAACGTAAAGCTCATTCAGCCTGAGAAGGCGGATAAAACTTCCGAGAGCCCGGAGCCGCAATTAAACCACATTTAATTTCTTTTTCTTAAACGGGACCGCGAATGGCTGCCTAAAGCAGCATCGCGGTCCTTTTTCTTTTGGCTGCGCGCAGGCTGTTTAGTTAGCTCCGTTTCGGGTACATAAAAGTAGAAACTAGTGAACTCAGCATAGGGACAAGTATGAATAAGGAGGACGATTCGATGACGGAAAAGAAAAATCCGAATGGACGTTTACAGGGTAAAATAGCGCTGATTACAGGTGCAGGCTCCGGAATCGGCAAAGCAACTGCGCTGAAATTTGCCAAGGAAGGCGCCGATTTGGTCCTTCTGGATGTGAAGGAAGAGGCCATGGAAGACGTTTGCCGCAAAGTACATAAGTATAACGTCGAATGCCTATCTATCGAGACGGATATTTCCAATGAAATTCAGCTTGCGAACGCATATCGGCAGATAAGGGACCGATTCGGCCGACTCGATATCGTATATGCCAATGCCGGCATTAACGGCGTCTTGACGCCGATTGAATTGATGGATTTCGATGATTGGAACACAACGCTGCAGGTCAATTTGAGCGGCACCTTCCTCACCGTGAAACATGCGATCCCGTTATTGAAGGCCAAAGGCGGCAGCATTTTGATTACAAGCTCTATCAACGGGAATCGCGTCTTCTCCAATATTGGCTTCAGCGCATACAGCAGTACGAAAGCTGGTCAGGTCGCATTTGCCAAAATGGCTGCGCTTGAGCTTGCCCAGTACAAAATCCGCGTAAACGTCATCTGCCCCGGAGCGATCGAAACCAATATCGAGGAAAACACCGAACGAACGCCTGAGCTGGATCGCGTAACGATCCCCGTGGAATTCCCTGAGGGGGATCATCCGCTTGAGGACGGGCCTGGCAGCGCCGCGCAGGTGGCTAAGCTGGCTCTGTTCCTTGCCTCCGAGGATTCCAGTCACATTTCAGGCACAACCGTATACATCGACGGCGCGGAGTCCTTGCTGCGGGGATAATGCCGTTATTTTGAATAGGCAATTCCAAATAGAAAAAGGAGCGGGAGCCAATGTTCAAAGAATGCCTGCATCACTCATCCGATTTAAAATGGGCCTATGCCTATGATTGCGATACCTTCCATCTCAGGCTCCGCACCAAAAGAGACGACGTTGAAGAAGCCGTGGCCGTCACCGGAGACAAATACGACTGGGAAAAACATTCGATCGATATCCAAATGGAAAAAATAGCGGCAGACTCCTTATATGATTACTGGGAGGCTGTCATTAAGCCGGAGTTTCGGCGTTTTTCTTACGGTTTTCGCGTCAGCAGCGGAGATGAAACCTTATGGCTGACCGAAAATGGGATCTTTGAGGAGCAGCCGACCCCGCCGGGCGGCTACTTTGAAGTCCCTTTTATTCATGCCATTGATTTGTTTGACGCGCCTGAATGGGCAAAGTCCGCTATCTTCTATCAGATTATGCCAGACCGCTTCGCCAATGGAGACACGGGCAACGATCCGGAAGGCATACGCCCTTGGGGCGAAACGCCGGGCGGCGAAGACCATTTCGGCGGCGATCTGCAGGGTATCATCGATAATCTAAAGCATTTAACCGATTTGGGCATCAATGCGATCTATATGACGCCTCTCTTCACGGCACCGTCTAACCACAAATACGACACGATCGATTACAAGCAAATCGATCCGCAGTTCGGTGATGCCCAGCTGCTCAAAAAACTCGTAAAGGCTTGCCATGAGCTTGGCATTCGCGTCGTGCTGGACGCTGTCTTTAATCATACGAGCGAGCAATTCCCTCCCTTCCAGGACGTCATTCAAAACGGAGAAAACTCCCGGTACAAGGATTGGTTCCATCTCAGCAGCTTCCCCGTCGAAGTGAAGGATGGCATCCCGAATTATGCGACCTTCGGCTTTTACGGCAATATGCCTAAGCTGAATACTGCCCATCCCGAGGTGAAGCAGTACTTGCTCGACATCGCGGTGTACTGGATGAAGGAAGCCGATATCGACGGCTGGAGGCTCGATGTCGCCAATGAAATCGACCACGCTTTCTGGCGCGATTTCCGGACCGCTGTCAAAACCGAAAAACCCGATGCATTTATTATCGGCGAAGTATGGGGCAACTCCCTAAACTGGCTGCATGGGGATGAATTTGATTCCGCCATGAATTATCCTTTCACCAATGAGGTGACCGATTTTTTCAACTCCGCCGACAGCGCTGCTTCGGCTTTCGCCGACCAAATCAGCCGGCTGCTTATGCGCTATCCGCAGCAAACGAACGAGGCCTTATTTAATCTCCTATCCAGCCATGACATCCCGCGTGCGGGAACAAGATTCGGCGGCAATAAGGATCGTTTGAAGCTTGCCATTGTATTCATGCTAACCTCGATGGGCATTCCCTGCATTTACTACGGAGATGAGGTTGGCATAGACGGCGGCAATGATCCGGACTGCCGTAAATGCATGGAGTGGGATACCGGTAAGCAGGACCGTGAGCTGTTTGACTTCTATCAGATTCTAATCTCCCTTCGCAAAGAGCATGCCGTCCTGCGTGACGGACGATTCCGCTTCCTGCATGCAGATAACGAGAGCGGTACGCTGCTCTTCGAACGGTTAAACGGCAAGCAGCATTTTACCATTTGGATGAACAACACGGAGGATACGGTTACGCTCAAACATCCTATGAACACTGACGATTGGCATGATGCCCTTACGAACGATGAGGTCCTTACCATCGATGAACAGCTTCAAATCGAGCTTGCACCGCTTGACTTCAGAATCCTATACCGCAACATTTAAATGCATAAAGGCCCACATCTTGTCATATTGACAGGGTATGGGCCTTTTTTCTGTTTGTATCTTCTCCATTCTAACCTATGGGAAGAAATTAGCTCGCGCGCTCCACCTTTTTTAAATTATCGGTTTCAAACTCGTTTTTGAAGGTTAATGATTCAATAACAGAACGCAGCAAAATTAACCACACTTACCAGACAGGGGGAAATTGAATTGAACAGTCCTACGGAATGTATTGCCATGTTATTAGCAGGTGGAGAAGGACGCCGGTTAGCGCCGCTGACGAGTAATGCCGCCAAGCCCATCATCCCCTTCGGTGACCGCTATCGAATGATCGATTTCCCATTGAATAACTGTGCAAATTCAAATATTAAAACCATTGGCGTACTCACGCAGTACTGTGCCGATAGCGTCCATAAATATGTATTGACAGATAAACGCGAAGAAGAGGCGAAAAACACGCCAAACGGTGTTTCCATTCTGCCCTCCTCGCGCAAATGCGCGGACGGATATGCAGGTACCGCAGATGCCATTTACCAGAACATGGATTATATTGACCGGCATAATCCCGAGCATGTGCTCATACTCTCAGGCGACCATATTTACGAAATGGACTATAAGCCGATGCTCGAATTCCATAAAAACCGCAGCGCAGCCGTAACTATTGCGGTCAAACAAGTCCCTTGGCGGGAAGCAAGCCGTTTTGGCATCCTCAAAACGGATGAGCAGTTCCGGGTCAGCTCGTTCCATGAGAAGCCTGTTGAGCCAAATAGTAATTTAGCTTCAATGGGCATTTATTTGTTCCGCTGGGCGGAGCTGAAAAAATACCTTTTGCTGGATGCCGCAAACCCCGATTCCAACCATGATTTTGGCAAAGATGTTATTCCTGCCATTCTTTCCTCCAAAGCCAATATGGTCGCTTATCCTTATGAGGGCTACTGGCGCGATGTCGGTACGATCGACAGCTTATGGGAAGCAAACATGGACCTTTTGGACGGTGAGCTGAAGCTGGGCAGCCAGGACTGGAAGGTACAAGCCGGTGTACATAACGCCATGGAAAAACCTTATTTGAGCCAGAAAGCTACGGTCACGGATTCCATTCTTCATCCGGCATGCGCGGTTGAGGCAGATGTCACGCGTTCTGTCATTTGCACAGGCGTAACGATTGGCGCCGAAAGCGAGATTTACGAGAGCATTATCATGCCAGGTGCCAGAATCGGAAGAAACGTTACCATTCACCGGGCGATCATCGGTGAGGGTGCGGTCATTCATGACGGTGCGTTTATCGGAAAATTAAACGATGAGATATCGGTAGTTGGCCCAGGTGAAGCGATTACCGCGGCAGCACCGGCCTTAAAGGATTATCAAATGGAACCGATGGCTACTTTGCTGAGCTCTTCGCCAAATCGGGTTCATAGCAATGTTCTCGGATAAAAGCTTAATATTAAACAAGGCAATCCGCTGAAGCTTTGGCTCCGCGCGGATTGCCTTGTTTTTTAGCATGTCATTTAGCTACCCGTCATACTTTTTTGGCGATTTCATTCCTTTATCCAAAAATGGATTAATTTTCTTTGGCTACGGCTGCTTCTGTCTCTCCTGCTTCGATCGCGCTTACGGCCTCGTCGCTTCCGGCTGCCGGCAATGTTTCTATTGAGGCTTCCGTTTCTTCCGTGCCTTTGCTGCGCGCCCTGACACTGCTCACGACATTGCTTGCCGCCTGCTTCGTTTTATCGGCAATCTGAATGGCTTGATCACCGATTTGTTTGGCGATGCGGCCCGTTGTATCTCCCACTTGGCCTGCCACCTTTACCGTCGTGTCGCTTACTTTCTGAGCGCCGACCGAAATATCATGACGCAGCTCCTTACCTGGCTTTGGAGCCAATAACAATGCCGTAATCGAGCCAACGACACCTCCGGCTAATGCGCCTAGGAAAAATCCTTTTGTTTGTTTACGTGTTGACATTTTTTTTGCTCCTTTCGATTTTAGCGCGCGATTCGCCTTTTACAACTGACTAGGTTTCCGATTCGAATACGGGGCCATGATGTTCATCCTCAGCGGTTGTTTCTGGCTTTCGGCTAGTTTGCCACAGCTGCCACGCAGCCATTCCTAGCTCAGCCCATTCAAGCGCTTCGCCGACCTGCCGCTTCGTCCTATACCGCTTCGCATGCTGTTCGGCCGATTCCGATAGTACGGACGTGATGCGCTCGGCTACCGATGTCGTATGCGCAATCGCCCCGCCAACCTGACCCGCTGCCTCGAACAGCTTGCTTGCCGCTTGCAGCTGGCGATGGGCTTCTCGGATTGTTTCCTCTGCCGGTTGTATAAGCCCGCTTATCTCTAGGCTCAGCTTATGCAAATCCTGCCGCATCGCTTCTGCCTCCGCTTGTACCTGGCCCAGCCTGCTTAGCGCTGACCGTAATGCCACGAGAATGCCTGCCGCTAAAATGACAAATGCTCCCGCGGCGATTCCTGCGATCCACGTCATGACCATACCCGTATCCCTCCTCCTCCGTCAATTGCAGGGCCTTACGTTTCAAAGTCCTAGACGAATGCCCACTTGCGTAATGACAGTATAATCAGCATGGGCTTGTCATGACACAACCTCATGAAAAATCATAACCGGACCGGATCCATTTGTTTTTTGGGCAAAATAGTAAATACGGAAGCAAATACAAAAAAAGCCGTCTTCGCAAATCCTTTGGGATTTGCAAAAACGGCCTTAACAGGCTTTACTCGCTCGCTCGTTCGTTAACCGATTTGGTAACTGCACTTGCCTCCGCCTTTGGCCAAACACTCCGTTCGCACAACGGGGACGTCTAACAGAGATTTAAACAAGGAAAGCTCGCAGCTGCAAGCTTGAAGGTATTTGCCGGCAACCTGGGCAATCGGACAGTTATATTCGTACAGCATGTAGCTGCCGTCGGACTTCGCTTCCGTTTCCGCCATATAACCTCCCGCGTTTTGAATCGCGGCAAGCTCGCTAACCTTCTGCTCCAAGCTCTTGCCCGCCATCCGCGGCTCATAGCGCTCCAGCAGCTTTTTCTTGCGCCCTTCGAACATCCGGTCAATAAGCTCTGCGGTATCCGGGTCATCCGCCAGCTCATCAAGCAAATCCAGTGCAAGCAAATGATAATTTTTCGGAAAAAGCTCATCTGCTTCAGCCGTCAGTTCATAGGCATGGAGCGGTCTGCCCATCGCTTGGCGAACGGCAATGATCGAAATGCTGCCTTCGCTCTCCAACGCATACATATGGCGCCGTATTGCCATTTCCGTCAATCCCAATTCGTTTGACAAGTCGCCGGCATACATTCTGCCGCCCGTCTTCAGCAGCATCAAAATTCGCTCGCGCGTAGAATGATCTCCCTGCGTTGCCGCTTTGACCCCCGCAGCGCTTGATGTTTTTATCAGCTTCAACCCTTCACCTCCTTCGCAGGCTTGATAGCGTCATTGTAACGTATTTTAACTTTTTCGTAAATGAACCAATTCTAACCGGTTATTGCCGTCCTCTTCGGTAAATGTCATCGTTTCGCGGTGATCTATCCACCATTTATAGTGATAACGCATAAATTCTTCTATGGCAAAAAAAACGGCTGCAGCCGTTAAATTGCGGCTGCAGCTCGCTTTACTTGGAATACTGTACAAACCGTTACAACTCGCGTTCCAGATATTCCTCGATCGCTTGCTTATAGGCAGGCAATACCGTTGGAAGCGTACGGGCAAGCGGATGCAGCTCCGTTCTCTCCCAGACATAATAGTCCTGTACCAGCGGCTTACGCAGCTTTACGAGCGCGATCAGCGTATCCTGCATGTCCGCTGGAAACGCGCCCGCTTCACCCGTAATTTCAATGATGTCCTCATAGCTGCTCGCATCCCGCAAGATAAACCCGTCAATCAGGAAGCTTCCGACATCCGTCACCGTTTCGATGGCTAGATGCAGCGCTCTTTCCTGAGCCAAGCCCTCAAGCAATGTGGCCTGCCAATTTGAGGCAAGCATGTCCAGCGCGGATGCGATTTCGGTAATCGATTGGAGCCGTACTGCTATTTGTTCTCGATTCACATAATACATCGGTCAGTCGCCCGCTTTCAGCCTTGTTTCTTCTTCTTCGACTTGCGTTTAAGCCACGCCACCATTATGATGCTGCTAAAAATAATAACCAGCAAATAAGTCATTATTTCATAAACGTCTCTCATGTCGCTCATTATTCGTTAACCTGCCTCTCAGCTTTCAAAATCAACGCTGACGGAAGCTTCGCGGACCTGCATCATATGCTCAATAACCTTTTTATGAACAGGATGCACTTGGTAAACCTCCAGCGCTTCCAAAGAATCGAGTTTCGTAATGAGCGCAATATCGTAAGAACGCTCCGAATGCAGCACATCAATGCCTACTTCAATGGACTTTAGCACTTCGATTTTGCCTTCCATATCTCTAAGCACCTGTGCGGTACGTGCGACGTTTTCTTTGCTGCCATCTTTTAATTTAAAGAAAACAATATGTGTTAACATTTGTTGTTCCTCCTCTGATTTCATTGTATAAATTTCAAGCGTTTGTCACATAATAACCTATGCAGTCGCATTACGGCAATCTTTAACAAGAAGGAGATCGGTACGTTATGCGCTATCGGGTTACGATTATTGCTACATTGATTGGACTAGCCATTTGCTTGTTCAACTATACCGGTTATGACCCTCACAATTTCGTTTTCTTCATGCTCAGCATCCCGGCGTGGGTCGTTGATTTATTTGTCGACGTACACGAGGTAAGCGTCCTGCTTATGTACGCACTTACCATCCTGACATGGGCTTTGCTCGGTTTTATCGCCGATGTTCTCATTGCGCGCGGACGTGAAAACGAACGTTATCCCCGCTCGGCGCGTTAGCTTCAAACCAACAAAAAGGAGCCTTTCGGCTCCTTTCGCGTTTTTACAGCACATTCATCAACGGGGTATTAGGCAGCTTCAACGATAAGCGTAGAATGCATCGTTGTGTGTCCTTGCCCGCATGGAATGGAGCAATAGATCTTGTAAGTGCCCGGTTCCGTAAATTCCAAATCCGTTTCCGGATGATCGTTATCCAAAGCTACTTCAAGCTCGTCAATATGTAGCCCGTGAATACCGCTTTTATTCGACAGCTTCAGTCTAACCTTGTCTCCAACCTTGACTTTGTACTCTTCTTGATCGAATACGAAATCGTTAGAAGCAACTACTTTCAACAAACTCATGCCCTCTGGCAGCGAGGCAGACTCGTCAACCGGTTTAGCGGGCAGGGCGAATGTGAGCAAATATAAGCCCAGCAACGACGCCGCTGTAAATAACGTAAACATAATCCACTTGTGCATTGCTATGTGCTCCCCTTTGCGTTCATAATGTCTACCTCTTATATTACATAAGATTGTCCGAAGTTCTCAACCTTAAACTACGGAAAGAGGAAAAGTTTTTTCGTTATTTTGACAAAACCATGAACAAATTCAAAATTAGCTGGACAAATACTGTTTTAATACCCGTTCAGACTCCGCCTTGACAAAGCCCCATAGCATAAAAAAACGGTGATGGTAGCCTCTGCAGACATAATCGGCGTGCAGACCGTCCGCTTGGCGTCTTTCTTCATAAACCTTGATGCCCATTTCCCGAAACTGCCTTTTGATCGCAGCGAGGTCAAGCAGCACCCTGTCCTGCATGCCGCGCATCATGGATTCATAAAACCGCGGGAGCTTTATTGCGGATGTTCCGATCACACGTATATCATGATCCAAAATACGCATGACAATTCCAAGCAGAACAAACCGTTTGACCAGCTCCAGCTCCTCTTCGGTCTGTATCGGCGGACTTGCTGCCGTTCTAACTTTGCCGCGGGTTGTTTCCTCGTTAGCGGCCATTGCTACCCCTCCAGATAAGAACATTTGTTCTTATTATAGCGATTTGCCGCGATTTCATGCAAGCTAAATAAGTTTTATCCAAAAGTTACCGTTTATCCTTTAGCACTTCGATGATCTTGCGCAGCTGCTCCGGTAGCGGAAGGCCGAGCCTGCCGTAATTTTCTGTGATGGATATCAGCTCATTCGCCAAATAGAAATAAATGGCGGCGCCCATTGTCACATTATTGGTTTCCAGCAATATATCTATTCGATGGGCGAGTAAAATAACGAGCAGCGTCAATCCCTTGCGTGTCAGTCCCCATGATCCGATGACGCTGTTTAATCCTTTTCCTTCTTTAATGGCGGCGGCGACTCCCGTAATATAATCAATTCCCATTGCCACAACCAATAAAGTAAGAGATTCCTGCCAGCTGCCGAAAGCAAACGTAAGAATAGAACCCATAAGACCGCAAATCGAGCATAACCAGATCAAGGACATTTTCGCCGCCTCCCCCTTCATTTCCATGTATAATACTATATGCGCGAAAACGTATGGCTGTCCGTCCTCCTTATGGCTGGCTGGCTGTTTTCTATGAAAAAGGCGCTCGCCTAATCTTATTGCGATATTGGAAAATGCTAGAAAAGATAGTATTGTGTATAAAGCAATATATCGAATGAGGGTGACAGGCATGCAGTTATTTTTGAAACTTACCGTAAAGCTACTTCGTTTAAACAATTACTTTGTCGTCTTGCTTACGTTATTGCTTGTATTTGTCAGCTCTATCCTCGCATTTCTGCTGGAGCCGGATACCTTCGGACACTGGTTTAATGCTTTTTGGTGGGTCATGACGACGGTGGCGACAGTCGGCTATGGCGATTTCTTCCCCAAGAGCATTCCCGGCAAAATACTCGCTATGCTGCTCTACGTGTTCGGCATTGGCTTGCTCAGCTTATTGATCGGAAAGATTATCGATTCCATAGCTGAACTTCAACGAAGAAGAGAAGGTGGAAAATTGAAATATCAAGGCCGTGATCACATCATCGTCATTAATTGGAGCAAAAAAGCGCAGCTGGCCGTAGAGGATTTGCTCGACTCGGATCCCGGTATTGCCATCATTGTCATTGATAACAGCGATAAGCATCCCTTTGACCAGCCTCGGGTGCATTTTGTAAGCGGCGATCCGACATCGCCCGAGGTGCTTGCGATAGCTGGCATTCAAAGCGCCCGTTCGGCGATCATTTTTGCCGATCCCCGCATTGAGGATACCTCGCTCATCGACGGAAAATCGCTATTGATCGCTTCCAGCATTGAACAGGCCGCTCCTGCGGTCCATACGACGGTGGAAATCGTGCTGGAGAAGCATATTCTCAATTTCCGGCACGTACAAGTAAATGATTTTATTTTATCGCATGATGCCGTTTCGAGGTTGGCCGTACGATCCGCGTTAAAGGAAGGCAACGTCGATATCTTCATGCAGCTGCTCAGCAGAAAATACGGCGAGGACGTCTATGAGATTCCGGTCGACCCCGGCTGGGCGACATATGGCGATGCTTTCCAAGCGCTGCTCACAAAGGGAGCTACGCTCATTGCGGACCGCACCGACATGGGCATTAACCGCAGGCTTGGTGAATCGATCCCGAGCAATGCCCGCTTATTCGTGATCTCCAATGACGAGACCATTGCCAAAATTAGATCAGAGAGGAAGTAATTCTAGTGAATAACGTGCTGACTTACCTGGAATGGTCCGAACCGGATCTACGCGTGGTACGGACCATAACGGAAGCTGCCGTAACTCGTGACGATATTTTTGTGCGCAAGCTGGTGAATGCGACTGTATTCCGCAACGCCTTGTTCGAGCATACGGCGAACGAGTGCGAGGACGGCAAACGCCATCATATTTATGCCAAGCCTTACAATGAATTCGACGACGCAGTTTACGGGCAAGCCATTCGGAATGCCTTGCATGAGTACGTCACCGTCTCGCCTTATATGGAAGTCGAATACCTGCTTTGGAACGGCTACCGCTTTAATCCTTGCGCTTTGCCGCTCCTTCAACCGGCCAGCCCTCTCGCGTTTGCCCAGCTTTTGCTCGATCATTATATTGTGAGCGAGCAGAAAACCTATGAGACGGTCTATACCGTCTACGACATGGACCGAAGCAAAATCGTTGTTTTTTTGAAAGGAGTGAACCTTTAGATGTCCGATGAACAGGCAAAGGCAGCCGGCTCCAAATTAAAAGCGAGAAGCCAGAAGGCGCTTGCCTTCGCTCTGCTGCTCACCGTTCCCGTTGCGCTCAGCGGCTGCAATACGTCGAGCTCGCGTGTGTGCGTGGATAATGATAATGACGGCTATTGCGATGATGACGGCTCAAGCCGCGGCAGCACCTATATTTCAAACGGCAAAACGTATAAAAAATCTTCCAGCTACAAATCCAGCTCCTCGAAGGGCTTCGGCAGCTCCGGCATAAAGAGCAGCAGCGGAGGCTGATTCTATGAAACGTGTCATCCCGCTTACACTAACTCATGAAGAATTGTTTCAAGGCGATCTCGCCGAACGAATTCCATACCATCGTATGTATGGCAAGCAATACTGCCTGCCTTCGGTAACAGGGTATGCACGGGCTGAATACGAGGAGCTCCAAGCCGCCTCAGAGCAAGTAGACCGCATTTACTGGAAAGCGCTGCGGTTTGTTCAGCGGCATTTGCCCGATGAGTTTTTAAAGGCACAATTAGGCATTCATCCCTCCCTTATTCGGGCAGCGCGTATAGAGACGCCTTGCCACGGGGTATCCAGGCAGGATTGGATCCTATCGGCGCAGGGCATGAAATGCATTGAAAATAATACCGATACGCCGACCGGCATTCCGGAAACGGCCTTTTTGGGAAATGCGGTCGTCACCCGACACACGGCGTTTCGTTCCGCTTCCGCGGGAATGGACGAAGCGCTGGGGCAAGCTTTCCAGCGGCTGGTTCATCATTACCGAAGCGCAGGCTTAACCGGATCGATCGCCTGCACCTGCTACGATTGGCATGTCGAGGACAAATGCAATACGGAATATATCATGAATGTCATTTCCGGGCTTGGTTATTCCGTTATCTTCGTTCCTCTGGACCAGCTCGTGATCGCGGAGGGGGACGGATTGTATGGAAACGGCGAGCGCATCGATATCTTATACCGGCTATATCCGCTTGAATATTTGATTCATGATACCGAGGAAGAAACAGGCCTGCCTGTCGGTGAGGCACTTATGGAGCTTGTTGAGCAAGGGCGGCTGGGGTTGATTAATCCGCCGCAAAGCATTCTCACGCAAAGCAAAGGCTTCATGGCGCTCATTTGGGCGTTATATGAGAGGAACGAACAATCCGCAGACCTGCTTGGCCATCCGCTTTTTGACGAGGCAGAGCTCCAGATCATTCAGAAATATCTTCTTCCCTCCTATTTCGAGGGCACCGTATTCGTTCGGCAGCAAATTCCTTATGTCGCCAAAAGCTACTGGGGACGCGAAGGCAAGGGAACCACTCTCTTTGCGGGGGACGGAACGCTGGAAAGCGAAGAATGGGGGATTCAAGAGGATGGGGACGAAACCGAGGAAATCAAGCAGTACTACAGCGAGCAGCAAAAAATTTATCAGCAGCGCGTGACGATGCAGGAAGTCGCGTTGCATACCGAGGCCGGCCCGCTCCAAGGGTACTTATTAACCGGAGCCTACGTCATCGGCGGCGCTTTCGCGGGCCTGCTGCCACGCGTAGGCTCGAAGATAACCGGAGACATGGCCTATTACTGCCCCGCCGCCATCGTGGAATAACGGCGTATGCTTTCGAAGCGAGTTTTGCTTCACAAAACTTTAAGCGTATGCTTTCGAAGCGAGTTTTGCTTCACAAAACTTTAAGCGTCTGCTTTCGAAGCGAGTTTTGCTTCACAAAACTTTAAGCGTATGCTTTCGAAGCGAGTTTTGCTTCACAAAACTTTAAGGAGGAACAAAAATGAATGAATTTTTGCAAAATGCCGGCAACGTTGGAATCGGCCTTGTTCTTCTGCTCGTCATTTTAGGCGGAGGCGCATTTGTATTCAGTAAGCTGACTCGTTACAATGACGCCGCGGAAATCAACAAAGGCAATCAAGCCGCGGGCATTTACATGGGCAGCAAGCTGCTCGGCTTGTGTATCATTGTTGCAATGGTGTCGTACAGCTCCGATTCATGGGTATCCATGTTGATTTGGTCTGCTATAGGCATCGCCATTTTATGCCTCGTTTATGTATTATTCGATTTTCTTACGCCGCGCTTTAAAGTGTGTGAGCAGATCGAGCAAGGAAACCTAGCCGTCGCACAGCTTCTTCGTTCGATCATCATCGGGGTATCGATTGTGATCGGTACATTCTTAATGTAATCTTTACTAAAAAAAGCCGCCTCACAGCAGAATCATATTGCTGTGCAGCGGCTTTTTTTCATCTTATAAATGCAAAAGGAACCATCGCTGTAATTCGCGTGATTCCTTCGGTGTTTTTTATTTAGCTTCGCTTGTTTCTCTTGTAAAGTCGGGGTGCGTTTTAACGACGGATTGACGCCCTGCCAGCTCCCTCGCAGCGCATCCGGCGCCATGCGCCCTTGCTGCGCCAGCTTCTGTCTTGCTTTTTTTGCTTTGCTCATGGACATGGTTCTTACCCTCCCGGTAATTTGGTTTAACGTTTTGCGAATCATAGTCCGCTTCCCTCTATTATACGCGGGATGGCTCATTTGCGAAAGTCGTTACAGCATTTACAAGCGCCTATAATCCTTGCGCAGCATGGAAAATTGCAGAAGCTCCACAACCTGCCCTTGCTCGAACTCGTATTCCCGCAATTCGCTGTCCTGCCTAAAACCCAGCTTAGCCAGCAAGCCGATGGAGGCCGTGTTAGCAGGATCTACTTTTGCTTCGATGCAGTGCAATTTCATGCAATCGAAACCAAAAGCGAGGATCGGCGCCGATACTTCGCTCATGATTCCTTTCCGCCAATAGCCGGGAGCCAAATCATAGCCTATCTCGGTACGGGCATACTCTTTCTCGTAATGAAGAAATCCGCAGGTTCCGATGACCTTGCCCGTAAGCTTATCCTCAATTAACCACCGTATGCCCACCTGAAGAGCGAACGTTTCGAGATGCCAATTCATCTCTTGCCAAGCCTCCGCTTGATCGGACAGCGGCAGCAGCGGCGTATATTTCACAACCTCGCTATCCGAATAAAGCTCATAAAGATCAGCGACATCCCGTTCCTCTGACTTTCTCAAAATAAACCGTTCGGTCTCCAGTCGGGGAAAAGTCTGAAATGAGAACGCCATTGCCATTTATCCAGCCCCTTTTATCATAGCAAATCGAAATCGGCTCGTGCTAAACATTGAATGCAATGCTTGCTGCATACAAAATAACCGCCGATTGCGGCGGTAAAAGAACGGAGCCTCACTGACACTCACAACATGATTACAAAACAAAACTTTGAACCCTTTCGCGTACCTAAAATTGTCGCTTCACCCGTTGCCGAAGTACTGCTTTATTTTAGCGCAAACAGCCGAGAAAATACATCACATTATGTTATATAAGGGCTTCGGGACGTATGATCGCTGCCAACAGTCCAGGAAAGCGGGTATTCAAATCATCGGCGCGCACCGTCAAAAAATGCTGGGTCCCTTGCTTGCGTACATTCAGTACGCCAGCCTCCCGCAGAGTGCGGACATGATGGGTCATCGTAGATTTTACAACCGGAATATCAAAGTGACCGCAGGGCTGCTCGCCGCTTCTCACGATCGTGGTTACGATACGAAGACGAATGGGATCGCTAAGTGCATACAATACGGAAGTCAGCTCAATATCCTCTCGGTTCGGATGAAATAAAATTTTCAAACGCCTTCACTCCTGTCTGTCTCGTCATTCCTTTATTGCATTATAACATAGCCCATGCTATATTTTCATTGTACGATAATTATCGTACAATGAAAATATAGAGAGACACAAATACTCGCCTTGGAGGTTGTATGAGAAACACTGCCGCAGTTAACGTCCCGCCTTTAATATCCGAGGAACGCCCCGCTTTTCGGGACGCCCTTGTCATTCCCCTTCTAGGACTGACGATCATTATCGTCATTATGAATACCATGATGTTCAATTTGGCGCTGCCTCAGGTAACGGCCGAATTTACGCTTTCACCGACTGCCGCCTCTTGGATCATAACGGGGTATTCGATCGTCTTTGCCATTTCATCCATCACGTTTAGCCGGCTGTCCGATTTTGTGCCTATCCGCCTTTTGCTGACCGTTGGATTAATCGCGATGGGCGGAGCGTCCGTGCTCGGTTTTTTTAGCCATCATTATACGCTGCTTCTAGTAGCCCGGCTGTTTCAAGCCTCGGGAGCCGGGTCGGTGCTTAGCTTAACCATCGTGCTCATTACCCGTTTCATTCCGCTCGCCAGACGCGGGAAAGCGATGGCGCTCATTACTTCGGCCGCTTCGCTTGGACTAGGGCTCGGCCCTGTAATCGGCGGCGCCATTACCCAGTACTTAGGCTGGAATGACCTGTTCATCGTAACCGGCATTTCACTGCTGCTGATCCCGGTATTCTACCGTCTCCTGCCGAATGAGGCTTCGAACAAGGGCTCCTTCGATGTCATTGGCGCTGCCCTTGTCGGTATCGGTTCAACAGGCGTACTGCTGTATATAACCAACCATTTTTGGGTCGCGCTTATCGGCGGCGTTACCGCGCTGGTCTTGTTTTGGATACGAATCAACCGCGCTGCGAATCCGTTCGTCCAGCCTTCGTTATTCCGCAACAAACGATATATCCGTCTGATTTCGCTCGGCATTATTTCGTATATCAATAATTTTGCAACGCTTTTCTTGCTGCCGCAGGTGCTCATTCACTTATTCGAGCTCACGCCGGGCCAAGCCGGTCTCATTATTTTCCCCGGAGCGCTCGTAGCGATGCTGGCCTCGGGCCGCATCGGAAAAATAATCGACCGGTACGGAAACAGCCTGCTGCTTCGCGTCGCGCCTTGGCCTTTGCTCCTCGCGGCCGTTTTCTTTGCTCTTTTCGCAGATCGCTCCGTCTATGTTGTGATGGTCATTTATATTTTGATGAGCGTAGGCTTCTCTGCTTTAAACTCAGGCGTATCTAACGAGCTGTCGAGAATCTTGCCCGGTGAGCATGTAGGAGCAGGCATGGGCTTGTTCCAGCTGTCCCAATTCATTAGCGGTGCTTTTAGCGTCGCGATCAGCGGGATCATCCTATCCGCGCAAAGCGAGCTGCCGCTAAGCCAAGCATTCTCCAACATTTTTTGGGGCATGGGTTTGATTGCCGTATTCGCCATTGCGGCCTCTTGGTTGTATTACGCATCAGCGAAGCAGCAGCAACTAGGTCGGCATACACGGTTATGAACCCGATAAATGCTTCAAAGCCTCCTTCTTGCTGAGCGGCGAGAGCGGCGTTTCTTTAACAAACCGATGCACGCTGGCTGCATCGGTTTTTGCATATTCCCGAAGCGCCCAGCCG
The DNA here is from genome assembly GCF_040676435.1 of Paenibacillus sp. LPE1-1-1.1. Lineage (NCBI taxonomy): Bacteria > Bacillati > Bacillota > Bacilli > Caryophanales > Paenibacillaceae > Paenibacillus > Paenibacillus sp. LPE1-1-1.1. The sequence continues at coordinate 1,156,710 of NZ_JBEGHY010000023.1, forward strand.
ATCGCCTTGCGTATAAAAAATTCGCTTTCATCCTTCGTAATGCGTATATAGCCGAATAAACGCTCCGTATCGGTGTGATGCTTATAGCGCAGTTGAAACAATAACGCGGTCCGGCGCAGCCACATATTTTCCGATACTATCCATCGCTCCGTGTAGGCATCGATTAATTCCGGGTATTTCGAGAGCTGATAGCCAACTAAATGAGAAGCCAAAAAATCGACCGTATCCCACCAGGAATGGGTCGTTATCCAGCGCTCCAGCCGATCGATATGCGTGGGCAAGGCCTCCTTGCCGTATTCTCCAGCAACCCCATCGCAATGTAATGAAACTCGCGTTCGGGCAGCTGCCATAAATACTCCGCCGTTTCAAGCAGTTCTTCTCCCTTCGGCTTATCATGCTGTTTCCAAAATGCCCGCAGCAGCGCTGTTCTCTCCGGCGTTTTAATCCCAAGAAATACAAACTGGCCGCGCATGTATGCTTCCATCGGCAATGCTTTTTCCGGATCGGCATGCTCCCTAAACAGAGCTTCGAGCGCCTTCGCAATATTTGTCATCAAAGCGGCCTCCTTTTCCTTGAACGATAACATAAAGCAGCCCCGGCCATCAATCACGGCCGGGGCTGCTTCAATATTCGTTTAAGAATGAATGCCGTTAAGCCGCTTCACCATTCAAATACCTGTAGAATGGCTTATCGACCCAGAATTGCTTCGGCGTAACCGCCACATTTGGATCAATCGCTTTAAATCCTGCCACTACCTTGGCGGAATCCTCATTCAGCGAGAAAGGATTAACGGTATAAGGACTGTCTGGATCCGTAATAAAATTGTTCGTAATGATTTCATAATCCTTTAGCTCGGTTTGCGAATAGTAAAGCGGCTGCCACCAGGATGCGGCAATCAGGCCCGCTTGGCCCTCTTCATTTTTCTTCGCATACGTCAAAATCACGTTTTGGAAAGCTTCTTTGTCAGCCGCATTCGCAAATTCGAATGCAAGGTCATATTCTTTATCGTAATTAATGTAATTGCCGTTTTCAATTTGCACGACATTAGGTCCCGGCGTGCCCCATTCGGCTAAAAAGATAAAAGCGGAAGTCTTCGGTTCGAACTGTACCTTGGCGTTCAAGCCTTCGCTGCGCAGCAGGCCGATCAGCTGAACCGCATGCTTAAAGTCGGAATGCCCGTAGATAAGGGACAGGGAATCAATGAAATTAGCATCGAAACGGGAGTCTTTGATATTGTAACCCGTAATTAAATCCTGTTTTAGCGCGGTGTTGACAATCGTTTGCAGCTTAGGAGCGTTAATGATATCGGAAGTCTCGTATGCCGTGTTCAGCTTCGCAAAAATATCGCTGTCGTTCACATAGCCGAGATACTTTTTGTACAGGCCTTTCGTAATTAACACTTTGCCGAGCAGCGTATGGATCAATTGTGAGCTGGCTGCATTTTTCGGCTTAAAGCCGGAATAAAGGTCAGCCGTCAACAGGCCTGCATCCACCGCGGCTGCAACCTCTTGCGCGCCTTTCGTGCCGAGCGCGCTGTTTTTTACATTCAGCTTCGCCAATGCTTTATTCACCTTAGCGGCGGGGTATGTATACGCAAGCTCCTTCAGGTCGGCCGCCCTTACCGCAATCGCAACAGCAACGGCATTGGTGAGCACTTGCTCGCCTTGAATGGAAGGTCCGGATAAAATTCCGTTTTCATACAATGCCGCAGCCGATGCGTACAGCTCGCTGCCAGGCTGCACGTCGGAAAAGGTTACCGCTTTGCCCGAGGGCTCGTAGCCAAGAATAGCTGCGACGGCTTCAATAAACTCGCCTTTCGTCACTGTGCCGGAGAAGCTGACATCGAATTTCTCCTTCAAAAACTGTTTATACTGCGCCGCGCCGTCTTCCTGTGAAGCTGAAGAAGCTGGTACAGCTGCAGCTGGAGATGCCGCAAAGGCCGTGGACTGCGCAAAAAGAATAGAAAAGGACAAAAGAAGCGCTCCCAGCAGTTTCGCATATGAAGCTTGTGTTTTTCCCATGAACATAACCTCCGTGTTTTTTATAATTCCGATGAATTTAATCGGGAATAAGTAATTTCCATAGTATACCAACAAAAAAACACAAGTGTCAATGAATATATTCAGTATTCCGAATACAAATGGTCATCGTCCGCGATGCTTTGAATATCCTCGGAGCTGATGCTGATATAGGCATAGCCCTCCGCCTGCTGCTTCTTTAATGCTTTTTCTTTGAAAAACTTCGGGCTGCCTTCGCCTGCATCCTCATCGTAGACGAGCAGAATGCCGTCCGTTTTGCGGAACAGCAGCTCGTCCCGCGCTGTAAACTGCCATATGCCGTTATACGGCTGGTTGCTGACCGACGCGTAATAATCGACCCCTTTTAAAACCTGCTGGTAAAATTCCTTTTTATCGTCCTTCCACTTTTCTTCCGGGTTGCTGTAAGCCGAGATGATGGACAGCCTCAAGTGAGGATAAATTTCTTTGAGCGAGATCACTACCTCGCAAGCCCATAGATCAACACCGTATTGGCCGGGCGTAATGACCCATTCCAAGCCGTCTTCAATAAGGGGAACCAGCTTGCCCATCAGCGCTTTTTTGATATAAACGATGCCCTCATGCTTTTGGCTGAAAATATTAAGCTCATGGGCGCGATAGCCTGTAACGAGTAAATTTTTCATTTTGTTCAACGCCTTTTCGGATAATTATGGTTTACATCTCTCCAGTGTATGCTATAGTAGAAAAAATACAAATTGAATATCGACCTAATTAATTCACTAGGGGAGTCTTACGGCTGAGATGGAGCACATGCTCCGGACCCTTGGAACCTGATCTGGATCATTCCAGCGGAGGGAAGTGGAGCAGAAGCATTCATTCATGCGCGCAAGCCTTGTTGAACGTTAGACCCGCTCATTTTCCTTCGGAAATGGGTGGGTCTTTATTTGTTTACGGGGGGATGCGTATTACCGCGTTATTATCGCTTCATCAGTTAGGCTACTCGTTTGCTTCCACCTCAGAGAAACCGATCTTATCCCATTTATCCTTAGAAGCATACGCAGGGGAATTCGTATCGATCATCGGCGCAAGCGGCTCTGGCAAAAGCACCCTTTTCAAGCTGATTGCCGGATTGCTGCAGCCTATTCAAGGCGAAATCAGGCTGCGCGGCAAGCCTGCGCCGGATCGGCTGGGCAAGATCGCCTATATGCCGCAGCAGGATTTGCTGCTTCCCTGGAGAACAGTGCTCGAGAATTGCTTGCTTCCGCTTGAGCTGGCGCGGGGGAAGCAGCTGACCGGCATCTCCCGCATCACGGAGCTGCTTGAGCATTTCGGTCTCGCAGGCTATGAACATGCTTATCCCGATGAGCTGTCCGGAGGCATGCGGCAGAGAGTTGCTTTCTTGCGGACCCTCGTGACCGGCCAAGAGCTGCTCCTGCTCGATGAGCCTTTCGGAGCACTGGATGCCATGACCAAACGCGGCATGCATAAGTGGCTGCTAGAGCTTTGGGGCAGCCTGCACAAAACAGTCCTCTTCATTACGCATGATCTCGAGGAGGCTATTTTGCTCAGTGACCGCATTTATTTACTTTCCGGGAATGAACCGCAGGGCGTTCAGGAGATCATCGTCAAGCTGCCTAGGCCAAGACATTATGAGCAAAATTACGAACCGGAATTTGTAATGCTGCGACAAGATTTGGAGCGAAGGCTGCATGCGCAAACCACTTTTTAAAAAATGGCTGAACGATTACGGCCTCTTTATCCTGCTGCTCGCCTGCCTGCTGCTGGCATGGGAGTGGGTTGTACGCATAGGCTGGGTTCCTGCCTTCATTCTTCCTGCTCCGACCTCGATCGGCGGGGCTTTTATCGGTGACAGCCAGCTTCTGCTCGGCCGGCATATGCTCGCTACGCTGCGCGAAGTCGCGTTAGGCTTTCTCTTATCCGTCTTGATCGGCGTCGCCCTCGCCGCAGGCATGCAAGCCTCCCGGACGCTGGAGAAGGCGCTGTATCCGTTCATTGTCATCAGCCAGACGATCCCGCTCATCGCCCTGTCACCGATCTTCATCATGTGGTTCGGCTACACGATTTGGAGCAAGGTCGCCGTCGTATTCTTAACGGCCTTCTTCCCGATCGTTGTCAGCACGTATGACGGGCTTCGGAAGGGAGACCGCGAATACCGGGAGCTGCTGCTGACGATGGGCGCGACGCGCTGGGACATTTTCCGCAAAATACAAATCCCGATCGCGCTGCCCTCCTTTTTCTCGGGACTGAAGCTGGCCATCGTGTATTGCGTCGTTGGCGCCACAATTGGCGAGTGGCTTGGAGGCAATGAAGGACTTGGCTATTACAGCCGCAGAATGTCGAGCAGCTTGAATGCTGATTCGATGTTTGCAGCCGTCTCCCTGTTATCCCTGATCGGCATCGTCTTATTCGCTGCCATCGTGCTTTTGGAAAAAACGATATTAAAGAAAAGAGGAAAAAAGAAATGATCGCAATAACAAAATTGAAAGCGGCGGCTCCGCTGCTATTGGCGGCACTGCTGTTCATCAGCGGCTGCGGCGGCGATGCTGCCACAAACAATAAGGAAACCTCTGCGTCTCCCGCCCCCGCTGCCGAGACGAAGCTCGAGAAGATCAGCATTATGCTCGACTGGTACCCGAATGCCGTTCATTCCTTCCTATATGCCGCACAGAAGAACGGTTATTTCGAGCAGCAAGGACTTGAGGTGGATATTCAGATGCCTGCCGATACAAACGACGCATTGAAGCTCGTAGCGGCCGGTAAAGTCGATCTGGCCCTCAGTTACCAGCCGCAGGTGCTGATGGCTCGCGGCGAGAATATTCCCGTGAAGTCGATTGCAGCGATCGTTCGGCATCCGCTCAATCATCTCATGGTGCCGGAAGGCGGAAATATCAAATCGCCGAAGGATCTGGTCGGCAAAAAAGTCGGTTATTCCTCCATTCCGCTATACGAAGCCATGATGCGCACAATGATCAAGCAGGATGGCGGAGATTCTCAAAATGTCGACATGATCGATGTAGGCTTTGACTTTATTCCCGCTGTTGCCACCAATAATGTGGATGCCATCATAGGCGGATTCATCAATCATGAGCAATTGCTGTTAGCCAAGGAAGGACATGTCATGACGGCAATCAATCCTGCAGATTTTGGCGTGCCTGATTATTATGAGCTTGTGCTCGTTGCCAGCGATCAAGGGCTTAGCGAGAAGCAAGCGCTGTTCAAGAAATTTATTAACGCTATAACCAAAGGACAGCAATACGTTTCGGAGCAGGCAGAGCAGGCGCTGGCCATCTTGTTCGAGCATGAAGACCAAACCTCTCCCCTCGATAAGGAAATCGAAAAGAAGAGCTTGGAGATCCTCCTGCCCCTTATGGATGCGGGAGAGCAAGCGTTCGGATATCAGGATCCCGCTTCGTGGGCCCAAGTTAAGGATTGGTTAACTTCGAATGAGCTGCTGCCGCCTGACCTAAAGGCCGAGGATGCCTTTTCAAATTTATAATGGAGGAGATTAGTCGATGAAACGATATAAAGCGCTAACGATTGCAGGCTCGGATAGCGGCGGCGGCGCAGGCATTCAAGCCGATCTAAAAACCTTTCAGGAGCTTGGCGCCTATGGGATGTCCGTCATTACCGCCGTTACTGCCCAGAATACGCTTGGCGTTCAGGGCGTTTATCCGATGGAGGCCGCAGCCATTCGAAAGCAGCTTGATTCCATTGGCGAAGACCTGACGCCCTCAGCCCTAAAGACAGGCATGCTGTTCAGTAGTGAGATCATCGAGATCGTGGCCGCAAAAATCAAGCATTACGGATGGCAAAACTTGATCATCGATCCTGTTATGGTAGCTAAAGGCGGCTCCCCGCTGCTTCAGCAGGAGGCCGTTCGAACGCTGATTAAGCATTTGCTGCCGCTCGCGCTTGTGACTACGCCTAACATTCCGGAAGCAGAGCTGCTCGCCAAAATGCCGATAAGAACACTAAGCGACCGTGAGGAAGCCGCCAAGATTTTGTTTCAAATGGGCTCCCGGTATGTTGTCATAAAGGGCGGCCACAGCTCCGCTAGCGAGCGTCTCGTCGATCTTATGTATGACGGCAAATCTTTTGTTTTTTTAGAAAGCAAGCGCATCGACACAAGGCACACGCATGGGACCGGTTGTACCTTCTCAGCGGCGGTTACTGCCGAAATCGCGCAAGGAAAAACGGTACCCGAGGCGATTCGAACCGCCAAAGCCTTCATTCAAGCAGCCATCGAGCACCAGCTCGGCTTCGGCGGCGGACACGGGCCTACGAATCATTTTGCTTACCGGAGCAGTCATACGGGCACACGCTTGCCGTAATGTCTAGAATCATAACAAACGCCGCTTCCCACTAGGAAGCGGCGTTCTATGTTTATAAGCGAAGCCGCATTATGGTCTCCGCATTAGGCAGCTTCTCCATCGCCATCGAAGACTCCATGAAGCTTACGGCTATTACATATTTCGCCTGCTCGGAGTCCTCCGCGGCATGGACACGTTCAGGCACCACGCCATAGCTCGTCAACGCCGCAGCAATCGTAATAAGCAATACTGACATACATAACGCATTTCGAATCATCGAATGTCCGCTCCTATTCCCACCGTCTCTTTTTCATTAATAAAAATAAGTATAGGTGATTTCTATCGAAATGAAATGGACTTCGGGAAGGATAGGGTACTGGACCTTAGGCTGGCAAAAAAAAAGCCTTACTCCGAAGAGTATAGGCTAGATTGCAGCTGTATCCTTGCGATTTCAAACGTATACAAGGGAAACGTTAGCGATTATCCACTTTTTCCGGGTACAAGTCGTGATTCATGAGGCGATGCTCCGCCATTTGTTCATATTTGGTGCCCGGTTTGCCCCAGTTGCAATACGGGTCAATGGAGATGCCGCCGCGAGGCGTGAATTTGCCCCATACTTCGATATACCTTGGATTCATTAGGGCAATTAAATCATTCATAATAATGTTCATGCAATCCTCGTGAAAATCGCCGTGATTGCGGAAGCTGAACAAGTACAGCTTCAACGACTTGCTCTCTACCATTTTGTGGTCCGGAATATAAGAGATGTAGATGGTGGCAAAATCCGGCTGACCCGTCATCGGGCATAGGCTCGTAAATTCCGGGCAATTAAACTTAACGAAATAATCCCGGTTCGGATGTTTGTTATCAAACGCCTCCAGAATGTCCGGGGTATAATTAAATGCGTATTGCGTACCTTGGTTGCCAAGCAGCGTGACGCCGTTTAGCTCCTCCTTGCTTCTTCCTTCCATAATCCCTGCCGCCCTTCCTGTTTTTTTTGGTTTAAACGCCCTTCTTATTGCCCCATACCCAGGTATGAAGCTGCGGGAGCACATGGACCCGCTTCAGCTCCGTGTTCCCCATCACCTGTCCAATCAGCCATTCATAACGCTCCAGCAAATAGGGAAGCATCAAGGCAGGATCTGTTTCCTGCAGCTGGCCGTTCCCTGCTTGCAAATAAATAGGGACCAGCGGATAACGCTGATGGACAGAGGTTGCGTATTCGAGATCCGCTTCGTCAAATACGACTGTTTTCAAAGAAAAGCTAGTGTTTCCCGCCGTTAGCTTGGATACAATGTCATCAAGCACCGCCCAATCCGTTTGCATCCCCGAGCTTGGCGGCTTTGGCGACAAGGTCAGCTCGTCGATCGACCAAAACCAGTCCTGCCATCGGCTGCCCTGCGTCTCCAGTGCAACGCTAATCCCCTGCTCGTGAAGCAGATCAATCAATGCGTTCAGCTGCGGCAGCAGCGCAGGGTTCCCGCCGGATATCGTCACATGATCAAAAACGTCTCCTCCGGCTGCCTTCAATTGCTCTATAATTTCATTTGCCGTCAGCATCCGAATATCTGCTTTGGCGCTGCCATCCCACGTAAATGCCGAATCGCACCAAGAGCAGCTGTAGTCGCAGCCTGCCGTGCGGACGAACATCGTTTTGCGGCCAATGACCATGCCTTCCCCTTGAACGGTTGGCCCGAACACTTCCAGAACCGGAATCCGCTTGTTAGCCTGCATCATAATCCGCCTTTCTCTTCGGACGGTAGATGCAGTAGCTCGTCGGCGTTTCACGCAGATAAACCTGAATGCATTGCGGCTGGTTCACCGTGCCGTCCAAATGCTTCTGTACGATTTCGGCAATCGTGCGCGCGACCACTTCCGTCGTCGGAAAACGATTGGACTGCTCGTCGCTGAAGCTTTCCTTGTCGTCATTGAGCAGCGAATGGTCGAACCGGTCGTGAATAAGACGCTTAATAATCGCAAAGTTGACTAAAAACCCTGCCGCATCAAGCTCATCGCCCACGATCGTTACATTCGCGTAATACGTATGTCCATGGAGCTGCTGGCATTTGCCCGCTTCCTCGGCCGGCACGAAATGGGCCGCGGCAAAATGAAAATCCTTGTTCAGCTCATAGCAATACGGGTGCTGGGCAACGGGATAGACCTGCTGCAGCATTATGATTGTACTCCCTGTGCGCGCTTGGCAAGATATTCATCCAGTCCTTTTCTCCGAAGCAGGCACGCCGGGCATTCCCCGCAGCCGTCAGCAACAATGCCGTTGTAGCAGGTCAATGTCCGCGAGCGTACAAATTCGAACGCGCCCAGCTCATCCGCAAGCTCCCATGTCTCTGCTTTATTCAGCCACATCAGCGGCGTATCGATAACAAAGGGATAATCCATCGATAAATTAAGCGTCACATTCAGTGATTTTACGAATACATCCCGGCAGTCCGGGTAACCGCTGAAGTCCGTTTCGCATACGCCCGTCACGATATGCTTCGCGCCAAGCTGCTTGGCAAGGACGGCCGCAAAGGTAAGAAATAAGAGATTTCGTCCGTCGACAAAAGTGGACGGGAGCTCTCCTTCTTTATGTTCAATCGCAATATCATCTCTTGTCAGCGCATTAGGCGCCAATTGATTGAGCAGGGACATATCGAGAACGTGATGCTTAATATTCAGCTCCTTGGCAATATCCGCCGCGCAATCCAGCTCCTGCTTATGCCGCTGTCCGTAATTAAACGTAACGGCCTCTACCTCCGAGAACCGTTCCATTGCCCAAAACAAACAAGTGGTGCTATCTTGGCCGCCGCTAAACACGACAACCGCCTTTTCCTTTTTCATGCTGCATCTCCCTCTCTGGTTTGAGAAGATCGAGCTCGCCTGACATCCTTCATCGATGGTTAAAAAACCAAAGAAACGGCGCGAAACGGTTGGAACCGGTTCGCGCCGAACGCAAAAACGACGATGTCACCCGACGGGACAATCGTTTCGCATAGTTTTTTATAGAGGGAGTTCGCGAACCTCTCCCGGCCGCTATTCCCATAATGGACATAGCCCGGAATTTCTTCTTTAGTTGGTTATTCTCAAGTACTATAGCATAGCTTGGGCTTTATGGATACAGACAGTATTTTACTGGGAAAAACAGGGATAGGAAGTTTGCCTACCCCCGTTATCCCGCAGCCTCATTGAGCTGCGTCAATGTTTGCAGCATATGCGTAATCAGCTCGGGAATGTCGTCCATTTGTTCCTCGTTAATTTGCCGGTTAAAGCTTAGCTCGATTACATTCGAATAAATAGGCGCTTCTGTACCGTATACGTAACTGATCGTCTGCGTAGGCACCGTATCGGGCTCCCAAATCCGCCGCATGATCTGCTCGACCAGCTTGCACTGTTCGTTTATGTCATGCATTTCCATATAGAAACGCAAACGCAGCGAACAGGACGGCGTCTCCCCCTTCAGCTCCAAAATTTCAGCCGCCAAATCCTTCAGCGAGGCGGTAAGCTGAATCTCTGCCGATACGGTAGCACGCTCAGCCAGCTTGAATTGAAGCGCAAATTCCCGCGACATAACAGCCAGCTCCAAACGGTCCTTTCGATTTATAATATCGATCTTCCGATCGAGCGTGTCCAAATCGTAAAGCTGGTTTTCAAACGCTACTTTCAAATTCTCGAATACGGTTGGATCAAACATCGCTGCTTCCTCTTTTCGCCTGCAATATACTCCTTGCTATTGTAATTCAAATTCCGAACCGAATCGAGCCTGTTGACGGTTATTTTAATGATTCTGCTATACCAGAAGGTATAGATGTAATATTATTACAGAAAGAAAGGTCGGTGCTGCGGTAATGAAAATAGCTTTTATTTTATTCGACGGCGTTACTTTTTTGGATTTTGTCGGCTTTTATGACGGGATAACACGCTTAAAATATTTCGAAGAAACGAAAGCCTTCACTTGGGATATTTGTGCGCTTCAAGATGAGGTTACCGATGAGCTTGGCATGACGATAAAAATTAATAAAATCAAACCTGCGTTAGCTGACTACGATATGGTGTTCATCCCGGGCGGGTTTGGGACGAGGGCGCTCCGCTATGATGAATCCTTTATCGCTTGGATCAAGGAAGCAAAGGATGCGCATTATCTCATCTCCGTTTGTACGGGGTCCCTTCTATTAGGTGCAGCCGGATTTTTGGAAAATAGAAAAGCGACTACGCATCCTTATGCTTATGATTTATTGGCGCCTTATTGCCAGGAGGTAGTCCATGCCCGCATTGTAAGGGACGGCAGCGTGATTACCGGCGGCGGCGTAGCCACCTCTATCGATTTGGCTCTTTACGTCATCCGCTTGTTCCTCAGTGAGCAAGACTTGCAGAACATAAAAAAACAAATGGATTACCCTTATGACATGCAGGATATGGTAACCTATTAAATCATCCCTCACGGATGCGAAACACAAAAAAGAGACCCATCCGGAAAACACGGATCGGTCTCTTATTCTGCACACCTTATCTTAAATACAGCTGAAGCGGAGACAAGCCGAGCTCCCGCACGCCTTCCGCAACCAATCCGGCAATTCGGATGCCGCCGAGCTCTTGGAAATGCGTATCATCCTGTGCGCCGTTTGGAAAATGAATAAATTCGCCCGGATAGGCCCACATGAATAATGCTTTCGAGGGCTCGTCTCCCAGCTGCTCGTACAAAGCTTTGCTTTTGGCCGCCAAATCGATGAGCGGAACGTCCTGCTCTTCCGCAAGTTCCTTCATGCCGAGCAAATAATCGCCATGCGTATCGATAATCCGTCCCTGTCCGTCAAACTTGCGGCGATGCATCGGCGTGATCAGTACAGGCTTTGCGTCGCGCGCACGCGCTTCTTCCACATAAACGGCAAGCATTTCCTTGTAGCTGCCAAACGGCTCCGTTGCCCGCTCCTCGTCCGGCTTCTCGTCGTTATGTCCGAATTGAATCCACAAATAATCACCTGGTTTGATTTGTTCCAGGATAGCGGCAAGCCGGCCTTCATTAATAAAGCTTCTTGAGCTTCTGCCTGACTTCGCATGATTGTCAATCGCGACATCCGTCTTAAAATACAACGGCAGCATCTGTCCCCAACCCGCATAAGGAAACGTATCCTGATCGGTCACGGTCGAATCGCCCGCCAAATAAATGGTCGTTGCTTGCTTCGCTTCGTCAATTTGCAGCGCATTGATCCGCGGCGCGATGCCGGAGAACGCAAGCCGGAGACAGCCGTCTGTCACTTTAACGGTAAAGCTGTGTACCGCATATTGTCCCGCCGAGGTTACCGCCTTATTAAGCACAATGCGCCCAACGCCGTATTTTAAAGTAGTAGAAGTCGGAGCGATCGCATCGCCGATCGTGGCTGTTACCGTATACAGGCCGTTAGGGAGGTCAACCCTAAACACCGCTTCCAAAGGGATGCAGAATGCGCCCCGCAGGCGGTCCTGCTCATCGCGGTTACGCGAAGTTACCTGCTCATTTGTCTCAAAGCCGTAGCCGGGCACCTCGCTGTATACCGAGCTGGGCAGCACTTGTATATGCGGGGAAGCCGGCGCGCTGCCGATTCCGAAATCGAATGTAAACGAAACAGTCATGAATGCACCATCCTATACGATTATTGTCCTATTGTTAGAATAGCAAATAAAGCGAGGATGGGAAGCCAATAATTCGGCTATTTTGTTCAAATTTCAGACCCGCTGCAAATCGAAGACTGCTGGCGGGCACACGCCGCTCGTTTATCGACGCAAATGGCAGCGAGTAACCGGATACGACAAATGAACGCTAGAATGCGTCAAAATTTGCGTTACCCGCGGAATTCCGTATACTAATAGATAGGAATCATATAGGTGCTATTTTCTAATTGAGGTGACACGAGTGGACGAGTTAAAACAAGCCTATGCAACAATGGGGCTGCCAGAGCTTGCGGCCAAAGAGGAAGTGGAGAAGCGTTATACGACGCTTATGCGCCAAGCCCGCTCCAGGACGCAGCAGCAGAAGGACAACGCAGAAGGCTCGGAGGATTCTTTTGCAAAGATTACGCAGGCGTACCGGCTTATTTTGGAGTATGAGGATCGCAAGCTGACCGATGCTTTCAATGAGCAGGAATACGGCAAATACAAGAAAATGGCTGGACAAGCCCAGAAAATGGATCATTTTTGGCGCTATTACAGATTCCACACGCTCGGAGCAATCGCAGCAGTCGCACTTATTATTTACGGGGTTATCAGCTTTATGAACTATCGCGAGGAACAGGAACGGCTCGCCAATCTGCCGCCTGTCGATTTGAATGTATCCTTTATGGGCAATTACATGCTGAAGGAGGATGCGCCGAAAGAAGAGCCGATTGAGACCGCGCTTTTGACAGCGTTTCCCGAATGGAAGAGATTCGTAGCAAGCGTTACCATGGTTCCTTCAGATGAGCAGGCACAATATGCCTATATGCAAAAGGCCGTACTCGTCTTAGCGACCGAGCATCCGGATGTTTATATCATGGATAAGGGTATTTTCGAATGGGTAGGCAAGCAAGGCGTCCTTATGAATCTTGATGATGATGTCAGCGGCGAGCTTAAACCGCTTATGAAGGACGGAGTCGCGAAAAAGCTGAAAACCGATGAAGATACCGAGGAGCATGTTTACGGTATTGATCTCAGCAACAGCTCGCTCGTTGATCAAGTGCCGCTGTATAAAGAGAGCATGATTATCGGCATCCGTCTTGACAGCAAAAATCCCGATAAAGCAAAAGCATTTATTAAAAAGTATTTAGCCACTATAAAATAAAAACAAGCATCGAAAGCCCGAATGCTGCACTCATTTTCATAATGAATGCAGCCTTCGGGCTTACTTTTTTTAGCAAGCTTCAGCTGTTGTTTTTTGGTAGAATAATGAAATAAACGGCGTTTCTGATTACAATATATCGGCAGAGGAGTTTGCTAAGGATGGAATCGAACGGTAAACGTTTAGAATTAGAAATGGCTGATATCTCCGGCTCCAAATTTCATAAAGTGAACGCGGAAGGTTCGGTTTTTGACGATGTAAATTTAGCCAAAACGCAAATACATAACGCCAACATGAGCAGCATGACTTTGGATGATGTAAATATGTCCCATTTCAACATTTCGAATGCAAATATAACCGGCCTTGAACTTAAAAATGCGAATCTGAGCCATGCCTTGTTTGATCATATTCATTTATTCGGAACAGAATTTCGTAATGTTGTGCTTCCGAGTGCGAAGGATGGAAACGTTCATCCTGATGGGGAATACAAACCGGTCGTTTTCCGGCAATCCGATTTGAGCGGCGCGCAGTTTATAAATTGCAATTTATCCAACCTGGATATCCGTGACTGCAATATCGCCGGATTGAGGATCAATGGCGTATTGATTGAGGATTTAATCAAGGCACAGCAATAAACATAGAGGTAATACGAACATAAAAAGGCTGACATCACCGGGCATTTAGCCTGCTGAGCCAGCCTTCTATTATTTTATCAACCAATAGCCGCTTACTCAGCTCTCGCCCAAGTGCTTTAAGACAATGCGCTCAATATGCTGCAGATGCTGCTTCATCCGTTCGGCTGCGAGCTCGGAATCCCGCTGTACGATCGCCTCGAAAATCGCCGAATGCTCCATAAAAAGGCGCTCCGCGACAGCCGCGCTTGCGTACAGCTCCACCCGCCGAATATCATGGATCGCCGTTTCGATATGATTCATGATCGACTCGAATAAACGGACCATGATCGAATTATGCGTAGCTCTTGCAAGCGTCAGATGGAATTGAAGATCCAGCCGTTCACCCTCCGCCTCATCGCCCGCGGTACGTTTCATTTCCTCGATGAGTACCTGAAGCTGATGAAGATCCGTCTCCGTATGCTTCACCGCTGCTATAGCCGCGTTCGATACTTCAAGCGATTCACGTGCCTCTAACAGCTCCAGCACCGTCTTACGGTTCATGCGAAGCGACTCCAGCTCCGGCAGCTCCATATCCGCCGGAACGCTGCGAATGACACGGCAGCCGCCTCCTTGGCGAATTTCAATCAGCCCCATCGCTTTCAGCGCGCTGAGCGCCTCGCGGGTTGTCGAACGTCCGACGCCGAATTGCTCGGACATTTGCTTGGTGGAAGGAAGCTTATCGCCCACCTTCAGCTTGCCTTCGATAATAAGACGCTTCACCTGCTCGGTAATTTCCTCGTAATGATTTCGCTTCGACAGCTTCTCTACATCTAATGACGGCATAACCTGTCACCTCCCAAGCGTTAACGCTGATTTAACCATTAAGCGGCGTTTAACCGCCGTTTCGCAGTGTCATTCTTCTCTCGCTATACGCTTACCCGACGAGCAGCGCATATACGATACCCGGTCCGTGAACGCCGATCGTCAGATCATTTTCAATGTCAGAGGAACGGCTCGGTCCCGAAATAAAGTGAATGCCTGCCGGGAGCTGCTCTCTGCCTGCCTCATCGAAAGTAACGAGTACTTCGCCAAGCCTAGTCTTCAGCCGTTCTATAGGGATAATAATAATGAGCACGGTTGGAAGCAAGCTGACCGAACGCCCTTTATTCGGAGCCGATAATACGGTAACCGAACCTGTATACGCGACGGCATGATCCGCAATGACGATGCCAAAATCCGCTTCAGCCGCGCGCGCGCGCCAATATTGCTCATCATCCGTATTCCACGTCGATACTTTTGCATCGGTCAGCGAGTCTTCCAAAGCCAGCGCATCCAGTTCCGGCTGGTTCTGGCGAATGACATATTTGGCACTCATCTCCTCCGCCTTTTGAACGATAAACGCCTTTGCCTCTTCCATCGATGGAAGACGGGCAATATGACCGCCAACCGATAGGAAATTGTCCGTAAAGGCTTGGATTCGCTCCTCTTCCGTCCATTCGAACGCGTTCCAGAAATCAGGCGCTCCGCGGAACGGATGCTGCGGCTTCTCGTACATTCTCGGATGTCTCAGCTTAGCGGCAATGCCGTTCATAAACTGCTCCTGCTTCAATTTCGATTCCGCTTCAAGCTTCTCAAGCCACTGCTTATGCGTATCAGCCATGTCCGTGTCCTCCTTTGCCCTGCTTCTCATCCAGCTCGCGCTTTCGCACCAGCTCCTCCATCCGGTTTTGCATGGACGGCTCCATCTGCTTAAGCCCTTGCTTCAGCTCTTGGTCGAGCGTCCCCCAGCGATCGCGGAACGATTCCTTCGGTAGGCTAGGCGTAACGCGATAGGTGTTCCAGCCTTTAAGCGGCCCAAGCTTCGTCTTGATGACTCCGCTGCGCACGACCAGCTTCTGGCCCAGCTTCCCTAATCGCAGTACGCCGCCAAGCCGCGAGGAATTTCCCATGACGGTGGCGAAGCCCTGCATGCCGATCGACTCCATCTTGCTGCCGTTTCCGCTTTCCACCTTGCGTCTGCGCAAATAAACAAGCATGTCGTGAAGCGGTATTTTGACCGGACAAGCCTCATAACAAGCGCCGCATAAGCTGGAGGCGTTAGCGACATCGTCCCATTCGGCAATGTTTTTATTCAAGGAAGGCGTCAGGACGGCTCCAATCGGGCCGCTGTAGGTGCTGCCGTAAGCATGGCCGCCAATATGGCGGTATACCGGACAAGCATTCAAGCATGCGCCGCAGCGGATACAATTCAGCAGCTCTTGAAATTCAGGGTCACCCAGCTGGAGCGAGCGCCCGTTGTCGATGATGATGATATGCATCTCATCAGGCCCGTCCGCATCCTCGGAGCGGCGCGGCCCGGTAATGCCAGACATATACATCGTCAGCTTTTGGCCTGTTGCCGAACGCGGCAGGAGCGTCGCCATAACCTCGAGATCGGACCAGGAAGGAATGATGCGCTCCATGCCCATCAACGTAATTTGCGTTTTCGGCACGGTGGTAACCATGCGTGCATTGCCTTCGTTTTCAAAAAGCACCATCGATCCCGTCTCCGCAATCGCGAAGTTGCAGCCGGTCATGCCGATCTCGGCATCGAGAAACTTCTCGCGCAGCTTTTTGCGAACGAAGCCCGCAAGGGCCGTCGTGTCCGGGGGAAGCGTGTAGCCCGCTTCTTTGGAGAGCAGATCGGCGATTTGATAACGGTTTTTATGAATGGCCGGTATGACGATATGGGAAGGCATTTCGCCCGCAAGCTGAATAATATACTCGCCCAAGTCCGTTTCTACCGCTTCAACGCCGATAGATTCCAGCGCATGATTGAGATGAAGCTCCTCGGACACCATCGATTTTGATTTTACGACCGACTTGGCGCCCGCATGCTCGGCAATATCCAGCGTTAGCTCAACGGCCTCCTCCGCCGTATTCGCAAAATGCACATGGACCCCGTTTGCCCGCGCGTTGTTCACGAACAAGTTCAAATAATAATCGAGATGGGCAATCGTATGGAGTCGGATTTGCCTGCCGCGCTCCCGCCACTCCTCCCAGTTGCCATGCTCGTCTGTCGCTTTTTTCTTCCCGTTGCGCAGCCGTTCCGTAGTAAACCGCACCGCTTTGCGTAAAAATTCATCATTAAGCGCCAGATCCGCCCTTGCTTTTACGGTTGCTTCCGTCTTTGAGCCTGCCATCCTATTTCACCCCTTCATAGAGAAGCTCTGCCAGATGCATGACGCGAACGGGCTCATTGCGATAACGCAGATTGCCGGCAATATTAAGCAAGCAGGCCATATCCAGACCGACTAATACTTCTGCTTCCGTCTCCAGCACGTGATCAACCTTTTCAGTCACCATCGCACCGGAGATATCGGCCATTTTGACCGCAAACGTCCCGCCGAAGCCGCAGCAATCCTCTGCGAAAGGCAGCGGTACAAGCTCCAGCCCTTTCACGTTTTGAATTAGTGCGAGCGGTTCATCCTTTACCCCGAGAATCCTGCTTCCGTGGCAGGATGGATGATAGGTGACTTTATGCGGAAATGCAGCGCCAACGTCCGTAACACCCAGCACCTGCACCAAAAATTGGGTAAATTCAAATGATTTGCTTTGCAGCTTATTCGCCCTCTTCAGCATAACCGGGTCATCTTCAAACAGCTTCGGATAATGATGGATCATGCCCGTGCAAGAGCCGGATGGCGAAATAACGAAATCACTGTCTTCAAAGGCATCCAAAATCGTTTTCGCGGATTCCCTCGCTTCCTTCCAATAGCCGCTGTTAAAGGCAGGTTGCCCGCAGCAGGTTTGCACCGTAGGAAACTCCAATGAAACCCCATACTTTGCGAGCAAGCGCACCATCGCTTCGCCGACTCTTGGATACAACGCATCGCTCAGGCAAGTAATAAATAATGAGACCTTCACACCCGCACCCCTCTCGTGATTCTTATGTTTATTTTATCAGGTTGTCAGACAAGTTTGAATAAAAAAATTTACTTTTGCAAGTAACCGTGCCGTTTGTAGGCATTGTAAGAACCTATAGGTGCTTACAGCCACTTAAGAAGTTGCTTTGAGCGCTGTAAGAACACATATGCGCTTACAATCCACTTTTGCGAGTAACCATCCCGTTTGCGGGTGTTGTAAGAACTTATAGGTGCTTACAGCCACTTTAAAACGTTGCTTGAGCGGCTGTAAGAACACATATGCGCTTACAATCCACTTTAGCGAGAAACCGTGACGTTTGTGTGCGTTGTAAGAACCTATTGGTGCTTACAGCCACTTTTATGTGTAACCGTGCCGTTTGCGAACGCTTTTAGAACCTATTGGTGCTTACAGCTACTTAAGAAGTTGCTTTGAGCGCTGTAAGAACACATATGCGCTTACAATCTACTTTAGCGAGAAACCGTGCCGTTTGTGCGCGTTGTAAGAACCTATAGGTGCTTACAGCCACTAAAGGACGCTGCTTTTGACGCTGTAAGAACACATATGCGCTTACAATCCACTTTTGCGAGTAACCATCCCGTTTGCGGGTGTTGTAAGAACTTATAGGTGCTTACAGCCACTTTAAAACGTTGCTTGAGCGGCTGTAAGAACACATATGCGCTTACAATCCACTTTAGCGAGTAACCGTGCCGTTTGTGCGCGTTGTAAGAACCTATTGGTGCTTACAGCCACTTTAAGACGCTGCTTTGGACGCCGTAAGAACACATACGCGCTTACAATCCCCTTTTATGAGTAACCGTGTCGATTGCGGTTGTTGTAAGAACCTATTGGTACTTACAGCCACTTAAGACGTTGCTTTGAGCGCCGTAAGAACATATATGCGCTTACACCGCTACAACCCCCATCACCCTACAAACGAAGAACAGCGCTGCGCTTCTGCTGAAGCCAGCGCCGTCTCTGTTCTAAACCGTGGTAACGGAAATTTGCTTGTCATTCAGCTGGGTGAGCAGCGAGGGTGACAGGCGACCGTCCGTAATAATCGTGTCGACATCACTCAAATCAGCGACATGCGTAAATGCTTGTACGCCGAACTTGCTGGAGTCGGCGAGCAGAATCACCTGATCTGCCATACCGACCATTTTGTGCTTAATGCGTGCTTGCAGCTCATTCGACTCGCTGATCCCGCGCTCCAAATGAACGCCCTTGCACGAGAAAAAAGCTTTATCCACATGATACGCATCGAGGGAACGCTCTGCTAACGGACCGACATAGGACAAAGAGCGCGAGGCTAAAATACCGCCCGTCGAGATCACTTCGATCTTTTCCTTGCTGCTCAGCTCCATCGCTACTTTAATCGAGTTAGTGAGCACCGTAAGCGGAATATCCGGCATGCTTGCCGCCATATACCACGCTGTCGTGCTGGCATCGAGCAGAATACGATCTTTGGGCTGAATCAGCTTAATCGCTTCCTCGGCTATCCTCTTCTTCTCGTCCGCTTGCGCAATCTCTCTCTCAAAATAAGGAATTTCCGGCTGCTGATCCTTCACGCTAACCGCACCGCCATGGGAGCGGCGCAAACGTCCGGCTTGCTCCAAGCGGTCGAGATCACGCCGAATCGTTTCCTCGGTCACCTGACATAGCTCAGCCAGCTCCGTTACCCGGATGCTGCCTCTCTCATTAACCAGCTGTACAATTTTGTCGTATCGTTCCTGGGCCAGCATAGCGTACCTCTTTCACACTTATATTTGAATTCGCCTTTAAGCGATTCCTGTCTTGTCTTTAAATAATACGTAAGCTTGCTCCCAAGCTTCCTTTTGGTCAGGCTCGTAAACATCAACCGGGAAGGACTCCCGAATGACCTTGCGCGCTTCCCAAATGTCCGCAAGCTGACCGCTGGCAATCCACTGCACGATCATGTTGCCGATTGCGCTGCCCTCGACGGGGCCTGCCCATACCGGCTTGCCGATCGCATTTGCGGTCCACTTGCACAGCAGCGTATTCTGAATGCCGCCGCCCACCATATGCAATCCGCTAAAGCTTTGGCCGGACAATTGCTCGGTTAGCTCAAGCACATGACGGTACTTCAAGGCTAAGCTCTCCAAAATGCAGCGAACGATCGCTCCCGCATCCGAAGGCGCCGTTTGCCCTGTACGCAAGCAATATTCCGTTATTCGAGCCGGCATATCGCCAGGATGTAGAAACAAAGGATCATCCGGATCGATGAATGCGGCGAACGGCGCCGTCTCATCGGCCAGCTTTACTAATTCGGGGAAGGAATAAGAAATTCCTGCTCGCTCCCACGACCGTCTGCATTCCTGCAAAATCCATAAGCCCATAATGTTCTTCAGCAGGCGATAAGTGCCGTAAACGCCGCCTTCATTGGTGAAATTCAACTGCTGAGCCTGTTCATTGATAACCGGGGCATCTACCTCCGTACCCATCAGTGACCATGTGCCGCAGCTCAAGTACGCAAACGACCGATCAAGGGCAGGCACCGCCGCAACCGCTGAACCGGTATCATGCTCCGCTGCCGCATAGACGGGAACGGATTCGATACTTAGCTCCTCGCAAAGAGATGCCCTTAGGCTCCCAACCTTCGCGCCAGGCTGAACAACTTTGCCGAACAAGTCCGGCGATATGCCGATTGCGCGAATCAGCTCTTCATCCCAACTGCCCGTTACTGGATTATACAGCTGGGTTGTCGTCGCATTGGAGAACTCATTGTACATTTCGCCGGTTAGGAAATAGCGGAGCAAATCCGGAATCATTAGAAAATGCTTCGCATCCCTCAGCAATGGCGAATCCGTCTTTTTCAAAGCTGCCAGCTGATAAATCGTATTGAACGGAAGAAATTGAATGCCCGTCTTCTCGAAAATACCGGTTGCCGTCAGTTCGCTGACGACCTCCTCCATCACGCCATCCGTGTGGTGGTCGCGATAATGATAAGGATTGCCGAGCAGCTCGCCATGGCTTCCGATCAAACCGAAATCGACTGCCCAAGAATCAATCGCAATACTGTCCAGCTTTATCTCGCGATGCTTTACTTTAAGCAGTCCCTGCTTGAGCTCATGCAGCAGCCGCAAAATATCCCACTGCAGCCGATCGCCTACCTGCACCGGATCATTCGCGAACCGGTGCAGCTCCTCGACCTCGATCTTGCCGTTATTCAGTCGGCCGAGCAGCGCTCTTCCGCTGCTCGCGCCGAGATCAAAAGCGAGAATGGTCACCAGCTGGCACCACCCTTGCCTCTCACTAAAATGTCCTTGCCATAGCTGCTGCTGAGGTAGGCTTTCATCGGATCAAGCGGCAAGCCCTGCTCTTCGCGGATTGCGTGAAGCAGCGGCGTCACGTCAAATTCAAATGCGCGGCGAACGGCATCTTCAGCGCCCAGAACATCATTCCGTTCAGCCGCATCGTTGACTTCGTCGTGGTTGATGAGAAGCGCCTTAGCGAACTGTGTTTGTACGTTCAGTACGGAACGCAGCATCGCCGGAATTTTTTGTTCGATATTATGCGATTGGTCGATCATGTAAGCGATATTGTCCACATTGCTGCGAATGGCAGCATCCGAGTCGCCTGCCGCGCTTAAAATTTGATAGAAAATCAAGAACAGCTCGTACGGGTTAACGGAGCCTACGATTAAATCATCATCCGCATACTTGCGGCTGTTGAAGTGGAAGCCGCCAAGACGCTTCTCGTCGATCAAATAAGCGACGATGTGCTCGATATTCGCCCCTGGCAGGTGATGGCCCGTATCCACTAGCACTTCAGCTTGCGGCCCGAGCTTTTGCGCGAGGTTATAAGCCATGCCCCAGTCCGCAAGATCCGTGTGGTAGAAAGCAGGCTCAAAGCATTTATACTCAATGAGCATTCTCATTTGCGGTGTCATGGCATTGTACATTTCGGTTAAAGCCTCTTGCATCCAAGCTTTGCGCTTACGGATATGTCCTTGGCCCGGGTAATTTGTTCCGTCGGCGAACCATAAGCTAAGATCGCGTGAGCCTGTTTCCTTGGCAATGTCAACGCATTCCAGCAAATGATCGGTCGCTTTCCGGCGCACCGCAGCATCCGAATTCGTTACGCTTCCGAGCATGTATTCCTCATCCTGGAATAGGTTCGGATTAACTGCTCCGATGGAAAGCCCGAGATTCTCGGCATGGTTTCTAAGCTTGCCGTAATCCTCAACCTTATCCCATGGGATATGAATAGCTACAGACGGAGCAAGGCCCGTCAGGTTGTGCACCTGCGCCGCATCCTCGAATTTCTCGAACGGATTGCGGGGAACGCCTTCTTTTTGAAACACCTTAAAGCGAGTACCTGAGTCCCCGTAACCCCAAGATGGCGTCTCGATTTTGAGCGCTTTCAATCTTGTTTTCACATCATCTAAATTAATACCTCTAGCTTGCTGCTGCTCTTCGAAAAACGCGTATGCGCGGTCGGACATATCGAACACCCTTTCAAGTTTGGTTAATTATTTCATAGGAAAAGCCATAGTAGACATTAACGTGTTTTCTGCCTGCGTAGAGTCTAGTCGGCTGTATTGTACAATGATCGGGATATCGCTCTGCACCTCGATGGCATAAGGAACGCCGATTGGAATCGACGCTCCCTCCTTCATCAAAGAACTCGTACGGATATGCTTTGTACGTCTGCCTTGAACGACAACCAAAATATCTTCAATCGGCTCGCGGTCCTCAAAATAAATCGTGATACGGATAAGTGCTTCTTCCGAGGAACAGTTCAGTACGCAAATCGATTCATGGCTCGTGAGCGCTCCCGTGCTATCCGGCGGAATGAAACCGTCCGGAATGTACCAGTTCTTTTCCCCTCTTGCTTGGAACATAGGCAGCATTCCTCCTAACGGGTGAAAGCAGCAGGTACGCCGCCATCAATAGTCAGCATGCAGCCAGTCGTTTTATCCGCTTTGGAGGATGCGAAGAACGCAATGCCTTCCGCGATGTCGCGCGGATAAATGTTCACCAGCAGCGTCGTGCGTTTGCGGTAGTATTCTTCCAATTGATCCGGTTCAATGCCGTAAGCCGCGGCACGTTCATTGCGCCAGCTGCCGTTCCAGATCGCAGAGCCTTGCAAGATCGCATCCGGCAAAATCGTGTTCACGCGGATTCCGAATTCGCCGCCTTCTGCTGCAATACAACGAGCCAGGTGAGCTTCAAGCGCTTTTGCCGCGCTGTACGCGGAAGCATTTTTACCTGCGTACACCGAGTTTTTGGAGCCGATGAATACCATGTTGCCGCCGATGCTTTGCTGTTTCATCAATTTAAAGGCTTCGCGTGCCACCAAGAAATAACCCGTGCCCAGCACGTTCATGTTCAGGTTCCACTCTTTTAGGGATGTCTCATCGAACGGGCTCGAAGTCGCAAGACCCGCGTTGTTCACAATGATGTCCACGCCGCCGTATGCAAGCGCCGTTTCAGCATAGGCTGCCACAACCTGCTCTTCGCTGGTTACGTCCATTTTCACGGCTGTCGCGCGGTTATCGCCGAATTTCTCGTTGATTTCTGCGGCAACCTTCTGTGCGCCCTCTAGATTAAGGTCAGCAAGTACGACATGCGCACCCTCGGATACTAGCCGGCGTGCCGTTTCGCTGCCAATGCCGCCTGCGCCGCCTGTAATGAAGGCAACCTTGCGGGAAAATTCGGTTTCAGCGGGAGCAAGGGACAACTTGTAAAGCTCAAGCGGCCAGTATTCCACGTTGTAGGATTCATTTTCGCTAAGCGAAACGAAATCTCCGAGCGCCGTTGCGCCGCGCATAACCGCAATCGCACGGTGATAAAGCGCGCCGCTGACCTGTGCCATAGCCCAGCTCTTGCCTGTATTGATCATGCCGATACCTGGGATCAGAATCACGCGAGGCGCGGCTTCGAACATAACGTCGCCTTCGTTTTTATTGCGATCGAAATACGCTTTGTACTGCTCCTTGTATGCAGCGATACCTTCCGATAATTTCGCTTTCAGGCCATCGATATCCTCTGCATTCGGCGTCCAGTCAATAAACAAAGGAACAACCTTCGTGTGTACGAGATGATCCGGACAAGCAGCGCCAACCTGGGACAATTGCGGGGAATCCTGCCCGCTTACGAATGCTAGCACATCCGCTTCATCGTCAAAGGTCAAAATCATTTTCTTCGCATCGCTTACTGCGCCGCGAATGGTTGGCATCACTTGTGCAGCTACGCTTCTGCGCACATCTGCTTCAAGCACTTCGTATTTTACGCCGCCGAAAAGGGACGCTTCGTCAAAACGGGATTCAATGAAAGCTTCCGCTTCGGAAATGATTTTGATCGTTTGCGCGTAACATTCCTCGCTCGTTTCACCCCAAGTAACCAGTCCGTGCTTCTCCATAAGCACAAGCTCCGCATTAGGATTAGCAAGAACGCCTTCCGCAATCATTTTCGATAGGTTAAAACCGGGGCGAACATAAGGGACCCATACGAAGCGGTCGCCAAAAATTTCTTTCGCAAGAGCTTTACCGTTGTCTGCGCAGCACAAGCTAATAATAGAATCCGGATGCGTATGGTCAACATGTTTAAATGGAAGGAAAGCATGCAGCAGCGTTTCAATGGAAGCGCGCGGGTGCTTCGAATCGATCATGCAGTTGACAAGGTAAGCAACCATCACCTCGTCCGGCATTTCAGAGCGTTCGAATAGCGGGCGGATATCATCCATGCGAAGACCCGTAAAGTTGCCTGCTTTCATGGAAGCAAGGTCAGAACCGCTTCCTTTCACATACATCACTTCAACGTCGCGTCCGCGGAAATCCTTCACGGTTGTTTTGCTTGAAGTATTGCCTCCGCCGTAGTTGCAAACGCGGCGATCTGCGCCGATGATGTTGGAACGGTAGACAAGCTCGGCTAATCCGCCTTCAAGCTGCGATGCTTTTTCGTTTTCCCATAAACTCTGTACCATGAATATACCTCCGAATGTTGTTTTGTATTTGTTTGAATTGATCATATCATATTTGTTTTCTTTTGAATATACATTTTTCAAACACAAACAGAAATGATTTTGGAAGTAAATTGATCTCTCAAAAATAAACAGACAAATAAAAAGATTTTCTCCCGAGGAAATGTTTTAAACATAAAAAGAAACAAATGAATCGGAAAATATCCTTCTAAAAGCAGCAATATGTACAAGCATCGATCCCATCGATTAAATTTCATAGACAAATTCTTTTTAATTTGAAGGAGATTGCTTTTGCGAATAATGTTAGATGAAAATAAAGTGTTAGACTAAAAAATAAATTTGTTAACAAATAAAATAAAGATACAGACTGCCCGGAAGTCCACATATCCTATACAATAAAAGCATTCGGTTCATTCATTCAGGAGGCCAAGCTTATGAGGTCATTTTCGAAGGAAGAAAAAAGCTGGATGTGGTACGACTGGGGGCATTCCGCCTACTCCATCATCATTTCTACAGCCGTCTTCCCGCTTTTCTACAAAGCGGCGGCTGAGGACGCTGGCGTTAGCGCCGCGAATTCTACGGCTTACCTGGGATATGCGATTGCGATTTCGACGTTTATCCTCGCCCTGTTAGGCCCAATCATGGGCACGATTGCCGATTATAAAGGGTTCAAAAAAACGTTTTTTGCCGCTTTCAGCTTGCTTGGTATCGTCGCTACCGCGCTGCTCACGTTTATTCCGAACGATAGTTGGGAGCTGCTGCTCGTCTGTTATATGTTCATTGCGATAGGCTCGGCGGGCTCCAATGTGTTCTACGACGCCTTCCTCGTGGACGTCACCAACGACGAACGGATGAACAAGGTGTCTGCCCGCGGATTTGCCCTCGGGTATATTGGGAGCACGATTCCTTTTATCATCAGCATTGCGATCATTCTTCTTGCTGGGCAAGAGGTTCTGCCCATCTCCGTCACGGCGGCGAGCCAAATCGCGTTCTTCATTACTGCCCTCTGGTGGGGCGTCTTCACCCTGCCCATGCTCCGCAACGTACACCAGAAGCATTACTTGAACCGCGAGCCTCGCATCGTCGCGAACAGCTTCAAGCGCCTCTACGAGACCTTAAAGCAAATCAAGCAGCATCGCGCGATTTTCCTTTTCTTGCTCGCTTATTTTTTCTACATCGACGGCGTAGGTACGATCATTACGATGTCCACCGCCTATGGAACCGATCTCGGCATAGAATCGACGGATCTGCTCATCATATTGTTCGTCACGCAAGTCGTCGCCGCTCCGTTCGCGATGTTATACGGGCGTCTGGCGGATCGGTTCTCGGGCAAAATCATGCTATACGTCGGCATCTGCGTCTATATCATCGTATGTATCTACGCGTATTTCATGAAGTCGGCGTTCGACTTCTGGGTGCTTGCGATGCTGGTCGCCACCTCGCAAGGCGGCATTCAGGCGCTGAGCCGGGCTTACTTCGCGCGGATGGTGCCAAAAGAGAACGCTAACCGGTTTTTCGGGTTTTATAATATTTTCGACAAATTCGCTTCGATACTGGGCCCCCTTCTCGTCGGTGTAACCGCGCAGCTCACCGGCCACACGAGCATGGGCATATTCAGCCTCGTCATCCTGTTCATCGTAGGTATCGTCATTCTCATGCGAGTGCCGGAGCCGATGACCATGAAAAAGGTGGATAAACCTGGTTGAAGCTGAAACAGAAAGAGGCGGCTCTCGTTCAGTTGGAGGATGTTTTTCCTTATTCTTTTGAGCGGTCAGCAGAGGCGTTTATATACAAAAAAAGATGCCTCACAAGGTCTAGATGACCTAATGGGGCACACTTTTCACAGATTACAACTATATCATTGGCACCTCAGCGTCACTTCGATATCTTGGTTGTAGTTGCCGAAGCCTTTGCCAAACAAAGTAACGCCGCCGCAGTTTTTCGCAGCGGTGCTGCTTGAAATACGGAACAATATTTCTTTGTCGTAAGCCAGCATGAGCTCGTCAATCGTAACCGCCGACACTAGAATCCCGTCAATAAA
Organism: Paenibacillus sp. LPE1-1-1.1; assembly: GCF_040676435.1. Classification (NCBI taxonomy): domain Bacteria; kingdom Bacillati; phylum Bacillota; class Bacilli; order Caryophanales; family Paenibacillaceae; genus Paenibacillus; species Paenibacillus sp. LPE1-1-1.1. Next base: position 1,183,325 of record NZ_JBEGHY010000023.1, read on the forward strand.
CGATCCCTGCTTGTTTACCCGAATCGTTTTAATTAAGCCATGCTGGATGTTTTTATGCCACCACTCGGGTGTATACAAGCCTCTTGCGCTGCCGAAATCCCCTGGGTAGGTCCATACCCCAACCCCCACACCGTTTATCACAAAAGAAATGTCCGATGGCAAATGATTGACGCTGCACGGCGTATCCGAGCAAATCTCCATCGAAATTTCAAGCGATTCGGGCATTTCATTATTTACCATGTAATTAGGTATCCGATATTCAACAAAGCCGGATCCGAACCAAATCACCTTGGCTTGCACATGCTCCGGATCGGCAAAATACCGCGGATCGTCGCACATGCCGATCATTTGAGTATCCGAAGCAAGTCCGCAGGTCGGCTTAATTTGATAAGACGAATAATGGCCGACCGGGAGTGATACCTCATAACGCTTTGCTTCATCTTTTACCGGCGAGCTCTTGAATAGCAGCATCGTCTGTGTAAGGTGGAGATGGCAGATTTTCTGCATACCGCGCTTGCCTGCTACGCTCTCGCAGCGGACAATCCCCGCTTCCTCCAACATATGAATATGCCTGGTTACTATAGGAGACTTTATGTCTAGCGCCTCAGACAAGCTTTTGATATTCATCGGTTGAATGCCGAGCAATTCGATCATTTTCACCCGTGTCAGCGATGAGAGGCATTCAAGAAACTTAATATTACGACTGCTTACTTCGACTTCCATTCCGGCTTCCCCTTCGACTCTATCTCATTGCCAATCATTATATAACTAAAAAGTTAACCTTTCAATGCTTATTTTCGGTATAACTTGACAATTTAATTCGATTTCACTAAAATAAACGGCGTATACATAACTTAAAAGATATTTAGTTACCTAATTAGTTATCTAAATAATTCTAGGAGGTACAGCATGAACTCATTTCAATTCGTAAACCCGACCCACATTATTTTCGGTGAAGGCACTGCTGATCAAGTAGGGAAGCTTACTTCAAAATACGGAAAAACGGTCCTGCTCGTTTATGGCTCAGGCAGCGTCAAAAAAACGGGTTTATACGATAAAACCGTCGGCCTGCTGCAAGAAGCCGGCATCACCGTGCACGAGCTTCCTAATATTGAACCTAACCCCCGCCTGACTACCGTCAAAAAAGGAATCGACCTTTGCCGCGAGCATGGCGTTGATTTCATTCTCGCAGTCGGAGGCGGCAGTGTCATTGACGCTTCCAAAGCGATTGCTGCAGGCGTCCCTTACAAAGGCGATGTTTGGGATTTCTTCACAGGCAAAGCTGTAATCGAAGACGCTCTGCCGATCGGCACTATTTTGACGCTGGCTGCAACCGGTTCTGAAATGAACGGCTCCTCAGTCGTTACGAATTGGGAAGAGAACCTAAAACGTGCCTTTGGCAGCCCCCATACTTATCCTAAGTTCTCCATTCTCGATCCGACGCTTACCTATACGGTACCGCGCAATCACACCGTTAACGGGGCTGTCGACATTATGTCGCATGTCTTCGAACAATACTTCAGCTTAACGGAAAACACGCCTCTGCAGGAACGCTTCTGTGAATCCATCCTGCAAACCGTCATCGAAAACGTTGAAATCGCGCTCGAAAATCCAGAGGACGCCGCTGCGCGGGCAAACCTGATGTGGTGCGGCACGATGGCATTAAACGGCGGCATGATCAGCGTCGGCATGGCCAATGACTGGGCTTCCCACGGCATTGAGCATGAAGTAAGCGCGATATATGATATCCCGCACGGCGCCGGCCTCGCGGTTATTTTTCCGAATTGGATGAAATACGTGCATGAGGAGCGGATCGACCGTTTCGTGCAATATGCAACACGCGTATGGGGTGTAAATCCGGAAGGGAAATCCGACAAGGAAATTGCACTCGAAGGCATTCAAGCTACAAGGGACTTCTTCACGCGGATTGGAGCCGAGTCGCGTCTTGCCGACTTCGAGATCGGAAGCGAAAAGCTGGACCGCATGGCTGAAGAAGCCGTTCGTTACGGCGCAATCGGTTCATTCAAACGTTTGGAAAAGCAGGATGTTAAAGCGATTTTGGAATTATCTTTATAATAGGGAGGTTATATCTCAATGACTAAAGCGCTAATTGAATCCACTACATTAAGCAACGGCGTGAAGATGCCTTGGCTAGGCCTTGGCGTATGGAAAGTTAAGGATGACGGCGAGGCAGAAAGAACGGTTGCTTCCGCCATTGAAGCTGGTTACAGAAGTATCGATACTGCTGCTGCCTATAATAATGAAACGGGCGTTGGCGCAGGAATTCGCAACAGCGGTATCGCTCGTGACGAAATATTTGTAACGACAAAGATTTGGAATGCCCATCAAGGCTATGAAACTACGCTTTCGGCATTCGAAGACAGCAGAAAGAAGCTTGGCATTGACGTTGTCGATCTGCTGCTCATTCACTGGCCAGTTAAGGAAAAGTACACGGAAACCTGGCGCGCTCTTGAGAAGCTTTACCGTGACGGCTACGTACGGGCGATTGGAGTCAGCAATTTTCAGATTCATCATCTGCGGGATGTCATTACCTCCGGAGAGTTTGTTCCGATGGTTAATCAAGTGGAATACCACCCGCTTCTCACGCAAGCAGAGCTTCATCAATTTGCAAAAAGCAGCAATATCCAGCTGATGGCATGGAGTCCGCTTATGCAAGGTAATCTGGATCACAGCATTCTTGCAGAGATCGGCGCGAAATACGGCAAGTCACCTGCTCAGGTCGTGCTTCGCTGGGATCTTCAGAATGGAGTCGTTACGATTCCAAAGTCGGTTAATCCCGTTCGCCTGAAGGAAAATGCGGATATTTTCGACTTTGAGCTGAATGCGGATGAAGTCGCTCAAATTAGCGCGCTTAACCGTGATCACCGCTTTGGTCCCGACCCGGATAATTTCAATTTTTAATCCGGCCACAACGTATAATATAACGATATTACATTGAAAAAGCGGCTGTCTAAAACATTTGAAAATGTTTTGGACAGCCGCTTTAACTTTGCTATTGGACCAACGTCCTGCCTTACCATCTTATATTTTCCCATTCCTTCTGGCGTTCTTCCCGAAACCTTTGCACCCACTGCTCTGAAACATCATCCGCTAGTCGGTCCAAGGACGGCGGGGATATGTTAACGTTGTCCGTAGGAATGGCTAAAAATTCTAATACTTTCATGACGGTTCCCTCGTAATCTAGAATAAAATCCTCGTAGACAATCGTCAGCGGAATGATCCCCTCTTCCGAGAAAAATTGTTCCATAGCCGCTTCACGAATCGAGCTTTCTATAAATAAATGATTAATTGCATCGAAACTATATTTATCGGAAATATCTTGCTCTTGCGGCTTTTCGCCATATTTTCTATGCCACTCCCCGGATACAATCGCGCGCCACCAAGAAACAGCCAATCGCACTTTGTTTCTCCTCGTCATCCAAATATGCTTGTTGCAATTGGGAAAAGCTGTGCGCCATACTTCAGCCTGTGTTGCCGTTTCAGGAAGTTCATAAAGCTTTCTGAATCCCTGAATCCACTCCGGTGTTAGACAAGTCTTCACCCCGAATACCCCATTAGAGGTTGTGCCCTCTTTCCACATGGCTTCAACTTCTGCTTTACTGATTGTATTCGGGTCTCTGGGGTGCATCCATTCACAAGGATTGCCTGCTGCGCCAGTGGAAGAAAGCGCATAGTTCAATAGAGTGCTCCCCGTACGCTGCGAAAACCAAATGGTATAACTCTGCTTAGGCGGTTTCATAGAATCCTCTCTTTCTGTGCGCTTCCGGCATAGTTTTTGATAATGAACTCCACAAGTGCATGCATTCCGTTTTCTACGGATTCCTGTTCTGTGTTTATCGTCAGCTCCGCGCGAATAGGCGGCTCATAGATGGAATCAATCCCTGTGAATCCTTGAATCTCGCCCGTTCTTGCTTTTTGGTATAGCCCTTTTGGATCACGCCGTTCACAGGTTTCAAGCGAGCATTTCACATAGACTTCAGCGAACTCATCCGCTTGAAAGCGATGCCTGATTTTATCTCTAACCGTTCTTGAAGGCGAGATCATGGAAACGAGAACAACAAAACCGGCATTTAAGAACATCATTGCGACTTCTGAAGCTCTCCGCATATTTTCTTTACGGTCATTTTCTGAAAATCCAAGATCTTGATTTAGCCCTTGCCTTAGCTGGTCTCCGTCAATGACAATACACCGGATTCCGCGGTTTAACAGTTCTTTTTCAGCCATGCGGGATAAGGTTGTTTTGCCAGCTCCCGATAGACCTGTAAACCAAAAAACACCGCCTTTATGGCCATTTGCTGCTTCCCAATCGTTTCTATTCATCGTTCGCTTTCCTTTCCATGAGAACAAACGAATCCGTTCCCACATTTATATCTAGTCTATTCGTTTATCTCATCGTAATCGAGGTATTATTTAATTTTAAAGAAATATTACCTGCCTCTTCTCACATAAAACAAACAAGCCACATGTAATGCGGCTTGTTTGTCGTATTGTTCTTGATTTCCGGCCATCGATGACAAAAGCATAAAGTACCGTGTTACCGCACGGCAGCCTTTGTCGGTTCTGAATCTTAAGCTAGGCCTACTCCGTCATCCGCCCTCGAATTTCCGCCAGATCGGGTAAAACATTCGATTTGTGGTTCATCACTATTTTATCCCCATCAAACAAAATCCGGCTTGTCATGGCGAATGGCGTTTCGATAAACCTCAGGGTCAGTAGAAGCGTATCCTCCTGCTCCCAGGTAAAACTGGAAACAACGCGTTTATCCCCATCCTGTAGCAGCCCCGTGATTCCCTCCAACCATTCCCCCCGGCCGAGGTTAATACGATATTCATTATCTTCTTTGCTCAGTACGACGACTGCATGATTGTCAATAAAGGTAATGGAAATGCCTTTCCAATTTTGTTCATTGTCATCGAGCTTGTAATTCTTACCGGAGATAGCTGCTTCCAACGGTGAATCCGGCTGTAGCCGCGGCAGTTGAATGGCTAGACCCTGCAGCCTCTCCGAAAGTTTTGTTAGTGAATCCTCATCCGAGGAAAGCGGTGACGGCTCCATTGCCGGAAGCAAGTGATCCCACACGGCATCTAAGACACCCTGTAGATCGTTTGTGCCGCTGGTCATCGCCAGCACGGCATCCTGTTCCGGCATCACGATACAAAACTGGCCAAACGCGCCATCGCCGCGATATACTCCATGCCGGCATCGCCAAAACTGGTAGCCATAGCCCTGAGCCCAATCACTTTCACCGCCGTCTCCATTGGCTATTTGCTTGGACGTTGCCTCTTCAATCCACGACTCCTGCAAAAGACACTGACCGTTCCATACGCCTTTTTGAAGATAAAGCTGGCTGAACTTAGCGATATCCTCCGTGGTCACGTTCAATCCCCAGCCACCGACATGTATACCCAGGGGACAGGATTCCCAAGTCGCCCCCTCAATACCAAGCGGTTCAAACAAACGCGGCTGTAGATATTCCAGCAAAGTTTGGCCAGTCACCTTCTGCAGGATGGCTGACAACATATATGTAGCACCGCTGTTGTAAACAAAATGTGTACCGGGTACATGCTCGACGGGATCATGAAGAAAAACCTTAGCCCAATTTCCGTCTTCGCTCTGGGTCATCTTAGTTGTTGTATCCTTATCGTGGCCCGTTCCCATCATTAGCAAATGACGAATGCGCATTGCGGATAGATTCGGCTCAATTACCTCAGGAGCATCTTCCGGGAAGAACGATACGACGGTGTCGTCCAGCGACAGTTTCCCTTCCGAAGCGGCGAAACCGATGGCCGTTGAGGTAAAGCTTTTGCTGAGTGAGAACAGCATATGCGGAATATCTGATGCATAAGGCTTCCACCACCCTTCTGCTACCACCTGCCCGTGCCTGAGCAGCATAAGACTATGCAGCTCCAAATTACTTTCTTTTACGGCATTCAAAAATTCAATTACAGCTGTGGAGGGAATTCCTTGTGCTTCCGGCTGACTTCTGGGTAAATGCAGATTTGTCATTTCCATCATTTCATTCCTCCTTTATAGTAATAACTTACTGCAACCGGAGAGGACTGGCAAGTAATTTTGTGAGCGCTCTCATAAAATAACAAACAAACCGGCTATCATTATATACCTCCTGATGATAACCGGTTATTCGCCTTCTAATTTAATCTACGGCAATCCTATCGCCTTTACTATTCGGTTGAGAAATCACCAAAAACTCGATTTCATCGTTTGACTTATTAAACATTTGATGCTCTCCCCAAATATAATGTTCGGCACTGCGTTTGCTTATTTTCATTTCAATATCTCCCGTCAATTAAACTAGACCTCCCGTTCCCTATTTTCGAAATAGTGAATAGGGCGGATCTCTATGCCCCAGCCAAGCTGCTCACCCGCACCCACTTGCGTAGTTGGATGTAAGGAGGCCACCCGGATGGCTTCCTCCATATCCCGTGCTTCTATGAGGAATGCACTGCCGATCATCTCCTTCGTTTCAATAAAAGGGCCGTCAATAACCCTTACCTTTCCGTTCACAAGCCGCAAGCTTTTGCTTTCCAAGTCGAGGCCAGCATCAATGATCACTTTGCCGCTCTCGTAGAATCCCTCAAGGCGGGCCTGGCATTCGCCCATGATAGCATCAATCTCCGTCTTAGGCCGGTTATCCATTTTCTCTGGTTCGAAGTAACCCAAACATAAGTATTTCATTTGCATTCTCCTTTATTGGCAGGATTTTGGCTTGCCCTGGTCCCTCTGCGATTGGGCTGGTCTTATACTTGCCTATACTAAGTCGACGAACGGATTACAGCAAAGTCGACATACCCCCAATAAAATTTTCAAAAAAATCCGGCAGCTCTTTAAATACTTAAATCCTATCTTGACGGTTGCTGTAATTACACAAACAAAGGAATCAATTCTTTTAACGAATTTATGACGTAATCTGGAGAATAACTTTCTGGCAATGTTTTGTTTTTCCGATTAATCCAAGCAACCTTAATTCCTGCGTTTTGGGCACCTGCAACATCACTTGTGAGTGAGTCACCTACATGCAGCACCTCTTTGGGGTTAAGATGGAATGCCGCAAGGGCCTGATGAAACATCTCTGGTCTTGGCTTATAAGATTTTACGTCCTCGCTGGTAATAACATTTTCGAACGATAATCCGTTATGATTAATTGCCGATTGAATATCTTTTCGGTCGATATTCGAAAGGATTATTTTCGGGACACGGATACTACTTAAAAATATATGGGTATCCTCGAATAGTTGAGGGGATTGCCATTGATCAAACAAAATTTCGCTAAGTTCTCTTGGATTTTCAGTTGAGTTGTAAAAGGCAATGGTATTCTGTAAAGATGATAGTTCGATTTCACGTTGAGTTTTAAATTTATCGCCATACGACGAGTAAAAAGTTTTAGAAAAGGAATCCCACCAATAGCGTCCGATGTCCTTGGCTGTAGTTTGTGCTGAGGTCGATGCCAAAATTTTTTGGCATATCTCTTCAATAAACACATCATCCTCGTGCACGAGTGTACCGTAAAAATCAAGAAATACCGCTTTATACATCATCTCGAAACACGCCTCTTCTCATCGCTTATTAGAAAAACAAGCACACTACTCAGACTTCTTCAAGAACTCTTAAAAAGTAATATTCAAATGTCCCTAATATCATCATGTAATTGTCAGAATAATAAAAGACAAGGAACACGCATGTTAATACGGTGGCGCCGAGTGGTAACCATTTCAACATACTTGTTTTTGACTTCTTCAAATAAATTATATATAGAAATAAGTAACTTATTATCGTAAATATTGAAAGATAAAAATAAAAAGATACAGCTGCTATATCCGTTGAAGGCAATTTCACTACTTTATCCCCTTTATATCTAAAGCTGTAAATAATACTTTATCACGACTTTATTTATTGCACAATTCTTCCATTTTTCCTGTTTAGGATTTGTTGTTTTGCGCAAGAGCAACATAATTAGCTTATACAAACTCTATTGGTGTCTAGTAAGATTTCTTACATAGGGCAAGACTGTTTCTCTAGACCCACATGAAGCTCGTTCTGTATAATGACACGGTACCTTTCAACGACGCTGGAGGATTGACAATTCAAATGGAATCAACAAACAGACAATCGGCTTTTGCAATTTGGACAAGCTTAATTAGCAATATTCTTTTAACAGTCATGAAACTTAGTGTTGGTCTGCTTTTTAGCAGCCAGGTTCTCATTGCGGATGGCGTACATAACGCAGGTGACGTATTTGCGACTGCAGCCGCTTTGGTTTCAATGATGATTTCAAAACGGCCGCCCGATAAAGACCATCCCTATGGACACGGTAAAGCGGAGGTTATCGGTGCTGGTATTGTAGCCGTGGTACTGCTCCTTGCAGCTGTCTACATGGGTTATCACTCGGTCATGGCTCTGATGGAGCCGCCTCATGAAGCATCAGTACTTGTTCTCATCGCAGCAGGAATCTCACTGGTATGGAAACAGTGGCTGTATGTCTACACCATCCGAATCGGCAAAAATACCAACAGCAGCGGCTTGATCGCAACCGCTTATGACCATTTAGCTGATGTTTACGCTTCTCTTGCTGCCGTTATCGGAATCGGGCTAGCCATGCTTGGAGAATATTATAATATTCATTTTTTGAAATACGGAGATCCAATCGCGGGTATCATTGTCGCATATTTTGTCCTCAAGCTGGCGATTCACATGGGACGAACTTCAGTTGATGTATTGATGGAGAAAAACATAGATGACGATAAAATGGAGGAAATTTTACAGCTGGTTCAGTCCATCCCGGAAGTAAAAAGAATTGACCGTATACGGGCTAGAGAGCATGGCCATTACATGATTGTTGATGTTCGGGTAGGGATTCCGGCTGAGTTGAGCGTTCAAGAGGGCCATGATATTAGTAAGAAAATAAAGCAGGCCATCAAAGACCAAAACCCAATTGTTGAAGAGGTTCTGGTTCATTTAAATCCATGGTACAAGGAAAATAGCAAAAAATAAGTGTACCTGTAATTTGAGATGGGGATAGTAATGCAAGTGATTTTCGTAGATGATGAAGAGGGCTGCCTAGGAGGCAGCCCTTTTATTTGAGATATCCCTATTTTATTTTGTGCTAAAAGAAGCTAAAACGTAGTGAAATCCAGCAAGCCCTGCACTCTATATAATATACGTTTCAAAAATACTGTCTCCTCCTGATAGGCACTGTAATCCAAGGTATACTCTGCGCCTTCATTTTCCCATAACTTCTCGAAATACTGCTGAACCTGCTTGGAGACTCTGCTGTTCTCGGAAGCTTCGACTTTCAGATTGGTCTCTAAATTCAAATCATCCAAATTACGCGTGGTATAGTTACCTGATCCATTGTGAATCGTCACATCGCCCTTATGACGAATGAGCATCAGCTTCGTGTGGAACTGCTCCTTTTCCGTATTGTACCATCGGATTTGAATGCGATCATTCGACTTGTTTATCAGCTCGGAGGCTACCGGCCGGTTCGGAATGCCGATCTTTTCGCTGCCAAAAGCATTCTGGTTGGGATCGAGTATCAAACGAATCTCTACGCCCCTCTCAGATGCTTTCAAAAGCTCCTCGATCACCTGCCTGTCTGCGAGATAAAACATCCCTAGCCAAATCAAATCACCGGATTCCGTTTTGGATAAGTCCTGGCTTACATGCTTCAAGATCTTTCCTTCCGTTAAGAGCCGTACCCGGATATCGCCCTTTTCTTGAGCCGCCTTGCTGTATGTAGGCAGTTTAAAGGAATCCGACATCCCGACAGCCGCTTGCTCACTAGCCAGCGCGTCCCCAATGATATTGCCATTTACCTTGAAGCCGCTGTTTGAGCTAAAGTAACTTGCGTCATGGGGATTTGCAGTAGATACGATAAGCGACTTATCCGTCACGATAACCTTACGGTGGTTGGCTTTGATATTCAGCAGCTTCATATAGGAGCGCAGAGTCATATCAGGAGCAGCCGTTGCCATTTTATTCGTTACCCAGCCCTCTCCTGCTTCCCCGAACCACTGCGCGAAAATACGCCAACCTGCTGAATACAGCGGATTAGAGTCCCGCAATGGATCTACATCGGTAATATGTGTATGGATGCCTGCAGCATGTAATCGTTCAAGCTCCGACGCAGGATGCGACCCGTAAGAAGTATTGACTTCATCCGTTATAAAGACGATGTCCATCTGTGGATATTTCATCTTTTGGGCGATCAGCCTGTCCGTCAAGTTTCTGCTGAGTGAAGGGAAAGACTGCTCTTTATCGTAAAGGCTGTTATATAAAAACATATCGATTACGATAAACTCTGTTGCTTCTTCGATCGCTTTATAAACAGAATTAAAGATCATTTGTTCTGTTTTGATCTGGCCTTCTGATGACCCATGGGAGGTTAAATCATATAAAAAATCAATATCCTGCTCCGTTACATAATGGACAGGCCCTTCCATGGAAATGCCTTCAGGCAAAGGTTTTTCAGAATGGTAGGTAGCCACGCAGGCATAAAAAACCATAAATAGCAGGAAAGCAATCAACCACAAATTTTTGGTTTTTTTGTAGTTTTTCTTTGGTCGAACATCGAGAGTCGGAGATATGGGGGCACTTACCGGGTTCGTTTGGTTCATGGATTGGACTCTCTCCTCTTTTCATCATCTATGTATTACTACCGCGTTCGAATAAGAGTGAAACAACACAATATTTAACTTTGGCTTGAAAAATAACCTGTTGGTCCTATGATGACTGTCCAACAAAAAAACAGCGGCAGCCATGGACAAGAAAAAAGTCCTGGACTTCCGCTGTTAAATAAATGAAACGTATCTAGATTGGTAAATCATTATGCATGTCTAATCATTATCTGCTTTTTTCCATTACGGCAAAGTAATTTTCTTCTTTGTCTGCAAAGTTAAATACTTTTCCGAAAGGCATATTAACAATTTCTCCGACTTTAACCTCTTTGCAGATTTACTTCGCCGATGTAATGAGATTATTTCTTCTTGCTTTGCATTGAAGCACCAAGCGCGGCACCTATCGCAATAATGAAACTCCTATTGAAACTCCTAATGCCAGTCCACTTGCCTTCATTTCGTTTGAATTTTTTTCACAATCCATCGATTACGTCCCCATTTCTGAGACTTTCATGTCTTAAGGCGAATACTAACGAAAAAAACTAATTATAACGGTTGCCGCGCCCATTAACGCCAAAATCGAAAAGAAAACGTAGCCGAAGACTCTTAGGGGCCGCGGCATGGTATTTAAATCTATTTTTTTCATTGGTCCTCCGGCCTCAATATTTTGAATAGAGCGAAGGTTCTCATCGACAAAATTATCGTTATGATATAATTCCCCCTTCTCAGGTTGGGTTTCATGAATGTTATTTGCGCTCATTCGGAGTCCCCTTTCTAGATTACCTTATGGAATATTTTACCACAAAAACGGCGTTTATGAAACCAAATAATGCTCACGCTTGTGCCAAAGAAATATGGTTTAGTGCAGCCCGGTGCTTTTTATTTAAAAACTGATTGCTGTATTAGGTGATAATCCGTTTCAACCCTGTTCATGTGCTCATACCATAAAAAGAAAACAGGGGAGGAAACAAGTATGAAAAATAACGGATCGCTTTGCCAGCAGTTCTCAAGGATTATTGGCGGCCAACCCGGCTTCGCTGGAGGGAAATGTGTATCGACCATTACCCGAGATCAACTAAGAGCAACAATTTTGGGAAAAAGATTTAGTGTAACGTCTTCTTTTTCGTTCGAATCTTTAAATACTAGTACTGGCAGAGCACTATGTTTAGGTAGAGGAGCATTCTTACAAAAAGAAGTCAATACATTCATTTCGGCCATTCGAAAGCAAGGAATAAAAGTAACGTCTGTTCGCAACGAGTGGCTGTTCGAGCAACCACGGCTGATTTATATCAATATTGAATCGGTTGATAGACCGCTCATTTTCGCAAGAAAAATCAGGCGAGCCTTGGATGCAATTCAGTAAGTCCCTTCTTTGCACTGAATCCCAAGACCTACACATAAGGCTTGCGGCAAAATCTATCGGTTTATAATGCTCTCCGCATATGGTCGAGATGCGGTAAGAGCAGCTTCTTTAGGACACAGCGAAAGTAAGGAAGCCCGGGCAGGATGCCCGGGCTTTTTCATTTTTAATGAGACACCTCGTCCGGCATCAGCTGCCACAACAAGTCGAACGCTTTCTGCTCCACCCGGAAGAACAGATGGGCGGTCGAATACCAAACATAGCCGTTGTGGAACAAGCGAAGCGTGACGACGCTCTGATCCGTAAGCCGCAGGTGAAGGAAACGTTGATCAGGCTCATCGAAAATGCCTACGTTCTGCAGCTCCTCCTGCTTAATCGGCTTAGCATCGCCGAGCGCCGCCAGGAAGGCGGAGATTGCTGTGTTATCCGATTGCAGCGCCTGCTTCTCTTCTTTGCCGTAATTCCAGCTGTTAAACGATTCCCACTCAGCCGATTGAATCCGTCCATCCAGCCGAAGCAGGCCGAAGACATCCTTTCCGCTGTATACTCGAATGCCGTTCAGGCATTCGTAGAACTCCGTGATGACGTCGCCATTATCCAATTGTTCATACGACATAATGCGAAACTTCGGGTCGTACCCCGTTACTGTATACATGTCGACCTGCCCGATGCTGGAAGCAAATTCGGTGGCGAAGGCGTCCTGCTTGCTCCACTCGTCGATCGTTCCGATCGTCCGGCCGAGCTTGTCGCCTACGAGCTTCGCCGCGTCCTCCGGCGAAATCTTGGTACTCGTCTGCGTGTAGATCCGGCCTTGGTAGACGACAAGACCGATCATATCCGCGTTCTCAAGTTTCTGGTTCGGCAGATCGATGCGCGGAATCTCGATCCCGCCGCCGGATCCGGCGCCGGCTTGATTTTCGGTTAGAGCAGCGCCCTGCACCGGCGTTTGCACCTTCGCCAGTTCGTTCGTTTTCGTGCCGCAGCCGGTCATCGCGGCAGCTAAGGACAGGATCAGCATCGCCCTCAGCGGACGGATTCTTTTCATTCGATCACCCTCCCGTTCTTATAGACGGACGGTTTTAAAGAAGAGTTGCAATCTAGGGGTAAGGTAATGCACATTCCCATGTATATGGTTTTTTTGTAATTTTCGAAACATTATCTTGCTTGTTTGCGTTACTAGGATAGCAAGGAATATGAGAATACAGGTTTGAAAAAAGCACTAACGAACCTAATAAAGGAGTACTCTATGAACCGAATAACAAAACGAACATTATTGTCCATGTTATCAATTTCGTTAATCTATATCCTTTTTTTCCCGCTCCCTATTCCCGAATTGACAATTAGAAGAGATCTGTTAACTACATCACCGTTAGTTGCATTAACTGGGGAGGTCATTGAGGGTAAAATTAAGAATGACCCCAAATATGGGGATTTATATATTGTGCCTGAAGTCGATTTATCTTTCATTTATGTAAAAACGAATAAAATAGGATGGTATGTTGTCTCTCGCGGTACCGCACCTTAACTTCTATATCTTTGTGAAGAAAACGGCTCCATCCCGCACACAAGGACGAAGCCGTTTGATTTGATATGTTAAACCGCGTTTAAAGCGCGCAATAAGGTGTAGCGATTCGGTCTTACCTGATGGGCCTCCTGCAGGCTTCGCATCAGCAGCTCTTCATCTACGCCAAGCTCCTCTGTCGTCGATGGTCCGCCGACCTGCTTCAGCCAACCTCTAATCATCGTTTCATCCGGAAGAGCCGCTATCGCTTCCCGCACCTTCTCCGGGTTAACCGTAAAGGCAAGCCCTGCCTCCTCCGATGCGAGGCGGTGATAAAGCTTGGAAATTTCCGCGCAGGCTACGCCAACCTTTGCGCCGTGCAGAAGCTGTCTTTTGCCTAGGCGAATATATTCCATCTCCCAATAATGCGAAAGATGATGCTCGGCACCTGATGCTGAATGCGACTGTCCAAACAATAACATAGCGAGTCCGGATTCAATAAGTGCCTCTATTAATATACGAATACCGTCTTGATCGCGGCTGGCAATTTGCTCGACATGCTCAACGCATTTATGAAGCGCGATTCGCGTAATTTCCGCTACCTCTTCCGAATACGGCTCGCCGCCCTCTGATGCGCCAAAGCTCCAATCGAATAACGAGGTATATTTGCCCAGCATATCGCCAAAGCCTGCCGCTACCATTGCAGCCGGAGCTTTTGATAGAATGTCCAGGTCTGCGAATATCGCATCGGGTCCGATGGCGGCAATGGTCTTCTTCTCGCCGCGGATGATGATTGGAGCTCCTTTGGAATTAAAGCCGTCGACCGATGGCGCTGTCGGAACCGAAACAAAAGGAATGCCCGCCGTATACGCGGCATATCTGGAAATATCATGGATCGTACCCGAGCCGGCGGCAACGACAACCTGGGCATTTTTCTGCTGAATATCGAGCAGCAGCTGCACGATCGAGGCTTCGTCGGCAATCACGTCACCTTGGCGATCAGGCTTAATGAGCGTAACCTGAACGGCAATGCCAAGCGCAGCTATTGCTTCCTCAAGCGTCTCACCCGCGATGCCATAGGTAATCGCATCCGCCGCGATAACAACCTGGGTATACTGCCGTTCCTTCAAATAAGGAGCAACCTCTTGAATGGCGCCCGCTTCGACGAGCAATGGATTTATTTCAATCGACCGCAGCGTTTCTTCGTCAAAGCCTGCTGCAATCTGTTTGACTCTTTCGATCAAGGATGACATAGCATCGCCTCTTTTCACTAGGGTATGCTTTATTCTGCTCTCGCGGAGCTGAGCTTGTCAACTTATGCGGACGAGAATGCCAAAGCTCCTTGAATCAATATTCTCGGCTTGCCAGTGCTGTTTTGGCGGATTCCTGCGTAAACACGCCTTCAGACGTGATGATTTTCATTGGCAGCTCCTTGCCCTCCGACAAATCCTTGACTGCTTTCATCAGCTGAGGTCCAAGCAGCGCATTACATTCCACCGCAAAGCTCAGCTTGCCGATACTGAGCGCTTTAAGCGCAGATTTGGTCGCGTCAACGGAAATAATGATAATATCCTTTCCCGGCCGCAAACCGAAATCTTCAATGGCCTCAATGGCACCCAGCGCCATATCGTCATTATGGGAATAAACGACCTTAATCTTGGAGCCCTGCCGCTCTAATGCCGCAGCCATTAGTTCTTTCCCCTGCTTCTTCGTGAAGTCTCCCTGCAGCGACTCAAGCATCATAAAGGTCTTATCGGTCTGGATAACTTCCCTAAACCCTTGCTTGCGCCCGACTGCCGGAGCGGAATGCTGCGTGCCTTGAAGTTCAACGATTGGATAGCTTTCTCCTTCCTCAGCCTGTTGAATAAGCCATCTTGCTGCACGTCGTCCCTCTTCGCGAAAGTCCGATCCAATATAAGCGGTCCAAAGGGTATCATCGCTGACGTTGACCTCGCGGTCCGATAAAATAACCGGTATTCCCGCTTCCTTCGCCTCTTTCAGTACCTCATCCCAGCCGGTTTCCGTCTTAGGCGAGAAAGCAATCACATCGACCTTCTGCTTAATAAACCGGCGAATAAGCTCGATTTGCTTATCCTGCGATTGCTCGGCATTCTCATAAAGCAGCTCTACGCCAGCCTCCTTCGCAGCATCAATAACCGACTTCGTATGCGCAATGCGCCATCCGCTCTCCATCCCTACCTGCGCAAACCCCACAACGAGAGGAGCATCGGTTTGGTCCGGCGATGGAGCAGGAGACGGCGAATTAGACGATTCGCTGTTAAGCGTGGATGGATCTGTTATTTTCTGGCTCCGCAAAATAATCTTCTTCGGAATGCCCTTTTCCTTGTTCAAAATATCAATCGCATACTGAATCGCTTCCTTGCCGCCCGGCGGACTCGTAAAGGTTCCGGTCAGCTTGTTCTTCGATACGAGCTGCAAGCTCCCGTTCTCGGAATTAACCCCGTCAATGCCTATAATATTGACATGGTTCATGTTAAGCTTTTGCAGAGCTCGATAAGCTCCCAGCGCCATAGCCTCATTTTGGGCAAATATTAAATCAACGTCGTGATTCTCCTTTAACCAGCTGACCAATAAATCCTCCGACAAGTCACGCTGCCAATCCCCGTTCATCGTCTGGACAATGCTCAGCTTAGAATCCTGAATCGCGTCCCGGAAACCCTTGCTGCGTTCTTCGACGGTTGGCGAGCCTGCTAATCCTTGCATTTCAACGATTTTTCCGCCGGATGCCCCCAAGGTCTCCCTTGCGAATTCACCTGCTTTCCTGCCGATCATTTCATCATCCGTACCGACATATAGCGTGTAATCATAACCCGCGACACCCCGTCCCAGCACAATTACGGGAATATCCTTGTAAACGGAGCTTACCGTTGGCGTTAGCGCGACCGGATCATCGAGCGAAATTATAAGCAGGTCTATGCCGTAGCCCATCAGTTTCTTTACATCCTGCGCCTGCTGGTCGCTGCTTTGCGCCGCATCGGTAAAGATGACGCGCATGTCTCCGTGCTTCCCGACTTCCTGCTCGATCTCCTCATTCATGGCTACGCGCCAAGGCTCGCTTAAATTCGGCTGCGACACACCTATCAAATACTTATAGCCGATATCGCTTTCTTTACCTGGGTTCTCAGAATTCAAAATGCAAGAACGAAGGAGCAGAGCCGCGGCAATAAACAGCGCAAAAAGAAGAATAAACCTAAAAGCATTCCTTCCGATCATGACCGTATTCCTTTCTTGTAAACCATGGGAGAGGTCCCGGTCACCTTCTTAAACGCGCTGCTAAAATAATGCTGGCTGCTGTACCCAACCTTCTCCGCAATTTCATAAACCTTATATAAAGGATCGCTCATAAGCTGAATCGCTTTGCGAATACGCACCTCTGTCAAATAATCAATAAAAGAGAGACCCAGCTCACGCTTGAGCTGCTTGCTTAAATAAGTAGGGCTAACCTGTACGCCTTCCGCCACATCGCCAAGCGTCAATGCGGGCATGCCGTAATTCCGATCGATAAATTTTTTGGTCAAAATAACGATGGGAGACAAGCTTCCTTTATGGCCAAGCTCCTTCAATAAGGTCCGGTGCAGGGCTGGCAGCATATCGGCTGATTCAGCTGCCTGCTGTTCAACGATAATGGTCTTCTCCAGCAGCGACTCCATCTTGTCTTGGATCTTCGTGCCTAGCAGCAGCCACCTTGCATAGTTATCAATACTGCCCAGCACGATAATATGGCCTTTCTTGTCATTGAGAACCACATGATTCCTTGCTCCTTCGGCAGCGAGCAGGTCCTCTGTAATATTTTTTAATGCAAACTCTAGTAAATCCCGGTCCCATACCCGCATAGACTTGCCGGATTCCACATTTTGAATGACTTTAAACGCAATTAATCCGACAGCCCCTGCCCAGCCTAGTTTTAAAAAAGCCGTTTGGCCGTGAATTTCCTCCGGAGCTACGATGCCATCCAGCCATTTCAACAAAAAAGAATCTCGGATGGCGATGGAATTTGTTTTGAGCTGCTGGTCCATCCATACCATTTTCCGCTCCTTATCCCGTTCTTGCTCGAGCTCGCTAATCGCTTTCCGCACGACGCCCTCCAATTTGGCCTTCACGACTGGCTTCAACATATACTCAAAGACATGAAGCTTTACCGCCTGCTGCGCATACCGGAATTCATCATGTCCGGAGATCACAATCACGATGCAGCGTTCCAGCGTTTGCCGCAGCCTCTCGATGAACTCTAATCCGTCGACAAAGGGCATGCAAATATCGACGAACAGAATATCCGGTTTTCGTTCTGCCGCAAGCTCAAGCGCCTCCAAACCGTTCTCGGCTTCGCCGACCAGTTCGATGCCCAGTTCTTCCCAAGGCAGCACCTTTGCGAGCCCCCTTCGAATCTTCGGCTCATCATCTGCAATAAGCAGCTTCCACATGTGATTACCACCCGCCATTCAAAATTATCCAAGCATTAATGGAAGTCTAACCATGATTTTAGATCCCTGTCCTCGTTCGCTCTCGATGGTCAGCCCGTAGCCGGACCCGTGGGAAAGCTTGATTCTCTCATTCACGTTATACAAGCCATAACCCCGATCCTCGCTGCTCTGTCTTATGGCATGGAACGATTCATTCATTTGGGCCAGCCTTTCGGGCTCAAACCCGATCCCGTCATCCGCGACAACGAGCACCAGCTTATTGTCCTCTTTGTAGCCAGAAATCTGGATCTTGCCTACGCCATGCTTTGCCTTGATGCCATGATAAATCGCATTCTCGACGAGCGGCTGCAAAATGATTTTGAGCACGTTTTGCGACTCCAGCTCCTTCGGGATATCGATCGTGTAGGACAGCTTATCCTCATACCTGGCCATTTGTATGATCAGATAGCTCTCGACATGCTGCATCTCGTCGCTGAGCGGAATGACCTCCCGTCCCTTGCTGAGACTAATCCGGAACAAATGAGTGAGCGCGACGACAATATCGACGATATCGTCCGCATCCCGGTCCTGCGCCATCCACTGTATCGTATCCAGCGTATTGTAGAGAAAATGAGGCTTGATTTGCGCTTGTAAAATTTTCAGCTCTGCCTCGCGTTTTTCTTTTTGCTCCAAATAAACCAGATGAATCAAATTGTCGATTTCCTGCACCATATTATTAAAGCTGTTGCCCAGCTCCCCGATTTCATCCTTGGTCTTGCTCGGAAAACGCAGATGCAGCTCGCCCTCTTCCACCTTCTTCATTAAACTGCGCAGCTTGCCCACGGGACGAACGATTGAGTTCGTAAAGTAAAGGGAAGCCAGAAAGGCAAGAAGCAAGGTAACCAGCGCAATGATGACCGTATAAAATTGAATATCGGCAACGACCTGCAGCGATTCCTTCAGCGGGAATACGCCGACGATGCGCCAATCAAATTCCGGAAACGTGTTATAGATCATTTGGTATTCCAGATCGTCAATATAGCGAAAAACCTTGCCCGAACGCCCTTCCATCCATTGTCCGGATATGCGATATACGATCGGGTTTACGGGCGAGTAAACGACTCCGCCGCTTTCATCCATAATGAAGATAAAGCCGCTCTTGCCAAGCGAGGCCGACTCCACGATATCCTGAATGATATCGAGTT
The DNA here is from genome assembly GCF_040676435.1 of Paenibacillus sp. LPE1-1-1.1. Lineage (NCBI taxonomy): Bacteria > Bacillati > Bacillota > Bacilli > Caryophanales > Paenibacillaceae > Paenibacillus > Paenibacillus sp. LPE1-1-1.1. The sequence goes on from NZ_JBEGHY010000023.1 coordinate 1,202,467, forward strand.
TCATATCGATCAGAATAACCCCCAGCACATTGCCGGTTTGCGGATCCTTTACCGCTCTAACGAACGATAGTACCTGATCGGCGCTTAGATTTTGCTCTGCTCTAATATTTCTGCCTATCGGGTGGCTGAACAAGTGGATGTGATCCGGGGCAAGAACGGCTTTTTTATACCACTGCTCATCCGTCATCGGATCCCTTGTTATTTGCTCCAGTCCGCTGCTGGCAAACTGATTGTTACCGCTTACAATCATTACCCCCGCGATTTCAACATGCTTCTCAATGTAAACCCCCTGAAGCTTTCGCACCTCATCTTCCAAACGGTCGAGATGAACGGATTCCGTATTGGTCCACCTCATAAACTGAATCACCGACGTATCCTGCGACAGGTAATAAATGATGTTGTCCATTTCTTGTATGTATACTTCAATATGGTTTTTAACCTGGTCCATCATCTGCACCGTGTGTGCATTCGTTTCCTCTTCGATCGCATTCTTATACAGCGTGCTGCCCAAAAAGCTGAGCGCTAAAATTGAAAATAACGTAATGATGACGAAATAAAACAAAAGCTTGAAACGGATACTTCTATTCGCAAATAAACCGCTCAGCATAGACATCTAATCCGTCCTTATAAAATAATGATCTATTTACATTTTAATTCAAAAAACGAAACTACAAAAGAGAAATTTCTCTTGAGTAGTTTCGTATTTTCCTTACTTTTCCATTAACTTATAAATTAATATTTACGGTTAGGCAAAGCATCGATTGCTTTTTGGCCAAAATATACATCCTCATCGGATTTGATCCATTTTTCGAGCGTTTTGCCCTCTTTGTAATCAAGGATAGCTTGCTTCAGCTGCGGTCCTAGCAGCGGATTACATTCAACGGTGACGTTCATTTTTCCTTCCGCAATCGCTTCGAAAGCGGCTTTAATGCCGTCTACGCCGATGATTTTAATATCAGTGCCTGGCTTCAAGCCAGCTTCTTCGATCGCTTGAATAGCGCCTAGGGCCATGTCGTCATTGTGAGCGTAAACGACTTGGATGTTTTTATCCTTTTTCAAATATGCTTCCATAACCTCTTTGCCTTTGGCACGTGTGAATTCACCGGTTTGGGAATATACGATTTTGTAGCCGGCTTCGCCAGCGATTGCATCTTCAAAGCCTTTTTTACGGTCATTCGCTGCGCTTGCTCCAACAGTGCCTTCAAGCTGAACAATGTTTACTTGCGCGCCTGCTCCGAATTCCTCGATCATCCATTTTGCGGCATTTTGACCTTCTAGAATAAAGTCGGAGCCGATGAAGGATACATACAGGTCTTCGTTTCCTTTCGTAATGCCGCGGTCCAGCAGGAATACTGGGATGTTAGCATCCTTCGCTTCCTTCAAAACCGTTTCCCAGCCTGATTCTACAACCGGCGCAAGACCGATTGCGTCTACTTTCTGAGCAATGAAGGTACGAATGGCTTTAATTTGGTTTTCTTGTTTTTGCTGCGCATCCGAAAATTTCAGCTCAAAGCCCGGATCATCGCCAAATGTTGCTTTGACCGAATCCGTCTCCGCATCGCGCCAGCCGCTTTCGGCACCGATTTGGGCAAAGCCGACAATAAGCTTCTTATCGGCAGCGGGCGGCGCTTCGGTTGCCGCATTTTCTGTTTTCGGCTCGTTTGTCGCATTTCCGCTTGCCGGTTTGTTCCCCCCATTGTTGCTGTTGCTGCCACAGCCAGCGATTAAACCTACCAGCATAATCGTAGCAAGCATGGTCATGAAAAACGGTTTCTTTCTGTTCATCCTTACTTCCTCCCTTTCGAACTTGTAATGGCTACACGTTAAATATACAAATTTTATAATCGGTCTGTATTTACAAATTAACGACTTTATTTTCAAATTTCGGTTTATTTTTGGCAGCCGGCAATGCGCTTTTTTCTTTTCTCATCACGATAATTCGTTGAAATGCCATGAAAAGAAATAATAAAAATCCAATCGTAATCTTTGTCCACCAGGAGCTTAACGTGCCTTGGAACATAATGATCGTTTGAATGATACCTGTGCATAGCACCCCAAGCGTCGGTCCGATCATATAACCGAATCCGCCGGTCAATAAAATCCCGCCGATTACGCAGGCCGCGATCGCATCCATTTCCATGCCCATTAAATGCAGCGAATAGCCGGACAGCATGTACAAAGTGAATACTACGCCGCCGATTGCCGAGAACAAGCCGCTTAAGGTATAGACGAGTATCGTTGTTTTTGCAACGGGCAAGCCCATCAAAACCGCTGATTTCTCGCTGCCGCCAATGGCGTATACCGCTCTTCCGAACGAGGAATAACGGCCGATCAATATAGCGGCTATGACCACCGCTGCCGCAACGAGGACACTAATCGTGATAAAATTATCGCCCCACAGATGAATCTTGTACTGTGACAGTTTCACGTAGGTTGGATTGCTGATGACGATGCTCTCCGTACTGATCAGAAAGCTGATTCCCCTGGCAAGAAACATGCCCGCAAGCGTTACGATCCAGGGGTGAAGCTGAAACCGCTGGATCAAATAACCTTGCCCTGCGCCGAACAGCGTACCGATTAACAGCGCAACGACCGTCACGACCAACGCGTTCACTCCCTGCTCGAACAAGCCGGCGGAAACCATGCTGATGAGCGCCACAACCGACGCTACGGATAAATCGATACCGCCCTTAATAATGACGAATGCCATTCCCGTCGCGACGATGATCAGATAGGCATTATCGATAAAAAGATTCAGGAAAACCTGCATCGAGAAAAAACCGGTGTAAAGGGCTGCCCCTGATCCATACAAAATGAACAAAAGCAGCAGTGTCGCCAAAACAATAATGTTATTGTGACTAATTTTTAGAGAGAACGGTTTCATTGTGCTGCCACCTTCTTTTTCGCCAATTTAAACGACTGCCTGAACATGTCGGATTGAATCAAACAAACGACAATGACGACAACCGCCTTCACGAGTAAAATACTGGAGGGCTCAACGCCCAAGGAATAAATCGTGGTTGTCAAACTCTGGATAAACAAGGCGCCGACGATCGTTCCGCCTAAATAAAAGCGTCCGCCCCGCATCGAGGTTCCGCCAATGACGACTGCCAAAATCGCATCGAGCTCGATCCATAATCCCGCATTGTTCGCATCGGCGCTCGCTACGTTTGCGCTAATGATAATACCCGCGATCCCGGCGCAAATTCCGGTAATGGTATACGCCGTCATAAAGATAACCTTCGGACGGATGCCCGCATAGCTGCTCGCCGTTTTGTTGCCGCCTGCCGCCTCGAGAAACAAACCGAATGCGGTACGCGTTTTGAAGAGATAAACGATGAGGAACACGCCCATTGCGAGAAACAACGGGAACGGAAGGCCCAGCAAATGCCCTTTCCCAATGAACTGGAAAGCTTTGTCGCTTGTCGTAAGTACCTGCCCGCCCGTAATGAGCTGGGCGATTCCGCGGCCGATGGTCAAGAGGATCAAAGTAGCTACCATCGGCTGAATGCCGAGTATTGCCACCAGCATGCCGTTCCACAATCCGCATAATAAACCTGCCCCGATCCCAACCAGAACCACAAGCCAAAGCGGATATCCATCGAGCATAAATACCGCGATCGCCCCCGAAATGGCAAGAACGGAACCAACCGAGATATCAATGCCCTCCTTCGCGATAACCAAGGTCATCCCAATCGCGATAATGATGAGCGGTGAACCGTTCTTCAAAATATCGATGAGATTACCGAATAAATGGCCGTCCTTCCACTCCATCCTGAAAAAATCAGGAATAACAATCAAGTTAAACAAAAATAAAACAACGATCGCTAGGATCGGCCAAATGATCTTCTGTTTTCCTAAATTAAGCGCCAATCCCGTCAGACCCGCCATACAATTCCGCTCCCTTCGCAATCATTTCCATGATGACATTCTCGCGCATATTCGCTCCCGTAACCTCGCCGATCTTAATGCGGTCCCGCAGCACGACGATTCGATTGCAGCATTGCACGATTTCCTCGAGCTCTGCGGAAATAATTAGAATGGAAATGCCGGTTGCCGCCAAATCAAGAATGAGCTTGCGTATCTCCATTTTCGAGCCAACATCGATACCGCGCGTCGGCTCGTCCAGAATGAGCAGCTTAGGCTGTGTCGCAAGCCATCTCGCCAAAATCACCTTTTGCTGATTGCCCCCGCTCAGGTTCTCAATCTTCTGCTCTGCGCTTGGGGTTTTTATCTTTAACAGCTCGATATACTTATTCGCGATTTCCTTCTGCTTGCGCAGCGGAATAAACGAGAACAGGCCTTTGCGGGCTTGCAGCGCCAATACGATATTCTCACGGATGGTCAGCTCTCCTACGATCCCTGCAACCTTGCGGTCTTCCGGCGTGAAGCCGAGCCCTTTCTGAATCGCTTTCTGCGGAAACATCGACGAAATCTGTTCACCGTCAATGGTCAGTGTTCCTTCATCCGCTTTGTCGATGCCGAATATCAGCTTTGCGATTTCGGTTCTGCCCGAGCCCAAAAGCCCTGCAAGGCCCAGCACCTCGCCTTTGCCGATTTGAAGATCAATCGGATTGATGCTTCCCCGCTTGCCGAGCGAGCTGGCACTAAGGAAATTTTCGCCGGCAATACGTTCCACTGCTCGTTTTCCAGCGGCTTCCTCTGTGCTCCATTCGCGTCCAATCATATGCGACACCAGCTCTGTTTTGGACAAATCCTTCGTTACGTACTCTCCCACGAGCGTACCGTTGCGAAGCACCGTTATTCGGTCAGTCACCTCATATACCTGGTCGAGAAAATGGGTGACGAATACGATGCCCATGCCCTCTTGCTTCAGCTTGCGCATGACCTTGAACAGCTGCTTTACTTCATTCGCATCGAGGCTGGATGTCGGCTCATCCAAAATAAGAATGCCATTCGAAATATCAACGGCTCTGGCAATGGCGACCATCTGCTGGATGGCTACCGAGTAATGCGATAAGGGCAGCTTCACATCAATGGCAAGGTCAAGCCGCTCCAGCAGACGCTCGCTTTCGTGGTACATTTTTTCCCAATCGATTAATCCGCGTTTTCGCGGATGGCGACCGATATAAATATTTTCCGCAACGCTTAGATTGGCGCATAAATTAACCTCTTGGTATACCGTGCTGATGCCAAGCTGCTGTGCTTCAAGCGGGGATTTGGGCGAGATCGGCCTGCCGGACAGTTTCACCTCGCCTGAATCCCACTTGTGTACGCCAGTCGCAACTTTAATTAAAGTTGATTTCCCGGCACCGTTTTCTCCCATCAGGGCATGGATTTCACCCTTCCTCAGTCCAAAATCAACATTCGACAGCGCCTTAACGCCAGGAAACGATTTGCTTATCCCTTTCATATGCAGCACGTAATCTGTGCCCATGACCTTCACCTCTTTCCAGTTTCACCTCCAATTGTAGAAAAAACGGCACCTGTCCGTATTTAGAAATATAGGTCTTTTTTTTAACATTTCGGACATTTAGAAGGTTGAACCCATCGTTAAAAAACAAATAAGCAGCGGAAGACCTGGACTCGTAAATACAGTCCTGGACTTCCGCTGCTTATTTCATGTTCCGCGTATTATAAGCGTTTTACATAACAATGCCTGGGTTTGCCTCCATACATAAGGCGAGTAAATGCAAGGCCAAATCCTTCGGATTCTAAGTTTCGTATGCTGGCATGATTGTCAGGATGCACCGTTGAAAAGAGGTAACGGCAGCCGTTCTCCTTGGCTCTTTTTTCACGCAGCCGATGGAAATGCCTTTGTAAACCGCGCCCGCGAGCCGATTCATGAACTACGGTTGCTTCCAAAAACGCCACGTGAGATAACTCGTTCTCCAGCACCCCGAATTCCCTTCCGGGATTATGCCCGCTCCGCTTTGGAAAAGTCAACACAGAATAGGCAGCAAGGCTCCCGCCAAGATAGGCTCCATAGATTTCCCCATTTTTGAGGACATAGTCATGAAAATAATCCTCTTCGTCCATCGCAAAATGATCTTGTGACGGGAGCCGGGACATCACGTCGAGCATGAGTGTTATGAGGTCTAACATATCTTTTTTTCCTAAACGGCGGATTTCCAAATTCATTTCCTCATTCATCATGTTCCCCGTCCCTCCTCAGCTGCATGTCCGGCGTACCTCTTGTACATGAACAGCAATGCCATACTCGCCGCAAACGAAAGAACAATCAGCAGGAATGGCATGGTCGGATCCCATTTGTAAGCCCAGCCTCCGATAATGCCGGACGGCGAAATGACAAGCAGAATCAGAACCGAGAGCATGGCAAATACGCTTGCGCGGTTTTCGTCGTCGATCGCGTTTGCAACAGCCGCCTCCAGATAGGGGTATGTCATCATCGTCCCCACCGCGGCAAGAATCGTACTGAAGATCAGCCAGAACATCATGCCCGGAAGAGATAAAACTAGTACCAGATTCGATAAGAGCGAAATAAAAAAGCCCCAAAGCATAATCGTATGAAGCTTGTCATTTCCCAGCCGGGGCAGCAGCAGCCACATAGATAGCAGCATGAACACGGAGGTTACAGCCGGAAATATCGATACAATGCCGCTGTCTAACCGCAGATGATCGACAAAAAAGAGCGATAAATAAGTGCTCTTGAGCGTGAGCTGAAACTGGAACAGAATGTAGACCCCAAAAATCAGCAGCAGCGGGCCATTCCCTGACATCTCGCGGATAACCCCTTTGTATTCCCGCAAACCGGCCAGCAAGCCTATGCTGCGGGTTTCCTCCATTTTGCGAAGACCGATCTCCGTTTCACGGGTGGCAAAATGGCGGCCGATGAATTGGATGGTCATGCAGACGCATGCGAGGAAATACATGATCCGCGTTCCCGGAATAAGACCGTAGTGGGCGACGAGCAGCCCTCCGAGTGGTGCGAATAAGCCGCCCAGCATGCCGACAAACTGGAGTACCGAAAAGACGTACGTCCTGTCCTTTGGAGCCGTGTCCTCAACGAGCAAGCAGTAAAACGCGGTATGCGGCACCCTTTGAAACCCGTTCACGATAGCCGCCGCTATAAAAAACCATATATTTTGCGATACCGCCCACAACAGGGTACCTACCGTCCAGCTTAGCACGTCAAAATATAGCAGCGCCCATTTCCTGCCGAGCCGGTCGGTTAAATAACCGCTGATGAAGGATGAGAAAACCTGAACGAGCAGAGTCAGCGTCGTGATACAGCCGATCGCCGTTTCGTTCATCCCCATCTCAAACATATATATCGTGGCATACGTGCTGAACATACTGTAGGGAATTAGAAAAAAAGGCTCGTAGAGCAAACAGCCCCGCGCGTTTTTGGGTAACTTGGATAAGCCGAACATCTTCCTCCTCCATTCTGTTTTGCCTTATGCTAATTGGCTCTCTTTGGATTGCAACAGTAACCTTTAGGTAATCTGGTAAACAAAATGTACCTACTTTTCAGATATTCTAATTTGTTTTATGTTGTATTTGCGGTTTAGCTTAGACAAACCAAATTTATTCATTAGATAGGTGGTATGTAAAATGGAATATCGGGTACTAGGGCGTTCCGGTCTACGGGTTAGCGAGGTCAGTTTGGGTTGCTGGGCGATAGGCGGACCGTCTTGGCGTGACGGCAGTCCAGTGGGTTGGTCGGGCAATAATGACAAAGACTCGCTAGCGGGTTTACACAGAGCCCACGCTCTGGGGATCAATCATTTGGACACTGCAGATGTGTATGGCGATGGCCATTCCGAAAGAATAATCGGTCAATTTTTACAGGAAATTCCGCGTGAATCAGTTATTGTCGCTTCGAAAGGAGGCTGGTTCAAGGGTACGGCCCCCAATGCGATGCAACCGCTTCATATTCGCCATCAGATCGAGCAGACACTTGATAACTTGGGTACGGATTATCTGGATATCTATTATTTTCATAATACGAATTTTGGCCCGAATGACCAATATCTTGAAGAAGCAGCCGATACGATGCGCCAATTGCAAAAAGAAGGCAAGGTTCGCGCAATTGGTCAATCCGCATATAGTTACGCGGATTTTATGAGAGTATGTCCGATAACGAGGCCAGACGTGCTGCAATTTCATTACAATGCATTTGGGAACCCATTCGACCTGCCGGAAACCAACTTGTTCCGCTGGGCTGATGAACATCATCTCGGGATCGTGCTTTTCGGTCCTCTTGCGCAAGGGCTGCTGCTGGATAAGTTTGATCCGAATCACCCTCCTCAGTTTGGCGACGGCGATGTACGCGCAAACAATGATGCCTACACGAAAGAACGGTTGTTGGAGATTCGCCGCAAACTACAGCCGATTAAAGAGCGTTTTGGCGATGAAGTCCAGGATTTGGTTCGGGTTGCGATTCAATATCCTCTGGCGCAATCTCCGAATGCTTGCGTCATTCCCGGATTTAAAAACGGACGTCAGGTAGAATCAAATGCTGATGCCGCAGGCAAGCCGCTCACTGATGAAGATATCTCGATCATTAGAACCATTTTTCGCGGATAATCAACATTCTTTGGGAATACGGATGAATTATTTCGAAGCCCACTCATTTCCCCATTTCTTCATTTCGTGAATAATGGCGTGGAGGGCATGTCCTTTTTCCGTAAGCGCATATTCGACCGTCATGGGAACGGTAGGATAGGCCGTTCGGGTAATGACTCCATTATTTTCAAGATGACGGAGCGTATCGGTCAATGATTTGGCACTAATCCCGCAAACGGCTTGCCTTAATTCGCCAAACCTTTTTTTCTCGTGAAACATCATTTCCCTGATGACCAGAAAGGACCATTTCCCGCCAACAATATCAAGCGATTTTTCTATTGAACAATTCGCAAGGTTTTCTTGATTTTCTGATTCTTCCAATCCAATCTCTCCTTTGGTTCGGCATGCTGGATCTTTTCTTAATCTTATTTTAATTTCGGACTTCATTATACGATACTCAAATGGTTAAGAGAATCTATTTCTATTTTTCGGATTTATTTTAACATGAAAAGGCTGAACAACTGTGCTTTCGAGGAGGAAACGTTATGAATATTGGATTTATAGGTTGTGGTATCATATCGATGGCTCATTTAGAAGGGCTGGAAGAGTTAAAAAGAGCAAACCTGAAGACATTTGATTTGACGGCTGTTTGCGATTTAAATGAGAAAAGGGCAAATGCATTTGCTGCTAATGCGGAGGAACGTCTTGGTAAACGTCCAAAGGTATATACTGACTACAAAAAAATGATTGCAGAAGAACCTTTAGATGCAGCTTCTGTTTTGTTGGACCATGATTTGCATCATATTGTGGCGGAAGATTGTTTTGCTGCGGGCATCCATGTACAAATGCAAAAACCGCTGGCTATCTCGCCATTCTATGGGCGTAAAATATTGGCGGACGCCAAAAAATACGACAGGATATTAACCGTTTCTGAACCAAGCGTTTTAGGTGCAGAGAACATCGCTATGGCCAGAGCAATCAAGGACGGAATCATTGGCCCGGTTCATTTACTGATGGACTATGCGACAGTCACCTTAAATAGGGCTTTTTTTGCCGGTACCGCTTGGCGGCATTTTAAAGGGAGGGCAGGTGCGGGATGGATCAACGATCACGGCGTGCACCGCACGCAAATGTTTACGGAAGTGAACGGGCCAATCCGTGAAGTTTTTGCTTATACGGAAATATTCGAGAAAGAACTGACAGACGGCAAAACGACAATCCGCCCTACGGGAGAGGACACCAGCGTTACCGTCTTCCGTTTTGATAACGGAGGGCTGGGGCATTGGATGTGCAGCACGGCTGCACATGGAGAAAGCGCGGGAGGAGTATGGATCTATGGCAGCAATGGCTGTTTCCGTCCCGGAAAACATATTGCGCTTGGAAACGGTCAGATCATTCCGATTGCGGATGTAATCAAGCAATATGCGCCAGAAGCAGCGGCACATCCATTTGCACACTCCTATGTGGAACTGTGGGAAGCGATCACGGATCGGAAAACGCCGATATCCAGCGGCGAGCGAGGGTTTGAAGCACTATGCATTGTTTTTGCCGCCCTTGAATCGGCGTTGATCGGGCAGCCAGTGAAGGTGAGGGAAGTTATGGACGGAGTAAGACATTCTTATGAAGATACCGTTGTCAATGAGATGATTCCTGACCGCAGATAAAATAAAACTTTCAAAAAAATAGAAGGCTGCAGATTTTTGTCGGCAGCCTTCATGACTATTAATTACCGCTCTATTAGAATGTTTGCTAGCAGTATGTTTCCCTTAAATAAGCGGCTCTTGAATTAATGTCGCGAATTTAAATTGATGCACATGCCCATCATTTAATGTTGTCTTTCCGGTCACAAAATGAACGTGTTTGCCATTACCGACCGGAATAGCTGGTCCTGTTACAATCTTTTTCAGTTTATGAAAATGATTAAAGAAATCCGTTTTTGTAAGATCGATTTCATGGACATGGCTTTTTCCTACTCGAATCGCTTGCCCCGTAACGCCTGCAAAGCGATGGTTGTGTCGATCAGCGCCTTCCTCAGCCAGTTTCGTACTGCCTTCAAATTCATGGACGTGACGCTGGACTTTTTTGCAGGTTTTTGTTTTCTTCCTTAATACCGTTCTCTTTCTCCGCATTCGTGGCAGGCCTCCTAATGGAAATGTGACTCATCACATCCTATTAGGACTTATAAATATACGTGCTAGGCAACTATCAATGATTCTCATTTTATTTGTAATGGCAGCCTGATCGATCAAATCTAACTGCCATTCAATAGAGAAAAAGCTGCATAATTCCTGCAGCCTTCTTGATTCCGATTGTTAGTCTCCGTATATTATTGGCGAAAAAAGGCTTCGTAAGCTTTCTGCGGTTGCTCGAACCAATGGGCGATTTGATCGGCAACTTGTTGGTCCGCGGCTGCCTTTAAAAGCATTTGAACGATGTGCTCGGGCATCGGTCCGGTCATTGCATTGGTCCATTCCGTCACTTCCGCCACATAGGGGCGAGTACGGCTCCAATAGTCGATTCCGACTTTTTCATCCCAAGTGGATTCCTTGTATGCTATAAGCGTCTCATATAATTGCTCCGCGCAATAGGAGGCCGTATTGCAGCCTTGACCCGTGATTGGGTCAGCTAGAAACACACTGTCACCGCAGCCCAGTACCAAAGTACCGTTCAGCATCAGATAGGGCCTGTGAACCACCGGGGTAACCGCTGTCTGGAGATAAGACGTCTCATTCGCCAGAGCAAAACGATCCAAATCAACGCGACCGTAAATCTCCGGGAAATGGTCCCTCAGCATGTTTTTCATCTGTTCCTCGAACGCTTGAGCGCTTTTTACCGGTTTAAAAACATCCAACATGCCCTCAGGCAGTGCCTCTAGAAATAAAATGGTAACCGCTCCTTGTTCCGTTAACGCGGGAATTTCAAACATTTCGCCGGCTCCCGGAACTACCGTGATGGAAATCCCCTCAGGCTCTACCGGGGCTACACCCTTAAAATAACCAACGATACATTTACGCTGCGGCGCAAGGAATGGCGTGAGCCCGGCTTCAACGGGGAAGGCTGGCAGCGGGCCTGATTTGCCGGATGAATCAATCAACAGGTCAAATGATTCAGCCAAGGCATGAATCTCATCCCGTGCTACGCGGGTCTTGCGAAAGTTTACGCCTTGTTGAACCAAATCATCCATCGCCTTAGAATAGGCCATGCGCTGATCAACAGACGTTGCCGCGCCTGCGAGCTTCCCCACAAACAATTTTTGCTGTCCCATGCTGAAGTGAATCGTTTGAATGGAAGGGGCAGTATCCATGCCCGGCATTTGGAACCGCTTCTCCCGATCCAAAGTCGGATGGAAATGCACCTGGGTCGATCGAATTCTCCCATGGCGGACCTCATCCGATTCCTCATAGTGAAACAGGGTCACGTCAAAATCGTTTTTCAAAGAATAGGCCAGCTGAAGCCCCGCCGTACCGGTACCGATAATTCCAATCCGTTTTTTCATCATTTCATCTCCCCCTTTAAGGTTTTCTGTAATGATACAGAAAATTTTCTTGGGCCAAAAGGGAATTTCTACCTATATTGTGAAGAAGCCAACCGGACAATCGGTTGGCTTCCATTGATTATTCGGCGACGGCTCCGACGATGGTCGTTCCCGTCTTCGTAATCGTATATTCGACGATTTTCCCGCTCCAAAAGTGGACGGTCAGCACAACTACGCCGTCATTGACCTCGTTAAAGAAGTTTTGCGTGAGCTTAATCTCATTCGTGTCGTACGACGGCGAGAAAGCATACGCAAATTCCTTGAAGGATGTCCAGTTCTGCGGACCCGCGTTGCCTCCTGCAGCGTAAACAGCTTCCATCGTGGCAAGCCGGTCGCCGTTGAACGCTGTCGGGATCGAGAAGTCGTTTGTCGTTCCGGCTGCATTCTGCAGCACTGGCGTAGAATAGACGATTACATCAAACGTCCAGTCCTCGCCCTTGTTGAATTCCGCTGTAAGCTCCGCGTTTTCGCCGTATGCGCCTGATGCCGTCAGCTTGGAGAGTAAGCCTGCCTTCACGGTCAGGATATCGCCCTCTACGGAATAGTCTGTGCCTTTGCGCAGCGTCTTGCCATTATGGCGAAGAGCCGTCAGGCGATTACCGTTCAATTCGAGCTTCATGACGGCATCCTGCGCTTTCTCGCCCTTGGCCAAATAAATCAAATCGGTTTCCGCGGTTGCAGAGCGGCCCTTCCAACTCGCTTTAAGCATGCCGTGCAGCTGCGGATCGTTCCATTTCAGCTGGCTGCGGTCGAGATGCTGTCCATTGTCCCACAGCATATGGGTAATGCCTCTTTCTTGGATGTAATGAAGCAAGTACTCGAAAAATTTAAGCTTTTCGCCTTGTTCGATCGTACCCGTGTTTTTGTCGAAGCCGAGCAATCCGTATTCCCCCAGAATAACGGGGATGCCCTTTGCCACTAATGTAGTATAGACGCGGTCGAATGTTTGGACGATGTCGTTTTTTGTTTCTTCATTGAAGCGGGTGAAGCCGGCGATGTTGACGCTGAATGGCCAAAATCCATAATAGTGAACGGTGGCAATCAGGTTCGGGTCGTTCAGCCCGGCAAACGTATCTACCAGCGCGTCGAGCCGATCCTGGTTCGCGTTCGTCTCAAGCGTCGGCAGCACGAGCGGGCGCTCGGAGTTGTTGCCGCCGGAGCCGCGTACAATCTCATGGAAGGATGCATTCAATTCATGCAGCATCGCGAAGTTATCTTCGCCGTTTCCACCCCAGCCGTCAGAGAAGCGAGGTTCGTTGATGCTCTCGAACGAAAGCTTCTTCGATTCGTTTTTGAACCTTTCGGCGATCTGCGTCCAGGCTGCGTTATATCGGTCCAGCACAACATCGTGTTCGCTGCCCATACGGTTAACCCACAGCCAAGAGTCGTGATGCAGGTTGATCATGACGTACAAGCCGGCGTCAAGGGACCAGTCAACGACCTCTTCAACGCGGTCCAGGAATGCCGGATCGATCGTGTAGTCTGGTGCCTCGCCCATCCGGTGATCCCACGTTATCGGAATGCGAATGCTCTTGTAGCCTTGCGAAGCGATATGCTTAATGAGCTGCTTCGTCACGCGCGGATTGCCCCAGGATGTCTCGTCGGCTCCTGTCGCGTCAAACGTATTGCCGAGATTCCAGCCTGGCTGCATAGCTTCGACGTAGGATTGGATCTTGCTCTTCGGAATGGCGATCGCGGGCCCTTCTTGCGAGGCTGCGCTCGCGGATGGAAGGATCATACCTAACAAAAGCGTTACCGACATGATGATGCTAATGAGCTTTTTGGATGAATGCATATAATAAAATTACCTCCTCCAGGTTTTGGTTCCGAAACAATATGCCGTGCATGTCGAACAGGTAGGAGCTCCACTCCTTTCATGAAAGCGTTGTCATTAATAGAATACAGGGATGATTGTACCATGTCATAATTTTTGGAAAAACCCTAACAATCAGAGAAAAAATCAGATGGAAATTACAGGATGGCGGCAGTTATTAGAGTAGATTACGCATTTCGTTCGTATTAAAAATTGAAAACTCTCATCTCTCCAAAAAAAGAAAGTATCCCCCGCGGCTTTGCCGCTTTGGAGATACTCTCTGCTAATCCTATCTAAAACAATTCTCTGCGGCTGCCGTTACTTCAGTGCCGCTGCATCCATGAAATCGGAAATCTGCACCTTGCGGCCGGTATTGGCGCTCTCAACCGAAGCGAGGACCATCGCCATACTAAAAATATTGTCGCTGCAGTCGGTTTCCGGCTTACGGCCTTCCTCTAACGAAGCAAACATATCGTCCAGGCAGCCTTTATGCCCGGTGTTAACCATATCAGGAAGCTGGGTTTCTACTCTCTCGTAGTCCCTGATAAACTTTCCGGTCTGATCACCGGCCGCAACGATCTCCGCGTAGGGATTTCCATGCCCGTCCCAAATCGCAGTGCCGTGCTCGCCGGTTACCCGCCATGATGCTTCCCATGAGGTAAGTACGCCTTCCGCGCACCAGGATCCGCGATAATTAAACACGGACCCGTCAGACATTTCGAAGATACAGATCGCCATGGCATTGCCTGCGTACCAGGAGCCGGGAGGATTAAACTCTTGGCAATATACCGAAACCGGATTTGCTCCCATAATATATCTTGCTTGGTCAAACGTATGAATCGACATGTCGAGAAGCAGAGGACTATCCATTGCATCGCGGAAGCCGCCGAAATGGGCGCCTAGAAAGAAGTCTGCGCCAATAAACCCCGGCTTACCGATTACGCCCTCCGAGAGCAACTGGCGCAATGCGCGAATACGCGGATCGAACCTGCGGTTTTGCATGACCGCATGCGTCCTGCCCAGCTCGTTCGATAACTGAACGATTTCGTTGCAGTCATTCATCGTTTCGGCAAGCGGCTTCTCGCCAAACAAATGGCAACCGCTCTCTAAAGCAGCTTTGCTTATCGTATAGTGGCTTGCCGGAATGGTAACATCAAACACCAATGTGGCACCCGTCTCCGCGATTGCTTGATTAATATCGGTAAAGACGGGACAGGCAAGCTGCTGCCGGTCAGCCATGGCTTGCGCAAATTCCATTTTGATATCCACGAGCCCGACGATTTCCGTATCTGTTCTTTGCTTGGCGTATTCCACCCATGTATTTGCCATGCCGCCGCAGCCGGCGACGACGACCCGATGCTTGATTGTCATCCTAATCTCTCCTCGCGTTCACTCTGGATTATTAAACGGGATTTGGAACAAAATCGCCGCCGCGGCAGCGCTTCAAATAGTTCAATGCATGCACTTGCCCGGTCATTTCCAGCTCGTCCTTATAAACGGGATCATGCCAGCCTTCAATATCGATCGTGCCTTTATAGCCGTTTTGTCTCAAAATAGAAATAATATCCGTCCAGTTCGTATCGCCAAAGCCCGGCGTACGATGCCATACAAATTGCTGCTTGCCATGGACGCCATGCTCTCTAACAATGTCCCATGCAATGGTTGCATCCTTGCCGTGCACGTGGAATACTTTATTCACCCATTTGCGAAGCTGCGGAATGGGCTCAATCAAGCTCACCATCTGATGGCATGGCTCCCATTCCAAGCCGATATTGTCTTCCGGCACGGCGTCAAACATAAGCTCCCAAGCGGTCGGGTTGTGCGCGATATTCCAATCGCCCGTTTGCCAGGTGCCGCCCATATCGCAATTTTCAAAAGCAATCCGCACGCCTTTATCCGCTGCTCTGCGCGTCAGTTCGCCGAACACTTCCTTGAACTTCGGAATCGATTCATCGATCGGCCGGTTCGTAATGCGTCCCGTGAAACCGGATACAATATCGGCTCCGAATAAATGGGCATGATCGATAAGGCGCTCCCAGCTTGCAAGCGTATCGGCATTATCGCCCGCGCCTGTCAGCGGATTACCGAATACGCTTACAGCCGGAACGACAAAATCATGTTCATCCGCAAGCGCTCTTACCCGCTTCGCCATTTCAACCAAATCCGTCTTGCCCGTCGTTTGCCAGAACGTTAGATTAAAGGATTCGAAGCCATGCTTTACAATTTGCGGAATGACATGATCTGCGTTGCCCCCGCCTACTAATGTTCCGATTCGCAATTTGTTTTCCACTGTTGAATATCACTCCAATATTGGCTTATAGTATTCGTAACAACTCCATTATAGCTAGGAGTTTTGCAGATTACTCTATACAATCTTGCGCAATACTAGTCTAATCTTGTGGTGGTGAACAGGAGATGTCCTATCCTAAGGAACTGCGGGAAAATACCCGTTTGGAGCATAAAAGTTATCCGATACAGCTGTTTCAAAATCACTGCCATGATGTCAAGCCGAATGACTGCATCCTCTATCTGCATTGGCATGAGCATTTCGAAATTATCGTCATGCGGCAAGGCAGCGCGTTGTTTCATATCGACAGCAGGCCATACGTTGTCAATGAAGGCGATGTCATTATCATCCCTGGCGGCGGACTGCATGTCGGCTACGCCCTAGGCTATGGGCATATTTATTATGATTGCGTCGTCCTGAACGCTTCCCTCTTCAATGATTGGGTTCATGATCCTGTGCACGCGCAGTTTGTTGCCCCTTATCTGGAGGGCCGTCTTCATTTTCCAGTCAAGCCAACCGAACAAGAGGAAAGCTGCCGGCGCTATTTCCCTTTGCTCGATGAAGCGGTGGCCGAGCTCGCGGCAAAGCCGCCCGCTTATCAGCTTGTCGTAAAGTCTAAGCTGCATGCATTATTTACGCTGCTCTCCCGCACCTTTCTCGAGCGCCAGCTCGCTGGCAAACCGGCCGAGCCCTACTTTGTCAACCGTGACCGGTTTAAACGGCTCATCCAGCGAATCGAGTCCGATTTTTGCGAGAAAATATCGATCGAGCAGGCTGCGAAGCAGGTCAGCTTGAATCCTTACCATTTTTGCAAGCTGTTCAAAAAGCTGACTGGACGTACGTTCGTCGAATATGTAAACGTCAGCCGGATGAACGAGGCCGAGCGCCTGCTTCGAGAGAGTAACGATACGATAACCGAAATCGCCGCAAAGGTCGGATGCGAGAATCCGAATTATTTTACGAAGCTGTACAAGCAATATAAAGGAATGACGCCGTCACAGGCACGGAAATAGCTGCATAATACAGTGATTTCCTAATGTTTATCGCATGGAAAAATGTCGTAAATCGTCAAAATAGCAACTTTTGTCCCTCTTCTAGCGTCTACATTTAATAACGACGTTTAAATGGGGTTAATATGATGTTTAAGCTAAAAAAGAAATATTTATCCATTGCTTTATTGGCTGTAGCCGCAGCAGTCATCTCGGCTAGCTGCAGCAATGCAGGCAACCAGCCGGAAAATAGCGATAGCTCCGTAAATATATCTCCTCAAGCCGGTGAATCGGACGAGCCGCGGAAGACCGCTCCGACTGAAGAACCTGAAGCTGCCGTTTTGCCTACGCCGGCTGTGACGGAAGAAGCAGCAGCCTCGCCGGCTCCGACGGAATCCGCAGCTGCGGCTAAGCCGGCTGCCACCGATAAGCCGTCAATTGAAACGTACGGGAAACCGGAAGCGACTGCGAAGCCAACGAAAAAACCCGCTGCTTCGCCAAAGCCGTCACCTATAGCAGAGCCGACTAAGAAGCCAGCCTCAGCTACAGCGGCTCCTACGCTGAAGCCAAGCGTGAAGCCGACAGCAACGCCCAAACCGTCACAGCTCACGATGGCGACTCCGTCGCCTACGCCAAAGCCGACGACTAAGCCTGATCCGGAGAACCCGTCCGCGGAATTTACGGTTGCCGATATCGCGGCCAAATTAGCAGCCGATGCCGGACTTGGGCCTCTCAAACCCGTGGAGGGCGATCAGATCAAGGAGACCTATGGCATCGACACGGAAACACAGCTGGTCGACGGCATTTTTTATCAACCCAAGATGGTGATCCAAGCCGGTGAATTTTCGGTTGTGCAGCTGAAAACGGATCAAGACTACGACGACGTCAAAGCAGCTTTCGAGAAGCGCGCCGAAACGGTGAAGAAAACGTACGAATCCTATCTGGAGGATCAATATGAGCAGGCACAAAACTACCAGATTATCCGGAACGGAAACTTTGTCCTATTCTCGATAACGCCTGATCAGAAAAAAACGGCAGAAATCTTTAATGGCTTCTTTAAAAAAGAATAGACCGTCTATACAAAAAAAGACTCCTTACAGCCTTTGGGCTCTAAGGAGTCTTTTGGTTTGACCATGCAAGGATGACGGCTGCTTACGGATGCCTTGCAACCGGCTTTCGCTGTCCAAGAAGCGGGAATTCTCCGATGCGCAGCTTAGCGCTTCCGTAAGGGACCAGCTCAAGCTCCTTCGTCGGCTGCCCCTCGGTATTCGGGTTGAGCGGCGGCGTACCTGCATTATTGCCTTCCATTCGCCAGTCGCTCACCAGCTTGCCTCTCGCTTTCAGGCGAACCGGTGCAGCGGATGCATCGAAAGGCTGATAAGGAATGGCTTCGCTGCTCACGGTAACCTCGAAGTCCGTATCAGCCAGCAAGCCGTATTTCCATGCAGAGGCCGGATAAACCTCCCAATCATGGAACCTTTCGCGCTCACGCAGCAGCTGCCAATTTTCCGCGATTGGCAAAGCATACACAAGCGGTCCGCGTTCAACGCTTATCGCGTATAGATTGCGGGAAACGGTGCGCACCTCCATCGGCAGCTGGAGCAGCAGCTTATCGCCGCTATTCCATTCGCGCTCAATTTTTGCATATCCTTTCACCCTCTCCAGCACGACCCGCTCGCCGTTCACAAGCAAGCTAGGCTCCGCGCACCACTCCGGCACACGCAGTGAAATGCCAAACGTCGCAGACCGATCCAAGCGAAGCTCAATCGCAACCGAATCCCGGAATGGATACTCACCGCTTACGCGAACTTCGATTGCTTCCCCGCCCGCAACATACGTTTTTACATGGCAAGGCGCATAGGATACAGCGGCCAGGCCGCCGCTTGCATCCGTCATCCATAGATGCGAAACCAGCTTCGGCCAGCCCTGATGCATATTTGCCGTACAGCAGCCAAAGTTAGGCTCTAAGCCAAACAAATTCGCGTCTGCGCCGTTGCTCCAATTTCTTGGTGCTACGTTGCACATCATTTGGTTCACCTGCTGATCATATTGATGAGAGGTCCAGTCCTTGGAAATCGTTGCCGGCAGCGCGTTAAATGCCACCTTTTCCAAAATATCGCCGAAGCGCCCTTCGCCAAAAATCCGGGTAAGCTGTTCCATGGAATACATGTACTCCACTACCGCGCAAAGCTCGACGCCTTGGCTCGGATGCGTGCCTGATAACCATTCATCGCCGGAGAACATGCCATGCGCCTGCCCGTGATAGGTCATCAGGCTGTCGATACCGCGATGGACCGCATCGCGCTGAAGCTCTTCTCCGGATAACTCATAAAGTATGCCGGGCGTTTTGATTCCCATTGCCACGTTGACGACATGGGTCCGCCAATCCCATTGTTCGACCTTTCGCCAGAAAGGGAAATCATGAAAGATATCCGTCCAATCTAATGTCTGGCCCGCAACGATGTCGGCCAGCTTCAGCAGCTCATTGTCACCTGTTTTTTTGTACACCCACAGAATACATAGCAGCATTTCTGATCCGCGCGACTTTGCCCACCCGCTCAGCGGTATTTCTTCGATTGTAGCGCGTACATATCCAAGAAATTTGCTCAGAAACGGGACAATCCGTTCGTCTCCCGTCGCCTCTTCAAACTGCATCATCACCTTCAGCATAATCATGAAATGCCACCAGTCATGCTGCTTATCGACGTCATTGTTTACCGTTTCGATGCGAGCCGGACCAAATGAACCGTTCTCCTGCTGGCTTGCGAGCGACCATTCTACCCATCGGTTCGCTTTGGCAATAAGCTTCTCGTCGCCCAATATATAGGCTAGCGGCAGCAGCCCGTCCACATAATAAGGTCCGCGCTCCCAGCTCTCGCCATTTCCGCCGATCCAGCCGTTATTAGGACCCACGTCTTCCCAGTGCTCCTCCAAATGGCCTGTTAATCCGTCTGCTTGTATCCGAAGCTGATTGTACAGCCAGCCTTCAGCCTTAATGCTCCCTAACGGCAGCGCTTTAAATGCTTCATGTAATTTACTCATGCTTCATTCTTCACTCCCTTTGCCGATATGTTTACTACCCGACTATAACACGCGGAAAGGGCTTGCTTGGATAGCTGATCCCAACTACTTTTTATCTAATCACAACATCAAACATAATCGATAGCTTTGCGCATAAAACCATAATCGCTTATGATTATCCCAATAGATTGCAGCAAGGAGCGAAGGGGAATGTTCCAATTCATTTGTCCGCCTATGCCTCATTACATTGATGGGGGCGAAGATACCTACCCGGTTCAAGGCAAGCATGCCGATCGTTCCCTCATCGGTGTCTTCGATCTCATATTCGTCACTAGGGGCTGTTTATATATGGAGGAGGAAGAAATACCGCTCCATATTTCGGCCGGTCAATTCGCGATTTTGCGTCCCGACCGTTCCCACCGATCAACGATGCCGTGCAGCGAGGAAACCCATTTTTACTGGCTTCACTTTCAAACGGTCGGGGAATGGAGCGAATCGCCAGAGAAACTTCCTTTTGCATTAGCAAGACAGAGCCAGCCCTATGCCCATATTGATTATTTTCCGTTTCATCTTCCAAGGCACCGGTCCCTGCAATCGCCGCTAGCCATTGAGGCCCAAATGCGCGAGCTGCACCGGCTGCGCGAGCAGCCCTCCGCTCATTCGCGCTGGAAGCAGCAGCAGCTTTTTCACGAGCTGCTTCAGCATCTCCAGGAGGAAAGCGGAGCCGCTGCCGACAGTCCGCAGCTTCAAATTGCCGAAGCCGCGGCTTTGTACCTGCGCCGGCATTATCAAGATCCGCTCAAGTATAAGCAGATGGCGGAGGAGCTCCATTTTCACCCCAACTATATTGCCATTTGCATGAAAAAAACGTTCGGCTGCACTCCACTCGAATATTTAACAAGCCATCGGATCGAACAGGCCAAGCGTCTTCTCATCCATACGGATGAGCCGGTTGGCAAAATAGCCGAGGACACGGGCTTTGGCTCCTTTCCCTATTTCGTCCGGTGCTTTACCAAGCACGCGAATACCAAGCCAAAAGCGTTTCGGATGCAGTACCGCAGCAAGAAACCGGAATAAAGCCTTAACCACTTGCACGCTAGACCTTTTTCCGCTGCCTTGTATAAATATCGACGTACACCGCAAGAATCAGAATTCCACCTTTGACGATATACTGCCAAAAGGATTCTAAATTCATTAAGCTCATGCCGTTATCCAGGCTTGCCATGACGAGTGCACCGATTATGGCTCCCGCAATGGTGCCGGTGCCTCCCATCAAGCTTGTGCCGCCAATTACGCAGGCTGCGATAGCATCAAGCTCATAGTTTTGACCGGCGCTCATCGTTGCCGCATTCAGTCTTGCCGTCAGCACAAGCGCGGCAATCGCCGCTAATGTATTGCACAGCACAAACACAAGCAGGATTCGCCGCTTAATGTTGATTCCGGATAAACGCGCCGCTTCCGGGTTGCCGCCAATCGCATAGACCTGCCGGCCAAACGTCGTATTTTTCGCGATGAAGGTAAAAATGAGCGAGAGAACAATAACCATCACAAAGGGAACCGGGATGCCCTTATAGCTGTTCATTAAATATACAAAGCCGATGACAAGGGCGCCGATCACGCCTAAACGGAGAATGCTTACCGCAAACGGCTCGACATCGAATCCGAATTTAGCTCTTGCTGTCCGCTTCCGCATGACCATATAGCCGGCAACCGCCAATGCCGCAATTCCAAAAATCCACCCGATAAGGTCTCCTACATACGATTGTCCGATCGCTTTCACGGAAGGCGTCAGCGGAGCAATCGTCACGCTGCCGGTCGTTCCGAACAAAATGCCGCGGAAGATAAGCATTCCGCCTAAGGTGACGATAAAGGCCGGCACCGCCCGGTATGCAATAATCCACCCCTGTATGAATCCGATAGCAGCGCCAATGGCCAGCGTAGCTAGAATAACCGGTATCGTATTCCACTCGTACCAGACATTTAGGATCGCGGCGATCCCGCCAGTCAAGCCGACCAGCGAACCCACCGATAGGTCAATTTGGCCCGCAACGATGACCAGGACCATTCCAATCGCCAAAATGGAGGTAACCGACATTTGCAAAAATAAATTCGAAATATTCGTCGGCGATAAAAAACGGTCATGCAGCAGCGAAAACAATACCCAAATGGATATTAAGGCTCCAATCATCGTATAAGCGCGCGCATCGAATTTGAACCAATTCGGACGCTGTTTCGTTTTGCCCGGACTGAATACGGTTTCTTGATTCATGCTCATCTTCCTTTTCCTCCCGTTGCGGCGGTCATAATCAGTTCTTGCGTTGCTTCTTCCGCCAGAAACTCCCCGGTTTGCCTGCCTTCGGCAATCACAATAATTCGGTGGCTCATCCCAAGCAGCTCCGGAAGCTCCGACGATACCATAATGATGGATACGCCCTGCTTGATTAAATCGTTCATGATCGTATAAATTTCAAATTTGGCTCCCACATCGATTCCCCGTGTCGGCTCATCCAGGATAAGAAGCTTGGGGGCAGTCATCAGCCATTTGCCGATAACTACCTTTTGTTGATTGCCGCCGCTTAACGTTCCGACGATCGTCTCCACCGAATTTGCTTTTACCCGGAGAGAACGTAAATACTGGTTACCAGCCGCAATTTCCTCATTATGGCGAAGGATGCCGCTTGCGGATATCGAACCAAGGCTCGCAAGGCTCACGTTGCTTTTCACGTCCATCCCCAGCACGAGCCCGTATTTTTTCCGGTCCTCCGATACGAGCGCCAAGCCTGCTTTTATCGCTTGCTGGGTATTTTTAATCTTCACCGGTTTACCTTCCATTTCAACCGTTCCATAGCTTTGACCCGCGTACGATCCGAATAAGCTCATCACCAGCTCTGTGCGCCCCGCTCCCATCAAACCGGCTATGCCCAGTATTTCCCCTTTGCGTACCTCGAAGCTGAGATTGTCGATCACCTTCTTGCCCTGCCGTTCCGGATTCATGACCGTGTAATCCTTCACCCTCAGCACGACCTCGCCCGGCTTTGCTTCCATCCGCGGGAATCGCTCCTTGAGCTCCCGTCCGACCATAAGCGAAATCACCTTGTCCTCATGAATATCCGAAATGTTGTAAGTTCCGACCGATTGTCCGTCGCGCAGCACCGTGACCGTGTCGGCTACGGCAAAAACCTCGTTTAGCTTATGAGAGATATAAATGCAGGTAACGCCGCGTTTCTTGAATTCCTGCAGGATTTGGAGCAATATATCAACCTCTTGCTCTGTCAAAGCGGCGGTCGGCTCGTCTAAGATAAGAATATTCGCCTTCTTGGACAGCGCCTTGGCAATTTCGATCTGCTGCTGCTTGCCGATGCCCAGCTCTCCGATTAATTGTTCCGGGTTAACGTCAAGGAGACCGACCTCCTTCAGCCATTTTTCGCTCTCCTTGAATACCCGCTCCCAATTAATAATCCCGAAGACAGCCGGCTCCTTGCCGAGGAACAAATTCTCGCCTATTGACAGATCCTTGACCAGAGCAAGCTCCTGATAGATGATGGCAATGCCTGCTTCTTCTGCATCCTTTATTTTCATGAAGCGTCTTTCTTCCCCGTTGATTAGAATTTGGCCTTCATAAGTGCCATGCGGGTATAATCCGCTGAGCACCTTCATTAAGGTTGATTTGCCGGCTCCGTTCTCGCCGCAGAGCGCATGCACCTCGCCCTTTTTCACCGAAAAAGTAACATCATTCAGCGCTTTAACGCCTGGAAACTGCTTCGTAATATTGCGCATCTCTAATGCCGCCGTCATCTCATGAACCCCTCCGTAGTCAAGCGTTTACGGCTGCTGCCGCCCAAATGAATCTGATCATTGTTTCTATAGAAACAAAAAGGGGAAGAGCGTCATGGCACCCCATCGCTTCTTCCCCCGCTTTGCCCAATTGCTGCTACTTCACATTTTTGTATACATCTTCCTTGGAATGGAAGCCGTCTGCGATAACCGTAGCGTCTATATTCGTTTTATCAACCGCTTTCGGTTCAAGCAGCACGGATGGCACATCGATTTTCCCGTTGTTGACCGTTTTGTCTGCGGCGACTTCCTCGCCTTTGGCCATCTTTACCGCCAGCTCAGCCGCTTTTTCCGCCAAATCCTTAATCGGTTTATAAACGGTCATCGTCTGCGTGCCTTCCACGATCCGCTGCGCTGCCGCGAGCTCGGCATCTTGTCCGGATACCGGTATTTTTCCGGATAGCCCTTGCGCGGCAAGCGCCTGAATGACACCGCCTGCGGTACCGTCATTGGCTGCCACAACCGCATCGATTTTGTTATCGTTCGCGGTGAGCGCGTTTTCCATATTCGCCAGCGCGTTCGCCGGGTTCCAATCCTTCGTCCATTGGTCAAACACAACCTCAATGTCGCCGCTGTCGATGAGCGGCTGCAAAATATTAAAGGCGCCTTTCTTGAATAAATGCGCATTGTTATCCGTCTCAGAGCCGCCGATGTAAACGAATTTGCCTTTTGGCGCCAGCTTAACGATCGCCTCTGCTTGCATTTCGCCCACTTTCTCATTGTCGAAGGAAATGTACAGATCCAAATCCGAATTTTTAATTAATCGATCATAAGCAAGCACTTTAATGCCGGCAGCGTGGGCTTTCTCCACAATGGCAGCCGTCGCTTCCGCATTATGCGGAACCACGACCAGCACATCCACCCCTTGGCTGATAAGATTCTCTGCTTGCGAGATTTGTTTCGCATCGTCGCTGTTGGCTGCCTGAACCTCAACTTCTGCGCCAAGCGCTTCTGCCGCGGCGATGAACAAATCGCGGTCGCGCTGCCAGCGTTCTTCCTGCAGCGTATCAAGAGAGAAGCCGATGACTAACTTATCATCGCCTGCTTTAACGTCGTTTGCTTCGGCTGTCGATTCTGTATTGTTCGACTTGGCGCCTTCATTTCCGCTGCTGCTGCCGTTTCCGCTTGAGCAAGCCGTCAAAACGAGCACCAAAGCCAATACAAACGATACTGCCCCGCCTCTTGTAAACCTTTTCCCCATTTTCTTCGCTCCCTCATTTTCCAAAATGTAACTGCTTACATTTACAAATATAGCACGGTGCCGGAAGCCGAGGGCGCTGTTCTTCCAGCACTCTTTTGCCATCGTCTGTACTTTTTTAAGATGGCAGGAATCATACGTTTCGGTGTCCGAAAATCACTTTGCGGTATTCCGACGGCGTTGCGCCGCAAACCTTTTTGAATACCTTGCTGAAATAATTGGGATCGTTATAGCCGATCTCGAACGAAATTTCTTTTAAGCTGCGCTCGGGGTCCCCCATCAGCTTCTTAGCTTTCTCGATTCTGCATTCCGTCAGAAAATCAATATAATTGATGCCTTCATGGTCCTTGAACATTTTGCTCATGTAAAAAGGGCTCAGCCCGATTCTCAGCGCCATGCCTTCAAGCGTAATATCCTTTTCCGAATTTTCAATGATATACTGTTTCATTTGCCGGGCAGCATCCGGCTGCACGCTGCTTTGGTAAGCTGCGATACAGGAAACAAGCTTGCCTATCAGCCCTTCCGTTTCTGCCCTAAGCTGTTCATACTGCGTGACCTGAAAGGAAAATAACGGCTTTTCCACTTCTATCCCCATCTCCCCGGCCACGCGGGCTATCATCCATAATCGTTCTAAAACCTCCTGCGCCGAACGCGTAAGCGGGGTTTGCTGCCGATCATGCTTGGCAAGCAGCGCCATGACCGCTTCTCTTACCGACTCCCACTTTCCTTGGCGTATATGTTCGATAAATTGTTTTTCCGATTCTTTGCCTTGTTTGTCGCTTGACGAAGGGCGGTCGGCCTCGGCCTCACCGTAAAAACGTTGTTTCGCTGACGGCCCCATTTGCGCCGACGCGAGCAGAGCCTCTTGATAAGACAGCTTTACATTGTCCAGCCCGGTATAGGGTCCCCCTATCCCGATTCGCAGTTCTCCCCCCGGCTCTCGCTGCCGGAGCATGAGAAGCTGCTGTACAAGGGAATAAGCTTGGGAACGATAGGTTTTGCCGGCTTCGCGAAAAACAATAATCGGAATTTGCCGCCCGGACATCGCGCCGACCCAGCCGCTCTCCGTTTGGTGGATCTTCCCTTTAACCGCGGCATACATCGCTTCCGCTTGCGTTTCGCCGGACAGCATGACGAGTAAAATAAAAGCTTCGCTCGTCAGTTCGCCTCCAAGCAGCTGCAGCATATCGCTGATATGGACATCATGGACACGGTCGAATAGAAGTTGCGTGACGACATCGGCTTCCACAAGAGGCATCATTTTCCGCAGCGCTGCCTTCTCCTCCCGTTGCTGCGCGTCAATCGTTTTTTCAAGACGGATGTCCTCGATCACTTTTCCAACGATGCTGATGATTTCGCTCGCCTTGCTGGGTTTAAGCACATAGTCTTTTACTCCCAGCTTAAGCGCTTGCTTCGCATATTCGAATGTGTCGTAAGCCGTCACCATAATAAATTTGGTCATGGGCAGCAGCGCTGCAATGCGCTCAATGGCCTCAAGCCCGTTTATGCCTGGCATCTTAACATCCATTAACACGAGATCAGGCTGCCACTCTGCAGCGGTCTCAATCGCCTTGGCTCCGTTTCTTGCCTCCGCAAATTGACAGGTTGGGAAGCCTTTGTTCAAAATCGCCTGAAGCCCTTCCCGCTCAATCTGCTCATCATCTACGATTAATAATTTAAGCATGCTTTGCTGCGCTCCCTGTCATCGGTATTTTGATCGTTACCTTCGTTCCGCAATCCGCTGCGCTTACGATATCGATTACGTCATCCTCGCCGACAAACAGCCGAAGCCGTTTGACAACGTTGCTGAAGCCGATGCCCGTAGAATGCCCGGTCCCGTCCGCATTTCCGCCTTCCGTCAAAATATGGTTTGCCTTCTCTGCCGACATGCCGGCGCCGTCGTCTTCTATTTCAATCATCGCGCGGTTGTCCTTCTCATAAATGCGAAGCGCAATGGTACCTCCGTCCTCCAGCGGCTCGACAGCATGTATGACCGCGTTCTCGATGATCGGCTGAAGGGTGAGGCACGGAAGGCATGCCGACAGACAGCGCTCATCCACCTCCAGCAAGAAGCGGAGCCGGTCCGTAAAACGGGCGCTTTGAATTTCTATGTATTTCATCGCGACGGAAAGCTCTTCCGCTAGCGTAACGGAACGGTCCAAGCGGCGGAGATTATAACGCAGCAGTCCCGCTACATTCGCGATAAGATCACTCGTTTCCTCCGAGCCTTCCAGGTATGCTTTTTTGGAGAGGGTATCTAAGGTGTTAAATAAGAAGTGAGGGTTGATTTGGCTTTGCAGGCTGATCAGCTGACTCTCCTTAAGGAGCAGCTTGCTCTGCTGCAGCTCGCTCTCGAGCTGTGCCTTCTGCTGGATCTCGGAGATTAAATTGTTGATATTCACGCGCATACGGTCAAAGGTTTTGGCGAGGAAGGAAATTTCGTCGTTGGAGAATATCTCTATTTGTTTATCGAAGCGTCCCCGTGACAGCTCCTTGGCGGCGATCGTCAGCTTCTGGATCGGCTTTGTTATGCTGAGCGAAAACCAATAAGTAAATAGGAGCATGATAATCGTAATGAAGGAGAGCAGCCATATGCCCAGCCGCTTAAGTTCCGTACTCTGTTCGATAATACCGCGGTAGAACGCATCATAGGTCCGTACCTCTTTGTCGATCAGCGTAATCGTAGTCTCGGCGATATACTTATCGATACGGGCAGCTTCCTCGAATTTTTCGGCCGATTGCTCCGCGCTGCCTTGCTCCAGATACATAACCGACAGATCAGCAGAGGCCACCAAGCTGTCAATCATATTCACATAGCTTGCGAGCGTAAAAGCATTGTCCTGATTGCGCAGGCTCACCGTTTGCAGCTTTGCCATCATCATGCTTTCCTTGTTCAGATTAAGCTTAGCCAGTTTGAGCTCCGACGGCTTCTGCAAATAATCATTTAATGAAATAATCGTTTGGTGGCTGCGGTCCGTCACCTCATTCATCCTTAAATAACGCTGCAAGATATCGTTGTACTGCTCCTGCGTTTTCTGATTATAGTAAGTAAGCACCATCCAGATGGTCACCATAATAAACAATAGGATAAGCGACATCGTCAAAATTTTCCGCTGAATGCTGTTCACTGTGCATCCTCCGCCCTTAATACCCGTATATCCGTAAAATAACCGTCAGGGTTTAGCGGAACCTGCTCGCCGGTCAGCCACTTAACCATATAAGTAACGCTTTTCTTGCCCATGGTCTCCGGGGATTGGGCGATCAATGCATCGATCTGGCCTTGCTGCATCAGCGTAAGCGTCTCCGGCGAATCATCGAAGGAATAAATATAAAAACCGCCTACCTGCATCCGTTTGCTAATTTCCTGTATGATAGACCCTGCATGCTTTGCCGTTACGGCAATAAATGCATCCGCATCCGGCTCTTCATTGAGCAGCTCGTTCGTCGCGGCCGCCACGTCCTCGCGCGAATCGCCTGCCGCTACGATCTTAGTCTCTATCTTGTCGTAAGGCCTAAGCACATCGAGAATTCCTGTCAAACGGGAGCGTTGAAAATCCTCCTGACGATCGGACACCATCAGCACTACCATTCCTGCAAAGCCCATATCCGACACAAGCTGCCTTGCGATCATACGGCCGGCCTCCAAATGATCGGAGCCCACGTAAGTGCG
Organism: Paenibacillus sp. LPE1-1-1.1; assembly: GCF_040676435.1. Taxonomy (NCBI): domain Bacteria; kingdom Bacillati; phylum Bacillota; class Bacilli; order Caryophanales; family Paenibacillaceae; genus Paenibacillus; species Paenibacillus sp. LPE1-1-1.1. The sequence goes on from NZ_JBEGHY010000023.1 coordinate 1,231,304, forward strand.
GCGCAAGCTCTCGTTCATCGGTACGTCATTGGCGACGGTAATTATCGGAATTCCGCTGCCCGCTGCCTTCACCTTCGTCAATTCCTTAAATTCATCCGTATCCAGCCCTTGCACGATGATTCCGTCGACCTTGGAGGCAATCGCAACCTCCATATTTTTCAAGAAATCATCTCGGTTTGACCCGTATGTGCCCCATACCTCCAAGCTTGCCCCGTACTGCTCGGCCGCTTTCCTCGCCCCCTGCTCCACCTTTGCCCAAAAAGGGGTGTCCAGCTCTTGCGTAATCAGGACGAGCCTGTAGCTGTTATCCAGTTCTGCCGTCATCACGGGCTCATTCAAGTCGGAGGAGAATACCTTAATCATCGAGGTCAATGTAAAAAATAAAATCACTAAACAGCCTGCAAATAAACTAACGATAATCGATTTGCGCAAGCACCTTTGCCTCCTGCCAACAAAATAGGAATATTTTGTGATAGCGTTTTCATATTCAAATCATAATCAATGCTTCGCTCGCTGTCTACGGGCAGAGCCAAAAGGTTAAGATCTGCCCGTAGTTAACATTCTTACAGGAATGCGAACGCAAAAAAGCTGCCTCGGTTTTTAACCGTAATGGCAGCTCTTTGCTTACGTAAATCTATTCCCAGACCTGGCTAGCTCTCTGCAATAACGCCCTTTTTCAAAATCAAGTTGGCATAAAGCGCGCTTTCCCCTGTCGCAATAACGGCGTACGCTTTTTTCGCCCGTTCATAAAAAGCAAAGCGTTCCACCTGCTCAAATGGCTCCGTCAAGCCTGTTCGCTCTTCAATTATGGCGCGATACTGCTCCCAGATCGGCGTTTGTACCGTATCCCCGGGCACCACTTGCATTAGCGCGGCTGGTTTTTCCACATATTGATCGAGCGGAAATAGCTTCAAAATGCCGTCAAGCAGCTCGGGAATAGAATGACCGTCTGCGCGGATCAGCCGCTGCGCGTGGCTGGCACCGGGAAAGTTGCCGTCAGCTATAACGATTTCATCGCTGTGCCCCATCTCGCTAAGCACCTTAAGCAGCTCTGGAGAAATCAGTTTCGATATGCCTATCAGCATAAGGGGATCTTCCTTTCAGCACATGTTCTTTGGCGGTTTTTTATTGTTTCTCGCTTAGACGCTCGAAGGTTCCGACCGCTGTATTCCACTCGTCCGCTTGTACCGGGATGTATTCTTCGATTCGAAACGAGTCTGCCACCAAGCGGCGCGCTTCCGCTAGCCCGTCGCACTGGCCCAGCGCAACCAGCTGCATCAGCATATTGCCGACAGCGCTCGCTTCAACGGGTCCCGTCCAAACGGGGCGGCCAATCGCGCTCGCGGTAAATCGGCAGAGCAGCTCATTCTGAATGCCGCCGCCTACCATATGCAGCCCGAGGAACGACTGCTTCGTCAAGGCCTCCATTTGGGTAAGTGCCTGACGATACCTAAGCGCAAGGCTTTCCAAGATACAGCGCGCAATTTCTCCCACTGACTGGGGAACCGGCTGCATGGTTGCCTCGCAATAAGCTTGAATGCGCCCAATCATGCCGGACGGCGCATAAAAGGCTGCGTCATCGGGGTAAATAAGGCTGCGAAACGGCACGGCGCCTTCAGCCTGAGCGACGATATCGGCAAAGGATAAAGCCAGGCCCTGCTCATCCCATTCCCGTTTGCATTCCTGCAAAATCCACAGCCCCATAATGTTTTTCAGGAGCTGGTAGGTTCCGCCGACTCCGCCCTCATTGGAGAAATCGAGCGCTTGCGCTTCCGGTGTGACCAGCGGGCTCGCAAGCTCCGTCCCTAGGAGTGACCAGGTGCCGCATACGAGATAAGCAAACGGAGAATCGCCGCTTGCTGGTACGGCTGCAGCCGCGGACTCGGTATCATGGGTGCCGACCGCGACCGCTTCCATTGGCGGAACATCCAGCTCCGCGCACACCTCATCGGTTAAGCGGCCGAACCGCGTCCCGGGAAGAGTCGGCTCGAGGAACAGCTTGCTTGGAATACCAAGCTGCTCCATTAAAGCCTTGTTCCACTGCTGTTCCTTTGGCTGGTAGAGCTGCGTCGTCGTTGCCATCGTAAACTCGCATATTTTTTCCCCGGTCAGAAAATAGGCTAGCAAATCCGGAGTAAGCAGCAGCGTGCTGGCCGCCGCAAGCTTTGGCGATCCTGCCTTCTGCATGGCATACAGCTGATTCACCGTGTTAAAAGGCATAAACTGCAAGCCGCCTTCCTCGTACAAGCGGTCATTTCCTATGAGCGCATTAAGCTCCTCAACGATACCCTCCGTTTGTGGATCGCGGTAATGATAGGGATTACCAAGAAGCTCCCCGTTCGTGTCAAGCAATCCGAAATCCACTCCCCAAGTATCAATGCCGAACGTCTGCGGCTCGTAGCCGAGCTGGAATGCTTTGCGGATGCCTGTTTTCAGCTCCTGCAGCAGACGCAGGATATCCCAGTGCAAATGCCCCTGCACCGCAACCGGCTGATTGGGAAAGCGATGAATCTCTGTTACCTTCAACTGTTTTTGCCCGCTTGCCTCATCCGGCACCAGCTCGCCGATTAATGCCCTGCCGCTGCTGGCGCCGAGGTCAAAAGCAAGCACCGTAGCAAGCTTCGCCATGCTTAGATCCTCCCATCCCCTAGGCTCATGCCGCTAATCGGCGAAAAACGCCTACTTCATCTTTTGCAGCAATTCTATGCGGTACGCTTCGCTCTCGAGCGACGCGATTTCCTCGAATTCTTCTTTCGTCAGCACCTTCGGCTCACGGATCGCTTTCGCTATCAAATAGATTTTGGTGCTCTCCTCCACAACCTCGGTCCGGTAATAAGCCTCGCGCAAATTGCGTCCCGAAGTAACAAGACCGTGGTTGCCAAGCAGCACCGAGCTCGCTTCGTTTACCTTGGCCACATAAGCATCCGCCAGCTTATCCGTAGTCGGAAGCACATAAGGAACATAAACCGTTTTGCCGACCAGCGCCGCTTGATCCGGGAACATAATCGGCAGCTCCTGCTCCACCAGCGTAAAAGCGATGCAATACGGCGGATGCGTATGAACGATGGCGCCGATATCCGGATTAGCCCGGTAAGCATAAAGATGCATCAGCACCTCGGAGGACGGACGCAGCCCGATATCCGTAATTTCACCCGTTTCGATATCCACCTCTACCCATTGATGCGGCTCAACCTCGTCAAGCGCAAAGCCGCTTGGTGAAAGGTACATTTTACCCTCGAATTTAGCGCTGATATTTCCGCCAGGCCCGACCACCAATTTGTTCGTAACCGTCTTTCGCGCATATTTGCATAGCTCGTTGCGAATGTCCGTGCTGCTCATTGTAAAACCTCCAATTTATTTATAAATAGGTCCGAAGTTCTGGCAAGCGCGATAATCCGAGCTCTCCGCATTAGCGGTGCCGAACAAGCCCCAAGCTCTAGGACGGAAAATGCGTTCTTCCGGAACGTTATGCATATTGACCGGAATCCGCAGCATCGAAGCGAGCGTGATTAAGTCAGCTCCGATATGCCCATAGCTTATGGAGCCGTGATTCGCCCCCCAATTGTCCATAACTTCGTAGACGGAGTGGAATGCGCCTTCGCCTGTCAGCGTTGGAGCAAACCAAGTCGTCGGCCATGTAGGGTCCGTACGGTTGTCCAGCGTGTCATGCACATCCTGCGGCAAATCAACCGAATAACCTTCGGCGATTTGAAGAACAGGACCGATTCCTTTGACGAGGTTGATCCGGGACATCGTCATCGGCATGCCGCCGCGCGTCAAGTAATCGGATGAATAGCCGCCGCCGCGGAAGTATTCGACGGAAGCCGGACGCCACGACGTCGCATGGAGGCATTTTTGCGCTTCGTCCTGGGAAATTTCCCAGAAAGGCTTCATCGCCGGCTGGCCATCCTTCGTTTGCTCGCCTGTTCCGTCCATCGTCGCGGAGCCTGAATTAATCAAATGAAGAATTCCGTTTTCCGCTGCGCCAGCCAGCTTGTGGCCGGTTACGCGCTCGACCGATTCCGGGCTCCAATAAGTGCGGACGTCAGCGAAAATTTGAGCCGTATTCGTCAGCAAGTAACCAAACAGCATCACCACGCCGTTCAAGCTGTCATTTTCCGTCGCTACCATGTAAGGCGCGCGGATGCCGTTCCAATCGTAAGAGGAATTCAGCAGCGTTTCCATGAAATCGCCGTTCGGAAAATGATCCGTCCATTGCCGCTGGCCTTGGAAGCCCGCCACAATCGCGTTATGACCGTTTGCTTCCTCCCCGAAGCCAAGCTCGTCAAGCCTTGGATTGCCGACCATGAGGTCACGCGCGATCTGGGTCATTTTCACAACCGTTTCCCAGTCCTTATCCTTCTGTTCTCTCGAGGTTTGAAGCTCGGCAGGATTATTGTCCGGGCCTTCGATGCAGTTTTCTTTCACCCACGTAAGCGCTTTCTCGAATTCCTCGCCATCGAATATGCCTTCTTCCATACGGCGAACGAATTCACTCATGTCGATATATTCCGTGCGCATGCCCAGATACTCCTGGAAAAACGCGTCATTAACGATCGATCCGGCAATCCCCATGGAAACCGAGCCCATCGACAAGTAGGATTTGCCGCGCATGTATGCAACCGCAAGACCCGCTCTCGCGAAGCCGATCAGCTTGTCTTTCACATCGAACGGGATGGATGTATCGCCTGAATCTTGTACATGCTCGCCGTAAATACCGAAAGCAGGAAGACCTTTTTGAGCATAACCGGACAATACCGCAGCCAGATATACGGCTCCTGGACGTTCCGTACCGTTAAAGCCCCATACCGCTTTTGGAATGGAGGGGTCCATATCCATCGTTTCCGTGCCGTAGCACCAGCAAGGCGTTACCGTTATCGATACCCCTACACCAGCTTTGACGAATTTATCCGCGCAAGCCGCAGCCTCGGATACCCCGCCGATGCAAGTGTCGGCGATAACGCACTCGACCGGTTCGCCGTTTGGATAACGTAAATTCTCCGATAAAAGCTTTGCCGTGGCGATTGCCATGTTCATCGTTTGCTCCTCTAATGATTCGCGAACGCCTTTCCGTCTGCCATCGATCGTCGGGCGTATGCCAATTTTAGGAAACCCTGATTGAAAACGAGTGCTTGTATCCGTCATAATAAAACCTCCATTGGGTTAAAATAATGTTACCGATAACCTCAAAATAACAAGATTAAGGCTTGCTGTCAACAATGATTTTTTTGTATGATAGAAACTATGATTTATCGATAAGGGGACAAAGATATGGTAACGATTTATGATGTAGCGGCTAAAGCAAGCGTATCCGCTATGACCGTCTCCAGAGTTATCAATAACACTGGCAAAATAAGCGAAAAAACAAGAGCGAAGGTAAAGCGTGTCATGGAGGAGCTTGGTTATGTGCCTAATCAGACGGCCCGAAGCCTCGTGCTCCAGCAAACAAAGCTGCTCTTTCTGCTCATAACCGATATTATGAACCCGTTCTATACGACGCTTGCCCGGGGCGCCGAGGATGCGGCCAAGCGCTCGGGCTACCGGCTGCTGTTTGGCAACAGTGATGAAAGTATCGATAAGGAATCCGATTACGTGACGACGATTTTGACCACGCGCGTGGATGGTGTGCTTGTTGCGCCTGCCGGCGATCCGTCGCTGCCCCATTTGGAATCGCTGCGGAAGCATAAAGTTCCGTTCGTGCTCCTCGACCGGGAGGTCCCGGGCATCGCATGCGATATCGTGCTCGGCGACAGCAAAGACGGCGCAAAAAGACTGGTTGAGCATCTCGCTGCGCAAGGCCATCGCATCATTGCGATCGTAAACGGGTCGCCTTCGATTTCTAGCGCAAGGCTGCGGCTTCAAGGCTTCCAGGAAGGGATGAAGCTCAATGACCTAACGTATGATGAACGGTACGTTTTCGAGACCAGCTTCGGTCCGTTAAACGATTTAACGGAGATGGGCCAATGGCTGGATCAGCTAGACCCGCCTCCGACCGCGATCGTTGCGGGAAACAATGTGCTTGCCGTCGAAATTTTACGGCTGCTTCGTGAGCGCGGCATCGGCGTGCCGGACGAAATGTCCATCGTTTGCTTTGACGATTTGGGTCCTTATTCGGAAGTAGAGCCGTTTCTGACGGTTGCTGCCCAGCAGGCCTATCAATTCGGCTATATGGGCATGCAAATGCTCGTTGAGCGTATTCAAGAGCGGGAAACGGCGCAGCCTTGGAAAAAAATCGTCCTCCCCGCCGATCTGATCATCCGCAGGTCGGTAAAAGCCTTAACGTAGCCGGAGCTCGTCTTCGCCAAATAAAAAGAGACTGCTTATTACAGCCAATACCGGCTTAGTAAGCAGTCTTTTTGCTGTGGGCTTAGTAACCTTAGAACGTGGTCAGCGGCTTGGCTCGCGCTGAGCGCCGAGTTCAAATTAGTAGGCGTCCATTATCATGCCATTGCCCGTACATTTTATTTTCTTTCGTGTTTGTTATAAATTTTTCTAATCTACTCTTAAATAATTCCGGCTGATTTTTAATGCTTTGTATCGTGTCGATCCGAACTCTTTGATAAAGAGCCGGAAATGCCAAAAAATTCTCATATACTTGCGTTTCCTCTTTTAGCCTTTGCTCTATCACCCTATCGATTTTAAAAGAATCGTGGTCCATATCAGGAAGTACCTTTCTTCCTTCGTCTCTCATTAACCCCAACTTTTCGAGGCGGCGGACACGTTCTTTATTCAATTCCGTCCATGAGCTTCCTTTGCTTCTAGGAGACAGTCTCTGCGCCAGCCCAGTTTCAGAAATCTTCTTTTTGACTCCATCGATCCATCCAAAGCACAAGCATTCTTCGACCGCGTCCAAATAGAGCAACGTATCCGGGTTTGGCGTCATACTGACTATTACCCAACAAGATTTTTCAGTCTTGCCATTTTCCCGCAGCCAAACCCTCAAATCTTCTCTCGATTTTACTGTAAGTAGATTTTCGATTTCCATAGTTAAAATTCGTTCTCCTTTCTAGGTATGGAGAGTAATTATATTCATTATAGAGCCTATGACCCTAGCTGATGTCGAAGTTATGAGTAAGAGGATGTATTCCATAAAAGCAAAGGCGACTTATTTCTCTTTTGAAATTGCTAGAAAGCTGCAAATCAATTTACAAGCAGTAAAAAGGTCGATTTCTCTGTTCACAGAAATAACGACCTTTTTAGACTGAATTGATTTCATTCAAAAAAACATCCAATGCCCTTATTAAGGCTTTAAAACGATTTTTTATTCGTTCCTGCTGAGTATTTATAGATATAGATGACGTCATTTTAACCTATCGAGGTTCTCCCGTTGTACTGGAAACAGCAATGAATATCATCGCTATAATCTTGCAGCGTCAGTGGTTAAATGGATACTGCAGGTTCCTGATACCAAAAAAGCGAATAGTCGTTCATCGTGGATGCGTGTCCTAACTGACGTAACATTGTAGAAATATTGCCCCTGTGATAGGTCCCGTGATTAACCAGCTGCAGCACAATTTCCGATAAGCGTGTTTGGCGTATTCCGGCGAATGGATTGTCAAGCAAAATGGTTTGCTCCAAATCGGCTTGGCTTCGGAACCATTCTCTAAATTGTTCCGATAACTGGGCAAAGATATTGGCGTATTCATCTACAGAGAGCAGGATGCTCTCATTTAGCGGTATGCATGCTTGCAGCGCCTCTCGCATACTCGTGCCTGTTAAAACCAGATACCACATTTTATCAACCGCATAGATATGGCTAAGGGCATGGGCGATGGTGGGAAATGAGCTGTTCACATCCTGACTCAGCACAGAAGACGGGAGTTCCTTGATTCTCCCCATGATCGTTTGGTTGGCCCATGTGTGGTAATTAAACATTTCAACTGAATGTTTCGTCATTCGTATTGTCTCCTTTTGACTTGCCATTAATTTGATTTTGTTTCTGTAGTTATCATAATAAAAGAAGTATGACAACAGTCTGTCATACTTCTTCATAGAGTTTGAGTGTATTTTGAAGCTGTTCTTTTAAGATGCCTCGCAGTGCAGGAGGTTCGAGAACTTCAGCACCGCTGCCAAAACTTAGCAGAATTGACCAAAGCCAACGTGCTTTCAATGGCCTATAGACAGGGATTCGCATTGTCATACTTCCATCGGCATGAAATTGCTTATCAACCTGGTGAAACTGGTCCATCGCTTCTGCCAAAGCCTCAGGTCCCACCCGGATCACTACTTCCTCCACCTGATCTTGCCATGCCTTGTTTGATGAACCAGCCTCTTTCGGTACCTCGGGATGAGGCTGAAAGGCATCCTGTGTCAGGTACAAATTCATCATCCGGGATAGCCGGAACTCTCGATAATCCCGCCGTGTCCGGCAATAACCATATACGTACCAATTGCCATGTTTAAAATGAAGCCTCATCGGTTCCATATCACGGGTTGTGCGTTCATTATTTACATTGACATAATCAAAGCGGACGATCTTTCGCTCCGTAATGGCCGTGCGTAAATGTGGAAGCGCATCGGGATCCGTTCGGCGGGTTTCAAAGTCCACCGCTAGACTCGAAGTTTGATGCTCCGTTCCAATCGTTCGCAGTCGTTCAATGGTTCCTTGCGCACGCTCGTCTTCAAACACGGAGGAGAGGCTGCTGAGCACGGTGATCAGGGAATCGACATCATACGAACCGAGCAAGCTTTTATCCATTTTATATCCGTCCATCATGCCATATCCACCTTTAATCCCCTGGTACGATACGACCGGGAAGCCAGCGGCACAGATCACATCGATATCCCTATAGATGGTTCTTTGGGAAACCTGATACTCTTCAGCCAGCGTGGAGGCAGATAAAACTTCGTTGTTCAACAGCTTGTAGATCATTGAGATCAATCGTTCCAATTTCATAGGTATCCCCACCCGTCATTCCATTTCGTATTGCTGGTCATTATTGCTGCACAAACTACATTGTAGCTAAGTAAAAGCACGTTAAGTTGAAGATACGTTGTATAAAGTGCATCCTAGCTCAGACTTGCAGCTCGGGCGTGTCGCTGCGATGCGAATCGTGATGCAAGATGCAGCGTTGCACCACCTCATCATGTATGGAGCTACACTGCAGAAAGTACAGCAGAAACCTGACATAGATACTCAACTTAGGTGCTACATTGCAGAAAAGGCATCAGAATTGGCCAATAACCCAGCATACGGGTCCGAAACCATCATTTCTGCTGCACAAACTACACTGTAGCTGAACAAAAGCTAGTTAAGTCGAAGATACATTGTATAAAGTGCATTGTAGCTCGGACTTGCAACTCGGCGTTTCACTTTGATGCGAACCGTGATGCAAGATGCAGCGTTGCACCACCTCATCAAGTTTGGACTACACTGCAGAAAGTACAGCAGAAACCTGACATGGATACTCAACTGCGGTGCTACATTGCAGAAAAGGCATCAGATTCAGCTTATAACGCAGCATACGGGTCCGAAACCATCATTTCTGCTGCACAAACTACACTGTAGCCGAGCAAAAGCTCGTTAAGTCGAAGATACGTTGTATAAACTGCATTGTAGCTCGGACTTGCAGCTCGAGCGTGCCGTTGTGATGCGAACCGTAATGCAAGAAGCAGCGCTGCACCTACTATTCTAGTAAGGAGCTTCACTACACCTACTATTCTAATAAGGAGCTACACTGCAGAAAGTACAGCAGATACCTGACATAGGTATTCAACTGCGATGCTACAATGCAGAAAAGGCATCAGATTCAGCTTATAACCCAGCATACGGGTCCGAAACCATCATTTCTTCTGCACAAACTACACTGTAGCTGAACAAAAGCACGTTAAGTTGAAGATCCGTTGTATAAAGTGCATTGTAGCACGGACTTGCAGCTCGGACTTGCAGCTCGGGCGTGTCGCTGCGATGCGAACCGTGATGCAAGAAGCAGCGCTGCACCTACTATTCTAGTAAGGAGCTACACTACACCTACTATTCTAGTAAGGAGCTACACTGCAGAAAGTACAGCAGAAACCTGACATGGATACTCAACTGCGGTGCTACATTGCAGAAAAGGCATCAGATTCAGCTTATAACCCAGCATACGGGTCCGAAACCATCATTTCTGCTGCACAAACTACACTGTAGCTGAACAAAAGCACGTTAAGTTGAAGATCCGTTGTATAAAGTGCATTGTAGCACGGACTTGCAGCTCGGGCGTGTCGCTGCGATGCGAATCGTGATGCAAGATGCAGCGTTGCACCACCTCATCATGTATGGAGCTACACTGCAGAAAGTACAGCAGAAACCTGACATGGATACTCAACTGCGGTGCTACATTGCAGAAAAGGCATCAGATTCAGCTTATAACGCAGCATACGGGTCCGAAACCATCATTTCTGCTGCACAAACTACACTGTAGCCGAGCAAAAGCTCGTTAAGTCGAAGATACATTGTATAAAGTGCATTGTAGCTTAACAGCCGAGCCACCGTAAGGCAACGTGCATCCTAGCTCAACGGCCAAACAACCGTGATGCAAAATGCATTGCAGCTCAGCCAATCCATTGTGATACAGAACCAGCGCCATCTGCCTACTCTTTTCCGCGAAGTCCTCTGCGAAAATCCGTAGGCGATTGGCCGCTCCATTTGTGGAATTGTTTCGTAAAAAACAATGGATCATTGTAGCCGACAGACGCCGCGATTTGAGCGATCGTCAGCTCGCCATCCAGGAGCTCCTCTGCTTTCTTCATCCGTACCTTATATAAAAACTGCATCGGCGGAAGCCCCGTCGCCTCTTTGAACAGCCTCGTGAGATGGGCGCGGTGGTAGCCGAGCGTCCGAGCGATTCCTTCAATCGACAGCTGTTGACCGTACTGAAGTGACATGAGCCGGACAGCTTGGTCAATTTGGCGGTAGGAGTGGGATTCCGGCGTGCTTCCAGTGCTGCTGCCAGTGGGAGATAAGCTTCCAAGCTCATGCAGCACGAGTCTAAGCCATCCCGATGCCTCCATATTCCCTAGCGCCGGGGCATTCGTTTTCTCCATGCTTTTCCGTATGCTTCTGAACAGCTTTTGCATAGCAGGTAGCGAGCAGTCATGAATGACAGAAAAATCCGGCGTGATGCCGATGGAGCTGAGCGCCGCCTCTACGATATCTCCCGAGAAGGCGACCCACATATATGTCCATGGACTGCTTAGGCTTGCTTCATATTTGACCAAAATATCAGGGAAAATGACAAAAGCATCGCCAGCCTTGCATGAATATGCTTTTCCAAGCGTCTCAAACGTTCCCTCACCGTCCAAAACGATATGGATCAAAAAATAATCATGGACGGCAGGTCCAATAAAATGTCCGCCGACCGGCCTTCCTTTTCCGCTGAATAAGACAGACATTTCTCCCTTTAGAGGAGCTCTATTTATACTAAGCGAGAAACTCTGATGCGTTTCCATGGCTGCACCTCCATTAAACCAGCTCTACACATTTTACTAAATGATGCTACATTTCTCCATATAATCCTCCCTTCCTTCCATATCCATTTTTAGATGGCCTCTTTATACTAAAGGAGTCAGCACTCAATTAATAGGAGGCCATTGTCAAATGCCCAAAATTACTTTTATCGGAGCAGGAAGCACCGTTTTCGCCAAAAATATCCTTGGAGACGTGATGCAGACGCCCGCCCTTCAAGGCTTTGAAATCGCTTTATTCGATATTGACGGGGAGCGTCTTCATGATTCCGAGCAGATGCTGCTCAATATCCAAAAAACAAGCGGAAGCACTTGTCAGATTAAAGCTTATACCGATCGCAAAGAAGCGCTTCGCGGCGCTAAATACATTGTAAATGCCATTCAAGTAGGCGGCTACGATCCTTGTACGATTACCGATTTTGAAATTCCAAAAAAATACGGCCTGCGCCAAACGATAGCGGATACCGTAGGCATCGGCGGTATTTTCCGCAACCTCCGCACCATTCCCGTTATGCTCGATTTCGCTCGCGATATTAATGAGGTTTGTCCGGATGCCTTATTCCTGAATTACACGAATCCGATGGCCGTTCTAACCAATGTGATGAACACCTACGGCGGCGTAAAAACAGTCGGATTATGCCACAGCGTTCAGGTTTGCGTACCGCATTTATTTGAACACCTGGATCTCGATCCCACCGGCGTAAAATATAAAATCGCAGGTATCAACCATATGGCTTGGCTGCTGGAGGCGAGCAAAGACGGCGTCGATCTTTATCCGGAAATTAAACGGCGCGCAGCCGAGAAGCAGAAGGAACAACATCATGATATGGTCCGCTATGAGCTCATGCTCAAGTTCGGCTACTATATAACCGAATCCTCCGAGCATAACGCGGAATATCATCCCTATTTCATTAAACGCAATTATCCGGAGCTTATTGAACGCTTCAACATTCCGCTTGACGAATATCCGCGCCGCTGCGTGAATCAAATCGCGGGCTGGAAATCCATGCGAGACTCTCTCGTGAACGACAGCAATCTCGAGCACTGCCGCAGCCATGAATATGCTTCCTATATTCTTGAAGCCATTGAAACGAACAATCCGTTCAAAATCGGCGGCAACGTCATGAACACCGGCTTGATAACGAACCTGCCGAAGGAAGCTTGCGTCGAAGTATCGTGCCTCGTGGATGCTAACGGCGTCACGCCTACTTATGTCGGCGACCTGCCGCCGCAGCTTGCTGCATTAAACCGCACAAACATCAACACGCAGCTGCTCACGATCGAAGCCGCCATTACGGGCAAGCGCGATCACATTTACCATGCGGCGCTGCTGGATCCTCATACCTCAGCCGAGCTGTCTATGGATGATATCGTATCCCTATGCGATGATCTCATCGAAGCGCATGGCAGCTGGCTTCCAAGCTATAAATAAGCGTGAACGGCTGACGCCGTCCTTGGCGGCAAAGCTCGTTTCGCGGAGAAAGATAAGCATCTTATAAGGATAAAATTTATTCAATCTTATATTCTTAAATAAACAGCCGTTCCCCAGCATTCATTTGCCTGGAACGGCTGTTTTTTATTTCTAAAGATACTCACGCCGAAATAGGCAAACACATATCTATTTCCATAAGAATTCAATCACCCTATCGAAAAGGAGCAGAACATTCGCATGGATTCATATATGGACTACACGTCCCCGGGAACGCAATTCGCATTCGATGTAAACAGCAATCCTATTTTCAAAAAAGATCCTTATAATTACTTGAATTTTTTATCCGTTAAGCAGCTTAACACCTTGACCAATTTAGCTGCTCGATATTTTCCTCAGCAAAGGAAACGTAGTCGAGCCGCATGACCATCAGAATGCCGCGGAGCTTGTTTACTGTATTTCAGGCGCAGCAGAAATCTCTCTCTTAAACCCTTTTACCAAGCAGCTCCTCCAATTCAATGTAGTGCCCGGTCAAGTCGTTAACATCCCGCAGGGCTGGTGGCATTACGAAATCGCCACGCTCGACAACACGCATCTGCTGGCGATCTTCGATGCTCCGTTTCCAGATGTTATTTACGGGTCAGACATTTTACGTTTAACTCCTTCCAATGTGCTGGCCTACACCTATTGCCTGGATGAAGCTAAATTAATAAACACGCTTGCTCCGTTAAAAGACACCGTCGTATTGGGTCCGCCAAACGGCTGCAGCTACAATCCCGTTCATGGCCAAACGGCCAACAAGCAATCGGCTAATCATGCGCCTGTCCAGCAGCAGGAAGCGAACCAGAAATATGGCCATCATCATCGCATACAGCAATACAGAAAACACGGTACGTTCAACAAAAACAGGTGACCAGCAGCCCTATCGCTGCAGGTCACCTGTTTTATTGTCGCACTGTTAAAACTGCAATGATTAAGAATTACCCCAGAATCCACCTTGCAAGCATCGCGATATCCTCGATATCGATTTTGCCGTCTGCATTGAGATCAGATTTCTTATACTGCGACCAGTTTGGATCTGCGCTTGTTTTACCGTAGGCAGCCGCTAAGATACCAAGATCGCCGATCGTTATCTTCTGATCGTTGTTAATATCGCCAGATAACACGGAAGCTTGGAATACAGTTACGGCAGCACTTAGCGCAGCAATCGCTTCATTCACTTGAATATCGCTGGCATTCGGATTGACGGCAACCTCTTTTGCTTTCGCAATGGCAGCAGCAAAGGCCGCTTTCGCACCTGCCGGGTATTGGCCCGGCTGCGTGCCGGCTACGGCACGGTCATAGATTGCTTCTGCGGCCGCAATCGCTTGATTCAGACCCGACACATCGACTTGGGCACTGATCTGAACGGTATGCGCAGCACCCTCAGCTTTGAGCTCTTCGCCTTCGCCGTTTGCCGCTTCAACATCGCTTACCGTAATCGTTGAGGTGTTAGGCGCTCCAGACGCATTAGCCAAAAAGCTCAGCTTCAGCCAATCCGAGTTGGCCTCCACGCCATTTCCTTGACCCGCTGCAATGATGCGAACCTTTCCTGGCTCAAGCGTTTTCTGCTCGAGAATGCCAAAGCCTTGCTTTAAGGATGCCGCCTCCGAAAATGCCAATTTCGTTGGATCGAAGCTTATGACCAGCATTTGAGCATACAGCGTCTGGAATTTCTCGTCTGTAATATTGGACAAACCTACGGTCACATCGAAGGTTTGGCCTGCTTTAACCTGTGCTGCGCCAGCAATCGTTGCAGTCGGTTCGTCAGCAGCCGGAACTACCGCGGCGGCGAACGCAGCAGATGCTTGATTCAAAGCTGCCACGGCTGTATCAACTGCCGATTGCACTGCTCCCGCATCGGCCGCAACCGATTTCGCAGCAGCTATTGCGGCTGCGAATGCATCTTTTGCCGCTTGCGGATATTGCCCTGGCTCCGTGCCAATAACGGCAGCGCCGAGCTGATCATCAGCAGCCGTCACGGCAGCTTGAAGCGCTGCTTTATCCGCCACTGCGACAGGCCCAACCGAGAAGTAATCAAAATTAGCTTGAATGGAACCTTGATCTCCCGCGGAAAGGCCGTAAAATCCAATTTTCAACTGGCTTAGATTAACGGTCATCGGATCAGCTGCTTGTTTCCAGTCGGTCCCGTCCCAATAGAACGTAGTAACGACATTACCTATCTTTCTGATTTGTAAATACGAGGTATCGTAGCCGGGATGCAATACCATATTAGTCGCTTTCATATAAACCGCGTTTTTCTCGTATGCGGTTTCTAG
This sequence comes from Paenibacillus sp. LPE1-1-1.1, assembly GCF_040676435.1. NCBI lineage: Bacteria > Bacillati > Bacillota > Bacilli > Caryophanales > Paenibacillaceae > Paenibacillus > Paenibacillus sp. LPE1-1-1.1. The sequence goes on from NZ_JBEGHY010000023.1 coordinate 1,246,496, forward strand.
GCTTTTGCCTGCAGCGCCCTCTGTATCCCATACATGGCCAAACTTGAAGTAATTATCTTCGTTTTGCCAAATGAAGAGCCCTGCCTGCTGGAAGTTTTTCCGAACGGGAGCGTCGACTTTGGCCGTAATAACGAAATCCCCGGCCGGTGCGTCTTTTAGGAAGATGTTCGGCAGGTTATTTGACGTTTGGAAGGTATCTCCTGCTGACGTATCCAAGCTTAAAAACCCTGGTTTACGCGTCAGTGACCATTTGGAATTGTCTGGTTTAAAGACTGACCACGCGGCATCTAACACCGCAGCATCAAAATTGTCAGCCAATGAGCCTGCCGGAATCGGATCGTTCACGTTGTTGAAAAATTGCACGCGTCCGGCTTGAAGCGCCTTTAGGTTATTTTGGATATCGGCAGCTGACGCGTTCTCGTTCTGGACGGTCGCTTTGGCCGAATCAATCCGTGCTTGGAAGGCATCCGAAACGGCCTGCTTATACTCTCCCGTTCCTTCGCCAACTTTCGCTTTGCTTGATAATGCTTCTGAAGCAGCAATTTCTGCGAGCAGATCCGCTTTTGTAGCTGTGCCGATCAGATCGCGGTGGGCGGCCGCTATGCGGTCAAAATCCATTTTCTCCACTTTGCGGTCATACGACAGCAAACCGTTGATCTCGTATTCCACATCCGTGATTTGCGTATAAATCGCCGCGCTTAAGCCGGTTTCCTTCAGCTGCTTCACCTTATTGATATACGCGATGTAGGTCGAAGTCAGCTGCTCTTTGCTGTTCATCAATTGATAAGAGAAGACGAGCGGACTCCACTCATGCCCCGGTACATGCAAGCCTAAACCGCCGTATTCGCCCAATACGGATGCTCTTGTATCGCTTGGGCTCGGTGCGCCCGGTTCCGGATACCGATGCATATCCAGCAAATCGCCTGCTCCTGCATCCCACCAGCCGCTCGTGCTGTTTACAAGGCGAGTCGAATCCAGGCTTTTTACATAGCTGGTTGCATCCCTTGTCTGCTGTCCGCCTTGGTCGAATTGCCCCCAACCTTCATTAAACACCGTCCAAACAATAATCGATGTCACGCTGCGGAGCTGGTCAACCATCTCTTTGTACTCTTTAAACCACTGCGTCTTTGTATCTGCCGTAATATCTGAGCCCCTGTTGCCTTGGCGGTCCTCTAAACTAGGCATATCCTGCCATACGAGCACGCCAAGCTTATCCGCCCAATAGTACCAGCGTGCAGGCTCCACCTTAATATGCTTGCGAATCGTATTCATGCCAACGCGTTTAACGGCTTCGATATCAAATTTTAGCGCTTCATCTGTCGGAGCCGTGTAGATGCCGTCCGGCCAGAAGCCTTGGTCGAGCGGACCCATTTGGAACACGAATTTCCCATTCAGAAGCGGACGGGTTATGCCGTCTACTTTGCCTAACTTTATTTCTCTCATTCCGAAGTAGCTCGTTACCTCGTCAACCGTCTGCCCGCCATCCTTCAAATAAACCTTTAAATCATAGAGGAACGGATCATTGGGAGACCATAACCTTGCATTCGGTACCGGCACCGCGATTTCAGCGCCAATCGCGCCGGCTGCGGTTCCGACGACTTCCCCGTTTGCCATCGCGACAGCTTCAATCGTTTGGCCTTGGATGCCGCTGCCGGCTGCGGTTAATTTCAAAACCCCGTTTTGGATGTCCGTCGACATATCCAGCTTATCGATATGCGCTGCGGCAACAGGCTCGAGCCATACCGTCTGCCAAATACCCGAAACGGAGGTGTACCAAATGCCGCCGAGCTTTTTCACCGTTTGCTTTCCGACCGCTTGATCGGCGCCCATATCTGTCTCATCAAGCACGTGCACGATCAGCTCATTCTCGCCCGTCACGAGATAATCCGTAATATCGAAGCTGAACGAGGTGTAGCCGCCCTTGTGGCTGCCTGCCAATTGGCCATTCACATACACCGTTGCCAAATAGTCGACTGCTCCGAAATTAAGCTTCACGCGCTGGCCGTCCCAGCTCTCCGGAACCGTAAAGCTGCGTTTATACCACATCAAGTCTTCCACGCGATTGATGCCCGAGAGCTTTGCTTCGGCAGCAAACGGCACGAGAATTTTCTCTTTCAGCGATTTGCCCGCCGGAATCGCTTCTCCTTTTTGGGCCGCTTGGAACTCCCACTCCCCGTTCAAATTCACCCAATCCTCACGAACGAATTGAGGCCGTGGATATTCAGGAAGCACGTTTTCTTTGTCCACGTCATCCGCCCACGGCGACATGATTTGATATTTCGAGCCGTTAAGCAGCGGTTTATCGAAACCCTCCACGGCTGCGCCTGCCAGCGTTTCCAGACCGCCTTGACCGTCGTAAACCACCTTGACATTGCCAACGTCCTTGGAATAAACCGCTTCTTTGAAGTTGACAACGACAACCTTATCATCGCCCTCCTTTAAAGCCGCAGAGACGATAGCCAGACTGCCCGTCGAAATATTCACCTGCAAATGATTAATGAATTCGGCTGTTATTGGCTGAAGCGATTCTTGAAATGGAAGTTCGGCGCTGAGGCCGTCCTCGAGTATAGTACCGCCCGGCGCAAAGCCGTCCGGCAAATAAAAGGCTTCCGTCGGCACCGCTTCCTTCGTAACGCTTGGGCTGGACCAGCGCATATGCACATTCGAACCGCCGTTATCCTCGAAGAGCTCCAGCTTGATTTTGTGTTTCTGGCCTGCGTTCAATGCAACCGGAAGCGAGGTTTGTTCTTTGTCCCAGTCAGCTATCCAGTGGTCAATCGTAAGCTTATCGTCGATCCAGAGGCGGAAGCCATTGTCGCCGGTAATATAGAAGGTATAATTTTCGGTGAATGCAGGCTGAATAAATCCGGTCCACCTAATGCCGACACGGTTCTCTTGGCCTGTAAACATTTTGATAGACGGCTCAAGATTGGAAATATCCAAGTTTGGATCATAGCCGATGCCTTTTAAGGTGCCGAAAGTGTAATTTGGCGGACCTCCTGCCGTATAGTATTCGGATTTCAAGCCGTGGTACTGAGGCTCTGCCGCTCCCTCCGAAGCCCCAGCGCGGGGCGTAAAAGATACGGCGGAAGCCAGCATGGTAAATAACATGGAAAATGCCACTAACGTGCTTAATGCCTTGCTTCGTTTCAACATGTATGAACCTCCAAAATTTCATTTTAATAAAAGTTGAAATTGGCGGAGAAAGTGATGCGCCTTCCTCCCTGGTCCTTTTAGTCGATGATTCGGCCTGCAACCATAGCAAGATCCTCGATGTCTACTTTTCCGTCGCGGCTTAAATCAGCCTTTTGGTACTGCGCCCAATTCGGATCGCTGCTCGTTTTGCCATAAGCGGCAGCCACAATGGCCAGATCGCCTATCGTAATTTTATTGTCATGATTCACGTCGCCCGTATTATGGCCAATGACGCCGGTACGGAAGACATCGACTGCTTCGCTCAGCCTAGCAATAGCATCAGCGATTTCAGCTCGGGTCGCCTGATTATCGTCAGCCGTTTGCTTCGCTTTGTTAATTGCTGCTTGCAGCAGCTGTTTAACCGCTGCCGGATATTGCCCTGGCTTTGTGCCTGTGACTGCTTCGTCATGCAAGCCTTGCGCTGCCGTTATTGCCGCGTTCAAAACCGATTTATCCGCAGGAGCAGCTTGAATGTGCAGGAGATGCTCCGCTTTATTAAGGCGCAGCTCTTGCCCTTCGGCATTAGCGAGCAGCATATCGGTGACGGCAATGGTCGTGCCCGCCGCTTCCTCCAGCATGCCCGCCTGGAAGGTGAGCCTCAGCCATTCCGCATTAGGAGGCAAGCCAGCCCCTTCCCCGAATGCCAGAATCCGGATTTTGCCCGGTTCAAGCTCTTTTGGCTCCAGCAGGCTCAGACCCTCCCGGAGAGAGACGGCACCCGAGAAACTTAGCTTGCTTGGATCGAAGGTGACGGTTACATCCTGTGCGTACACGCTCTGATACACGCTGTCCGTAACATTACGGACCCCTAAAACAAGCTCGGCTTGATCGCCGCTCGGGATGCTCGCAGTACCCGTCCATGCAGCTGCCGGGTCATCCGATGGTTCAACGGCTGTATCGCTTGCTTTGGACAAGGCGATATAGTCCAGCTCATAGAAACCCGGATTCGGTCCCGTGCCCCGCATAAATTTAACCGAGTTGAGTCCTTCCTTGAGCTCGACGTTTATGCTTGTGGCCATGAACCTTCCCCAATTAATCGTGCCTGCTAGCTCAGTCGTCTGCTCTTCGCCGCCGTTTACAATAATTTTGGCGGTTGCGGGCTGGTAGTTGCCGGTGTTTTGGCCATACCAAATGAACATTTTATACGTCCCTGCCGCCGGTGCGGCCACTTGATTGAAGTCAACGTAACTGTCCGCATAATCCATGCCGCCCACATAACTTGATCCGGACGCATGGACATTATTGCTGCGGGCGGTTGCCTTAAACAGCTGAGCATTCTCCGCTTCATACTTTGCCGGCTGAACGCTCAAGTCTTCCGTAGCCTCAGGGAAATACGTTACCCGCAGGTTCTCTGCTCCGAAAGGCACCAGCGTGATATCTTCCGTAGGCTCGGATGAATATACAGGACCGACGGGAGGCTCTGCGGCTGAGACACCGTTCGGCGCTTTGCCCCATGCCGGAATCCGCTTGCCCTTCGCGATCAGCTTAACCGGAGTCGTCTCCTGCAAAAATGGATTTTCAGGCATTACAGAGGTTACAACCTCGATCGATGCCGCTGGATTATCCCGGTCAAGGAGCAAACCATAGTTCCAAGGAGACTCGGCATCAATGGTGTATTCCTTAAAGCCAGGTTCCTTAATCTGAGGAGCCGGATTCGATTTTTCTTTCCAGTTCTCTTCGATTTTTAGCGAGAAAACAAGCGGTCCTCGTTCGATGCCAATAGAATTGTTAACCCAGGTTGAGGTTTTCAGTTCCATCGGCAGCGTCAATACAACCGTGTCTCCTTCTTCCCATTGCCGGTCAATTGTGAAATACTCGCCCGATTTAACCGCAGCTTGCGGCTGTCCGTTTACCGTGATGACGGCATTTTTCGTCCAATCCGGTATGCGCAGCTTAAGCGGAAACTTCACGCTCTCGGATGCCTCTTCGATCGTGAAGCCGATCTGATCCTCGAATGGATAATTCGTCGTTTCTTTCACCGTGACATTTGCGCCTTTGATTTTGGCTGAAACGCGGCTGGGCCCGTATGCGATGACCCCTAGTCCTCCATCGGAAGTACCCGCCCACATGTCTTTCACAAAATAAGGCCAGCCCATATGCATGTTGAATCGGCAGCACGGGAAGCCCGAATAAGGGGACTGCACGGTGCCGTTACCGTAATTTTGCTTGAATCCGTGGTCCGTTACCCCGCTTTGCACTTGGTTCGGCAGCGAATAATATTGATGCGTCTTAATATCCTTGCTCATCGCGCCGGGCAGCGAGTTGAAGGTAATCTTCTCTAACGCGTCACCGATCGTCGGATCGCCGGTAATCATGGCTGCGACAGCGTTGCTATGTACCCGCTCCACGATCGCGCAAAGCTCAACGCCTTGGGTCGATGCCAGCCCCGCAAGCATCTCTGTGCCGGAATTCATGCCGGTAATCTGATTATGCGATCGATTCAAATGCTCTACGCCGGCTTGGAAAGCCTCTTTGTCCGCTTCATTGTTCGATAATTGATAATAGATGGCAGGTGTTTTAATCGCTTGATTTACATTGACGGTATGCTGCGTGTAGAAGTTATCGGGGTTGCTCTTAGCGGCTGTCAGGAAGTTATCATTAGCAAAAACATCGGTCGCATCAGTGCCTTGACTATGCAGCTTCTCGGCTAACTGAAGCAGGAATGGATCGCCTGTTCGGTTATAAAGCCATAACACGACATTCAAGTTGTCGCCGCTGCGAATTTGACCCCAATCCCTTAAAGGACGTTGATCCAGGTTGTTTTGCTGATAATGGAAATAGTTTGTTAGAAACGCAAGAACCCTTTCGTCATCTGTCGCTTCGTAATAATCCTTTAATACATAGATCGCGACCATGCGCGGCCACCAATCATTATCGCTGGCAGGGCCGAAGGAGCCGTCAGCCTGCTGGCTCTCCAGCATCCAACTGATCCATTTTTGCGACTTCGCAATCAATTCCGGGTCGTCAAGCGTATAAGCAAGCGAGACTAAACCCTTCACGTAATAGATAGGGCGTTCCCAGTTCGACTCCGGCGCGGTTCCTCCAAGCCATTCCGAATTCGTGTTCAGCTCGCCGTATAGATCCTCCGCATAGCCGGTCGCTCCGTCTTTCATTAGCTCCAACTGCTTTAACAGCCAGCCGTCAGCCTTTACAGAGCCAAGCGGAAGCGGTACAAACGGGGTTTGCACCAAAGGATCTTTATTTTTCACCGGCTCTTTGAATGACTCTGCGGGTACGGCATAGTCGCTTGCGATAAAGTTATCAAATACAGGCTGCACCTCATCCGCCCATACGCCGACTCCTCCGGAAGTAAATTTATCCGAACTTTCGTCGCTGTACTCTAGTACCGCATTATGCATATCATCCAAATAAATTTTAATTCCGTTTCCATAGGTTACGACCTTCAGCTGATAGAATTTGTTCGCCGTTACCGTTTCCATGGCTTTAACGACCTTGAGGTCGGTCCATTCGTCATTTAGCCGGCGAAGCACGAGATTTCCGTCTCCGCGCAGTCCGGCGTAATAGCCTTCCGTCTCTTGTCCTTGACTGCCGGATTGACTGCGAAATAATAGTCCCGCCATACCGGCTGCTGCCTGGAGCTTAACATCCGTCTCCACCGTAAAATCATTAAAAACCGTATCTTTCACGAGCAGTGATTGCTGCTGACCGGCATTCACGGTAATCCCGCCAGACTGCAATTTCCAATCGCCCTGTACGGCTTCCCAATTAGGCAAGGTCAAACCTTGCACGGGAGATTCGAATGCATCCGTGAACAAAGCCTCGCCTTTCTCATCGGAAACTTGTAAATGATCATAGGTTGGCTGGGATTGATAGAGCCTAACGCCCACTTGGCCTTTTGCGTAGGTTGTATCCGTTTGCTCTAAAACAAGCGCTCCGTTTACATAAAACTTGATTAGCGAGCCTACAGCGCTGACTTTAAAGCGATAGACTTCATTTGGATTGACGGCAATGGATGCACGCTTAAGCTCCGTCCATTTGTTGTCCATGCGTCCCAAAAATACGCTGCCCGAGCCTTGGGCGGAAATGCCCGCGTAATAGCCTTGTACATTGTCAGCGCCAGGCGCTGCGCTGACGGTACGAATCAGAAAGCCCGCATCGCCGTTCCGATTAGGCAAGCTGATGTCGGCTTCGACGGTGCCGTCCTGAATTTCCTTTTGTTTCACCAGCGCTTTAGAGGACGTGCTGCTTTCCGCAGTCAATTTGCCGTTTGCAATCGACCAAGCTCCATCGATGACGTTCCAATTGTCATTAATGATTGACCGGTTGAAATGATCCTCGAAAAATCCGGGCTCAGGCTCCGCCGAAGCCTCAACATGCACAGCAGGCAAAAAAGTGCTTACGTACATGGTGAAAATAAGCGGTAAAACAATCATTGTTTTCAGCTTAGCGCTGAACCTCATCTTGCTTCACTCCCTCAAACTTTGGTCATGATGAATAGCGGTTATGCCGGACTAGTTGTTTAGCTTTCCTCCCTCGTCCTTTTCGCCCGTGCTCACCTCCCCTCCGTTAACAGCTCCAGCTTGCTCTCGAATTCCATCGGGTCTATCAGATGGAATGTATCCAGCACAGTGCCGTCCTTATCGATAATGAATGTGGTAGGCAAGGCATGCAGCTCGTATAAGTAGGAGGCTCGTTTATTGGCATCCAGCAGATTGGTGAAACCCCATTCGTTTTTCTGAATGAATGCGTTAATTTGATCGGCCTGTTTTTCCTCCGATGAGAGATTCACGCCATAAAAATCCACTTTATCCCGAAACGTCTCATGCAGCTTCTTCAAGGTTGGAGCTTCCACGCTGCAAGCCTCGCACCAGCTGGCCCAAAATTGCAAAACAATCGGCTTATCGTTCGATTCTGCAACGGTATACGTTTCACCGTCTACGGATTTCAAAGTAAAGGCCGGCGCCTTCACGCCGGATGTTGCCGTACGATGCAAGGCAGCCTCCTGATCTACACTTAGTACATTCTCTAGCGCGGCTGCGTTCAATTTTCCGCCTTCGGTTCCGCCCTTGTTATCCGATTTGAAAATAAGGAGCAAACCGAAGGCTGTCGCTAGAAGAAAAACGCCAATGATCAAAATCGAGCTTTTCATTTGATCTACTCCTCATGCATCAGTTACCAGCTGCTTCAAGGCAGGGCTGCTTATTCCTTTACATCAATGGCGGCAAGCAAAAGAGTTACCGCCTCCGCACGGGTCGCATTCGCGTTAGGAGCGAATTGGTTATCGCCTCTGCCCCTCAAGATGCCCGCTTCAGCAGCCATCGCAACGGAAGGATGCGCCCATGCAGGGATCAAATCACGATCGGCAAAAGATGATTTTTTGGCCGGATCCGCCTCCCAAGCAAGCGCCCTTGTAACCATCACGGCAATTTCGCTGCGGGTAATCGGCTTGCCAGGCCGGAAGGTTTGGTCCTCATAACCCGTTAGGATGCCTGCCTCTACCGCCGTGGCTGCAAACCCGGAGGCCCAGCCCGGTATGCTGCCTGCATCCTTAAACGTTGTTGTGTCTCCTACGCTTGCTTGCATATCAAGCGCCCGGACGAGCATAGCCGCAAACTCGGCACGGGTAACCTGGGCATTCGGACGGAAGGTGCCATCGGTATAACCGTTAATGAAACCTAGTTTGACCGCTCGTTCTATGGCTGTTCTTGCCCAATGGGCCGCAATATCTTTGAATAAAACGGCAAAATCGTCCAAAACGGCTGTCAGCTTAACGTTCGGTTTAAGCGTAACCGATCCGAGTGCGCTGTTTACCAGCTTTACATCGGTGAGCTTTATCTCCGCCTCCCCTTTGCCTAAGCTTTCAAACAGGAAGCTGGATAATTTGCTTTTCCCGCTGTCGCCCTGTTTTTTTCCGATTTTTGTCGATGCGAACACGATTTGGCCGCCTTCCACGATCGGTGAAATCGAATAACCGGTGATGCTGCTGCTCGCGCTCTTCAAACGAAGCTTCTCTGCATCAAAGGAAAGCTTGACTTCAAAAGCATACATATCCGTTAATTTATCCGCTGTTACGACAATCTCGATATCGTTGTCCGACTTCCCCTGCGTGAGCGTAAATACAGGAGATTCAGCCGCAAAAGCAAAGCTTGGCATGGCCATGGCCAGCAGTAAAACGATTAGACCAACCGACATAAAACGCTTACAATTCAACATTGAAATCGTCCCTTTCAAATACAAAATGTGAGATGGAGCGATAAGCATGCTTGCTCTAAAAAAATGCGAGGCGATGATACAAAATGTATCATCGAAGCCGAGAAGGAAAGGTGCTCTTCTTGCCAAGAGTACCTTTAACCGAAGTTCAGCTGTGTTCGCATCCCTTCATTAGCTTTATTTTACAAAGATGATTTCGGAATGTATTTGCAATATCAGGTTTTAATTTATGAATTTCCGCCGTTCCTTGCCCTTGCGTCCCGTAAAATAACAAAGACCGCTCTCCGTAACAACGGAAAGCGGTCTTCTGTTTATTTTCGCTTACGCGAACTTCTTCCATCGGCTGTCACCGGGATTCGGGCAAGCTCGGTCTTTATATTTGGCAGCAATACGCACGAAGCAGCCGCAAACGGTACAAGTTGTGCCGTACTGAAACTTTGGACAGCCTCTGCAAGCCTGCAAGCGCTGCTCGTATACGTCATCCGGTACGCTAATATCGGATTGAAACATCGGCGCCGCCAAAATGCGGTCGATCTGCTCATCGGTTACGCGGTAATCATCCCGGCAACCCTTGCACTGATTTCGGCTGCTCATCATAAAAGCTTGCCTTATTCCGAGATAAGCTCAAGCACCGTTACGGACATAGGCGAGAGCTTCGCGCTGATTTTTGTACCGTTAACGGAGAAAGCTTGATAAGCTGTCGGCACGACCGCTTCCGGCTGCTCAAAGGTATTGTGCGCATCCTTAATCGCCGCAGTAAGCTCCGTCCCCGTAACTTGAAGTCCCGCTCCAACTAGGCCGCGGACATCGATATCAACATCGGCGCCGGAATGGTTATCCAGATTACACAAGCTAACATGGATACGGCCTTCCGCATCCTTGGATGCCGATACCGATACCTGCGGAATCTTCTGGTCGTTATGCGCATAATCCTGGCTGTCAATCGAAGTTGTCAGCAGCGTCGCGTCTTGATGCACCTTATACATGTCAAAAACATGATATGTCGGCGTCAGTACCATTTTCTCGCCCTCGGTCAAGATAACCGATTGCAGCACGTTAATCACCTGAGCGATATTCGCCATTTGAACCCGGTCACAGTGATCGTGGAAGATATTAAGCGTTACGCCTGCTACGAGAGCATCGCGAATCGTGTTCTGCTGGTATAGGAAGCCTGGATTCGTTCCTGGCTCAACGTCGAACCAAGTGCCCCACTCGTCTACGATAAGGCCAATGCGTTTGCTCGGGTCATAACGGTCCATAATTGTAGAATGGCGCTTGATCAGCTCGTCCATCCAAAGCGCTTTCTTCATGGTGATATACCATTCATCCTCAGAGAAACCCGTTGCCGCGCCTTTTCCTGTCCAGAATTCGCCTGGAATCGTGTAATAGTGCAAGGAGATCGAATCCATCATCCCGTGCGCTTCACGCATCACGACATCCATCCAGCGGTAATCATCCACGTTTGGACCGCATGCGATTTTGTGGATTTTGTTCTCGCCGTAGTTGCGGACATACGTTTGATATCTTCTATAGAGGTCAGCGTAATATTCAGGACGCATGTTGCCGCCGCAGCCCCAGTTCTCGTTGCCGACGCCGAAATATTTGACGTTCCAAGGCTTTTCTCTGCCGTTCTCTTGGCGTAATTCCGCCATTGGCGATACGCCGTCAAAGGTCATGTACTCGACCCATTCGGACATTTCCTGCACCGTGCCGCTTCCTACGTTACCCGAGATATACGGCTCGCATTCGAGCATTTCGCAAAGCATCAAAAACTCATGCGTACCGAAATGGTTGTTCTCAAGCACGCCGCCCCAGTGCGTGTTGATCATCCGTTTGCGCGACTCGCGCGGACCGATGCCGTCCTTCCAGTGGTATTCATCGGCAAAGCAGCCGCCCGGCCAGCGGAGAACCGGAATTTTGAGCTGCTTAAGCGCAGCGACTACATCGTTGCGGATCCCGTTCGTGTTCGGGATGGGAGAATCCTCGCCTACCCAAATCCCTTCATAAATGCAGCGTCCCAAATGCTCGGAAAAATGTCCGTAAATATTGCGGTTAATCGTGCCTGCTGCCAAATCGGCATTAATAGTGATACGGTTTGCCAAATGAATCAACCTCGCTTCGAATGTTGGGTTAGAATAACTTCATCATTTCACTGGATTAATATATTTGTTGATCCAAAGATATAAATGTTAATCCTACTCAAATCATAATGGCAGCGGATTCAATTTGCAACCCTAATCTACATTTATCCCATAAAATATTTATCGAAATATGCTCCTGCCGATAAAAAGAAAAAATCACGCGCGATATTGCTTAATATCGCGCGTGATTTTTTGTCGTTAATCATTTTGTTACTTTTCTAACGGGATCCATTTCAAGAAAGATTGAATATGCGTATCCCAATATCCCCACTCATGGCTTCCCGGGCCCTCGACATAAGTCAACGGATAGCCTGCTGCCTCACAAGCATCCCGGAATGCGAGATTATCATGGTAGAGAAAATCTTCCTTTCCGCAGCACTGGTAAAGCGGCGGCTTCATCATAGACGCTGCATTATGCTCTGCTACTAGATGAAGCAAATCTTCATCGGTACCCTCAATATCTTTCTCTCCATAGATCAGATGGAAATAAGGCTTCATATGCGTTATCGCCGGGTCTTTGATATGGGCAGCCATATCAAGCGCGCCTGACAAGCTTCCAGCGGCTGCAAACCGGTCAGGGTGCCTCAGCGCCCATTTGAACGCTCCATATCCTCCCATAGAAAGGCCTGCAACATAATTATCCTCCCTTGCGTCTGATAGGGGGAAGAAGGAACGAGCGATGGCAGGAAGCTCTTCCGTCAGGAAAGTCCAATATTTATTCCCGTATTCCATGTCCGTGTAAAAGCTTTGATGGACATTAGGCATGACAACAGCGAGCCCTAGCTCGGCTACATATCGTTCAATAGACGTTCTTCTCGTCCAGATCGTATCGTCATCGGAAAAACCATGCAGTAAATATAAAGTTTTGTGCAGCTTCTGGCTGCTTCGGTTATTCATACCGATTTGCGAAGACGTTTGCTGAGGTAAAATAACAGTCATTGATGTGCTGAGACCCAGCGCCTCAGAGAAAAAATTACAAGTAATGAACGCCAATCGATTTCCCTCCCGAAATATAATAATATAACAAGCTGTTCTCATCACTAGTAATGTAGCATCAATTTGAAGCGCTTGCAATCTAGGCTGCCGTTACCGCTAACCTTCTTTGCCAGCGCGTAATAAAGTTACTTAGTGAACTTTTTTTCAGTGCTTATATGAAAAACGATAGCAAGGTATAATAGAATCCGTCCGAGCTTGAATATAACTATATGGAGGTTGATGAAAAATGAAATTGATGCCATTAGAGCGTCGCGGGATATCTGACAGCCGTTTAGCGCTAGGCTGCATGGGACTCGGCGGAAGCTGGGATCTCGCTGACCCCATCACGACAAATCATATTCGTCAGGCTGAAGCAGCCGTTGAAGCTGCCCTATCCATCGGCATTACGATGTATGACCATGCAGATATTTATACGAGAGGCAAAGCGGAGTCCGTGTTCGGACAAGTCTTGAAGCAGCAGCCTAAGCTCCGTGAACAAATCGTCATTCAATCCAAGGTTGGCATCCAGCTCTCCGACGGTACTTTACCCGGAAGATTCAACTTTTCGAAAGATCATATTTTACCTTCCGTTGACGGGATTTTAGAGCGTCTTGGAACGGAATATTTAGATGTTTTGCTGCTTCACCGTCCAGATCCCCTTATGGAACCGGATGAAATCGCCGAAGCGTTCACGAAGCTGAAGCTCTCCGGAAAAGTACGGAACTTTGGCGTATCGAATATGAGCCCAGGGCAAATAAGGTTCCTGCAGCGCGCGCTGCCTGATCCGATCGTTGTAAATCAGCTAGAACTCAGCCTGCTTCGCCATGATTGGGTTGATCAGGGCATCCATGTTAACCAAAAGGCTGGCTTAAAAGATAATTTCGCAGAGGGTTTGATGGAATTCATGCAAATGGAAGACATTCAAATCCAAGCTTGGGGACCGCTTGCGCAAGGAAGGTTTTCGGGAAGGGTTTCGGAGAATGCAACCGAAGCGGAGATCCAGACATCCGCAATGGTTAAACAAATTGCTGACGAGAACGAAACAACGCCTGAATCCGTCGTGCTTGCTTGGCTAATGAAGCACCCGGCGCGCATTCAGCCCGTTATTGGCACGGTTAATCCTGAGCGTATTATAGCTTGCAAAGACGCCGTGCGCCAATCCGAGATCATGACGAGAGAGCAATGGTACTCGCTGCTCGTAAGCGCCCGAGGCGTAAACATGCCTTAACCAATGTTGCAATCCATAATTTATTAATATTTTTTCATTTATTTCTCATAATCGCTCAGAATCCTTATAACATCTAACTATTCGCTCTCATGTGGAAATTCCGCCTGTTTCAGATGTGTTATAGTCATACACATAATACGAAACGCGGAGGGACATCCTGACAGCATGAGAACATCACACTTTTTGAAATCGATTGCCAAAGCAGGCATTTGCAGCGCGATCGTCATGTCGGCAATATCACTTGGCTCTTTTGCGCCTAAAGCGCATGCAGCAACGCCCGTTACTATCAACCTTATCTCTACCGGTAAGCAATACCTCGGAACACCTTATAAATTCGGTGCTCCAGCTGGCGTTACATACGCTTTTGACTGCTCATCTTTCACCCAATTTCTCTTTAAAGGACTTGATGTTTCCCTTCCGCGCACCTCTGTAGCGCAAGCTGCGGTCGGCAAGAAGGTTGCTAAAGGCTCTTTAAGCATGGGCGATCTTGTTTTCTTCAACACAAACGGCAAGTCGATCAGCCATGTAGCCATTTATGCAGGCTATAACAAAATTATTCACAGCTCCACGAGCAAAGGCGTTACGGTTACAAGCCTCAATACAGGTTATTGGGCTAAGAAGTACGTAACGGCAAGACGTGTATTAAGCTAGTGTCATTTATTTACGACACGCATATTTGAAGCTGTTGCCGCTCCTTGCGGCAGCAGCTTTTTGCTTTTCATTGTGGATGGAAATTTTATTTCAAGGCCGCTACATGCCGCTGACGATACTTTAACGGCGTAACGCCTACTACCTTCTTAAACATATGAATGAAATATGAAACATTCGGATATCCGACCGCTATACCAACCTGCTCTATCGATTGCGTCGTCGATTGAAGAAGCCTGCTTGCTTGCTTAATTCTCCTTGCGGTCAAATAATCCGTAATATGGCTTCCCGTTTCCTCATGAAACACACGCGATACATAAAATTTCGATAAATGCAGCCATTCCGCCAGCTGATCCAGACTAACCTCTTCGGCATAATGCATTTCGATCCATTGCATGATTTTCTCCGAATATCGCAATGCTCTTCCGTCCGTCTCGATTGCTTCCTGATGCTGTACGCGGCCGCTTGCTTTATGAATGCGGCCTATTAGCTCTAGAAGCAGCAGCGTCACCTCTTCCTGTTCTTGGCCTCTTCCCTGATTGCTTATCTCATCGTAATTTGAGAACCCGTCCTCCACTTGCTGGATTTCTTGCGTTAAATCGAAGGCGGGCCCTGTCGATCTCCCCTGCCAAATCTTCATAAACAGGCTGTGACGAAGAGGGAAGTGTGCCAGGCTATCCGCAAATACGGACGGGTCAAAAAACGCGATCGTGCGTTTATACGGCGTGTTTTTGCTCACATTGGCAAATATCTTGTGCAATTGGAAGGGTTGAAACAAGAACAGCATGCCTGGGCGCATTTCATAAGTATGCTGGTTCACGATAACGCTTCCCTCTCCCTCATGCACATACAGCAGTTCCATGCATTGATGCCAATGGTAAAAGCCGGGGTAAGCCGCCTCTGATTTAACGGCATGCGACCACAGCATCGTCTGGCCATCAAATTTAACCGGGTCGAACAAAAAATTCATATAGCCTCCTGCTAGGACAATTGTTCAACATTTTATTATCTAGTATTGCAAGTTTCAGGACATTTGAACAGTAAAATGATATAAAAAAACGGCATGCGAATCATTTGATGATCAGCATGCCATTTTTATTTTTAATTTGCGGCTCCCGCCAAAATCGACACCTCATCTGAGCTCAATGCTTTTCCATACATCCGGAATTCATCCATGGCACCGTTAAAGTTCTGATCCCAGAAGTTCCCTCCGATAAAATGCTCGTTAAAGCCCTGCGTTGTTCTGATGTCGGAATCGGCTTGGGCTGCCTGTATTCCGTTTAAATATAGCGACGTTTTCCCGCCAGGCACTACCGTCATCGCCACATGGGCCCATTCGCCGACTGGCAACGGGTTGCTGGTTGTTGCTGCAGGCTGACTGATAAACAACTGGTTTGTACCGTTCAATCCTAAATTCAAATAATAATTCAAGGGACTGTTCGCAGCCACAAACGTATCGCTAAAATATATACTCGACCAGGCTTGCGCCCAGCTTTGTGCAGCGCCGTTCCATTTCACCCATGCCGCCACCGTGTATGCTTGATCGCCAGCAATGAGATTATCCGGCAGCTTTACCGGAATATTGTCAAATGCCGAACCGCTCTCCGCCTTCAAAAATTGAGCGGCTTGATTATTTGCCGAACGGCCGGCAACATATTCTACCCGATTATTTTTGACCACTGCGTTTTTGTTGTTTCCGCTGCTGTCGTTAACGTTACCGTCAAAATCCAGCTTGATGAGCAGGCCGTCTGCTTCATCGAAGCCTGACGAAGCTTCGGTTACCGTAATCGAAGCGGTCGCTTTTTGAGTGGAATCTGAAATCGAAGCAGCAGTAATTACGGCATTCCCGGCGGATACCGCGGTCACCGTTCCGTTAGAATCAACGGCAGCTACGGTCTCGTTGCTAGAGCCCCATGTAACAGGGCGATTCGCCGTTAAAGTTACTTGCTCGCCGACTTTCAGCGATTTTGCGTCAAGATTAAGCGAAACCATGTTACCGATTGAAAAATCAGCAGCCACCTGTTGAGCCGTGAGCGCCTTGTTGTAGATTTTCAGCTCATCCACTAAGCCTTTGTAAGGCGTATCCCAATAGTTAACACCGATCCCGAATACGCCGCTTTCATTCGTAAACACGTTCGGAAAACCCGTTCCGGAAAACTTTTGGATACCGTTGACATAGACCTTGGCCGTTCCGTTATTTACGGTAAACGCGACATGCGTCCACTGACCAAGATTGATCTTCAGCCCGGCGCTGGCGTCATACCAAGCAGTCCCCGACCAAAGCATCGTATCATTATTGCCCGGACCTCTCGGTACAAGGCTGATCCAGCTTTCGTTCGTGCGGGATCCAAAGAAAGCAGCCGCAAAGTTTGTTGCCTCAGCCGGGTTCAGCCACATGGATACGGAATATACATTCCCGTTGATAATTCCGTCCGGCAGCCGTATGCCCGAACTTCCGTCCAGTACGGCCGCCGCCCCCGCAATGCCGGTCTCGTATGTGATGTTCCCGCCCATGTTATTAATACGGTTGCCAGTTATCAATCCGGCTGTCGCGCGGTCCAACGAATCGGCGAGACTACTCTCGAAAGCGTAATGCGCCAAATCGCCATCGGTTACATGGACCGTATAGGAAGCGGTATGATGTCCGTCATCCGCTGCCGCAGCCGTAATTGTAGCCGTTCCAATCGCAACTCCCGTTACCTGTCCCGTTGCTTCATCAACGGCAGCTATGCCGGAATCATCCGATGACCAAATCACCGTTTTATTCGCGGCGTTCACAGGCAGAATAGTCGTTTCTGGCGTATAATTCGTGCCCACCGCTAACATCTTCTGGGGAACCCCAAATTGAATGTCATCAACGAACACGGAAGAATCCGGCTCACCAAATGCCAGCCAACCGATTTTTTCGGCATTCAACGCCATTTCATAAATACGAACTTCATCGATCATGCCTTTATAAGGCGTATCCCAATAATTGACGCCAAGCGCAAACACGCTTTGTTTGTTGTTAAATAGGTTTGTCATGCCTGTTCCGCTATATTTTTGAACGCCATTAATATATACCTTGGTTTCACCGTTCTGAACGGTAAAAGCGACATGCGTCCATTCGCCCAAGTTTATTTTCATGCCGGTCGAGGCATCAAACCATGCCGTACCTGCCCAGAGCATCGTATTATTTGTCGCGAAATCATGGCCTCTCGGCAAGAAGCTGATCCAGCTTTCCTCCGTTTGGGCGCCGAAGAAGGCCGGGGCAAGGTTTGCTGCCTCCGCCGGATTCAGCCACATAGACACCGTATATTCATTCGTAGAAATCAAGCCGTCCGGCAAACGCACGCCTGTCGAGCCGTTTAAGCTTACCGCCTTGCCTTTTCCGTCCGTTCCTTCAACATAAGCGATTTCCCCGCCCGTATTATTAATCCGATTGCCCGTTACCTCTCCGGTATCGGACCTGTCAGCAGCTTCATTCAAATTATCCTCAAAATCGTATTGCGCAACTAATCCGTCAGCTAAAGCATCACCGCTTTGCTGCTGTACGATAACCGTAAACGTCTTGGATGCTGTCGCGCTTCCTATATGAATAGTTGCCGTTAGTAGGATCTCAGCATTTCCGTCACCCGCATCCGGACGCGTGACCGATCCGCTTGAGCTTACCACAGCAGCATTGGAAGATTCCCAAGTAATCGGCCAATTGCTAGCAGCCTTTGCGGGAAGCACGATATCCTTATACACCCGGCTCGTATCGCCAATCGTCAATATATTGGCAGCATTCGTCACCATCTCTTGATCAGAAAGCTGTTCCAGCTGGCTGCCCCACACCGAAATGCCCTCGCCCGACAAAGCGCTGAAAGCCATGGCATAAGCTTCCGAGGTAGGATCCCATTGACGGATAAATACGCCTTTGTACGTCGTTTGCACTGCTTGGTTATCAACCGTTTCATTTACGGTAAGCTTGGCAAAATAATCGTCTTCGATTTCCCATGTTCCTGTCACGGCTCCCGCAATCGTACCGTCTGCCAGAAGCTTGACATAAACAGAAGGCTTAATATCCTTCGTAATCTCTTTTCCATGGCTAATATAGTGGTAAGCGCCTACGACATCGCTTTCCGTAATTTTAGCGATCGTCTCCCCGCCGTAACGGTGCGGAGCGACTACCGGCCAGCCGTCCTGATTCAAGAACATCTGATGCACGCGAACCTCATGACCCTCCCCGCGGAACGGGAATCTGCTGTGGAAAATGTTAAACCACTTGCCTGTCGCCTCGTCATAATAGGTCGAGTTATGCCCCGCAGATACATAACCGTAGGTTGGGAAGTTTGTTTCCCCGTTGAGGTTGCTGAAAATAAAGTTGCCGAAAGCCTTCACGCCGTAGGGCGCAATGGCCGTATCCTCAAAAAATGTGCCTGCTGCTCCATGGGCATCGATCATATCCTGCCCTTTATAGTCGACATAGGGTCCGTCTGGGTTCAAGGAACGGGATATCCGCATATTGTAGCCCCCGATCGCATCCAGGCCGCCAAACGTAACGAATAAATAATAGTAGCCGTTAGACGGATTATATTGAATGTACGGAGCTTCGATCCGGCTGTGGTTTTGTCCCATTAAACGTTTGCCATGGCCTTGATTCGCTAACGGGAAGCCCGTTTCCGGATCCATTTGAAGGATGAATATGCCTCCCGAGTAAGACCCGTATACCATCCACAGCTTGCCGTCTTTATCAAAGAAGGTATCCGGGTCCACCGTATTCGGATGCTGTGTGCCGTTGTAAGCTGTACCGTCTGCACTGATGCCCTTGCCTGACTTCAGGAAAATCCCTTTATTGACGTAAGGGCCTTCAATGTTATCCGCTACCGCCACGCCCAATGCGGAAAGCGGTTGATCCCCTTTACATGCGTTGTAGTACATGTAGAACTTGCCGTCAGCCAGCTGAATAACGTCAGCAGCCCACAGCGTATCGGTTTCTGCCCATCCGAGCGCTTCAGCCAATTCTTTTTTGACATCGCTCTCTGCGCTTTTAAACAATTTATTCGTTTCGGTCACGCCGGAATCAATTAATGACCAGCTCATAAGATCCGTCGATTTGGCAGCAGCCAAATGCGATCCGAATACATAAAATGTGCCGTCAACTTTTACGACCGACGGATCATGTACGGATACGTTCTGAAAGACGGGAGCCGGCGATGCCGTCGGTGCAGGCGTAGCCGTAGGAAGCGGCGTGGCTGTCGGCACGGCCGTAGGCGCCGGCGTTTGGTTAGGAACAACCGGTGTCGAATCGCGATCCAGCTTCATTCCGTTTTGCGAATCGCTGGACACCTTCCCGCTGCCCGTAACCTTGATTTTACCGTCCGCTTGAATGACGATATCCTTGATTTCAGCAGCTTCATCAACATGCAAGGAAGCCTTCTGCTTTAAGATCATTTTGCTGATGATGCCCTTTAATACTTGGATCGACGGAGAAGTTAACGCGGAAACTTCAACCTCATCAAAATTGCCTGAAAGCGCAATCGTTGCATTGTTACCCGCTGCTTGGTCGACAATGACCTTGCTGAAGCCCGTGCCGGCCGATGACGCTTCTTCCTCTAACTTAACGCCGGATAAGACGAATACTTGGCCAACGGCAGTCGTGCCTTGCGTCAGGATCCGCAGCTTCCCGTTTTTCTTATCTACAAACATCTGCGCGATATCCGAATCGTTAACTTTAATGCTGTTCTGTCCGCCCCCGTACACCTGAATGCTGCCTTTCACGGTTACATGGTCAAGAGTGACATCCCCCTCGGCAATGCCTTCGGTTAAGTACAGATTGCCTTCGATTACCGTATCCTTCAATGTAATATTGGCTTTGTTGATGATCATGTTTTTGCTTTTAAGGCCGGTATACGTTCCCTCTTGGGTCAATATCTCACCCGAGATGTTATTCACAAGCCGAAGCGCCTCCGCTCTTGTGATTTTATTGGCAGGCCTAAAGGTATGGTCGTCATAGCCTGTAATATATCCTTCGCTTACAAAGGATTCGACGGCCTCCTTGCTCCATGCCGGCAGGCCAGCTGTATCGGTAAGTACGATCTCATTTGTCCCTGACTCTTTCATTTGGAAGGCTCTAAATAAAATAACGGCAGCCTCCTGGCGGGTTATCGGCGCGTTCGGCCGAATGGTTCCGTCACTGTAGCCGGATAAATAACCTGCTGCAACCGCTTTCTTTACTTCCGTATAAAATGAGCTGGATGAGGCAAGATCAGAGAAAGATACCTCTTTTTCCTCCACGAAATTAAAAAGCCGATTGATCAGCGTCATAAACTCCGCACGGCTAATCGCTTGATTTGGCTTAAAATTCCCGTCTCCATAGCCTTTAATCAACTGCTTCTCATACCAGGAATTAAAATCTTTTTCCGCCCAGTGGCCATGTATATCCGACTTTATGATATTTTTCAATGTATTCTCTTTGATGGCAAGCTCGGATTCCGCGCTCCCGCCTGCAGCCATAACGAGCTGGCCTGGGACTAGCATGACAGCTGTGAGGGCCATTGCGACCCATTTGTTCAATGATTTATTCACTTCTTATAACCCCTTTCGTCTCCAATTAGCGTTGATAATTCTTATAAGTCTTTAAATCGTAAATCCTTTCTCTCTCTCCCACCTCATTTCACTGTGCCGAATGTTAAATAAGCGCTTTCATTTGTATCAAAAAAAATTTCAGTCTTACTAATAAGCTGAACATTAATAGCAACGATGAAAATATAATTATTAACCGATTACTAATAATGTTAACGATTATATTGTAACGACACCGCCTGCATAACGTCAATAGATAAATCTCAAAAAAACATCCGAAACTTAGCAGCATTAACTGATTTACCAGCATTCTCATGAGGGTTCATATTCTCAGAAACAGAAAAAAGGACCCGTTCGGCAAAAGCCGGCAGGATCCTTTTCAAGTCGTATCCTCGTTATTAATAGGATAAGAATAAATTAATATTTCCATTAACAAATTATGGGCTATGAAACAAAAAAGCTTTCCCTATTTGCATTCATTGCTAAGTTTTTATATTCCGCATTCATTACCTTAAGCCAGCTGTCCCTGCGGCCTTCGGAGTAAATACTATCCTTTCGTTTGCAAGCAACGCCCTCTAAATCGGAGTTTTTCACAAGCTCGTACAAAGCCGAGCCTTCCCGCTCGACATACAGCATCTTTTTGAAATAAGCATTGTCCTCCAAAATATAGCTAAGCAGCTGCTTGCGCTCGAGCAGCGGATGCTGTCTTAGATCCACGCCGTTGTAATATAAAAGGTCAAACACAAAAAATAATACGGGCATCGAACGTTTTGCATCACGGATTCTCGGTTCTTTTTTCATACGGTAGCGTTCTTGAAGGGTATGGAACTCAAAAGCACCCGTAACTGGATTTACATAAGCCACCTCGCCGTCGAACAAAACATCGGCTGGCTCTCGCAAAGGTACATTATGTAACTCAGGATATTGCCTGGTAACTTCATTGCTATGCCTGGTATATAGTTTCGGCTTGCCCCCAATAAAGGATAGCTGCAAACGGTGTCCGTCAATGATCGGCTCAAACAGATAATTGTCGTCGTCAAAAGGCTTACCGTGCTCGGTTAAAAGCATAGGCTTCACAAACATACCGGCACCTCCTTCCGTGTATCCATTTTAGCATGAACCTACTCCGAAAATCGGCGGTAAATTCAGGTGGATATGGTGAATAATCTCCTGGTTGCTTATGCATAATAATCTCAAGAAGGAGGCTGAGAAAAGATGGCAAACCGGACAAATCAACTTCTTGTACCCCAAGCGCGCGCAGCGCTGGAGCAGCTTAAATTTGAAGCTGCCCAAGAGCTTGGCATTCAACTTCCGCAAGACGGCTACTACGGCAATATGACTACGCGCGACATGGGCTCCATCGGCGGATTGATTACTCGCCGGCTCGTACAAATGGCAGAGCAGCAGATCTCAGGTCGTCGATAATTTCCGCATAAATAAGCGCCAAGAGAGCAAAAATGCTGTCTTGGCGCTTATTTGTTTATGGCAAATCAAATGATTCCAAGCAAATAAATGCTATTGCTGCAGGCCAAGAACTTCCCTTCTGCGGCAAAAGTCGGTAAAATGGGATAGAGTTGTCCCGTTACATAACGCATCATTGCAAATTCCATTAAAGAAAGGAATATTCTAATATGATTATTCAACCGAAAACACGCGGTTTCATTTGCACGACTGCTCATCCGGAGGGCTGCGCCCAACAGGTGCAGCGCCAAATTGATTACGTTAACGCGCAGCCGAGCATCACAGGGCCCCGCAACGTATTAGTAATCGGCGCCTCGACAGGCTACGGCCTTGCTTCACGTATCGTTTCCTCTTTCGCAGCTGGCGCTAACACGATTGGCGTCTACTTCGATAAAGCTGCTGAAGGCGCCCGTACTGCTTCTGCCGGCTGGTACAATTCCGCGGCATTTGAGGAAGCTGCCGCTGCTGCGGGCCGCAAATCCTTCAGCATCGTGGGAGATGCCTTCTCCGATGAGATCAAAGCAAAAACGATTGACCTGATTCGCACAGAGCTCGGTCAAATCGACCTTGTCGTGTACAGCGTCGCCTCCCCACGCCGTACGCATCCAAAAACGGGCGAGACCTTCTCATCCGTCATTAAACCGCTTGGCGGCACATATACGAACAAAACCGTTAACTTCCACAGCGGAGAGGTATCGCAAGCTACGATCGAGCCTGCAACCGAGGACGAACTTCGCCAGACGATTGCCGTTATGGGCGGCGAGGATTGGCAAATGTGGATCGATGAGCTGGAACAAGCGGGCGCGCTTGCTGAAGGCGCAACGACCGTTGCCTATTCCTATATCGGACCCGAAATTACGCATGCGGTATACCGTGAAGGGACGATCGGCGCCGCGAAAAATGATTTGGAAGCAACCGCTAAGCGCTTGAATGAGCAGCTCAGCACAAACGGCGGCCGCGCCTTCGTATCCGTCAACAAAGCACTGGTGACACAATCCAGCTCGGCTATTCCCGTTGTGCCGCTCTACATCTCCGCGCTTTACAAAGTGATGAAGGAAAAAGGCATTCACGAGGGCTGTATCGAGCAAATGTACCGTCTCTTCTCCGAGCGTCTGTACGGAAAGAACGAAACGCTCGTCGATGAAAAAGGGTTGATCCGTGTCGATGATTGGGAAATGAGACCAGAGATTCAGGCGGAGGTAGCGGAGGTTTGGGCTAAGCTTTCTACCGAAAATGTGTATGACCTCTCCGATCTTGAAGGTTACCGCAGGGAATTTTTCCAGCTGTTCGGCTTTGAAACCGACGGCATTGATTATGAAGCAGACGTTAATCCGGAAGTAAATATCACAAACCTACGTTAAAAATGAAAAAGGCCGTTGTATCGGATTTCCGAAACAACGGCCTTTTTGCTGTTTTTCATGATGTGCTTAGGAAATTAATTTACCAGGTTTTAGAGACTTCATGTCTTTATTCGAATTGTTTAACGAGATAAGCATCTTCTCGCTTCTGACCATGGCTGAATGACACTGAAAGCACGCAGGCACATGATCGAATGCAAAGTCATCGCGTATCCAGCCTGTACAGCTTTCGTTCTCGCAAGTCCAGATGATTGTGTTTTCTTGAGGATGATCTTCTAACGATTTTCTGCGAAAATACATTGATTAATCCTCCTTTGTAATAAAAAAGAGCCCTTAACAAGTGTTAAGGGCTCTCGAACTGTAAATACTACAGTTTTACAACGTTTTCTGCTTGTGGTCCACGGTTGCCTTGAGTTACGTTGAACTCAACGCGTTGACCTTCGTCAAGGGATTTGAAGCCTTCGCCTTGAATAGCGGAGAAATGAACGAATACGTCATTGCCGCCTTCTACTTCGATAAAACCAAAACCTTTTTCTGCGTTAAACCATTTCACTGTACCTTGTTCCATTATAAAAACCTCCAATAATTTTTTTAACATGTTTTTTCCAGAAAAACTAAAAATCACACATTGAGAAAAGTATCATTATACAAATGACAACCCTTTTCAATATGTGAATTCTATGTGAATTCAAGGTTAAAATTTGTTGTTTGTATTGATAATATACCATAGGCTTTTGGAATAAGCAAGTGATCAAGCAAAATCCATAAACATTTATTTTTACACGGGATAACAGCTAAGGTGTCGGGAGATTATAAAAGGCGTGGCAAGCACTTATCCTAATAACCGAGGTGTCCTTAAATGAAAAAGTACATTGCAATCGCGGCATTATTAGTTGTGACAGGCTGTTCGGCCGCCGATACGACTCCCAACACCGTGCACAAACAAAATGCCCTTGATTACAATCGAATCAAAACGCCAGTAGTTACCGCTGCGCCTCTAATTACTCGTGCTTCATCCATCACTACGCCGAATGCGGCAAAACCGTTATCATCGATGAGAGGTTCGCAATTCACTTTCCCGGATTGGATTTTTGGCGATATTCAAGTCCAAAATCCAGCAACGCGGTATCCGGTCGTTCAGCAGCCGCCGGCACAGAACCCAAATACGCAAAACCCTACAACTCAGAAACCGGCTCCTCAAAATCCGGCTAATCCAAATCCGGGCGGACAAAACGCTGCCGTCGGCGATTTCGAAAAACAGGTTCTCCAGCTCGTCAATGCCGAGCGGTCCAAAGCAGGCTTAGGAGCGTTAAGCATGGATGGCCCGCTTGCGAATATGGCTATGGTTAAGGCAAAGGATATGGCTAACAACAATTACTTTGACCATAATTCGCCGACTTACGGTTCCCCTTTCGATATGATGAAGCAATTTGGCATTACTTACAGCTATGCTGGCGAAAATATCGCCAAAGGTCAGCCGACTGCAGAGCGTGTCATGAGCGATTGGATGAACAGCCCGGGGCATAGAGCTAACATTTTGAACAATAGCTTCTCAAAAATCGGTGTCGCTCATTTTAACGGCTCATGGGTACAAGAATTTACCGGCTAAACAAATGTTAATAACGCAAGAAGCTGCATGGTAATCAAAGCAGCCTGTTCAGGATTTTTCCCGGACAGGCTGCTCTTTTTAAGCTATGGCTTCCAAAATATCGTTTAGCGCAGAAAGGAAATATTCATTCTCTTCGGGCGTTCCGATCGTAATCCGCAAATGCTGCGGCAATCCCCATGTTTTTCCGTGCCGGACGATAATGCCTCTAGCCATTAATTCTTCATAAATAATTTCCGACTTCTCCCCTGCTTCCATAAGCACAAAATTGCTCATGCTCTCCGTATAGCTGATGCCCATCGTATCAAAAGCCTTATACAATCGCTCCCGCTCCGTAAAAACAAGCGTTTGTGACCGCCGCACATGCTCTTCGTCACCCACCGCCGCTGCAGCCGCCGTTTGTGCCAATGCGTTAACGTTAAACGGCTCCTTAACCTTCAAAATGCTTTGGATGATCGTTCGCTGTGAAATACCGAAACCGATCCGTACGCCAGCTAGACCGTATATTTTGGAAAAGGTTTTTAATACAAGCAGCGGATAGCCTGCCCGGACAAATTCAATTCCGTCGGAATATTCTTCGGCTGTAACATAGTGACTGTATGCGGCATCTAGCACAACAAGCACCCGCTTGGGAAGCGAGTCGAGAATATGCTTCAGCTCCGTTTTCGGCAAAAAAGTACCCGTCGGATTGTTGGGCGAGCATAGATATACTATTTTTGTACGATCCGTCACGGCTGCCAGGATCGCCTCCGAATCGTATTGAAAGTCCGTTTTTAATGGCGCAACGACAATTTTGGCATTCATGATTTGAGCGCCGAATGCATATTCGCTAAATGTCGGGCTAGGGACGATAATTTCATCATCGGCATCCAAAAACGCTTCTGAAACGAGAGTGATGAGCTCATCTCCGCCATTCGTAACCAAAACTTGCTCCGGGCTTAGGTCATAATGAAGCGCAAGGGTTTGTTTTAAATCCAAGGTTTGAGCATCCGGATACCGGTGAAGCTCCGTTAACGCAGCCTGCATTGCCACTATGGCCTTGGGAGAAGGTCCCAATGGATTTTCATTGGAAGCAAGCTTGATTACCCGCTCCAAGCCCAGCTCGCGCTGCACCTCCCATATCGGCTTCCCGGGCGAGTACGGCTTTAGCTGCTCGATTGCTTTACGTGCGCGAACCTCGATATTCTCTTGCATAAATAGGATCACCTTCATCAACAGAATAAAAACCTTTATCACTATGATACATTAATCCTTTGTCGCGGTAAAGTCCTGATGTTATTTGCCATACATACAAATACAAAAGAGGCCCATCCTATATTGGGCCCCTTTTGCATGAAATTCTATACCGTTTCGTTACGAGCCAAAAAATCAATCATGGAACGAGCCTGTACCTTGCCGGCAGCAGTTGGTTTCCCTGCGGCTTCGCCTTCATTTCGGTGCGTGAACTGTACCGTCTTCGCCACACCCGGTATAAGATCAAAGAAGTTGTCTGAGAACTTGCCCTCATGTTCCGCTGTGACCCATACCTGCTTGGCGAGGGCATCCGCAGCAAACGTAAAGGCAGTGCCGTTGCTGCCCTCAACTTCCGTGATGCTAATGACACTGTCCGTTAGCTTCTGGTCTTTCGCTTTTGCGAAATAATAAGTCTTGTTATCCGTGAGCAGGCCGTTTTGCACGAGCTCAGCATACAACACAACGCTGCCTGCTTCGTATCCGTACAGCCATTCCTGCTCGTTGATCGAGCTGACTACGGCTGCATGATTGCCATCCATGGAAACAAGTGCGGAAGTTTCCTTAATAAGTGCGCCGGCAAAATCATAAAGCCTTAGGCTAAGCTCCCCTTTAATCGGCGTCAGCAAATCGGTAACCAAGTGTACGTTCACCAATCCGTCATCCGTGCGGTCAAATGAAAGCATCGTATCGGCGAAGCTTCTTTTCGCATAATATTGCATGGCTTTCCACTTGCCGTAATAATCCATGCCCGCCCAGGAAGCAACCGGCCAGCAATCGTTCATCTGCCAATATAGCGTCCCCATGCAATAAGGCATGTTGCGGCGATGGGCTTCAATGGCCATTTTCATCGCTTCCGCTTGCAGAACTTGGCTCATATAAAGAAATGCAGGGAAATCCTTCGGCTGATTCATGTAAATATCCATGTATTCTTTAATAAGCCGGTTTCCGTCGCCGTTCTTCTGATGGGCGCGCATCACTTTCGAATCCAGCGCCAAATCCTGCTCGGTAGCAAAGGTCATTACCGTATCGTATTCAGGGAAGGATTGAAAGCCGTATTCGCTCATGAAACGTCCGACTTTTACATTGTAATTCTCAAATGGCTCAACCGCGTGCCAAACACCCCAATAATGAATATCTCCTTCTGCGGAGAGCGGGTGGGCATGCTGATTAATGTCGCCCGTCAACGAGATAAGAGGCGATGACGGCCAATATTGCGTGCCGGGCGCAAATGCCGCAACCGCTTCAGGCAAGATGTCATGGAACACGGCTTCGTAATCAGACCAGATGACTTTACGCTGCTCCTTTGTATATTCCTTCTTCCAGCCCCAGCCGCCGTCTTCATCGTATTCGGCCCATGCCGAATCGATCTCGTTATTGCCGCACCAAAGCACGATAGAAGGATGATTGCGGAGACGCTTTACGTTCTCGATGGCTTCAAGCCGAACATTTTCCAAAAAGGCTTCGTCGCCCGGATACATGCTGCAAGCAAACATGAAGTCCTGCCATACCATGATGCCGTACTCGTCGCACAGCTCATAGAATACCGATTGCTCGTAGATCCCGCCGCCCCAAACGCGCAGCATATTCATGTTTGATTCTGCTGCCGCAGCGATTTCATGCCTGTAGCGTTCATCGGTCACATCCGTTATAAAGCTGTCATTTGGAATATGGTTCGCGCCCTTAGCGAAGACAGGCACGCCGTTCAGCTCGAAATAGAAGCTGGCACCCTTCTCATCTTTGTCGCGTACTAAGCGGACGGAACGCAAGCCGGTGCGAACGGATTTCGCCGCGACAGCCTTTTCTTCCTTGACCAGCTCTGCCGTAAAGGTATACCTATGGGCCTCGCCCAGCCCTCTGCTCCACCAAAGCTTGGGCTGCTCAATAACCGCCTTCACTTCTACAATGCTGCTTCCTTGCTCCAAAGCAGCCTCCTGCTCCCAAACTTGCCCGTCCGCGCTAATTTTTACGGTTCCGCTCCATGATTCCTCGGACTCGATTTCCACGCTGACAGATAAGCTGGCTTGCGCTGCAGTTACGCTGTCCTGCAGGACATGCACGTCTACGATCCTGCTCTCGGACCAGCCTACCAGTCTAGCTTCGCGCCAAATGCCGCTCGTAACAAATCTCGGACCCCAATCCCAGCCGTAATGATAAGGCGCTTTTCGTGCAAAAATACTAATCTTCTGCGCGCCTAATCCGCCCAGCTCGGATTGATCGTTTGAAGCCGGCAAATTATAACCCAGCTTATCGATCTTCGGCAGATCCTCCTGCACGGGCGAACGGAATTTAATCCTTAAATGATTATTTGCAGCCGTCACGATCGATTTAACGTCGGCTTTCCATGTTCTGAACATATTATCGGCTGAAAGCACATGCTGACCGTTCAAATAGACATCGGCATACGTGTCTAATCCGTCGAATACGAGCTCTAATGCAGAAGCTTGCAGCAGCTCCCCAGCGACGTCAAATTGTGTTTCATATTCCCAGTCTATTTTGTCGATCCATTGCAAATCATGCTCGTTCGTTGCATAAAAAGGATCCTTGATAATGCCATTCCGCAGTAAGTCCGTATGTACGCAGCCCGGAACGGCCGCCTCCATCCATTCCTTTTCCTGACAAGCTTTAAATTTCCAATTATCCAGCACTAGTTGTGTTTCTCTCATTTTGTCCTCCTAAAAATATGTGTCTTCCTATCGCTTATCAATCTTCTTTATCTGCTTCTTTTTTCATTCCGAATAAGTCTGGCAATTCATCCAGCGTAGTGACCTCTGGATGGTTATAAATTTTCTTTAATAGATCTTGGCTGTTATGCTTTCCATCGGTTAGATATTCATCTTGCCAGGTCACGAACCAGCTCCAGTTCGCGCCATAGGCCTTCATTAAGTCCGGGTCAGGAATAGAACCGTTTTCAGTTAAAGCGACCAGCTTTTTGTCCTTTACTAGAGCTGCGAGGTTCTCATAATGATTAATGACCGGTGAATGATCTCCCGGGGCAGGATAGCTGTCTACGCTTACGATATCCACGACATCATCTCCCGGATACCATTCGGGCAGCACAGAATTCCAAATCCAAATGAGATTGTTCAATTCATGCTTGTTAACCAAACGGTCGTATACGATTCGGTACAGCTGCTTGGCAGGTTCCGGCCCCCTTGCTCCCCACCAGAACCATCCCCCCTCTGCTTCGTGCAGCGGCCTGAACAGTACCGGGATATGGGCATTCCTCAATCGCTTGAGCTGCTCGGCGATCACATCGATATCGGAGATCAGAAGCTGATAGGGTTCCGATTCGGGATCGTCCAAAGCTTTTTCCAAATCAAAGGTTACGGAATCCGCATAGAAACCCCGCCACCACTCTTTTCCCGTCTCGTCAATCAGGCCGGAAGGAGCGTTCCAATGCCACAAAAAGGTCGTAATGCCTCCCTGCTTATGCCAGCCAATTGCTTTTTCCACTTCATACGATACTGCTCCGTGCTCCGCTCTGGTGGGGGAATAATCGATAAGATCAAAGCCGACAATGGCAGGCTTCTTGCCGGTAACCTTGTCAATCCAGGAAACGTTATCGAGCCCGGTTTGACCCGATAACATCGACTTGCCATAGTTTTTCACCAAATATTTCATTAGTTTTTTCGCTTCTGCAGAAGCGTTCGGATTAACTAATTGATCGGTGACCTGATGTTTGACTTCAGGCTTCGTTTTCTGCAGCTTGATATAGTCGATATCAAAATAACCCCAGCCGCGAGTCAAGCTAATCGTATTAGAACCTTCTCTCAAAAGCATTTTCCCTGCTTTGAGCTCCGTGAATTTTCCAATTGGCTGTAAAACCAATTCTCCATGCGGCTCGTCATTTAAGGTGAGACCAGCCACTTTATTTCCATTTGGAGCACGGTAGCTCACCCACATATTGTATAATGCCGTTCTGGGCACTTCAACCTGCATCGTTAACTGGTCCTGCTCATTGGTAAAATCGGTGACAAATCCAGTGCCGGAGAATCCCTCTGCTTCTTGAGAAACCACGGTTCCCGTAAGCTGCCCAGCCTCCCCCTCATAGAGCAAAACGGGCTCTTGCTTCTTTTGCGGAGCAGGAAGCCCTAACGCTGCAGCTGTGCCTAACAGCGCTATACCTGCAGCGACCGTGATGCCGATTACGATTCGCTTGTTCTTCACAGCGGTCACTTTATTATCCCTACCTTCGCGAGACGAAAGTTGGCGCCTGTACAATCGGGGCGGTTGCCATGAATCACCTCAAGCTCGAAGCGGTGCTGGCCAAGAGTCCATTCATCTCCGAAAAAGCTAAGGAGATACCAGCCGTCGTCTCCAACCCATGACGGCCTTTCCCGCTCCGTCAATTGCCATTCCCCATCGTTCATTCGATATCGGAATTCTGCGGAGCTTCTTCCAAAATCGAACCCAAGCACGAGGCCTCTGCCCTCAAACGAGAAGGAAAGCTTTGCCCCGACTGCCGATGTCTCAAGCACTTGATCGATCCATTCCAGATGCGGCCATCTCCGAATCGTCCAAGGACCATTCGTTCGGATATGCTCGAAAGGCAGTGCAGAAACCTTATCCCAGCACAGGACATCAAGCGGCACCGGTAGCAGGCGCGAAACCTGGTCAGCCTGTGTGGCGTGTTTTCCTTCCGATAATTCCTTCGCGAGAAAGGAAATGACGCTTTGACCATAGCTCAAGCTGCCTCTGCTCGTCGGATGAAGTCCGTCGGGCAGCCATTCTTCAAAGCGGAGCTTGCCTTTCCTCACTTCCTTCAGAGCATATAACCCCATCCATATCGAGCCGATTTGATAATGTTCGGCTAAACGTTCGAATTCGCTAATCGTATCCGGCACCAAGCCATCCTGAATCGAGACGTACATGCTCTGTGAATACGTGTATACAATTACAACATCGCGATGACCATCAGCAAGCAGCTGTCTGATCAGTCCCTCTCTCGAACGGTTGCGCTTCGAAGTAGGCTCGCCTTCATCATTAACCGCATATTCGATAAAAACCAAATCGCAACGGGTATCGATTAAGTCCCGCTTGGCGCGAAAGACGGCTAAATCGCTGCCCGTTGCTCCGATTGCCGCATTTTCGACCGTCATGCGCGTTTCAGGAAATTCCTCCGTGAGCCAGGCAATGACCGGCTCCGGCCAGTTGTGGCGCGGCCTTGCATCGGTGATCGAGCCGCCGATAAAACCCACTGTTAAGCTTCCCTCTAGGATTCTTCTCCGCGTGTGATGCAGCTTGCTCCTGTGATTCCATATCGACAAAGTCATCAATGACAAACTCCTCAAGAAGTATTAGTCCTTACCGTACCATGCCGCCGTACGCTAATCCCGCAGCGGGTAGTTTTGAAGATCTGGCAGCTTGTCCTTCGTTAAGGAGAACGGGTGATGGTAAAATTTAATAAGCTGATCCCGCTCCGTATGCTTCTCGGCATACACTCTGCGGCCATCCACCGTATCGTAGACAAAAGTGCCGTACCACGTGCAATTCCATGACCAAAGGGCTTGATCCCGCAGCATGAGATCCGGATCAGGAATCGGCCCGTTTTCGGACAAAGCGATGATTTTGTTCATCTTCGTGTAAGAAAGAGCCGTCTGAAAACGCTCGAGCTGCGACTCGTAATTTCGATCAGGAGGATAAATATCTTCACCAATAATGTCGACGAATTCGTCGCCCGGATACCAATCCGCATGTTGGCCGTTCCACACCCAAATCAAATGATTCAGCTTATGCATGTTCGTCATCCGGTCATACATCAGCTTCCACAGCCGAACGCATGGGTCCGCCCCCTTCGCCCCCCACCAAAACCAGCCTCCCGATGCCTCATGCAGCGGTCTCCACAGCACTGGCACGCCTGCATCCTGCAGCCTTTTCAGCTGGGTGGAAATCGCGTCAATATCCCTTATGAGCAGCTTATACTCCTCGGAATCATCATCAGCCATCGCCTTCTGAACGTCAAACGTCGTTGCTTTCGTATAAAAGCCGCTGCCCCATGTTCTGTCCGGCGGCAAATCAATTAAATCCTTAGGCGCATTCCAATGCCAGCAAAAGGTGACAATGCCTCCGCTTTGCCACCAATCGATAGCGATATCGGTATCGGAGCATTCTGCCCCGCGCTCTGTGCGCGAAGGTGAATAATTCATGAAATCGAAGCCGTATACGGCTGGATATTTCCCCGTAACTTCATGCAAGATTTCGAGCTCCGGTGTAGACACTACCCCGATTTGCTGGCCGGTCAGTATGCGGCTTCCGTAAATGTCGCACAAATACGTCATCAGCCTTTTGGCATTTTCATCAGCATTCGGATTTATAAGCTCTGGCTCTACCTTAAAACGAGATTGTCTCTCCGCATTCAGCATTTATGGTTTCTCACCTTTCTCGTTGTCTTCTATTCATGTTAATCATTCTATGCACAGCAAGCGATGCGCTAACCGATAATGCCGCTGCGCTCGACACTCTCAACAAAATAACGCTGAACGACCAAATACAGGATGATGAGCGGAATAATGGCTAGTAAAATGCCCGTATCAATAATCATCGCCACATGGTTTGGATCGGCCTTAACGTTAGCGCCGCTTCCGACACCTATCAATCCTGGAATCAATGCATTTGCTTGGGCAGATAACGTCGATATTTTAATCGGCATGAGAGCAGATTCACTCATGAATAAGGAAGTGAAAAAGGTATCGTTATATTGCCAAACGAAGCAAAACAAAACGACCGTAATAATCGGCGGCACTGCGTTTGGCAGCATGATTTTTAAAAATGTTTTCACGCCGCCGGCACCGTCGATCAATGCGGCTTCCTCGATCTCCTTAGGCATCCCTTTAAAAAACTGACGGAAAATATAAATGAACAATCCTGCTTTCAGTCCGATCGCAGTCGCTGAAGTAATGATCGAAGGCCAATACGTATTCAGCAAATTAACGCCTTCCTTGCCGGTAAATAAATGTAGCAAGCCAAGAATGTCAAAACTTCTAAAATGAAGATACATTGGTACCATCAGAGTGCTTGTTGGAACAAGTATCGTTAGGATGACCAAAGCGAACAACACGTTGCTGCCCGGGAAGGAAAACCGGGCAAAGCCGTAACCTGCCAGTGCGCAGGAAGCAGCAGTTAGCAGCGTGGTCACGATGACGAACACCAATGTATTCCCAATCAGTGGAAAATAGTTCAGGATTTCCATGGCTATCTTTATGTTGTCGAGTGTAAAGTTGACGGGTACCATGTAAATCGTTGGGTTGTAAATATCGATTTTGTCTTTGAAAGCTACAGAAAACTTCATAAGCAGCGGGTAAATAATGATGAACGATATTCCGATAACAAGCGCATAACGAAAAATGGCGTACAAAGTATCGATCGTCTTATTTTTTATTTTCATCAGCCGATATTTATTGTCCTCGGTGCGAACAGCTTGTGAAGCCTCCATATGCAGCTTCCTCCTTTGCAATTAACTCAGTTGTAATGCACTCTTCTCGATAGCAGCACGCCGATTATGACCAAAATGACGCTTATGATTATCGTGTAAATCCAAGACATTGCCGCGCTGAGTCCGAAGTTTTGCGTCGTGAATGCCGTGGAGAAAATCATATCGGTCACTGCGCTGCCCGTAAATGAATCAATAATTGTATAGATGACATTCGTCAGAATGAGCGGGCTCACTAACGGGAAAGTAATTTTCCAAAACGATTCGTAGGCTGTTGCCCCTTCCATTTTGGCTACCTCATACATCGCCCCTGGAACGGATTGCAGGGCAGCTAGGAAAATAAGAATCTGAACGCCCGAGCTCGTAATAATGTCATATATTCTTGTAATGGCTTGAACGATATAGTCTACGAAAGAAAGCGGCAGACCGATATCGCTGAGGATCATGACCATTGACATGATATTGTAAGTAGAAGAGGTTTCCCCCATTTCGTTGACGACGGTTGAATCGCCAACCAAATTGATTAATCCCGCCGTCTCGGCTGCCGATATCGCATTGGAGGCGAGTATGACCGGCAAAAAAAATATGGCTCGGGCGAGTACTCTGCCCCGGAACTTCTGATTTAGAAGCGTAGCAGAGAATAGGCTGAAAAATAGGATCATCGGCACGTTTAGCACCATTTCCGAAACCGATTGCGTCAAAATCCGATTAAAGGTAGCATCCACGAACAAGGCTTCTTTAAAGTTAGCCCAGCCCACCGGCTCCAACATAAAACCGCTTGGATCTACCGTTAATTTGCTGAAGCTAAATCGGATGGATTGGATCAGCGGCGTTGCGAACATGAATACGAATCCAAGCAGCCATGGGAAAATAAATGCCACTCCTAGAAGTGAGCGCTTGTGTCGTAAAGCTAGCTTAACTCCGTTCATGAACGCTCACCCCCTACCCAATAGTTTTGAGCTTCGATCGTATTGCCATTTACGATGACTTTTTTGTCGGTGTAATTAATGATAATCGATTTCCCATTGCTGTATTGCACCTCAACCACGCCTTCTTGATGGCGGATATGGTTCACCATTCGTTCGGCTTCTACTCCGGAGAGGACGTCATTCACTTTCTGGTACATCGACACTGCTTGCTCGTACCAGTCTTTGTAATAGGTAGAGAACATCGTGTCAAAATGAGTAAATTTCAATTTAGAAGACGATTCATAGCTCCATGCAAAATGCGGTGCTGAACCAAGCTCAATAGACCGAAGCAGCTGGCGTTGCAGATCCTGTTCGTCATCCAGATTAACCGCGCCGCCGGAATAGTCCAAATAACCGTGAATAACCATTTGATAAAAAGGAACTTCCTCATCCGTAATGACGAAACCGCTCGATGCTGTCGGCACATTAATCAGATGATCTGCGAATGGCCAAGCATAAGCATTACCTCCGGACAGCATCGTCTGGTCGATACGTTCTTCGACGTTTCTAAGCTGATCCTCAACAATTTTTTTGGCCGTTTCGCGTTGAATCACTCTGCTTGAGCGATAATCCGAGCTTAGCAGACTTCCGAGGTCGCGAAGCGCTAATCCTTGCATGCCAAGCGATTCATACTTATTCATAAAAGTATCCACGTAATATGGAAGCTTTGCCGGCGATAACAAATAGTAGGAGCCTAGCATCCTGTCCATTCGGCTCAGCGCCCTATTGTATGGATATAGCTCCGCTTCTTCGCGCGTAACGAATCTTGAAGCATCGGAAGAAGGCGCAAACCCGCCGTCGTCATGATAAATTTGTTGGAAAGCGACATCCGGGAACAACATCCCGCCCGACTGTTCCAGCTGCTTGGATAAATCGATGAAATCCGATTTGCTCCCTAGCTCGCGGTCTACCATCAGCTTAACAGGCGTTTGATGATTGACGCCGTTGCCGAACCACCCCGTATACCGCATCATCAGCCGGTCGATTCCGTCCGATTTCAATTGCTCAGCCATTTGAGAGGCTTGTTCAAAGGAGGTCATCGAAATGACGGAGCTGTAAGGCACGCCAAGAAAGGATTTTCTTTTGTCGACGGTTCCCAGAATATCCAAATAGAAAGGAAGTTTTTGATCTTCCTTAATTGGCTGAAGCTTATCCTCTTCTACGAGTCTGTCACGGTAAAGCTCTGCCATTCCCGAATAGCTCGCCTTGTCGCCCGAGAGAAAGCTATAGCGGATTTGAATATCGCCTTTATAAATCTCTTCATTCAGCAGTTGGATCTCTTGGATGGTAGAACCCGTATAAAGTTCCAGCTCGTCTTCACCGCGCAGCGCGTAGGTGCTGTGAATATAATTGTAGGAATTTTTTTTGCCGCTAATATCCGCCGATATGCTGGCGACCGCATCGCCTTCCTCAATAACGGCAAACCATGCCGAGCTGCCTGCTTTCATTCCGAATACAGGCATTCTGGCGCTCTCGCTCACTTGGCCCCGCCTAAAGCTGTTATCATTCGGGTCGAAGCCATACACCTTTTGCACGTATTGCTCTTCCTTCACTTTGCCGTTGTTTAAATGGATCAGACTGCCCGTACCGTCAGGCACGAACATGTAGCCTTCATTCTCTTTATCCGCGGCTCCAAAAAAGTTAAGCAGTTCTATGCTGCGAATTTGATATTCTCCGCTTTCCTTGACTTGATTGACCGGAACGGATGCAACCAGCGAGCCGCCGTCAATTCGGTATTCTAAAGGAATAACGAAATTCGGCTTCGACGATTCGCCCGCGCTTGCGCCGCCGTTTTCCTCATTGTCAAAAGCAAGGTCTTCCTCGGTATAGCCCGCCTTCGCAAAGGCAGCCGTCATTTTGCTCAGTACGAGCTGCTTCGAGACCTGCGCGTCCAAGCGCTCTAATATTTCCGGATTATCCTCTTTCGGATAATAGCGAAGCCCGACATATTTGGCCGTTGTTTTATCAAGCTTGGAGAGCACTTTCTCTTCCATTCTGGCTTTGCTTATATATTTCGGCAAAGCATCTACGCCGATTGAAGTATCGCCAATCGTATACGTAATACGAATCCCGTTCTCAATGCTTTCGGCCGTAAACTGCTTATTGCCGATGCTTTGCGAGAAGTTGGTGAAGGTATCCAATGTGCCGATGGCGTCTCGGAATAAAACCGTCAATTGCGACGATAATATCTCCTTCTCAAAGCCAGAAGCGACGGTATCCTCACTCCGATTAGGCGGATTGCTATACCAAACCTGGCCCTGCTGCTTATCCCTTACGGCCACCTCCGTCGTTTCGGCGTTAAAATACAACGATATTTCAGAGTTGTCCGCCACAAGCTTCATTCCCGGTAAGCCTTGCGATGAATCCGGCAATGCTTTTATCGTGCTTCCTGTCTCTAATTCGGTTGTCATTTTCATATAAGTGGCTGCTTCAACGGCTTTAACTCCACGACTCGCAAACCATATTGCGGAGCAGGCGGCAATACAAATGGCTGCGGTACAGGCCAGCACCGCAACCAGCATTTTACGATTTTTCACGGGTGCGGCCTCCTTTACGTACGGAAAATGAGTTCTCGATAAATGTTAATGAAAAAATCCGCCATTTGCTGGAGCATACTTAACACCAGCGTTCCTAGGAAGACGATGATTCCCATGACAATGACCGTCAGCGCCATCGTTATAATCGTTTTAAACGCGGAATACTGATGCACGGTCATCGTCCCCACAAACAGCAGCGCTAAAAACCATATGGTTGATATCGTCATCATTAAATAATAAAAAGCCGTTTCTTCCTTAACCATAAACCGGCTGGCAATCGTCATAGGCACGTATATGATCACTAGCGGAAATAGCGCATAGCCTGTTGCCATCACGATTTCCTTAAACTTTCCTTCCCCATCCATCAATGTGGTAATCGCCCAATTGGATATGCACCACAGAAAGAACGGAAATACGATCGTCACCAGCTGCGTCAAGCTGTTCAAATAACGCGGATCGTTATAGTTGACGAGAAACCCGGCAAACTGATTTCTCAAAATAACGGCGATGATGACCAGCAGCAAAAAAGTCAAGGCAACATTTACTTTTCCTTTGCTGTCATATTTCATATCCCAGAAACCGTCGAACGGATGCACAATGACGTGCAGCGGAAACTTGATGAAATCCTGCTTCATAGCGTTTTGCCCTCCTTAAGGGTTTGCGAAGCGAAGTTCGAAATGGCAAGCTTCCTCTTCTTCCTGCGAGAGTTTACCAATCTGAACGCCAGCCATGCTGCTGCTATGACTATCAATACCGTCAGAAATGTTCCAAAATGCTCCTTCATAACTTCCCTGCGATACCTTTTGTACGCAACAGAATAACTCTCAC
This sequence comes from Paenibacillus sp. LPE1-1-1.1, assembly GCF_040676435.1. NCBI lineage: Bacteria > Bacillati > Bacillota > Bacilli > Caryophanales > Paenibacillaceae > Paenibacillus > Paenibacillus sp. LPE1-1-1.1. The sequence goes on from NZ_JBEGHY010000023.1 coordinate 1,284,820, forward strand.
GGTCCATGCCAAGCTTGAAGTATTTCAGCGCTTCGCCGTTCTTTTTATCCATTAGCAGAGATTTGCCTATGCCTATATAGGCAATATCATAGTTGCTGTTTAATCGCAGCACTTCTTGCCAAACCGGTACCGCCTGCTTATCCTCGCCGTTGTAGTGCAGCTTCACGGCCTCATTTACGCTGGAGCCAAATTTCGTCGGTTCGAAGACGACGATGTTGCTTTTGCCTCGGTCAAGCACCAGCTGTTTTTCGCCCAAATGCTCGACAGCTACCGGGATTTTAAAGGTACCGGTCTGATTTCCTTTGCCGCCGTATATATAGAGCAAATCTCCCTCGTCATTATAGGTGAAGACTTTACCTTGATTCGCGTCAAGTACGCTGTACATGCCGTTCCCAAGCACCTTTACATCGATTAGCTTCGATGGGCCTACGGAAATACGGTAGCGAATATCGCCTACGACATCGAAGTAGCCAAACCGCTTCAGCACGTCTTCACCGGAAGGATTAAGCCTTTTTACCGGTTCTTTGGAATCCGGATCAATATTCGTTGCGTACACAAAACCTTTTGCATCAATGTCGATATTCGAAAACTCTGTTGGGATGAACAGCACCATTTGCGCTTTCTGGGCTTTGGTCGAAAGCAAGCGCCATAACACTTCCGTGTAGTCGCGCTGAACTTTGTTTGTACCGACATAGCCGATAAATTGACCTTTTTCATCAAACTGCATGATGCCTTCGTAGATGCCTTGGGCTACGACATAGACCCTTTTGGCTCGATCCACCGTTACCTTTAGCGGGATGAATTTAAAATCCTTTGGTAAAACATCGGACGTAGGCTGCTCAATGGTTCTTAACAGATTGCCGTCCTTCGAAAGCACGACAATACGGCCATTATCCGTATCTGCAATATAAAGATTTTCCTCGTCGTCAACAAACAGCCCCGACGGATTTTTAAAGCCTACCGTTTCCCCGTCTTTCTCGTACCCGTTAATCAAGCGTTGGACCTTCCACTGGTCATTTAAGCTGACGATGCGACCGTTACCGCTGTCTACGACATAGATCATGCCGCTTGAAGAGACCACCATATCGCTTGGCTCGACGAAGTCACCTATCCCAATATCTGCTCCGGAAATCGAAAGTATAGGTACGTATGCCGCAGGCGCCGGAACCGCTTCTTCCCAAAAGTTATAATTGTAGCTCTCATATGGCGTCGACGCAGCAGTCGCCGGCTCAGGCGCTGCATGAATGAACAATAGGGAAGCCGCCGCGATGACGAGAAACCATTTTTTCGCTGACATGTGCGTTTCCCCCTTTAATCTTTCATACCAGAAGTAGCCATCGTTTCGATGATTCGGCTTTGCGAGAAAACAAACAGCGTAATGGGAACGCTCATCAGAATAAGCGCTACCGCTGCTGCGGCTCCCGCGCGGGCAATGCCCCCGGCTACAACCTGATTAGCGGCAAAGTGAAGCGACTTCAGCTGCTCGCTGTAAATGAAACCATTGCCGTCGCTGCCCCAAAGGATTTGGAACAGCAAAATAATAAGCGTCAACCATGCCGGTTTTACATTTGGCATGACAATGGTCCAGAAAATGCGGTATTCGCTCGCTCCGTCGATTTTTGCCGCTTCAAGCAGCACATCGGGAATTTGTTCCATGAATTGCTTCATTAAATAAAGACCAAGCGAATAAGCGAATGCCGGTATGATGACTGCCCAATAGGTATCAATCAGGCCTAACCACGACATAATCATGTAGTTTGGTATAGCGGTAACGGCTGGCGTGAACATCAGTGATAGAACTACGACGCTGAACAAAAAGTTTTTACCCGGAAACTTATGCTTGGCAAGCGGATAAGCGGCAGCTGAAGCGAGCAGGACATGCCCGATTATTCCCATGCCCGTAATGAATACGGTATTGAAAATGTACCGCGAGAACGGAACCCATGAGTTGCCAAGCAAACCGAATAAATCAATGAAATTATTCATGGTCGGATTGCGGACAAACAGTGTTGGAGGGAACATAAAGATTTCATCCAACGGTTTGAAAGCATTGTTGATGGCGTAGATAAGCGGCACGATCATGAATGCCCCAAACGCGGTCAACAAAACGAATAACGAAAAGCTGCCCCAAAACGATCGATTGACCCGTTTCCTCGGAATTCGGAAAGAAAAGTTCATGAACTCATTCACCTACCCTGCGAAGAAGTTTTTGAACGATGAGATTCGATCCCACCATAATCATGAATAAGACAGATGCAATGGCAGAAGCGTAACCCATTTCAAAACGGGTAGTTCCGAAATCGATCAAATGAGTAACAATCGTTTCGGCCGCGTAGTTCACGCTTGGAAAACCTGCGAGAGCAATTGAAACGTCTGCGACCGCAAAGGCAGTCGTAATCTGAATAACGGCTCCGAACATGAGCTGCGGACGCATCGAAGGCAATGTGATATACCAAAGCTCTTGCCAGCGGTTTCTAACGCCGTCTACGGCCCCCGCCTCGTACAGCGTTCTATCGACCGTTTGCAATCCGGCAATAAAAGCGAGGAAGCCTGTTCCTAAGCTGAGCCACAGTTGGACAAGTATAATGATCGGCAATATATAATCCTCGGTTTTCAGCCACTGCAGCGGCTCCAGGATAAAGCCAAACTTGAGCAAAAGTCCGTTTGCAATGCCATAGCGGTCACCGGAGAAGATCATGAGCCATATGAAATATACGTTTCCGGAAATGGACGGCGCATAAAATACGAGTGTCATGACCGCCCTGAGCTTCGGTGACAGTTCATTAATAATCCATGCAAAAACAAAACAAGCGATGTAACTGATCGGCCCGGTAATGACGGCGAACAGCAGCGTGTTTTTCACTGCAATGAGAAACACGTCATCATCCAAAAATAATCGCGTATAATTTTGCCATCCGACGAATCTTGGAAACTCGAGCATATTGAAATACGTAAAGCTAAGTACAACCGACACCAAAACCGGCAGCACGGTGAACACGGCGAACAACACCATGTACGGCGCCAGCAAAATATAGGAATGCTTATTGGCTTTCACTTCCCGCAACTTCAGGTTCCACCAATTTTGCACGCTTGACCCTCCCCTCATTATTGCGGTAACCCGAACTCTTTCCGTTTCGTGCTGATCTCATCCTGCATATATTGGACATAGTCCATAATGGATTCGCGAGCTTCCACTTGCCCGACTACCGTTTTATAAAAGGCATTAAATAGATGCCGCCCCGTAAAATAACCGCCTGGCACTTCCGGAACGCCTTGTACCCATTCAAATTGCGCTTTCAAATTTTCATAGTCGTCCACTGGCCATGGCAAGCTGTCTAATGCTTTAATGTTCGCTGTCGGATAACGCGCAGCAGCGCCCATTAAACCTTCCATTTCCCGTCCAAACACCGTTTGCGTCGTTTCGCTTGTCCACCATTTCATGAACTCCCATGCCGCATCCTTGTCTTTGGCTTTTTTCATCATGACAACCGCGCTGCCGCCGCTTGGAACATCGCGATTAATAGAGCCGTCCTCTTGAATCGTTCCCGGTACGGGCGCGAAGCCCCACATGCCGCGAATCTCAGGGGCGAATACGGAAAGCTGGTTATACGTGGTATAATCCGCGATCCCAATCGGCATCTGCCCTGTACGGAAGCGATTCGAGAAATCATACTCACGCTCTAATTTGTAATCCGTATAAAATTCGGTCCATTGCTTGAACGTTTCGATTCCGATCCGCGAGTCGAGATCGGATTCTTTGCCGCCGTTGCGGTAAAGCTCTCCGCCGTTTTGATACAATAGCGTCGCGTACATCGAGTTAGGCGGAATATTTTGCCCCTGCACAGCAGCCTGCGCGACGACAGGCAAACCGAATTGCATATGGTTTTTACTAAGTACGGCAAGCAGGTTCGACACATCATCCCAGGTTTGGGGGATATCTAATTCCAGCTCGTCAAGCACGTCCTTGCGGTAAAAGAGCATGTTGAATGTTTGTGTTTCCGGCAATGCGTAAACTCCGCCATCATAGCTGTATGGAACGATAGCGCTAGAACGGAACCGTTCTTTTACTTCTTCGAAATCGGCAAATTGAGTCAAATCTGCCGAAGCATTGCGCATTGCAAAGTTGACCGGCAAATCATTTTCGATTTGCATTGCGATATCGGGTCCTTGGTTCGCCAGCGTAGCAGGCAGAAGCGTACCCATATTAACAAGCTTTAGATTGACATTGATGCCCGTCACCGAAGTGAAATTTTCATCAATCATCGCCTTCATGGTGTTGGCTTGATCTCGTCCGCTTCCAATCCAAACCGTAATCGATTTTTGCTCGTCATCTTCGGAAATATTTCCGATTTGGTTGTAATCGGTGAAAAAAGAGGATATAAAAGTCGATGTCTGATGCTTCAGTTTAGAAGTGAAGCCCATCCCTTTCTTCGGCATTTTTTTGCCGGGTGATGCTACATAAATCGAATCGATCTCAAGTGGCTGCTGCCTTGCCTGCTGAACCCATGTGCCAAGTCCGCCAGTATTTGTTTTGTAAGCCCCGAGCCTTCTCGGAACCGTCTCCGGCTTTTCAATCATTTCGTCCAATTGCACGGCCATCGTTTTGAGAAGGGCTTCTTGGTCGCTGGATTGTCCGGATAATTTGACAAGCTGTTTGGCAATGTCTTTAAGACGTATACTTTCTTCATCAAATACCTTAAGCAAGTCAGGAATTTTTTTGTCTATCTGATAATCTCGGTATTCATCTGGTTTCGTTCCTGTAATCATCAATATTTTGCGATACATTTCATTCAGGTTATAAAGACTGCCTTCGACTTCCCGGATTAATGGCGCAAATTCGCCAAGGCTAACCTCAAGCCGGAGCGTATGCTTGCCTTTTTCTAAATGATACATATAGGGAGAATCGCCGCCCATCACATCAAGCCGATAAGCGCTTTTATAGCGGAAGGCAACCTTCTCCATTTCCTTAAAAGGAGTTTCGCCGTCGATGGTCAATCTTCGAGTGGAATAAATGCCTCTGACGTAATTCTGTTGTGTCTTAAAAGCAATATTGTAAAGCCCCGTTTCAGGAACGTCGATTTCCCATTCCATCCATTGACCCGGAAGACGCCAATTAAGGCCGCCGATGGTATTGATTTTTATTTTCGAAGCGCTATACGGGGTTACAGCAGCACTTGAACGTTCGCTGAGAGGATATAAGGTTGGCGACGATTTCGCGATCGAGGCTTCCCCTTCAATCGTTATCAATTGGCCAACCGTCGCCTTTATGCCATCAGCTTCATATTGTTTAAGCACTTGATCGTAGGTTAAAGGCGAAGGCTGTTGAAATAATTTCAATTGTTTAACGACCATCGGTTCCCTTGTGGATTCAAGCGTAATCGTATGTTTGCCCTGTGAAAAATAAAACAGGAATGGCTCGTTCTCATAACCGTCTGAATCTTGAAACGACTTTTCGCTCCATCTGGGCTTTTCTACTTGCTTCGGTCTTAGTTCGTTGCCTTGGTTGTCTCTTACAACCTGAGACTTCTGATTGTTCCAAATACGGTCAAATTGTAAGAAGGCAGCTTCCCTGAAAGGACGTTCTCCATCAATGCTCAAATCCCGTTCGATGGCCGAGCTTTTCCCTTCAATAGGATAATAGAGCAAAGACAAATGGTATAATCCCGCTTCTTGCACATCGAAAGACCACTCCACTTTGCCTGATTCCCCTGTTAATAGCGAGGTTCCGTCCATCCCCTCGAAATCTTCTAGCTTCTTAAAATCAGTCCCTTCCACACGGGAATATTTTGCTGCTTCCAATACAATCTCCCGTTCTGGTCTCGCAGCCGCTTCATGTTGCGATAAATAATCATGATATTTTTGTTCATTATAGGACGATTCCTTGTTAGATTCAGAGCTGACTGTATCCTCCGTTAAAGCAAGATTCGGACTTCCGACTGCCTGTACCTTAGGTGCTGAAGGAAGTAAAATGAATACCGCCAAAACAAAAGGGACTATCTTCCTTGCCATATTGGTTAGCCGCAAATTGCTAATCACCAGAAGTCCTCCTTACAAGCGTAAACAGTTTCTCCGTCCTTAGGCGGGGAAGCTTACGTTTTATGGTGAAATATAAACCCATCTATCTTCATTCATTTATTTTCCGTGTATTCATACAAGCGGGGGAGGTCACGTAGACATCCCCCGGCCTGTACATTAGAACCACTGCGTATGATTACTTGCCAAGCTTGGCAATGGAAGCTTCTGCTTCCGGCTTATATTTCTCGGCAGTCGCTGTAACCGATTGATTATTTACGAGAATATCGGTAAGAAACTTCCCGGTAGGAAATTCAGGATAAGCGTCATCCAGCAAAATTTGCCCAGTGCCCGTGATATGATCACGCTGCATCGCTACGTCTTCCTCATGATTGTAAAGACCTTCCAGCCACTCTTGGCTAGGGAACTCTTCCGTTTGAGTGATGTCAAATGTTTCTTCATAAATTTGGTAAACCAGCTGCGCGTCCTTTACGCCTTTAGGAATAAATTTGGCTGCTTGTCCCGGGTTAGCATAGGTTACTTCCGGACTTCCTTGCGGACCGTTTGGAATTGGCACAACGCCGATATCAAAGGTTAATTCGCCGATGTTCCAAACCGGGGCTTGAAACATAGCTACGTCGCCGTCTTTAAATGTGTTAAATTCTTCATAATTCATTCTGTCGCCCGTTTTTACTTTAACAACGTTCTCCGTATTGTATAAACGATTTATGAATTCGGCTGCTTCGATCGTTTTGGGATCCGTTAAGCCTTGAACGCCAGTCGCTTCGTCAACGATTTTCCCGCCGTTTGCGGCAGTGAAGTTACGGAAAATATCAGTCGACCAGCCGGAAAAGCCATAAACGTCGATTTTACCGTCATTGTCTGTATCCTTTGTAGCCAGCTTGGCGATCTCTAAAAATTTATCCCAGTTCCAAAGCCCGCCTGTATAGAGTTCTTGAAGATCCGGAAGTCCAAGCTTTTTGAACAAATCCCGGTTGTAGTGCATGGCTGTTCCGCCTGAGCCCGGGTTATCGAATGCGTAAACCTCGCCGGCAATCGGTGGAGCTTTTGCCATTAGGTTCTCTTCGTTGTTGATGTTATTAGCTGTAGTCGTAAATTCGCTTAACGGAAGCAGTTGGCCTTTCAAAACTGCCGGCAGCGCTGCTTTATACTCCATTTGAACGATGTCGGCAAACGGCTCGCCTGTCAAAACGGTAGCCGTGAATTTCGGCATATATTCTTCAAAAGGAACGTTTACGAATTCAATTTTCACGTTATATTTTTTCTCTACTTCTTCAATCTTTGCCAGTCGTTCTTTCTCAGAGGTTGTTGTTCCAGCTGGCTTCAAATCCCACCATGCCGCGATTTTGATCACGCGGCCACCCATATCCACTGGCTCCGGCGTCGCGGTAGTTTCCTCAGGAGCTGACGTTGCTTCCGTTGTAGTGCTCTCTTTTGGGGCATTATTCGTTCCTTTATTTCCACTGTTTCCGCCGCTGCAGGCTGTAAGCATAAGCATGAAACATAACACCAAAATGGATAACCCTTGTATTTTTCTCATGACCGAACCTCCCGTTTTTACATTCATCAGTTGGTATAAAGTAATAACTTCCATTTTAAAGCGCTTGCATATAATGCAAAAAAAAATCTCTCACCTATCGCTCTACCTGCAACCACCTCTTTTTTTAGTTTTGTTTTTTTGTTTTGTTATTTTATTGCATAACAAATGTATCACCGAAAACAATTTCGGTCAATTGTTTTTTATTTGTTATTATAAATAACATTTTAGCTTCCGGTAAACCTGCTCGCCTTTTCTTTTAAAGCGCTTGTATTCTACAAAAAAACCCGTTATATTAGATCACATAACAAAATAACAAAACGAAAATCCGTTAATGTAATGAGATTAATTATTCATTGATATGGCTATCATTCCACAAACTCCGAAAAACAAAATAAGGTAGGATGACAATCATGAGGCGTAAAGTTACCATTCAATCTATTGCTGATTTTACTGGACTGTCAAAATTCGCAGTCTCAAGAGGATTATCCGGAAAATCAGGCGTAAGCCCTCAAACAAGAGAGCTAATATTAAGAGCGGCAGGACAGCTTGGATACTTTAAGGATGCACAAACTGCACCCGTTCCAAGTGAGCTTATGGACATTGAAGCGAGGAGCTGGTCAGGTACGATTCTTGTGCTTTTTCCGAATGTGCGGTATCAGAATACCGATTCTTTATATTGGGGTCCGATTTTTAACGGCATATCCCTAAGGCTTAACCAGAAAGGCATTAACATTTTAACCTTAACCGAGCCGACAGGTGACTCCATGTTCTCACTATTGAATCCAGAAGCGATCATGGGAATAATAACAGTCGGATCTATTTCCACTCCTGTTTTGTTAGACATCAAAAGATTAGGCATTCCAGTCGTGATGGTCGATCATCATGATCCTAGCTTTTATTGCGATTCGATCTTTACGGATAACCTGTCCAGCATGAGAGAGGTTATGAGTTCCGTTATTTCAAAAGGGTACAAAAGCTATCAGTTTTTGGGTAACATCAGAGACGCACAAAGCTTTTACGAACGTTATCTTGGATTCCGCTCTTCCCTTGAAGACCATGATATCGAATTAAAGCAGATCCCCTCGCTAATGGGACCAGAGATCGATACTTTCCATGATACATTTAAGGCTGCGATCTTAGAGCATGGCTTGCCTGAGGTATTTGTCTGCGCCAACGATATATTTGCATTATTCGCATTGGAGACCTTGAGGGATATGGGTATGGAAATACCTGAAAATCTTGTGTTTACCGGCTTCGACAATACGCATCCGCAAATTCCGTTCTTGGCAACCGTAAATGTCGATAAGGAGCTGCTAGGCAAACGGGCCGTGGATCAAATGCTTTGGCGAATTCTCAATCCAAGCACAAGCTATGAAAAAACGCTTATCCAGGCTGAGGTTATGGTAAGAAGTTAATGCATGTTAAAGAAGGTTCTCTTTAAAGCGATTGCGCCTTAAAGAAGAACCTTCTTTTATTGATTTCCCCCTACGATCCGTCAGCCTAATCCATTCGAAATGGAGAATAGGCAGCCTCGTTTTAGCCCACAGATTGGTTACGGAGGAAACCTTATTGCAGCACTAAGCTATCTACATAAACCGCAGATATACCGCTGGAGTTCGTTGGTGACAGGAACTGAACGCCTAATTCTCGCACATCACCCAAATTGGATACTCCGGAAAGACTTAATGTAAGCGTTGATGCCCCTGTTGAATTTATATTCACCGTTCCCGAATCGTACCAAGTGTAGCTGGAGCCTGTCTTAATAAACAGCTTCGCCTGCAGGCCGCTGCCTACGCTTCCCCAAGCGGCGTGCTTCACTTTGGCGGAAATCGAGGATTTGCCGCTGAAATTGTTCGAACCGGTATATTGCAGTGTAAATTGACCACCGCCTAACGTGACGTCAGCCTTTAACGAGCTGCTGCCGCTTGCGGCCCAATCGGTTACCGACCACGGGCCACCTGTAACATTAAGAGCCGTCCACCCCTCCGTATTACTACTTTCAAAATCATATAGAGCCGTGCTGCTGCCGTTAAATACAGTTGCCTTTGTGGATGTGGCCCAAATCCCGTTTGTTCCGTTAATAACGAGATTCCCCCAAGTTGTAAGCGTTTGCCAATCACTTGTCGACATATCCAGCCACGAATTGCTCGAATCGTTCCCGGTCCAAGACCAAGCCATATAACCGTTCCTTTAGCTTGGCTCTGATCCATAACCTCTTGAGCATTAACCTGACTGCCCAAATTATTGTTGCCGTTATTGTAGTTATATCCGAACTCTCCTACCATGACAGCTAAGCCTAGATTTTTAATCGCTTGGAGCTCGGTTCCGATTTTGTTTGAATCGTTCCATGAGCCATACATATGAATGGAGAACATGACGTTATGATCCGGGTCATGCGCGAGAAGCGCATTGCCGTATGCTTTTATAGGTGAAGCATTTTGTCCCCAGCCCGAGCCGTCAACGATAATCGTATTATGGATACCCGCATTTCGAATCGTCGAAATTGCTGTTTTATAGGCATCGCGCCATGCAATGTCCGAGAGATTGTTATCCCCCATTCATTCGCGATATTAACCAATACATACTTTTCATTGCTCGTCAAAATAGATTTCACCGCACTGCCGGCAAAATAATTGGCCATGTCATTTAAACCGGATGTGCTGTTTGAGCCTGTTACATCATGTAATTCAACGATTGCAATCATTCCGAGCTCTTTGCAGCGTTCGATAATTTGCTGTAAACGCGATGCCGAACCGCTTGTCGTCCATACGATTCTGACTGCATTCGTTTTTTTTGAGCTAATGGTGCTCAAAGCGTCATAAGCTTGCGTATCGAACCAAGCGTGAGCGTTATTTACTCATTATTTGTTATCTATTTATTGAACTTTGCAAGCTGGATGTCCGCAATTAACCAAAACAAAGAGGAACCGCTAGAACGATAATGATCGTTTTAGCGGTTCCCCACTTCCTATCTTTGCAAAAACGCATACATTGCGATTAAGATTAAGTCATGCTGTCTTCGCTTTTCATAAATGCCTGCAAGTCTTGATCCGCTTTGGATTGATTACAGGCATGACATGCGCAAACGCAATTCAAAGGCGTCGTATGCCCTCCCTTAGCGCGAGGCAGCATATGATCAATCGTATCACCAAACTCGCCGCAAAAATAACAGGTATGGTTATCTCTCTCCAAAATATAACGCCTGAACTCCTTATTGCTAAACAAGCGCCGAATCGTATGGCGGTTTACTAGAACGGCAGCATGCTCATCGACAAGCGTGACCGCAAGCTCCAGCTCTATTTCCTGATACCAGCGACGACCTTTATCCGTTTTGCCTCGCATCCAAACCGTGCCTTGACGCGTCTGCTTGAGCGCGGCAGAGTCATTCGGCAGCGGGATTGTCGGCATAGGCGGCTGCGAACGCGTTTTTTTGGCCCGCGCTGTTCTTTGTATCGCTTTATGTTCATGATCGACTAAAGCAGGTAAAGGGTCTGCCGCGGCCTTCGCCTTCCGGCAAACCCGGCAAGCGCCGCGGCGCGCCCCTGTGCTGGAGCGTCTGCCTGTCCGACGCAAAAAATCGGAGAGCGGCTTCGTTTCCTTACAGCTTGCGCAAAGCTTAACAGCAAGAGGTTCTGTTTCATCCATCGGTTTTCCGGGCATACCCTTACCAAGCGCCCGATTGCTTCCCCTCATGTTTTTTCTACCATTGTAGCATTTATTACGGCCTGGCGGGAGCTTCCCCAAAGCTATGACTCGAGTAGGCCGTATTTTCTCTTAAACCGATGCAAAATCGCGATCCAACTGCTGCCAAACACCGCAAGGAAAAACACATTGGACAAGGCATGCGCCAGATCAAAATAAAAGCTTTGTATATAGGCGATAACAATCAGCTTCCAGCTTAAGGCGTCCGGCAAGCCGATGATAAACCAAACATTCATGATCCAGCCAAACAAAAATCCCCAGACGAACCCAAACACGAGCAAGCCTGTTTTTGTTTTTATAAGCCATGTGTGCCGCAGCCAGCCAGCCGTGGCCCCTATCATACCCCAGCAGAACATTTGCCATGGCGTCCAAGGACCCTGCCCAAGAAAAATATTCGATACGACAGCTGCTATCGCACCGATGATAAAGCCCGACTCCGCGCCGAAAACAATCGCCGCGATTATGATAACGAAGGATGTTGGCTGAACGCTCGGCAGCGGCGCGAAAGGTACTCGGCTGACGGCTGCAATAGCGGCCAGCACCGCAAGGATAACAATCTCGCGCGCTTCGATGTTCCTTCTCTCGAACCGCGAAAAAAAAGGAAGCATGGTTACGAAGAGAAGCACGATGCTCAGCATGAGGTAATGCTCATCCGTAACAGCGGAGGACAGCGCCATCGCCGCAACGAACAATGCGATGCTGGTTAAAAACCAGAGCTTTATTTTACCCATTGATCCATCACATCCCCGGTCGTCAGCGCATCGGGCAGCCACTCGCGCACCGTGCGGTTAATTGCTGTCGTATAAAAATAATTGCTTCCAAAAAACAGAGCCGGAGCCGCCTCGGCTGAAATCGCGCCGTCAAACACCATCGCGCAGCGCGATGCATGCTCCGCCGCAAATTCGATATCATGGGTAACCATAACAATCGTTTTGCCTGATCGGCATAATTGCTGCAGCAGCTCGGCTGCCCGCTGCTTGGCTATGGGATCCATTCCTTTTGTCGGTTCATCCAAGCATAGGACATCCGGCTCTCCCAGCAGAACCAGCGCAAGCGCCGCTCTCTGCTGCTCCCCCCCGCTCAGGTCATATGGATGCTTGGGCAAAATATCGGCAATTTGCAGGGCTGCCACTATGCCTGCAATTTTATGCTCCCGTTCGGCAAGCTTCACATAATCAGCCATCTTCTGAAGCTCCTCCTCGACTGTGTCATAGCTAAAATACAGCAAGGGATTTTGAGCTAAATAGCCGACCTTTATATCTTTTTCCTTCTTCATCCTGCCGCGCTGCGGCTTCAGCAAGCCAGCCATCATTTGCAGCATCGTCGTCTTTCCTGCGCCGTTACCGCCCATCACCGCCAAAAACTCATTCTTATATACGTGAAGCGACAGCTTCTTCAACACCTCTGGGCCGTCTTTCTCATATTTAAACGTCATTTCCTCACAGGCCAGCAGCCGCTCCTGCTTGTCGTTCCGCGTGTCTCTCAGTGCCTCCGCTTGCATGGGAGGATGCGTTTGGATTCCGCCTAACCCGGCAAGCCACTGCTTCCCCTCGCGTACGGTCAGCGGGATTTCTTTCGCATAGCCTGACGGGCGTACCGGCTCTGCTGACAAATAAAGTTTGGTCACGCTCGGCAGATACGAAAGATCCGTTGACGCTTCGGCGGAGCCGATCAATTGGCACAGTTCTCTGGGTGCAGCATCGAATTTGACCCTTCCGCCGTCAAGCATAACGATTCGGTCGGCAAGCGGAATCACGTCCTCGAGCCGATGCTCGCTAATAATGACTGTCATCGACATCTCTTGATTCAAGCGGTATATAAGCTGCAAAAAATCACGCGCAGCTACCGGATCCAGCTGTGAGGTAGGCTCATCCAGCAGCAGCAGCTTCGGCTGCAGCAGCAGTACGGAAGCCAGGTTAATCAGCTGCTTCTGACCGCCTGATATTTCATGCACGGACTTATGCAGCAGATCTTCCAGTCCAAAAAAATGGCTCATTTCAGCCAGCCGCTTGCGCATAACCGCTTGGCCATAACCGACATTTTCCATCGAAAAAGCCAGCTCATGCCATACCCGGTCCATAACGATTTGATTTTCCGGGTTTTGAAAAACCATACCGATCTGCTCTGCTGCGGTTACCGCAGGCAGCTCCGCAAGCGGCAGGCTTTCAAAGAACACGGTGCCCGAGCGCTTTCCCGTCGGTTGCGCCTCTTGTTTCATATGACGGAGCAAGGTTGTTTTTCCGCAGCCGGATGCTCCGCATAAGACGACAAACTCCCCTTGCTTCACCGATAGGGATACGTTATCGAGCGCAGCCGCTAACGTATCGGGATAATAAAACGATAGTTGATCTATTCGAATGACTTCCATGTCCTTCTCTCCATTCCTTCAAGAAGCGCTGGCGTTAATAAAAAAGCACAATAGCAAGCAAAGATGAAGCCTTCTCCCCGATGCAAATGCATCGATTCCAGACGGGGATAGATCGTTAGTACCCCATAACCCTGCATCCAGCCCCAAGCGCAGGCGGCCCCCGCCGCTATCAAAAATCCGAGCACATACCAGTCCCTGCGATCCATCCGATAGATTACGTAGGAGCTTCGTTTGGCAGAGCCGTACCCTCTCGCTTTCATGGAATCGGCTGTCTGAAGCGCTTCTTCCAAAGACCAGGTCAGCAGCACGCGAACGAGCAGCATGCCGTCCTTGCTGCGTTTTTTTAGGCTGCCCTCGTGAATGGTTACCCCCTTCATCCGCTGCACGGTCGTAATTTGCTCCAGCCTGCGCATAAACAGCGGCACGAAGCGAATCGACATCGAGGTTAGGAGCGACGTGCGCGGCGCGACCCTCGAGAACAGATACATCCATTTGTCTGTGGTTACGATTTGCTGAAAGGAAACAAACGCCAGCATCATGCATATTAACGAGAGCATCATCGTCACCCCGTACAAAATCGCTTCCAGCGTTATCGGCTGATCCATGAAATAAAAGAGAATATGCCTCCCCCGATGGGAGAACAACGGGTTAAGAACGGCAACCGATCCGCCCATAAGCGCATAATAAGGAAGCAGCTTAAGCAGCCGCTTCCCTTCGCCATGAATGACAATAATAGCCGTAAGCGCCGCAATCGACGTCACGAGGAAAACAGGATGAAATAACAGCATGCCAAAGGCAATGACACCCGCATAATAGCAGAAGCTGGTAATGGGATGAGCGGAGAAGAAGGCATTGTTCATTCCGCCTCGGCTCCCAGATCCTCGCCGAGATCGATGGTATACAGCCATTCAATGACATCGCCGTCCTTGAGCTTAAAGGCACCCGCGCTTTTATTTGGAAACTCGCCGTTCACCCGGTACATCCATCCACTCTTTGCGCCGAGATCAAATTCATACAAATTATCAATGCCTTCAATGTAAGCAGCAGCCTTTACGCCTCTGTATTCCATTTGGATTTTGTTTTTGCGGGTCGTTCTCTTCAGCACTTCAAGCACGGTATCGTCTTTCTGCAGTTCGACGGCGGTAGCCGCGAGCACGGTGCCCGTTTTCTCGTCCGCCACGATCGATATCGTAACCGAACTAATCGGCTGCTTCGTTTCGGCCGGTGAGGCAGACGGAGACTGGACGGGCTTTTCTGACGCATTCGGCTTTGGCGAAGGCGTCACCTGCTGATCGCCCTGCACTGGGGATAGCGTCGGCTTCGCCGGTTTCACGGACGCAGCGGGTTTCTCGCTTGCGGCATCCTTTACCGGATTTTCATCTTCGTCTTTGTCCGCGACCGCAGAGGGCGTTGCCTTTGGTTCCGCAGTCGGAGATGAATTAGCAGGTTGCGCGCTCTCGCTTCCGCCTTTAGGCTCTATGCTGCCTTTATCATCCGTTACAGCTGTCTCTTGCGGAGCTTGGCTTGCTGGCGTTTGCTCGCTTGCCGTATTTCCGTTCGTTTCCGGATTCGCGCAGCCGACGATTGCTCCAATTACCAGCAGGCCTATCAATAAGCTGAATAACCATCGCTTGCTGTTCTTTGCCATCAATTCTTTCCTACTTCCTTTTTTCAATTCTTTTTGACCGGACAAGCTTCTTCGTTATGCCGCTGGGGGCTGCAAAACAAAAAAAAGATCCCCTGTTCAGAGGGGATCTTTTATCGAATTAAAGATTTGCAACTGCAAATAAAATAAACATCATGCGCATTGCATAACGTTCCGATCTCCATTCTTACCCCCGAAGAATGAGAAACAAAATAAGAAAAGGCAGGTCTCCTGGCTCGTGCGTCAACACGTTTCTCTACCTTCCCATCCCTACGACAGACAGTGGCATTTTGAGAGAAACGCTCTTCACATACAGTGGCGGGACCGCGCCGGCATGATACCGGACTTCCCTATTAAGCAAACAAAAACCCGTTCTGCTTGCACCTTCTCTTAACAAATATTCGGTTATTTTATCAATCATATCGGGATTAAGGGGGTTTGTCTATAAGCGATCAGACATAGCCATCCTGTTCGGCTTTGAGGTCATCATGTTTCGTAACTTTATTTTTTATTATTTTGCTTTTCTACATGAACCCGTTTAATGAAGAACGCAACAACTAGGCCAATGACCGCAACGACCATCGCGAAAATAAACGCATCCTGTATGCCCGCCGTCATAGCGAGAGGCGCATTCGCCGGGTCAGCCGGATCAGCGGCATTCTTCATGAAACTGTTCATCCCAGCGGTCATAATGCTAACCGCAACCGCCGTGCCAATGGCACCCGCCACCTGCTGCAGCGTGTTCATAATCGCTGTGCCGTCCGGATACAGTTCGCGCGGAAGCTGGTTCAGACCATTGGTCTGCGACGGCATCCATACCATCGAAATTCCGATCATCAAGCAGGAATGAAGCACGATGACAAGCGCCAGCGTCGACGCCGTCGTAATGCCGGAGAAAAACCAAAGCACGGCTGCTAAGATAACAAGTCCGGGAATAACGAGCCATTTTGGACCGAATTTATCAAACAAGCTGCCCATAACCGGGGACAAAATACCATTAATCAGTCCCCCCGGCAATAGGACGAGACCTGCCGTAAGCGCGCTAAGACCCAGCCCGCTGATCAAATACATCGGTAAAACGAGCATGGAGGCTAATATAACCATCATACAAATAAACACCATCAGCGTTCCCACTATGAACATCGGATGCTTAAAGGCGCGCAGGTTCATCATCGGCTGCTTCATCGTCAACTGACGGATAGCAAAAACGATAAGCGCGGCTATGCCGATAATCATAAAGGTAATAACTTTTGCGCTGCCCCAACCGCCTTCGCCTTCACCTGCGCTGCTGAACGCAAACACGATGCCGCCGAAGCCAAGGGTCGAGAATACAAGCGAGAAAACATCGATTTTCGGTTTTGTAATCGTGGAGACATTTTGCATATAGAAAATTCCAAAAACAAGGGCTATAACCAAGAACGGAAGCGACAGCCAGAAAATCCAGTGCCAGCTCAAATTTTCGATGAGAAGTCCGGCTATGGTAGGTCCTACCGCGGGTGCAACCATAATGACGAGCCCGATTATGCCCATCGCCGCTCCCCGCTTCTCGGCAGGAAAAATAATGAGTATCGTATTAAACATCAGGGGCAGAAGAAGCGCCGTACCAATGGCTTGAATGACGCGTGCCGCCATGAGCACATCAAAGCTCGGAGCGAGCGCCGCCACAAGCGTGCCAAGCACGGAGAAGCTTACCGCTGCTATAAACAGCTGCCTCGTTGAAAACCATTGCAGCAATAAGCCCGATACCGGAACCAAGATGCCAAGCGTGAGCAAATAGCCCGTTGTCAGCCATTGTACCGTTGGCGCAGTGATATTAAAAACTTGAATTAGATCGCTAAGCGCTACATTTAAAGCCGTTTCACTGAACATGCCGACGAAGCCGGCCAAAAGCAAAGAAATCATAATAGGAAATACTTTGTAGGTCTGCTCCGTTCGTTGCTGCGATTTTGCCATTGTTGCTTGCAAAAATTCCACTCTCCCATATCTATCTATATTTATTGATGCCTTCTCAGAAAGAAGGACAATGGTTTACGACGTAGGGTATGCACTTTGCCGCGCTTAACAGCGGCTGCTTATCCCGATTCGTCAACGTCAGGATCAGCGCGCCCTCCAGCAGCGAAATGATGACGACGCCAATCTCTTTTGCTTTGGCCTCATCCATGCCATAACTAACAAGCCTTTCCGAGATGACGGCCTGCCAAGCGGCAAAAACATCCTGTCCGGCAGCTCTAAGCGTATCGCTGATCGACGAGGTCTCCACCGCCATCCAGAAACTAAAGGGCATATACCCTTGGAAATCGAACTTCTCGGCATCCTCCGCCATATCGTGAACGAAATCCTGTATGGCTTCCGCCGGCTCTTCAAAAGCGGAAAATTTTTGATTCCACTTCTCGATGACGAGATCACGGGTGCAGTTGATGCACTCCAGCGCCAGCTCCTCCTTGCCGTTCGGGAAATAATAATACAAAGAGCCTTTCGGACAGCTGCTCTCTTTAATAATTTGGCTCAAACCGGTAGCATGGTATCCCTGCGTAAAAAAAAGCCTTGCCGCCGTTTCAAGAATGGCGCATCTGGTATTTTGTTTTTCTGACATCCATTCACTCCTCGATTATAACGATCGGTCTATATAATATAAACATTGATCCGCTTAAAGAGTCAATCATTTTTTATTTACAGAACGCCCAATGCAAAAAAAAGACAACCAGACGAATGTCTGGCTGTCTTGGCTTTACCGCTGAAATTAGAAGCTTGCAGCTACTTTTTTTGCTTGTTCAAGGCCGGCAGCAACAATCGCTTCCGCTTGATCAGGCAATTGGTTGTGGCCTTCGATAATGACGCTCTCCAGGTTTTTTACGCCGAAGAAGCCCATTACGTTGCGAATGAAGTTGAACGACATTTCAGCGCCGGCTGCTGGACCCTCGGAATAGATGCCTCCGCGTGCGTTAAGCAGCGCTACTTTTTTGTCTGTAATCAAGCCGACTGGACCTTCAGCCGAATAACTGAATGTTTTGCCTGCTTGCGAAAGGTAGTCGATGTAAGTGTGCAATACAGCCGGAACCGTGAAGTTCCAAAGCGGGAATGCGAATACGACTTTATCCGCTGCAAGAAATTGATTGATATATTTATCGGAAACCGCTACTGCCGCTTGCTCTGCCGGTGTCAGGTCGTAGCCGCGGGCCGCTTTAAAGTTACCGTTGATCATATCCGCATTCAAGTACGGCAATTCTTCTTTAAACAAATCTAGCTCAATAACGACATCCTCAGGATGGCTGGCTTTGTAGCTATCTAGAAAAGCGTGGTATAGCTTAACGCTTGTTCCCATTTCGATTCCGCGATCGTTTGCTTTAACAAATAAAACTGTACTCATGATTTGTTTCCCTCCACAATATATAATTTACTTTTTGTAAGTACCTTTATTGTATATAGTTTTGAGGAGGGAAGCATCGGTAAATAGACCGAAAAAAAGACGATATTGAACCGCCTAGGGCGGAGATTCAGTCTTACGACTATAGTCTTACGACGTTTTTTATTCGAGTTCTTTCATTAAATGCACCGCGTATAAAGCCGCTTGCGTGCGATCCGTCATATTAAGTTTGCTCAAAATACTGCTCACATGCGTTTTTACTGTTTTCTCCGCCACGGTCAGGTTTCGCGCAATATCTTTGTTGCTCATTCCTTTGGTAAGCTCCTGCAGCACTTCCAGCTCCCGCGGAGTCAATAGTTCGATTAATGCCCGGCTCGGCAGCTCCTTCACCGCAGCATTTTCCGGTACCACCTCGGCAAGCAGCGCGCTTGCGATGTCCGGGTGAAGCTGGATGTTCCCCTTATAAGCGCTGCGAATGGCTTCTGCAAGCTGATCCGGCTCTACATCCTTCAGCATATACCCGATTGCTCCGGACTGGAGCGCGGGAACAATATGGCTGCGGTCCGAGAAACTCGTCAGAACGAGCACTTTGATCTCCGGATTTTGCTTGGCGATCCGCGTACTCGCTTCAATCCCGTCCATGATCGGCATGTTCAAATCCATCAGTATGATATCCGGATTTAATTCGGCTGCCTTCTCGACGGCTTCCAGTCCATTATGGGCTTCCCCGACCAATTCGAAATCGGGCTGCATCGTGAGAAAAAACGAAATGCCCTTTAGCACGATTTGATGATCGTCTACCAATAATATTTTGATCTTCACGGCTGTTCCTCATTCCTCATTCCACATTTCCATATCTGTCGCGACCGGGATCGTAGCTTTTACGACAGTGGGCCGCCCCTTCGCGCTTTTGATCGACAGCTCGCCGCCCAGCGTCTCCGCCCGCTCCCGCATCGTCAGCATCCCCATCGTCAGCTTGCCTTTGCGTTTCTCTGGTGAAAACCCAATGCCCTGGTCTTTGATTTCAATGCTGGCAGCCTGCTCTGTTTTAATTAACCGCACGTACACCACATTGGTTTCCGCATGCTTCTTTACATTGTTCATGGCTTCTTGCCCGATCCGCCAAAACGCCTCTTCAATTGCCCGGGGCAGCTCCCTTACGCCTTCAACCTGTTCAAATACCGTTAAGCCCATGTTCTTGCCGTATTGCTTTAAAGCAGTCAGCAGTCCATGCTCTAAGCCTGCCGGGCGAAGCTGCCAGATGAGCGTTCGCATTTCCTTCAGCGTTTCTTGGGAGAGCTGCCTTATTTCTTGCAGGGACCGCTCGACGATCGGCTCTTTGCCCGCAAGAACCGTTTCAGCCCCTTTGGCGAGAAAGGATAATGAAAATATTTTTTGAATAACCGAATCATGCAGGTCTCTTGCCATCCGGTTTCTCTCTTCCATTCGAGCCAGCTCTCGCCGCTGCTCATACACCCGCAAATTTTCCACGCTTAGCGTAAAATGATCCCCTAACGAATACAAAAAATCCTCGAGATAATCATCAAATTGTCTGCCCAGCTGGCTGCTGATAAACAATACGCCGATCGGCTTGCTTCGAATACGAAGGGGAATCGCCACGGCTGAGGAGAACGGCGGAATTCCGATGGACGTCAACGATGAGCTGGGTACCTGATGGCAATCCGACAAGGTAACGATCCGATTCTCACGGAAAGCGGTGCTTACCGTTCCTCCTTGGTCAATCTCCATTGAAAGCCACTCTTTCTTGACACACTTATCCGTATAATGCGCGCGCAGCGATAATTGCTCCTGCTCGTACATAAACAACGAAACATGCTGCCAGTTGAAGGTATCGCCAATATAGCGAACGGCCTGGAGCGGCAAATTGTTAATATCCTGTATGGCATTTATTTTTTGAATGACATCACCGAGCTTGGCATAATGAAGGGCATGCTTCTCCTGAACCTGGTAGAGCCGGATTCGTTTAATCGCCGTGCCGATTTGATAGGCTACCGCTTGCAGCAGCGCCAGCTCCTCCTCCGAGAATTTCACCTTCCCGGACTCCGCGACGTTCAACAGGCCGAATCGGTCCGAGCCGGCATGAAGCGGCACGGTTGCATGATGGGAAACACCCTCCGTATCGCCGAGCTCATTGTTAACCGCATATGTAATTCTGGAGCATTCGATAATATTCACCGCTTGCTCCAGCTTATTTTGCTTGAATCTCTCTACGCACCAGCATGCTGATCCGCACATCAGTGCTTGGTTATTTGCCCGAAGCCCCTCCGGTAAATGATGTGTAGTCACGCTTAAATCTTCGTTATGATGATCGATCATAAAGATCCAGCCGGTCGTAAAGCCTGTTACTTGGAGCAGCTTGGCAAGCACGTCTTTCAGCATTTCTTCCATGTCGTTGGTACTGTTCAGCGTCTCGGCGATTTCCTTCAACGCGACCAACTCATAAGCCCTTATCTCCGCGGACATGCTCCCACCCCTTCTAAGCACACATTATACACCTAGGCAAGCAGCAAAAAAAGAGCCGCCCCCTCCTAGATTCCTCAATTTCAGATGGACAGCTTTTCATAAAGATTACCGTTTTTTGAACGGGTTTTTAATTATAAGAACATAACAGGCCACAGCCCCAAGCTCTGCGGCAGCAATCCAAATACCCATCGGAAGCGCGTTTGCGCTGCCGCCGAGGCCGATCAGCGGCGCCATCAAGCCTCCGAAAGTAAAAGAGAGGAGCCCTAGCAAGGCGGATGCGCTGCCTGCGGCGCTGCCGTGCTTTTGCATCGCCAGCGAGAAGCCTGTCGTGCTGATGATGCCTACGCTGGATACGACCAGAAATAACGGAACGAGAATATAGATCAGAGCCGCTTCGAGCAAAATCATGGTTAGCAGCGCCGTTCCTGCCGATGCTGCAATCGCGAGTCCGATGACGAACAACTTGTTCTCTCCCACCTTAGCCGCAAGCCGGCCAGTAAGCTGTCCGAATAATATAATACCTAAGCCATTTATTGCGAAAAACAAGCTGAAGCTTTGCGGCGTCACGCCGTAAATATTTTGCAGCACGAAGGGCGACCCTGCGATATAGGCGAACATCGCCGCCATCACGAGACCTTGCGCCAGCGCGTAGCCCATAAAGGAACGGTCGCGCAGCAGGATGCCGAAGGTCGATATCGTTTGACGAAATCCTCCGGTCATTCGCTTATCCGGCGCAAGCGTCTCGGGCATGCCAAATAGCACGGCAAAAAATATAAGCATGCCCCAAACGCCCAGCACGATGAATACGCCCTCCCAGGACGTTACTCTTAATAGTTGGCCGCCCGCAATGGGAGCAAATATGGGAGCCGCCCCGTTGACCAGCATCAGCATCGCAAAAAATCGGGTAAGCGACGGACCCTCATACAAATCACGGACGACCGCCCGGGATATAACGATGCCGGCTGAACCGGAAAAGCCTTGGATAAACCTGAGAATGATTAAAATTCCGATTGAAGGCGCCATCGCGCATAATACCGAGGATAGAGCGTATACGGCTAAAAAAATGAGCAGCGGCAGCCTTCTCCCCTTTATGTCACTCCAGGTTCCGGAGAAAAGCTGTCCGACAGACAGACCGATCATACAGGCCGTTAAGCTGAGCTGAACGAGCGAAGAGCTTGTTCCGAAGTCCTTTGCCAGCTGAGGCAGGGCAGGCAGGTACATGTCTAGCGACAACGGTCCGAACGCAGACAACGAGCCAAGCAGCAGAATGAGCCACACTCGCTTCGTGTCCTCCGAAGAACTGCCCTTTAAGGATTGTATTTGGCTGTGATTAGGCACGCATTGCAACTCCTTCTTCAATAAATACATCAAAACTCTACTTTATCATCTTTCATTATTTGTTCCAATACGATTATAGGCACAGCAAACATTTGTCCTCCTATGTTTTGTTTGTTATGATTGAGCAAAGAATGTCGCATAGAGATGAAATTTGCTTACGAAGTAGGTTTGCTTCGCAAACCTAAGCTCATGCTTACGAAGTAGGTTTGCTTCGCAAACCTAAGCTCATGCTTACGAAGTAGGTTTGCTTCGCAAACCTTTAAGGAGGAACAAATGCAAAAAGTTAAAATTTTTTCCGGCACTTCGAACCAACGACTGGCCGAGGAGCTGTGCAAAGAGCTTGAGCTTCCGCTCGGCAATGTCGCCATATCGAGGCAGCAAAGCGGAGAAATCCATGTATCCTACGGGGAGTCGATTCGCACCTGCGACGTTTTTATCATTCAATCGCTCTCGCATCCGGTTAACGAGCATTTGATCGAGACGCTGGTTATGATTGACGCCGCAAAACGCGCATCGGCCAAAACGATCAATATCGTCATGCCTTATTACGGCTATGCGAGACAAGAACGAAAATCAGCGCCGCGCGAACCGATTTCAGCTAAGATGGTTGCGGATGTGCTGACCACGGTTGGGGCTAACCGCATTATTACGGTCGACCTGCACGCTGATCCGATACAAGGCTTTTTCGATATTCCGGTCGATCATCTAACCGCGCTTGATTTGATCATTGAATATTTAAGAAACAAAAAGATTAAAAACCCGGTAGTTGTATCTCCCGATGCGGGACGCGCTACAACGGCCGAGAAGCTTGCCGGACTGCTCGATTGTCCTTTCGCCATCATGATCAAAAATCGGCCTGCTCATAACCAATCCGAGATTACGCATATCATCGGCGATGTCGAAGACATGACGCCAATCATTATCGAGGATTTGATCGATACGGGCAGCACGATCGTAAACGTTGTAGAGGCGCTTAAAAAAAGAGGCGCCCATGATTCTTACATATGCGCAACGCACGGGCTCTTCTCCGCCAACGCGCTCGAGAAGCTTGACCATCCAAACATTCGCGAGGTCGTCATTACGGATACTATCGCGATCGGCGAGGAACGCTCCGATAAATTTATCGTATTGCCGATGTCGCCTCTTCTTGCCACAGCAATCAAAATCATCACCGAAGGCGGATCCATCGCCACCTTATTTAAAGCCGGCACCTAGATTAAAAGGAACAGCAAAAGAAGCATACCCCCTTGCAAAAGAGCAAGGGGGTATTTTCTGTTACATGAATAACCATGGTAAACCGTGGCAAAATAAAAGCGATGCTTTGAATACACGAAGGAAAGGAGCCGCTTTCCCATGGATGAACAGCTCGACGATGTCTCTCCTCCCCTATCGGATCATATAGACGCTGAGCTGACGAAAATCTTGCCGCGAATCAACGACATTTTTTCCGAGACACCCGATTTAATTATCCGAAAATTAACAATCAAGCAGACGAACGAGCAAGCTGCTTTAATTTTTATAGACGGCCTGACGGATAGCACGATTATTAATCATGACGTTCTGCGCCCCCTTCAGCTTGAATCCGGCAGCGGGCAGCCTGGCGATGACCTTATCATGACCGTTAGTCATTTCGAACTTGAGACGAGCTGGGCGCGAATTGAAGCCTTGCTCCTGCACGGGTATAGCATATTATTTGTCAATGGGCGGACCGAAGCCTATTCACTGGGAACCATGGGTTGGCCGCAGCGGGATATTCAAGATTCTCAACTTGAGTCTTCTTTAAAAGGCTCACACCAAGGCTTCGTGGAAACAAGCGGGCAAAATATCGCATTGATTCGCCGTTATATTGCCAATCGAGAGCTGAAGATGAGGCGAATCACGGTCGGACGGCGCGGACAAACCCTCGTGACGATATTGTACTTGGCGGATGTCACGAACCTGGACCTATTGGAAGCATTGGAGAAAAGGATCCAAAACGTCGACATTGATGTCATTCTTACTGCAGGCGAACTGTCTGAATTGATTGAGGATCATCCTTTTTCTTTATTTCCGCAGTTCATTTCGACGGAACGTCCGGATTCAGCCGCATCGCAGCTGCTGCAGGGAAGATGCGTAGTCGTTGTCGACCGGTCACCGAATGTGCTCATTGCGCCCGTTACCTTCCTTTCTTTTTTTCAAAGCACGGATGACTACAGCATGCGCTGGCCTATCGCTACGTTTCTGAGATTGCTTAGGCTGTTTGCTTTCTTCACCGCGGCTTTTCTCCCTGCTTTTTATATCGCCGTCGTCAATTTTCATTTCGAGATCATTCCGATGAAGCTGCTGCTGACACTGGGGGAATCGCGCGGCCAGGTTCCTTTTCCGCCATTCGTGGAAGCCATTCTCATGGAAATCACGCTGGAGATGCTGCGCGAGGCCGGCATCAGGCTGCCTGCGCCCATTGGGCAAACGGTGGGCATAGTAGGCGGTATCGTCATAGGACAAGCCGTCGTTCAAGCCGGCTTGATAAGCAACGTTATGGTTATCGTTGTGGCATTCACGGCTATCTCCTCGTTTATTTTGCCCAACTACGATATGGTAGCCGCCGTAAGACTCATCCGATTTTTTTTGATGGTTCTTGCAACCACATTCGGATTTGTAGGCTTGGTTATCGGCTTGATGACAATGATTGCCCACCTGTTGACCTTGAAGTCGTTAGGGATGCCTTATAGCAGTCCGCTTGGTCCGATACGGTTTGCCGATTGGAAGGATACCCTCGTCAGAATACCGATATGGCTCCTTAAAAACCGTCCAACAAACAGCCTGCCCCAGCAAAGAAAAAGACAGGGCCCCCATACTCAGAAGGAGGAGGACCAATGAGTAGAAGCGAGAACACTCTCATTACACCTATGCAATTTACATTTATCATCTCAGGCATTCAAGTGAGCGTATCCATCCTCTCGCTTCCTAGACAACTTGCTGATGCAAGCGGAACCGACGGATGGATGGCGATCCCCATTGGATTTGCCTTTAGCCTGGCAGCAAGCTTTATCATCGTGAAGATCATGCAAAATATGCCTGATGGCACGATACTTGATCTGCTCTCCAAACATTTTGGCGCTTGGGCCGGCAAAAGCTTTGCTTTGCTGCTTTGTTTGTATTTTCTATCTTTTGTGTATGACAGCCTAGACCGGGGGATTCTCATAACGAAGGCATGGCTGATGCCAAACACGTCTTCTTATCTGTTCATGGTTTTATTTCTCGTGCCTGCTTATATCATCAGCAAGCATGGGCCTCAAACCATTGGGAGGTATTCCGAGCTCATCTTTTTCTTGTCCGGCTGGATACCGTTCATATATTTATTTACGCTTAAACACGCCCACTGGCTCTATCTGCTCCCCCTGTTCAAGGAGGGCTTGGCGCCTGTCCTGAAGGCTGTGCCTGCTATGCTTTACCCAAGTCTCGGCATGGTGGCTACCTTTATTTTATATCCGCATTTAAAAACGAAGGAGAAAGCCTTCCGAAGCCTCTTTCACTCCAACTTAATAACGATGCTTATCTATTTTTACATCACGATGATTTGTTTTATGTATTTCAGTCCCGACGAAATCGTTGAGTACAATGATCCCACCATCAGCATATTGAAAACCATCGAATTCCGTTTCATGGAACGGATCGAGGTTCCTTTTATCGCCTTTTATTTGTTTTTATTTTCATTGGCATGGATTCCTTCCACCTATATTTCCGCTTTCTGCTTAAGATGGATTTTCGGTTTGAAGGATACGACCCTGCCCATACAGCTATTTTGCATCGCGCTTGTTATAAGCTCCTATTTTTATTTGCCCACCTTTAATCAAAGCGACATTCTCGGCACTTGGATTGGTTGGTTCGGGATCGGTATAGAATATGTATTTCCATGTCTGCTGCTCGCCTTTATCGCCTCAAAAAAGGCTTGGATGAAAAGGAACCGAATATGAAACCACATCTGCGAAAATGCCTGATTATCTTGGCAGTCATTTGTCTTTCGGCCTGCGGCTGCAGTGATGAACTCTCTCTTGAAAATGCGGCGACGCCCCTTGCCTTAGGCATCGACCTAGATGAGAACGATAAATTCCAATATTACATTACAATACCGGTATTCAGCAAAAACATTAACAAAAAGAGCCAACAAGGCGGAGGCGAAGCGTTTACGCTCCGTCAATCCAAGTCACAGCAAGACGCCCAAACGGCCGGCTCCGTGCAGGGTCGGAATTACCAAGTCCTTTTGATCGGAAAACGTTTGCTGGAGCACGAGGATTGGTTCCGTATGCTTGATGTGCTATTTCGCGATCCAAGAAATACGGTCATGGACAGGGTTATCGTCATTGACAGCCCCGTATCGGAGATTATATACCTAAACAAAGATGACCAGCCTCAATTGCCTATTTTGCTCAGGGGAATGGTCGAGACCAAAAGCAAAAAATCGGAAACATATGCTACGACCGTGCAAGATCTGCATCAATTATTTTATGAAAAGGGAATTTCGCCTTATATGGCTGAAGTAAAAATAGTGAAAAAGGAAGTACGGTTGGAAGGTTCCGCCCTGCTTAACTCGAGAGGAAAATACGAAAAGTCTTTAGATGCCCAAGAAACCGCGCTGCTCCATGTCTTGCAGAAGAAGGCCAAGCCTGGCGTCAGCTTCTCCTATCGGATGCCAGGCGAGCCCAATATCGGACCATTCGCTACCGACATGCTGAGCTTCACGGCAAGCAAAATAAAAACGAAAATAGTAACCTCCTACCAAAACGGCCGTTTTGTTTTTGATTTTCATATCAAAATGACGATTGGCCTATCCGAGCATTTGTTTCCTTATGATGTTGCCAATGACGCAAATAAATTGGAAAAACAAGCCGCTGAGCAAATGAAAGCCCAAATGGAACAGGTCATCCGCTCGTTCCAAAAACATCAGATCGATCCGATCGGACTTGGCATCTACGCAAGGGCATTTGAGTATAAAGCGTTTAAAAAAGTGGAAGATCACTGGGGAGAAGCGTTTGAGGATGCGGACGTCCATGTGAAATTAGATCTCAAGATTGGAGCCATGGGGCCGATCAGATAAGGAAATGGCTAGAAAAAAGAGGATACCCCAGAAAATCCGAGGTATCCTTAAGCCAATCATTCGGTTTTTAACTTTTTTGGGGCTGAAACCGGAGCTTATGCTCCCGATGCTGCTCTCGGCGATATGCTTCTGCTATTCCATATTTAGAAATATCAACATGACTTACCTTCTTGTATGACAGAACCGTATCGATATCCCGGCAGAAAGGGAAAGGTTCGAGCTCGATCGTCGATTCATCCTTCCACTCGGCAAGCATTTTCGTTTGCCCCGTGCGATCGAACCAATAAGAAAATCCATTGGCAAACCATTCGTAATGCTCACGTAATGTTCCCGGCTTCTCCATGCAAGCGAACAGCGACAGTTCATCGCAAAGCAGCAATGCCTTCGCATGCTGCTGAAGCAGCTTCACGTCAAGCTGCAGCTGCTCGATTATGGCGCTTTGCCTTGTAAACTCACGTTCGACGAACGTTACCGTATCTTCGTTTCTAAACTGCTCGGCAAGCGTCGTATACAAAATACTGCCGAGCAGAGCGGCATACGGGCTGGTTTCCTGTACACGGTCAAGTCCTCTGGAGTAAAAGACGAAGCGAATGTTTCCCGGAAAATCCCGGAAAGAAAATGGAGCACCCGCCGCATCATTCCAAAGCGGAATACGATCCAAATCGATCCAGCTGCTATCATGTTCATAAGCGGCTAAGTTTAGCTCTTCCCTGCGCTCGGCACTAAGGAACAAAGCGTCCTTCCAAGCGGAAACGAGGTCTCCCGAAATACGGGCATGATCCTGCTGCGCAATGAAAATGAACGCGTCTTCCATTTTGTATACGATCATCGTTACCATCCCTTCCCTCTTGAAGTAAACGGTTGTTTAGTAGGCTTCTATTTGTCCAATTGGCGTATTTGTCTGTTGGGACAGCTTTATTTCTTTATGTCTGGCAATGACTAAATCCATTACGCATCTATAAATAACGGACGCATAATCCGGGTTTAAATCCGTATCCGCAGCTTGCTTCGCAATTTTTTCGAATTGTTGGGATTCACGGCCAGGATCCTGCGCAGTAAGCTTCTGGGCTGCTTTATAGACTCCCACCTCTTCCGTCAATTGAAACCTTTTTGCGAGCAAGGAAATAATCTCCTTATCCAAATGATCAATGTCTTGTCTTAATTCCTCTAGTTTGGAAGCCTTCATATGCCTCTCCCTTATCTGTCAGTTTTAATGTATTGTACCACTTCAGCGACCGAATCGGCTACGAGGTTTCATCAAACTCCTCTTCTACCCATACCCAAAAATGAAAGTTTAGATTCACTGTTAGAGTAACTAAACTGATCAAAACCATTGAAACCATTTTCAAGTTAAACAAAAAAAACCGGAAATCGCCGTTTGGACGGCAATGACCAGTCTTCCGTTTACATTATAGTTAAGCGAGCGTTACACAGTTCGCACAGCTGATTTCCGCAGCTCTCTGCGGACAACCGGCATCACCTTCGCCGCCAGCAGTTCGATCGATGCGGCTACCTTCGGGAAAGGAATTCCGCCGATATCGAACTGAGCCATAAAACGATGATGGCCAAAGAGCTCATGCTGTGCCAATATTTTCTCAACCAGCTGCTCCGGGCTTCCCACCGCCAAAGCGCTCATCGGGCTTGCCATCAGCTCGAATTGCTCGCGCGAAAGATGCTCGCCCCTGGCATTACCGCCCATAAACTGGCTCACATAATTCGCATAGTGAGGATAGTATTCTTGTTTCGCCTGCTCGGCGGTCTTCGCAATATAGCCATGGCTTGTTATAGCAATCTTTAAGGCATCAGGCTTGTGGCCCGCTTGTTTGCCGGCGGTCCGGTACACGTCGACAAGCGGCTTAAACCGCGCCGGATCGCCGCCTAAGATAGCGAGCGCCATGCCCGCGCCAAAGCTGCCAGCCAGCTCCGCGCTTTGCGGAGTGCCGCCGACTCCGACCCAAACCGGCAGTTCCGTTTGCACCGGACGGGGGGCAATTTCCGCATTTCGCAGCGACGTCCGGAAAGCGCCTTCCCAGGTTACCCGCTCGTTTTTGTTCAGATCCAGCAGCATGCCAAGCTTCTCCAGAAACAACGCCTTATAATCACTGAGTTCAAAACCAAACAAAGGAAAGGATTCTACATAAGCCCCGCGTCCCGCTATCATTTCCGCCCTGCCGTCCGACAACAGGTCCAAGGTCGAGAAATCTTCGAACACCCTCACCGGATCCGACGTGCCAAGCACAGTCGTCGCGCTCGTTAATCGAATGTTCGTTGTCGCTTGCGCAATTGCCGCCAAAACAACGGGTGGCGATGAAATGACAAAATCCAAACGATGATGCTCGCCAACGCCAAAAATATCAATACCGGCCTCATCGGCAAGCCGGGCAGCCGCTATGATCTCTTTCATACGTTCTCTCGCGTTTGGCATTTGCCCGCTAACGGGGCTAGGACATAGGTCGCCCAGCGTATATATGCCAAATTCAAAATCGCCAGGCTGCTTCTCTGAACGAAGTAAGCCTTCCGTATGCGTTGTTTCCTCTTTGATGACAAACACCACTTTCGTTCTATTCTATTCAAGCGCTGATTTCTAACGCTTCGATTATTATCTCAGTTACTTATCGTAAGTAATGATACATAAGTAATTTAATTTCGTCAAGTTACGCATCTGGACGCTCACGTTTCTTATGATCATTAGCATACGCAAATAAGGTTGAAGCAAGCCATGCCTGCTTCAACCTTATAGTTTTGCTACTCTTCGATAATAAGAAAGCTCCAAGGAGCCAGCTCCAAGTTTTCTCCGCTTGCAACGCTGCGGTCTGACAGCAGCTCCCTGCCGTTCTGGTGACGATAAGGAACGGAAGTCTCTTGTCCCGAATAATTAAAATAATACCGAATGGTTTGCCCATTGCCGTTGACGCCCGTTTTCACGATTACAGGGAATGCAAGCTCTTGATTCGAACCCCATAATCCTGCGTCCCGAACGGCGCCGCTAAGCACTCTGCTCACCACTTCTGCGCTTGGCATGCAGCCGATATAGGTTGCTGTTCCTTTCCCGTATTCATTTCGGGTAATCGCCGCATACTCGCCCCACTGCGCATGCTCATAATAAGCCAATACCTCGGCCGTCGTAGGCGTAATAAGCTCCATCCACATCCCAACTTGGCTAAGCCCATCGCTTTCCTTGATCAGCTTCCCTTTCAAGCCCACTTGATTAGGCTGCACGAACAAGCTGTAAGTGATTCCGCATGCCTCGTTAATAATGCCCGGCTGCACGGTGTCGCGAACCTTTACCACTTCATCCGTAAAGCCGCTTTTGAACGTATAGACCACATGGCCGCCACCGCTCACATAAGCGTTAAGCCGTTCCAAATCCGCGGTGGCTGCCGCGTAAAGCGCCGGAACGATAATCAGCTTGTACTCATCCAAACGGTCGAATGACGGCTGAATAAAATCAACCTCGACATTTAACTTATACAGTTCATCATATAAAGCGCGCACGATGTCATTGTAGATTTTCCCGTCTGGCAGCTTAAACCACTCCATAGCGGACAATGCTTCATTGCTCACCATTACGGCAACCTGATTCCGTTTCTTCAGGTTCACGAGCTTATCACTCAGCCTCGCAAAATCGGCTCCAACCGTGATGGCCTCGTTATATACCGGATTCGGCTTAAGGTCATGGCTTAGCAAACCTTTCCAATACGTTTCGAATGAATTATGGATGGAATGCCAGTGCCAATAAGCGACCATATTCGCTCCCGATGCGAGATGGCTGAACGCCTGCAGCCGCAATTGCCCGGGATACGGCGTCCAATGCGGAAAAGCCTGCGCTTGCGTCTCGAGAACCAAGTAGTTGCTGTTTTTCAGCGAACGCGTCATATCGCCGCCGAATGAAATTTCGATGCCGGTTAAATCATCCTGTGAGGGATGGTAAATGTCTACGCCCGCGATATCAAAGGGCTCAGAAGCGGCAAAATGATCTACGGAAGGTTGAACGCCGAAGGAATATCCCCGCCATTCAAAATCAAAGTTTTGCGTAACGAATTGTCCCGGCTGCTTATACTCGTTCACTAGAGAGACCTGCCATGCCAGGAATTCATTCACGAGCTTGCGCTGGAACTTAGCGAACTCCGCGCCAAGGCTGCCATTGATCGTCCCGATAACCGAAGGGAATTCCTCCCAGCTGTTAATACGGTTGCTCCAATAATCAAGTCCGAACAATTGATTCACCCGCTCAAGCGTACCGTAGTTCTCCCGCATATATTTCACGAATTGCAGCTGGACATTCGGCCCCGCCGTATCATAATGCTTCGTTTCATTGTCCGTTTGATAACCAATAACGGCTGGATGAGTGCATACGCGGCTAATCAGCTTCCGAATAATCCGTTCCGAATAAAAGAGGTAGGCCGGATTCGTGATGTCCATAATTTGCCGGGCGCCGTATTTGCCGGGGCCTCTAGCGGTAACCGCGAGTACGTCCGGATGCTCTTTTACCATCCAAGCCGGCACGGCATAGGTCGGCGTACCGACAATCACCGCGATGCCGGCCTTATGCATGGCGTCCAGTACCTTGTCGACGGAAGAGAAGTCAAACACGCCGTTTTGCGGCTCATGCGTACTCCAAGTCGATTCCGCAATCCGGACGACGTTGATGCCTGCTTCTTTCATCATCCGAATATCTTCATCTAACCGCTCATAAGGCATATATTCGTCGTAATAAGCAACGCCGTACAACAATTTTTCCATCATAAGAGCTCCTTCTTCAGCTGGGTTTGACTCAGATTAACCTTTTACGGCACCTTCGGCAATACCGTGCATAATAAATTTTTGGAAGAACGAATAAATGATAATGACTGGAATTGCCGTCAGCACAAGCGCGGCCAAGATGAGCGACCATTCTTTGTTATACTCGCCGAACAGCGTGTTCGTAGACAAGATCAGCGTGTAATCGTCTACGTCCGTCAGCATCAGCAGCGGAAGCAGGAAATCATTCCAAATCCAAAGGAAATCAAGTATCGCAATCGTTACCGTAATCGGAACTAACAGCGGGAAGATGATTTTGAAAAAGGTTTGATATTCGTTGCAGCCATCGATTTGAGCGGCTTCCTCCAGCTCTCTCGGAATCGATTTCACAAAACCGTGATAGAGGAATATTGCCATATTGACGCCGAGACCAATATATATAATTGCAAGACCATACGTGCTGCCTTGAACAGACAAGACCTTGGCCATTCTTGTCAACGGAATCATAATGGAATGAAAAGGTACGAGCATCGATGAAATGAACAAGAAGAAAATAATGCCGCTGATTTTCCCGCTAGTCCGGGAAAGCTTATAGCCGGCTAATGCCGAGCATAGGATGATTCCCCCGATGCCGAGCACAGAAATGATAACCGAGTTGAGCGTGCTGTTCAGCAGATTCAGCTGGCGGAAAGCGTTCACGTAATTATCGAATTGAAAGCTCGTGGGAAACGAAACAAATGATTCAAACATTTCACCCTGCGTCTTGAACGAATTGATGACAGCAAGATAAATCGGAAAGAACGAGATGGCTGCACCTATGGACAGCAGAAACGTAATAAGAATTGAGGTTGATTTTTTCTGATTCATGCTTCTACCTCTTTTCTCTTCATGACTTGAATTTGGATCAAAGTAAAGACGAGTATGATAATAAACAGGATGACTGATTTGGCGCTCGCATACCCATACCGGAAGTTATTCGAGAAAGCTTCCTCGTAAATATTCATCGTAATAACCTGCGTGCTTCGTCCAGGACCGCCGCCTGTTAAGCCGTATACGACCTCGAACACTTTAAACGCTCCGTTTAAGGTAAGGAAGAAACAGATGGTAATTGCATGCGTAATCATCGGAAGCGTTACATTGCGGAACGTTTGGAACGCGGTTGCGCCGTCAATGACCGCTGCTTCCTTCAAGCTCTGCGGTACGCCCTGCAAACCGGCCAAATAGATAATCATCATATAGCCAACGCCATTCCAAAGCGATACGGTCAATATGGAGAAGAAACTGATTTTCGGATCGCCAATCCAGGCTTGGTCAAGAAATGTAATCGCTGTCTTTTCTGCCAGCTGAGGCAGCACCTGCGCGAATACAAACGTCCACATGAACGCGCTTATGATTGTACTGATCATGTTTGGCATAAAGAAGATGGTACGGAAGAAGCCTTTGGTCTTTTTGCGCGATTCAATAAAGACGGCGATCAGCAAAGCGAATACATTTTGCAGCACCACCATAAACAGCACATACTTTAATGTAAATAGGATGGATCCAACAAAATCCGGATCTTCTTTTAGCGCTTCGATAAAATTGCCGATACCAATAAAGCTGTAATTTTGATTTAAGCCATTCCAATCCGTAAAGCTGTAGTACATACCTCCAAGCGTCGGAATGAGCAAGAAGATGGCATATAATATAAATGCAGGCCCGACGAATGTTAACAGCGAGATGTATTTTTTGTAGCTCTTGATCGGCACAGTATCCGCCCCTCTCCTATGTGTCTCTAAAAATAAGGGATGAAGAGAAGACGATATTCTTTCTCCTCTTCATCCTAAGGCCCAACGATTACTTATTTACTTTGTTAAACGATTTCCAAGCTTTGTCTAACGCTTTAATGACGTCATCTTGTGAAATTTGACCCGCATAATAAGCTTGAAGACCTTTACCTACTTCATCTTTAACCGATTGCGGAATCGCTGGATCTTGATACGATTTTCCTTCTTTTACGTATCCCGTTGCGTCATTTACCCAAGGATAGCTCTCATACGTGTGGATGGTTGCAATCGGGTTGAACTTCAGCGCTTGGAAGAATGCGTTAGAAGCAGTGTCATCCAATACGTAGTTAATAAAATCAAGAGCAACTTCTTTGTTTTTAGTCGTTTTTGATACAGCCAGCGAAGTCGAAGCGCTTAGATTGATCAGCGTTGCATTCGGATCGTCATTAATTGGCAATGGTGCCACGCCGAAATCAAGATCCGGGTTGGATTTGAGAATCGTTTCCGCGTACCATGGACCTTGCAGCCACATTGCGCCTTTTCCGGCAGCAAACGCTGCAGCGCCGTCATCGCCGCCCACTTCCGTTGCTTTTTCCGTGCCGTTTGCGTTTATCAGATCAAAGACGTCGAACATCGATTTCATTTCAGAGAATGAGCCTTCATCCTTGTTCATGCGCTCGATGAAATCAGCATTCTCCGTGTTGATGATTGCGCCTGCAGCAAGCGGCAGGAGCAGCTGCGGAATCCATGCTTCTTTATAGGAAAGAACGAATGGCGTGATGTTTTTCGTTTTCAGCTTTTCTACAACCGCTTTCATTTCAGTCAGCGTCGTAGGAGGCACTAGTCCGTTATCTGCAAAGATCTTTTTGTTATATAAGTATCCCCACGACAATGTTTCCAAAGGAACGGCTACAACCTTGCCGTCCGTAGTTGTAACGGATGGTTTTACGCTGTCCAGAAGCTTGCCTACGAATGGCTGCTCGGTCAAATCCTCTAAGTAACCTGCTTTATAGTAGGATGGAATCTCATTGATTGCGTGAATCGCAAAAATATCAGGCGCATCGTTGGATGCCAAGCGCGTTTTCAAAATTTGTGCGGCATTATCGGCAGTCGGCATTTCCAGCTGAACCGATACATCGATGTTTTTCTCTGCTTTCTCTTTTGCGACAAAATCTGCAATGTATTTATCGTAATGCTCTTTGAGTCTTGGCTGCGCGATAAACATTTTGAGCTTCACGCTCTTTGCTTCTCCGCCTGCTGCTGCCCCTTCGTTTGTGCTGCCTGTATTATTTGCATTATTTCCGCAGCCTGCCAGCAGTGTTGTAGCGAGTACGGTTATTAGCAAGCCTTTCATTACTTTTTTCATCTAATTTGACCTCCCAGAAGCTTGTTTTGTTTACGCTTTCATTGTAACTAATTTTTGAAAGCGTTTAATTGGACAGAATTAGACTCTTTCTTTGGACAATTTTAAACCTCGCCGTTCTTCCTCATTTCGCCCGGTGCAACGCCGAAATGCTTTTTGAATACACGGTAAAAATAAGTAATATCCTCATAGCCCGCCATCTCGGCAATCGCTTTGATCGGGATGCTCTCATCCAGCAGCCATTCCTTTGCTTTGACCATTCGCAAATGAAGCAAATAGTCGGTGACGTTGCGTCCGTACTCCTGTTTGAACATCTTGCTCAAATATTCCTTGCTCACAAAAAAAGCCCTTGCCAGTTGGTCTAGTGTTACCGACTCGGTATAGTGTTTATCCATATAAAGACGGACTTCGTCCAAATTTAACTTGTTTTTGAACTTACGCTGCTGCGTAAGCTGATCGATGGTTGCGGCATAATGATAAATGAGAAACGAAACCGTATTGGTGCTGGACTCCACCGTTTCCTGCCCAAAGGGAGCGTGTAATCCCTCGCTGTCCTGTGAATTGGCAATTTTCAATTCCTTGAGCAGCAGGAGCAGCTCCTGAACCACCTGTTCAAGCATTGCGGGCTTCGTAATCCCATTATGCTCAAGCTCATTTTGCATTTGAATCAGCGTTGCCGTTATGCCTTCTTTATTTAACTCGTTAAAATGCGTCTTCAGCAGCTGTTTATAGGCTGCCAGCAAATAGGAGATATCAAGATCCAGCGTAAATACGCTTCGCTCCGTTTGCGCGGACTCGATGCTGTTTTTGCAATTGCTCAGCGCCGAATCCAGTTCCTTGGGATCAACCGGCTTAAGCAGATAATCCATCGCTTTATAGCGCAGCGCATGCTTCGCGTATTGGAAGTAATCGTAGCCGCTGATCACGATCGTCTTAATTTGCGGATATTGTTCTTGAAGCAGCTGAAGCAGCTGAACGCCGTCCGTTCCCGGCATCCGCATATCCGTAATGATAATATCGGGTTGAAGCTCCTCCGTTTTACGAAGCGCTTCCTGTCCATCCTCCGCTTCGCCCACGATTTCCATGCCAAGCTTTTCCCATTCGCCAAAGGCCTTGATGATGTCTCTTGTCCAGCTCTCATCATCCACGATCAATACTTTTATCATGATGCTCGCCTCCTGATTCATTAGGAATGGTAACTGTAACCGTTGTCCCTTCTCCGGGCGCGCTTTCTATTGCAATTCCGTACGCGGAACCAAAATGCATCCGTATGCGGGATGCGACATTTTGAATGCCGATCCGATTGCCGTGCGTCCATACTTGCCCGTTCTGGTGATTCAGCCGCCTTTTTAGATCGGCAAGCTTGTCCTCGCGAATGCCGACGCCGTTATCCCGGATGCGGATACGTACGGCAGCAGCCTCGCATATAATCGATACGCTGAGCTCCCAGCTTCCGGGTTTATTCTCGAGCCCGTGAAAAAAAGCATTTTCCACGATTGGCTGAAGCGTCAGCTTCGGAATGGAGCAGGCCATTGCCGATTCGTCGAAATCCGTTGTATAGCTGAGCTTGGAAGAAAATCTTTGCGTTTGAATAAGCATATAATTGTTCAGATGCTCGATTTCCGCTTTTAAGGAAGCTAGATCATTAGGATCACGGATGACATAACGGAACATATCGCTTAACGAACGGATAATTTCATAGCTCTCTGCAGGTTTTTTGGTGAAAAGCATGCTGCCGATCATCTGAAGCGTATTTTGCAAAAAATGCGGATTGATTTGCGCTTGCAGCGCTTTAAGTTCCGCTGTCTTTTTCTCCAAATTCATGCTGTATTCCGTTTTGATATGTTCTCTTATGCGGTAAGACATGTTGTACAGCTTCGTTTCAAGCAAGCCGATTTCGTCCACGCGATTGCTTTGCGGCAGCTGTTCGGTTTCCTTTATAATGCCAAGACCTTGCATCGATCTTGCAAGCGTGACAATCGGCGTCGCCGTTCGCCAGGCCAGCAATATCGCGATCAAGATCGAAATTACAATAGAAATCGCGCCTACGATTAGGCCAAAATGCATCGTTGATTGCGCGCTTTTATTAATGAAGCTAGTTGGAATAATCGTAATCAGCTTCAGCCCGACCGGATCGATCGTATTGTAGAAAACATACTCCCCCGGCAGCCGGAAGTAACCTTGAACCTCTGTCGTTTGCTTGATTTGATCCATGATTTCTTGCGACGGCTTCTCGCCGAAAGGCTGGTAAAGCACGCTTCCGTCATCGCCTGCGATAAGAACCTTGTGCTCCTCGCCCCTGCCGATTAAATTAAGCGTCTGATCCAGCATCGACCATCGGATTTTCAGCGAAATGCCGCCGAGCTTCTCGCGGTTCTCGAAGCGGTTAATGCTGCGGATAAGCTGGAATTCCTCGTTATCTCCGCTCTTCGATTGAATAATGAAATCCTTGTTTTCCTCGAACAGCTCCTTGTAAGGAGATGGTATTCCGGTTGAAGACTCCAGATCATTCTGATTGGAGCTGATGGTAAACAGTTTACTCGGCTCTTTCAGAAACAGCTCGACGCCGATCACATGGTTGCCTGCGGAATAAAATAAATTGTTCAGCGTATCCATGATGTTTTTTTGCGCCGCAAACTGGTTATAAAGACGAGATCCTTCTATGCTCATAAGATAGTCGTTAAGATGCGGGCTGATTAGAACGGTGTATACGAGATTGTTCAATTGCGAAAACTGCTCGCCCAAATAAATACCCGTCCATTTCATATTGGACAAATTCGTGCTGATGACCTCGGTCTCCATCGACTTCCGGTTATTTTCGGCTGCCAATGCGGTTACTGCAACAATCGGAATAACGGATAAGATAATCATCGTAAAAATCAATTTATTGCGGATGCTTCTCCGAAAGGGATCCGACAACGTCCTCATTAGCTTTGAAAACATGGCGTCGAGACACCTCCTTCTATTCTTTCTTCCTATGGCGCAAAAAACTAACGCCCTGTCTAGCTGGCGTTAGTCGGTATGCGCTCGTTATCCGCACGGGATCACGATTGTATGAAAAGATTCAGGCTCAAGCTGGAAAAGACGCACTTCGTCTCCAACGGCTAAGCGCAGCTCTCTTTGTTCTTTGAAGGGATTCGCAAGGACAACGACATGCGTGCCGTCAGGCTTCTTGAAGGCGACCGCATTGCCTGCCCAGGAGCCCTTTAAACCGGCTCGTCTATCATTTGGCGACGTGAAATGCGCAAAATGCTTCATTACGTAATATTCCGGATTGCGTGTTGCGGTTCTCGTCTCCTTGTCGATGGTAAGCATCGCATTTTGCTCCCAGCCCCAAGTGCTTCTTCCCTTCGGCTCAAGCGCCATATTCCAATAAATGTAGGCATTCACGCCGTTCGTGAAATAATGCTGATAGAGGTTGAACACATACCGCGCGTAGAACCATGTGTTCTCGCCGTCGCCGCATTCATTCTCGGTTTGCATGTAGCGAAGCTCCGGATAGCTCTGAACCGTCCGCTGGATCGCATGCTTCCCTGCCCATTGGTAGCCGACGCCCTTCACATACTTATAGGCTTCCGGGTCGCTTAGCACCGTATTCGCGTAGCCGTTGAAATCCGTTTCCTTTTTCTTGAGCCATTCATCCCAAGCTTCCGGCGCGTTGATCGTACCCAGCCAAATTTCCGTATCCAGGCCATGCTGCTCAAAGGCCGGTCCCAAGTAGTCGCGAATAAATTCGCGCAGCTGCTCGCCTGTCCAAACGCAGGAAGGGAACTTTTGATCCGCCACAACCTCATTTTGGACATGAACCTGGTGAATCGTAATCCCTTCAGCTTGATAGGCTTGAACGAACCGCACGAAATACAGGGCATAAGCCTCCAAAATTTCCTTCTCCCAGCGCAGCGTTCCGTAATTGTAGGATTTCGGGAATTTCATCCAGGTTGGCGGGCTCCAAGGGGAAGCAAACAGCTTCAGCTCTGGATTCTGCTTCAAGGCTTCTTTGATATAGGGAATCAAATATTCACGGTCACGGGCTATCGAAAAATGCTCCATTGCCAGATCGCCGTCAGTTTCGTTTAAGCTGTACCACTCTAACGCGTAATCGCTTGCACCGATCGGCAGCCGGCAGATACTAAAGCCGTGCTCGCCGTCCGGATGGAATAACGCGTGCATTATCCCGCTTCGGTCATCCTCCGATAACTGCTGTAGCGCCGCGTAACCCAATTCATTAAAGCAGCCTCCGAAACCTTCCAGCAGCTGAAATTGTTCGTTCGTAACCGTCAGGTTGGCATTATCTATTTCTGTATCCAAAATAGGATTCTCTGACCAAGGCTTGGTTTCCGTGCTTGAAAACCATTGTATCCTTTTCTGCTTCATAACCGCAAATCCAACTCCTTGTAAGCGTTTTTTTCATTATAACCTCTGTATGAAAGCGTTTAATTGGACAAAATTAGTTCCTGTAGTTGGACAATATTAAACCAATCGGGATTTTCGGCTTCTTTTTACGCCAATGTCAAGGGACAACACTGCCTTGCCGGAAATTCGTTACCTTAAGGAGGTGATTCCAATACCTCTGGTCGTCCGAGGTAGATTCCGAATGTTCAGCACGCAAAAAAAACCCGACCGGACCTCCTTCGTCCTAGTCGGGTTTTACTTATAACCGCTCCTGCCTCCATAGCTCCTTTACCAATTGCTTCAAATAGAGGGACTGGGACCAACGGTCGCTAACCTCGGTTTGCCTGGAGCCCGCCTCATCCACCGTGATTGCATAGGGCGCTGGCCCAAGCTCAATGACTACGGGAAACCGATCCCGCGGATGCCTGTTCCCCGAACGCCAGTGCTTCATCGCGCTTGCCCACCATCTTGCAAAATGGGGAAGCATCGGATGCTCTCCCGCTTCGCCCGGATCGATCTGGATCTGTTCCCCGTTTGAAATTCGCGTATGGATGCTGTAAGCGTTAGGCAGCAAGCCCTGCAGCATTTCCTCGGCTTCGGGAGATACGGTATGCAGCTCGCCGGCGACCACATAATGAGAATAGTCGATCGTCAGCATGAGCGCTGGAAGCGCCTCTAAAAATTGCTTGGTACGGATCAAATCCTGTGTTATGGTGCCGCGATGCGTTTCAACGTAAACCGGAATGCCCGCCTGCCTGGACAGCGCATCGATGCCGGACAACAGCTCAAGCGCCTGATCACCGATCAGAAAGGGTCTCATCACCTGCGCGTTGATATAACCGACATGGCCAAAGGCAACCGCGCTTTCTAAAAATTTGGCCATGTCCGCAATTGAGGACGGGTATGCATTCACGCTGAAGGACAGGTTGTATTGCTCAAGCAGCTCCTTCCAGTGCGCACTCTCATCCGGAGCAGGTATAAATGCGTTTACTCCGTCAAAGCCGTTTTCCGCAATGAGCTTCATCTTTTCTTGGGTAGCTGCCGCATGCCCCGCTGTTCCATTTAATCCGTTCATTCCCCACCAAGACATCTCGACCAGCAATTTTTCCTGTCCTGTATCCGTCATTAGTGTGGATACGCCATATCGAATTCTACTCCGCATGGCCCTCCGTCCGTATTGATTTCCAGATCGACCAGCGTTCCATCCTGGCGATGCAGCGGGCGGTAGTGATTGCTGATATGCGTGGCTGAAGCGTTTGCGTAATGGCAAATAAAGGCGCGCCGGAATTGATCCTTCGTCTTATTTCTGTAAGAGCCGTGGATAAGATTTCCGTTGAAAAACAAAACATCGCCTTTATCCATGATAACCGGCATTGCTTTTTGATCCTTTGGCGGCTTCACGTAATGGGTGGTGAAGGATTCCGATGAATCCGCGAGCTCCGGGCAGCTAATCTCATGCTCGCTTGTTTTCGGTACGATTAGCAGCCCGCCATTCTCCTCTGTGGCCGCATCGATCGCCGTCCATGCCGCAATGCAATTGCCCGGCTCCACCTGCAAATAAAAATTGTCCTGGTGCAGCGCTTGACCGCGCGAGCCCGGCGGCTTGTAATAAAACATGCTTTGGGCTGCCAGCGCCTCCTCGCCGTACAAATCGGACAATACCTCCATAACCGGCTTATGAAGCATATATTGCTTTGCGGTTTCATCGAACCGATGCGGGTGCATCACGCGCGGATATCGCTTCAAAGGATCCTCCGAGCTCCCGGATAAATCCGGCTCGAATAAGCCCGGGATAACCTTTTGGCTGATTTCCTCGAATTTTTCTTCAATCGTGCGGACATCCTGTTCCGAGAAAAGGCCTTTTACGATTAAATACCCTTCTGTCTGAAAATGTTCGATTTGCTCTTCGTTCAATACGCTCAATGCTCTGGTCATCGCATTTCACTCCTTGGACATATGATTTCTTCTTCTTGACATAATCATAGAACTTTCGTTATTTTTAGGGAAGCAAGCTTACTGCTAAAAAGTAATGGTATTCTGCTATTTTTATTTTGGGAGGACCGTTTCATGACCCGATACAGCACACCGAAAACCAAGCAAAATATTTCATCGTACGCCTCTCTTGTAAGCGGTTATTTCGAAGAATCTGATTCCTACAAATATCGTAGGACAGCTGGAATGGAAGAATGGCTCCTCTTCTTTACATTGGAGGGCGAAGGGTATTTACGAACGCCTGGGGGCGAGAAGCGCTGCAGCCAGGGCCAAATCGCGCTGCTTCGTTCCGGGATTCCGCATGAGTACGGGACAACGAGAGGAAACCGCTGGAATTTCTACTGGGTTCACTTTCACAAACTGCCTGAAATCGACTACCTGCCAAATGACGAGATCATTATCGCAGCCATTCCGGAGGGAAATATGCGGCATCGTGTACAGCAGGCCATTCACGATATATTAACGGATTCCATAGAGCAAGCCGGTTTCTGGCATATGCTTTGCGAAAACTCGCTGCGCGAGGTTATCCTGCTCGCCGCCCGGCAGCTCGAACAGCGGCTTGATCCGAGAATCGAGCTCTCTTTGCAATATCTATCACGGAATATGAATCAGAACTTTCGCCTCGAGGACTTAGCCGGCAGCGTCGGCCTTTCTCTCTCCCGGCTGTCTCATCTCTTCAAGCAGGAGACAGGCGAAAGCGTCGTGGAGCATTTGAACCGGCTGCGGCTTCAGCAAGCCGCGTTGTTGATGGAGCATATGGGGCGTACGGCGACCGAAGCCTCGCTCGATGTCGGCTTTAACAATTACAATCATTTCGCCGCGTTATTTCGCAAAGCCTACGGCAGCAGCCCTAGAACGTACAAAAAAGAAAAGACTACTCGCGGTGAGTAGCCTTTTCCTT
This sequence comes from Paenibacillus sp. LPE1-1-1.1, assembly GCF_040676435.1. Lineage (NCBI taxonomy): Bacteria > Bacillati > Bacillota > Bacilli > Caryophanales > Paenibacillaceae > Paenibacillus > Paenibacillus sp. LPE1-1-1.1. Next base: position 1,327,524 of record NZ_JBEGHY010000023.1, read on the forward strand.
TTCTTTATGTTTTCATGCGGGGTATGTCTGCTTAAACCTTCTGCGCAGCAAGGTCCAGCCATTCCATCTCTGCCTTGGTCAGCTTAATGAGAGAGCCTGAATCGCAGGAATGGAGCTCGTCGGATGTTTGGGCTCCGATTAGCGCGACGGTTGGAAATGGCTGATTCAGTACATAAGCAAGCGCAATTTGGATCGCGCTGACATTTTTCTCCGCTGCCAGCTGTTTGGCACGCTCCAACCGCTCCCAGTTTTCATCGCTGTAAAAAACACGGACCAAATCGGCATTGTCGCGAATTTCCGGAGAGAATCTGCCGGTAAAGAAGCCTCTTGCCTGCGAGGACCAAGAAAGCAGCGGGAACTGCTGCTCTTCATGCCAAGCGCATGTCTCTTCATCCGCGGATATGCAGCCTGCCCAGAACGGCTCATTCGCTTTGGCAAGGCTCAGATTCGGGCTGCTGAACGTGAACCCTACAAGGCCTTTGCCCGCTGCGTATTCATTGGCTTCCTTAATCCGCTGCCATGACCAGTTCGATACGCCGATCGCTCTGACCTTTCCGGCCTGAATATGCTCATTCAGAATATCGATGACATCGCCGGCCGGCACGGCCGTATCATCGCGGTGGAGCGCGTAAAGGTCGATATAATCGGTTTGCAGGCGCACAAGGCTATCCTCCAAATCCCTTCTGATCGCCTCTTTGTTTACACGCGGACCGTTTTGATCATGATGCGCGCATTTGGTCAATATGACCATCTGCTCTCTATTGCCCCGCTCTTGCATGTAGCGTCCGATTACTTCCTCGCTCTGCCCGCCGCAGTAAATATGGGCGGTATCCACCGAATTTCCGCCGATCGCTATAAACGCATCCAGATTAGCTGCCGCTTTCTCGTACGAATGGTGGAAAAAATAATCCGAACCCTTCATTAAACGCGATACCGGCTTTGGCGAGCCCTCGATTTGAATGTATTCCATTATGAAATGCCTCCTCGTTCATTCGTTTTTTATAGGGTAATTCTTGTGCGTTCACGCGCAGAAAGCAGACATGCGTCAATGACTTTCATATTTTTCAAAGCATCCGAAGCACCAAATTGCAGCGGCTGTCCACCGGTTATGGCCCGCGCCAAATGATCGGCTTGCTCGGTATAGGTGTTCATGAACGGCACCTCGATTTCCTTGCGCCCGTCTTTCGTGCTCACGTAAAAATTAGCGAGACCAGGCTCGTTCGACAAGTAAGCGGAAGGAACCTCGATCAGCCCTTCCGTGCCGAGCACTTCAAGCGGGTTGCGGAAAGCAGCCCACATGCCGCAATCGAAGGTTAGCGAAACCGAGCCTTCAAACTCGACGAGACCGGAAGCCATCATATCGACATCGTCATGCTCCGGCGAAAATAGCGCCTGCACCGTCACCGCTTCTGGCTCCTTGCCCAGCAGCAGGCGCGCGGCATTGATCGGATAACAGCCTACATCGTATATCGAACCGCCGCCCCATTCCTTGCGGTATCTGACATTTTCCTTATGGCCTGCGTTGTTGAAGGTAAACGCGCTGCGAATGCCGCGAACCTCTCCGATTTGTCCCTCATCGATGATCTTCTTCATCATGTCATACCGCGGATGGTACCTGTACATAAAAGCCTCCGACAACAGAACGCCCGCTTTCGCGGCTGCCTCCGCCATCTCATACGCTTCTTTCTCGGTCAAAGCGAGCGGCTTCTCGCATAAAATATGCTTTCCGGCTTCCGCCGCCCGGATCGTCCATTCCCGGTGCAGATGGTTAGGGAGCGGAATGTATACGACATCGATGGAATCATCTTCCAGCAAAGCCTCGTAGCTGCTGTAAGCGACAGGGATGTTCAAATCCTCCGCCGTCTTTCTCGCCTTCTCCCCGTCGCGGCTTGCAATGGCCGCAGCTTCATTTAATGTTGAGAGATGAAGGCCGGGAATAACGGCTCTCTTCGCGATACCCGCGCATCCCAGGATGCCCCATTTAAGCTTTTTCGTCGTCATTACTATCGTCACCTCAATTGAAATTTTATGACTATATTGCGATTTCAAGCATAGATAACCGTCACTGCCGTCGTTCATAGCAGTCTTTAAAATTATCGTGATGAAATTAGAATCATTCGGATATCTAACGCTTTCCCCTAGTTTAAAGTAGATTCCAAAAAAATAAAATGATATTATTTTGTTATACATTACAACAATATTGTCATCGGGGTGAACGACATGCAAAGGCAGAGCCATCTACTTACGCTGCCAAACAATCCTTTCTTCTGCTTTCCCGAATCGGTCGGCAATTACTGGAGTCATCCCGACCATTTCACGCTTCGGACCGCAGGCTCGTTAAACAACTTCAATATCCATTACGTCGTTTCCGGCAAAGGCTATGTGGAGTGGGACGGCAAAGTTCACACGCTTGAGGCCGGCGAAGCCGTACTCTATTTCCCGCTGCAAAGGCAGCACTACTACAGCAGCAAGGATGACCCCTGGGATATCAGATGGGTGCATTTCTACGGCAGCGGCTTGCAGGATTATATGATTGAACGCGGTTTTCACAAAAGCCAGCTTTGGACGATACGCCAGCCTGCCGCATGGGTCCAGGTGCATGAAGAGCTGCTCGTCGAGGCCGAGACGCACCGCATGCTGCGCCCGACTAAGCTTTCCGCTCTGACGTATGCGATATTGAGCGTATTCGTCGAGCAGGCCGTGCCGATCTCAGGCAGCAAGGCAAGCAGCTCCGGGAATCGCATTCTAGAGCTGCTTCCGCTCATGCAGCAGGAAGCGGCGCAGCCTTTCGTGCTCGAGCAATGGGCTGAGCAAGCCGGCGTCAGCCCCTATTATTTTTGCAAATTGTTTCGCAGCGTGATGGAAATGACGCCTATGGACTTCATCACGCGCAGCCGGCTGCAGATGGCTAAGCAATGGCTTCTCGAGCGGAAGGAAGTCAATATTGGCGAAATTGCTGCCGATGCCGGCTATCCGAGCGTCAGCTATTTTAACAAAAGATTTATGGAGCATGAGGGCATGACGCCTACCGTGTACCGCCAGCTTTATGGAATTTGAATGCTCCCGCATGAAAAAAAAGAAGCTGAGCCAATAAGGCGCAGCTTCTCTTCTATTCAAGATCATCTAAAGCTCTGCAAACCGACCGCCGTTATCGGCTGAACGCAGCTCTGCTTCTATGATTTCAAGCGTGCCGACCGCGCTCTCCGGCGTGCATTTCAATACAGGCTTCCCGCTTTGCACCGATTCGATGAAATAGCTGATTTGGCGGTAATAGCCCATGTCTTCCGATAATTCGGCGACAAAGCCAGGCGCATGCTGCGGATTCACCTTCAGCTGCCCATTTTCAAATACGAGGTTCCCGCCTTCGAAGTTGACGCGGTACGTCATCGAGAAGCCGTAGTCGCCTTCCAGCGTCCAGTCGGCCTGCGCGTTCAGCACTTTGCCGTCGGGGTAAATATAATGGGTGGATACCGCATCATAGCCGCTGCCTGGAATGACGTTGCGGGCAATGGCCGATACTTTATCCGGTTTGCCAAACAGCCAGTGGACCATATCCGCGTCATGAATATGCATATCCAGCAGACAGCCTCCGCTCTTGCTGCCATCGAGAAACCATCCCTTCGGCGCACCCGAGCCTCTAAAGAAATAACCGCCCGTAACCGCACCGTATCGGCCATCTTCGACCGCGGACTTCAAATACTCGTAGGCCGGCCAGAATCGCAGGCATTGGCCGATCATTAAGGTTTTCCCAGTCTTCCTTGCGGTATTCGCCATGCGCCAGCCATCCTCCGAGCTGCCTGCCGCAGGTTTCTCGCACAATACATGTATGCCTCTCTCCAGCAGCAAGCAGGCTAAGTCCGCATGCAAATAAGTAGGCAACGTAATACTCACGATATCAAGCTGTTCGCTATCCAGCATCGCTTCAATGTTGTCATACAAGCGGTAAGGCGAGAGATCGTACACCTCCTGCTCCGTCGCGATATTGCCTGAAGCCTTGCCCTCCTTCAGTTCTTCGATCAGAAGATCGCAAATGGCAACCAACTGCATCTTTGCCCCTTCTGCTGCAAGCCGAACATAATTATCGAAGTGCATGCGTCCCATAAAACCAAAACCGATTAAACCAACCTTTAGCATGACGTTACCTCCTATAAACTGAAAATCAGGTTTGCCGGCGGCCCAGAATGGCATCCATCGCCAAGGAAGAATTGAAAATGATTTGCTCCGAATGATGCGTGTAGGTCGGGATCATTTCTGCCGTTACATAGTTGTCGTAGCCGACAGCCTCCAATGCGGCCATAACGGCTGGATAATTCACGTCGCCCGCCAATAAATCAACGAAGCCATGCAGGCCGCCTGCAGCGCGCCGGTAATCCTTAAAGTGAACCTTCTTGATGCGGCTGCCCAAAATCCGGATCCAGTGCTCGGGGTACCCGTTTTGCAGCGCATTGCCGACATCGAAATACGAGCCCACATAATTGGAGCCATGCGCATCAATAAATGTCCGCAGTTCAAGGGGCGAGAGCAGAAATTTGTTCCAGACGTTCTCGATGCCGATGGACACGCCCGCGCTCTCCGCATGAGGCACCAATTTCCCGATTGCTTCAAGCGCCCGGTCATAAGCGTACTCATAATCGACCGTCTCGCTGCCGGGAATAAAATCAACGCCCACCGCGCCGGGAATGACCAAAATCGTATCGACGCCTAGCGCGGCCGCAAGCTCCAGCTGCTTCTTGCAGACATCGATGGCTTTCGCTCTCGTTGCCTCGTTCCCGCTTGTCATGGGATATGACCAATATAAGCCCGTCGCCAAACCGGCAATTTCAAGCTCCGCCTCTGCTAGCAACTCTTTTATCCTCCGAACTTCCTGATCGGATGACGCCAGGCTAAGTTCGCCTGTTTCGTTCAATGACAGCTCAATGCCGTCAAAACCCGCCTTCTTCGCCAAGCGAACGCTGTCCGCGATCGTCGTGCCTTCCCTAAACGACCAAATGTTAATTCCTTTTTTCATGGAATTGCCCCCTACTCCTTTTTGGCTAATTACGTGCTATTGAACGGACTGCAGTTGCATGTGATAATACCAATATAATAATCGATTAGATCAAATAATGATTTAGCCGGAACAGCGATTTTTTGGACAATTCCGTGCTTTATTTCATTCTGTATCTTAGGAGGATCCCATCCCTTGACTAACAATGAACCCGTCTTTCCGCTGCAGCGCGCAGCCCGGTTCCAAGAATGGTCGCCGAGCATTCATTACGCACAATTTCAAAGCATGCCAACCGGAGCGCTGCCGCAGCGGCGGCTCTATGACTTCGAACTGCTTTACGTCTGCCAAGGCGAAGCGGCTACGCAAATGCATGGCCAACGCTATAAGCTAGACGCCGGCCAGCTTATTTTTTTACCCTCGGGGGTCTATCACCAAAATGAAATTACCTCCGCCCCGGAAGCTCGTTTTTTGGGGATTCATTTCGATTTCTTTGACGAGCTCGATATCCAGACGGAGGCTGATATGGTTGTAAACGAATCCGATGTCCAGCCTCATAAATTTACTTGCGAGCCGTATGTTGAAGGACTCCCGGCCTTGTCCCTAAATCCGGTATATACGCCCCCGCTAGCATGCGTTCAGCTGATGGAGCAGCTCGTACACGAGTTTACGATGCGTCAACTTGGATATGAGCTCGTCTGCAAGGCGCTTATGCTGAATATAGTTGCCCAGCTGCTGCGTTCCCCGCGAATTCGCGCTTTTTCTCCGGCTTCGATGCACGGAGGAAAGCTAGTCGAACTAATGGAAAGAATTGAAGCTTCGCCTTCTTTTCCATGGACGAATACAAGCATCGCGGAAAACATGAATTTAAGCGTCGACCACTCGGCAAAACTTTTCAAACAAACCTGCGGCATGCCGCCAAGCGAGTATGTGCAGTCCATTCGACACCGAGAAGCAAGGAAGCTGCTGCGCGAAACGGACCTGTCCGTCGAAGCAGTCGGGGACCGCGTAGGCTACTCCGATATTCACTACTTCAGCCGGATTTTCCGCCGTCTTGAAGGCATTTCACCGCGAGAATACCGGAAGCTGTCGCGTATATTGTAAAGGGTATGACGACTAATGAATTCCTCCACTCCCAGGCGGCCATTCCTAACTTTACGTAAGAGCATGGATATCGTAAAATAATCGTAATCATTACGCTTAGTTTACATATACTTATTTATTGCCGGGCAATTCACGTTCAAATTATAGGAACTGGAGAGGAATTTAATTTGAAAATCCCTGTTATCGTGCTTAGCGGTTTTCTAGGAAGCGGAAAAACGACGCTGCTCCTTCGCCTATTAGCAGCAGCCAAAGCAACCGGTTTGCAGACCGGCGTGATTATGAACGAGCTTGGCCAGCTCGATGTTGATGGCCATATTTTGAAGGAATATTCCGAGACGAAGGTTGAGAAGCTGTTGGACGGCTGTGTCTGCTGCAGTAAGCGCAGTGAGCTCGCTTCCAGCATTCAAAACCTGTGCTTAAGCAGGCCTGATGTTATTTTCATCGAGCTGACCGGCGTGGCAAATCCGGAGGAAATCGCAGATGTGCTGACTGAGCCCAATATCCATGCCAGCGTACGTTTAAAGCAAATCGTAACGGTTCTCGATGCTGAGAACGTGCTGGATTATAACAGCTTCTTCGAATCCGATACGGCTTTAATACGGACATTTCGCCGGCAAATCGAAACCGCTGATTTGCTGGTACTGAACAAAACGGATCTCGCATCCACACCAAAGCGCAGGAAGATCGATCAGCTGCTTCTCAAACATAATTCAACCGCTGTTGTCATCCCCACGACACATAGCCGGATTGACTCTGGCCTCCTCCTTGCGGATATCGCGAAGCAGGAACGAAGGACCGTTGCAGCGGCCTCCTCCTCCTTCCGGCTTTTAAAGACCGTGCCTCACGCAGGTGAGCATGGCAGCAGCTCCGGGCATCGCGATGGCGAAGCCGCATCTTATTCACGCGTGCAGACGCTTTCGCTGCCGCTCGCGGCGGGAAGCTATCCAAGCCGGAAGGCAATCGAGAAATTTTTGCTGAAAAACAAAAACCGCCTGCTTCGCGCCAAGGGCTATGTACGCTTGCTGCCCGATTCGCCCGTCATGCTGCTGCAGCTGGCCGGGAACCAGATTACATGGTCGGAATCCCTTCATCAGGGACCGTCCTACCTCGTATTGATTGGCATTGATTTTAACAAGCAGGAGCTTGAAGAGCAGTGGAGAATATTGGAGAGGCAATAGCTCTCGGCAACGGCTGCCATCCGAGCAATGATATGATTTGTGTAATCATCCGCTTGGCCATATGGCCAAGCGGATGTCTTAATTTTATAGAGCTCATGTCCGTTTCTCATCATTTCACGACCTTTTGAGCTGTGCTAAAGTAAAAGCAACACAACGAAAAGAGGGAAAAGCAATGACGAGAACGATCCGAATTGGAATTATAGGAAGCGGCGGCATCGCAAGAGCCCATGCTTCAGCTTATAAGAAAATGCCGCTCCATGCTGAGATAGTAGCGGTCGCAGACAGCATGCCGGGCAGAGCGCAGGCCTTTATCGAGCAAGAGGGATTAGTCGACGCCGTCGCATTCGAGGACCATCGGAAGCTTCTGGAGCTTGACCTTGACGGCGTTAGCATTTGCACGCCGAACTTCGCTCACCATGAAACGTCTGTAAACGCTTTAAACGCAGGCAAGCATGTACTAGTGGAGAAGCCGATGTCCGTCACCCTGCAGCAGTCTATCGAGATGGTCGATGCCGCTGAGCGCAGCGGAAAAATGCTTACGGTCGGCTTTCAGCCAAGATACGACCCCAACATGTCATTGATACAAGAGATCGTGCAATCGGGCAAGCTGGGCAAGGTATATTTTGTAGAAACCGGCGGCGGCAGACGCCGCGGCATGCCTGGCGGCACCTTTATCCGCCAAGAGCTTGCGGGAGCAGGCGCCATGGCTGATATTGGCTGCTATTCGCTCGATATGGCGCTTAATGCGCTGGGCTACCCTAAGCCCCTTACCGTGTCGGCTTACACCTCGAATCACTTTGGATCCAATCCGCTTTACCACCGCGAAGCCGCAAATTTTGACGTTGAGGATTTTGGCGTCGCGATGATTCGCCTGGAAGGCGATATTATTTTGAATTACAAGACAAGCTGGGCTATGCACATGGATTCGCTGGGAGCCACCATGTTTCTTGGAACAGACGCCGGCCTCAAGGTCACTCCCGCAGGAACCGGTCCTTGGAGCGGCGTGTGGGATGGCAGCGTGGGCAGCATGACGCTGTACCATGATGTCGTAAACCAACATATCCAATCTACCATTCCCGTTATCGACCATGGCTTGAATTTATTCGATGAGAAGGTTAGGGACTTTGTGGCCGCCATCACGGATAATCGCCCGGCACCGATTCCCGGAGCGGAAATTTTGTATAACCAAGCGATTATCGACGGCGTACTCCGCTCGGCGGCAAGCAAACGCGAAGTAACGATTGAACTGCCTTAACAAGACAAAACTCCGCATGGAGAGCAAATCGAGCCGCCCGAACGGTCTATGACCGTTCGGGCGGCTTTTTATTTCCCCCCAAAAAAAGCAAAAAGCCGTTCTGCAAGAGAACGGCTTTCAAGCATTTGCCTCGGTTAAACGGATGATATGATGCCGCGGTTGCTGTTCTTCGCAAAGTTGATGATCGACTCGTACTGCGTCTTAGCGATCCGGCGGTCAGACATCGGACGGTGAGGGTTTTTGACAATCTCGGCTAGCTTCTTGAGCTCCTGCATTTCCGCAGGGGTCACTTTGACCGTAATTTTCCCCACGTGCTCCACCCTCCTTACCATGTATTGGTCTGGAACAGATTCATAAGCTTTTGGTTTATCAGCTATGGTCATTATACGCAAAATATAAATAAACTTGCATGTTATTTTGGCGGCGTTCGCGGATTTGGATCATCCATTTCCTCTGGGAACAGGTCTGCGAATTCTTTGTTTTGCTTGCTTTTCAAATAGGATAAGCCTGCATAGCCGGCAAGCAACGAACTGCTGACGACTGCAAAGTTGTCCGTCGTATTCGCCATTGACAAGGCTGTTTTGGCCAAAATGCCCGTACCGATCGCAATCAATAAGTCGCCCAAAAAACCGAGATCGAAAAATATCTTTTTTTTCGCGTTGCTATGGTTCCTGAAGCCGATGACGAAAATCGCAAAATAATAGCTGCGTTGAATCCATTTGATTAACCAATTCGATGATAAAGCAATTCCATCCTCATCATATTCAATGACGAGCTTTGGCAGTTCGATAATCCCGTTTTTCACAAAATGTCCAATGAGTCCGCCCACTAAGCTCATGGATATCGATAAACCAAACACTTGAATGAAGGCCTGAAAGCTAGAAATGACCATTTTCCCATGACCACCCTTCAACAACGCATTAAGCTTGGCAGCATGTATCGCGCTACTTTCACTTTATGTCGCTGTTTAAAGGTTCACGACTATTTTTTTGCTTGTCCGTCCTCGAATAGCCCAAGCAGCATAGTCGGGAAAGAACCCCTTTCATTGCTCATGAGCAGCCGAATCATCTCATCGCCCATATCATTTTCGCTTTCTTCCTTAATCTCTTCGATCTCGTTATGCAACCGCTCCATTTTCTTATCCAGGGCAGCAGCGGAATCCGCTGCTTCTTTCAATTCTTGCAAGAGGTGCGGCGGTATCGCATGCTTATATTTATAATAAATCTTGTGCTCCAGACTTGCCCAAAAATCCATTGCAATGGTGCGTATTTGCACCTCTACGCAAACATTCTCGCGTCTGTCCGATATAAACACCGGCACCTCGATGAGAAGATGGAGACTCTGATAGCCGTTCGGTTTAGGATTCTTGATATAATCCTTGACCGCAAGCAATTTCAAATCGCTTTGATTTTGCAGCATGTCGCTAATGCGATAAATATCGGATATAAAGGAGCAATTGATTCGCAGGCCGGCAATATCCTTAATCTGCTCGCGTATGCCGGTTAATGTAAGCTCGCTTTGCTTCCTGTATATTTTTTCAATGATGCTCTTCGGCGATTTCAAGCGCGAGCTCGTATGCTCGATCGGATTATACTCATGCAGCAATTGAAATTCTTCTTTCAAAATATCAATTTTCGTTTCCAGCTCTTGCAGGGCAAATTTATACATCATTAAAAATCTTGTAATTTGCTGCTTTACTTCTTTCATCTTTTGCATTTGATTCATTGCCATGCTTTTGTGATCCCCTTCCGCTTCCTGCGGTGTTGTATACTGCGCATGTCTTGCTAGTTGTCGAGAAGCTTATATATACGCCTCAGATGCTCCAAGTCCTCGTCGGAAATGCGCTCGCTCATATATTGTATAATAGCATTGTCTCTTTCTTCAAAAGATTCGATGTATTTCTTCCCTTCTTCCGATATGGCGAGAAGCACGACACGCCTGTCCTCGTCACCGCGCATTCGTTGAATGAGGCCCCTCTCTAAGAGCTTGTCCCCCATGAGCGTAACCCCGCCTGCTGTTATCGACAGCATCTCTGCCAAATCCGTTGATTTCATGGGACTCTCCCGATTCAAATATTGAAGCATTCTAGTTTGGTTTACAGAAAACCCGCAATCCACGCCCTTATGCCACTCTGCTCTCATTTTCTTATAAACGCTTTTCAGAACGGGATACAATTCTATCCATACCGTATAGTTGTTCATGCTGCACCTCATTTCCCGCACTGGATTGACTTCTGCTGCTGATCGTTACTATAATTGCTTTGGTTACCTAATTAATTTATAAAAAATATTCACCGAGGTGAATCGAATGAACGAAGATAAATACGATAATGTAGCGGATCTCATCGATGTATTCCAACGCTTCGCTAGAGCGGACTGGCGTAAAAAAACGATGTGGGGAGGTCTCAAAGCGAGTGAAATCAGAATGCTCGTATGTGTCAAACAAAGCAATGACAAAGGTGAGTCGGGCACAACGGTAACAGAAATCAGCAAAAGGTTGGAGGTTACGTCGCCGACCGTAACGCAAATGCTCAACAGTCTGATAGCCGCTGGCTGCGTGATCCGGACTACTGATAAAACAGACCGCAGAATAACCGAAATCACATTAACAGATAAAGGCGATCAGATTGCCACCAAGGCGATCGACCGTTTTCAATCGGTTTTCAAAGGCATCATTGACGAGTTGGGCAAGGAACAATCCGACCAGCTGATCCTAATGCTGAATCAAGTATTCCAATATCTCCAATCCGTCAACCATTTAGATGATCTATAATACAGAAAGAGGATTTCACCGGCGGCAGCTGCTGCTGCGGGTGAAATCCTTTCTATAAGAGCCGCTCTCCAGCATTATTGAAGAGCAGGCTCTTTTTTGATCAGCTCTGTTTGTTCAGTTCCCGCTTTGGCTTTCATATCATTCGAAGAGCGCAAAGGAATTTCTTTCAAGAAAAATACTAATACGAATGCTACGACCAAGAGAGACATGCCGAATAGAAATACAACGGTAAGCGAATCGCTTAATACAGAGCGCACCATTTCGATAATATGCGTAAATAAAGGCTGAATTTGTTCCGGGAGCGTAGCATGCAGCTCCTTCAATTTAGGTTGGTCAAGCAGCATTTGCGGATTCAAGAAGCTCGAGAGCTGCTGTGCCGTTTCAGGATCTACCTGCGATAAATCCGGGCCTTGGCCTGCTTTGACGGCAGCCTCCAGCTTGCTCGACATCGTCGAATTCATGACCGTACCCATCACCGCAATACCGATAGTGCCGCCTAAGTTACGGAACAAGGTTGCAGTTGCGGTTGCCACGCCAAGCTGTGTAGGCGCTACTGCATTTTGAACCGTAAGCGTGAATACCGGCATTGAAATCCCGAGTCCGATACCGAAAACGATCATCGCTGCAATGGCAACTCCGACATTATTCATAAAGGCCATCATAAGCATGCCGACCACCATAAACGGCATCCCAGCGATGGCAAACCTTTTATATTTACCTGATTTAGAGATCCAACGTCCCGACAGCGTACTGAGGAAAATCATTGCGATCGACATCGGCATGTTGACAAAGCCAGAGTTAGTAGGCGAAATGCCGAGAACGCCCTGCACGAAAAACGGCAGGTACATCATTGCGCCCATCATCCCCGCGTTCATTAGAAATCCAATCGAATTGGAGATCGTTACGATGCTGTTTTTAAACAGGGACAGTGGTAAAACAGGGCTTTTTGCTTTGCGTTCCACAAACAGCAAAATCACTAAGAAAATGATAGAAGCCGCTAACAAGCCGATAATCTGCATAGAGTCCCAATCATACTTGGTGCCCGCCCACGAGAAGCCTAACAGCAGTGAAATCAACATCAACGTAAGCAAAATAGAGCCGAGATAATCAATCGATTCCGTGGTCTTTCTTGCCGTTTTCGGAAACATCGACCAAATCATCCCGAATGCCACGAGACCAAGCGGCAGGAAGATCCAGAAAATCCATTTCCATGCGATATGATCGACTAGAAAACCGCCGAGCGTCGGTCCGATCACGCTGGAGAAACCAAATACCGCCATCATGATACCGGTCCATTTCGCTCTCTCGCGCGGTGCGAACAAATCGCCCACAGCTGTAACCGTTGCAGACATCAGGATACCGCCGCCTAAGCCTTGAATGCCCCGGTATGCGATCAACTGAAATACCGTTGTTGACGTTCCGCAAAGAAACGCGCCAATGATAAAAAACACGATACCCGCTAAGAGAAAAGGCTTCCGTCCATAAATATCGGATAGCTTACCGACAAGCACGGTTGCTATCGTTGAAGTCAGCATGTAAATCGTAATGACCCATGTGTAATACTCAATGCCGCCCAGAATCGCGATGATCCGCGGCATCGCCGTACTTACGATCGTCTGGTTGATCGCAGCGAAGAACATGGCCGCCATCAGAGCAATCATAATGGTTAATTTTTTCTTTTGAGTCAAATGCTCCATATGCCCTGCACTCCTAAACATTTTTATTTATTATTGCCAATCGGCAGCCAAACTACTTATTTCATTTAGTTAGGTTGCCTACCTATTTCCTAATGATACAATAACTTTAGTACTAAAACAACTGCTTTTTATTTGGTTGCGCTGTCATCAAAAAAAGACTTTCAAAACGCAAAAAAAACAAGCCAGAGCAAGCTCTGGCCTGTTTTTCGCTTATTTATATTAATCGCCTATCGGAAACCAGCCCGGCGTATGGATAATGGCCTGCCAGAGCGGCGTTGGTACAACCAACCGATCTTGATCGTCCTTGCTAAGCGTTGTTTTAATTTCGGATTCTCTTCCCTCTGCGACCTTTTCAACCCAGTCGGGCTCGACGATCAATTCCCGGCCGATGGCAATCAGCTGGATACCTGTATCAAGAGCCTTTACCGCTTCATCAGGCGTTTGAATGGAACCTACTCCGATAATCGGCACTAAATGGCCCGCTCGCTCTTGAATCCATTCGATCCGGGATTTCTTCTCATCTGCGCCGCGTCTCGGCATAGACCAGAATTCCTGCAAGGAAACGTGAAGATAGTCCAGATCCTTCTTAGCAAGCTCATCGACGAGCCGGAATGTATCCTCCATCGTGATCCCCGGTGTCGTCGCTTCTTCAGGAGAAAAGCGGTAGCCGACCAGGAACGGTCCTTTGGCATGGGCCGCAGCGGCACGTTTCACTTCGTCAACCACCGCAAGCGGGAAACGCAGCCGGTTATCAATGCTGCCGCCCCAGCGGTCTTCACGCGTATTCGAATGAGCAGAGAAAAATTGCTGTACAAGGTAACCGTTCGCGCCGTGAATTTCAACGCCGTCAAAACCAGCGGCAACCGCTCTTCTCGTCGTTTCGCCAAAATCACGAATGATTGCTTCGATTTCCGAATCCAACAGCGCTCTTGGGACAACATTCGGGTTTTGCTCGGAAGCAACTGCGCTCGCACTCACGACATCACCGTTAGGCACGAGATTAGGCGGGCATTCCCTCCCCCCATGGAAAATCTGCAGCACCGCCTTGGCACCTTTTTCTTTGATTGACGAGGCCAACCGCCGCAAGCTGTCAATCATTTCATCGCTGTCGCTCCCAAATTCCCCTTGGAAGCCTTTGCCGTTCCGCGATACATAAACGCAAGCCGTTACGACTAGCCCTACGCCGCCCGAACGGCGTTCATAATAACGAAGCTCGGAATCCGATACCGTTCCGTCTTCGTTCGAAGAGAAATTCGTCATTGGAGCCATGACGACACGGTTCTTTAATTGCACCCCGCTTTTAAAACTTATTTCTTCGAATAATGGCAAGTAATTTGGTTTCATTTATTTCATCTCTCCCGTTATGTGCATATGGATCAACAAACTGTAACTTTTTTCAATACTGTAATACTAAATGATACAGTTATAGTTGTCAAGACACAAAAAAGCATTCCAGCCGTTTAGCTAAGAATGCTTTTTATTATGCTTTTACCTTTATAAAATTACTCTTCGCTTTGCTTCATGAGCGTTTTTATTCTTTTACGCCGTTGTAGAAGAGGATTTGCGTTCTTCGAGCTTTGCTTTCAGTCCTCTCTTTCCGCTGAATGCGCTGAAAGAAAAATAATAAATGCAGACAATAACGGCCGCCAGAATAGCTAGCGCAAAAAAGATATTGCTGTAGACGTAGGCCCCGTTATACATGGCAACCGGATTCAAATGGAAGGATGTATCCTTGGCGTCCAGCAGCTTGCCGATCACGCTTGTCGACATCGCGCCCGAGATAAAATTGAGCAGCGACATCAATCCCATCCCTACGCCAATTTGCTCCTTCGAGAGCGTTCTGGAAATCGTGTTGGACATCGCAATCTGCATAAAGGTTTGGCCCGTATTGCCGAAAATCAGTAGAAAGAGAATCAGATACGGCGAAGCTCCCACAAAAACCGAAAGCAAAACGAAGCAGACGAAGCTGAGCGAAATCGCCGCATATACTAAAAATGAATTCCCCTTCTCATCCGCGAGCTTCCCTCCTTTGCGTCCGAGGAAAGCAGAGGTAATCGCAGCCGGAAACATGACAAGACCAATGACGGCAGGAGACAAATGATTCAATCCGGATAAAAACTGCGGCGTTACGAAAGGCATGCCGAAGCTTAATGCGGTTGCGAGAAAGGTAATAAACAAACCCAAGGAATATTTTTTATTGCCGAACAGTTTAGGATGGATAAACGGATCAGCCGCTGTTCTGATGCGAATAATGAATAGAACAAGCAGCACGGCTCCTCCCAAAGCAAGCAACCACTTCCCAAGCGAAATCGCAAGCAGCGACAATGCGACTGCACCGCCTAACAATATGCCTCCCAAAAAGTCTATTTTTTGCGCATTGCCTTTTTGGTTATCTAAATATTTCCGAAAGAATGGCAGTGCCAGCAGCGGGATCAACGATAATAAAAACAGAAAACGCCAGCTGGCAAAGGTCGTTACAAGGCCTGCTACGATAGGAGCCAGCGCGGTGCCGAGCGCAAGTCCGGCAGCAACCGTACCCAGCGCCCTGCCGCGCTTCTCCGGCGAGAAATAACGCACGGGAACAATCATAGCCGTGGCCGGAATAACGGCCGCACCGCTGGCCTGCAGGATCCGGCCAAGCACGATCATCCAATATTCGGTAGCTGTCAGCCCTACGATTGAGCCCAGCGCAAAGAAAATTAATCCGAAGGTTAACAGATCCTTAAGCCGGTATTTGTCGGCCAGCTTGCCGTATGTAACGGAGCCTACCGCATAAACGATCATGTAACCCGTTAGGAGCCAGCTCACCTGCGAGGGCGTAATCCCAAACTCCTTGCTGATGACAGGCATAACCACATTAAACATCGAAGCATTCATAATCGAGAAAACTAACGTAAATGCCAAAATAGGCAAGAGCTTCTCGCCATTATTTTTCACGCCTGCGGCTTCCATCTCCAATAACATCCTTTCTTCTTTTAAATAGTATATCGTTTGAATTCAAACAAAATGACAAAAAAACGCCGGCCCCTTCCTCTATTCGTAAGCTTTAATTATTTTTTTCAGCAATACTTGAAGGGCGGCTGTTTCTTCCTTTGTTAGAAGCTGGTTCGATTTATCCTTTGCTTGCTGCACGGCGCGGGTAGAGAGCTGATGCATCTCTAAGCCTTGTTCCGTCAAGAAAATGCGTTTCATTCTAGCATCTTGATCATGCTCGCGGCGGACGACCCACCCGCGCTTCACCATGCCATTGATGATGCTGGTAACGCTCGACTTATCGATATAAAGCAGCTTCTCCAAATCGGCATTCATTGCGCCTGGCTTCATCGCAAGCAAATGAAGCGACTGGGATTGCTGGGGCGTCATGCCCAGCGGGCGAAGAGCGCCTTCGATTTCACGCCGAATGTTGATGAAGGCGAGCTTAATCAATAAGGTATTGCTGTCCTCTTGCTCCCAAGGAAAACGGGTGATAAAGGATTCTTTTCCCATGCGGAGCCTCACTCCTTAAATTAGTTTGAATTCAAACCAATAGTAAACCGGAGCCATCGGTTTGTCAATTAAAACCTATGGACCGCAAACATCGAATAAGCCTTGCCGCCAAAAGAGGACAACGCTTATTCAACGCTTGTTTCATTCTTGTTTAAACGGCGCGAAGGGCTTTCAGCACCTCCATGTCCCCTTCATCCAAGCTCGCTCTTGGACCTGATTTAATTAAATCCGAGAAGTTCTCATCAGGCATCATTGTCGTCAAGCAATAAAGCCTCTCTGAGCCCGTATTGATAATATCATGATGGTTTCCCGGAGGAACGATGATGAAAGATCCCTGCTTGATCTTTGTCGTGAAGTCACTGACCTTCGCCAGCCCCTCGCCCCTTAGCACATAAAAATATTCATGGGCTTCCCGATGCTCATTCGACGGCGTCCGTCCGCCCGGTTCGAAAATTTCGACGAAGGATGTGAATGGCACCTGCTCCCGGTCACATAGCAGCACAAACTTATTCGTATCTTTCTCTGTTATTTTATAAACGGGACACTCTTCGAAATTTCCGGCAACCAAACCTGGGATCATAAATCATCAGCCTCTCGTTAATAGTAGGTTTTGCCGTCACGCATGTCGGCTCACCTTTTTCTAACCTCTGAAATTTCAAAGTCGCACAGCTCCTCCAGCGCCTTGCTAAGCTTATACGCGACTCTTTCCTGAATGGCTTGCCCTTTGCCCGCGTTTGCCGCAGCCGCATTTCCCGCCACGCCGCTTGCCGAAATATCGGCCATCTTCCAAGCAAACCGAATTTTCCCCTCTAAAGTCAGGAACTCATAATTAGACATATCGGGCAGCTCATTTGGAGCGAGCTCCATCTGAACCCAATCCGGCTTTACCGACAGGACGATGGAAGTCTCGTAATCTCCGCCGTGAATCCCGAACTCCATTTCTTCCGGAGCAATGAGATCCGTCACGTCATTTAAGCTGCCGGGCATCAAGTAGAAGACCATCAGACCTGTTTCGATTCGAATCTCGCGGGCAACCGTATTGAGTAAATCGACATTCCCGCCGTGCGTGTTGAACAACAGCAGCCTGCGGAATCCGCTTGCGAGTACGCTTTTGGCTAAGTCCATAATGATGCCGTGCAGCGTATTCGCCGACAGGGACATCGTCCCTGGAATGCCGATATGCTCATTGCTCTTGCCATAAGGAATCGGGGGCAGCAGCCAAATATTTTTTTCCGCGTTCACCTGCTCAAGCGTCTGCGTAAGGGTCGCCTCGCCAATTAACGTATCCGTAAATACCGGAAGATGGGGACCATGCTGCTCGACCGCTCCGATCGGCAATATGACAAGCGCTTTTTCCTTCGGCAATTCCTCGATCTGCTTGCTCGTTAATCTGGGCAGAAACCTCGTTTGCCAGGCTGCACCTTCATATCGTTGAAACATCGTAATCTCTCCTTCTATTCTTGCAGCCTAGCGATTAGCCGCTTTTTGGTCTGTTATGTTATCCGTCATCCCCGCGATCAGCCTATCAGAGTCTGCAATAAAGCCGTAGCATTGCTGTATATTATAGAGGGCAGCTTCCGTGCAATACGCAGGCGAGCTCGTTGCGCAGCAATCTTGCAGCAATATGCTGTCATAGCCAAGGCAAATGGCATCCTGAAGCGTATGCATCACGCATTGGTCCAGATTCACGCCCGCAAACAGCAGCGTCCGTACGTCCAAGTTACGCAAAATACTATCGAGCGGGGTGTCCCAAAATCCGCTCATGCGATATTTATCGATATAAATATCTTCATTTCCAGCCTCAAGCTCATCCACGAGCGCAGATCCCCAGCTCCCTTTCTCCAGAACCTTTGATCCGCTGCCCGGCAGCGGAGCTCCGATTCCATTGCTTATGCCATCCCTGTTATAGACATGAAGCACGGATGGGGGCAAATTCATTTGGTCCTCCCGGTTTCCCCAATTCAGCCACAGCACCGGAACATCTGCTTCACGGAGCTTGGGCAGCAATCGGTTCAGCCGGTTTACAGGTCCAAGAAGAACCGATGTGTCTACGCCAATGGAATCAAGCCAGCCTCCAGGGGAACAGAAATCATTTTGCATATCAACGATAATAATCGCTGTTCGCTCCAAATCAATTACGACTTCCTGAGGCTTAGCCTCCATCGCCAGGGATTGAACCGGCTTCTGCGTGCGCCGCAGATCGGCTTTCGTCCCGGACACCTTCCAATTATTCTTTTTGTTTCCGATAGGGATCATAAGCGCTCCTCTTCCGCATGGATTTATGGCTTAGCCAAAAACTCGGTCGTAAAAGCTTGGGATACATCCTGCGTTTTCGTTAAGAATTTCACTTCCAGCATTTGTTCAAGCAATTCTTCCCATCTCTCGCCGGTCATGTGCCCGATTCCGTTTGCCGCTGTCTCATCCGTCATAATAAATTCCTTTTGATGCTCGGCTTCGTAATCCATCGCTTCAAGCGTCATATCGGGATTGTACGTCTGAATCAGCGGATTCACCGTTTTGTAATTTTCCAAGTAGTAGCTCCAGCCCTTTTGACTCGCTTGCACGACCGCCTTCACGACCTCGGGATGCTCCTTGATGTAATCTTCTGTCGTAAAAAGCACGTCGGCGTAATTGGCATAACCGGAATCCGCGATTTTAAGTACATCCACATCAATGCCTTGCTGTGCGAGAGCGTAGGGCTCATTCGTAATATAGCCTTGATTCAAGGCATTCTTATTGTTGATGAAATTGATCAATTGGCCTGTATATTTCATCTCCTGCACCTTGGAAAGCTTGTATTTGTTTTTAATGAATTCCCAATAAGGAACGGCCGTTCCGATATATACCGTCTTGTCGTTCAAATCCTCGAATCCGTTAATCTTCTCGCCTTTGTGATAAATCAATACCTGCGGCGTCGATTGGAAGCCCGCCAATATGCCCACCACCGGAATGCCCTGCTCCCTGGCCTTCAAAATCTCATCAGCGTACGAGATACCGAACTCCGCTTTGCCGGATGCGACCATCTGCATGGCAGACACTTCCGGCCCGCCTGGCTGGATGGTCATATCAATACCGCTGTCTTTATAATAGTTTTGCTGCAATGCCGCGAAATAACCGCCATCCTCGCCTTTGGAGAACCATCCTTCAAGCAGCCTTACGCTTGTGCCTGCATCGGCTGCTTCCGCTTCCTCCTCGTTACTGCCGGTTGCCGCAACATTCCCATTCCCGTTGTTTCCGCAGGCTGTAACGGCCAACATCGCAAAAATCAAGCAAGCGGTCATCCAAAGCTTCGTATTCTTCATCATCTCATCCATCCCCCGGTATCATTTGTTTTTTATTGCTTATTTCATTGCAGATTCATGCCAGGATCGCAGCAGTCTGTTGGAAAAATAATTTATAAGAAGAAAGAAAGCAATACCAAGCAGCGATGCCGCTAATCCGCAAGCAAATAGATAGGGCGTCTCCAATCGGGTCGCTGCAACCGTAATCCCGTAACCCAGTCCGCCTTTCCCTCCGCCGATACCCGCGATATATTCACCCACGATGGCACCAACCACCGCACTGGAACAGGATATTTTAAGACCCGCCATCAAGTAAGGCAGAGCTGCGGGAAACCGCAATCTCCAAATGGTCTGCAGCTTCCCTGCATTATAGAGGTAGAACAAATTTTTCATGTTCTGGTCCGTGGAGTTAAGTCCGATGAGCGTATTGGATAGAATCGGGAAAAAGCTGATTAAGAAAGAAATAATAACGATGGCGTTGATTCCGGCGCCGAACCAAATAACGATGATCGGAGCGACTGCGACAACGGGGATGGTCTGGAGAATAATCGCATATGGATATACGCTTTTCTCGACCGTTTTGGACAAGGCCAAAACAATGGCAACCGCGACGCCAAGCACAACGCTCAGCGCAAAGCCGATTAATGCTTCGACGATCGTGGTCGTCACGGAGGTTACCAGATTGGACCAATTATGCACGGCCGACTCCAAAATATCGGATGGCTTCGGCAAAATATACGGCGGTGTGCCAACTAAACGTACGATCAGCTCCCAGCCTCCCGCAAACAGAATAAACACGATAAGCGGCGGGATCATTTGCTTGGCCATCCTGCTCGCCCGGTTTAGACCTTTTGCGAATACACTCTTCAACATGCCCGGATTAGCCGTTACGGCAGAGCTCGTTGAAGGGTTAACCGCCATTTTATCCATCATCGTTCCTGTCCCCTTTCGCCTTCCTGCTGTTAATGCTTTAGCACACCAGAAATTGTGCGAACATACTCGCCAAATTCGGGCCGTGTCCGAAATTCCTCGTCTCTCGGAAAACCAACGGGTATGTCGATGACATCGGAAATTTTCCCTGGCCGCGGGGTCATGACCACCACGCGGGTAGACAAAAACACGGCTTCGAACACATTGTGCGTAATAAACAAAACGGACATCTTTGGATCCTGCTGCCAAATATGCAGCAGCTCATCCTGCAGCGTTTGACGCGTGATTTCATCTAATGCGCCAAACGGCTCGTCCATGAGGAGCAGCTTCGGCCTTGAAATAAGCGCACGCGCTATCGATACCCTCATTTTCATCCCGCCGGAAAGCTCTCTGGGCAGCACCTTCACGTAATCCTTTAAACCGACCAGCTCCAAAACGCGTTCGCCTTCCGCTATCCGTTCTTTCTTCGGAACGCCTCGCAGCGTTAGCGGCAGCGTCACATTATCGATAAGCTTTGCCCATGGCAGCAAGGTATGCTCCTGAAACACAAAGGCGATTTCATTTTGTTTGCGAGCCTCCTTTGCGGAGGTCCCTAAGACTGTCATTTCCCCCGAGGTTGGCGCCGTCAGGCCGGCAATCATATTAAAAACCGTCGATTTCCCGCAGCCAGATGGTCCAACGAAACATAGAAACTCTCCTTCATTCACTTCCAAGTTGGCATGCTGCACGGCAGCTGTACCGTTTGGATATACCTTGCCGACATCCCTTAGCGTAAGCATCGACCCTGAATTCCGCTCTAGTGCGATTTGAGAAGCGCCGTTATGGGCTAGCTGCATTTTGATCTCTTCCCCTCTTCTTTTATTCATTCGCGAATTCGTTGTGAAGTGATTCCAATCATAAGCGCTGCTTGCTTTCATGTAAACATATATGACATAAGTTCGGTTGAAAAAACAATGAAAATGCATTCTTTTTGGAAATTTAACAAAAATCAATTATTTTGTGTTATATTATCTAACATACAAATACCTTAGCAATACTGTTTTATCTGAAAAGCCATTGTTTAGTGATTAGAGTTATACACAATGGCGGGATTAAAACGATAACGGAGCAGGTGAGGTGGGGAATGGAATTATCCGTCAAAGAGGCGCTTCATGTATTTCCCTTATCGGAAGGCAAGCTCGTGGCTGGCGGCGGGGGGATTTCCCGAATCATCAGCGCAATCAATCTGATGGATGCCCCGGATATTATCAATTGGATGAAAGAGGGTGAGCTCCTTCTAACAACCGCTTATGCCATCAAGGATTCACCCGAAGAGTTTGTCCTTTTGCTGCAAAAGCTGCATGAGAGAAATTCAGCCGGGCTTGGGATAAAGCTCGGACGGTATTGGAGCGAAATCCCGGAGGTCGCGCTTCGGGAAGCCGACCGTTTGAATCTTCCGCTCATCGAGCTGCCTTTCGAATTCACATTCTCTGAGCAAATCACCGCCCTGTTCCAAAATGAATTTAAACGAAGCACAAAGCGTTTAAATGATCTGCTCGAAACGCAAAAGAAACTTGTCGACTTTGCAATGAGGGCCGATGAGTATACGCAGTACTTTCCGTCGGTATCCTCCATTCTGGAACATGACATCGCTATTGTCGGAAGCAGCGGTCAGCTGCTTCATAATACGACGGTATGCACGGAGGAGGAGCTGCTCGGGAAGCGGCTGTGGGAAGCCGGCGATAAACCGGTAAAGATGGGCCGCGTTACTTTATCCCGTATTCCACTGCTGAAGAGCGGGAAAACATACGGTTTTCTAATCGTCAGCTCCGCTAACTTGCCGGAGGCCTATGAGAAGGAAGGGCTTTTCCATCAAGCAGCCGTCATTCTCTCCTACCATCTGGAGCAAATACAGGATCAGGAATATGCGGCGGCGGGCAATCGCCTTGGGAAAACGATAGAGCTAATTGTTGAAGGAAGAGCAGCGGAGCATACCCTTGCTGAAGCAGCAATCGGTATGGGCAGCCCTATTTTTGAGGGAGCATACCTTTGTATCACAGCGGACTTGAGCATACATAAAGGAGACATGGATCGGCGATCCAAAATGCTGCGCGATCTTCATGGACGCCTTCGCGAGCATCCAAACGCAGCAGATATCGAATCCCTCCACTTTTATGTCGCAGACCGTCTGCTCAGCTTATTCGCCTTATCCGAAGAAACGGCCAAGAATCTTACGCCAACACGGCAAACCGCGCAAGCCTTTGGCGAAATCATCATTTCCATGTATTCGGCCTCGGAAAAAACAAGCTGCTATGTCAGCAGAGTCAAGCATGGCGCGGATGAGCTGTTAGAGGGCTATCGGGAATGCGTGGAAGCGCAGCGGATCAGCGAGCTGCTAGCCTTCGAAATGCCGGTCATCTTTTTTCCGGATCTGGAGTTCGCCTATTTATTGCGGCATATTCCGCCGGAAATAAGATCCAAATTCGGCGGGCACATTTTGCGGCCGCTCCTGCAAAAGGAGGAAGAATATGCCGCGGAAATGCTCAGAACGCTCGAAACGTATTTTGCGCATCATGGACAAATCAATGACACCGCTAAGGAACTATTTATTCATCGCAATACCGTCATTTACCGCATGGAGAAAATCAGTGACCTGCTTCGCCTGGATCTCAAAAATACGGATCAGCTCCTGCAATTGAAGCTGGCTTTAGCTTTCCGGCACATGGGCGCGATGGAGCCGAAAGGACAGCCCCGCAACAGCCTCTCCGACATTTTTTCCTGATCGAAGCTATCAATCTATTGTTTCATTCGGCGGAAAAGCGGTTATAGACATTAGATATTACTAAGCTGCATATTATTATTTAATAGAATGACATTTACTACTAGGGGGAAAAGAGATATGGAATACATTATGAACAAAGCATTTAAAAACGAGGATGTTTACTTCGACGGCTCTCATTATATCGGCTGCTCCTTTACAGACTGCACCATCCATATCGAGTCGCTCCTATTCAATTATGACCGTTGCACCTTTTCGGGTTCAAAATTCAAGCTAAGCCCTAAACTGCTTATGCTCCAAAACGTCTATTCACTGCTTCCTTCATCCTTTACAAGAAATTCGAACGTACAGGCTTCCGTTTAATGCATAAGCCCGGATGCTATAATAACCGATTAAAAGATAACAGAAAGTGAATGCCTCTGCGCTTCGCTTGCTGTTATTTTTTTGTTGTCGAGTTATTGCGATTAGCAGCCCGACCGCCGGCAAAAAATAAAAAAGCAGGGCCCGTGTGAAGTGACCCCTTAAAGTTAGACAATATTTTTATGCAACCTGTTGGGCATGAGTTCGGTATTGTACCGGGCTCATGCCTTTTAATTTTGACTTGATGCGTTTGTGATTATAGTAATCAATGTATCG